>CAWDOH010000010.1:0-72743 GCA_963803725.1 Bryobacterales bacterium | reverse complement strand
ATCGACGACACCGATGCTACAGGAGCGCTCTTTGCGGAACTGGTGGACTTGGGCCTGACAGTGTCCCTGGACGAGAGCGGCGGAGAGCCTCTCTATTACCATTATCTTGGCGGTAAGGAGTTCGAGGACGAGATTTTCAGCAATATCGAGGCAGTCTCGCTTGGACTGCACAGGTTATTCCCGGATCAATTCGCCGCCTTCCTCTTCAGAACGAAATTCGATCAGTTTTCGGCGATCTGTCGAGCTTCAACTTCTCGCTCCCCCGCCGCCGGGCAAGACCCAGCGCCGCGATCGGGCGCTTCACTATCTCACTCTGACTGAGGGCCACAGGAGTTCCGGAGGCGAGAACGGCCTACTCCGCCGGAGCCAAACGCCTTTCTTTATGACTTTGTACCTCGGGAATCAGTGGCCGAGCAAGATTCCTCGTTGCCGCCGCCCTCGCGCGTCTGGTTCACGATGGGCGGCATCAAGAACGCGGTGACTCCATTTCCTGGATCAGGCCGACCAGGGGAGCACCGCGAGATGGCAGGGTAACGTCGAGACCAGGCGAGGCGACGTCACTCCGATGTGGTGCGTCGCCCCCCGCAGCTACCTGCATGAATTTGGCGAGCGCTGGACCATGGCTTTGCCGATCCGTTCCTCCATTCTTACACCTCCATGAGAATTGGCCGCTGTATTAAATTATCTCCGGCATCCAAGGAGTTCGGACCACCCGGTGCTAGCCTCGAGTAACTCGGTCAGGGCGCATTTCCAGGGCGCGGGCGGAATACCATTCCCCTCGAACACTACCTTGTCTTCTGCAGATGCTGAAGTGCAAGGGCGTGAGACTTCGGCCTGCCCGTCCCGCCTCCACATGCGTTTGCCTTTGGTGAGCGGCTTCAAAACGAGCGAGATGTGGAAATTCAGCTCGTCGAGCCGCTGCTCACGCAATTGGGGTATTCGACGAGCCAGTGGCTCAGGCAGACGCCGCTAACAATGGGGCGGGGAGAGCGGAACTATCCGGATTATGCGGTCAAGCCGAATACCAGAAGGGGCGAAGAGTCCGCATCCTTCCTGATCGAGACGAAATACGAGATCTCAACGAGAAGGCAACTCGAAGAAGCCTATATCCAGGGCAAATCCTACGCGCTCAGGCTACAGGCAGTGGCGTTTATGTTGGCGGCGAAGGAGGGCCGTGGCTGTACCGGCAGGCCGAGGTTTTTCCGCTGAGCGTGGCCTGCATTGGACCTGGCAGGAGATTGAGCACCGGACCGTTTTCATGAGCTCGCGGCTGAGTTGGGGGAGAGTCGCGTGACTTCAAGACCTCAACGAAGCCGCTCACCCAGCTGGTCTAACCTCAGAAACCGCGAAGACGATCTCCGTGCGTGGCTGGGACTTGCGGTCAGCATCGAGCGGCCAATGGTTAGCGGATTCTCAATGGTGCGTTCGGTCATGGCGCGCTCACAGCCCCAGCAGCCGCGCCGCGTTGCCGCCGGAGATAGCGACGCGCTCCTCCGCCGAAACATTCAGGCGGTTCAGCGTTTCTACCATTTTGGGCAGGCTGCCGATCTGGTGCGGGTAGTCGCTGCCGGCCAGCAGGTGGTCGGCGCCCGCAAAATCCATGGCCAGTTGCAGGGCGTGCAGGTCGAAGTTGACGGTGTCGTAGTAGAAGTGCTTGAGATAATGGCTTGGCGGCTTTGAGATGTTGGCGCGGCACTCGCTGAACACTTCGAAGCCCGGTCCAGCGCTCGGCCAGATAAGGAATCGCGCCGCCCAGGTGGCACAGCGCCCACCGGATGCGCGGAAACCGCTCGGCCACGCCGGCGAACACCAGCTTCGCCGCGGCCAGGGTGGTATCCATCAGGAAACCCACCAGCGGCATGAGCCAGTAATCCGTCATCGCCTCCACGCCCACCGGATGCGTGGGATGGATGTAGAGCACCGCGCCCAGTTCGTCGGCCGCTTCGTAGAGCGGCCAGAAACGCCGGTCGTCCAGGCCCACGCCGTTGACGTTGCTGAAGAGCATCGCGCCGCGGAACCCCAGGTCGCGACAGGCGCGCCGCAGTTCCCTCACGGAGGCCGCAGGATCGTTGAACGGCAGGGTGGCCAGCGCCGTGAAGCGGCCGCGTTTTGACCGCGCGATTTCGGCAAAGGCATCGTTCACCAGGGCGGCGAACCGCACGGCGGTGGCGGGCGATTCCACGTGCGTGCCAGGCGTGGTCAGCGTGATCACCTGGGTATCCACGCCCTGCTCTATGAGCACCTGCTCGCGGTAATCGATATCGCGATGGCCGGGCACGGCGATGTTGTAATCGCCGGGATAGTAGATCCGCGGATTGCCGTCGTCGTCGACGGCCACCTCGACGGCGCTGGAGCCCGAGCGCAGGGCGTCCAGGTAAGCCGGGGGATAGTAATGGTTGTGGAAGTCGACGATCATCGCGGTCGCATCCAGAGATAGTAGACAGGCAATCCTAGCACGACCATGGCGAGCCCGGCGGCGGCCTGCAGCGGGTCGGCGGCAATCTGTATTCCGGCCACCACCAGCGCCGCCAGGCCGAACGCAAGCGGGACCAGCGGGTAGCCCCAGATAGGCCAGGCTGGCTTGTAGGCGGGGCCAGGGACACTCCACGGCGCAGGCGGAACAGGCCCCAGGTCATCAGCGCGAAGAACAGCCACTCGGTGTACACCACGCGCGTGAAGAATACGCGGTAAGTGCCCGTAGCCACCAGCACGCCGACCACACGCCTTGCGCCAGGATCGCACGGTAGGGCGTGCGGAAGCGCGGATGGATGGCCGCCAGCCAGCGCGACGCAAGTCCCCCGGCGGCCATTGCGAAGTAGGTGCGCGGCCCGGCCAGAATCACGCCGTTCAGGACCCCGCTGGCGGAGAGGATCACCAGGGCCGAGATGATTGCCGCGCCACAGCGGCCCGCCACCGCCAGGGCGGCATCGGCGGCCACGCGCGGGGAGGCGGTCACGCGGGCGATCGGCAGCAGATAGAGATATGCCGCGTTCAACGCGATGTAGCAGGCGGTGACGATCAGCGAGCCGATCAGCAGCGCGCGCGGAATGGTCTGGCGCGGATCGCGGGTCTCTCCGGCCGTGTAAGTCACCATGTGCCAGCCGCCGAAGGCGAAGAGCGCGGCGCTGACCCCGAGGACGAACTCGCGGAAGGAGATCGGCGCGGCCGCCGGAGCCGGGTGGCCGCCGGGCACGGGCGCGTGCGTGGGACTGCCCAGCGCGAAGGCCATGACCAGCAGCACCAGGATGGCGGCAAGCTTGCTGGCGGTGATCCAGGTCTGCAACCCGCTGCCCTGGCGCACGCCCACATAGTTGACCGACGACAGCGCCAGAATGGCGGCAATGGCGACGGCGCGGATGCCGAATCGCCGAGCGGAACGAAAAACGCCACGTAGCGCGCCAGCACCACCGAGCTGGCGGCGATGATGCCGGAGTGGGCGCTCCAGAACATGGCCCATCCCCAGAGGAATCCGCACGCCGGAGACAGGGTCGCTTCAGAAAGACGTACACGCCGCCGGTTTCGGGATAGGCCGAGGAAAGCTCCGCGCAGACGAGCGCGCCGAACAGGGACAGGATACCGCCGACCGCCCAGACCGCCAGCACTCCCAGGATGGTGGGCACGTGGCGGTTCACTTCGGAAGGCTGCACGAAGATGGAAGCGCCGATAATGATGCCCACGACCATGGCGGTGGCTTGCGGCAGGCGGATGGGACGGTCGAGGGCGGGGCGGGCTTCGGGGGGGCCGGGGAAGGGGTCAAGCTGGGCAGTGTATCACGTGCTATGCTTTCGGCCAATGAGGGGCAAAGCAAAGGAGGCGAAGCAGGCGCGGCAGTGGCTGATTCGCGGGCGTGTGCAAGGCGTGGGCTTCCGCTATTTCGCGCAGAGGGAGGCGACGGCGCTGGGACTCGCGGGATACACCCGCAATCTGGACGACGGACGAGTGGAGGTGTACGCCGCCGGCCCCGCGGGCCGTCTGGACGATCTGGCCGGCCGTCTGCACCAGGGGCCGCGCTGGGCCGATGTCCGCGGGGTGGAAGAACGCGAGGCGGCTGTGGAGGAGTACAGTTCGTTCGAGATCGAGCCGTGATGAGGGAGCAGCCGCGGCCGGAACAGGGCGTGGACGTTTGGGCCATCGAACCGCCGGAGCCGCCGTGTTTCGACGGCGCACGCAACAGCTGGGTGCTGAGCCGCTATCGGGACGTGGCCGCGGCGCTTCGGGATCCCCGGCTGGTGCCTGTGTCACCGCTTTCTACGGCAGCGGCAGTGCCGCTTGATGGCGCACTTCACGCAGAGTTCCGCACGGAGGGCCTGCGCCTCATGGCGCCTCCCCGGTTGCGGCAGTGGGAGGGTCAATTCGCGCTGCTTGCGAATCGGATGGCCGCGGCGCTTCCGGCGGGCCGGGAAGTGGACCTGGTGGCGGAATACGCCAGGCCTTGGTCGCGGGAGGTAGCCGGGATGGCCGCCGGGGTTCCGCGGGACCAACTAGAGCGCCTGGACGGTCTGGCGGGGTCAGTCTTCGATGCAGCCTGCCAGGCGTACGACGCGGGGCTGGAAGCGGAGTCGCGGAACGGCGTCCGGGAGCTGGCCCGATTTTTTCAGGGCCCGCAGTTGCATATGCAGATGTTCATCGCCCTGGCGCACTCGCTCCCGGCCTTTCTGGGAAACGCCTGGCTGGCACTCGAGGAGCATCCGGCCGAGTGGGCGCGTCTGCGGCAGGAGGCGGCTCTATTGCCCAAAGCGATCGACGAGCTGTTGCGATTCGCAGGGCCGGCCAAGGCGCAATTTCGCCAGGCCGCCGCGACGGTGACCCTGGACGGCTGCACCGTTGCGCCGCAGGAACGCGTGATCCTGAGGCTCGACCGCGCCAACCGCGACCCGGAACGGTTTCCCGGCCCGCAGGAACTGCGAATCGAAGGCCGGGCAGGCGACCACTTGGCGCTGGGGGGCGGCGTTCATGCGTGCATCGGCGGAATGCTCATCCGGTCGGCGGCCGCCGTAGCCACCAGGGCGCTTCTGGATTCCTGCGGTCTTCCCTTGCGCTATACCGCCGTAACGGCCGATGGCTTTGCGATGCGTTATGTGAATTCGCTGCGCGTGATTCCGGAGGCAGGCGCTCCGCCGAAATGAAAATCGCCCTTGCGGCCATCTTGGGCGCAAGGGCGATTGGGACCTACCGCGAGTTTTGTGGCAGCTAGTTGCCGCCGCCGTCGCCGGTATCGCGGCGCTTCAACGTAGGCCGATCATCGGTATCGGTGTTGGTGGTGCCGGTACTGTTGCCGTTGTCATCCACCGTTCCACCGCTGCCCGGAGCCCGGCGTAACCGCGGACGGTTGGGATCGTCGCCATTCACGCTGCGGCGGTTGTGCAGCATCGCGAGGCGGGCCTTCACATCCATGAATTCCGAGGTATTCACCACGTATTCCGGCTTGGGCGGCAGAATCGTCTGAATCTCGTTCTGGGCCGCTTTGATCCGGTCGTCGGTCATGGGGTGAGTCGAAAAGACTTTGGAGATGGAGCCGGGCTTCTTGCGCTCCAGGGTCTGGATCTTTTCGAAAAAGTCCACAAAGGCTGTTGGATCGTACCCCGCTTTGTACATGTACTGCAGCCCGAAGTAGTCCGCCTGCCGCTCGGCGGCGCGCGAGAAGGTCAAGTAGCCCATGGGGATGGCCAACCCCGCACCCTGCCGAATGGCATAGCCGGTCCAGCCGCCCACGGCGATCGAGCCGACAATTGCAGCGATTTCCATCAGTTCCACGCGGGTGGCCTGCTTGGTGCCATGGCGGCAGGCAACGTGAGCGATTTCGTGGGCCATGACGCCGGCCAATTCGGCTTCGCTCTCCGCTTTCAGGATCAGGCCGGAGTTGACGAAGAAGAACCCGCCCGGCAGTGCGAACGCGTTGACCTCTTCGGAATCCAGAACCTTAATGGTGAAGGGCACCTTGGCATCGGAGTTCCGTACCAGATTCTGCCCCACGCGGCTGACGTACTCCGCGATGACAGGGTCGTCCACAATCTTGGCTTGGCGTTCGACTTCCTGAGCCAGTTGCTTGCCTAGCGCGATCTCCTTCTCCAGCGAGTAGAAGTTAACACCCTTGCCGACGTCCCGGTCGCCAATGGCATCGGGGTCGTTGTTTTTATTTTGCGCGTAACCGACCGCCGTGAGGCTTACTGCAACCAGAAGCGCCACGGGAACCCTGCATCGATAGTTCATCGGCTCAGAACTCCTGACATACACTATAACGCCTGTGCCGGGCGTCTGGTGAGTCATTGTGTTAAACGCGGCCCACCTTGGGCCGGTTTCTCAACAAGTGTGAAAAAATCGTGGTCTTTTGTCGTGCATTTCCCGGCCGGAGGCGTTTTGCCGCTGGCAATCGATCAATAGAGTCCTAAGCTGATTACCTTACCCGAGGGGTCCACCAGAACGTCGAGTTTCTTATCCATGTAGGAGTAGAACCTTCGACCCTTATTCGCCAAGGTAGCGCTGACTTTGCCGCCCCAGAGGTGCCGGCACTCATTCCAGGTCAGGTTGAGGGGGTAGACGAATACGGTCCGCAGGCGACCGTTTTCGCGATCGAAATCGAGCTCCAGTTGGCGATAGCGGCCAGTGGGGTCGGAGAAAGCCAGGATTTGCCCGTTTTCGACGCTATTTTCATCCAGGGAAGGGCGGTGGCCGGTGGGTTCGCCGAGGAGGGCGCGCGCGTCGGATTCCTGCCACAGCCCGATGAACCTCTGGCAGAACATGGCGCTATCGGTCTGCAGATCTTCTGGAAGTGCCGGTTTGACGGCGGCAGGCGCGGCTGGAGCGGGTGCCGGGACGAGCCCGCCGCCTCCGGAGGTGCGGAGGCGGTGGGCGGCACTGCCGGCGGCGCGGGCGTTGGGGCCGCCAGCGCCGGCGCGGAGGCGGTTCCCGCCGCCGCCGGCAGTTCGGGGACAGGAGCCGGTTTCGTGGCGGGCGCGGACGCCGTGTCGGTGGCCGCTGCCGGGGGTGCGGAAGGCGATTCAGGGGCGGTTGGAGCGGTGGCTGCTGAGGTCGCGGGTGGCGCGGTGGGTTCTGCCGGCACGGTCGGCGTTGACGGAGCTGCCTCGGCCGGCGCGGGTGGCGTTACGGGCGACGTGGCTGCTGAGGTCGCGGGTGGCGCGGTGGGTTCCGCGGGCGCGGTCGGAGTTGGCGGAGCTGCCTCGGCCGGCGCGGTTGCGCCATGTGCAGGTGCAGCGGGGGCTGTGGCGGGTGGGGGCACCGGTTCGGCTGCCGCGGGAGGCGTCGCAGGCGCTGTGGCGGTTTCTGCCGCGGCGGCGGCGGGTGGTGCGGTTTCTGCCGGCGCTGGTGGAGTTGGCGGAGCCGCCTCGACCGCTGCCGGTGGCATCACAGGCGCGCCAGTCGGGGTTGTCGCCGTGTTTTCCCCGGGCGCTGGCGGAGTTGCCGGACGGGTCTCAGTTACTGCTGAAGGAGCCGCGGGTGCGCCCGACGCAGGTGCCGGGGTTGCCTCTGCCGGGGCGGCGGCGGATGGTGCGGTTTCTGCCGGCGCTGGTGGAGCTGGCGGAGCCGCTTCGGCCGCTGCCGGTGGCGTCACAGGTGGGACGGTTCCGGTCGCAGGCGCTGTGGCCGTCTCAGCGGGGACCGTGCTGGGCGGAGCCGCGGCGGCCCCGGGTTCCCCACCAGGGGTGGGTGAGGTAGCCCATCCCGAGACGAGCGCCGGCGCCGCGGGAGCGGAGACCGCTTCCCCGGGCGCTGCCGTGGGGGCAGGCGCTGGGGCGGCGGCATCCACCTTGGGAGCCGGCGTTGTCT
This sequence comes from Bryobacterales bacterium, assembly GCA_963803725.1. GTDB lineage: Bacteria > Acidobacteriota > Terriglobia > Bryobacterales > Bryobacteraceae > JOPF133. The sequence continues at coordinate 64,958 of CAWDOH010000010.1, read as the reverse complement.
TCGGTTCGGGCGCGGAAGCTTCCTCGGCTTTGGCCGGCTTTGCCGGTCCGCCGGGTAGGGTAACTACCACACTATCTTCAACTTGCTGATTTTGGAGCACGGGAGGTACAGGCGCCGGGGCGGGAGTCTTGGCGCTTTTGTCGTCCCCAGCCGCCATTGCCGCGTACAGTACCGTCAGTACTAGCAATCCGGACCACTTCATAATAGCCCCAACTTTACTCCCATCTTTGGCCACCGATTGTGTTGTTTTTGGACAGTAAGGCACCGGTTGACTGAGGTTAAGGGGGCAACCGGCGGGCGGACCGGGTGGGAGGGCGGAGTAGAATAAGGTTGATGAATGAAGCTGACAGCCTGGCCCTGCCGCCGGCAACCTTTACCTTTCTGGTGCTGTCGCTGCGGGCGCAGACCGAAATCCATCTGGGACTGATGCAGATCGGAGAAGGAGATGAGGAGGAAAAGCCTCAGCCCAACCTGCCCACCGCGCGCCACAGCATCGACCTGCTGGCCATGCTGCTCGAAAAGACCAAAGGCAACCTGAGCCTGGAAGAGCGGCGGCTGATAGAGAATTCGCTTACCGAGCTGCGCTTCCGGTTCGTGCAGATCTCGGAGGAGCTGAGCCAGGCGGCGTCCCAGAAAGCCTGAATGCCGGAGCGGCCGCTGAAAATCACGGTGCTCGGTTCCGGCACCAGCGTGGGGGTTCCGACGATCGGTTGCCACTGCGCCGTGTGTACGTCTACCGACCCGCGCGACAACCGCCTGCGCCCCTCCATCCTGGTCAGCTACGAAGGCCGCAACATCCTGATCGACACCACCCCGGACTTCCGCGCCCAGGCCCTGCGCGCGCACATGGAGCGGCTGGACGCGGTGCTCTTCACGCATTCCCACGCTGACCACATCATGGGCCTCGATGACGTCCGGCCGTTCAACTTCCGGCAGGGGGGACAGATTCCGATTTACGCCGCCCCGGCCACCATGGCCGCGATACGCCGCGCATTTCCGTACATCTTCGACAGCGGGAAGAAGGAATCGAACGTGCCGCAACTGGATGCGCGGGAGATCGGCGAGGAACCCTTCGAGGTGTATGGCGTGGAGTTTCAGGCGGTGCCCATCCTGCACGGCAGCCAGACGATCTACGGCTTCCGCTTCGGCGAGGCGGCGTACCTGACGGACCACAGCGACATTCCGGAGGATTCCATGGGGCGGCTGCGCGGGTTGGATGTTTTGTTCCTGGACGCTTTGCGGTATAAACCGCACCCCACGCACTCCACCGTGGACCGCTCGGTGAAGACCGCCCAGACGTTGGGAGCGCGCCGTGCGTTCTTCACGCACATCTGCCACGACCTGGGGCACGCCAGGGCCGAAAGCCTGCTGCCGCCGGGCATCCGGCTGGCCTATGATGGCCTGGAACTCACCGTAGGGGGGCAGGCGTAGCCGCCATGCGGATTTATCGCAGCCTGGCGGAGACGCCGCCCGATTTCGGCCCCAGCGCCTTGACCATCGGCAATTTCGATGGCGTGCACATCGGCCATAGGCGAATTCTGCGGCGCTTGAAAGCGCTGGCGGACGAGCACGGATGGAAGCCCTCGGTGCTGACGTTCGACCCGCATCCCACCCGCGTGGTGGCGCCGGAACGCTCGCCGCGGCTGATGACCTCGCCCGAGCAGCGCGCCCAGCTCATGGCCGAAGAGGGCATTGAGCAGGTGCTGATCCTGCCGTTCACCGCGGAAGTAGCGCACCTTTCGCCGGAGGAATTTGTGCGCCAACTGCTGGTGGAGCGGCTGGGCGCAAGGGCCGTCCTGGTGGGCGCGAATTTCCGTTTCGGCTACCGCCAGAGCGGCAACATCCAGGTGCTGGAAAACCTGGGGCAGCGGATGGGATTCGAGACCGTGATTGTGCCGGCGGTCAGCTGGCGCGGGCGCACGGTGAGCAGCAGCGGGATTCGCCAGTTGATCCTGGCGGGGCAGATCGCCCTGGCGGAGCGCTGCCTGCAACACGCTTACGCGCTGGAAGGGCCGGTAGTGAGCGGACGCGGCGTGGGGTCGAAACAGACCGTGCCGACGCTGAACCTGGCGCCTGAGGTGGAGGTGATCCCCGCGCGCGGCGTGTATGTGACGCACACGCGCGACCTGGAATCGGAGCGCGCCTGGGAGTCCATCACCAACGTGGGCTACCGGCCGACGTTCGGCGCCAGCGACGAACTTTCGATTGAGACCTATCTGCTGAGTCCGCTCGTGGGCGGCGATCCTCGGCGCATCCGCGTGGAGTTTCTTTGGCGGATTCGCGACGAGCGTAAATTCCCGTCGCCCGAAGCGCTGCGGGCGCAGATCCTGAAAGACGTGCGCGCCGCGCAGAACTATTTCCGGCGCGTCAAGAGCTGGATCGGGCGGGTGCCGTGCGTTTCCTCTTAAGCGTTCTCTCCCTGATTCTGATTGACCTGACGCTGGCCGGCGACAACGCCCTGGTGATTGCCATGGCCGTCCGGTCGCTGCCTCCGCGCGAGCGGCACCTCGGCAGCATGGGCGGGGCCGCCGCGGCAGTGGTGCTGCGAATTGCGCTCACCACCGTGGCGGCGCGCCTGCTGGCGATTCCTTTTCTGCAACTGGCGGGCGGACTGTTCGTGCTGTGGATCGCCGTGAAGGTGATGATCGATGTGAGCGATCCGCCCGACGCGGCTCCTTCCCCCAAGCAATTCTGGGAGGCCGTGTGGTACATCATGGTCGCCGATTTGACCATGTCCACGGACAACATTATTGCGATCGCCGGCACATCCAAGGGGAACGTGCCGCTGATCGTCTTCGGGCTGTGCGTGAGCATTCCCTTCGTGGTGCTCTCGAGCAATCTGCTGGCGGAGCTGATGAACCGCTTCCCCGTCACCATCTACCTGGGCGTCGGGATTCTGGGCTACGTGGGCGGCCAGATGGCCCTTACGGACCACTGGGTATCGGGCTGGCTGCACCCCACCGACCTGGCGTGTTATACCGTGGAAGCCGCGCTGGCGGTAGCGGTGGTGGCGGTGGGATGGTGGCTGGCGCGGCGAAGGCCGAGGACGCTGCCGGACGCAGGCGGCCCGGCATAGCTTCGGGTAAACGTGAGCAACTTTGGTTCTGTGCGGTGGGCGCTCAGCGGAACAACGCGCGAAACCCTTCTTGTTCAAAATGGTGGTCGTTCGCCGGCGCTTCCGCGATCCCTTCCCGACGCGTGGTTTCCATCGATTTTCAAAAAAGACGTAAGGCGCTGGAGTAAGACGTCAACGGAAACGCCTTCCTTTTGGGCCTCACCGGCAAGCCGTGCCTGGGTTTCTTGTGAGATTTCGAGGGTCGATGGCCCTGCCCTGCGATCCACGCAGCCAATTCGCGCAACAATCGCCGGTCTTCGCCGTGGAACCAGAATTGAACGGGTCTCCCGATCCGGCTCTTCCCTGCCCTGCTGCTTTGTCTGGGCGCTTCATCGCTCGTTGCCGGATCGTGCGTCGGCAAGGCCATATTCTGTGGCTGTGCAGGTTTCAGTGCAACACCCAGGCCGGCGGGCACCTTTCGCTGAATTGCGGCCATCAGGCTGCTTTGAACACCGCGGGGTTTTGGTTTACCGCTATCGAGCGCCTTCCAGCCATGCGCAACCATGTACTGATAACGTAAACCCGGCCGTAAACCCGGCCATCCTTCGCGCCCGCGCACCTTCCTCAGCCGGTCCTTGACCGCCGAGGCCCGCAAACCCACGCACTTGCCCGGCGCCGCGAAGTTCGTTCCGGAGTTACTGGCTCGATGCGCAATCGGCGGGGCTTGGTTCAATCCTCAAAGCTGCGCACGCCGCCTCGGAATTTGTTCTTGACTACATTGGACCACAGCCACTTAATTACCCGGGCGTCGTTGTAGCAATACGCCAGATTGTGATTCAGGGTCGAGAAGCAATGGCGCTGGCAGGTTTGCTTCATGCTCGCAAGCTGTTTTTGGTCTAAGTTGGGCTGATCGATGTTTCCCCAATCGAACGTGGCTCCGTACATGGGGAAACAAGGCGCCACCGTTCCGTCGGTGCGGATAATTACGTTGTTCTGCCCGGCACGGCAATTCCATTCAGCGAACTGCAGTTCGCCGTCCGCATTGTGGACGATTCCGGGCATCGATGCCAGCACGTCCGCCTGGTCTTCCGCCCCATTGGTGCCATCTCCATTCCAACCGTATTCCTGCAGGTCGAGGCCGGAGGACATCCGAAGAAAGGCCTTGATCTCCTGCAATCTCTGCACCGAGTTCACCATCTGGTAGCCTTCCCGGTTCCTGGCGATGAGCCAATCAACCAGGGCGTCCACTTCGCGCCAGTCTTCCGGCCGGATGTAGGTGGGGTTGTCGTAGAGATGTTTGAAGTGGTCGTCCTGCTCGAGCATCGGAGTTTCATTGATGTGATAGTCGGTCGCAACCCGATGATCGTGGGCGTATTCGGTCAATCTCCGCACGTCGTCCAGGTTATTCCGGCAGATATTGATATTGAAAAACACAATATAGCCATCCACATACTGCTTACGCAAAATATGTTCCAGATTAGACTGGGACGGAACCAAGGCTTTGGGGAGGCTCGGCTGGAGTTCCCACGAGTCCAGGGCGAAATTGAAAGCCGATACCCCGGCGTCTCCCAGCCGATCCGCAACGTTGGGCCGTAGCAAACGCCCGTTGGTCGCGATGTACACCCAGAATCCCTTCTTGGCAGCGTAATAAACAACCTTGTGTATGAAATCAGGCCGCAGCAGTGGCTCGCCACCCATGAGAGCCAGCACACGGCAGCCATGGTCGTGGAGCCAGTCGATGGAGCGCCGCGCCACGTCCTCGGTCATTCCCTTGACGGCGTTGTTATAGGACCAGCAATACCAGCAATCCAGGTTGCATTTGTATTCCACAAAGAGATAGGCGGTAATCGGGTGGAATTCTCCAGGCATTACACGCGACCGTACGTATGGAAACAGCCACCCTCGGGAAATCCTGTGGATGTCACTTGCCCCCCACTTTCGCTTCGCCGGCGGCGTTGCGGGTCCTGGATCTTTCAGACGCTCTGGAAATTGGGGAAAGACCGGCTCGGGCAGCGTTAGACCCCTCTGCACTGCCGGCGCGGGCGCCTGCCGGTTCGAATTCGTAAGCAAATCGTGAATATCTACGTCAATACGGAATTTTGCGGTTGCGGCCATGAAAGTTACCTCGCGAAGTTATATTTGTCGGAGATCCTCGCGCGTCTCCCGAGGATGTTGCGGCCGGCGGCGGGCTGGGATGAACCACACAGCAACTTCGGACGGGCGAAAGACCCAGCCGGTGAGTAAGTGAACATCCCAGGTATGTTCTGGCGCGACAAATCGATCCACCATCTTTTGTCTTCCAATTGAACCGGACGCTGTCGTTTGCGCTAAGAGCAGTCTGGATTCCATCGGCACCGCGCAGACTCAAAGCCGTAGGGACAGCTACTTACAGGCGTCCGGTCGAGTTGTAGGCGGTGAGTGGCGATGCCGAAGCTCTGGCAAGTGCCGGAATGACGACATGCCGACACAACTCCGCTCAGGTGTGGCCTTGCTGCGAGTTGGCGCTCATATCTGGGCCGGCCGCAACCTGGTGTCGTGTCCCAGCCAACAATGGCGCTCCCTCGGAGTACCCTAAGGGCCCGGCTCCGGTCCGGTCCGGAGCCGCGCGCGTAGCAAGCGGTAAGCGGACAGCACATCACGTCGGTCCCAGTTCGCTTGGCCGCGCGTGATGACCTCGGCTACAAGCCGATATCAGGCGCTTGCGCCGGACGTACGATAGCTCGCAGGTTTTACGAAGGTTTGCTGCAAGGTACGCCGGCTGAGCCGGTGCAACTTACTTGGACCACGGCGGTACGATCCCATTCATCCGCGCGTACGCGATCGCCTGGCCGAGATGCTCCGCGATGTGCGTATCGATGGATGCCAGGACGCCCCGCTGAGTAGTCGCCGTGCCGAAGAAGTCCACATCGCGAGCCAGCGCGCCGGGGCGCGCATTCTCGAGCGTCTGCCGCACCTGGCCGAAGCTGTCGCGCAATGTCTGCAGGATTTCTGCCTTGGTCGCGGGCGCTTTTTCGGCAGCCGAATTCTGTTCGATTTCCTTGAGCAGGGCGTCCTTTTGCGTGCCTGAGGCGATCTTCAACATCAGGCGGTTGCCCAGCGCAATGTGCAGAAAGACTTCCTGGAACGACCGCACTCCCGCCCCCGGCCGCCAGGCATATTTCTCCTCCGGAACCGCCTCGGCCAGCGCCAGCACGTGATCGCGCAGTTCATCGAAAGGCAGCAGCAGGTCGGCGGCGGCGGCCACCGGCGGCACCTCCTTCACGGCGAGCAGCTCGACGTCGAAAATCAATTCGGCCTTGGCTGGGATCGGGCCGCGCCCCTGTTCCCCGTATGCCAACTGGTAGGGAATGAACAGCCGCCGCGTGCCGCCCACCTTCATTCCCTCGAATCCCATGTCCCACCCGGTAATCACCAGGTGGCGGCCCTGCACGAATTTGATGGGGTCTCTGCCGATGGAGGAATCGAACTTCGTCCCGTCGCGCAGCCAGCCGGTGTATTGGACGGTATACTCCATTCCCGGTGCGGCCACTGCTCCGGTGCCGGGCCTGGTGTCGATATAGCGCAGGGTGGCAGCGTCCTTCACCGTGCCGGAAGCTTCCGGAACGGACGCCGGCATTTTAGGATCGAAGGGTTGGGGATCGCCGGTTTGCGCGCCAGCAACCCAGGCGGCGGCGAAAACGGCGAGAACGGCCGGGCGCATAGCGTTAGTCCAGCTTCTTCAGCGCAAACGGCCGGGCATAGGCGGCCGGCGGGTTGTGCGCGGTGGTGGCGGCTGCGCGGCGGTAGGCTTCCATGGCCTTGTCCTTATCGCCCAGCTTGTCATAGGTTTCGCCGAGCATGCATTGGATGAACGGATCATTGCCGCCGGCCTGCTGAAAATCCGCCAGGGCAGTCTTGTAGTCGCCGCTATAAAAGGCTACGTAGCCGGTCAGGTAGGGGAGAAACTGCTTCTGCTGGTTGGCCAGCCCGGGGTCCGCGGTGGTCAGCTTTTCGAGCGCCGCCTGGGCCGCCGCCACGTGCTTACGGGCTTCCGGCTGGTTGTTGCGGCGGGCCGCAATGCGCGCCTGGGCATGCTCCCACCGAAACTCCCACAGCAGTTTGCGGCCGGCTGAAATATCGGGTTCTTTGATGCCCGCCTCATACCCGAGCTTGTAATACTTATAGGCCGTGTTCAGGTCGCCCGAATCGATGCACACGCGGGCTGCCTCATCGGCCATTTCGCCCTGCTGATAAAAGGCATTATGCGGATCGGCACCCTCGCCGGAAGCCTTCGTCACCCAGTAATCGAATACCCGCTGCTCGTATTTGACGGTGTTCCGGCAGTCCCCTTCGAAGGCGTAAGACATTGCCATAGCGCGCTCGGCGTTGGCCTTGGCCGCCGGCGTGGTAGCCGTGTCGATCAGCTTTTGGAAAGCCTGGCGGGCTTCCGTGCCGTGACCCATCAGGTCCAGCAGCGTTCCAGCGGCGTTGTCCACCTGCGGAGAATCCGGCGTGGCAGCCAGTTGCGCGCGCACGGCCGCCAAAGCCTCTTCCGTCTTTCCCTGCCGCAGCAATTGCTGGGCCTGCCGGAGGCCCTCCGGCATCGCGCCGCCAAAGCCGCCGCGGCCGCCGGGCGGCTGCGCCAGTACGGCCGATCCCAGGCCCAAAACCAGGAAGGTCGCCGAAGTGCGAAGGATCGACTGAGATGCTGCGCCCATGGGTGCGATTATCGCACGGCTGTCAATCGGCTTGAAGGCTTGGTTCGGAAGGCTTTTTCACGTAGCTACCGATAGTACGCCGGTTAGTGCATCCCCACACCAGGGTACGGGACTACCCACCCCTAACCTTCCCCCGGAAGCCGGCAATTGGGTTAAAATCAAATTCGGTGGGTGAAGGCCCTGGGCCCTCGTAATTCAATAGCATGAAGACCATAGGTTGGATGATCTCCTTGGGGCTGCTGGCCTCCGGCGGCAAGGTGATCAACTTCGACAACAGCCAGCTTGGCAAGGCGCCCGCCGGCTGGAGCATCGGGACCAACCGCGGACCTGCCGCGCGCTGGGAGATTCGCCGGGATCGCACCGCTCCCACGCAACCTTATGTATTGGCCCAGTTGTCCAACGATTCCGCCGCCAACCGCGCACCCCTGGCCATTTTCGACAGCCTAAGTCTGCGCGACGGCGATGTGAGCGTCCGCATCAAGCCCGTTGCCGGCCGGCAGGACCCCGGCGGTGGTCTTGTGTGGCGCTACCGCGACGAGAACAACTACTACCTGGTCCGCGCCAACGTGACCCAGAACACCGTAGCGGTGGATAAGGTGGAAAATGGCCGCCGCATTTCGCTGGTCGCCGGCGTGAGACACGATATTCCCTTGAATGCCTGGAGCATCCTGAAAGTTTCCGCGCGCGGCAACCGCTTTCAGGTCTATGTGGACCACCGCCGCATCCTGCAAGGCGAGGACAATACCTTTACCGGAGCCGGTAAGGTAGGCCTTTGCACTATGGCCGACTCGGTCACGTATTTCGACGACTTCCGGGTCTACCCGCGGTAAGATCCGGGACCGCCTCTCAAACAGAGTCCGGCGGTTGCGCCCCGCAAGCCGCCTTCGGCCATAGCAGCCTGTGGCAGAACCCCCTCGATTTTGCAGAAGCGGTTTCCCGGCTGAATGAAATCAGGACCTTACACGCCGCATATTGTCAACTTCCGACTTTAACCACAGGCTGCCAGGCGCAGCACCCTGCGGAAACGCGGTGGTGGTCACTCTAAACGCGACCTGCGCTCCAATCGGAGATGGTCACGTCCGAAAGCCGGGCGGAGCGCGGCGGCTGATTTGAACCACCGAGCCTCAGAAGTGGAACGCGATTCCGCCCTGCAGAATGGCGTGGTTTCGTCCGGTAACCCCTCCCAGGCCGGCGCCGGTGATGAAGTCTCGGGCGTCCACCCGCAGGCTCAGCAGCCGGGTGAGCCGGAAATCGACCCCGCCGCCAATACCGAAGGCAAACGAAGTCTGGCGGCTTCCTGCGACTACCGTGAGAGGCGCAACCAGGGCCGGGGTAGCCGCGAACGACGCGATTCCCGCCCCAGCCGCGGCATAAAACGAAATCCGCGACTCCGGTGAGAATTTCACCCGCGCGCCGGGCGTAAAGAAAAGGTCCGGGCTGGTATTGCCCGCGCTCGATGACACACCAGGTCCCGTCACCACGATCCCGGTGACCCGCACCGGCACCACCAGCGGCAGTTCCACATACAAATCCGCGGCCCGCTGCAGAACCTGCCAGGCGTAATTCACCTGGAAACTCGGCGTCACCGATCCAGTGTCCGTCGAAGTCCCGCCGGCATTCGTCACCGAGCCTTTCGGCCCCGAAATCCCCGCCAGCAAAGCGAGGTCGCTATTCTGGGCCGCCGCCGAGCCCGTCAACAGGAGCAATGTGAGAAGTAGGCGCATCGGTCGGATCATAAAGCGGCCCGCGCCGGGGCGCCACCGAATTCCGATGACTGGCGGAATTCCACCCATGGGTGGCGAAAACCTGCCAACGGCCCTCCACGGCCGCTCATCCGGCCCGGCAGCCAGTCGTCGGATAGCAGTTGTTTCAGGGCAGTCCGCTTCCTATACTGGACTCGCCGTGCGCACCCCCACCAGGCGTATCCTCGTGCTCGCCGTGCTGGCCGCGCGTCTCCTGGCTGGGAGTGGGAACTCCTGGAACAAGATTCGCTACAGCGGCGGCACGGTGCCTGCCAAGGTAAACCCGTACGACTGGAATACGACCCTGACCGTTACCTCCAGCCAAATCCTGCTGGTGTTCGCGCATCGCACCTCGCTCAAACTGGCGCCCGCCCAGGTCACCGCCCTTACCTACGGCGAGCAGGCCTACCGCCGCGTCGCCGACATGGTGGCGCTCAGCGTAGTATTCGTGAATCCATTGGTGCTGTTCGGAATCCTGCATCACAGCAGGAGCCACTTCATCAGCATCGAATTCCGCGGCGGCGACGGCAAAACCGGCGCCGTGTTGCTCGAAGCCGACAAGAACAACTACCGCGCGATTCTGGCGGCGCTGGCGGCCGTGACTGGCAAACCGGTACGGAACCAACCATGACCATCGCAGGCTACGATGCCCTGTACGTACTCACGGTGGTGATCGTCACCCTCGGCGCACTGACCTTCTGCGTGTTGACGCTGCACTACTGGCGGGAAGGCGCCTCGCGCCGCGACCCGGTGTTTACGGCCTTCACCCTGACGTGCGCGGCGGCTTTTCTCATCAACGTCCTGGTTCGCATGGAACCACGTTGGGAGACGCCCCTCTCTGCCGCTCTGGATGGGGTCACCGGCCTGATTCCAGCGCTCCTGTTCCACCTGGTTTCGCAAGGCCGCCGGCGCCGCCTCACCGCCGCCTTCTACGCCGTTAGCGCCGCCGTGGCGGTGGCCCTGATTCTCGACGATGTCTCGCCCCTGGCCGTGCCGTTCCGCGACCAGCTGCCGGCCATCCTGCTCGCCGCCTCGGCATTGCTGAGTCTGCTGTTTATCGCTCCCGGCGATGGACGGCTGCGTCTCGGCTACCGCCTGCTCTTGGGCCTGATGGCGGTGGTGTCGGTGGCTGGCCTGGTTTGGCCCTCGCCCGTCACGGCGCTGGCGCCCGACTACCTGCTGCTGGCCTTCTTTTGCGTGACGCTGTACTGCCGCCAACGGGTGATCTTCTTCGACTTGTTGATCAAGCGCGGGGTCTTCTTCGGTTTTGCCTTCGCCGCCCTGGCGCTGCTCCTCTCGGCCGCCCATGTGTCCGACCGGCTGACCCTCCTTCTTCTGCTGATGCCCCTGTGGCTGGTGGCGCCGTGGATCGAGTCGGCTTTGGCCCGCCTGGTCGACCGGCTCTTCCTGCGGCGCCGCTATTCGCCGCTGGAGGCGGAACGGCGCGTGCTTGGCGAACTTCAACTGGCCGGTACCGAAGAGGACCTTCGCCGCCGGGCCGAAGGTAGCCTTTCGGTGGTGTTCGGCTGCCGCGCTGAGGTCCGCTTCGAGTGGCCCGCCGGTCCGGCGGCGGAGGCAAGCATGGCCGCCACGATGCCCGGCCTGGGACAGGTGATCTTGAACCCGCGCGCGGCTGGGATTCCCTATATGACCGACGACCGGCGCCTGCTGGATTCGCTGGCGCGTTCGCTGGGCATGGTGCTGGAAAACGTGCGGTTCCGGGAACAACAAGGGCGGCACCACCAGCGCGAACAGCATCTCCGGCTGCTCGCCACGCGCGCCGAACTCAAGGCCCTGCGCGCCCAGATCAACCCGCATTTCCTTTTTAGCGCGCTCAACACTGTGGCCGCCTATCTTCCTGCGCAGCCCGCAATGGCGGAGTTCGCCATTGAGCAACTGGCCCAGATTTTCCGCTACACGCTGCGAAAATCCGAGAGAGAATGGGCACGCCTGGACGAGGAAGCGGAGTTTGCCGCCGCCTACCTGCGGATGGAGCAGGCCCGCTTTGGCGAACGCCTCCGGGTTGAATTATCGGTGGACCCCGCGGCGCAGCGGGTTTCAGTGCCCGCCATGTGCATACAGCCGCTCATCGAAAACGCCATCCGCCACGGCGCTTCCACGGTGGAAGGACAGGGATTGGTGCAGTTGCGGATTGGGGTCAATGACGCCATGGCGTGGATCGAGGTCTGCGACAACGGCCCGGGCTTTCCGCCGGCCTTTTCGCTGGAGGAATCCGCCGGGCACGGCCTGCGCAATGTCGCCGAGCGGCTCAAAGGTTACTATGGGGACTCCGCCCGCTTGGGCTGGGAGTGCGGATCGAATCTGACGCGGGTTCTGATGCAAATTCCGCGTGAGCCTGCCGTAACCGGAGAGGCCAAGCGGCCCACCGTGCCGCCGGCAGAGCCCCCAATCGCCCGCGAGAAGGGCGCTTGGCGCTGAGGCACGGAGATCCGGAAAGGAGAGACCGTGCTCACCACACTGATCGCCGATGACGAAGCGCCGGCGCGCGCCCGCCTCCGGCTGCTGCTAGCCACCCACAGCGACGTCGAAATCGTCTCCGAGGCCGAGACCGGGATTCAAGCCATGGAGATGGCCGGCCGGCTGAAGCCGGACCTGCTGCTGCTGGACATCCAGATGCCCGGATGCACCGGTCTGGACCTCGCCGCTTCGCTGGCGGCGCCGCGGCCGCTGATCGTGTTCTGCACGGCCTATGAGGAACACGCCGTGGACGCGTTCGAGCTGGCGGCGGTGGATTACCTCTTAAAGCCCATCAGCCGCGCTCGCCTGGCCCAGGCATTGGACCGGGTTCGTACCGCCGCACCCGACCGCGCGGAAAGTTCTCTGGACCAGGCAGCCCGCGTACAGGTCAGCCGCGCGGCGCGCTTTCTGGTCCGAAACGGCACATCCTACCTGGTGGTTCCCGAATCGCGGGTGCTGTTCTTCGCGTCCGATGGTGGCCTTACCTGCCTGGTGACGGAGGGCGCATCGTACACCATGGACCCGACTCTCAACGAATTGGAACGCCGCTTGCCGCCTTCGCGCTTCTTTCGGATTTCCCGTGCCGCGCTCATCAGCCTGAATGCGGTGGCCGAGGTGCATCCGCTTCCCGGCGGCTCGGGCGAGGTGGTGCTGAAGGGCGGGCGGCGGCTGGAAGTGTCCCGCCGCCGGTTCCGCGATCTGCTGGACTCGCTCGAAAAGGGCGGATGACCAGGCCGGCCGAATCCGAACCTACTGCAGGCGGAAATTCACTTCGATGGTGGCCTGCACGGTCACCGGTTGGCCTTCCTTGGCGCCCGGTTTGAACTTCCACTGGCTGACGGCTTGGATGGCCTTCTGATCCAGGCCCAAGCCTAAGCTGCGGATGACTCTCATGTTGTGCGCGTGCCCATCCGGGCCGACCTCGATGTACAGCAGCACGGTGCCCTGGTATTTGGCGGCACGGGCTTCCTCGGTGTATTCCGGCTCGACTTTCCAGAGCAACACCGGGGCCGAAACTCCGCCGCCGACGCGGAAAGCACCGCCGCCGATGCCACCGCCCGATCCGGAACCATCGCCAGTACCCGCCACGCGCCCGGCGCCCCTTCCGCCCGCCGCCGGATCCTCGTAGCCGTTCGGACCGAGCACTGTTTCCGAACGGAAGCGCACGGTCGTCTGGGCTGACGACTGGAGCCCGCGAGCAAACTCAGTGGCGGTGGCCTGCGAAATGTCTCTGGCCTGCTTCTCCATCGCCGTGGCTTCATCGGTCCGATCCTGTTGCCGCAGAAAACGCGCGTACAGGTGCATGGTATTGGCGGCCGCGGCGGATTGGGGACCTTCCACCGACAGGGCCTTCTGATAGAGCGATTCCGCCTCCACCGCGCTATCCGGTTCCGTGCGGCGCATCTCGGCCAGCCAGGTGTAGGCCGAGCCGGCTTCCGGGCCGGTGGGATCCGTGTTAGCAGCGCGCTGGAAATAATCGCGGGCGGCCTCAGGATCGCGGCGCATCGCGGAGATTCCCAGGTACACCAGCGCTCCCGCCACTTCCGGACGGTCACCGAGCCCCACCGCCTTGGTGTAAAACTCCCTGGCATCGTCGCTGTGGTTGCGCTTCAATTCCAAATCGCCCAGCTTCACCAGGCCGGTAGCATAGGCCGCACTCTGGGTGCCGGAAACCTCGCCGCGGATGGCCAGTGCGTCCTCGAGGAGGGTCTGCGCCACATCATATTTCTGCAGGCGTTCGTAGGCCGAGGCGGCGTGTTCCAGGATCTCGTGATTCTTCTGTGAGTTGGCGGCGCTGACGGTGGCATCCAGCTCGGGTGGAACCGCCGGCGCGGCCTGGTCCTGTGCCCGCACCGCGGCGAACGGGGCTACCAGCAGGATCGCGGTCAGCGCAGCCACGAGAGATGCACCGCGGCCAATGGCGTGGCGGCGGACGCGCGAATCCAGAATCGCCAGCAGGCGGCCTTCCAACTGGGCGCGGCGCGCCATGGCCAGGCCGGCCCAGGCAGTGTTCGGCGGCGATTGCATCGACCGCGCCACTTCCAGCAGATGGCCGGCGTAATCGGAGGGGCGTGCGCCGGCGGCCAGCACCAGGTCGTCGGCGGCGCGCTCGCATTCCTTGAGGAACTCGCGCCAGGCCATCCAGGCCAGCGGATTCCACCAGTTCAAGCTGAGGGCGGCGCGAGCCATCCAATGCGCGGCCACATCGCCGCGGCGCACGTGGGCCAGCTCATGCAGCAGCACCACGCGGCGGCGCTCCTCGCTCCACTGGAGGGCATCGGTGGGCACGAAGATGGCCGGCCGCAGCACTCCAAAGGTCATCGGCATACTGCCGGACGCGCCTTCGAGCAGGGCCACTTTCCCCTCGACGCCCAACGATCCGGCGAGAGGCGCCAACTCTCCGGTGTCCGGCCAGGTGTGCGCCCGTGCGCGAACACGGCTGAGCCGGATGTAGGCGGCCAGCATCTGAAACAGCACCACCGCGGCACCCAAGGCCCACAGCGCCGTCACCCACAAGCGCCAATCCGCCTGCCAGGGCGTGTGCCCGGACGAACCGGCCAATCCGGACGAAACCGCCGCCGCGTCCGCTGCGCGGGGCGCGGTTTCGGCGCTGGCCGTGGCGAACACGCGGAAGACCAGACCCACGTTGGCGGATCCCAGGGATTGCGGCGCCGCGACGCGCCAGGAGGGCAGCGCCAGCGAGAGCACCGGCAGCGCCACAATCGCCGCCGCCGCCGCCGTCCACACCAGGTGCCTGGCGGCTGCCGAGCGGCCGCGCAGCAGGAACGCCATCAGCCATGCAACCGCCAGAACGGCTGCGCTTTTCAGAGAGATGCTGAACAGAATCGCAAACATATCATTTGCCCTCTTGTTTGGCCTTGTCGATCATCGCGGACATGCGGTCCAGTTCTTCGCGCGTGAGGCGGGTGGAGGAAACATCCAGCAGCGCCGCCATAATCTGTTCCGGGGAGCCGTTAAAGAAGGTGTCGAGCAGGTGTTTCACCGCCGAGCGCTTGGCTTTGTCGCGCGGCACAATGGGGGCATAGACATACTTCAGCCCTTCCTCCTGGTGCTTCAGGTGGCCCTTGTCTTCGAGGATGCGGAGCATGGCGCGGACGGCCGAGTAGCTGGGCGCGTCCGGCATGGCCTCGCGGACCTCCGAAGCGGAGGCCTTACCCCGCTGGTAGAGAATTTCCATGATCTGCCGCTCGCGGCGGCTCAACCCGGCCATCGCGTTCACTGTACCGGCTCCTGCTGGGTTTTTAGCAGCATGCTAGGAAATTAACATGGCCGCCGATGGTTGTCAAGGGCCACGCCAGGCGCGGAGCGCAGGCATCGACTGACGTCGACGTTCTTGGGGCGAGGAAACTCCCGACAGGCCAGCGGCCGGGCCCATTCGACGCGGAGACGCGGAGAGGCGGAGGAAACGCGGAGAAGATCCAAGGTGAGGAAAGGTCGCAGCGGCGGTGGAGTTTCCGGGGAGACGCGGAGGGCGGGGAGGAAACGCGGAGGAAACCAAGAGAAAAACCGGAGAATAGCAAAGGGAAAACCTCCTGCAGTCACACCGGCCCGACTCGCAGCAGCGCTCGGGCGCGCCGGGGGGCCAGCGCCGGCGGTGAACGGGGCCCCACCGGCATCGGTTTTTGTACCGAGCGGCACATCCCGCTCCGGCTGCGCGAAACTCCGGCCTTCCCTCAATCGTCGATTCTCGCAAGACCAGTTCGGCGGAGGAGAATGCATGAAGAAATTAGATGTTCTGCGTGTGTGGGGACGCGTCCTGGGCGGACGCACGCCCTTTCTTTCCATTGAAATCACCAAGGAATGCCCCCTCCGCTGCCCGGGATGTTACGCGTATGAGCCGGAACATCTCGGCCCCACCACCACCCTGCGCCAGCTTTCGGACTTCCGCGGTCAGGACCTGGTGAACGCCGTGGTCAGCGTGGTGCGCCGCATGCGGCCGCTGCACGTCTCCATCGTCGGCGGTGAGCCGCTGGTCCGCTATCGCGAGTTGGGCGAGTTGCTGCCGCTGCTCGACCGTATGGGCGTGGAGGTCCAACTGGTCACCAGCGCCGTGCGCCCCATTCCCGTGGAATGGAACGCCATCCAGTCGCTCCACGTGGCGGTCTCCATCGATGGCCTGGCCCCCGAGCACGACCGGCGCCGTACTCCCGCCACCTACGATCGCATTCTGAAACACATCGTGGGCCACCGCATCATCGTTCACTGCACGGTCACCCGGCCGATGCTGCAGCGGCAGGGATACCTGGCCGACTTCTGCCGCTTCTGGTCCAGCCAGACCGAAGTTCGCAAGATCTGGTTCAGCATCTACACCCCCCAGGAGGGCGATTGCTCGCCCGAGCGGCTCCAACCGCGCGACCGGGAGGTTTTTCTGGAAGAGGTAACGGCCGCGGCCGCCGAATTCCCCAAAGTCCACCTCCCGTGGGCGGTGCTCAAAGGCTATCGCAATCCGCCCTCTTCGCCCGATGTTTGCACCTTCGCCCGCCTGACCACCTGCCTGACGGCTGACCTGAAGACCCCCGTGACTCCCTGCCAGTTCGGAGGCACTCCGGTTTGCTCCGAGTGCGGTTGTCTGGCGTCTGCGGGAATGCACGCGGTGGGAGGCTTTAAACTCGGGGGCCTGATTCCCCTGTCCGCCATCCTGAACGCCTCCCTCCGCTTCGGAGGGTCGATCGCCGCCGTCTCGCACGCGCCGACCGCCCTCTGACGCGGAATGGGGTGAGGATTCTCGCAACTCCGGCCTTTTCCACCGGCCTCTCGTCCCCGGCGCTGGCCGGACCCGGCGGGGAGCCGCGGGCGGCCGTTCGATGCCCCAGACGGCCCGAGGCGTCGGTGGCACCCCTTCGGTCTCCGGCGCTGCCGGCGTCCGAGAAGAGTTTGTATTCCTGTAGGATTATTCTTGTAACGTTTGCCCTCATACGCGCACTATAAGGACACGGGCGGATGCCATGGGATTCGCGTGGGTGCGTCATCCTGCGCGAACACAGCTTAGCCCCATTTGCCGGTGGTAAGCGGCGGAGGTTGCTCAACACCGGCACAGCGATGCAGACCGGCTGACGGGGCCGGTTTGCATCGCCCGAAATTCTGGCGGCTCAGGCGCTGCGAGTTGTTCTATCTATGGGAACGCTTCAGTCGCGGCCGGTGTGGTTCCGCATCCGGCGCTCGATCGCCTGCCGGAACTTCTCGCGCGCCCGATGCATCTTCACCCGCAGGTAATTCGCATCCACGCCGAATTGGCGGCAAATTTCGGCGCTGCTCTTCTCTTCCAGAACCGCCTGAAGCAGTTCGCGGTCCTTCATGGGCATTTCGGCGATCACATCCCGCACCAGAGCCTGCATTTCCTGGGTGACCAGTTCCCGTTCGGAGTCCGCGCGGTCGTCGGCCGGCTCGGGACAATCTTCGGCGCGCACGTTGGTGCGCCAATCCGAGCGGCCGAATTCGCGAATCACGTTCTTGCAGACCGCGTGGACGTAACTGCGAAGGCAGCGCGCATCGCGAATCTCGTGCGCCCGAACGGCCTTCAGGACCCGTAACAGGGTTTCCTGGCGGATATCGTTGATGGCGTCGCTGCGAAGTTGCCGCGCACGCAACACGATCAGCAGCAGCTCGCCGAAATACTGCGCGAAGTGCCGCTCCACCGCCGGATCGCCGGCGGACAAGCCATCCAGATATGCCTCGTCGAAGCTATTGAAATCCACACTGTTCCGATTTTCTGTCTAGTATAGCCGCGCGCGGAACCTGAGGAGCGCGGAAAAGCGCCATTCCTACATTTCGTCTCGCTCGCTCCCCGCAATCCGCGAGACGGAACCGGGATCTTTCTCCGCGTTTTGTCCGTGCCTCCGCGTCAAGCGTTGCTCTCTCCGCTGCGTGTGGTCCCCCGCCGTGGATGCTGCCCTTAATGATCGCGTTCAGTGATCAGTTCGGTCACTGCCGCCAGCGCCCGCTGATAGGGCGATTCGGCGAATCCGGCCATGATCTGCCGGGCTTTGTCCGTGAACGCCTGGGCCTTCTCTTTCACCCGCTCAATACCGCGGTATTTTTCGAGCAGCGCCAGGATTCGGGCAAAGGGCACGCGATCGTAATTCCGCTCCCGGAGAATGGTTTCCACCAGCAGCCGCTCGGCCGGGGCGGCGCGCTCCAGGGCGTACACCAGCGGAAGCGTGACCTTACCCTCGCGAAGGTCGCCGCCCACCGGCTTGCCCAGGGTCTTCTCCCGGGCGGTGAAATCCAATACGTCGTCCACAAGCTGGAACGCCATCCCCAGGTTCCAGGCGTACTCGCCAAGCTTCTCCTCCACACTCGTCCCGGCGCCCGCGCAAATCGCTCCCAATCGCGCGCAGACGGAAAACAGGCAGGCCGTCTTGCGGTCCACCAGTTCCATGCAATCTGCCTCACTGATGCCAATCACGCCGATGCGCTCAAGCTGCAGCAACTCGCCTTCGACCATCATCTGGGTCAGACCGATCAGCAGGTCCAGGATCTGGAAATTGCGCTCGCGCAAGGCGATTTGAAAGGCCTGCATGTACAGCCAGTCGCCCGCCAGCACGCAGGTATGGTTGCCCCACTTCACGTTGGTGGATGGCCGGCCGCGTCGGGTTTGCGCGGTATCGATGACGTCGTCATGCACCAGCGTCGCGGCGTGGATCAACTCCACCACGGCGCCAAGCTGGATGGCGGTTTCCCCTGCGCCGCCGGCCAGTTTCGCCGCAAGCAGCAACAGGGCGGGCCGCAGGCGCTTGCCCCCGCTCGATTGCAGATACTGCCCGATGGCGGTCACAGCGTCCACCGACGCCACCGACTCGGCGGTGATCTTGCGTTCCACCAGTTCCAGCTCGGGCTGGATCAGGTCGAACAACTCGCGCGCGGTGAGGGCGTGCCCCAGCTTGCCTAAATTCATGTAAGTTAACCAGTTTACCCGTTCCGCGCCCCGCACGGCAAACACAGACTGTGGAAATTCGCGCTGGTCAGGGCGGAAACGTCTTCCACCAGCTGCCCCCGGACCTCCGCCAGCCGCCGCACGGTTTCGGTCATAAAGGCCGGCTCATTGCGTTTTCCGCGATGCGGCGCGGGCGCCAGATAGGGGCAGTCGGTCTCCACGAGCAACCGGTCCGGCGGCGTAATCCGGGCGGCCTCGCGCACGTTTTCGGCCTTCGGAAATGTCAGCACGCCGCCGAAACTCAGGTGAAAGCCGAGGCCCAGCGCCTCCTCCGCCTCGCGCGGGCCGCCCGTAAAGCAGTGCATGATGCCGCCGCCACGCCACCGCTCGCCCAGCATCGCCAGGGTGTCCGCCCAAGCCTCGCGCGTGTGGATGACGATCGGCTTGGCGGCCTCCGCGGCAATCTCCAGTTGGCGGGAAAAGGCTGCCCGCTGCACCTCACGCGGTGAGAAATCGTAATGGTAGTCGAGGCCGATCTCGCCAATGGCAAGCACCTTGGGATGGTTCGCCAACCGGCGGAGCCGCTCGAACGTTTCGGCCGTGGCTTTCGAAGCGTCGTGCGGGTGCACGCCCACGGTGGCATATATAAAAGGATACTGGTCGGCCAGGCGGATGCCCGCTTCCAGGTCGGGCGGGCCCTGCCCGGTGCCGATCGCCATCAGGGTTTCGACGCCTGCGGCGCGCGCGCGGGCGATGGTTTCCTCGCGGTCCAGGTCGAACTTGGGATCGTCCAGGTGACAGTGCGAATCGACCAGCTTCACTTCAGGCGCGCTCCCGGCGGAATGTCCTCGTGGAATCCAGCCAGAACCGGTTTGCCGTCTTCCACCGACGCAGCGACGATCATGCCATTCGATTGGATGCCCTTCAACTTGCGCGGTTGCAGATTGGCCACAATTACCACCTTGCGGTGGAGCAGGTCGGCGGGGGCATAGGCTTCGGCGATGCCGGCCACGATGGTGCGCGGCTCGGCTTCGCCGATATCGACGGTCATGTGCATGAGCTTATCGGAGCCTTTGACGCGCTCCGCGGTGAGTACCAGGCCGACGCGGAGATCGACCTTGAGGAAATCGTCGATGGGGATTTTCGCGGGGCCGGAGGGCGCGGCAGAGGCGGCTTCCGGCTTCTTGCCGAGCATGGCTTGCTGTTCAGCCGTGACTTGTTCTTCGAGCGCGCGCATTTTGGCGACAGCGTCTTTCAGTTCGATGCGCGGGAAGACGGCCGAAACTTCGCCGATCTTCTGGCCGGGCGGAAGGCCGCCCCAGGCGAGCGTTTCGAAGCGCAGGGATTCCATCGGTTCCTGCATGCCAAGCTGCGCCCAGATTTTTTTAGCGGAGTCGGGCAGGACAGGCGCAACCAGCGCGGTGATGATGCGCAGGGCTTCGGCCGCGGTGTAGAGAGTATCGTCCAATTGCTTCCGCGAAGATTCATCTGGCTGGCGAGCCAGCTTCCACGGAGCCATCCGGACGATGAACTTATCGACCGCGGAGATCACCTCCCAGACTGCCTCCAGACCTTTGGAGAACTCGAAGCGATCGAAAGTCCCCTGAACCGCCGCGATGGCTTGCCCTGCCAGGGCCGCGACCTCCGGCTCCGATCCTTCCGGAATCGTGCCCTCCCGGTACTGGTGGATCATCGTCAGCGTCCGGCTGGCCAGGTTACCCAGGCCGTTCGCGAGATCGGAATTGTAACGGCCGATCAGCGCGTCATAACTGAAGCTGCCGTCCTGCCCGAAGACTACTTCCCGCAGCAGAAAGTACCGCAGCGCATCGGTGCCCATAACATCGCGGATGGGCGTCGCACGCACGATGTTCCCGCGCGACTTACTCATCTTATCGTTCTCAAACAGCAGCCAGCCGTGGGCAAAAATGCGGGCTGGCAGGGGAAGGCCGGCGGCCATCAGGAAGGCCGGCCAGAAAACCGCGTGAAAGCGCACGATTTCCTTGCCGATCAGGTGTAAGTCGGCGGGCCAGAGGGGCGTGCCATCCTCCGCGGTCTTACCATCCACGGCGCTCATATAAGCGGTAAGTGCGTCGAACCACACGTAGAAGACGTGCGGCGCTTCGCCCACCACCGGAATGCCCCACTTGATATTCGTTCGGGTGATGGAAAGATCGGTGAGGCCGCTGCTTACGAAGGAGAGCACCTCGTTGCGGCGCGTTTCGGGCTGGATGAACTCGGGGTGGTCGCGATACAGTTCCAGCAGCTTTTCCTGAAAGGCCGAGAGCTTGAAGAAGAAGTTCTCCTCGGTGATCGTCTCGGTGGGGCGGCCGCAATCGGGACAGGGATCGCCAGGCTTGGCTTCGTTGACGTATAAGTTATCGAAGATGCAGTACTGGCCGGTGTACGAGCCTTTGTAGATGTAGCCGTTCCGGCGGCAGCGCTCGAACAGGTCCTGCACTACGCGCGCTTGCTGCGGGCTGGTGGTGCGCTGGAAATAGTCCACCTCCAGGCCGAGCACCTCCCACTGGCGCTGGAATTCGCGGGCAATCACGTCGCAGAATTCCTTGGGGGTCTTGCCGGCACGCTCGGCGGCGCGCTCCACATTGACGCCGTGCTCGTCCGAACCCGTGGTAAGTACGGCCTGGTAGCCCTGCATGCGCTTATAGCGCTTGATTAAGTCGGCGACAATCGTGGTGTAAGCGTGGCCAATGTGAGGCGCCGCGTTGACATAGTAAATGGGGGTGGTGAGGTAGTATTTGCTCATCTGGTTCGATTCAGGTAGGCGTAATTGGCCTCGGCGATGATGGTTTTGAGCGCCACGCCGGATTCGCGGGCCAGGGTGCGGCAGTCTTCGTACTCCGGCGCGTAATAGCCCTCGCTGGATACTTTCACCCGCACGCGGCCATACTGGGTTTCCACCTCGGTCCAGGAGCGTGATTGCACCCGGCGTTCGGCGGAGTAAATGCGCAAGCCGAGCGTGGACGTCTCGGCAAAGACAAGTTGCGCGAGCGCCTCGCGGTCCTCGGGCTTGGCAATCACGCGCAGCAGATTTCCGGGGCGGCCTTTCTTCATCACCACCGGTTCGAGCGTCACGTCGAGGGCGCCGAATTCCATCAGGCGCTCGCTGGTGTAGGCCAGCACCTGAGGGTTGAGGTCGTCGATATTGGCCTCGATCACGGCCACCGCCAGGGCCTCATCGGCGCCGGTCGGTTCGCCCACCAGAACGCGGAGCACGTTGGCCTGGTCGGTAAAATCGTAGCCGCCCGCGCCGTATCCCACGCGCGCCACCTTCATGGGCGGCAGCACGCCGAAGGACTGCGCCAGCGTGGCGGCTAGCGCCGCCCCGGTCGGGGTGGTCAGCTCTAGCGCGGGGCCGCGCGAGTAGACCGGCGCGTTCTTCAGCAGCAGCGCCGTGGCGGGCGCGGGGACCGGCAGCAGGCCATGCTCGGTCTTGACCGTGCCGCTGCCCACATTCAGCGGCGAGCAGACGATATTGGCGATGTCGAGCTGGTCGAAGGCCACGCACGCGCCCACGATATCGGCGATCGAATCCGCCGCGCCCACCTCGTGGAAATGCACCTTCTCGATGGGCACCTGGTGTACCTCGGCCTCCGCCTGCCCGAGCCGCCGGAAGACGGCGATGGCGTTGTGCCTGGCGGATTCCGCGATGGCCGCTTTCTCGATCATCCGCACAATGTGCGGCAGATGGCGGTGGGCGTGGGTTTCCTGGACGCGCACGTGGTACTTGGTGGCGCCGATCCCGTTGCGCTTGACCTTCTCAAACGAGACCACCGCGCCGGTTTCGAGCGAGTCAATGGCCTCGACAATGGCCTGCTGGGCGGCGCCAGCGTCGGCGAGAGATCCAACCAGCATGTCGCCGCTAATTCCCGAGAATGCATCCAGGTAGCAAGTGTAGGACACGTGATTCCATTGTAACGGCTATCGGCCGGGTAGCTCCCCGCGCATTCGCGTGCCCACCCACGGGGGCCGGTGCCGGCGGGGTCGGGACGCGGCGCCCGGCGGCGGAAGGGGTCCGCTCCGGTCTGCCCTCTCCGGTCCGTCAGTCGGGAAACGGCGTTGCGGTATACTCGTTCTTGGAAGAAATCCAGCGGGAGTAACTCAGTGGTAGAGTCACAGCCTTCCAAGCTGTTGGTCGCGGGTTCGATCCCCGTCTCCCGCTCCATGTTTTCAACCAGTTAGAACGACCTTTCCTCACCTGTCCCGCCCTGTGCTCCGTTCACATCACTTTGAGGCTTTTCTCCAGCTGGTTTATCGCCGCCTGCCGGATTTCAACCGGCGACTGCGTATAAACGTTTTGATTCACGTCGAGGGTATGCCCGAGCGGGTCCGCGACGAGTTTTCCATCGACGCCAAGCACCTTCATGAGCGTGGCATGCGTCCGGCGCATGACCAAGAAATTCACCCAGCCAAGGCCCTCCTTCTCCAGATGCGGCCGGAAATGTCGTTTCCAGCAGTTGTCCGGACGTAACGGCGTCATCCGCTCCGAAGGGAACACCCAAGCATGATCGCGGGTGTCGGCCGCCATCATGCGCCAGTGCTCGATATCGGTCAGCAAGCCCTCGGAAAGAGCCGCCTTCCGCATCGAGTGATTAACATCGCAGTAATTCGCGAATGGTCCGTTTTCAAGCCCGATTCGTTCGTTGACACCGGGGGAATGGATTGCTAGAGAAACTGGCTCGCCCCGAATTAAATCGAAAGACGCCGGACAATGTCTGAGAAACGCAGACGAAACCGAGTTCATTCCGCCAGGACTGCCGTCCACAATGCTGAAATTCTTGACGTTCACAAGGCGGCGGGGTTGCTGACGGTCTCCATCGATACGGTCTATGATTTGTTCAAATCGGGCGAGCTTCCGGCGCGCAAAGTTGGCCGCAAATGGATTACTTACCAAGGCCGTCGTAATGCGGTGGATTGAAGGCTCGGCAGCCAATGAAGCTGCGGACCGCGCAATTGATGCCGGCGACAAAGCGGCGCTGACACGAATGCTTCAATCATCTCCGGTGCGACTGCGAACCGCCGCCGGATAAAACGAAACGCCGGAACCGGCCCAATCGATTTGCGCCGCGTGAGATTGTCGCGTACAGTGGAACGCTGATAGGATGAAATTAGGAGCCGCCCATGAGCCTCGAAATCTCACAAGAAACCCAGGCACGGCTTGCCGGTGAGGCCCAAAAAGGAAGGCGTTTCCGTTGACGTCTTGCTCCAGCGCCTCATGGACGAGCACAAGGAAATCGTGAGTAGTGCCGGCGGCACGCCATCACGCCGGCCGATCTCGGAGGTCATTCGCGAGATCTGGGCCGACATGCCCGAGGATGTCCGCGCCAAATCACCTCGCGACGGAGCCAGCCAGGTCGATCACTACGTTTACGGGTTGCCAAAGAGAGACCTGTGACGGCGGTTTTTGGGGATACGTTCTACTGGGTAGCTTTAACGAATCCCGACGACACGCGTTATCGCGACGCGGTCGCCTTCGATGCCTTTCTCGTGGACACGAAAATCCTTACGACCGATGAAGTTTTAGTTGAGTTCATGACGTTCTTCTCAGCTGATCCTTGGCAGCGAGGCCGCGCGGCTGCCACGGTACGTCGCCTTTTGGCAAACCTGGAGATCCGGGTAGTCGAGCAGAGCCGAGATTCCTTTCTCGCTGGGCTTGATCTCTACCAATCGCGCCCCGACAAGGGCTACAGCCTTACGGATTGCATATCGATGCAAACCATACGGCGGGAAGGGATCGCGGAAGCGCTGACGAACGACCACCATTTTGAACAAGAAGGGTTTCGCGCCTTGTTCCGCTGAGCGCCCGCGGCACAGAACCAAAGCTGGCATCTATGGCAGTCAGGTGTTCAAACCGCATGAATCCGTGTGCCCGTTTGTGCTCCGTTAAGCGCCTCCCCGGAGGCACAGGTTGAGAAACAGGCGATTCTCTATCGCCAGAATGAGATGCCGGAAACGCAATGTTCTTTGTTTCCAATTTACGGTCGTCCTTCCAAGCTGTTGGCCGCGGGTTCGATCCCCGTCTCCCGCTCCACGTTTTCAACCACTTGCAGCCACCACGGAAAATCCGTTACTGCAAAATAGTCCATAAGTTCCTAGCCGCCAGACCAGATCACGAAAGCAACATAGCCTCCAGTGAGCCGGGTTAGAATCAATTCCAGATGGAGACAGGGTCGAACGTCGGTTGTCGTAGTCGGTAGCCACAACAGAACCGGATCTCGCCCGCCTACGGCTTCCCGATCGAGCACAGCGGGTCGCCGAAGACCACCCCCTGCCAGCTCAGGAAAGGCATTCCTGAATAATAGCTCTCCGCCAGGTTGCGGCCGCTGTAATAGGCCGGCAGCAGATAGTCCGGACGCACGCAGCCACCCAGGAACGGCTCATAGGTGTTGCCGGAGGCGCCGGTGGCCCCTTCGTGAATCAAGTCTGCGCTCAGACCTTGCGGCGACCCGCCAAACCAGTGCGCTTTGTCGGCCCAGGTGGTGTAGGTCCAGGCGTCCGGCGGCCGCCGCAGGGTGCGCGCGCTGGTGGAAACATACTCGGTAGCCACGGCTCCGGGCAACCACTGGAAGCCCAGCATGCGGCGCTTGCGGTTGTCATCGTTGGACCCCCAGCCGGCGTAGCCGATCACTTCTTTCAGGCCGTAGAGCACACGGGTGGTCTCATCCGCCACCACCCGGTCGCCGGGTAGCAGGAGGGCCGCCGTGCGCAGCCAGTTGTTGCCTTCGTCGTCTTTTTCGGAGCTCAGGTCCACCACGAACTTGCCGCGGTTGCGGGCCTCGAGCGACCGGTCGATCATGGCCTTGACGTCCGCGAAATCGTACGCCGCGAGGCGCGTCACCAGATAGATCGGAAACTGCGCGTGGGTGAACGGGATGTCGCGCTTGCGGAAGAACGGGTTGGGCACCATCCCCGCCCGCGGGTATTGGATGCCCTTCAGCTTCCCGTACAGCAGCGCCAGTTCGGAATCCACCGAGCAGCGGTCGGTCGTCATGCGGGTGCCGGGGCCATCCACCTTCAGCGGAACCCCCAGGGTGGTCACGATGTAGAGCACCCGCTCCACCAGGCCGGCTTTCTTGAGGCAGTTCCCTACCACCTGCTCAATCTGCCGCTGGTACACGTCCCAG
The DNA here is from genome assembly GCA_963803725.1 of Bryobacterales bacterium. Lineage (GTDB taxonomy): Bacteria > Acidobacteriota > Terriglobia > Bryobacterales > Bryobacteraceae > JOPF133. The sequence goes on along the minus strand of CAWDOH010000010.1, from coordinate 38,949 downwards.
GAAATTTCTTCCGCCGAAGTGGTAGCCAGGTAGCAGACGTTCTGGACCGGAATCGAGCGCCGCGGGCGGTAGTACTCGGCTACCTGGCGCGAACCGGCGTCGTTGCCGTTGACTACCAATAGTACGCTCGCTCCGCTTTGCGCGTAGAGCGCCCCGAAAGACCCCAGCACGAGCAGCAGTCGCAGCACCAATTCCAATCCTATCAGGAGAATACCGCCGGGTTAGAGGTGCGGTTTTTCCGTCCGCTTGGGGGACGGCTGCGACTGCCACGATCCCACTTCACCAACCGCACCACCCGGGGCCTTTGTTACAATAGCTACCAAACCCCGCGGCGATAGGGAAATTCATTATTTCTATGCCGCTGATTCATTATTTGAGTGGGATGGCCGCTGGCCGGGTGGCTGTGGTGGCCGGTTGATCGGGCTGATCGGCTGTAGTTTTATGGATTTTGACCAGCTCCACACGTTTCTTGAAATAGTCCGCCTGAAGAGCTTCTCGAAGGCGGCGCAGACCTGTTACCGGACGCAGCCCGCCATCAGCGCCCAGGTGCGGCAACTGGAGCAGGAGTTGCGCACCGAGCTGTTCGAGCGCTTCGGCAGCCGCATCTCGCTCACCACCGCCGGCAAGCTCTTTGCCGGGTTCGCCGAGCAGATGCTGGACCTGCGCCGCCGCGCCCAGGACGCCATGGCCGAACTGGAAACCAATCCCCGCGGCGAGCTGGTGATTGCCGCCAATGAAGCCACCTGCATCTACGTCCTGCCCAAGGTCTTCTCGCAATTTCGCCAGCTTTTTCCGGCCGTGCAGTTGCAGGTGAATCGCTCGTACGGCTCGCACGTGATGGAGGCGGTGCTCGACAATTCGGCGGATTTCGGCATGGCCCAGCTTCCCATGGACGACAAGCGCATTCAGGTGGTCAGCGTGCACCGCGATGAAATCCGTCTGGTGGTTCCGGCGCGCCATCCGCTGGCCGGCCGGAAGGCCGTTTCGGCCGAGGACGTGGTGGATTTCTTCCTGATTCTGCCGCAGCAGGGGAAGACCCGCCAGCGTTTGAACCATTGGCTGGAACCGGTGGAAGACGAGGTGCGCATCTCCATGGAGCTGGATTCCACGGAGATGATGAAACATTTCGTGATGGCCGGGCTGGGCGTCACCTTCCTGGCGGTTTCCAATTGCCAGGAAGAGATTGCCGCGGGCAAGCTGCTGGCCCTGCCGCTGCTGCCCGAGCCACTGCACCGCCGCCTGGGCCTGATCTACCGCCGGGATAAGGCGCTTTCCAAAGCCGCCTTGGGATTTATCCAGGTTGTGCTGGATAATGTGGGGGATGATGCCGGCGCGCCGGAAGCCAAAGCCAAGCGCGCCCCGAAAGTAGTGGCCTGATGAAGTGCCCCCGTTGCCGCAAGAATATCGCCTCCAACGCCGGCCGCTGCCCGCACTGCGGTGAGGCCAACCCCGCCGCATCCGGCCTGTTCCAGACTTCCACGGTGCTGATCTCCGCCGATGGCGTGGATCTGGTGTACCGCTCGGTGGACGAAGTGCCGGCCGGCCTGCGCAGCCGCCTGCTGAAATGCACCAACGGGAGCAACTCGGCCACGATTCTGATTGCCGACCGCCGCGGGCGCAAGGAAATCGCCCGCGCCATGCGCAAACCGGCTGGTCCGGCGCAGCGCCGGCTGGTGCATACGGCGCTGCGAAGGGTGGCGCTTTCGCAGCCGCGGGACTGGCTGTATGTACACCGCTGGAAATGCGCCTGGGCCGGAGTGCTGCTGGTGGTGCTGGCGTTCGTGGTCTGGCTTCTGGCCCACCGCGGACCGCTCTTCCTGTGAGCCGGAGGGGCGCGGCCGGCCTGGCCCGCGGTTACCCCAAACGCCAGGCGCTGTTTTTCCGCGGCCCATCCGCTTCGTAACTGCCGGGCAGTTCCAGTAGTCCTGTCTTGACTTTGGGAACCCGGGTAATTTATTCTTACGGTTCGCTTTGGCCGCGTCTGCCGGGCCGTTCTAGTATGCGGGAAAATAAGCACCGCGGATCGGAAATCGTAGAGCGGTTTCTGGATTCGACATTAGAAAGCGTCGACAGCGCCGAAGAACTCGCCCTGGGCGTAGCCGAGCGTGCGGGATTTGATGAAGACGACCTGATGAAGATCGGTATGGCGGTAAGGGAATCCATGGTGAACGCGGTGGTGCACGGAAACCGGTATAGCGCGCACAAGAAAGTCCGCTTTTCGGTGACCCATCACGACACCCGGTTTACAGTGCGGATCGCGGATGAAGGAGAAGGCTTCGATTTTGCCAACCTGCCCGATCCTCTCTCCGCGGAGAACCTGATGCGGACCTCGGGACGCGGCATTTTCCTGATCCGCTCGTTCATGGACGAGTTTCAGATGCGTCATCTGGAACCCGGGGGAACCGAAGTGACTTTGGTCAAGTACACTGTGTCAAAGTAGATTGAGCTTTCAGCCAGGAGGCATATTCAGTGAGCGTAAAGTTGAATACTCGGCAGGTGGGCGACGTAACAGTGGTGGATGTGGCGGGACGAATCACCCTCGGTGAAGGGTCCAGTGCCTTGCGCGACACCTTGCGCGAATTAGTGGGCAAGGGTCAGAAAAAGATCCTGCTCAACCTGGGAGACGTAACCTATATCGACAGCTCGGGCATTGGCGAGCTGGTGTCCGGCTTCACGACTGTCACCAATAGCGGCGGCCAGTTGAAGTTGCTGGGATTGAATAAGCGCGTCAAAGACCTTTTACAGATCACCAAGCTGTACACCGTCTTCGACGTGCATGAAGAAGAGGCCAGCGCCATCCGCAGCTTCTAGGCATCGTTGCGAAACTGGGGCAGGCGCTCCGCCCGCCCCAGTTTCGCGATCTCCGGATTGAACAGGCGTTCCGGGGCGCCCCCACAGGGACCCTCCCGGAACCACCGTGTCAATGGGCCGCGCTACTCCAGGTGCGGCGGAAGCAGTTCCTCGTCCGCGTATTTGCGCTCCCACTCCTTGGCCCGGATGAACCCGATCCTCTGGCGTGTGCTGTCGGTGCGTAGCACCCAGGCAATCTGCCGCATGTCCCACAGCGAAGGCTTGTTGCGATCCACGTAGCGATTGCATTCCACCACCCGCGTGGAGACTTCGCGCTCAGTGACCAGGCAGTAGATGTGCTCGTCGCTGTCCGCCGCGCCCCGGCGCACCACGCCGCTTTGGCAGGTATCGCAAAGACGGGGCGCATGCGCGGACCGCGTCCCGCTGAGGATTTTCAATTGAGTGCTCATGGCTTCTCCTGAAAAACGATCGACGCTGCCGGATACGTGCCGGCGCACGATGCGGGAAAAACGGATGGGGCCCGCTGGGGGCCGCTAACTGCAGTGCCGGGGAATCAGGCCGCCGCCACTGGCCCGCATCTCGCGTCGCTGATAGTTTGCTGGGCTCCTGCGCATCGGCAACCTCCTTTCCACGGTGGTCAAATGACTTCCTGTCAGCCTATCACGAACCGCTTCGCGCCGGACGGGCTGCCCACATTAAATATTCTTCAACTGCGGGGCTTAACCAGGGCTTAACCCCCGCCGACGAATTGCACGATTTCCACACTCGCGCCGGCCTCCAGAATGGTCTCGCTCCAGCGCGGCTGTTTCACGATCCGGCGGTCCAATTCCACGGCCACGCGGGCCGGCTCAAGCTGCAATTCGCGCAGCAATTCCAGGATGTTTTGGCCCGGCGGAATGGCCCGCCGCTCGCCGTTCACTACGATGTCGATGGGCATGGTTGGTTGACACCCCTGTTTTCTACCAATTATAGTCAGATTTAGACCCTTTTCACTCCTGAGCGGAATGCCCACTTCGTACACGGAACTGTATTTCCCCGTCCTGGTCCAGGCCATCCTGGCGATGGTCTGGCGGCGGGCCTGCTTACGGTGTCCCGCCTGCTCGGCAAGCGCGTCCGCAACCGGGTGAAGGACATGCCCTACGAATCCGGCATCGTGCCCACCGGCGATGCCCGCCAGCGCTTCAGCGTGAAATTCTACCTGGTGGGGATGCTGTTCATCCTGTTCGATATCGAGGCCATCTTTCTGTATCCCTGGGCGGTGGTGTATCGCGAACTCAAGATGGTCGGGTTCGTCGAAATGCTGGTATTCGTAATTCTGATCCTTTCCGGGTTTTTCTACATCTGGAAAAAGGGAGCGCTGGATTGGGCGGCGGATCCTCGGCTACCGCCGGCCGGAGGGAGAGTGGGGCGCCGTAACGCGCACCAGTCCGGGCAGCGAGAGCTGTAACGAATTCGAAATCATGTTACCCGACACTCTGCGAGAGCACGCCATAGCCGCGGCGGTGGCTGACTTTCGACTCCGACGCCGTGACTGCCGGCAATTCGACCGCGGCGAACTGACCCTGGAGATTGCCCCGGCCAAGATCGCCAGCGTTTGCGGCTTCCTGAAATACGATCTGAAATTCGTTCGCCTGAGCACGGTCACCGGCGTGGACCGCTATCCCTGCCGAGCCGCGTTTCGAAGTGGTCTACCATCTGCACTCGGTGGAGCGCAAGGAACGCGTGCGCTTGAAGTGCCGCCTGCCGGGCGTCGATCCGGTGATCGAATCGGTCACCAGCGTGTGGCGCGGCGCCAACTGGTATGAGCGCGAGGTGTTCGACCTGTTCGGCATCCGCTTCCTGCAACCATCCCGATCTGCGCCGCATCATGATGCCCGACGATTGGGAGGGCCATCCGCTGCGCAAGGATTACCCGATCACCGGGTCGAGGGTTTAGGGCGCATCGAGGGTATTGGTTATGAGCGAACCGGAAGTTCCGCAACAGCCCGCCGCCGAAGTCGAAAGGGAAGCGCCCACTACGCGGGCCGCGCCGCATGGTCCTCAACATGGGGCCGCAGCACCCTTCCACCCACGGCGTGCTGCGCCTGCTGCTGGAATTGGATGGCGAAACCATCATCAGTTGCCAGCCCGATATCGGCTACCTGCACACCGGCATCGAAAAGGAATTCGAAGTCAAGACGTACCAGCAGGCCGTCACCCTCACCGACCGCGTGGATTACCTGGCGCCGCTCTCCAATAACCTCGGCTACTGCCTGGCGGTGGAGAAGCTGCTGGGGCTGGAAATTCCCCCGCAGGCGCAGTGGATGCGCGTGATGCTCACCGAGCTGACGCGCCTCAACAGCCACCTGGTGTGGCTGGGCACGCACGCCATCGATATCGGCGCCATGAGCGTGTTCCTGTACTGCTTCCGCGAGCGCGAAGACATTCTGCGCATCTTCGAGATGTTCTCCGGCCAGCGCATGATGACCAGCTATTTCCGCATCGGCGGGCTGGCGCTGGAGCCGCCGCGCGGCTGGCAGCAGCGCGTGAAGAAGTTCATCGACGTCTTCCCCAGCCACGTGGACGAATACGAAAACCTGCTCACCAATAACCGCATCTGGATCGGCCGCACCCAGGGCGTCGGCTATCATTTCCCTCGAAGACATGCTCGATCTGGGCGTCACCGGCCCCATGCTGCGCGCCGCCGGACTGAAGATCGACGCGCGCAAAGACGCAGCCTTACACCAGCTACGAAAAGTTCGATTTCGAAGTCCCCACCCGCACCGAGAACGACGTGTATGCGCGCTACCAGGTGCGCGTGGAAGAGATGCGGCAGAGCGCGCGCATCGTCAAGCAGGCGCTGGAAGGCATGCCCGCGGGCCCCTGGAAGGCCGACGCGCCGCACGTGGTGCTGCCCGACCGCGAGAAGATGAAGACCCAGATGGAGGCGCTCATCTACCACTTCAAGATCGTGACCGAAGGCTTCCGCGTGCCCGAAGGCGAAGTCTTCCAGGTGATCGAATCGCCGCGCGGCGAGCTGGGCTACTACGTGGTGAGCGACGGCACGACGCAGCCCTACCGCGTGCACATGCGCACGCCCAGTTTCGGCAACCTGCAGGCCACCTCTACAATGGTGGAAGGCTCGTCTGATCGCGGACGTGATCGCTTCCATCGGCAGCATGGATTTCGTTTTGGGAGATACGGACAGGTGAGAAAAGACCTGACGCGGGGAGTGCCCGCTTGGCCCGGAGACGCGGAGAAAAACACTGGGGAAGGACTCCTGAAGGCTTCTCCGCGTCTCCGCGTCGAATTGCAGTCCTCGGACTCTAAGATGACTTTCTCTCCCCAACTCGAAGCCAGGTTCGACAAGCTCCTGAAGAGCTATCCCCCGGGCCGCCAGCGCTCGGCCATGATCCCGATGCTGATGTACGCGCAGGATGAGATCGGCTCGGTGACCGACGAGCTGATCGACGAAGTCGCGCGGCGCGTCGGCGTGACGCCGCTGCAGGTCAACGAAGTGCTGTCGTATTACTCGATGCTGCACCGCAAGCCGCTGGGCAAGTATCACGTCCAGGTCTGCACCAATATCAGTTGCCTGCTGAACGACGGCGACAAGCTCTACGAGCACGCCTGCAAGAAGCTCGGCATCGGCCACAAGGAAGTTACCGCCGACGGGCAGATTTCGCTCGAAGAAGTGGAATGCATCGGGGCCTGCTCCTGGGCTCCGGCCATCCAGGTGAATTACGATTTCCACCATTTTGTGACTCCCGAAAAACTGGACCAGCATCCTGGACGGCCTGAGGGAGAAGCGATAACCCATGCTTTACAACGAACCCAGCCCGCTCGAAACCAGGGTGCTTTCGCGCCGCTTCGGCCTGCCCAATTCCGCGTCCCTCGACACCTATCTCGCCACCGAGGGCTACCAGGCGTTTCGCAAAGCCGCCGCCATGAAGCCCGACGAGATCATCGACGAAGTCAAAGCTTCCAACCTGCGCGGACGCGGCGGCGCCGGCTTCCCCACCGGAATGAAGTGGAGCTTCGTGCCGCGCACTTCGCCCAAGCCCAAGTACATCGTGGTCAACGCCGACGAAAGCGAGCCGGGCACCTGCAAAGACCGCGTGCTGATGGAAAACGATCCGCACCAGTTGATCGAAGGCTGCCTGATCGCCGGCCTGGCGGTGGATGCCCACGCGGGCTACATCTACATCCGCGGCGAGTATCGCTACCTGATCGAAATCATGGATAAGGCCATCGCCGAAGCCTACGAGAAGGGCTGGCTGGGCAAGAACATTCAGGGCACCGGCTTCGATTTCGATCTCTACACGCACACCGGCGCGGGCGCCTACGAATGCGGCGAGGAATCGGCGCTGCTGGAATCGCTCGAAGGCAAGCGCGGCATCCCGCGCATTCGCCCGCCCTTCCCCGCCGTGGTGGGCGCGTTTCAGTGCCCCACCGTGCTCAACAACGTGGAGACCTATTGCGCCGTGCCGGCCATCCTCCGCGATGGCGGCGCGGCCTTCGCGGCGCTCGGCGTGCCCAAGGCCGGCGGCACCAAGCTGACCTGCCTCACCGGCCACATCAACAAGCCCGGCGTGTACGAGCTGCGCCTGGGCTTCCCGGTGAAGCAGATGATCGAGGAAGTCGGCGGCGGCATTCGCAACGGCAAAAAGCTGAAGGCCTTCATTCCCGGCGGCTCGTCCTGCCCGGTGCTCACGGCCGCAGGAACTGGAAGGCGCCACCATGGATTACGATTCCATGGCCCAGCGCAAAAGCATGCTGGGCTCGGGCGGCGTCATCATCATGGACGAAGACACCTGCATGGTGAAGGCCGCCCTGCGCATCATGCGCTTCTACGCCCACGAAAGCTGCGGCTGGTGCATCCCGTGCCGCGAGGGCACCGTCTGGCTGCGCAAGATCCTGACGCGCTTCCACGAGGGCGGCGGCACGCGCAGCGATATCGACCTGATCGGCGACCTTTCCAGGAACATGCTGGGCCGCACCTTCTGCCCGCTGGGCGATGCCGCCGCCATGCCCACCATTTCCATCGTCGAGAAGTTCCGCGACGAGTTCGAAGATCATCTGAACGGCAAGCCGTGCCCGTACGAGCGAGCCGGAGAGATGGTGACCGCATGAGACGCCAAGATCCCGACGCGGAGACGCAGAGACGCGGAGAAAGTCAGAAATTTTCTCCGTGTTTTTCTCCGCGCCTCCGCGTCTCCGCGTCAAAGGGGCTAGTGTTGGATGGCTGATCTGGTTAAACTCACGATCGACGGACGCCCTGTCCAGGCCGCTCCGGGAACCCTGGTGATCGATGCCGCCAAAACGGCCGGCATCGAGATTCCGGCGTTCTGCTACTACGAAGGTCTCACTCTCGCAGGCCGCCTGCCGCATGTGCCTGGTGGAAGTCGAGAAGATGCCCAAGATGATGACCGCCTGCACGCTTGCCGGTGGCCGAGGGCATGGTGGTGCGCACCGAAACTCCGGCAGGTGGCGCAGGCCCGCAAATACACCCTCGAATTCCTGCTCACCAACCACCCGCTGGATTGCCCGGTGTGCGACAAGGGCGGCGAGTGCGAATTGCAGGACATGGTTTTCCGCTACGGCGCCGGCGAAAGCCGCTACACCGAAGAGAAGGTCCACACCCCCGAAAAACAATTTTCGCCGGTGGTGTTTTTCGATGCCCCGCGCTGCATCCTCTGCTTCCGCTGCGTGCGCATCTGCAATGAAGGCATGGGCGTGGGCGCCCTGGGCGTGATCAATCGCGGCGTGGTTTCGGAAATCGCCCCCAACCAGGGCGACCACCTGGAGTGCGACGAGTGCGGCGCCTGCATCGATATCTGCCCGGTGGGCGCGCTCACCAGCGGCATCTACCGCTACCAGACCCGCCCCTGGGAAATGACCGCACGTGGGCACCATCTGCACGCACTGCGGCGATGGCTGCAAGACCACCCTGGGCATCGCGCAACAACCACATCATCCGCGGCAACAACCGCGACCGCTCCGGCATCAACGGCGAGTTCCTCTGCATCAAGGGCCGCTACGCCTTCGATTTCTACGACCACCCCGAGCGGCTGCAGGCCCCTCTGGTGCGCAAGAACGGCAAGCTGGAAGAGGTCTCCTGGTCGCGAAGCGCTCGCAAACCGTGGCCCACAAGTTCGACCAGACTCCGCGCCGATGGCGGCACGTTCGGCGTGATCGGCTCCAACCACACCACCAACGAAGAGAATTTCTACCTGCGGAAGTTTGCGCGCGAGGTGCTGGCCACGCCGAACATCGACCATCACCGCACCGGCGACGTTACCGCCCTGGTGGATGCGCTCAGCGGCAAAACCGGCCAACTGGCCACCGTCGCGGACCTGTACGACCGCAAGGCAGTGCTGGTGCTGGGCGCCGACCTGGCTCTCGAGCATCCCCTGCTCAGCTTCCAGATCCGCGCCAATTACCGCCATCACCAGGCGCACATCTATGCCGTGACTGCCGAGCCCGGTGCGCGAGGATAAGTACACCGTCGCCAGCATCCGCCTTGGGGTCCCCGGTGGCGCCCCCGCGGGCAAGCAGGATGGCGATCTCGGCGTGATCCCGGGACGCGATGTAGGCGCGGTTTCCACGGGCCCCGGATCGGCCCCCATTGGCGGTCCGGGCGTGGTTCCCAATCGCGATGCGGGCGCTCCGGAACCGGAATTGGGACCTGGTGAAAGGGCCCGGCGTGGCCACGGGCGACCCAACGGGATTCGTGGATCCGGACAACGTCGTCGCCGGGACCGCCCGACTACTTCGAAGCCCTCGAACAACTGCGCGACCGCCTCAAGGCCGAGCCCGAGCTGGTGATCGTCTTTGACGATTCCTTCAAGGGCGACGACATCCGCCGCCTGGTCGAATTCGGCGAGTCGCTCGGCATCCCCGTCAAATACATCTGCCTGGTGGATTATTCCAACTCGCGCGGCGCCCTCGACATGGGGCTGGTCCCCGGCGAGGGCGGCATGCGCCTGGATCGAAATGCTGGCCGCCGACCTGGACGTCCTGTGGGTAGTGGGCGCCAATCCCATGAAGAGGCGGCGTCAGCCCGCAGAAGGCCGGTTTCCTGGTGGTGCAGGACATGTTCCTCACCGAAACCGCCCAGCCAGGCCGACGTGGTCCTGCCCGCCGCCTGCGCTTACGAGAAGAACGGCACCGTCACCAACACCACCGGCGAAGTGCAGCGGCTGAAGCGCGCCATCAACACCATGGGCGCCAAGCCGGATCTGGAAATCATGGGCTTCATCGCGCGCGAAATGGGCGTCGCCGCCGCGCTCGGCCCGTGGGTGCCGGAGACCGTCTTCGCCGAAATCCGCCAGCACCGTGCGCGGGTACGATATTCCGCTGCCGGTGATCGACACCGGCGGCGCCGCGCAAACGATGCCCGTCAACGGCCGCATCCCGTGGAGACCCGCCGGAGCGGTCATCACTCCGACCACAACGGGCTATTCGCTTCGGGCACGCTCGGGCGTTATTCTAAGGTTCTGAATTCCGTGCTGGAAGGTCGCCTGGACCGCTAATGGACTCGTTTATCGTCATCAGCCTGATCAAGGTGCTGGTCATCTTCGCCGTTCTGATGACCACCCTGGCTTACCTGCAATGGGTGGAGCGCAAGGTCATCGCCCACATCCAGGTGCGCCCCGGCCCGTATCGCGTGGGCCCGCACGGCCTGCTGCAGCCGCTGGCCGATGTCATCAAGCTGGTCACCAAAGAAGACCTGCTTCCGCCCTACGTCAACAAGCCGCTGTACCTCTTGGCGCCCTTCCTTGCCATCACCATGGCGCTGCTTTCGATTTCGGTCATCCCTTTCGGCCCTTCCATCGCCGTAGCCGGCTACAAGACCTACATGCAGCTTACCGATCTCAACATCGGCGTGCTGTTCGTTCTGGCGGTCTCCTCCATGGGCGTGTACGGCATTGCGCTGGCCGGCTGGTCTTCCAACAACAAGTACGCGCTGCTGGGCGGCCTGCGCAGCTCCGCCCAAATGATCAGCTATGAGCTGCCGATGTCGCTGGCCATCGCCGCGCCCCTGCTGCTTTCGAACACGCTGAGCCTGCACAACCTGGTGCTCACCCAGGATGGCGGCATTTGGCACTGGAACGTGCTGCGCGGCCCCTTCCCGCAGATCTTCAGCTTCGTCATTTTTCTGATCGCCGCGTTCGCCGAAACCAACCGCGTGCCGTTCGATCTGCCGGAGGCCGAAAACGAGCTGGTGGCAGGCTTTCACGCCGAATACAGCAGCATGAAGTTCGCCTCGTTCTTCATGGCCGAGTACGCCAACATGATCACCGTCAGCTCGATGGCCACGCTGCTGTTTCTGGGCGGCTGGACGGCGCCTTGGCCGGCCGCTTACGGCTCCAGCCTGATCCCCGCGTTGATTTTCGCTTTCGCCGGCGTGGTGGCGCTCTACCACGGGCTGCACCCCGCACGACGCCGCGACCAGCTTACGTTCCCCGTAGTGGGCGTGGTCTTCCTGTTGATCGCGGGCGTGTTTCTGCTGCCCATGGTGCAGGCGTGGCTTCTGCCGCTGTTCTGGTTCTGCGCCAAAACCGGCGCTCTGCTCTTCGCTTTCATGTGGGTTCGCGGCACTCTGCCGCGCTTCCGCTATGACCAACTGATGGCCTTCACCTGGAAGTTCCTTTTCCCGGTTGCGATGCTGAACCTGCTGGTGACGGGCCTGTTAGTAGCGTGGTTCTCGTAACATGGACGTTATTCTTTTTCTGGTCTTCGCGATCATCGCGGTGGTCTGCGCCATCAACGTAGTGGTCCAGACGCATCCGATCTCGAGCGCCGTCTCGCTGGTCGGGGTGATGGGGTCGCTGGCGGTCCTCTACCTGCTGCTGGGCGCCGAATTCCTGGCGGCCGCCCAAGTCATCGTCTACGCCGGCGCCATCATGGTGCTGTTCGTCTTCGTGATCATGCTGCTCAACGCCGGCGCCGAAACCCGCAAGGGCCGCTCTCTCATAGTGCAGTTGCTCGGCGTGCCTTTGCTGGTTACGCTGCTCGGCCTGCTGGCCTACATCGTGCAGCGCCTCTATCCCGCCGGCGCCATGGTCCACTTCGGAGGATTCACCAACGGCACCCCGCGCGACGTCGGCCGCGCCCTGTTCACCACCTACCTGCTGCCCTTCGAGGTCACTTCGATTCTCATTTTGATCGCCATTCTGGGCGCCATCGTTCTGGCGCGAAAGGAAATGGACTGAGATGGCCGCAATCCCGATCTCCTGGTTCCTCACCCTCAGCGCCGTGCTCTTCGTGCTGGGCGTCTCTGGATTTCTTTTCCGGCGCAACATCATCACCGTGTTCATGTCCATCGAGCTGATGCTGAACGCCGTGAACCTGAGCTTCGTCACCTTCTCCTACCAGCTCAAGCAGGTGGATGGCAACCTGTTCGCCTTCTTTGTAATGGTGGTTGCGGCAGCCGAAGCAGCCGTGGGCCTGGCCATCATCCTGACGGTCTTCAAGAACCGCTCCACCTTGAACATCGATGAAGTGGAGACCATGAAGAACTGACATGGTGCAGACCACTAAAACCGATCCTCGAATTTCTTCTCCGCGCTTCCTCCGCGCTCTCCGCGTCTCCGCGGAAACTCCGCTCCCTCTGCGACCTCTCCTTACCTTGGGTCTTCTCCGCGTTTGCTCCGCGTCTCCGCGTCTCCGCGTCGAATGGGCCCCGCCGCTGGCCTGTCGGGAATTTCCTCGCCCCGAGAACATCGACATGAGTCGATTCCTGTGCTCCGCGGTGAACACCCGGCCTCACTTGGACAACTGATGCAACTCTGGCTCATCCCGCTCCTGCCCTTCGCCGGCTTCCTTGTCAACGGCCTGTTCGGCCGCCGGTTCTCCAAGAGCGTTATCAACGCCGTCGCTATCGGCAGCGTGCTGCTTTCGTTTGCCTGGGTGGTGAAGACGCTCCTTTCGGTCGATCTCGATGGCGCCAACACCGAGCACTACTTCACCTGGATTCAGAGCGGAACGCTCACCATCGGCTGCGATTTGTCGGTGGACCGCCTCACCGCCATCATGCTCCTGGTGGTCACCGGCATCGGCTCGCTGATCCACATCTATTCCATCGGCTACATGGCGCACGAAGGCGGTTACTACCGCTTCTTCGCCTACCTCAACCTGTTCATGTTCTTCATGCTGGTGCTGGTGCTGGCCGCCAACTACCTGGTGCTGTTCGTGGGCTGGGAAGGCGTGGGCCTGTGCAGCTACCTGCTGATCGGCTTCTACTTCGATAAGAAATTCGCCACCAACGCCGGCAACAAAGCGTTCATCGTCAACCGCATTGGCGATTTCGGCTTCTCCCTAGCCATCTTCTACCTGGTGCGCAACTTCGGCTCGCTGGATTTCGGCACCGTCTTCAAGGCCGCCCCGGGCGCCTCGGAAGCCACCCTCACCACCATCGGCCTGCTGCTGATGGTGGGCGCGTGCGGCAAATCCGCGCAGATCCCGCTGTACGTCTGGCTGCCCGACGCCATGGCCGGCCCCACGCCTGTGTCGGCGCTGATCCACGCCGCCACCATGGTCACGGCGGGCGTTTATATGACCGCCCGCTCCTGGGTCATCTACACGCACGCTCCCATGGCGCTCGATACCATCGCCATCATCGGCATGGCCACGGCCTTTTTCGCCGCCACCATCGGCATCGCGCAGAACGATATCAAGAAAGTCTTCGCCTACTCCACGGTTTCCCAGCTCGGCTACATGTTCCTCGGCGTGGGCTGCGGCGCTTTTTCGGCCGGCATCTTCCACCTGATGACCCACGCTTTCTTCAAGGCCCTCCTGTTCCTCGGCTCCGGCAGCGTGATTCACGCCGTCGCCGGCGAGCAGGACATGCGCCAGATGGGCGGCCTGCGTCACAAGATCCCGTGGACCTTCTGGACCATGATGTGCGCCGCCGTAGCCATCTCCGGCATCCCGCCCACCAGCGGGTTCTTTAGCAAGGACTCCATCCTGGTGGCCGCTTACCACCACGCCCCCTGGATGTACTGGCTGGGCGCGTTCACCGCCGGGTTGACCGCCTTCTACGTCTTTCGCGCCATGTTCATGACCTTCTTCGGCGAGTACCGCGGCAAGGCCCATCCCCACGAATCGCCGCCCGTCATGCTGATCCCGCTGGCGGTGCTGGCCCTGCTCTCGCTCGGCGGCGGCTTTATCGCCGTGCCAACATTCCTGGGTAAGTTTTTCCCCACCGTCGAAATCCCCGAGGATTTCACCCTGGTGGTTATCTCGGTGGCCTTCGGCCTCGGCGGTATCGCCCTGGCGTATCTGATGTACGTCGCCAAACCCGCCCTGGCCGATGCCGTGGCCGGCAGATTCAAAGGCCTCTACACCCTGGTTTACAACAAGTACTTCGTGGATGAAATCTACGATGCCACGGTGGTAAAACCGGTGGTCGGCGGCTCCCGCGAGGTGCTTTGGAAGGGCGTGGACGCGGGCCTCATCGATGGCGCTGTCAACGGCGTAGGCGCGCTCGCCCGCCGCACCGGCGGTGTGCTGCGCCTCATGCAATCCGGCAACATCCGCAGCTACGCCACCTGGGTGCTGTTCGGCTCGGTGGTGGTCATCGTAGCCCTGGAGCTCGGCGGAGGCATGCGATGAACCCCGTGCTCACCGTCCTGGCGCTGCCGCTGGTCGCGTTTCTGGCCGCCCTGGCCATTCCGCGGCGGCTGCCGCAAAACAGCCGCTCGTGGGCGCTCATCAGCTCGCTCTCTATCTTCGTGGTTTCCCTCATCCTGGTGGCCAGCTTCAACCACAGCCTCGGCCAGGAGCAGTTCCTCGTCGACCAGCAGTGGATCGCCTCGCCCGATATCCACTTCGCCATCTCCGTTAATGGCGTCAGCATGTGGCTGATCGTGCTCTCCACTTTCCTCACCCCGCTGTGCGTCCTCGTCTCCTGGCGCTCCGTCCAGAACCGCGTCAAGGAGTTTTATGCCTTCCTGCTCCTCCTGGAATTCGGTCTCATCGGCGTGTTCGTGGCGCAGGACCTCTTTCTGTTCTACGTCTTCTGGGAAATCAGCCTCGTCCCCATGTATTTCCTGATCGGCATCTGGGGCCACGAGCGCCGCATCTACGCCGCCGTCAAGTTCTTCCTCTACACCATGGCCGGCTCGGTGCTCATGCTGACCGCCATTATCTATCTCTACAACCTCACCGGCACGTTCAGCTACGCCGCCATCCTCGACCGCCTGGCCAGCGGCAAACTGGTGTTCAGCGCCGAGGAACAGATGCTGCTCTTCCTGGCTTTCTTTGTAGCCTTCGCCATTAAAGTGCCGCTCTTCCCCCTGCACACCTGGCTGCCCGATGCCCACGTGGAAGCTCCTACGGCCGGCTCCATCATGCTGGCCTCCGTCATGCTGAAAATGGGTACCTACGGAATTCTGCACTTCTGCGTTCCGCTGTTTCCGCGCGCCGCCCGCGCCTGCGCCCCGTGGATCGTGGTGCTGGCCATCATCGGAATTATCTACGGCGCGCTGGTCGCCATGGTGCAGCCCAATCTCAAAAAACTGGTGGCGTATTCCTCGGTCAGCCATCTGGGATTCGTGGTTCTCGGCATCTTCTCTTTCACCCGCATGGGACTCGATGGCGCCGTCTACCAGATGCTCAATCACGGTATCTCCACCGGCGCCCTGTTCGCCTTCGTGGGCCTGCTTTACGAGCGCCGCCACTCGCTCGAAATCGCCGATTATGGCGGCGTGGCCACCGTCGCGCCCTGGCTCTCCACCGTCTTCCTGGTCACCACCCTGGCCAGCATCGGCCTTCCCATGCTCAACAATTTCGTGGGCGAATTCCTGGTTCTGCAAGGCACCGCCACGGTCCACTTTTCCTGGACCGTCTACGCCTCCCTGGGCGCGATCCTGGCGGCCTGCTACATGCTATGGATGTACCAGCGGGTCTTCTACGGCGAAGTCAATCCGGAAGTCCGGCACCATATTTTCGATCTCCATCCCCGCGAGTGGGCGGTCGCCGTTCCGCTGCTCGCCATGATGCTGTGGATGGGCGTCTACCCGCAAAGCTTCCTGCCGCCGGTTGGCAAAGTCAACGACGCCATTCTGCAGGAATCCCAGGTGGACGTGCCCGTGCGCGTAGCGCTGCCTGTCCGCGTGGAGGCCGCCCGTGCCCGTTAGCTTTCCCTCCGCCCTCGATCTGGCGCGCTTCCTGCCCGAGATTCTGCTCACCATCTTCGGCACCCTCTTGATGGTGCTCGATCCGGTGCTCCACCGGCGTTCCTCGAACCTGTTCGGCCATCTCACCCTGCTGGCTCTGGCCGCCGCCATGGGCGCCGCAGTCTACGCCGGCTCCCAGGGGGGCCCGGCGTTCGGCGGCATGCTGATCGTGGATGGATTCGCCACCTTCTTCCGCGTGCTGGTGATCGGCGCCGGAATGCTCACCGTGCTGGCTTCCTACCGCTTCCTGGCGCGCGAGAACGCCGAGGCCGGCGAGTACCACGCGCTACTGCTGTTTTCGCTGGCCGGCCAATGCCTCATGGCCGCCGCCAACGACCTCATCATCGTCTTCATCGGCCTCGAGATCTCCTCCATCGCCAGTTACGTGCTGGCCGGCTACCTGCGCGACGACAAGCGCGCCAATGAAGCCGCGTTGAAGTATTTCCTGTTGGGATCGTTCGCCACCGCCTTTTTCCTCTACGGCGTGGCGATCCTCTACGGTTCCACCGGCAGCGTCCGCCTGGACCAGATCCGCGCGGTGCTCAACGGCCCCAACGCGCCGTTCCCCGTGTTCGTGACCCTGGCCGCCGCGCTCCTGCTGGTGGGCGTGGGCTTCAAGGTTTCGGCCGCGCCTTTCCAGGTCTGGGCGCCCGACGTGTATCAGGGCGCGCCCACCCCGGTCGCGGCCTTCCTCTCGGCCGCGCCCAAAGCCGCCGCCTTCGCGGTCTTCCTGCGCATCTTCACCATCGCCCTGGAACCCATCGGCAACGCCTGGGAGCCGCTGGCCTGGGGATCGGCGCTGCTCTCCATGACCATCGGCAATTTTGCCGCACTGCTCCAATCCAACATCAAGCGCATGCTGGCCTACAGTTCCATCGCCCACGCCGGCTACGTGCTGGTGGCCCTCACCGCCCGCTCCGATACCGGCACTTCCGCCGCCATGTTCTACCTGGCCGCCTACGCCCTGATGAACCTCGGCGCCTTCGCCGTGGTGGCCCATCTTTCGGGCAAAGGCGAACGCTATTTGAGCCTCGACGATTTCTCCGGCCTCGGCCAGAAGCAGCCCTTCACCGCCGCCATGCTGAGCATCTTCCTGCTCTCCCTGATCGGCGTCCCGCTCACCGGCGGCTTCTTCGGCAAGTTCTACATCTTTCAGGCCGCCCTGGAATCGCACCTCGTCTGGCTGACCGTCCTGGGCCTGCTCAACAGCGCCGTGGCCGCGTATTACTACCTGCGCATCCTGGTGATGATGTACATGCACGACCCCGGCGAGGCCGTCGCGGATGCCGAACCGCTGCCCCATGGCTTGCAACTGGCCCTGGTCATCCCCGCCCTCGGCACACTGATCCTGGGCATCTTCCCCAACTGGGTCCTGGAATTCACCAGCCACTCGGCCGCTTTGATGAAGTAGGAGGCAGCCGAAAAACCTGACGCGGAGGCGCGGAGACGCCGAGAAATTCGCGGGGAACACGCTTCGACCTCTCTTGGCCTTCCTCCGCGCCTCCGGGCCCAGAGGGCACCCCCCGCGTCAGAAGTTTTTCTTGTGTTTGCCTCTCTCTTACTGCAGCGCCGGCACAAACACCGTTCGCGGGGCTGCGTTGCCCGGGTCCAGCAGCCACATGGGGCCCTGCCCCGGCTCATTCAGCCGGAACACCGTACCCATGGCCGCCATCTCCGCCGGAGCGCACGTGCAGGCCACCTGGTTGGGCGCTCCGCCCGCCGTGCCCAGCGCCACCACCCCGGCCGCCACGGCTGCGAAGACCGTCGTGCCGTCCGCCGAAAACGCCAGGCCCACCGGCTCCGGTACTCCCGAATCCGCCAGCACCGTCCGTTGCGCCGCGCCATCCACACTGCGCACCAGCGTGACGCCCGCGCCATCCGCCACCGCCGCGTCGTGACCGCCCGGCGCGAAAGCCGCCATCATCCCGTTGATGAGGCTGCTCCGGCCGCCCGCGCCCGCCAGCCGCACCGTGCCACCGCGCGCCTCCAGCAGAACCGCGCCATCGTCGCTCAGCGCCACCGTCCCGATTGCCGTCCGCGCCGCCGTCCGTACATGCGTTTCCGGCACCACATCCAGCGGCAACACCTTGCCCAGCACGGGCGCATTCGGGAACCCGGTCACCACCTGAGCCTGCGCGGCATAGAGCAGCGCCGCCGCCGTCCCAGACGGGCTGTACACCACGCTATCCGGAACTCCGATGATGCCGGGAACGGCCACTTCCGTCAGTCCGCCGCTCCCCAATGCCAGGAAGTGCAGCGAGCCATCCTGCGCCGCCGCCACTGCGCTATCCAGCCGCGGCGCCACCACCACCCAGTTGGCCGGGTAAGTCAGCGGGATGCCGCCACCCAGCGTCGCCCCGCCCGGCAGCCCCATGACCGGCCGCAAAACCCCCGCCGTCTGGTCGTAAACCAGCCCGCTGGTGGGACCGGACACCGTCGCCGGCTGCTGTGCCCCGAGCGCTCCGGCCAATCCCATCACCACCCACGCCATGCGCCGCGCGCGCCGGCGCGTCTGAGAAACCGCTCCGTCGGTCATCATCTTCGCCCCCTGAACACAATCGCGGGCGCACCCACCGTACCGGTTCCCGGCGTAATGGTGGTGGCCGTGGGTGTGGTTACGGTGGGGCTGCTGCTGCCGCCACCGTACGCAGCGTACAGTCCGCCTGCCGCCGCGGCCGCGGCCGCCACCGCCAGAATCACAATCAGTTTCGTGGAAATGCCGCCCGCTGCCGCTGCGCCGCCCGCCCCGGCCGCATTGCTCTGGGAGATGTTGGTGCTGCCTGTGCTGCCGTTCAGCGACGCGTTCACATGAATCTGAAACTGCCCCTTCACCCCGTTGGGCTGGAATCCGTGTGCCACCGCCCGCCCCTGCGCATCGGTAATCACCGTGAGCGAATGCACGCCCCCGGCAAACGTGCCGCCCGCGCCCTGCGAGGGCAATGAGAATACCACCGCGGCGCCCGCCACCGGACGGTGGTTCTCATCCTGCACCTCCACCACCGGTTCGCGCGCCGTGCGCTGCTTGATGTTGTTGATGGCGCCCTCGCCTTCCACCACCACGATGTTCAAGACCGGCGCCTGGGCCATCAGCCCGGCAGCCAGCAACAACCCTAAGAAGCGCTTCAGCATTCAATCCTCCGGCTCAACCTGGGGGCAACCGCCGCACCCCGGCGGTTCTTAAAGATTATACAGCCGTTTACGGGCGGCGCCATGGGCCCCCAGACCCAACAAGGCCTAGCCGGGCCCAGCCGGCTCACCGGGCGCTCCGGATGGGTATGCCGGAGGTCGCCGGATCGCCAGTGTACCAGGAAAGTTCCCGCCATGGTGGAGGCGGGCCCGTTTTATCAGCGTCCCTCAGCGGCGGATATACGACCCCTCCCCTGAGAAGGTCTCGCTCGCAGCGCACCCAGATATCCCCCTTTTCGGGCGCCATACACACCTCGGTTGGCAGCTTCGGTAGTGACTTGCCTGCCATGGCTGGACAACGCTTGGGGTTGCATATCTTCCACTCGATTGGTCACACGCTTTCGGGCGTGGGGTGGACCCAGGGGCTGCGGTAGGGGCGCGCGAGCAAGCGGTTGGCCTCCTCGTCGCCGGTCACGCGGCCGGTGTGCGGATCGTAGGCCAGGGTGCGGCCGAGCTTCATCGAGAGGTTGGCCAGGATGCAGCTTGTGGTGGAGATGTAGCCCTCCTCGACATCGGCGACGGGTTTGCCGCGGGTGGCGATGGCCGCCAGGAAATCCTGCATGTGGTGGCGGATGGCGGGGGCGCACTGCTTTTCGAGGTCCTTCTCGGTTTTGTCTTCGGGGTACTGCTCGAGTTCGTAGGCGACGTCTTTGTGGACGGGCGAGACGCCTTTGACGGTGGAGGTGAAATCGTAACTGTAGACGCTGGCTTTGAGGGTGCCTTTGTCGCCGTAGAGCGTGGCGCCCCAGGTGTACTTGGGGTCGGGCGGCTCGCCCCAGGTGCGATGCTGCCAGACAATCTTGAGGTCGTCGTACTCGAAGGTGGCAAGCTGGGTGTCGGTGATGTTGGCCTTGCTTGCCGTGTCGACGAGGATGCCGCCGGAGGAGGAGATGCGTTTGGGCCAGCCGAGGCCCAGGAACCAGCGGGTCATATCGAACATGTGGACGCCCATATCGCCCATGATGCCGTTGCCGTATTCCATGAAGGCGCGCCAGCCGCGCGGATGGTCCCATTTGTTGTAGGGACGCATGGGGGCGGGGCCGGTCCACATTTCGTAATCCAGGTTGGGCGGTGGGGCGGTATCCGGCGGATTACCGCTGGCGCGCATGTGGTAGTAGCAGTAGATCTCCACCAGGCCGACTTTGCCGAGGCGGCCTTCCTTGACGATCTGGTCGCGGGCCTCGACGAGGTGGGGCGTCGAGCGGCGCTGCATGCCGATCTGCACCACGCGGCCGTATTTGCGGGCGGCGGCAAGCATGGACTGGCCCTCGATGACGTCCACGCTGATAGGCTTCTGGCAGTAGATATCAGCCCCGGATTTGGCGGCGGCGATCATGGCGAGAGCGTGCCAGTGGTCGGGAGTGCCGACGTGGACGATGTCGAGATCCTTCTCGGCCAGCATCTGGCGGTAGTCCGAATAGGTGCGCGGGCGGCGCTTGGAGCGCTGGCGGGTGGCGGTCATGTCGGCGGCCTCGGCGACCATGTTGCGGTCGACGTCGCAGAGCGAGACGACCTCGACGGGGGCCACCTGAATGAGGCGGAAGAGATCGCTCTTGGCGTACCAGCCGGTGCCGATAACGCCTACGCGCAGGGGCTTCTGGCCGGTGGCCTGCTCGCCCAGTCCCGCGGCTGCAAAGCTGAGGCCGGCGGCCCCGGCTTGAAGAAATTCACGTCGATTCACAGGCACCTCCGGAGTGCGAACAACTATCCGGTATTCTCCCACCAAATGGAGGGCGTAGGTGGACCGGGCAGCTTAAAGCGACCCGGGGCGGCGGCCGGGTGCCATACTGGAATTTATCGGGTATGAGCCTAAAATTGCAGGGTATTTATCCGCCCATCACGACGCCGTTCGACCACGCGGGGAACATCTACGCGGCGAAGGTGGAGCACAACGTGGAGAAGTGGAACCGGACGTCGCTTTCCGGGTACGTGGTGATGGGGTCGACCGGGGAGAGCGTATTTCTCACCACCGAGGAAAAGATCGGGATGTGGGAGATGGTGGCGAAGTACGCCGCGCCCGACAAGCTGCTGATCGCCGGCACGGGCATGGAAGGCGTGCGCGAGACGGTGTGCCTGACCAACCGCGCGGCGGAGCTGGGCTACAAGGCCGCCATGGTGCGAACGCCGCATTATTACAAGAACCTGGTGAACCGGGCGGACGCGCAGGCGCTGTATTACCGCGCGGTGGCCGACCAGTCGCGGATTCCGCTGATCATCTACAACTGGCCGCAGGCCACGGGTGTGGATATTCCGGTGGAGGCGGTGGTGCAGATTTCCGAGCACCCCAACGTGATCGCGATCAAGGAAAGCTCGGGGAACCTGGAGAAGGTGATGCAGTTGATCCGCGAGGTGAAGCACGGGTTCCAGGTGCTGGTGGGGTCGGCGCCGACGCTGTGGCCGTCGCTGCTGATGGGGGCGTGCGGGGCGATTCTGGCGTACGCCAACGCTGCGCCGTATTCGGTGATTGCGATTTGGGAGGCGTACCGGACGCGCGAGGAGGCGGCGGGGCTGGACTGGCAGAACCGCATCGGCCGGGCGTCGGCGCTGGTGACGACCAAGTACGGCGTGCCGGGACTGAAGCATGCGATGGATTTGAATGGGTATTACGGCGGGCCGCCGCGGCTGCCGCTAACGGTGCCGACGGCCGAGGCCAAGCGGGAGATCGAGGAGGCGTTCCGGGATTTGAAGGGGTAGGTCAATTCGGGACGCTCCTCGGATCTCGCGATTGGGACCACGGGGATCCGCGGGAATCAACGAAACGGATCGATAATGGTGAGGCCCTCAACCACTTGCCCGTGGGACAGGTCCTCGGTATAGAGCCGGTCGCAACCCAGGGTCCGAGCAGCGGCGACGATGGCGCTGTCCCAAAACGAAGGCCGGTACCTCTTGCGAATTTGCAGTGCCGAGTTGAGAAGCGGAAGGGTCATATCCTGAATGCGGAACCGGGACCATGCTTCGATAAGGCCGACGGCCAGTTCGTGTGAAATCGGGTCCGAACGACTGGCCCGGGTCGCCTGAACGTAGAATTCCTGTAAGACCTGAACGGACAAAGCCCCCGAGTCGTCTTCCAACAGCGAGATCGCCCGCTCTCGCTTGAGTGATTCCTCAGGATTCCTGCTAATGGAGTAGAGCAGGATGTTCGTCTCGAGGAAGTGAGGCATTAATGCGAACGGCTGTACAGGTCTTCGCGAGAGAGCCAGTCGGAAGCGGTGAAAGCCGCGATGGATTCCCGGATCTCACGTTCCTGGCGTTTCAGACGTTCGATTTTGGTTTCGTGCGAGGCGAGTTGCTCCAGATACGCCTTGACAAGGGCGGAGACGGAGGTATGGCGTTCGGCAGCGGCGACGCGGGCGCGCTTATAGGTCTCTTCGTCAACCGAGACTGTAATATTGCGCATGGCCTCACAGTATCACAATCACGGTAGACCATGGCTCGGGCAAAGGACGGGCGTTTTCGGACCATTCTTCGGACTATTCTAACGTCATTGTCAGCGGCTAATGGGCGTTTACCAGCGCTGTGCCCAGTCGGGTGGGCTTCTCGTCGTGCAGGTCGGTGAGTTGGCGCCAGCGTAGATGATCGTCTTTGGTGAGCCGGGCGGTGAGAATGCGGCCGCCGGCCGCGGCCACCAGACGGCCGCATTGGTCCCAATCGGCCCAGTGCGCTTCGAACCACGCGATCGGATCGACGGCATCGCGATAGAGGTAATAGACGGTTCGCGATCGGCTCGGGAGATGCAGGCGCGTGTCGCGGCCAAGGGCGCACTCGCCGCAGGCCTTGCGGTATTGACCGAGACGCGGCTCGCCGGGGACTGCTTGCCATCCAATATGCCACGACACTTCCACCGGCGGGTCGGCGACCACGATATGTAGTGGGCCGGGCGGGTGCTTCGGATGGTGTTTTGGTATGCAAACGCCAAGATCCACCGTCAGATTGTCCACGAAGACGCCTCCGCCCTCCCAGGTGCTGTTTGTGGGCCACAGGGCCAGCGCTGTTAAATAGGGAGGGCGGCTAATGGCAGTCCAGACATTGTCGTATCCGCGGCTTCGGGCGCTGGCGCGCCATTTTCCCCCGAAATAGAGAAAGAGTTTGCCATCCGGCGAGAGGTCGCATTTGCCAGGACAGATGCGGCCGTGAAACCACTGCCCTTTCTCGAACTGATCGCGTTGTGTGTCCCAGCGGGTAAGGTGCCACCAGTCGGACGGGCCGCGGCGGAGGATCACGCCGACCCTTGCCTCTCGGGCCAAGAGAACGAACATCCAGCAGCCATCGGCGAAGAACGGCGCGAGGTCGTTAACCTATTTCCGCGGCGGGTCACGGCCTCCTCAGGAAGCGTTGGAGAATGGCGACGCATTCCTGGATGGCGAGCAGGTAGGTGGCGCAGAAGTAGACAATGCCGTAGACACCGAGGATGGGGACCGCGGAGAGCTTCGGAAAGTGGGAGCCGAGGGCCAGTTTCACGGCCCATCCGGCGGTGGCGGCCAGGACGGCGGCGAACCACAGGCGGGCGACGAAATTGAACGGCAGGCCGGTGCGGCCGATGCGGCGGTTGAGCGTGAGGCGCAGCAGAGTGAACTCCACCCATCCGGCAACCCCCGCGGAGGCGGTCAGGCCGGCGACGCCCCACTTGGCGGGAATTCCGATCCAGTGCGGTACGTGCAGGGCGCAGACATAGCCCAGCGCGGCGGTGAGCGCGATGCGGATAACGGCGAAGCGCAGCGGGGTGCGCGTGTCTCGCAGGGCGTAGTAGACGGAGGCATAGAGGCGGCCCAGGGTGGAAGCCAGCAGGCCGACCGTGCCGCCGGCCAGGATGCCCCAGACGTAGTCCGAATCGCTGTGCCCGAAGCGTCCGGTTTGAAAGAGGGCCGCGGTGATGACTCCGCCCATGGCGAGAAAGGCCATGGCGGAGGGCACGATGAAGAAGGCGATCTGCCGCAGGCCGCGGTTCAGGCGTCCGCGCAGGTAGGCTTCGACTTCGGCTTTGGCGCCCAGGGCGCTGGACATCGCCGGCAACTCGGCGGCTGAGACCGCTCCGCCGAAGAGGCTCACCGGCAGAGTGTAGAGCAACTGCGAGCTGAAGAGGCCCGCCACCGCGCCCACGGGAAGCATGCTGGCCAGCCAGTTATCCACGTAAGCGCTGATCTGCACCACGCCGCGGCTGAAGAACACCGGCACGAAATTACGCAGCACCTCGCGGACGTGCGCGGAGTGGGTATCGAGGCTGAGGCGGAGGTGGCGCGCGAGGCGCAGCACCATGGGCAACTGCACGCCGAATTGCAGGGCGCTGCCGATGACCGATCCCCAGGCCAGGATCACCGCAAGGCGGCTGAGATCGGTGCCGCCGAAGGCCACCAGCGTGACGATCATGGCGGCGTTCCACGCCAGCGGCGCGGTGTAGGCCAGGAAGAACTTGCGGTGGCTGTTCAGGATCCCCAGGCACCAGGCGGAGGGCACCAGCATGCCGACGCCGGGGAAAAGGACGCGCACGAGGCGGATGGTGAGCGTGCGGCGGACGGGATCGGTGAAACCGGGGGCGATCAGGTCGATCAGCCAGGGGGTGGTGAGGACGCCGATGACGACGAGCACGGAGGTGGTGAGGGCGAGGATGGCCCCGATGGCGCCGGCCACGCGGTCGGCCTCCTCGCGGTCGCCCGAGGCCAGGAGGTGCGAATAGACCGGGATGAAGGACGCCGAAAGCGCGCCTTCGCCGAAGATGTTCTGGAGGAAATTGGGGATGCGGAGGGCGGCGTTGAAGGCGTCAGACTGTGGGCTGAGTCCGAAGAAGTGCAGGAAGATGCTGGTGCGGAGCAGGCCGGCAAGGCGGGTGAGGGCGATGCCCGATCCGACCAGGAACGCATGGCGCCCGGTGCGTTCCATGACCGCGCGGGCCACTAGGCCAGCTTCTCCAGGATGGCGGCGGTCACTTCCCCGGTGGTGCTCTTGCCGGCCACGTCAGGAGTGCGCACCTGGCCCTCGGCCAGCACTTCGGCGACCGCCGCATCCACCTGGCGCGAGGCTTCCGTCAGGCCGAGGTGGTCGAGCATCATAGACGCGCTGAGGATGGTGGCCAGGGGGTTCACCACGCCCTTGCCGGCGATATCCGGGGCGGAGCCGTGGACCGGCTCGAACATGGAGGGGAAGCGGCGCAAGGGGTCGAGATTGGCGCTGGCGGCCAGGCCCATGCTGCCGATGATGATGGCCGACAGGTCGCTGAGGATGTCGCAAAAGAGGTTGGAGCCGACCACCACGTCGAAGCTTTCGGGACGGCGGATGAAGTTCATGGCGGCGGCATCCACCAGCAGGGATTCGGTTTCGACATCCGGGAACTGTTCGGCGACCTCCTGAAAGGCGCGGTCCCAGAGGACCATGCTGTAGCCCTGGGCGTTGGACTTGGTGATGGAGGTGACGCGCTTCTTCTTATCGCGCTTGACGGCCAGTTCGAAGGCGAAACGCACGATCCGGTCGATGCCGCGGCGGGTGAAGACGGAAGTTTGCAGGGCGACTTCTTCCGGCTGGAGGTGGTAGACGAAGCCGCCCACCTGGGCATATTCGCCCTCGGTGTTTTCGCGGACCACCACGAAATCGATTTCACCGCCGCGCTTGCCGGCGAGCGGCGAGGCCACCCCGGGGTAAAGGTAAGCCGGACGGACGTTGGCGTACTGATCGAAGGCGCGGCGGATGGGCAGCAGCAGGCCGTTGAGGGTGATGTGGTCGGGAATGCGCGGGTCGCCGACGGCGCCCAGGAGGATGGCATCGCAGGGCTGGAGGAGATCGATGGCGCCGGCGGGCATCATGCTGCCCCAGCGGAAATAATGGCCCGCGCCCCAGTCGAACTCCTGAAACGCGAAGGTGACCTGGTGTTTCTTGGCGATGGTCTCCAGCACGCGCTGGGCTGCGGGGACGACTTCGGTTCCAACGCCGTCCCCGGGAATTACCGCGATTGTAAAGGTCTTCATCGGCTCGAAGACAATTTTCGCACGCGCGCCCAGGCGCGGCGGATGCTGAGGGGCAGGTTGTAGGCATCGAAGGCGGAGGGGGCGCACCAGGCGACCGCACGGGACTCCTCGGAGACGCGGAATTCCTCCGAGACGGCCTGGAAGAAAAAGGTCAGATCGTGGTGCAGGTGGTAGGGCTGGCGGCTGTGCATGGGGATGCCGTGGACGTCGACGCCCACGAGGGCCGCCGCGGGCGGATCGGGAACCAGGATGGCGCCGGTCTCTTCGACCACTTCGCGGCGGGCGGTGTATTGGATTTCGGGGTCGTCCGGTTCGACGTGGCCGCCGGGCAGGAGCCAGCGGTTAAGGCGGCGGTGATGGACGAGGAGGAGGCGCTCGCCATCGGGGGCCAGCACGAGACCGGAGCAGGTGATGTGGCCGGGGGTGAAGGTGTAACGGGAGAGCGGGGCGGGACCGCGTTCGAGGAGCAGGAGGATGAGTTCGCGGCTTTTAAGGCCTTCGCCATCGGCGGGATCGGAGAAGCCGCTGACGAGGGCGGCAACGGTTGCGGGGTCGATCATAAAAGGAAAAGCCCCCGGGGTTTAGGCGGGGGCTTTCATTATAAACCGGGCGACTTCCTACTCTCCCACACACTCGCGCATGCAGTACCATCGGGGCTGAGAGGCTTAACTACCGTGTTCGGGATGGGAACGGGTGGGTCCCTCTCGCTAAGGTCACCCAGAAACTGTAGCGAACCCCGGCTCACCACGGAGACGCTGAGATCACAGAGAAAGCTCGGAGGAAAACTTTTAAGTTCTCCGCGAGTCCTCTGCATTCTCCGCGTCTCCGCGGTGAACCGGGATCACGCTTTGAATATTGACGGGCTTCGGAAAGCAGCGCCACGTATGTGCGCAGTAGTATTTTATGGTCAAGCCGAACGGGCAATTAGTAACGGTAAGCTCAACGCATTGCTGCGCTTACACATCCGTCCTATCAAACTGGTAGTCTTCCAGTGCCCTTCTTAGCTTACGCTTGGGAGATCTCATCTTAGGGAAGGTTTCACGCTTATATGCATTCAGCGTTTATCCTGACCGAACTTCGCTACCCAGCGATGCGGCTGGCGCCACAACTGGATCACAAGAGGTTCGTCCACCCCGGTCCTCTCGTACTAAGGGCAGGCCCCTTCAAATCTCCTACGCCCACCACAGATAGGGACCGAACTGTCTCGCGACGTTCTGAACCCAGCTCACGTACCGCTTTAATAGGCGAACAGCCTAACCCTTGGGAGCTTCTACACCCCCAGGATGCGATGAGCCGACATCGAGGTGCCAAACCGGAGCGTCGATGTGAACTCTTGACTCCGATCAGCCTGTTATCCCCGGCGTACCTTTTATCCGTTGAGCGATGGCCCTTCCATGCAGAACCACCGGATCACTAAAGCCTACTTTCGTACCTGCTCGACTTGTTGGTCTCGCAGTTAACCTGGTTTATGCTTTTGCACTCGTCGGCGGATTTCCAAGCCGCCTGAACCAAGCTTCGCGCGCCTCCGTTACCGTTTAGGAGGCGACCGCCCCAGTCAAACTACCCGCCTTCCACTGTCCCTCACCCGGATTACGGATGTAGGTTAGAACCACAGAACGATCAGGGTGGTATCTCACCGTTGGCTCCTCCGAGTCCGAGAACCCGGAATCAAAGCCTCCCACCTATCCTGCGCAGATCGCCCCATAGTTCCATGAAAGGGTATAGTAAAGGTGCACGGGGTCTTTCCGTCTAGTGGCGGGCACCCGGCGTCTTCACCGGGACCACAAGTTCGCCGGGCGGCAGGTTAAGACAGTTCTCAGATCGTTACGCCATTCGTGCAGGTCGGAACTTACCCGACAAGGAATTTCGCTACCTTAGGACCGTTATAGTTACGGCCGCCGTTCACCGGGGCTTCAGTTCAAAGCTTCGCTTGCGCTGACCTCTCCCTTTAACCTTCCGGCACCGGGCAGGCGTCAGCCCCTATACGTCGTTTTCGACTTTGCAGAGACCTGTGTTTTTGTTAAACAGTCGCCTGAGACTATTCACTGCGGCCCACGTCTTAGGTGGGCACTCCTTCTCCCGAAGTTACGGAGCTAATGTGCCTAGTTCCTGAACCTACCATCACCCGAGCGCCTTAGAATATTCTTCTCGTCCACCTGTGTCGGTTTGTGGTACGGATACCTTTTCCCTCCTTAGAGGATTTTCCTGGCAGACGACCCGGCGGATTTGCCAATCCGGATCTCCCTTCACTCTGGATTGAAACCATTTCGCACCAGAGCTTACGGTCTGCGTCCCCCCTTCGGTCTTGATCGGAATAAGGTAGTGCAGGAATATTAACCTGCTGTCCATCCGCTACGCCTTTCGGCCTCGCGTTAGGCTCCGACTAACCCTGAGCGGATTAACCTTTCTCAGGAATCCTTAGACTTACGGCGACCAGGGTTCGCACCTGGTTTCTCGCTACTTATGCTGGCAGAGTCACTTCTCAACGCTCCAACCCTTCTTTCGATAGATCTTCAACGCTGTTGAGAACGCTCTCCTACCATTCGTATTGCTACGAATCCGTAACTTCGGTACCATGCTTAAGCCCCGTTATATTGTCGGCGCCGGGCCGCTCGACCAGTGAGCTGTTACGCTTTCTTTAAAGGATGGCTGCTTCTAAGCCAACCTCCTGGCTGTCTGAGCGTCCCGACTTCCTTTCCCACTGAGCATGAATTTAGGGACCTTAGTTGACGGTCTGGGCTGTTTCCCTTTCGACAATGAAGCTTAGCCCCCACTGTCTGACTCCCTCGCTACACATTCACGGCATTCGCAGTTTGGTTGGATTCGGTAACCGGGGAAGGCCCCTAGTCCAATCAGTTCTCTACCACCGCGACGGACCACGAGAGGCTAGCCCTAAAGCTATTTCGGAGAGAACGAGCTATCACGGAATTTGATTAGCCTTTCACCCCTACCCTCAGCTCATCCAAGCTGTTTTCAACCAACACTGGTTCGGACCTCCAGCCGCTGTTACACGGCCTTCATCCTGGCCAAGGGTAGATCATCCCGCTTCGCGTCTATTCCCAGCGACTCAAACGCCCTATTCAGACTCGCTTTCGCTACGGCTCGCTTTCGCTTAACCTTGCCACTGAGAATAACTAGCCAGCTCATTATGCAATAGGCACGAGGTCAGGCATTGGCCTTGCGGCCCATAGCCCTCCCACTGCTTGTAAGCGTGTGGTTTCAGGTACTATTTCACTCCCCTCGCAGGGGTTCTTTTCACCTTTCCCTCACGGTACTGGTTCACTATCGGTCGCAAGTGAGTATTTAGTCTTGCCGGATGGTCCCGGCGGATTCAAGCAGGGTTTCTCGTGCCCCGCCCTACTTAGGAGCCACTGGAAGGAGGATTGCATTTTCACCTACGCGGCTGTCACGCTCTATGGCCGGCCTTTCCAGACCGTTCGATTAACACTCACCTATCCCTCGTTTGCCAGGTGATCCCTCATTTACCGCTCCCTCACGGTCACGGCTTGTAAGAGGCCACCTGGTATTGTGGCCCTGCAACCCCGGACTTTCCTTGCGAATCGTCCGGTTTAGACTGCTCCGCGTTCGCTCGCCACTACTAGCGGAATCACTGTTGTTTTCTCTTCCTCGGGGTACTGAGATGGTTCACTTCCCCCGGTTCGCCCGCATACCCTATGGATTCAGATATGCGTAACGGGTGTTCGCACCCATTGGGTTTCCCCATTCGGAAATCTCCGGATCACAGCCTGTTAGCGGCTTCCCGAAGCTTATCGCAGCTGACCACGTCCTTCATCGCCTACTTGCGCCAAGGCATCCACACACACGCCCTTAGTAGCTTGACCATAAAATCTACTTCGCACACAACTGAACGCTACTTTCCTTTTGCGCTTCCTACTTGTGTTTATAATGCCCGTCAATATTCAATTGTCAAAGATCGTTTCCTGAGAATCCAGGAGTCGGGAGACAGATTCCTGTCCGCCGGCTTATGGGTTCTCTTGTTGGTGGGCCTGGGTGGAATTGAACCACCGACCTCACCCTTATCAGGGGTGCGCTCTAGCCATCTGAGCTACAGGCCCAAACCGGACCACACACTGGTGGAGCTGGTCGGGATCGAACCGGCGACCTCCTGAATGCAAATCAGGCGCTCTCCCAGCTGAGCTACAGCCCCCCTTGGCGGGCAGGGCCGAAGCCCCACCCCCCACGGAAACTTAATCGAGGCCAGTTGGATGCAGAGACCATGAGACCAGCCCATGGCCGCTTTATAAAAACTCGCGATCCCCAAGTGGAGATCCGTTGCGTGCTCATCCGCTCACCCGAAGGCTAACGGACGGTTGTAGAGTGGAACGGCTATTTCTTACTTACCCGCGCTGTACACTCAGGCGCATTGGGCTTTCCGAAACTCCACCCACGTTCTCTCTTAGAAAGGAGGTGATCCAGCCGCAGGTTCTCCTACGGCTACCTTGTTACGACTTCACCCCAATCATGGATCATACCTTGGGCCGCTGCCCCCCTTGCGGGTCAGCCTGCAGACTTCTAGTACAATCCACTTTCGTGATGTGACGGGCGGTGTGTACAAGGCCCGGGAACGTATTCACGGCAGCGTGCTGATCTGCCATTACTAGCGATTCCAGCTTCATGCAGGCGAGTTGCAGCCTGCAATCCGAACTGAGACCGGTTTTTTGCGATTGCCTTCACCTTGCGGCTTCGGAACGCTCTGTACCGGCCATTGTAGCACGTGTGTAGCCCTGGACATAAAGGCCATGAGGACTTGACGTCATCCCCACCTTCCTCCAGCTTATCGCTGGCGGTCTCCTGCGAGTTCCGCCTTTCGGCATGGCAACACAGGACAAGGGTTGCGCTCGTTGCGGGACTTAACCCAACATCTCACGACACGAGCTGACGACAGCCATGCAGCACCTCGACCGGACCCCCTTGCGGGGTAGAAACGTTTCCGCCTCCGTTAACCGGCCGTTCGAGCCCAGGTAAGGTTCTTCGCGTTGCGTCGAATTGAACCACATGCTCCACCGCTTGTGCGGGCCCCCGTCAATTCCTTTGAGTTTCAGCCTTGCGACTGTACTCCCCAGGCGGCATATTTAACGCGTTAGCTCCGGCACGGATCAACTGAATGACCCACACCAAATATGCATCGTTTAGGGCGTGGACTACCAGGGTATCTAATCCTGTTTGCTACCCACGCTTTCGTGTCTCAGCGTCAGTTACGGTCCAGAGAGCCGTCTACACCACCGGTGTTCCTCCTGATATCTACGCATTTCACCGCTACACCAGGAATTCCACTCTCCTCTCCCGCACTCTAGCCCTTCAGTATTCGGCGCACCCTCCCAGTTAAGCCGGGAGATTTCACACCAAACTTAAAAGGCCGCCTACACACCCTTTACGCCCAGTAACTCCGAACAACGCTTGCTGCCTACGTATTACCGCGGCTGCTGGCACGTAGTTAGCCGCAGCTGCTTCTGCAGGTACCGTCATAATCTTCCCTGCCGAAAGAGCTTTACACCCCGAAGGGCTTCATCGCTCACGCGGCGTCGCTGCATCAGGGTTGCCCCCATTGTGCAAGATTCCCCACTGCTGCCTCCCGTAGGAGTCTGGCCCGTGTTTCAGTGCCAGTGTGGCCGTGTGCCCTCTCAGGCCGGCTACCGATCTTTGCCTTGGTAGGCTTTTACCCTACCAACTAGCTAATCGGCCGCGGGCTCCTCTCTCAGCGCATTGCTGCTTTCCTCTCTCGAGCTTATGCGGTATTAGCCCCGGTTTCCCAGGGTTATTCCCCACTAAGAGGTAGATTACCCACGTGTTACTCACCCGTACGCCACTGTACTCATGGTTGCCCACTTTCCCGTTCGACTTGCATGTGTTAAGCGCGCCGCCAGCGTTGATTCTGAGCCGGGATCAAACTCTCATTTGAACATGTAGAGTTTTACATCTCGCTCCGGTTTACTCAGAGTTCTGACGAGTTCTTCTTTACTGCATCCAACCAGATTGTCAATGATCTGCGCAACCCTCCCCGGCGTCCGTTCGATACCGGAAAAGATTGCAGGCCTCGAAACTTGCTCCGGCGCGCCAAGCCCACTAGGGACACGACGACTACCGGAAAAAATCTTGAGAAATATTAAAAAGAGCCAAACAGGAAGGCCGTTGCCGCTCCATACGGTGGCCCGCACAGAGTTTTGTTACCGTTCCTTGCAGAGGATCTTGTGCTTTTATACCATCAAAGGCACCCAAAGAGCAAGTCACCGCCCCTTTAGTGCGCAAAAAGCCTCAAAACCCCCAATTGGTGACGAACTCAGAATATCAGAACCGATTGAGGGTATGCAAGCGTCACGCAACTGAAATCTTGGCCAGTTTCCTTTTTCCGTTCGTAAGATGCAGAAAACAAGCTGCTTCGGGAGTGAAAAAGATATTCCACCCACGCCCCTGCGGCCGCCCGGAGGTAGAATGAAGCCTATGCACCGGCCGCTCCTGGCCCTGATTCCGCTCGCTCTGGCTCCGTACGCTTCCGCCCAGCCCAGCATGCAGCAGCTTCTCTCGCGGGTCGCCGAAGAGGCCGAGGTGTTTCGCGAGAATGCCCCTAAGGCGCTGAGCCAGGAGACTTTAGAGCAGCGCGCGGTGATGGCCGCCTCGCGTTTTCACGTGCGTGCAGGAGCGGCGGCGCTGGCCCCTCCGCCGGCCCCGCGGGTACAGGTCCGGCAACTGGTCTCGGAATATTCGGTGGGCGTCCTGAAAGACTCCGTTTCGGGCGACCTGGTCGAATTCCGCCAGGTGATTTCGGTGGACGGCCATCCCGTGCAATCGGCCGAGAGTGCCCGGCATGCCCTGTCGCTCGGCATTCAGTCGCCGGACGACCGCCTGCGTAAGCGCATGATCGAGGAATTCGCCAAGCACG
Source organism: Bryobacterales bacterium (assembly GCA_963803725.1). Lineage (GTDB taxonomy): Bacteria > Acidobacteriota > Terriglobia > Bryobacterales > Bryobacteraceae > JOPF133. The sequence goes on along the minus strand of CAWDOH010000010.1, from coordinate 5,938 downwards.
GCCTGGTAGACATTGCCACCGACTACGGCATCATCCTATTGGCCTTCGGCAAGCGCGGCCAGGAGCACATGACCATGAGCTTGGGCGGCGAAACCCGGATCGGCGCCGACACCGCCCGCGGCATCCTTTGGCAGCAGACCTCGGACGCCGGCGCGGAACTGGAATTTCGCGGCCGGATGGCGGCGCGCCGGCCCATGCGCGGCATTCTGTGGGTTCGCGGACCCGATGGCCTGCCGCTGCGCGTGGAAGCCATGGCGGAAAGCACCGACCGGCTGCACACCTTTCGCGACGAGGCCACGGTGGACTACATCCTCTCGACCCACGGGTTCCTGACGCCCGCCTCCGTCCGGCACCGCCACCTGGTGGATGGCAAACTCATGACCGAAAACCTCTACCGTTACGACCCGTTCAAGCTCTTCGCGGCCGACGCCGAAATCAAGTTCACCGAATTGCCCGATTCTACGCCACCCCCGGTGAAGAAGTGAGCGGAATGGCGCCGGTGCTCTATTTGCACGGCTTTGCCTCGGGACCGGGGTCGAGCAAAGCGGCTTATTTCCGCCGTGTCCTGGAGCCTGCCGGGCTGCCGCTGGAGGTCCCCGACCTGGCCGCCGGCGATTTCGAGCACCTTAAGCTGACCGGCCAGCTGGCGGTAATCGCGTGGGCTGCCGGCGGCCGAACGGTTTCGCTGATCGGTTCCAGCATGGGCGGATATCTCGCCGCCCTCTTTGCCGCGCGCCATCCCCAGGCCGTGGACCGTGTGGTGCTGCTGGCCCCCGCGTTCGGATTCGCCCGGCGGTGGCGCGAGCACCTGGGAGCCCAAGCCGTGGAGCGCTGGCGCGAAACCGGCGCCCTGGAGATTTTTCACTACGGCGAAAACCGCCCCGTGAACCTGGGCTACCAGTTACTGGATGACGCCGACCCTTACGAGGACTACCCCGATTTCCACCAGCCTGCGCTGATTTTTCATGGCTCGCAGGATGATGTGGTGCCGCCGCGTTACTCCCAGGAATTCGCCCAGGGGCGCCCCAACGTGCAATTGAAAATCCTCCATTCCGGCCATGAACTGACCGACGTGCTCGACTATATGGCGCCCAAGGTCTTGGAATTCCTCCGCTGAGACCCTCACCGGCGCGCAACGCTTGCAGAGGACCTGCGGCGGCTGAGCGTCAACGCTATGTTATTCTTCCATCCAGGTCCCGTTGGGATATGCGGAGAAACCGATGATACAGCGAGTCACGAGGCTAGTTCTGGCCGCGGCCCTTCTTAGCGTTCCGGCTGCGCAGGCTCAAAGCGAGGGAACTGCCTGGAAGAAGCTCGCATTTCTGTTGGGGAAATGGACGGGAAACGCCGGCGAGAAAGACACTGCGTTAGGGGCCGGCCAAGGCGCATTTTCTTTCGACTTACAGTTGCAGGGCAAGATCATCGCCCGGCACAATAACGCCTCGTACGATTCCGGGGTCACCCACGACGACCTGATGGTGATCTATCTGGATTCGCCGAACGACACGCCGCGCGCGATTTACTTCGATACCGAGGGGCACGTCATCCGCTACAACCTTTCCTACCCTTCGGCGAATACCGTGGTATTCGACTCCGAGGCAAGCGAGCCCGGTCCGCGGTACCGCTTAACCTACTGGCTTGAGGGGGGCGGGATCCACGGCAAGTTCGAAGTAGGCCCGCCCGGCGGGGAGTACAAGACCTATCTGAATTGGACGGCCAGGAGACAGAGCTAAGCCTCAACCGCCTTCACGCGCCGTACGTTCCACAGATCGACACGTCCAGCCCCATCTCGCGGAAAGCTGCCGCCTTGGCCGCCAGCGCCAGGTCCGCCGAGGCTGCATCGGGGCCGTAAGCCACCTGGATGTGGTTGGATTTGTGCCGCGCCATCATCTGGTCGCGCGTGACGCCATCCAGCACGGCGTGCATGATGGGCCATTGCGGCGTGGTGATCCGCCAGCGCCGCTCGGTCTCCTCGGCCGGCAATTCCACCACTTTGGCGCGGCCCAGGTCGGCTTGCAGCTCGCCCGCGTCCACGAAAACGCGGCTCCAGACGATTTCGCCGGGCTTGCTGACGCCTTTGATCGTGCCGCCGCCCAGCCGGAAATACATGGGCGGCTGGCGCTCGCTGACGGTGCCCGCGTATCCGCCGATGAAATGCGCCGGCGGCGCGGCGCCCGAAATCTCGAACACCCAGACGAATTCCTCGTGCCCGTTCACCGGGAAGCTCTCGCCGTAGCGCACGTCGTGCAGGGTGGTTTCCGGGGCGTAGCCCAGCTCGGTCCACACGCGGTTGGTGACCAGGGCATCCAGGCCGGCGCATTCGTCCACTTCGTTGAAGTGCGGCAGCGCGCGCCCTTCGTAGAGCACCCGCCCGTTGCCGCTGGCCTTCACCGGCGGACGGTCCACGTTGTTGAGCAGGCCCTCCGCCAGGTCGCGAAGCCGGCGCCAGGTCCTTCAAGCCCTGCTGGTATTGAATGCCGATGGCGTCGCAGCCGAATTCGTCGGCGATGCGCAGCGCGGCGATGTACATCTTGCACTGCTCGAGCAATCTGCTCATCGGTCAGGTCGGTTTCGGGGTTCGGTCCGGTGCGAAAGCGCACGCCTTTGCGGTCCAGCCAGGCGCGCACCGCGCGCGCTTCCGCGTCGCTCACCTTGCTGCATCGCGGCGTACAGCGCCGACTGGCTCAGCCGCTCCTTGAACACGCCCGTGGGATGCAGCAGCTCATCGGGGATGATGGCGTTGTACATGCCCATGCAGCCTTCGTCGAAGACGCCCAGGATGGCCTTGTCGCGGCGCAGTCCGGCGGCCAGTTCCGTGCCCGATCTCCTCCGCGCGGGCGGGCAACTGGAACGCCTTCAGCGGCGTGCACGTGGCTCAGATCGTGAGCCACTGGTTGGCCGCCCAGCCAGCGGCGCAACCCGGCGGTGAAGAATTCGTCGGTGAAATCCTCGCTCCACAGCGTGCTATACCGGACGCCGGCCTTGGTCAGCGAAGCGTTCAGATTGAGCATGCCCACCAAGCCCGGCCACTCGCCGCTCCAATTGGCCACGGTGAGGATCGGCCCGCGATGGGTGTAAAGCCCGTGCAGCACGTGATGGCTGTATTGCCACACCGCTTCCACCACGATCAGCGGAGCGGTCGGAGGGAATGTTGCGGAAAACTTCCATCCCGTATTTCTGGCTGTCGATGAAGCCATGGCCCTTTTGTGGGTCGCAGGGATGGCCGCGGCGCACCTCGCGCCCTTCGCGGCGGATGGCATTCATGACGGCTTCTTCGGCGCGCGACTGCGCCGCCCAGCATCTCTGGTTCGCGGAGAGACGCAGGTCGCCACTGGCGATCAGGATTACGGTTTCCGGCATGACCTCATTCTCACACCGTGACGGCCCGTAGTCCAGCGAGATAGGCTTGAATTTAGCGCTAAAAACGGCGGATCGTGAGGAAATCGCCCACCGGTTCCGTCTGGCGGCCCCCGCAGTTTCACGTTGTAGATTCTGCGCTGCCCGGCTGCAACAATCAGCGGACCCTCCTCGCGGCCCAGTTAGGCGCGGAGGAGCGGTTCCGGCACGGGGATCAATGGGCCGTAATGGCCAGCCCCAGGAGCAACTCCGCCTGGTTCTGATTCGAACTCAGTGTCGGCGGGCTGGATTGTGTCTCGGAATCGGCGGCCCAGCGAAGTATACCGGAACTCGGGCGAGATCCGCAGGAATCCAGCCCGCACCTCGCCACCCAACCCGATCACGGCGCCGAGCGTGGACAAATGGTTCCACGCGCTGGTTGGATGCGGGCCTGCCACAAGCTGGCCGAGGTAGGTGCTGTACGTGGATACCGAACTGGCCGTGGTGATCCGGAAAGCCGCGCCGCCCGACACATACGGTTTCATCGGCAGACGCCGCAGAAACCGAAAAGTCGCCAGGACGGGGAACTCCCAGGAATTCAGAATCGAGCGGGTATACGTGTATTTGGACCTCCTCCTGTTTTTGGAAATCGTCATAACCCACGCGCTTGTACAGAGCATCGCATTCCAGCCCGAGCCCATGCGCCAGGGAGACTCGCAACATGGGCCCAAACGTATAGCGGCGCGTGGCGGAAACATCGGCCTCGCCAAAATCAACATATACCTCCGATTCCGTCTGGAAGGATTGCGTCAGGGGAACGCCGGCTTTTGCACCGATCTCGACCGTCTGGCCACGGCAGGCCACCGCAAAGCAAGCCAGGAGCAGAAGCCTTAGCGGCATACTTCTAAGACCTTCTGGGCACCGGTCTCAACTACGGCCGTTCCGTAAAATCTGACGGCCTTCCGTCACTCGTAGCGCAAGGCCACTACCGGGGAAATGCGCGTCGCGCGGCGTGCCGGGATGGCGGTGGCGGCCAGAACCACGATCGCCAGGCCCAGGGGCGCTAGCAGAAAGGTGGTGGCGTCCAGGGCGCTGACGCCGAACAGCAGCGTGCTCAGCAGCCGGGTCAGCACCAGCGCGCCGCCCATTCCCAGTCCGATGCCCGCCAGCGCCAGCCCGGCGCCCTGCCGAGCCACCAGCCGCAGCACTTCGCCCGGGCGCGCGCCCAGCGCCATGCGGATGCCGATTTCCTGGGTGCGTTGCGCCACCGAATAAGCGATCAGGCCGTAGATTCCCACCGCAGCCAGCAGCAGCGCGATTGCGGCGAAGAACCCCAGCAACGCGGTATCCAGGCGCGGCTCGGCCACGTCCCGGGCCATCTCCTGCTGCATGGTGGTCACCTGCGCCACCGTGGCCGACGAACTGGCCGCTTGCACCGCCTGCCGCAGCGCCGCACCCACCGCCGCAATTTCCGCCCCCGTTCGCACCACCAGGTACAGCCGCGGCGCGTAGTTCTGCCCGAGTGGCATGTAATACGCCGCGTCGGAATCCTGTTCCCGCCTCCCCAGGTATTTCACATCGCCCACAATGCCGACGATCTGCATCCATTGGCTGCCCGACCCTGGCCCACTCTGGCTGATGCGCTTGCCGATGGGGTCCTGCCCCGGAAAGAACCGCCGGGCCATGCTCTGGCTGATGATGGCTACCTGTTGCCCGTTGGGCGTATCGTGTTCCGTGAAGTACCGGCCGCGCACCAGCGGAATCCGCAGAGCCTGGAAATAGTCCGGGCTCACGACCACGTCCGAGACGACGGGGTTGATTTCTCCGGCCGTCAGCGCCTGGCCCTCGATCCCAAAAGTATCGGCATCGCCCTGCCGGTCGGGCGGCAAGGCATCCGTCACCGCCGCCATCTCCACGCCCGGCGCCTGCCGCACCCGCCGCAGCACCTCCTGGTAGAACGCCACCCCCACATTGGGGTCGCGGAATTTGGGATCGCCGGGGGAAATGAGGGCGCTCCAGAGACGGTCCGCGGGGGCCTCGAAGCCGCCGCTGACATGTTCCAGCCGGGCCAGGCTGCGCAGGAGAAGGCCGGCGCCCACCAGCAGCATCAACGACAGCGCGATTTCGGCGGTGACCAGAACCGAGCGCGTGCGGCGGCGGGCCTGGCCGGAGGTTCCCCTGCCGCCCTCTTTGAGAGTCGTGCTGAGGTCGGCGCGCGCGTTATGGAGGGCGGGGAGGATGCCCGCGAGCATGCCGGCCACGGCGGAGACCGCCAGCATGAAGGCCAGGGCGCGCCAGTCCAGCCGCACCGAATCGATCATGGCGAGGTTGCCGGGGTTCCAGGCGCGCAGAAGCGCGATGGCGCCATAAGCCAGCAGCATGCCGGCAGCGCCGCCAGCGAGGGCCAGCAGCGTGCTTTCCACCAGCAATTGACGCACGAGGCGCCCGCGGCCCGCGCCCAGGCTGAGCCGCAGGGCCATCTCGCGCTCGCGCACCGTGCCGCGCGCCAGCATCAGGTTGGCCACGTTGACCACAGCGATCAGCAGCACCAGGCCCACCGCACCGATCAGCACCACGAGCGCCTTGCGCACCCGCGGATCGC
>CAWDOH010000009.1:0-40695 GCA_963803725.1 Bryobacterales bacterium | reverse complement strand
AGCCGACTTGTCGGTCGTAATCCGCGATCGTCAGTTCTCAGCGTCGGCGACGTTACGTCCAGGTGAGCATGTCACTTTACCGACGACCCGTTTCTTGACGGCAACTCCCGTTTCGCGCGGCTGGAGTTGTTTCCGAGACGCTCGTCAACCGGGCGGATGGCAGCGGGAAATCTCTCTGAGGAGCCAAATTCTTCTTGTTGAACGCCGTAATCCTCTGGGACAAGGTCTGGACGAATTAAGCCGGGAAGGGGCTTCAACTGCCAACCCGGAAATCAGATGTTTAGCGTTGGCAGTACAGGACTCGGGGGAACACGCTGGAGCGTGAGCGTTCCGAGGTGATACCGATGACAGCTCGAAACTGGCAACCACACAGAGTCGTAACGCGGGGCAAGCAGGACGTCATAGTGCATGCAGCCAAAGAGACTGACGCGCCCGAGGATTGAATCATGCGGTCCGCACCAGACGCTCAGCTCGTGTGCTTTGTCTCCGGGTTGATTGTCTCCAAACCACTTGAGGGTATCAAGGTCACACTTCTCGCGAACGAGTTGCTCGGTCGGTTCCGTACCGTACCTGATAAAGGATCGCGCTGCATCGAATGCCGGATTCAACGTGAATTGCTTTCCGCATTCGTGTGCCAGATAGTTGAACGCGTACTTGGCAACGCATCGTCGGATGCCCTTGTTTACGGTGATGGTGATTTCCACCGGGAGATCCTGACCGTCGAATCCCCCGCTTGTCGAGGCTTCATCGGCCCAATTCTCAAATGTAATGCCTTGGTCTCGCAACTGCTCGAGCACGGCTTTGCGGTCGCTTTGGGCTTCTCCGAACACGCGAGATTTGGAGAGGTCGAAGCGAGTAGTATCCTTCAGAGCGCCACGATCGATTTCATAGGAGGTCAGGAATATCCACCGGCCGCTCTCCTTTTCGAGAAATGCGGCCTGGGGAAATACGTGGATGCGAAGTTTATCCTCCATTCGTAGCCCCAGGCGGATACCGTGCCAATCATGGTCAGGCGGAAGCGTCACTTCGACGAACGGTAATTTGACGACAGGGGCGGGAAGCTCCTTGAGCCCGGTTTCAAATCTCAGGAGAGTTTCAACGGATCCACGTGTGTACCGACGCTCGAACTGGCGATCAAAATGAGTATTACACTCTTTGCAAACGGTTTTGTGAAGGACCAATGTATCGTTGAAGTGGCCGAACGCTTCGGAGAGCACATGCTCCCGGTTGAATGCTCCCACAGGCTTCAATTCCCTGCAATAGATGCATTGATGGATCTGAGGCGTCTGACGTCGAGCCATGTCCCAGTTTATCGTCTGCCCCAGATGCGAAATCGCAATTCGGCAATGGCCGACGCGAACGCATCGCACCCGCGGCCCGTTGGGCGCGACCCCGGATGTTGACGATTCAGGCCGCGAAGTGAGATATGTCCGCCGAGGGAGAGTGCGTTGAAAAGTCATTTACCGCTAATGTCTTTTGTCCACAACTCCCGTTTCGTGCGGCTGGAGCCCCCTTCCGCGTGCGGCGTATTCCGACCGGAGCAAAGCATCGGTAAACGCTGCGGGACTTCCGGGGAGCGGGTCGGGGAATACAAGTCTGAAGGAACCTCTCTGCAAATGTTTCTTGAAAGCATTCTTGCTGCGTTGCCCGCTCTCATGATACCCTTCAAGAGCCCTCAACTGAGGAAAGGAGGTATATCCGTTATGCGATACGAATTCAATCCGCTCAATAAAGCGATGATCGGTGCGCTTCAGGATTGCCTGCTTTCCGCCCGTCCTCGCTAGGCCTTCCTTCTAAAACCAACCGTTCGGCACGATAGCCGGCGTGTGTCCTGAAACGACCTTATGGTCTCATTCCAGGGCGCAATGCGGAGTCCATTTGAAAGCCATGAATCCCAATGTTTTCGGAACATTTCAAGCTCCTAGCGACGACGAAATCCGCGAGATTCTCGTCAAACGTATCGACCAACAGAAACAGGCGACCGGCATTCTCACAGGTATCCTCGACCTGAATGGCCGCCGGGTAATCGCCCATGGTAACCCTGCCAAGGGCGATCCGCGGCCGATTGATGGAGACACGATCTTCGAAATCGGGTCTATCTCCAAGGTGTTCACTTCGCTGCTATTAGCGGACATGGTGAACCGCAAAGAGGTTAACCTCGACGATCCAGCGGCTCTGTATCTTCCCGAACATGTCAGGATGCCGGAGCGAAGCGGCAAGCCCATCACGCTGCTCGATCTTGCCACGCACAGCTCCGGCCTCCCGCCCGTCCCCAGCAACATGAATCGAAAGGACCCAGCCAATCCGTACGCCGACTACAGCGTGGACGAATTGTACGAATTTCTTTCCGGCTACACCTTGCCGCGCGACCCCGGTCCTGAAGTCGAATACTCAAACCTGGGCGCGGGGCTCCTTGGTCACATCCTAGCGCGTCGCGCCGGAACTGATTATGAGAGCCTTGTCCGCAACCGCATCACGCGTCCACTGGGTATGCCGGACACCGGCGTCACGCTTACTCCCTCGATGAGGCAGCGCATGGCGACCGGCCATAATGCGATGCTCGCGCCGGTTGCCAACTGGGACCTTCCCACGCTTGCCGGCGCAGGCGCACTGCGTTCGTCGACAAACGACATGCTGACGTTCCTGGAAGCGTTCCTCGGCTACAAGGCATCGGCTCTCGCCCCTTCCATGAAAGCCATGCTCGACGTCCGGCGTCCCGCCGGCAAGGCAAGCTTCGAGAGCGGTTTGGGGTGGTTAGTGTTCGGAGAGGTTGTGTGGCATGACGGAGGCACTGGCGGTTTCCGATCGTTCGCCGGGTACGATCCGAAAAGCCGAGTCGGAGTGGTAGCGTTCTCAAACGCTTCTGCTTTGTGGGGTGTTTCTGACATCGGGATGCATTTCCTGAATCCGAAGGGCCAGATTGCCAATCTCGATCCTCCGGAACAGCACACCGGCATTCTTGGCCATCCCACGCTCCTTGATCGCTACACGGGGCGTTATCAGTCGCCCGATCGCGTTCTCGACATCATGCGCGATGGCGGGCGCCTCTTCGTCCAGGTCACCGTGGCCGGTGGGAAGCCTATCGCCGGGCCGGTATTTGAAATGTTTGCCGAGGGCGGGGATATCTTCTTCGTCAAGATGACTGGCGGACGGATCAGTTTTGAAACTGGCCCCGATGGTCGAGCCACGAGCCTGATTATGCATCGAGCTGGCCGCGAACCCAGCGCCGCCTCTCGATTATCCTAATACCCGCCGCCATTCGGTCTGCCAGGAGACGACAAGCACGAAATCGTCTCCTGGACTATCCGGGTACGTTCGAAACACCGGTCGCCTGCTGGTTCGGCAGTGTCGTGGGTCACTCAAGAATTATGCGTAGTGTTTACGGACCGAGTCCACTTGGACAAGAAGTAGGCATATATATAGGTAACTGAATTTCGCCGCCGAGCCGCCACTTGGCCGTAAAACGCCCATTTTGCCAATGTGACGGCTATCGTGAGCCATATCGTCGATTTGGGAACGAGAAACGCGCTTGCGTCTGGGGACGATCCACTCTTCGCATGAACGTCCAGTCCGCATCAGCTACCCTCGACGCGGCGGCCTCACCGCCTCCGCGGACCCAGGCGCCCCCTTCCGCCCCCTCACAGAATCACCCGCTCCTCGCCCTCCCGCCGCGTCACGTGCTCGCGGTCCAGAAACTCCAGTAGCGGGATGGCGTACTTGCGCGAAATCCCCGTCCACTCCTTGAACGCGCCCACCCCGAATCGCGCCGGCCGCCGTTCCGCCAGCATCTGCCGCAGCCGCGCGATGGCCGTCTGGTGAAACACCAGGTCGTCGCCCACCCGCACCAGCCGTTTCTCGCGCAGCAGGATCTCCAGCAGGCGCCGCGCCCGCGCCGTCTCCACGCCCGATTTCGCCAGCACCTCCGCCAGCGCCGGGGTCGCCAGTCCGGCCTGTTCGAACGCCCGCTCGATCGCCGCGCGCGATTGCTCCTCCTCCTCCTTCAGCACCACCTGGTGGCCGCGCGAACGCACCGTCTCGCCTTCCACCACCAGTTCCCGCGCCGACGCCAGCAGTGCGTCCACCAGGAACAGCGGCGCGCCCGTCAGTTCGCGGCTTCGCAAATCCTGTTTGGCGATTCCCGGCGCCAGCGGCTGCTGGCTGTGGAACAGGCGCACTGCCTTCACCAGCCGGTCGCGTGCCGATTGAAACCAGGCGCGGTCCACGTACCAGGGCTGCGGCTGCGCCACCGCAATCAGCCCAGATCCCGCGGCGGCAATCTCCCGCTCCGCCATCCCGGTGCGCGCCACCAGGTCGGCCATTCCGGCTCCGAACGGCGCCTCCTTCACCAGCCGCGCCACGCGCGCCTCCGGGCCACTTTCCAGGGCTTCCAGCCGCGCCGCCGCGCTCTCGGCCTTCCGGTATCGCCGCTCGCCCAGGTCCACCACCACCCCGCCGCCAATCGTCACCACCGGTGAAAACATGCGGATGATGAAGCGGTCCCCGGGCAGCAGCAGGGCCGCCTCGCGCAGCACCAGTCGGGCGTACGCCCACCCTCCCGGCTCCAGCCGCCCCGCGCCATCCAGCAGCCGCACCTCCGCTTCAATCTCCGCCGTCCCGCAGTGGAAATGCACCGGCGCGCGATGTTTCAGCGGCTTGGCCGAGGCCAGCAATTGCAGCCGGCAATCCACCGCCTGCACCGCCCGGAAGCGCCCCGGCTCGGAAAGCACATCGCCGCGTGCCAGTTCGGCCGGTTCAATATCCGCCAGGTTCACCGCCGTGCGCTCGCCCGCCACCGCCCGCTCGGTTTTCGACCCGTGTACCTGCACCCCGCGCACCCGCAGCCGCCGTGCGCCCGAGGGCCGCGCCGGATAAACCTCCACTTCCTGCTCTTTTTGCACCGCGCCGGAAATCAGCGTGCCCGTGGCCACCGTGCCGAATCCCCTCACCGAAAAGACCCGGTCGATGGGCAGCCGGAACCATCCCGCGGCATTCTTCGCGGCCGCTTCGCCGGCTACCCGCGCCAGTTCCTTGCGCAGCTCTCCCAGTCCCTCGCCGGTTACTGAGCTGACCGCCACAATCGGTGCGCGCTCCAGAAACGATCCGGCCGCCATCTCCTCCGCCTCCAGCCGCACCAAGCCCGCGATTTCCGGGTCCACCAGGTCCGCCTTGGTCAGCGCAATCACGCCGCGCGGAATCCCCAGCAGCCGGCAGATATCGAAGTGCTCGCGGGTTTGCGGCTTGATGGATTCGTCGGCCGCAATCACGAACAGCACCAGGTCGATGCCGCCAACCCCCGCCAGCATGTTCTTCACAAACCGCTCGTGCCCCGGAACGTCCACGAAGCCCAGCCGCAGCCCCGGCGTCAGGTCCAGGTGCGCGAAGCCCAGGTCGATGGTGATGCCGCGCCGCTTTTCCTCCTCCAGGCGGTCGGCGTCGATCCCCGTGAGGGCCTTCACCAGGGCGGTTTTGCCGTGGTCGATATGCCCTGCCGTGCCCACAATGATGTGCTTCATCCGCTTGTTACAGTGTAGAGGTGTTGGCCGCGATCCTGCTGATGCTGGTGGCCGGTTCGCTGATGTTCTGCGTTCTGGCGGTGGCCGCCGCGGTGCGTTACCGCGCGGTGCGCCCCGCCCCGCTGTGCCCGCCCCACTGGGAAGAGGCCCCGCCGGTCAGCATTCTCAAACCGCTGGCCGGCGCCGATGAGGGCCTCGAAGACAACCTGCGCAGCTTCTTTGAGCAGCGCTACCCCGCCTTCGAAATCCTCTTCGCCGTGCGCCATTCGCAGGATGCCGCCGTCCCCATCGTGGAACGCCTGCGCGCCCGCTACCCGTCCGTTCCGTCGCGCCTCATCGTCACCGGCGAGCCGCCCTACCCAAATGCCAAAGTCTTCAGCCTGTCCTGCATGCTGGCCGCCGCCGGACACCGCCTGGTGGTGATGGCCGATAGCGACACGCGCGTCTCCCCTGCCATGCTGGCCACCCTGGCCGCCGAATTTCAAGACCCCAAACTCGCGCTGGCCACCTGCCCCTACCGCGCCGTGCCGGGACCCAGTTTCTGGTCCACCCTGGAAGCCCTCGGCCTGAATACCGAGTTCGCCGGCGGCGTGCTGGTGGCGCGCATGTTGGACGGCATGAAATTCGCCCTCGGTCCCGCCATCGCCGTCTGGCGCGAAACCCTGGACGGCATCGGCGGGCTGGAGGCCCTCAAGGATTACCTGGCGGAGGACTACGTCCTCGGCAAGCGCGTGGCCCAGAGCGGCGCGCGGGTGATCCTTTCGTCTTACGTGATCGAGCACCGCATTGGCGCGCAGGGCCTGGCGGCCAACCTGCGCCATCGCCTGCGCTGGAATCGCAGCACTCGCCGCTCGCGCCCCTGGGGCTACGCAGGCCAGCTTTTCACCCACCCGCTGCCCCTCGCGCTCCTGCTCTGGGCCCTCCAGCCGAACTGGTGGCCCGTTGTCCCCCTGGCCGCGATTTTCCGCGCCGCTGCCGGCTGGGTAACCGCCATGTATGCCCTGGACGACCCCTTGACCCGCCGCCTGTGGTGGCTCGGCCCGATTCAGGACATCGCCAGCTTCCTGGTCTGGCTGGCCGGCTTTTTCGGCAACACCATTCTCTGGCGCGGCCGCACCTACGCCCTCCTCCGCGACGGCCGATTCGAGTTAGTGCGGTAAAGCGGCCCGCATAGCCAAGCGTTTCCTCCGCCCCTCCGCGCATAGGCCTCAGACCGGCGGGCCAGGAGGGAGGTGTTCGATGCTGGCTGTTGAGGCGTTAGGTACGCTCCCCGCTCTCTGGCTTGAGGGATTCGACCGTGTAACCGGCCTTCTTCATCGCGCCGTCCATGAACCCGCGGACGGTATGTTTTCGCCAACCCATGGCCTTTATAATCTCCCGGAGTGTGGCACCGTTCTTGCGTTGCAGCACCCTCACCACCTGGGCCGTCTTGCTGCCCACGCGCGGCCCCGCTTACGGCTGGTTGCGTCGATCCTGCGAAAAGACGCCGTCGGCGCAACCCTATTTTGCAGCAGTCTCTCGACCATCACGACGAACAAGAGAAAGGTGGGCGTAAGCTGGGACGCCGGGCAGCGGACCAAAAACACGCTTCAAGCGATCTGCTACTCACTCGTTTTGGGGGTCGAAGTCGCGGTATCCAGATTCGGATGCTTCAAATGAAATCCCGAGGCATCCTGATACGCCTTTGCAAGGGCAATAATCTCCGTCTCCCTAAAAGGCTGCCCGTAGAACGTCAACGCCGCGGGCGACCCGGAATCCTGGAATCCGTGGGGCAAGCTGATCGCCGGATACCCTGCGATATTCGCCATGCTGAAGTGCCGCCCCGTGGGACCCTGCTGGAAACCCCCGCGGCCCGCGCCGCGGCCGGCCGGGGGAGCCGTGGCCGCCGCAACTTCACCCGGGGCACCCGCCGCCGCGCCGCGGCCGCCACGCCCGCCACGCCCGCCGCCCCCACCGCCCGCGTTCGCCGGCACCAGATACACATCCACTTGGGCCGTCGCCTCGGCCAGCTTCGCCATCATCATCGCCCGCGCGCGCTGCGTTTGCAGATACTCCACCGCCGGGATCAAGCGGCTTGAGCGGAAGCTGGTGGCGCGGCCCGGATTGGTCATCTGCTTGTCACGGCCTGAGCGAATCAACTCATCGAAAAACGCGCCCGATTCCACGCCGAAGCCGCCCGAATCGGCGGCGCCTTCCGGAACCTCAACCGCAATCAGCTTCACACCCAGCTTCTCAATCTGCGTGAGGGCCGCATCATTGAACTTCTTAGCCGCCGGATTAGCCGTCTCATCGAACGCCTCCTTCAGATACCCCACCCGTAGCTTGCGAATATCGATGCGCGGGTGCCAGTTGAACGGCAGCTCGGACACACTCAGATCGCGCCCATCCGGTTTGGCGACCACGCTCATCACCATCGCGCAATCCTCCGCATAACGGCACAGCGGGCCGAGCCGGTCTTGCGTCCACGAAAGCGTCATCACGCCGTAGCGGCTGATGCGGCCGAAGGTTGGGCGCAGACCGGTCACCCCGCAGCGCGCCGAAGGGCTGAGAATCGATCCGCTCGTCTCGCTGCCAATCCCGAACGCCACCAGGCCCGCCGCCGTTGCCGACGCCGGTCCCGCCGACGACCCGCTCGACCCTTCGGATAGATTCCAGGGGTTCTTGGTCTGTCCGCCAAACCACTGGTCTCCCTGCGCCAGTTCGCCGGTTGCCAGCTTGGCCAGCAGGACGGCGCCTGCGTCCCGCAGGATCTCGACTACGCTCGCCTCTTCTTCGATCATCTGCTCTTTGTAAGCGCCAGAACCCCAGGTCGTCTTATAACCCCTTACCGCGATGATGTCCTTAGCGCCCCACGGAATGCCGTGCAGCGGCCCGCGGTGCCTGCCGGCTCTCATCTCGGCGTCGGCCTGCTTCGCCTGCGTGCGCGCAACATCATCCAGAAACGTCACCACGCAGTTGAGCTTTTCGTTATAGCGGTGCAGGCGCGCCAGATACATTTCGGTCAGTTCCAGGGACGTCACCTGGCGCGTGCGAACCAACTGCGAAAGTTGCGTAATAGGCCAGAACGCGACATCTTCCAGATTCGCGGGCCGCCGCACCTTCGGTGTACTGAACCGGAGGGGCAGCTTTGCGCGGTTCACCTTCATGCCCGGCACGAGCGGGCTGAAGTAAAACGGCGGCGCCACATCGTTCGGAATATGCGTCTTGCGAATGTCTTCGTAGCGCGTCAGATTTTGATTTGCCGCCCGGAGCAACGCCTTCTGATCTTCGTCGCTAAAGGTAAGACCGGAAAGCGCCAGCGCATCAGTCAGCATTGGCTGCGTAATACTCTGTGCTCCCTGCTGCTGAACCTGGGTCCACAGGACACCTGGCAACAGCGTGCCTCCCAGCCCTATTCCGGAAAAAAAGCCAAGAAACCTCCGCCGACTCTCTTCAGTAGTTCTCACGTTGTGTCTCCTTATTTGCCGCGAGCGCGTTACAGGGAGCTCATCTACGGGGATGGCGATTGGTCTATTGTAAAACGCAGTGGCCCGCGCGTGTCTGTGCCGGCAGCTTTCGTCGAGAAAGGCCACTTCCTCAGCGGGTGCATTGGGAATAACTACCGATATTCGGCTTTATCTGGCTGAAGTGGGCCAGGCAGGCCGCCGCGTCGCTCGACCATCACCACGAAAACGACCCGGCACTTGCCCGCGAACTCCTCGGCACCGGCACAGAGCCTGCCTTGGTGGCCGCCGTACTGCGTTACGGCAGCTCAGGCTTTCCGCGCCACCACGCCGATCCCGAAGATTACGTGCGCCGGACTCTCCGCTGCGCTACGCTGTTTTCCCGCGCACCCCACCCTCGTTTGCAGGGCCGATCCCACGGGCCGCGCGCGCCCTGTCTGCGACAGCCCTTCGTACATAGTGGGCTACTCGGTTTGGCCTACAAACGCGAGTATACTAATCCCAGCGTTCGGATTAGATTCAGGTTCTAGTGCTCGCAAGGGCGTGGGGGCTAGTCATCTGATTCGCACCAATAAAATCAATAGGATAAGCTGCTACGCTGAGACCGGCCGAGCCATCATAGCGCGCCGTCCGAATGCCTTGCCCGAGAAGTGCATCTCGATGGCATCCACCGCGGCGAACTTCACAAAGCTATTCAGATTGGATTTCATCCCGAAATCGAGTGTCCACGTCGTGAACGGGCTCAATGGCGCGAATTCGCTGTCGGAGATCTGCCCAGGTTGTACCACCGGATCCGCGCGATCGGGATCGAAGCTGTACTTGAAAGAGACCGGACGTGGCGGGCAATTGAAGTGCACCACCGAAGCCTCGTCCGTCTTGTCCGGCGGCCGCACCGCGCCTTCGCCCATCATGGTCATGGCCACATTCAACTCGTCCGCTTTTCCGCCCTTCACGCCTGGCAGATGAACCTCTACGGACTCCGCCTTCACCAGCGTTAAGCCCGCGAATTGCGGGTCCGTGTAGCGCACCGTGAAAGTGATTCGCCCCGTGGATGCCAGCGACTCAAATAACGCCGGGTCGTCCGCCTTGGAGATGGTCACCTTGATGTCGGTGACGGCCCCGTACGGCCGCCCGACGCTTTCCAGGAACTGATCGTAATCGGTGAGCAGGCGCGCCTGGGCGTTGGCCAGCGTGGCCATGTTGAGGTCGCTGAGATCCTCGACCAGGTCTTTCCTGGGCGCGCCCGTGTGGTAGCAGAAGGCGCGCGTCTCTTCGTACAAGAGCCGGATCAGGTTCTCCTTCGACCATGTGAGTGCGCTGCGGAAAAAGGTTGTGTAGGGGGCGGGAACCAACTCTTCCTTTCTCTGGCTCTTGACGGCGTTAACCGAGCCAATCTGCGCCTGAATCTGAGCGCGGAGGGTAATGATTTGCGCCTTCTGCACAAACAGGGCGTTGTAGTCCAGAATCTTCTCGTTGTGCGCCTGCGCCAGGTCCAGGAAGCCTCGCACCGCTCCGCGCAGCTCTTTGGCTTCGGCAGGGAACTCTGCCAGCAGCGGCGTAATAGTCTCCTCGAACTCCTCCTTCACCACCGCAATTTTGACGGAATTCGGCTTGTCGGCTTTGATGGCGCTATCCACCGCACCCAATTCCCCCGCCAGTCCTTGCAGGCTTGCCGTGGCCTTCAGGATGCTTTCGATGTCGTCCTTCAGTTGTCCCACGCCTGCCGCCGCCGCTTTGGCCGCCGTGAAGATGGCTTCCAGTTGCGCGGCCCCCGCGATTTCGGTGACGCCATTGTAGGCGCCCGCGCCGATGGCCACGACCGCCTGCACCACCTTGAAGATATTCGCCAGGTTGCATTGGTTCTTGATCTTGACTTGAATGACCTGATCCAGTTCCTGCTGGTGGCGTTTCATTACTCCCTGCTGTGTCTCCATGTCGGTTTGCAGGGAAGCGACAGCTCCCTCGGTGAGTTCGATCTGGCGGTTGAGGGCGTCTTCGGCCGTTTTGGATTTCAGCAGATCGGCCTCCAGGGCGCCCAAGGTATCGTCCAATGCCTGCAGCTTTTCCGTGACGCTCTTGTTCTCGGCGTTATACGCGTTGTACTGCTGTTCCACAATTTGGCCGAGGGCGATCAGCTCATTCACCCGCGTCTGGGTATGCTTCAGCAGCAGCACCGGAGCCCAGTTATAGGGATGCCCGAAATAGTCCAGCCCCCTTTGCAGCCGAAGCAATTCCACGCGGGCTGAGTCGCGGATCGCTGCGCGCGCCGTGCGGTCGTCCAAGGGGATTGAACTGGTCGGCCCGGTGACGCTATCCGGCAATACGGTGCAAAGCCAAAGGAAGAGCGTAGCCACGCGATCGTAATCCGCTTTCGCCTTGGCGTTCAAATACACCAGCTTGGCGATGCGCTGCGTCATCAGCAACTGCTCCAGCTTCAGCAGCGGGGCCAGCAGGTCGTACGACAAGGGTGCGACGGTCTTTCTGGTTCCGCTATACGCCGCCCCGTTGACAGCCACGCTTCCGGCGGCCCCTGCATTTCCCATCGCGCCCTGGAACACGGCCGGGTTGCCCTGATCTCCGCGCGGCCCATTGTCCCCTGTTACCGTCTTGCCGTAGTTCCCCTGCGTGCTTACAATGTGAACCAGGAACTCGGCGCCATCGCCGCCATCGCCACCTTCTCCGCGCGCGCCCGGCGCGGCCGCTTCGCCGCCCGGTCCGCCATCGGTGAACAGGACGATTCGCAAGGGCCACGCCTTCATGAATTGGAGCGCAATCGTGCCACCCTTGCCGCCATCGCCGGAGTGGCCGGCATCGCCCGCACCCCCACCTTTGGTACCCTTCTTTCCGCAAGTCTCCGGGGGAGTCGTGTAGACGCCGCCCAATTCGTAGACCTGCGTATTGGTCGGCCCGCCGTTCTCGCCTTTCGAACCCTTGATGCCTGCGTGTCCATCCTGGCCCCGTCCGCCGATATGGCCGCGCGCATAGATCTGGAGGGCCGGCGGTGTGCCGGTCTGCATGGTCCCATTGAGTTCGCGGACCAGAGCGTCCGCCAGGCTTTGCAGGCTGGCGGAAAGCGCGGCCTGCACGTGTTTGCTCACCTCGTCGAGCTTGGTTAGCATATCGGCGACGCACGCCCCTGCGGGTCCCAGATTGCCTGCCAGCTTGGGTGTTTGCTCCAGCCGCACCGCAGCGCTGACAGTCACCTGCGCTCCAGCGAGCATCCCCGCACTGGCATCCACCTGAACCGCAATCCCAGCCTGCAGCGTAAACGGCAACGAGGCCAGTGGAATGGATGGTTTGCCGGAGACGCCCGAGTCGCTCTGGTTGATGTCGAGCGAGGAGGAGAAAGCGACCTTCAGATCCTTCGCCGAGAACGTCACCGTAACGGACTTGCCATCTCCGCTGAAGCTGCTATCCTCCACCTTGATCGTGCCAAGCCCCACTGCCGCCGCCGGTACCGCGAGCGTGCCGATCAGATACTTGAACGGATACGGGTTGGGAGTGTTATTCCCGAACATACCACCCGAGTAATAGTACTGGATTGGCGCGGAAAAGGCGCTCATCGTGACAGGTCCCATCTTCTGCGCCGCTTGCTGAAAGCGCTGCGCCAGCTCCTGGGTCAGATTCACGGCTTCGATCTGCGGCTTGCCAAATGTCCCAGCGTCCGTCCCTACGATTTCGTCCACCGCGACGGTGACGCTGCCGGCGTTGCCCCCGCTGGTCGCGCCCCCGCCAGGGGAGCCGTTGGCGCCCGCAGTCATATCGGTCTGCTGCGGGAAATCCCCCGGCGCGAAACTGCTGGTAGCCGGGGCGCCGGAAACATCGATCGCCACCCCCTTTCCCAGCACCAGCCTGCGCGCATAGATTGAGAGATTCTTACCAGGCAACGTGAGCGGCTCATTGAGGGTCACGGTATCCGCGTATACGGCAACGTCCTGCTGCGCCAACGCACCGGTCCCGGCCTTCAAAGGGTCGTACCCCATGTCCTGCTGCTGGATCTGGATCTCGAAAGAGTAAATCGTCTTGACACCATTCTCGATCGCCACAATCGGCAATTCTTGCAGCAACGGCGCGTCCTTAAGAGCCATAGGATCTCCTCAAAGTGAAGCAGAGAATCGGAAAGGAAATGGGATTCGAGCGTCAGTCCAGGAAGTATTCGGGGATCTCCATTTTCCCTTGCGTTTCGCAAGTAGTATACACCCACGGCGTTCGAAGCCGTCCGCTTGTCGCCCCGCCTCTTCACCGCTCTCGCGCAGCCTTGTGGAAGCACGGACCTGTGGGTCAACGGCTACGAGACCTGCTTCAATGCACCCACCCCCATCGGCCAAGGCCACTTCACCTGCTTTCCCGGATTCCGCCGCAAGATGGGAAGCCGTCCGAAACGTTGGGCTGACTGGGACCGCATGATCCCGATCATCTGCGGATCGCCGAGGCGTTTGGCAAGTCTGGTTTGGATGACCCGAAAACTCCGCGCAGCTACAGCCACGCATACTTGCCGTCCAGAGTCCAAGGGATCCTCCTGGAGTGGAAAGCTTGGTATGGCGACAGCCGGCCGGAAGCCTTCGTATTCTCATCGAAGCGGGACACGCCGATGCGCTACGACAACTACCTGAAACGTGTGCTCAAGCCGGCCGCTGAGGTGGTTGGTCTCGAAGACATCACGCATCAGATGCTGCGCCGGTCGTTCTCGACAATGGCCCTGGATTCGGAGGCATCACCTAAGGGCGTTCAAGACCAAATGCGGCGCACCGAGGCTCGGATGTCCCTATTACGGCAAGGTGATCCCGGCAAGCGTGAAGCACGAAGTCAACAAGCTCGTCGATCAGATGAAGACAAACCTCGAGGAACAGGGCAAGAAGTCGGCGTTAGAAGAGGCGAAAGCCGGGCGAAAACGACAAAGTTTCCGCCCAAAAACCGCCCATGATTGCCCTTTGGGCGGAAAGTGCTACATGCGGAAAGTTTTGAGAGGAAATGGTGGGCGCGACAGGACTCGAACCTGTGACCTCCTGCGTGTGAAGCAGGCGCTCTAACCAACTGAGCTACGCGCCCTAAAAGTACTTCTTCATTCTAAAACACCTCCGCAAATTTCGAAACTGCCTTCTGACAGGCCTGACAGTCGTTCTGGCCTCTTTTCGCCCCTGTCCAAACGGTCGGTTAAAAAATCGCGCGGACATACCTGATCACTTCCCGCCGTAAACCGCTGACCGTCCTGGATTCCCTGCCGTACTCCGCCATTTCCAGATCTTGGAGCGCGCCAGCCTGTACAATGCTCTCCGCCATCCTGTGAGTGCTCGTAAGGCGCGTGCTGCAACGAGAACGCAACGGACGAACCAAACCCTGGGTATTGTACGTGGCCGGTCGGAGATGTCAAGGTGCGCGACCGGCTCACGGGCACGCGTTGTGCGGGTCGCATTTGCCGCTGTGCCCGATGGCGTTCATGAGCAAGTGTAGCTGCTGCCCTGGCGAAGGAAGTTCGGCGATCGCGGGCTCGCCGGGGAGATCGCCTACGACTTGGCCGCCGAGGCTCAAGAGAATCTCGGCGCCGGCGTGTCCGGGAGGAGGCCGAGCGCCGCCCAGCCACCGGGATTTCGGAAATGTACTGCTGGTTCAGGAGGGTGACGCGCGAAATGTGGGGATGAGCGCGACTGGACCGGTTGGCGCAGGATCTTGCAGAACGGCTTGCGAATTCTGCCGCGAAACCCCGGCTCTACGGCCATTGCGGTGGCTTCGTATCTCTGGGAATCGGCGCCCGCACGGCGCCGGGCCGGAAAGTGCTAATCAACGACAAGGGTTTCCTTATCGCCGGCCTCGCGCCGCCCGAGTTTTTGGGACGTTGATCCCGGGACTCCGCGGGACATCTACCCGCCCTTCCATGCCTCCCTATTGGTAGATCCGATCTTCGGCGGGAACCCCGAGGAGCCTTACGTCAATCCGAATTACTATTGGCTCCTTCAAGGCATTGGACAACGGATTCGTTTCCTGCCAGGACCGCGACCGGCTAGAAATCATCTGCGACCAACTGGGACCGGAACAAATCGATGCCCTGCTACGCCGCTGGCTGGCCAGGTTGCCCCATCCGTTCCCCGCGCAGGACCGGGAAGCCGGCTACCGCTACGACTTGTCCATCTTGCAATCCGAGTTCTCGACAAATACTTCTCCAAAGCAAGAACCCTAGCGCCGCAGCGATTCGCAGGGCGACACCCTGGTGGCGCGCACGGTCGGCGCGTACGCAGCCATCAGCGCCACGGTGGCCAGCAGCGCGGAGACACCCGCGAAGACCGCCGGATCCCACGGCTTCAAACCCAGCACCAGGCTCACCATGACGCGGGTAAGCGCCAGCGCCGCGGGAATGCCGGCGGCGATTCCGATGAGAGCTAGCCTGGCGCCTTGCCACACCACCATATTCCGAATGTGATCCGGCCCGGCTCCCAGCGCCATGCGAATGCCGATCTCGCGCGTCCGCTGCTCGACCGTATAGGCCATCACGCCATACAGGCCGGTGGCCGCCAGCAGCAGAGCCAGGCCCCCGAAAACGGTCAGCGCTAAGACATAGAACTGCGCCCGGGCGGAGGACGCCGCCACTACCTGGTGCATAGTCCGGAATCGCCCCAGCGGCAGCCCGCCGATGGCCTTCCTCAGGTCGTGCGCAATCACGCCCTCCGAGGCTCGCCCGTCCGCCGTGCGGATCACCCAGGTAACCGGCAGGACGCGGCTATTCCGGGCGGTCATCCCATCCGGAAGTTGCGCAACCGGGACATACATCATGGGCTGCCGGTCCAGACCGGCCTCGCGGATATCCGAGATGACACCGACGATCTGCCGCGGCGGATCCTCCCAGCCGGCGCCCATTCCTTTGCCGATGACCATGAACTCTCCGATGGGATTGGCGTTCACATCCTGCCAGTACTTGCGCATCATGGTGCGGCTGATCAACACGACGGGCACCGACCGCAGATCGTCGTCGTTGGTGAACAGACGCCCGGCCAGAGCGCGGATGCGCAGAGCCTCGAAATAGCCCGGCGAAACGCTGCGCCAGGCGGCTACTCCGTGGTAGCGGCCCACCTGGGTTTGATCGTGCCCAGGGATGGTGAATGGCATCATCAGCGCCGGCTCGAACGGAAGCGCGGAGGTGGTGGCGATGGCGGCGACGCCGGGAGTTTGCATCATGGCAAGCTCGACCCTGCGGATCAGCCCGCCGACCTCGGCGGTGCTGTCGAACCCGGACCCGCTGAGCGCCATTTCCGCGGTCACGACGTGCTCTTCGTCGAAGCCGCGATCGGTCGTCCTGGCGGCCACAAACGTCCGGATGAGCAGGCCGGCGCCCACCAGCAGCACGATGGCCAGGGCGACTTGCGAAATCACCAGGAAGGACCGGCCGCCCCCGCGGCGGAACCCCATGCCGGATTGCACCGGAGTGTCTTTCACCAGCGACATCACATCGGCGCGGGAGGCGCTCAGGGCCGGAAACAGCCCAAACGCAATCCCACTGGAGACGGCTACCAGAAAGGTGAAGAGAAAGATGCGCCAGTCCAAGGTAATGGCGGAGCCATTAGCGCCCGTGCGCGGCAAGTCCGCCGGGCTGACGATGAGCAGGCCGCGGATCCCGCCGAAGCCTAATATCACGCCCACGATGCCG
This sequence comes from Bryobacterales bacterium, assembly GCA_963803725.1. Lineage (GTDB taxonomy): Bacteria > Acidobacteriota > Terriglobia > Bryobacterales > Bryobacteraceae > JOPF133. Next base: position 24,103 of record CAWDOH010000009.1, on the reverse strand, counting down.
GAACCGCATGCGATCAGGGTGCTCTCGCTCAACAACTGGCGGATGAGTTGGCTCCTGGTGGCGCCCACGGCCGCGCGCAGTGCTATCTCGGAACTGCGCCGGCTGGCGCGGGCGAGCACCAGGCTACCGGCATTGGCGCATGCCGCCAGCAGTACAAATCCGACGGCTCCGGCGAGCAGCAGAAGCGCCGGGCGCACATCGCCCACCAGCGCGTCCCGCAGCGGAATGGCGGTAAATTGCTCCTGGAAGAGAACCGGCGCGGTTGGGTACCGCCGCCGGAACCACCCCATAGTGGCAGCCACATCGGCGGCCGCCGTTTCCAGGGTCACGCCCGGCCGCAGGCGAGCCGTCACCCGTACCCGGCTGATGTGGTCGGTGGGCGCCACGTCGGCCTCCAGGGGAAACCAGACGTCGGTTGCCCGCCCGGGTGCAAATCCGGAGGCCACTACGCCGATCACCTTGCACGGCTCGCGGTCCAACAAGATGGTATCGCCGATCAGAGCCTGGCGTGACCCGAAGTGGGTGCGCCAGAGGCGCTCGCTGATCACCGTCACGCGGCTTTGGCCGGCGCCGTCATCCTCCCATGAGAACGTCCGGCCCACCACCAGCTTCGCGCCGAACAGTCGGAAGTAGTCCGCCGTCACGCGGTCGGCTTGCAACGTCTCCGGGGCTTGCCCCTCGGTCAGGTTGACGTCGGGTCCGGTGGTGTCATAAGCTGCCATGGTCTCGAATGAATGCGCGCGCTCACGCCACACGACATACTTGGGGATGGAGACGACCGTCTGGTTGCCGATCGGCGACGTGCTGATGAGCTGGACGAGCTGCTCAGGATGGGGATACGGCAGCGGCTCCAGCAGCACCTTATTGACGACCGAAAAAATAGAGGTGTTGGCCGCAATGCCCAAGGAGAGCGCGGCCACGGTAGCGGCGGTGAAACCTGGATTGCGGCGCAGGGTTCTGGCGGCGCACTCGAAGTCCAGCCAAAGGTTGGGCACGCGAGGAACCATGACGGCAACTGGGGTGCCGCTCGCGGCGGCGGCGTTTACCTGGAGTTGCCGCCGCAATCCGGACCCAGGCTGTCCGATTCCGGTTTTCGGTGGTCGAAAATGGCCACGCCGGTTGCTTGACAACCGCGCCCCAGGCCCGGCTTACTAAAATTATGCCGTTTGTGAATGTGGGTCCGCTGGCGGACCTCTCGCCGGAATCCGTGAAAGAGGCCCTGGTGGATGGCTACCCTTACGCTATCTGCCGGCTGGGCGGCGAGGTCCACGCTTTGGGCGGTGTCTGTCCTCATCGCGGCGGCCCGTTGGGCCAGGGACAGATTCATGAAGGCCGCGTGGTCTGCCCCTTCCACCTCTGGGAATTCGACTGCCGCACGGGCGAAAACGAATACGACCCGGCCCAGCGCGTGGAGACTTTCGAAGTGCGCGTGGAAGACGGCCAGATTCTGCTGAGGGTGCCCTGAGTGCCTGAACTGCCGGAGGTGGAGACGGTAGTCCGCTCGATTGCGCCGCTAGTCGGCCGGCGCATCGTGTCGGCGGAATTCCGCGGCGTGCTGCGGGTGCTGCGCGGCGGCAATCCCGATCGGCTGGCCGCGAATCTCGCGGGGCGACGCATTGACGCCATCCGCCGCTACGGAAAATTTATCGTGATTTCGATCGAGGGTGGCGGCTACCTGCTGATCCATCTGGGCATGACCGGCCGGCTGCTGCTTGGCGGCGATGCCGGCAAGCATACCCACGCCATCTTCAACCTGGATGAGGGAGTGCTGCTGTATGACGACAGCCGCCAGTTCGGCTCCATCGAGTGGTCCGACGAGTTTCCGAAGCGGGTGGCCCGCCTGGGTCCCGAGCCGCTGGAGGCGACCTTCGCCGATTTCGCGCGCGCCTTGAAAGCCCGCCGCACGCGCATCAAAGCGCTGCTGCTGGACCAGCGCTTTCTGCGCGGGCTGGGAAATATTTATGCCGATGAAGCGCTGTTCCGGGCCGGAATTCATCCGCTGACGACCGCCTCGCGTATCGGTGGAGTGAGACCCCGGCGGCTGTTTGACGCCATCCAGGCGGTGCTCACGGAAGCCATTGCGGCGGGTGGATCATCCATTTCGGACTATGTGGATGCGCAAGGCCGCCGCGGTTTCTTTCAGTTCGGCCACCGCGTCTACCAGCGCACCGGCGAGCCGTGCCTTACCTGCGGCACTCTCATCCGCCGTCTGCTGGTGGCACAGCGGTCTTCGCATTACTGCCCCCGCTGCCAGCGCCGTTAGAATTTGTACCATTGAAACCGGCGAAACCGGCGTATCCGGCTCTGCGTCGGAAGTGTTGAAACGGCACACCATGTCGCGTTCGATTGCGAGTTACGGCGGCGTCAAATGCCGTACCATGGTATTCAGAGATGCTCGTTCGGGTTTTGCCACAACTAGAGGAGAAAATTGACGTGAGATCCATTCGCTATTACCTTCCGCCGCTCGTGCTGCTTCTCGTTTGCCTCCCGTTAGCGCAAGCACAGAGCTCCTTCGATTTCAATGTCGGCTTCGGGACGGCCCATGACAGTGCGGCGCCGGCGGTCGACCTTAACACCTTCAACAACTGTGCCAATCTTGCCGGGGAACTTTGCGCCACCCCTCCCGCCCTGAGTGGTTTCTTTCTTGGTTTCGGCGGCAACCTCATGCTTTGGAAACATTTGGGAATCGGAGTGGACGTCGGCCTGCAGCCTGCCAAGCAGAATTATCTGACCCTTCAGACCCAGAACAACAGCGCAGGTGTCCCGGGAATCGCACTGCAATCCCGCGTGACGCTATACGACTTCGATGCCATCTACGCTCCCTATTCGACCAAGAGGGTGGCGATTATGTTGAAGGGCGGTATCGGCGGAGCCAACGTGAAATTCTACGAAAACGAGACCAGTTCCAGCTCCGTGTTAGGCAACACTAACGAATCCGAGTATGCCCAAAGCGCCAACCATTTCGCCGTGAATGCAGGCGTTGGCGTACAGATCTACCTCACGGATCACGTCTTCGTGCGGCCCGAGGGTGGCATCCATTACGTGAACAACTTCAGCCAGTTCGGCAGCAACGTTGTCCCGTATGGGATGGTGTGGCTGGGTTACAGCATCGGCGATCGATAGACGTTCTACGGCGGGCTGGCGGACCCCAGAGGTCTTGCCCGCCCGCTATTTTGGGTGGGCTATTTGTGGGCCGCCGGCGCGGCCTCGCCAGCCATGTCTTCCACGGCAACCGGCGGATTGTAGTACAGAATCCGCTGGCAGCTCTCACAGATCATGATCTGGTCGCCCTTCTTGAGATCCTGAAAAAACTGCAGGCGGATAATCATGTTGCACGCCGAGCAACGCCCTTCCACCGCTTCGGCCACGGCGATTCCCCGGCGGCCCTTGCGGATGCGCTCATAGTTCTTATAAGCCGAAGGTGTGATCTGCACCACCAGCGCGGCGCGTTCGGTATTGAGCTCCTGGGCCGCCTTCTGGGTTTCGGCGGTGCGCTCGCGGGCCTGCCCTTTGTCCGCTTCCACCTCGGTCTTTTCCGCCTTCAGTGCCGCCTCGGCCGCCTTGACGTTCTTATCCAAAGGCTCGGATTCGTTCATCAATTCCAAAATGCGGTCTTCCGATTTGCGGATCTCCGTCTGGCAGAACTCGATCTCATTCTGGAAAGCGCGGTACTGGTCGTTGGTCTTGGCCTGCAGCATCTGATCTTTCAACTTCGAGATCTTCTGATCCTGCGCCTGGATATCGGTGTCGCACTTCTTGCGCTCTTTCTGGTTGGCTGCCAGGGCTGCTCGGTCGGCTTCCAGCTTGCGCTCGTGCGATACCAGCTTCTTTTCAATTTCAGCGATGTGTTTGGGAAAAGCGGCGATCTCGCGTGTCAGGTCTCGAAGGCGGTTATCGATCTCCTGCAGACGAATCACCAACTTCAGGTCGGAGAGCATTCCTTAAGGCAGTGTAACACGCGGCACTGATTGCCTCCAGTTCGGGTACCGCCAGGGCCCGGGCGGCGGCGTAGAAAACCGCCGCACCCAGGGGGATGGAAACGGCCACATCGGCCAGGTAGGCGGTCCTTCCCGCGCCCAGTGCGCCGCGCACCCAGGTGCTCGAAACATGGCACACCAGCGCCATAGCCGCTGTGGCGGTGCCGATCTTCAGTGCGCTCCAGCCCAGCGCACGCCCGCCGATGGCGGAAATCCGCGCGTTGAGCAAAGCGAAGAGCATCGCCCCGCTCGCCAGCGCGGCCAGAGACGTGGAGAGCGCCAGCCCGGCGTGTCCCATGCCGGCCCCTTTCACCAAGGCCAAAGCCAGCGCCAGGTTCAGCGCCACCGAAGCCCCGCTCACCAGCATCGGCGTCCGCCCGTCATCCAGGGCGTAGAACACCGGCGCCAGGATTTTGGTAGCCGAATACCCGGCCAAGCCTACGCTGTACCAGGCCAGCGCCACGGCCGTCTGATGCGTATCGTAAGCCTGGAAATGGCCGCCTTGGTAGATTGCGCCGATCATGCTCTCACCCAGCACCACCAGTCCAGCCGAGGAAGGGATAGTGACGAGCAGCATCAGCCCCAGCGCGCGCCCCAGCACCGAGCGGAATTCTTCCATGCGTCCAGCGGCCGCGGCGCGCGAAACGTCCGGCAGAATGGCTGAGGCGATGGCCGCCCCGAACAGCCCCAACGGAAGCTGCAGAAAACGGAAAGCGTAGTTCAGCCAGCTTACTGGTCCGTTGATCACCTGACCGGTGGGCCCGGTGATGCTGGACGCCAGGTTGGTATTGACCATCACGTTGATCTGCAGGGCCGCATTGCCCACCAGCGCGGGCAGCATCAGGCGCGCGATCTGCCGCAATCCGGGGTTCCCAAAATCCCACCGCGGGCGGCTCAGAAACCCTTCGCGGCGCAGGCTGGGAAATTGCCACACCAACTGCAGCACTCCGCCCAGCAGCACCCCGCAGGCCATGCAAATAATCAGGCCCCGCGGCGTACCGCGCCCCACCGTGAAACCCAGCCCCAGGCCGAACGCCACGCTGCCAAGATTGAAAAACGTGGAGGCCAGCGCCGGAATGCCAAACCGGTTGCAGGAGTTCAACACGCCCATGGCCTGCGCCGCCAGGGCCACCAGCGCCAGAAACGGAAACATGATCCGCGTCAGCAAGACGGCCAGCTCGCGCTTGCCGGGCACCGCGGCGAAACCCGGAGCCAGCAGGTCCACCAACTGCGGACTGAACACCATCCCCGCCACGCAGACCGCGGTCACCGCCAGAACCAGCGCCGTGACCACCGCGCTGAAAAGCCCGGCGGCGGCCTTGCGGCCCCGCACCGCCAGGTATTGCGAGAACACCGGCACGAAGGCGGAGGAGAGCGCGCCCTCCGCAAACAGGTTGCGGGCCAGGTTGGGGATGCGCATGCCCAGCAGGAAGGCATCGTAGATTTCCCCCGCGCCAAACAGGCGGGCCATCACGATTTCCCGCACCATGCCGGCGATGCGGCTCAGTGAAATGGCCGCGGAAATCGTGCCCGCCGCGCGGAAGAACGGTGGGACTGGCTTGGGCGCTTCCGCCACGCTATTCGACGCGCCGGATTTCCACCTGCCGGTAGATCTCGCGGGTCTGTTCGAGGTTGGCGAAATTCATGCCGGCCAGGCGCGCCGTGGCGGTTCCCGCGGCCACGCCCCAGCGCAGCGCGTCGGTGGTATCGTCTTTGGTTTCCAGGGCCAACTGTACGCCGCCCCCATGGCATCGCCTGCGCCGATCGGGGTTAGCGCATCCACACGCGGGGGCAGAGCTTCGATCAACCCGCCGGCATACGCGCCCACGGCGCCGCGGCTCCCCAAAGACAAAGCCACCGAGTCCGCTCCCATGTTGCGGATGCGTTCCGCCGCCTCCAGGTAATGCGTGCGCGTCAGCAGCGCCCGGCCCAGCAATCGCTCGGCCTCCTGCTGGTTGGGCGTCACCACGGTCGGCCGCGCCTCGATGCCTTCGCGTAGCGCCCCGCCATCGGCATGCAGCAGGCTCTTCACCTTCTTCTTATGCGCCAGCGCGATCAGTTTGCCGTAAAATGCCGCCGGCACCCCCGGCGGAATGCTGCCGCACAGCAAGAGCCAGGATGCCTTATCCAGTGCCTTGCGCACCGTCCGCTCCACCGCCAGCACTTCCGCCTTGCCCATCTCCGGCCCGATTTCGTTGAGGTTCACCGTCAGGCCGTGCCGGTCCGTAATGGTCAAATTGGTGCGGATCTCGCGATGGATGGGAACCACCGCGATGGGAAAACCGCGATTGCTAAGGAGATTTTCGAGCCGTTTGCCGGTATCGCCTCCCGAAGTGAGCACCGCCAGCGTCTGGCCGCCGAAGGAGTGGATGACGACCGACGAATTGATACCGCGGCCGCCGGCGGTTTCATGCGTCGATTTGATGTAAGCGCGGTCCTCGAAAGCCAGCCGGTCCACGCTGAAGGTTCGGTCGATCGCCGGGTTAATCGTCAGAGTAACAATCAAATCCCTATTCTACGCAGGATTGGCGGACCCGCAGGGGTTCGCGGCCGCCACCACTCGCAGATCGCCATTTCCCCAGACGGTGTGCCGGCCCACTCCAACCCATCGCGCGGCCGCCAGCCATGGCAGAAATTCGCCCAGATCGCCAGCATATTCGGCGTCGCCGGTGAACCCTCCGATGGAGTGAACCTGCCCGGTGCGGCCGGACCGGCGCTCGGGGCGCCGCCATTCGAGCACGCACCGCACCAGGAGTACGGCACGCGCCCGTTCGCCCAGCCCGCGGAAGTCAACTGTCAGCGGCCCTCGGCCGTAGAGCGCTGAGCGCTCCGATACGATCGCGCAGGCGGCCGAACAGGATGCCGAATTCGGGCCGCTCCACCAGCCCGCCCTCGCCCTTCAATTCGGTCGGTGTGACGAATCGCAGCCGCACGCTGACGGCTGACGCGGCGCCATCCAGATCGATCGACAGGGGCACCAGCGCCTCCGGCGAATCTCCGGCGGCGCGCGCGTTATCCAGCAGATCGACCTGTTGGACCCGCTCCAGGGCAGCCCGGCCGCGCCCCGGCCCGAGGCCCTCCTCCGCCAGCCGCTCGAACGATTGGCGCAGCGCGTCGAGCGGTGGATGGCCGATGTCGAAGGCGTGAACGTCCCAATAGAAGGGGGCGCCCAACGCGGCTACGACGCCATCCAAATGCGCCGCGCGAATCACAAAGGGCCGCGGCGGATCGGCCAGACCGCTGGGGGTGTGTCCCCGGTCGCCCTCCGGCTGGAACAGGCCGGCGAACACGGCCGGCGGAGCCCACTGCCGCAAGACCAGCCCCAATCCGCCGCGGATGACGTTGGCGGCCTTCCCTGGAGGAAAGCGCACCGGCGTTACCGCCCGAAAATGGAATCGGAATCGGAAAAACTCGAAGGTCGCCGCCATCCATTCGCCCTGCGCCCGGCTGCTTCTATTGTGCCGCGGCATACCAAGGAACCGGGTTTGCAAATGCCATTACGGAGCAATTATGAATCAACGATTTTACGGCCGATCGTCGCTGGCTGCGATGGCGGCCCTGCTTGTTTCCCTGCCCGCCTGGGCGCAGCAGTATCCGCCACCCCCGCCACCGCCGGTCCAGGCGCAGCAACCAGCGCAGTTGGACCCCCTGGTGGAGAGAATCGCCCTCTACCCCGACCCGCTTCTGGCACAGATCCTGACCGCCTCCACCTTCTCGGACCAGATCCCCGAGGCCGCCAATTGGGCCAACCAGCACAGCTACATGAACCAGCAGGCGCTGGCCCAAGCCATCAATGAAGACCGGTTGCCGTGGGACCCCAGCATCCTGGGCCTGCTGCCGTTTCCGCAGGTACTGAACATGATGGCGCAGGATCCCAGTTGGACGCAGGCGCTGGGCCAAGCCATGCTAACCAACCGCGCAGCGGTCATGGACGCCATCCAGAGTCAACGCCAGGTGGCGATGCAATATGGCTATTTGCAATCGAACGCCTATGACCAGGTGATGGGCGGTCCCGGCGACATCCAGATCACACCGGTCAGCCCCGACGTGATCTATGTGCCCACGTATGATCCGTACGTGGTCTTCGCCGCGCCGCGGGCCGGGTTCTTTGTGGGAGGGGCCATCCATTTCGGCCCCGGCATCACCATCGGCGCGGGATTTCTGCCGTTTGGCTGGGTGGGCGCCGGCATCGGGTGGCGCGACCACACGGTGATTATTGACAGCCATCCGTGGGTGCGCACGTGGGCCAACCGGGGCACTTACGTTCACCCGTATGAGCATCCCATGCCCCACTTCGCCGGACCGCGCGTGGAGCGCCACGAGTTTCACCGGCATTAGTGCCGTGACCCAGCCAGGAATTGACAATCGCTCCATCACGGCCACGGCTCCGGGGAGCATTCTTCGTCTGCGACCGCGAGGTCCGCTCCTGACGGTCGCGGCTCGGTTTCGATGCTGAGCCTCACGCGTCAGCGGGCGGGAGAACCGAATCAAACGGTCGGGGACCTAATTTCGGAGCCGCGTGCATAAGCAAGCGATGAGCTGGACAGCGCACTAGACGCAAGCGACCGCCTGGCAGCTCCAGGTAGGCTGCCCGGCCCGTCCCATATTCGGACACAGCCCGCCCGCCGGGTTGGCGCGCGACTGGTTCGAGTAGGGTCTATGAGGCCCGGCCGCGGATGGCCCCTGAAATGCCTATTCACCTCAGCTTTGCGGTATGAATAGGATTTAATGAAATCATCCGAATCCCGAACGCCCTCCATCCTGATCGCCGACGATCAGCCGGACGTGCTGGAGGCACTGCGCTTCCTGGTGAAGGGCGAAGGCTATCAGGCCGAGACCGTCAACTCGCCCGCCGCTGCCATTGACGCCGTCGAATCGCGCGACTTCGACGCCGTCCTGATGGACCTCAACTACACCCGCGACACCACTAGCGGGCAGGAAGGTCTGGAGCTGCTCAACCGCATCCAGACTCTCGATACGACTCTGCCGGTGATCGTGATGACCGCCTGGGGGTCGGTGGAACTGGCCGTGGAGGCCATGCGCCGCGGTGCCCGCGACTTCATCCAGAAGCCCTGGGACAACGCCCGGCTGTCCGCCATTCTCAAGACCCAGATCGAACTGGGCCGCGCGCTTGCGCAAGGGCCAGCGGCTGGAAGCCGAAAACCGCGCCCTGCGCGCCGAGCGCTTTCCGCAGTTGATCGCCGCGCTCGGCGGCCATGCGCCCGGTGCTGGACGTAATTTCGCGCGTGGGTCCCTCCGACGCCAACGTGCTCATCACCGGCGAAAACGGCACTGGCAAGGGGCTGGTGGCGCAGACGCTGCATTCGGTTTCGCTGCGCTCCTCGCGCCCGCTGGTCACGGTGAATACCGGCGGCCTGGCCGAAGGAGTTTTCGAAAGCGAGCTGTTCGGCCACGTGAAGGGCGCCTTCACCGACGCCAAGAGCGACCGCGTGGGCCGCTTCGAAATGGCCGATGGCGGCACGCTGTTTCTGGACGAAATCGCCAACATCTCGCAGGGCCTGCAGGCCAAGCTGCTGCGCACCATCGAAACCGGCGAGTTCGAGCGCGTGGGCTCTTCAAAAACCCGCCGCGTGGACGTGCGCGTTTTCTCAGCGCCACCAATGCCGACCTGCACGCCGCCGTGGCCGAGCAGCGCTTCCGCCAGGACCTGCTGTTCCGCCTCAACACCATCGAGATCCGCCTGCCGCCGCTGCGCGACCGGCGCGAAGATATTCCCGTGCTGGCCGCCCATTTCCTGCACCAGCACGCCCAGCATTACCGCAAGGCCATCGACGGTTTCGACGAGAGCGCCATCAAGGCCCTGCTGGCGCATGCCTGGCCCGGCAACGTGCGCGAGTTGGATCACGCGGTGGAGCGGGCCGTCCTGATGGCGCAGAGCGGCTCGATCCGCGCGGCCGACCTGGGGCTGCGCACCGGCCGCGAAGGGCCGCCGCGCCTGGAAGAGATGAGCCTGGAAGACGTAGAGGCGCTGCTCATCAAGAAGGCCCTGGCGCGCTTCAACGGCAACGTGAGCCACGCCGCCAACGCGCTGGGGTTGAGCCGTAGCGCGCTCTATCGCCGATTGCAAAGGTACGGATTGTAAAGCCGCGCCGTGTCCAAACCGCCAGAAGAGAAAATCGCGCGCATCGGCTATGAAGGCCGCGTGGTCCTGCTGTCGCTGCTGGCGGGCCTGCCCGGCTCGGCGGTGGCGCTGTGGCTGTTGTGGACCGGCGATTTTCCCACGCGCGTGCAGGCTACCCTGACAGTGCTGATCGCGGGCTGTTGGCTGGGGCTGGCCATGGCCGTGCGCGAGCGGGTGGTGTTTCCGCTGCAAACCCTATCCAACCTGCTGGGGGCTTTGCGCGAGGGCGATTTCTCCGTCCGCGGCCGCTCTCCGCGCCCGGACGATGCGCTGGGCGAGGTGATGCGCGAAGTCAACACCCTGGGCAGCACCCTGCGCGAGCAGCGCCTGGGCGCGCTGGAGGCCACCACCCTGCTGCGCACGGTGATGCGCGAGATCGACGTGGCGATTTTCGCCTTCGATGAACACCAGCGCCTGCGCCTGGTGAACCGCGCTGGAGAACGTCTGCTGGCCGCGCCGCCCGAGCGCCTGCTGGGCCAGACTGCCACGGAACTACACCTGCTTTCGTGCCTGGAAGGCCCGCCGCAAACTCACCCTGCAGGCCGTCGTTTCCGGGCGCCGCGGGCCGTTGGGGAGTGCGCCGAACCCGCATCCGCGAGCGCGGGCTGCCGCTTGGAACTGGTGGTGATCTCCGACCTGACGCAAGCTCTGAGCGAGCAGGAATTGCAAGCCTGGCAGCGACTGGTTCGGGTGCTGGGCCACGAGCTGAACAATTCGCTGGCGCCCATCAAATCGATTGCCGGAAGCCTGCTCACCATCCTGTCGCGCCAGCCCCTGGCGGAGGACTGGCGCGACGACATGCAGCGAGGCTTAAGCGTGATCACTTCGCGCTCGGAAAGCCTCAGCCGCTTCATCGGGGCCTACGCGCGGCTAGCCAAGCTGCCGCGCCCGCAATTGCAGCCGCTGGACGTGGCCGCCTCCGTCGGCCGCGCCGCGAGCTTCGAAACCCGCATTCCGGTGCAGGTGGAAGCGGGTCCTGACGTCACCGTCCAGGGGGACCCCGATCAACTCGAACAGGTACTCATCAATTTGCTGCGCAACGCCGCCGACGCTTCCCTGACCACCGGCGGCGGCGTGCGCACGGGGTGGCGACGCGACGGCACGATGCTGGAAATCTGGGTGAAGGATGACGGCCCCGGCCTCTCCGGAACCGCCAACCTCTTCGTGCCCTTCTTTACCACCAAGCCGGGGGGATCTGGAATCGGCCTGGTGCTGAGCCGCCAGATTGCCGAAGGCCACGCCGGCGCCCTGATGCTGGAGAACCGCACCGACGGTCCCGGCTGCGTGGCCCGCCTCAGGCTGCCGTTGGGGTGACTGAGTTAGGTGAGCTAAGCTATCGTAGGTCGAGAGTCCGGTTAGAAACTCTCCTAAGAAAGGAGACCCTCCCAGCCCGGCGGGGTCGTTGGAATTCAGGCCAAACCGAAACTCCCACCAGCCGGTTCCACGGTTACCCGTCCGGAGGGGCTCGGAGGCACTGATCGCCGTATCGAAAATCGTGGCGCTGCCTGTTCCAATGCAGCGGCACTCTCAAGGCGGAGCGCATGGTCCGGCAGCACCAGCGCTCAGTGGGCTTTGAGCGGCCGTCCATGGGGAAATACCAAATCCTTCCAGTTGGGAGGGTTACTCGGGAACACCCCCCAATAGGGCCTGCGTTGCCCTGTCTGGGTGGTAGTGCGGTAAATCCAGCCGTACGGATCGTCACCCTCCGTCGCCACCGCTACAGCGTTCAGAATCTCCCTGACGGTGACGTTGCGCAAGTGCAAGGTCACGTTAGGGCCGACCGCGACCGGTCCTGCATATACCGTTATCTGCTGCGGCCGCCCGGGCTGAACCGGGAACATCTTATCGTGAAGCTCGGGGATGAAAAGGTCGGGAAAGCCCATGATTGGTCCGGCTTGCGCGTTAGCCACATCGAACCGGGGTACCTTCACATTGAGCAGATCGTTGGGATCGTCCTTCGCCCCTCTGGGGTACACGGAGATCATATGCTCCGAAACCGTCTCGTATTCGTACCCAGGCATCTGGCGGAACACATCCCGAAGAAAGGCGCCCAAGGTTCCGTCGGCGGGCGGACTCACAAGCACGGTCGGCTGCACAGGATGGTCGGCATCAGCCAATTCGATGCCAAAGTTCGCAAAATGGCTCCTCATACCCATGGCGCCGGCCTTGAGCGCCTCGGTGAAAGGCTGACGGTTCGCTCCGAGAATGGGGCCATCAATTCGTTTCGCCAGCAACCCGAACTCGTCAGGCGCCGCGGTTTGAGCCAAGCACGCTGCGACGACGGCCAGCAGCGCCGTCAGCATTGCGGCACGTTTTTGTAATGCCCAAAATATGTACTTCGAAATGCGTTCCATAAAGCCTCGCCTTCTTTGATTGTCGTTCCGTGTCTGCGGCTAAGTTGCCTACCGCTGTGAGCTCCTAGTTGTACGGACCGTTATTAGCGATGGTGACAGTGGAGTTGGAATAGGTAAGAGTATTGCTTCTAACATAGATCCCCTCCACAGCCAGCGTCTGGCTATCCACAATCTGGAGGTTCTGGGGAAGCGGGCTATTGGAGCCTATCGCCAGGAAGTCACCAATCTGGCCGCTGTTGTCGGTCGAGCCGCTTCCAGTTTGAAGGTTGACCGTCCCCTGAAAGCCGGCCGGTGTTAGGGACATCTGATTCACAACCTCGTAGTCGGAAAGACCCCCAACCTGCACCTGAAAGGCTCCTGGCTGAGCGTAAATGGTGTAATACTCGTTCCCGTAGTACCCATAGTTCGGGGGTGCATACGAGATCGGGTTGTAAGTTCCGCTCGTCAGGTAGCGATATATCGTGACGGTTGTGGATTTTGCTCCCGGTGAGGTCGCTGCCACGCCATTATACACATAGTTGGCAATTACCGTGGTGTCATTCACGCTTGCACTCGGATTGATAGCCTGAAGCTGTACGACTCCCGGTGTCTCCGTGTTGGCGATTGACACGCGGGAAGAGGGGTTCGCACTCCACAAGAATTGGCCGCCAGGCGGATTCCCAGTTGCTTGGACCAGGTTCCATGAGAGGGCCGCTTGGTCAGACCCATAGAGCACATAGTTGTTACCGCCTGTGATAGACACCTGTGGCGGCGTCGCCTCCGCAGCCACGGCGAAGGCGAACGGGACGAAGCACTGAAAGCCGCCGTTAAACGGGAGAAATCCGTCGCAAAAGTCTACCGTGCCGCTATAAGTCCCGGGTGTCGCTTCGGGCGGCGGGCTGGCGATCAGGTACAACTCGTTTTCGCTCCACGAGTCGAGATATACCCAGTCCCCGGCGCTCGGCCCAGTCAACCACACATCCGCGGGTGCCGCCGCGTATCCGCTGTCGTCCGGGTCCGGGCACATACAGGCGGCGGTGAACTCTACTGTCTGGCCGGCCGTGATGCCGCTTGGCCAGCCCGATGCGGAAATCGACGCATCGTAAATGGGCACGTGAATCGGCACAGCTTGCTGGTTTAAGTATACGACGTAGGTGCCGTGCGACGCCGAGGACGGGGCTGTGATTGACAGCGTCGCCGATCCAGGAGAGGAGCGGTTCACCGAGCAACTCACCGCGCCGGGAGCGCTACAACTGGTGATCGCCGGGGAATTGGTGCTGTAGGTAATCGACAGTTGCGTTTGCTGGTTGTTATTGAGGATGACGGTGGCGGGCGCTGAGGGTGTCGTCACAAGAGTGCCCAGCGAGATTGCGGCGGTATGTGTCAGGCTACCGAGTTGCCCGGTTACCGTCAGCGTGTTTGTGCCGCCGGGCGTCGTAGCGGAACCCGAGATCGTCAGGGCGCTGTACCCGGTACTGCCCGAAGTCAGAATCACGTATGGCGGGGAGAACTGGGCGGTAACGCCCGCCGGCAGCGTCCCTGGGCTCAGGTTCACTTGCCCCGTTTCATTGCTGATCGAAGTCACGGCAATCGTGTAGGAGACCGGCGTCTGCGGGGTGAGCGTGGGTGCGCTCGGAGAACTTGCGGCGATAGAAAAGTCTCCGCTCCCGCCGGAGAGAAGCCAGGTGTTGGAGGCGGTGTGGTTCACTCCCAGCGCGGGCGCGGTGCCGATGACCTCAAACTGCTCATAAGCGCCACTAACACCACAGTTGTTCTGAAGGGTAATGGTAGTCTGGCCCGCGGCATTGAGGGAACCCGGCCCACCGACCAGACCGAAGCAATACGTGTTTTGCGTGTGCTGGCCCACGTTCAGACTTAGCCCGACGCCGGCGTTGGCATTGAAGCCGTTCAGGCCCGCGACGGTCACCGTCAAGGTGACCTGCTGGCCAGGCGGCACCGCCGTGTACAAGGTGGGGTCCCCCGGGGTCACGGTGATGGTAAAATCCTCACCCTGGCTCACTGCGAAAGCTCCCAGTTCTACAAATGGTGAATTGAGACCTTCGGCGTCCACACCCATCGCGGACACCTGATGCGTGCCGAGGAAGTTCTGTTCCGACAAGGTCACGGCATAGGTAACTGCGATGGCCTTAGCATTTCCCGGCACCGAGGCAATGCTGGAATTGGCCGGGTTCAGGGTACAGTCGGCCAAGCCGCCGACTTGAGTGAACGTGCTCGGGGAGACCGACCATTTCAGGTCGCAGCCGCTCGCGCCGTCAATCTGGATCTCGCCGGAGACGATATCGCTTGTACTTGGATCCGGCGTGAAAACGCGTCTTCAGGGCTGAAGGGGCTTCAACTTGGCTGCCCTGGCGAGAATCTTTTCCGCGAGGCCTTCTATCATCGGTGAAGGTCTGAGCCTGAGCACCGGCCGGTTTTGTGGACGCGTCAGTTCGCCGGGAATGAGGAACAGCTTATAGCGCAGCTTCTGCAGGGTAAGGTTTTGCCAGGACTCATCCAGACAATTTCGCTGAAAAGCTGTCACCAGATTGTAGGCGAGGCGGACGATCTCCAGGTAGAGCGCGTTGGCGGCGAACGACGCCGTTGGAATCTTGCGGAGCGCATAGTCTTCTCGCAGCTCGCAAATCCGTGGTTCCATCCCGGCACGTCCGTCGTAAAAATGCCAGATCCCGGCTGGGGTCAGCGGCATGTTTGTGACCCAGGCACGATAGATGTATCGGCCCATGGCGAACAGAGTGGTCTCGGCTTCGTCTTGTTGAATGAACCTTCGCGCCACCACGAAACGACGGGCCTTTGGCCAACCATGGAGGCGGTGCTCGACCTCAGCCATCTCCCACCTGGGATTCACGGGTTCATACGAGATGCCGGGGAGCAGTCGCTTGAACGCTTGGGTCAAACGAGCGACCACGGCATACTGTGCGGGTCGGGTCTCTAGAGCAACGAACACAGGATTGAAGCCGAAGCCGGCGTCGGCGCGGACTCGCACCTCGCGGATTTCGGGTGGGACATTGGCGAAGCTGGTGTCCAGCAATTCCATGCTGCCATCCCAAGTGCCGGCATTCCCTGGACGGAGTTCGGCATCCCAGAGGTAGGATGAATTGGCCTCTATGCAGAGCAGTGGGTCGTAGGATTTCTTGCCACGATAGCGGGGATTGTAACCGACGGCGGCATTTTCCTGGTTCCCGAATACCGTCACCACCGTGCTGTCCAAGTCGAAGATCAATCGGGAGCGTCGGGCGGGTAGGTGGATGAACGTTTGCAGCAGTCGGTCGTTGACGCGATGCAACTGTTGCCAGAAGGGGTCAGGTGCATTGTGTAAGAAGCGGCGCAAAGTCTGAGGATCAGGGAAACTCGGCAAGCCGGTGAGGTATTGGAAGGTACCGTTGGAACGCAAGAATGACGCGGTTTCCAAGCGATCCAACCCCAGGACGATGGGGTACATCAGGGCCAATACCATCTGTGATAAGTGATACCGGTTGTTGCGTCTGGGGTAGGTCAGGTGCCTGGCCAGAAAATGGCGGAGCTGCAGCACTCGCAGAAACTCATGAAAGAAGTAGACACCGCCGTAATGCGTCAGCCCCGCATGATTACAGGCGATTCTGATATTTCGCGGCGAATACGGCATTTCGCGAATTCCTAACCGACTGTTAGGGATTGGCGAAATTCTACAATATGCTCCCAAAGCCTGTCAACATGGGGTTTGGCGGCTTTTGGGGAGGCAAGAATGCGCCGGATTCAGGTTGTACCCGAGGAACTTGCGTAGGTTACCGTGATTGACGTCTCTGCCCCGCCAACAACGCTGGTTGCGGTCGTGTAGGCCAGGGGATTTGCGTATCCGGCAGTATAGGTGTTGTAAAATCCCCCGTACTTGCCCTGAAACTCTGAGGTGCCGATGAAATCACTGACAACTTGCGTGCGGGCCACGCCTGACGCCAGTTGCCCGATCCAATAGTTCCACCCGCTCTGGTCCGGTGCGCGGCCCAGGGCGTTCTGGTACAACGTGGTGAGAAATTGGCTGTCGGAGGGTGGGTTGCTGCAGCCGGCGGGTTGGCTGAAAAAGCCGCAGTATTCGGCGTCGGCCATGAAATCGGCGGTCAACTGGGTCTGGGTTACTCCGCCGGAGCTCAGCACGCCCATCCACCAGATCCAACCGGCGGCGTCGGGCTGGCGGCCCAGCACCGCGATATAGTTCGCCGTCAACCAGTAACTGTTGGAGTACGACTGAGCATGTACCAAAGTGGGCACGAGTGACGCAACGGCCAGGACAGTAGCCCGAAGTAAAGTGCCTTTCATGTGATGGGCGATAGGGCCGGGTCCCAGTCGCAGGTGTCCAGAAACGGCGCAGCCGATCGTGGAGCCTCGAACTGCGGAATCTGCGTGCAGAGCACATACTGGCCGGCATCCAGCCGCTGGAACCAAAAGGAGCCGTCTGGGGCGGTGAAGGCGCGGCGCGAAGGGGAAGGGTAGCCACGCGGAGCGGCGTAGCGAAGATGGACGATCGCACGCACGGCGTAACCGGCCGGCGCTAGCACATGACCGGAAATCGAAGCACTCGCAGAAGTTTGCGCATCTGCACCATGCAATATGGACACAAGCAGCGTTGCAGAACAAATAATAATTCGCAATTCTCACCTCAACTCTGCCGGCGGGTTCAAGCGCGCGGCGGTTCTGGAATGGCCATTAATACTTGTACCGCCCCCCCCCCGCGAAATAAAGATAATAATACCTTAATGACTTTGATACTGGTATTATTCCATACAGAGACCCTTTAATACTGATGCGCTTTCTTAACAAGTTAACAACTGCGGGACAGAAGTGAACCGACTTAGGGCTAAGCCTCCAGTTAGGAATCCGCGAACGCGGCCTGCCGTGGGAACTCGTCGTAATCCCGGATTTGACCCAGGCGTTAAGCGAGCAGGAACTTGCAAGCCTGGCAGCGCCTGGTGCGGGTGCTGGGCCACGAGCTGAACAATTCGCTGGCGCCCATTAAATCGATTGCCGGAAGCCTGCTCACCATCCTGTCGCGCCAGCCCCTGGCGGAGGACTGGCGCGACGACATGCAGCGAGGCTTAAGCGTGATCACTTCGCGCTCCGAAAGCCTCAGCCGCTTCATCGGGGCCTACGCGCGGCTAGCCAAGCTGCCGTGCCCGCAATTGCAGCCGCTGGACGTGGCCGCCTCCGTCGGCCGCGCCGCGAGCTTCGAAACCCGCATTCCGGTGCAAGTGGAAGCGGGTCCTGACGTCACCGTCCAGGGGGACCCCGATCAACTCGAACAGGTACTCATCAACCTGCTGCGCAACGCCGCCGACGCGTCCCTGACTACCGGCGGCGGCGTGCGCACGGGCTGGCGCCGCGACGGCACGATGCTGGAAATCTGGGTGAAGGATGACGGCCCCGGCCTCTCCGGGACCGCCAATCTCTTCGTGCCCTTCTTTACTACCAAGCCGGGCGGATCTGGAATCGGCCTGGTGCTGAGCCGCCAGATTGCCGAAGGCCACGCCGGCGCCCTGATGCTGGAGAACCGCACCGACGGTCCCGGCTGCGTGGCCCGCCTCAGGCTGCCGTTGGGCTAGCCCTAGCGGCGATGCCAGTAGCCGCCGTAGTAGTGGCCGCCGAAATACCGCGGCGCAACCCAATAAGCGCGGGCATACGGCGGGCGAGCCCAATAGCCGGCATGCCATGCATACCGCGCACCGGCCGGGTAGTAGTAACCGCCGACCCAGGAATAGCCGGGGCGCACGACGCGCGGCGCATAAGCAACCACCGGCGCGGGCGGCGGAGCATACATGGCGATTGGCGCCGGGGCATAACCGAATCCGACTCCAACGACGACGCGAGGGCCGGCAAACATGGTGGCCGTTCCAGCCAGAAACAACAGCGCGAACAATTTGCTTTTCATGACCATTTCCTCCATTGAACCGTCGTTTCGAATCGGTTCATGCCCGGAGAAATGCAACCTGTTTGCCAAAGATAAATGCTGTAGAATCAGAGGGAATCCGGCGGTTGTACGGCGGACGGTGGTTCTCAGTCACCGCGCTGGTGGTTCTCGGCCAACCTCGCGAGAACGGCCTCGAAAAGTCTCTTGCAGTGGGGTGCGGCCTTTCGAACAAGATTTGGGTCGATCATCTCCAGCAGGCGGAGCGCGTGTCGGGTCTTGTGATACGCTCCCTTGGTGGCCGCTTTGAGACCATCCCTCAAATCTCTCTTGCCGATCCGCTCGACGTTCGGATTGGCCGCCATCGCTCTGGCATTGAAACCATCCTTGTAGAATCTGCCGAGCGCGTCCTTGTCGGCGTGAAACCAGGACTCCATCATCTCGACCATCCAGAAAATGGAATCCTGATGCTCATTGGACCAACCCTGATGGGTGATGAGACGAGCGGTCAAATCGCCACTGTCGGGACCTTCGGCGTCCGATAGCAGAATATTCCAGGCGTCCTCATGGCTCCTCATTGCGATCCCAAAATCCTGCTTGGCCTTTCCCTCGCCGGCAATCAGATTGAACTTGCAGCGCCTTGCTCTGGCTTGATCCACGATTTCTCGGAAGAATGCATGGAATCCTGGCTTCAAACGCTTATCACCCTCGTAATAAATTCGGATCGCCGTCATTACCTACCAGCGCCGCCCGCCGATTTCGCCCTTGCGCCACAACTCACCGAGGCTATAGTGCTCCAGCCATTCATCAAGATCTTGAGCGGAGAGCCGTTTGAACTGCGTGCCGTTATCAAAATCGCGCTCGCACACCAGTACGGATTCGGGCCGATCGGAAAGAGCGTCGATGAGCGCTTCGGAATGCGTGGTGATCACCAATTGCACGCGCTCCGACGCTTCGACCAGAGCTTCCGCGATGAGCCTCATGGCATCCGCGTGCATCCCCAACTCAGGTTCCTCGATGCAGATCAGGGGTGGCGGGGTTGAACTGAAAAGCGCCGCGAGCAGGCAGAGGAATTTCAGCGTTCCGTCGGACATGCGAATTGCAGACAGCGGTTCTGTGATCCCCTTCTCGAGCAAGAAAGCTTGGGCGAGTCCGTCGCCTACGCGTATCTTGACGTCTTCAAAGCGATCGCAAAAGCGCCCAAGGTAATCCTGGATACGGCCGCGAGATCCCTGGAAGTCCAGTTCATGCAGGACCAAGGCGAGATTATCGCCGCTTTCGCTTAGAAAGTCTTTCGGGACAGAGGTGCTAATTCCGTATCTGGCGGGGGAGCCAACTCCCGTCCTGAATTCTCTAAAGGTCCGGATCCGCTCGAAGTGGCTGCCGAGAGCGGTTATGGGAGTCGGGTCAAGCGGGTTCTTGAATCGCGAAAGCACCGACTCGTTTTGCGGGATCGGCATCTTTTCGGCATTGGTGCGTGTAAGCTCCAAGGTCTTGCGCCCGAACTCGGCTTGAAGAACGCGCCGCGAAAAATAGGCGGCATCGCTGGATGGGATGGTATCTGGACCGTCTCCCAGGTTCTCGCGCACAATCATAAACCCGGTTGTATCTTCGACGAATTCCAGCAGGTAAGTGACGGAGCCAGACTGCCGTCCGCTGGACAACCTCACTTCACATTCCAAGGATGCCGCGTGATTCCGCTCTTTATCCCCCAGCCAGAGCCACTGCCGAACCCCTCCTCCACGTAGTATTTCCTTCGCCAGGCCGGTGGGCGCCGCCTGCAACAGACTGATGGCCTCAATCAGATTGCTTTTCCCCACAGCATTCGGGCCGATCAGGACGTTCAACGGCCCGAGTTCGACGGTGCTGTCTTTGAACGACAGAATATTCTTCAGCGTCAGCTTGTGGAGCAGCATGGCCGCTGTCTACCAGTCCGGCCGCGCCAGCCAGTCGATGGCCGGTTCGCCGATGGGCGCTCCCGGAGGCGCCGAGGGAGCCGGCAGGATGCGGATCGGATCGGCGGGCCGGTTTAAGAAGCGCTGGATATCGGAAGCCAGCAGGGTCTCCTGCGCCATTTCGGATTCGCCTCCCGCGGTGTCGGCCTTGAGCCGCGCGGCCAGCTTGGTCAGTTTCCAGGAAGCAATGGCGCGCACCTGCGCATTGGCGCTGCCGGTGGCCAGCCACAGGACGCGGTCAACGAACACTCGCTCCTCGGCGCGGCGCACTTCGGCCTCATAGGGAGTTGCCGTGGGGGCGTCGAAGACCGCCCTGGTCAGCCGGTCGATCACCTCCTCCAGGCCGGGCAGCGCAGGCTCGACCGCGTGTTGCGCCACCATGCGGGCGGCGCGGTCCAGTTGCAGAACGAAACCGATGGTCACGTCCGAAGCGATGGTGGCGGGGCTAAGCGGATCGAAACCGTCGCCGGTGGTGCGCGGAAACAGTTCGCGATGGCGGCCGTAGCCCGGCGGGCGTGGCGGAATGGCGTCCAGCACCTGTTTCGGCACGGTCAGCTCCGAGGGCTTCAGAGTGGCGGCCAGGGCTTCCAGGGCCTTGCGCTGGTTGGCGGCGCTTTCCCACTTCACGGGCGTCCGGCCGTCGCCGCGGATTCCGTAGATGTAGTCCATGCCACCCAGCGAGGCCGAGGCCGATTCCACCGAATAGCGGTGGTACATGAAGATGGGGACCAGCGGCTCCTCAATGGTGGCCATGGGCGCGCCATTGCGAATAGTGTGCTCGCCCAGGCGGTTGAGAGCGGCGCGGCGAATCTTCATGATGCGGTTCAGCTCGTCGGCCTGGTTGACTCCGTTGGACCACTGGTCGACCCGCGGATGCGCGCCCAGGTCCTGGTTGGTCATGTAGCGCAGATCTTTGGCCCAGGCGTCATCCAGAATCTTGGTGAGCGCGGCCTTCTCATCGCCCGTGGGAAGCTCGCGGTAGCCGTAGTTGATGGACACCTTGTCCCATTCGCCGATGCGCGCGGGGTAGGCATCGGTCAGATCTATCGTGCCATCGGGACGCAGCTTTTCCTGCGGGTGCGGATAATCCATCACCGAGATCCAGCCCTGGGTGCTGTCGTAATAGTTGTGCCCCAGACCGAGCGTGTGGCCCACTTCGTGCGCGGCAAGCTGGCGGATACGCGCCAGGGCGGTCTGGTAGAGCACATCGGGTTTCTCGTTGCCCACGGTGTAAGGCGAGAGCAGGCCTTCGAAGATCAGGTAATCCTGGCGGTCGCGCAGGGAGCCGAGCGTCACGGTACCCTTGATGATTTCGCCCGTGCGTGGATCGGAAACCGTGGCTCCGGTGGACCATCCGCGCGTAGAGCGGTGTACCCAGTTGATCATGTTGTAGCGGATGTCCATGGGGTCGGCGCCGTCGGGTAGCACATCGACCAGAAAGGCGTTGCGGAAACCGGCGGCTTCAAACGCCTGGTTCCACCAGCGGGCGCCTTCGAGAAGCGCCTGGCGGACATCCGGCGGGGCGCCGGGATCCACCCAGTAATGGATCGGTTTCACCGGTTCGCTGATGGCGGCATTGGGATCCTTCTTCTGGAGGCGGTGGCGGCGGATGTAGTGCTTGACCATGGGTTCGCCGATGGGGACGCTGTAATCCACGAAGGTCAGACCGCTGTAGCCCGCGCGCGGATCGTCTTCGCGCGGCTGGAAATTGCCGTCGGGAAGCTGGACCAGCGAGTAGTGTTCGCGCAGCGTAACGGCTTCGGCGGTGGGAGTGACGCTGGCCACCGAGCCCGAAAACAGGCCGCCTCCAAATCCGCCGCCGCCGCCCCGTCCGCCACGTCCCCCAGCGGCCGCGCCGGCGGTCGGGACGATAATGGGCGGAGGTCCCTGTGCCGTGGCGCCGGCTGCACCGCCGCGTCCGCCGCCGTTCTCATTGGTGAAGGTCAGGGTGACTTCCACTTCGGTATTCTCAGGGAAGGCTTTGGTGCGCGGCAGGTACACGGCGCAGCGCGTGCGGTCCAGGCGGTAGGCAGCCGCTCCTGCCCCCAGCGCGCTGGTGGCACCGTCGCTATCGCGGAGAAAGAAATCGGTGGCGTCCACCAGGACGCGGCCATTCGATTCCGCGCCCACCGTGAAGCCCCACAGCACCGACTTGGCGAAGGAATCCTCCACCGAGCGGCGCTCGGCCGGATTGGTGCTGGACGAGCGGAACGATTCATTGCCCTGCATCAGCAGCACACGCGGCCCGACGCGCTCGAAGGAGACCACTTTGCCGCCACCTTCCTGGCCGCGGTCGAGGCCGATATCGTTCGAACCGAGGCCGGCGGCGAGTCCGGTGGCCAGCAGGAAATCGGTGTTGAAACGCGGGATTTCAAGCCATAGCGTGCCCGTGCGCTCATCCCAATAGAGCGGGAAATAGCCATCCAGCTTGTGCATTCCGGTGGTACGTTCTTCGATGGTGGGAACGGGGCCTCCGGTTGCGGCGGACCCTCTACCCCCGCGCCCGGGCTGTTGCGCGTAGAGACTTACAGGGGCAAAGACAACGATAGTGGCGAGACAAACGGCGGATCGAAGCATCCTGGGAAATCCTCAGGGTCCATTGTAGCCGGAGCCGGGGATCTCCTGGATAACGTTGCCGTCCGCACAAGTGGAAACGGCGATTGGCGGGAACGCGTGCTGCCATAATGGAAAGAGGGGGACCACAGTGGGGCATGAGCTTGCGGGGGTAATGCTGCTGGCTTTGGCGATGTGCGCAGGCGCGGCGGAGAGCGTGACGGTGACGCCCAGCGCCGTGCCGGGGGTTGACCTGCTGGGACCGCCCAGTGCGGAGTTCACCGCCGCTACCGACCAATTCTTCGGCTCCACCCGTTCGGCGAATCTGACCAACTGGCTGCCGTTTGGCGTGGTGGTTGCGAACCACACCTCGCAGAGCATCATGGGAGTAGCCATTTGCTGGCAACTGGAGACCACGGACGGACGGACTCTCGGATACCATCTCACCTACGAGGCGTTCGATCGCCCTTCCGCGCGACTGCGTCCCGGTCAGACGGGAGTCGCGGTAGGGATGACGCTGATCCTGAATCCCAGGCGGTTGCCGGCTCAATTTCGTACGGCGGCGCCGAGTTCTGTGCAGACGCCCGGCAGTTTGCCCAACTTCCAAAGCGCCCAAAGCGTGACGGCCACCCTGGATGGCGTGATTTATGCGTCCGGCCAGTTTGCCGGTCCGGATATTTTCCAAACCTACGAGACCTATGTGGCCAACACCACCGTTCCAGTACAGGTAGCCGCCAAGGCCCTGGCCATGAAAGCTGCCGCCCAGCCGGTAGCTGCGATCGTCGCCTGGTTAAAGACCGCGGCAGGCCAGACTCTCAACGAGCAGACCGATGGCTGGTGGAACGCCATCGCCGAGAAACATACGGCGCGCGAATTGCTGCGGACCTACCAGGAAGGCGGAGAAGACCAGCTCTATCAAACCGCGCTGGAATCCGTGCAGAAGCCTGTGATCCGGCTGTACCGGTAGAGGGCGAAGAGGCTACGATAATCTTCCGCCGGTGCGTGAACAGGCGACGGTTCAGCTTTTGGGGACGTGTCCGCTCGAATTCTGGGGCGAACCGAAGCCGGCTTGGCGTTCATGACCCCTCAACTTCCGCCAACGCCGAGGAGGAGCACCGGCACCATATCTTGGAGTCATCGATGGGCACCCCGGAGATCGGCGTGCGGAACGAGATCCCCCGTGGCGCCACATGAGGAGCTTATGCCATTATCGGGCGTTTTCCGTCGAAGTGCTGGGATCGGCAGTCACA
>CAWDOH010000008.1:0-85337 GCA_963803725.1 Bryobacterales bacterium | reverse complement strand
TCATATTGCTGACTATCTGTTCGTTTCCAAATACTCCTACGGCTACACGCCACTATTCGCTGCCGCTGTCGCCGCCGCTGTTTTCCGGCCGGATTTTCGGCACGCAGCCGCAGCGCGGCGACGTGGTGGTGTTCCGCCTGCCCAAGGACGATATCGACCGATTACATCAAGCGCGTGATCGGCCTGCCCGGCGACCACATCCAGATGAAGGACGGCCTGCTCTACATCAACGGCACGCCGGTCAAGCGTGAGCGTGTCGCCGACTTCATCGACGACGAGGACGGCGGCGCGCAGCGCGTCAAGCGCTAGTCGCGAAACGCTGCCGAACGGGGTGAGCTATGACACGCTCGATCTCAGCGACAACGGCTTCCTCGACAATACCGCAGGACTATATCGTGCCGCCCGGCGATTATTTCATGATGGGCGACAACCGCGACAATTCGACCGACAGCCGGGTGCTGTCGCGCAGGTCGGCTATGTGCCGTTCGAGAACCTCATCGGCAAGGCGCAGATCATCTTCTTCTCGATCGGCGACGGCGAGCCCGCCTGGCATGTCTGGAGCTGGCCATGGTCGGTGCGCTGGAACCGGCTGTTCACGCTCGTCAGATGAGCCGTAAGGCCGCGAACGGCAGGCGTGACCTGGTCGCGGCCTGGAGGTACGGATCGGCTACGACGTTCGCCGACCAGGCGCTGCTCGACGCGCGCTGACCCATCATCTCGGCGCTGCCCGCACAGCCGCGCACATGCGCGGTGGGGCCGGCAAAGCGCGCCGAAAGCTATCAGCGGCTCGAATTTCTCGGCGATCATGTGCTCGGACTTGTCATCTCCGACATGCTGTTCCGCGCCTTTCCCAATGCCGACGAGGGCGAATTGTCGCGCCGGCTCGCCGATCTGGTGCGCAAGGAAACCTGCGCCGAGGTCGCGCGCACGCATCGATCTCGGCGCAGCGATCCAGCTCGGCGGATCGGAAGTCAATGCCGGCGGCCGGGAGCGCGACCGCGATCCTTGCCGATGTCTGCGAGGCGCTGATCGGCGCGGTCTTTCTCGACGGCGGCTATCGCGGCGCGCGGCCTTGGTCGAGCGGTTGTGGGATGAGCGCATGCGCACGCCGGCGCGTCCGCTGCGCGATCCCAAGACCATGCTGCAGGAATGGGCGCAGGCGCGCGGCCTGCCGACGCCGTCCTATCGCGAAATCGCCCGCACCGGCCCGCATCACGATCCGGAATTCCGCGTCGCCGTCGAGCTGCCGCATTTCGTGCCCGCCGAAGGCATGGGCCGCTCGAAGCGCGCCGCCGAACAGGCCGCCGCCGCCGCCATGCTGTCCCGCGAGGGCGTGGAAGCGGAGCGCTCGATGGCTGAGCCGGCACCCCGGCGAGCGCAGCGCGACGCCACGCGCTGCGGCTTCGTCGCGCTGATCGGGGCGCCGAATGTCGGCAAATCCACGCTGCTCAACGCGCTCGTCGGCGCCAAGGTCACGATCGTCACGCCCGAAGGTGCAGACAACGCGGCGCTCGTCCGCGGCATCGCCATCGAAGGCGCGGCGCAACTCATCTTTGTCGATACGCCGGGCATTTTTGTGCCGCGCCGCCGGCTCGACCGCGCCATGGTGGCGACGGCCTGGAGCGGCGCCCACGACGCCGACATCGTCGCGCTTGATGATCGACGCCAAACGCGGCCTCGACGAGGAGACCGCGGCGATCGCTGCGCAGCTCGCCGAGGTCGCGGCGACGAAGATCCTGATCGTCAACAAGGTCGATCTCGTCGCCAAGCCGAGCCTGCTCGGCTCTGGTGCATGACGCCAACGAGCGCGCGGCTTTCGCCGCGACGTTCCTGGTCTCGGCACTGACCGGCGACGGCGTCGCCGATGTCAAGCACTGGCTCGCCGCCACGTGCCGGCCGGGCCGTGGCTCTATCCCGAGGACCAGATCTCGGATGCGCCGATGCGCCAGCTCGCCGCCGAGATCACGCGCGAGAAGCTTTATCTGCGGCTGCATCAGGAACTGCCCTATCAGCTCCACGGTCGAAACCGAGGTCTGGAAGGAATTGCGGGACGGCGCGGTGCGCATCGAGCAGACGATCTATGTCGAGCGCGAAAGCCAGCGCAAGATCGTGCTCGGCAAGGGCGGCCAGGCCATCAAGGCGATCGGCGCCGCGGCGCGCAAGGAGATCGCCGACGCTGATCGAGCAGCCGGTGCACCTGTTCCTGTTCGTCAAGGTGCGCGAGGGCTGGGGCGACGATCCGGCGCGCTACCGCGAGATGGGCCTGGAATTTCCCAGGGATTAACGCTCCGAGTGCATGGTAAGGAACCGCCATGGAATGGAGCGATATCGGCATCGTGCTCGGCGCGCAGGCGCCATGGCGAGACTAACGCCGTTGCCGAATTGATGACGCGCGAGCATGGCCGCCATCTCGGCCTGGTGCGCGGCGGCGCCGGCACGCGCCATCGAGCCGGTGCTCCAGGCCGGCAATCTGGTGAGCGCCACCTGGCGGGCGCGGCTCGACGAGCATCTGGGCTATTACGTGGTTGAAGGCATCGATCTGCGGGCGGCCGTTTCTCACGGCGGCGCACGCGCTTCAGGCGTGCATCATCTCGCGGCGCTGTGCCGGCTGCTGCCGGAGCGCGATCCGCATGCGCGCGTTCATGCCGCGCTCGAAGCGATCCTCGACTTTCTCGATGACCCGTCCGCGGTCGCGCCCATGATCGCGCGTTTCGAGCTGCCCGGTGGATCAACCGCCCTCGTTCGCGGAGGGAATTCCAAGACGTTGGCGAACACGGATAAGCAAGGCAGGCGATCACTTTGGGCGTGCGCGCGAGATTGGCGTACGCCAGAACCTGTAGCAAATCATTCCGGTGCTGCTCCCGAAGTTCCTGCTCGACATCCATCCAGGAGTGCCGCTGCAGCTCCTCCCAATGGCGTTTGTATTTGGCATCCACGATGAGCGTGGCGGAATCCCACTCCAGCCAGATGTCCGGTATCAGCGACTTCTGCGATCCCAGGTAGGGCGGCTCCCAGTTCACCGGGTGAACGGTCTCCCGTTTTCGTCCAACGCGCATCTGGCCGCCGGTTCGCTGCGCCACAACCCGGAAGATGGTCTCGATCCAGGCTTCGAAGAAATCGTCCATGGGCATGGTCCAGGGAATGCCTTCGAGGTCGCTCAGCCCAGCCAGCCCGCGTTCGTCGATGGTCCATTCGATGGCCTGGATGCCGTTTAGAAGATTCTCCGTTCGCATGGGTCCGCGAAGCCAGCCACCAAGCATGGTCGAAGAAGGCACGAGCGCCGGGACCGTCTGCACCCTGCGCTGGAGCTGCAGACCGAATTCGATCAGGAGGTGAACGAAAGCTCCGTGCTCCTTCTGGGTTTCGAGCGCGCGGAGTTGGCGCTCTACGGTATAGCGGATTGCGCCCTTGAGCTGCCGGTCATCGCGCAAGTCCGGAAAGGTGCAGGGAATCGACAGGAAATTTGCGTGGCCTAAGCTCCGGGCCGCATACGCAGCCCAATTTACGGTGCCGCGCGGCACCCGGCGGGACTCCGTGGTCAACTCGAAACGGCGGTCCAGAGAATCGCGCAGCACCCTCAGGCGTGCCAGGATCATGAAAGACAGCACCCACGGTGGCACACGGCGCTCCGAGCGGCGGAGGAGCGGCAGGCGAAGGGGCGTGGGGATCACCCGCCAGCCCATCTGCGCCAGCATCGGACCAATCCCCGCCCAAGGAAACCGGGGCTGGACGACCAGGCCGTAATCCGGACGGGCAGTGGTGGGCGAAATCAGAGGAATTGCGCCTACCGCGCTGCCGGACTGAATCAGCAGGTGCAAGTCGCGTCCATCGTAGTCGCGGTCAATCCGCACGTCGAGCATCGCCAGCAAGGAGCGATTCCGGGAGACGAACTGCGCGGCCAGTCTGGCTGCTCGCGCGGGCTGCGTGTCCGGATCGCCCAGCCGTCTCAATTGGAAGAAATCCACCGCGGACCGGCGTGAGACGGAGTGATCTTCGACTTCCAGGCAGATCTCATTGGCCCGCGCCGGCGGCACGAGGGGGGCTGACTTCCGGTTGCGTATGCCGGAGCGCATCACAAGCTGCGAAGCCTCTGCAGGTAGCCGCGAACCGGTTCGGCGAATCCGCCGATGTAACCTTGCGCCAGGTATTCTTCGAGCAACGGCACAAGGTTCACTTGCAGGCTCTGGCGGGCGCGGGCCTCGTCGGATTCCAGGAAGTAGGAGTGCCCTGGCACCAGGGGAAAGGCGTCGTCGGAAGCGTGCTCCACGAAGATGGAGACCAGATCCTTAAACGCTTGCTGCATGGTGGCGCAGCCGTATTGCTCGACTACACTCATTCGGGGCCAGAGCGACACGAACGCGAAGCGCCGGCGCACCGCCACGTCGACAATGGCGATACTCCGATCGGCGCTGTTCATGGTGCCCAGGAGGTGCAGATTCTTCGGCAGGAAAAAGGTGCGTGAAATGGATCGCCGAAGTCATACGGGAGACTAATCTGGCGGTCGGAGGTCAGCGCCGGCTCCAGGAGGAAGATGGCCTCGCCCAGAATCTTCGCCAGGTCGGCGCGATTGATCTCGTCGATATGCAGAAGGTAGTGGTGCTGGCGAATCGGCGAGAGCTTGCGCCGCGGCCTCCATAAGAAGCCCTGGGGAGGGCGTGAACCGAAATCCTAAGTCACCACCTGTGGCGGCCGGCGCGAGACCGCCGATGAAGTTCTCGTAGGTGGTGTTGGGATGGAACTGGATGCTTCGTCCACGCCCCACATATTGGTCTCGGAGGATCTCGGTGGCCATCATCGTCTTACCTGTGCCAGGCGGCCCCTGGATGATGACGTACCTTCGAGCGCCGAGCAGATCGGCTACCTGGGAACGGTCGATGGTGGGCATAAGGTGGTCAAACCAGGCTGCCCGGATGGACTCGTAGCTGGCGTGGCACGCCAAGATCGGCCGATAACCCCGCTCTTCAAACAGTAGATCCAGGAACGCTGTCACCGCGGCTTCAGCGCAGGCATGGCTGGGGGTCGCGCATAGCGCGTAGATCTCCTTTCCGTACCTGTCGAAAACGCTCTTGTAAGCCGGCCATGCCTGCTTCACACTATCGGGGACGGGAAGGTCCGTCCGGGTTGGATCCTGTTTCGCCCAGGCCACGAACGATCCACCCCCGAAGTCGCGATTGAGCCACGCACAGATGGCCTGGGCCTTGCGCGCGTGGCCCGGCCGCCCCAGGATCGCTTCGTCGGGGCTGAGGCCTTGCGTGCCCACAACCAACGCGATGAGGCACGGCGCGTCGGGAATGGGGAAGATCACGAAGGAAAGGCCGCTATAGGGTCCCGACGGCGGATTGGAGGGATGGATATAGGCGGCGAACCGGACGCCTGAATCGGCATTCATCTCCGGCGCCCGCAAGGTTACCGCCTTGGAAGCCGGCTTGGGATAGCGGCCATCGGGACTGCCAAAGAGCGACTCGAAAGCAGCCTTATTCCGCTCCGACCAGGAGTCCTGTTGCTGGGAATGAACGATGGTAAGGAGTGGAACTAAGCCCATATGTCTCCCGATTGAGCAACCTCTGGTATAGCGCAAATTCCCGGTGAGAGGACGCGTTTATTTGCGATCCTTTCGCCGGGGCCGCTGGTGAGGAGAACCCGCGGCTCTGCCGGAACATCGTCAAAAGGCTCGGTGACGAGTCGGTCTCCGGCCCCGGGTGAGCGGGCTTTCGGATTGTTGGCGCGTTTCCTGCCGTGGCGCTGCGCCGGCCATCTGCCGCAGACAGCCTCGTGCCTGCCCGGACCGGTTTTTCGCTTTTCGGGGCCGCGGGCCAAAAAAGTTTCCAGCGGACTATAATGCATCGCCGGTGGACCGCCGATATGTTCATCGAGGGCTATTGCGCACCTCGTTATGGCTTTCTGGAAACGACCATCTGTCCAGATCGAAGCGTTGCCGGACGCATCTGCCGGCTCGGCCTCAGCGGCTCATGTTGTGGTGACTTCGCTGGCAGTCTGCGCGGCAGTCGCCGGCTTCGCCGTTCTCCTGGTCGTCCAGTTCCACCATGTGCTGGCCACGTGGGAGGAACGCCAGTCGAGTGTCGCCGACGACCGTGCCCGGCTGGTTTCGAATTGGCTTCGCGAACGCAGTCTGGATGCCGAGGCGAACTCCCAGGCTCCTGAGGTGATCGGGTACCTGACCCGGGCGGCCCGGCAGAAGAGCGCTCGGAATCTGCCGGAGGATAGCCTCCTTTCGCATCTCGCTTTATTGAACCAGACCAAGGACTCGT
Organism: Bryobacterales bacterium; assembly: GCA_963803725.1. Classification (GTDB taxonomy): domain Bacteria; phylum Acidobacteriota; class Terriglobia; order Bryobacterales; family Bryobacteraceae; genus JOPF133. The sequence continues at coordinate 79,068 of CAWDOH010000008.1, read as the reverse complement.
ACGGTTATCTGGGAACCTATGTGCTGGACCGCGACGGCCACGTAGTGACCCAGGCAACCGGGTCGCGCAGCCCGCCTCTGCAGATCGAAGCCGCGGGCCGGAAGGCCGTGAACAGCGGCCAACTGGGCATTGAGTGGTTTCCCGAGGAAGCCAATCGGATCTCTTTGTGTATCGTCTCGCCTGTGCCCGCTGTGGAAAGAAAATTCAGCGCCCGGCAGCCCGTTCGGAACGCGTTGGGCGCGGTTGCCCTGGTAGTGGACCCCAGCGAAACCCTTTTTCCCCTGCTCACAGCCGAAACGGTGCCGACCCGAACCGGCGAGACCTTGCTGGTGGCCCGCGCGGGCAACGGAATCCTCTATCTTTCTCCGCTGCGCCATGGCTCGCCCGGGATTCACCTCGTTCCCGACTGGGAGGGGCTGGCGGCCAGCGAAGCTTTAAGGGGCCGACAGGTATTCGGCAAATTCACCGGCTATCGAGGGGCGCCCGTGCTGGCTGCCCTTCGTAAAGTTCCCCGGGCCGCTTTGGGCCTGGTCGCCGAGATCGATAACGACGAGGCGATGGCCGGGTATCGCCGCGACGCCTGGGTTGCGACCGGCGTTGCGGCGCTCCTGTTGCTGGCTCTCGGCGGGTGGTTTTTCGGGTATCGCCGGTATATTCGCGGGGCCTTTCTGGCGATGCGCGAGGCGGAGTTCCGTGGACTCGTGGAGTCCACGCCGGACGGCATGGTGATTCTGGATTCGGCGAATTGCATCGTGCTGGTAAACTCCCAAACCGAGAAGCTGTTTGGCTACCGGCGCGAGGAGCTGGTGGGGCAGAGACTCGCCCTGCTGGTTCCGGAAGGCGGGCGGCCGTCGGTACCCGCTGTGGACGCCGAGGCCCGCCGCAAGAGCGGCGAAGCGTTTCCCATCGAGCTGAGTGGCAGTCCCGTGGTGGGCCATAATGGCAGACTCTATGTCGCGATCCGGGACCTGACGGAACGCCGGCGGATGGAGCAAACCCTCAAAAACACGGAAGATCAATATGCCGTCCTGTTCAACAGCGGCAACGATGCAGCGTTTGTTTTTTATCTGAACGACGCCCGGGAGGCCGGCAATTTCGTACAGGTAAACGACATCGCTTGCCGGTGGCTCGGCTACACCCGCGAGGAGTTACTCCAGCGGTCGATTCGCGACATTCGCACGCCGGAAGCCCTGGCTCAGTTCGCTCCGATTGCGGAGCGGTTGGCGGCCGGCGAGCACTGCCTTTTCGAAACCGGGCATCTAACCGGGGACGGGAGACTGATTCCGGTTGAAATCAATGCCAAGTCGATCGATCTTCACGGCCGGATCGCGGTATTAGAGGTAGCCCGGGATATTACCGAGCAAAAGAAAAGCCTGGCGAAACTGGAAGCGTCCGAGCGCCGTTACCGCCGCTATGTAGAGCGCAATGCCGCAGCCTTTATTCGCACCACGCTCGACGGAGAGGTGTTGGAATGCAACGAAGCAATGGTCCGCTTGCTGGGCTACCAATCTCGAGAGGAACTCCAGGCCCATCGCATGGCGCAAATCTACCGCAACGCCAGCGAGCGGCTGGTGGTCATCGGGCTGCTCCGGGAACAGCGCGTCTTGAACGGCTTCGAACTGAGTCTGCGTCGTAAGGACGGCAGCCTGTTCTGGGCCCTGCTGAACCTGACTCTGGTGGAGGACGATGGCGATTTGTTCATCGAGGGCACCGCCATCGACATCACCGAGCGCAGGCGCATGGAAAGAGAACTCCGCAAAATCGCCGCAGTAGTGGAGGCCAGCAGCGACTTTATCGGGATTGCTTCCCTGGATGGCAAAGTGCAGTTCGTCAATCAGGCCGGCCGCCGGTACGTAGGGATCGATCCGGTTCGTCCGTTGAACGACACCCACATCCTGGATTACGCGGCCGATGAAGACCGGCAACGGGCTATTGACACCGTGCTGCCGCAGGTGATGGAGCAAGGCCAATGGGCCGGGGAGACCCGCTTTAAGAATTTTCGGACAGGCGTCTTGATCCCCATGTGGACCTCTGTCTTTAGTGTGACCGAGCCTGGGACCAACCGGCCCATGGCCATCGCCACGATCTGCCGCGACCTCACCGAGAGGAAGAGGGTAGAGAACGAAATCCGGGCGGCACAGCAGGCCGCCGAAGCCGGCAACCTGGCCAAGAGCCGGTTCCTGGCGAACATGAGCCACGAGATCCGCACTCCGATGAACGGCATCCTGGGAATGACGCGGCTGTTGCTGGCCACCGATCTCTCGCCTGAACAGCGGCACTACGCCGCGGTTGTGCTGAGCAGCGGGGAGACCCTTTTGGCGCTCGTCAATCATATCCTCGACCTCTCCAAAATCGAAGCCGGGAAAGTGGTGCTGGAGAAGGTCGATTTCGAAGTTGCCACGGTTTTGGAGGGCGCCACGCAGCCCCTCGCTTTAGAGGCGCACAGTAAGGGACTGGAATTCAGCGTGGTGGTAGGGGCCGGAGTGCCGCGGTTTCTGAGGGGAGACCCCGTGAGGCTGCGCCAGGTGATCGCCAATCTCACCGCTAACGCGGTCAAATTCACCTCGCAGGGCAGCGTGCGCATCGTTGTGGAGGTAACCGGTCAGGACGAGCGGCGCGTCACGCTCCGGCTCACCGTACGCGACACGGGCATCGGCATCCCGGAGGGTAAGGCCGCCGATCTGTTTTCGCCATTCGTGCAAGCCGATGAATCGACCACCCGTAAGTTCGGCGGAACCGGTTTGGGCCTCTCCATTTCGAAACAGTTGGTGGATCTCATGGGCGGCCGGATCGGATTCGAGAGCGGGCCGGGCCAGGGCGCCTGCTTCTGGTTTACAACGGCTCTCGAGAAATCGAATGGGGCGGCAGCCGCGCAGGTATGGCCGGCGGTATCGGCGGCCGCCTGGTCTCGCGCCGGTTCGGGCCGCGATCGGCGGCAAGCGAGGATATTGCTGGCCGAAGATCAGGCCGTCAATCGCGACGTCGCGCTGGCGATTCTGAACCACCTGGGCTACCGCTGCGACCCCGTCGCCAACGGCCGCGAAGCGGTCAAGGCCTTGCAGGCCGGCCGCTACGATCTGGTTCTGATGGACTGTCAGATGCCCGAGATGGATGGCTACGAAGCTACCCGGCTGATTCGCAACGCTGCCACGGGAGCGCTTGATCCGCGGATTCCCATTATCGCCGTGACCGCAAGCGCGATGACCGGAGATCGCGAAAAGTGCATGCAGGTGGGAATGGACGATTACCTGTCGAAGCCGATCGAGCCGGAGAGTCTGGCCCGAATCCTCGATAAGTGGCTGGGCCCGCAAGAGGTATCCGCCGCTACAGCTCCGGCCGAGACTACGCGCTCCGAACCGGCCATTTTTGATCGGGACGAGCTACTCCAGAGGGTCATGGGAAAGGAGAGTCTGGCCAATAAGGTGCTCCGTGCATTCCTGGAGACGGCTCCTTCCCAGTTGCAGAACTTACGCCGGCAGCTTGCCGCGCGAGACGCAACCGCCGCCCGGCGCGAGGCGCACACCTTAAAAGGAGCGGCTGCCACGATCTCCGCGCCTGCGCTACACGGTCTGGCCCTGGAGGCGGAGCAGGCTGCTGCGGCGAGTGAGTGGACCACCATCGAGAAAATTTTACCCAGGATGGTAGACCAACTCGAGCGGCTGAGGCTTGCAATCGAGGATCAGGCCTCAAAGTAATAGCGCTTACGTTAAAGAACGTTGCAATCGCGCGACCAATCGCGGGCAACAATCACCAGTCGCACCGGCGCTAAGTGCGAGCAGCCACGCGACAGAACACAGTGAATAACAGCCCCAGGCTGGAGGCCCAACCGCGAGGCGTGGCGTAGCACACTGTAAGCGCAGGCTTGCACGAACCGGATGCCGTCTGCGAGGCGTCGATAAAAGTAAGGAGGTAAATCAATTCTATGAAGTACTTTTTCATGACCGCATTGGCGGGCACCGGTTTACTCTTCATGACGATGCCTGCCCAGGCGCAGCAGACTGGCCCCGAATATAGCTATCATCAGAATCAATATCAGCGGGAAGCGACCAGCCATGACCGTTTATTCGACCAGATGCGCGACGACCTGTCGCTCGCCAGTACTACCGCGACGCCATTTAGTGGCGACCGGGACCGCGTGGCGATTGCCCGCGACCAGCTTGATCAATTGCAGCACGTTGTCGATACTGGCGAATACGATGGGCTGACATTCAGCCAAACCATATCGGCGATGCAAAGGGTGGTCGACCTGAATCGAATGACCGACCGGAACCGCGATTACCTCGTCAACGATATAGGCCAGTTGCGGAACTTGGAAGCGCAACTGGGAGGCTAGGCTTACGACCGCTCCCTTTCGGTCGCGGCTCGGTTTCGACGCGGGCCCGGCGCGTCAGAGAGCGGCCGAACCGAATCAAGCGCTCGGAGACTTGGCTAGTCTGTCCCGCCAAGCGGCTACTTACCTGGCGCGGCTATCGTGGCGAAGTGGTTGTCAGTTCTTGACTGGGACACGACACGAGCTTTCTCATTGACCGCTGCCTGGACGGCCGGGCAGCGGTCCCTTTTTTCCTGCATCGCGCAGCGGGATTTTCGGCTGCGGTCCGGACAACTGGGCCCGCCACAGGCTCATGGCCCGGCCGGGCAGCGGTCTTTTTTCTTGCGCCGCGCAGCGGGATTTTCGGCTGCGGTCCAGACCACTGAGTCCGCCACAGGTTCACGGCCCGGCCGGGCAGCGGCCTTTTCTTCTTGCAGCGCGCGGCGGGACTTTCGGCTGCGGTCCAGACAACTGGGCCCGCCACAGGCTCATGGCCCGGCCCGGCAGCGGTCTTTTTTCTTGCGCCGCGCAGCGGGATTTTCGGCTGCGGTCCGGACAACTGGGCCCGCCACGGCTCACGGGCCGGCCCGGCAGCGGTTTTTTTTTGGCAGCGCGCGGCGGGACTTTCGGCTGCGGTCCAGACAACTGGGCCCGCCACAGGCTCATGGCCCGGCCGGGCAGCGGTCTTTTTTCTTGCGCCGCGCAGCGGGATTTTCGGCTGCGGTCCGGACAACTGGGCCCGCCACGGCTCACGGGCCGGCCCGGCAGCGGTCCTTTTTTGGCAGCGCGCGGCGGGATTTTCAGCTACGGTCCGGACAACTGGGCCCGTCACAGGCTCACGGCCCGGCCGGGCAGCGGTCCTTTCTGCTTGCAGCGCGCAGCGGGATTTTCAGCTGCGGTCCGGACAACTGGGTCCGCCACAGGCTCACGCCCCGGCCGGGCAGCGGTCCTTTTTTGGCAGCGCGCGGCGGGATTTTCAGCTACGGTCCGGACAACTGGGCCCGCCACGGCTCACGGGCCGGCCCGGCAGCGGTCCTTTTTTGGCAGCGCGCGGCGGGATTTTCAGCTACGGTCCGGACAACTGGGCCGCCACGGCTCACGGCCCGGCCGGGCAGCCGGGTTCGCTTCGAAGCCTATTTTCGCGGTGATTCCGCTTAGGGCCGCGCCGCCAGCTTCGTGGCGGTCAACGGAGTGGGTGCTGCGCACTCGATAGCGACCAAATGATGGCCACGCGGCAGGAAGATCGTCAGGCCTCCGGCATCGCGGATGGGGTACGAGGCTCCGTCGACTTTGACGCTGGTAGCGGGGCGGTCGAGAATGGCTAGAGCCCGCGCGGCGGAATCGTAGGTCATCTCGATCGCCGCGGGCGAGGTCACTCGCGCCGAGCGCAAGTCAGCATTCAGGCGCAGCACGCGCGGAGCGCGAGTGGGCCCGTCGGGTTCGATGGTGTGCAACCCGGCGGGGAGCCACACCGTTTCATCGTCCGCAACCGGCCACGCATTGCCGTCCACCAAGGCGGGCCCTTTCCACGCAAGGCCGGCTCCCGCCAGCGAATCCACCGTCACCTGCTGGCCCGATTTCTCGATCCGCGTCACGGTGCTTGCGGCGCCGGGTAGCAGTTTGAGATCGGGGGCCTGCAGGCTGCTCTCGATGTACAGAGCCACGCGCGCGAAATTGCGCGCGGCCTGGTGAACGATCTGAAACAACTCCGTGCCCGTCTGCTGGCGGGTCGGATAGACATTTTGATAGCGGCTGACGATGTTTACATCGATGGCCAGTTGTTCCCTGTGGCCGGTGAGGGCGCGATAGCGGTCGGCGATGGTCTCGTAGCGCTGGGGGCCGAGATTCCAGACGGTGGCCGGGTCCTCGATCAGGAAGGTGAAGGAGTGTTTGTCGAGAAGCGGCAGCGCGCGCGCCGCATCCGCGCCGAGAGCGTCGCGCATGTGCGGATCGAATCGGTCGTCAACGTGGGTTAACACCAGGTCAAGGTCGGGCTTGGCGCGCGGCAACTTGGGGTCGCGGACCTTTTCCAGTTCGTTGATCCATTGCTCTTCGATGCGGGCGGCCAGGTCAGCACGGAAATCGAGGAAGCTCTGGCGGGCGGCGGCATCGTCCTTGCGCGCCCGGAAGACTTCCAGCGGGTCCCAGCCGTTCTTGATCTCAAATTGGGCGCGAACGTCGAGGTTCATGGGCGTGAACCGCGACGGATCGTCGATCCCGTGGAGGGATTCGAAGTACAGTTCGGCGAGGTTGACGCCATCCCAGTCGAATCGCTCCAGCAGGCCGTGGACACCCGCGGCAACGGCGCGGAAGCAGTCGCGGTTGGCGAGGTTCATCAACTTGCGCCAGTCCAGTTCGGCGTCCTGGAGGACGGCGGTTTTTTCGCGCCACTCCGGGTGGGCGGCCCAGAATTTCTCGCTCACATGGGGAAGTTCCAGCCACGCGTACACCTGAATGCCCTCGCGATGGCAGGCCTCGATGAGCCGCTTGAGGTAGGCGTCGCCCTCGGGGTCCGATTCGAAGAAGTGCCAGGCTGCCACGTGTAGGGCGGCGATCCCGGATTTGCGCCAGCGCTCCGCGAAGTAATCGAGGTCCACGCGGGAGCGGTAGGAGGAATCGAAGAAGGCCCACAGCCGCGAGGAGCGGAAGGGCGGATCGAGGCCCAGGTCGCAGAGCGCGTCGAGCAGGTACGGGAAACGCTCATAACCCAGCTCGCCGGGCGATGTCGCGACCCACAGCACCGCGCCCGGTCCGCGGCGCAGACCGGCGGTGAGGGGCGCGCCTGTCCAGCGGTCGCGGGTGAAAACGACGGCCGCGGATGGCAGCGTGAACACCGGCAGATCGAGGGCCTTCTCCCAGACAATCTGCAAGGCGGGTTGATGGATGTCGCGCAAGCTGCCGGCATGCACGGTCGTCGGTCCCGGCCGGATGCCGAACGATTCGGCCAGCGGCGACGCTCCTTCCAGGATCAGAACCGCCCCGGCCTGGACGCGCGCCGGCCAATCCGCGGAAGCCGCGGCGCCGGGCAGGGCAACGGTCACCCTGGCTGCGGTGACGCCGGCCGGCGGCGCCTGCAAACCCACCGACGAGAGAATGGCCGGCCAAGGCCCGGGCGGGCCGGAGATCACCGTGAAGTAAGGTAGCTCGGCGGCAACCGCGGAGAGGCCGGTGACGAGAAGCAAAGGGAAGACCGTGGCGGCGAGCCGTCTGTTGGCGCGGCGACGCGTACACACGGAGACGAAAGACCAGAAAAGGCCGGGCCGGTTTTCCTCCTTCCTCCCGCGCTTTCGCGTCTCCGCGTCCGGCACTGCGCTGGCGGCTTCGCTGCGAGGTACAACGCGGCGGCCTTTGCCGCGGCGACCGTTTCGCTTTTCCTGCTGCTCCCCGCGGCTCCGCGGCTCCGCGTCCTGCGCGACCTTCCGGTCCTGGCCTGTGCGAGGGCTACTGGGGACCCCTCCGCTGGATTCGGTTCGCCCGCTCGCTGACGCGGGCGGCTCAGCAGCAAAACAAAGCCGCGGCCGTAAGCGGGCGCACTTCGCGGGCGCACACCCGGTGTCGGGTGTCAGGCAGGAATCGGCAAGCGCTCCTTTGAAGACACCCCGCAAGCCATTGATTCTATTGGCTCGGCCACTCGCGTCTTGATCGCTTTTGGTGGCCCGCCGCAGGCCATAGGGCACTCCTTTGAAGACGCGCCGCAAGCCATTGATTCCATTGCATCGGCGCATTGCGCGTCTGCGTCGTTTTTGGTGGCCCGCAGGGCCATCGGGCACTCCTTTGAAGACGCGCCGCAAGCCATTGATTCTATTAGGCCGGCCACTCGCGTCTTCATCGCTTTTGGTGGCCCGCCGCGGGCCCCAGGGCACTCCTTTGAAGACGCGCCGCAAGCCATTGATTCCATTGCATCGGCGCATTGCGCGTCTGCATTGTTTTTGGTGGCCCGCAGGGCCATCGGGCACTCCTTTGAAGACGCGCCGCAAGGCACTGATTCTATTAAGTCGGCCACTCGTGTCTTCATCGCTTTTGGTGGCCCGCCGTGGGCTATAGGGCACTTCCTCACGGTCGCGGCTCCGAGCGCCAGTTTCGCGGCTTCGGGCGCTGGTTTCGGAACCGCGCGCGTAATCAAGCCCCAAGCGGGACAGGACACTAGTGAGAGAAGGCATACCAGACTCCGGCGCGGATATCGTTGAAGTTCGGCCCGCGGGGGTTGCCCGCGTTCACCAGGTACGCGCCGCGGAGCGCGCTCACGGTGAAGTACATCGAGGGCGGAAGGAATGAGGCGGTAAATCGTATTCCAGGACCTGTTTCTACGAAATTGGCCCAGTATTGGCGCTGGTCGTCCAGGGTGAGGTTGGCGTTCCAGAAGGCCTGCGCGCGCAGGCCGCCCGAGCCGAAGGTGTAGCCGCCGCGCGACTGGCTGTACAGCATCATGTCGTTGTTGAAGCGGCTCACGAAAACGGCGTCCAGGGTGGTGTCGGCGAACGGGCCCGCTGATTCGCCGCGCAGGGCGTGGCCGAAAGAACGGCTCGCCGAGAGGCCCCCGCGGTAGTCAGGCAGCTTGTGGCCGTTCACGTAACTGATGGCGTTGCCGGCCTCACCCCAAAGGAAGACGCCATGCCAGGGGATGCTGGCCAGACCCGCGGCGACAATGATGGAACTTTCGGAAAGGTACTGCGGCGCGGCGAGCGCGGGCATGGCTTCGGTGACGCGCGAATCACCCACCAGCCGCACGCTGAAGTACGGGCGAATCGGCAGGCGCGTGCGGAACTCGGCCTTCACCTGTCCGTAGCCGAAAGCGTCGTGCCATCGCGTCGAGAACAGGGGATAGATCCAGGCGGAAAGTCGAATCGGCTCGGCGGTGCCACGCAGGTTTCGCCAGGACTGGGCAGCCGCGGCGGCGATTTCGGGGTCGGGGCTGGACTTGGCCATGTCGAACCAGTGGATGGCCTCGGAGTCCTGGCCGAGGATGTTGAGCGCGCGCGCGAGGTCCAGCATCACGCTGTAATCCGAGGGGTCGGCCTCATGGGCGGCGCGCAGGTAGCGCACCGCATCCTTTATATAGCCTGCCTTCAGGCTGCGTTGGGCCATGGTTTTGGGGTCGACCCGCTCGCCTCCGGCCAGAGCGCCGCCGGTGGGGGTCGTCTGGGGCAAGTGGAGGACGGCGCGGACGCGGTTGGCCAGGGCTTGGTCCTTGCCGGCGAGAACGCGGTCGAACAGCGGCTTGGCGCCGGCCTGATCGCCACGGGAGTGGAGCATGAAACCCAACTGGGCCGCAGAGAGGAGGTCGGCGGGGTCACTCTGGACCAGGATGCGAAACTCCTTTTCGGCGTCGGCGGGCTTGCCCATGCTGATAAGGAGGAAGCCAAGTTCGCGGCGGAGATCGCCGTTCGCGGGGTCCAGTTCCAGGGCGCGGCGGAATTCGGCTACGTAGGGATAGTGCTTGGGGAGAAGCTCGCGGGCCGCGTCGGCAGCCGCCGGCTCTCCGCCGCGGGAGGCGGCCAGAAGCGCGGCGTTGGCGTCGTCATTGCGAAGTTGGGCCTTCCAGACACGGCCCAGGTCGAGCAGTACCGAGCGGCGGTCGGGCAGGATGCGCCAGGCCTTCTCATAGTGCTCGGCGGCCAGGGGCAGCAGGTCGCGCTGCTCGGCGAGCGAGGCGAGCTGGTAATGGGCATCGAACGTGTTGGCGCCCAGCGCGATGGCCTTCTGCCAGCGGTCGATTCCGGCGGCCAGCGGGTCGTCGATGTTGTGGAAGGCGCGCTCGGCTTCCGCGGCGGAGGGCGAATTGGTTTTGCGAATGCGGTCGAAGATGCGCCGGGCCTGCGACTCCTGGTGGGATTCGAAGCACAGGAAGGCGTACTCCATGGCAACCGGCAAGTCATTTGGATCGAGCAGCATAGCCTGGTGGAACTGCTCGGATGCGAGGTCGTTGTCACCGATCTTGAGGTAGGCGTAGGCGAGGTCTTTGCGAATCGAGGCGCGCTGCGGAGCGAGGTCGATGGCCTGCAGGAAGTGGCTGACGGCGTCACTGTAATCGCGGGATTGGAGGGCGGCGTAAGCCCGGTTGAGCGGCTCGGAGGCAGGGTCGTTCGGGACCCGGGAAGGCTGCGCCAAAGACACGACGCAGGCCGCCAGCAAGAGAAGGGCGCGCATATCGCTTTAGTCATATAGTGCCGGGGGAACCAGAAATTCGCAGGAATTCTAAGGGGAAAAGTCCGGCCTGCCCACAGCGTCGCAGCACCCCGCGCAACACCCCACGGGTGACATTCGCCGCACGTTGCGTTAGGATGTCTATGGCAAATGATTGATGTTGCGTTGCAGTCCGGCGACCTGGAAATCCCGGATAAGCTCTACTTCCGCATTGGCGAGGTGAGCGAACTCCTGGGAGTCGAGACGTACGTGCTGCGGTATTGGGAGTCCGAATTCCCCTCCCTCGCCCCGAAGAAATCCGGGACCGGCCATCGGCTGTACCGCCGGAAGGACGTAGAAACCCTCCTGCGCATCAAACATCTTCTTTACGAGAAGCGGTTCACTATCGAAGGGGCGCGGCAGGCCATGCAGGCCGAAGCGCGCACGCCTAAACCACGGCCTCCCAAGCCCGTGGTGCAGGGCGAGCTGTTTGCGCACGATCCGGTGCCGGAAATCCGCCGGGAGCTGGTGGAAATCCTGGAGCTGCTGAAGTAGCTGCGGTACGCCGTAACTTCGCGCACCTACGGTTCGCCGGTGATTGCTGCATAAATCCGGTTGAGGTCGTCGGGAGAGTAGTAATCGATCTCGATGCGCCCGCCTTTTTTAGCTCTCTCCACAATTCTTACCCTGGTGCCAAGCACCCGCTCCATGGCTTCGATGGCGGCGCGCACGTTGGGATCGGGCTTCGGATCGACCGCCGGCGTGGTCTCCGTCTGGTGGCGCAGCTTTTGCACCACCCGCTCGGCCTGGCGCACGGACCATCCGAGGGAAATGATCTTCTGCGCCACGTCCCGGCTGATCTCGATCGAGGCTAGGCCCAGCAGGCACCGCGCGTGTCCGGCGGTGATCTTGTGGTCCACCACCAGTTGCTGGATTTCCTTGGGGAGCTGGAGCAGCCGCAGGAGATTGGTGATGGTGGTGCGGTCTTTCCCGGTGTGGCGGGCGATATCTTCGAGGGAGAGGAACAGCTCGGCGCCGAGGCGCTGGAAGGCTTGAGCGGTCTCGATGGGGTTGAGATCCTCGCGCTGGATATTCTCGATAAGGGTGATTTCGAGGAGGTTTTTATCGTCCACCTCGCGCACCACAACCGGAACTTCCTTGAGACCCGCAAGTTTGGCTGCGCGCAGGCGGCGCTCCCCGGCAATGAGCTGGTAGCGTCCATCGGCGCGGCGGACGACCAGCGGTTGGACGATGCCGTTATGGGCGATGGACTGCGCCAGCTCCGCAAGCTTGTCGGGTTCGAAGACGCGGCGCGGCTGGAGCGGATTGGGATCAATCTGGTCGACCGGTATGGTGTAGGGGGCTTCGGGGTGCGCGGGCGCCGGCGGCGGGGGCGCGGCCCGCGTCGGAAGGAGAGCGCTCATCCCTCTACCGAGTACCTTGCGAGGCGGGTTTTCGGTGTTGCTCATGTTGGAGAATTTCCTTGGCGAGTTTGATGTAGCTTTCGGCTCCGCGGGAGCGCGGGTCGTAGGCCAGAATGGGCTTGCCGAAGCTGGGGGCCTCGGCGAGGCGGATACTGCGGGGAATGACGGTCTGAAAGACCTGGTCGCGAAAGAACTCTTTCAGGTCGGCGGCCACCTGGCGGGTGAGGTTGGTGCGGTCGTCGAACATGGTGAGCAGGATGCCTTCGACGCGCAGGGAGTGCTGGAAGGCCTCGCGGATACGTTCGATGGTGTCCATGAGCTCGGAAATGCCCTCCAGGGCGAAGAACTCGCACTGAATCGGGACGAGGACGGCATCGGAGGCGATCAGGGCGTTTAAGGTGAGGAGGTCGAGGGCGGGCGGGCAATCGATGAGAAGGAAGTCGTACTGATTGCGGATTTCGGCGATACGTTCGCGGAGGCGGAATTCGCGATTGGGGGCGTCGACGAGTTCGAGGTTGGCGCCGACGAGGTTCTTATCGGCGGTGATGACGAAGAGGCCCTCGAATTCGGTGGCGACGACGGCGTCGGCCGGGTTGGCGTTGCCGAGGAGGACGTTATAGATGCTGGGCCGGCTGGCGTCTTTGGGGACGCCGAGGCCAGTGGTGGCATTGCCCTGGGGATCGGAGTCGATCACGAGGATGCGGAAGTCATTGGCGGCGAGGGAGGCAGCCAGGTTGATGGCGGTCGTTGTTTTACCGACGCCGCCTTTTTGGTTGGCGATCGCGAGAACCGTGCTCAAGCGGTCATACTAACACGGTGTCGGGGATGGAGACAAAGAGTGTTTCACGTGAAACGGGCGGCGGCAGGGCTGGAGGGGATGCGGGGAGAAGAAGGTCATCCAGTAGGATGGAAGCGGCGGGGAAGGCGGGAGTGATGGAGGCGGCGAGGGAGCCGGCGGGTAGTAAGTGAGTGGCCGTGTGCGGGACCTCTGGCGGATTGGGTGGGGAGGAGGCAGCGCGGCGGGAGTTTCGGGCGGAGTTCTGGACCAGGCGTCGATTCTATACCAAGGCGCGGAGGGGTGGAGTGCAAGTGCCGCTGACCGGCGCAGGGTTCTTCGCCGCCCTGGTGGCGGCCTAGCGCGAGTTAAGGAGGCGCGGGGCGGGGTTAGAATCGCCGGGGCGGCACAGGTGGCGCATTTGCAGTGGGAAGGTAAGCCGGGCATTAAGGACACACGGGAGGGAGCGGTAGGTAGGTAGTGAGGGACCGGGGCAGGGAGGTGGGCGTAGTTCTGCGCGACAGGCTTGGGGGTGCGGGGTTTCGGGAAGCGATTGGCCGCGGGGCCGGGTTCAACGGGCTCCGGGAACCGCGGCCGAAGGAAAGCGGGCTTGCGAGAATCACGGCCGGGGCCGGCCGCAGCCCCGGTGGAGGCGTGAAAGCGGGTCTGGCGTGAACCACATCCGGTCGCGACGCGGCTCTTCGGAGCACGGGGGCCTCACGCCCAAGGGAACAAATCCGTTTCACGTGAAACAAACTGCGCTGGACGCCTACCAAAACCGTTTCACGTGAAACAATGACCCAACCGAAGAAATCGCTGCTCCGATACAGGCAACAGAATCGGCGCTTCCCATTCGAACCCCAAGGCACCCGGGGGCTCTTCCGCGCCTGTCAGCAACGCAGCATGCCCGGCCAGCCGCACCAGGAGTTTCGCCAGATCCGCGTAACTCACGGCCCGCGACACCGCCCAGGCAAACCTCTCGCCGCAATCCTCAGCCCGGCCGCAGACCACCCGTACATTCGGAAGCTCCCGGCTCGCCTCTCGCAGAAATACTGCCTTCCGCTGGTGCGACTCGATCAGCGTAACTGCACAATCCGGTCGAACGATCGCCACCGGCAATCCCGGGAACCCGGCGCCCGATCCAATATCCGCGATCCGCAGCGCCCCCGCAGGCAACTTCCGGGCCAGGAACAGAGATTCGTTGTAATGGCGCTCGATTGCCTCTGCGCGATCCCGGATCCGGATGAGGTTCACCGTCCGGTTCCAGCGGGTGAGTAGCTCGAAGTGCGCTTCCAGGCGCCCAGCCTGCTCCGCTGTCACCCACTCAGGAAACACGCGGAAGGCTCAGGTAACAATCCAATATCGCAACTGCGGCAGGCGTCACCCCCGGAATCCGCGCGGCCTGGCCCAGGGTCGACGGCCGAACCCGCTCCAATTTATCGCGAACCTCCCGCGAAAGACCGGGAATCCCCCGAAACTCGAATTCCATCGGAATCGCTCGCCCCTCCGCCGTCTTCAGCCGGGAGATCTGCCGCTCCTGCTGCCCGATGTACCCGCTGTACTTGATCTCGGTCTCGACCGTGGTCAGCACCCCGCGCTCCGCCTCGCCGCCTAGAACCTCGCGAACCCAGGGCACAATCTCCTGGATCGACGCCTCCGGCCGCTTCAACCATTGCCCATTGCGGTGGGTCTCCAACGCCACCCGTAACCGCTCGATCTGCGACTGCTTGCGCGTAAACATCTCCCAGCGGTCATCCCTGACCAGACCGGCGCGCCGTCCGATGGGTGTCAGACGCGCATCGGCGTTATCGATGCGCAACAGCAGGCGGTATTCGGCCCGCGAGGTGAACATGCGGTACGGCTCGTCGGCGCCCTTGGTGATCAGGTCATCGATGAGGATGCCGGTGTACCCGTCCGTCCGGCCCAGCACCACCCCGCCGCCCGCGGCATTCATTCCCGCAATCAGCCCCTGGCAGGCGGCCTCCTCATAGCCCGAGGTTCCGTTGATCTGGCCCGCCAGGTACAGCCCCGGAATCGACTTGACCTGAAGAGTGTGGTCCAGTTCGCGCGGATCCACGGCATCATATTCTATGGCATAGCCGGGCCGGATCATCTCGGCGTTTTCCAGGCCCGGAATCGACGCCACCACGGCCGTCTGCACGTCGATCGGCATGCTCGTGGACATCCCATTGACGTAAATCTCGTTGGTGTCGAGGCCCTCCGGTTCTAGAAAAATCTGGTGACGCGGCTTGTCGGGGAACTTGACGATCTTGTCCTCGATGGACGGGCAATAGCGCGGGCCGATCCCCTCGATCTGTCCGGAATACAGCGGCGAGCGCGGGATGGCCTCCAGCAGGATGCGGCGCGTCTCGTCGCTGGTATAGCCGATATGGCACTGGATCTGCGGCCGGTCGATGCGCTCGGTCAGAAACGAGAACGGTGTGGGATCGGCGTCGCCCGGCTGCGGTTCGAACTGCGACCAGTCGATGGTGCGGGCGTCCAGGCGAGGCGGCGTACCCGTCTTGAGGCGCGCCCAACCGAGGCCGAGCGAACGGAACTGCTCGGCCAGAAGGTTCGAAGGAGCCTCCCCGTTGCGGCCGCAGCTGTACTTCATTTCGCCCACGTGCGCCAGCCCGTTGAGGAACGTACCGGTGGTGATCACCACGGCATCGCAGGAAAGCGAGCGGCCATCGCGCAGTTGCATCCCGGTGACGCGCCGGGAATCGGACGCGAAGAGCAGCGCGGCTACCTCGGCCTGCTTAATGCGTAAATTGGGTTCCCGTTCCAGCACCTCCCGCATGCGCACACGGTAGAGGCGTTTATCCATCTGGGCACGCGGCGACCAGACGGCTGGGCCACGGCTGGTATTGAGCAGGCGGAACTGGATGCCCACCGCGTCGGCTACTTCGCCCATCACCCCACCCAGGGCGTCGACCTCACGGACCAGGTGACCCTTGGCGATGCCGCCAATGGCCGGATTGCAGGACATCTGGGCGATGAGGTCCAGATTCATGGTCACCATGGCGGTGCGGCGGCCCATGCGGGCGGAGGCGCGGGCGGCTTCGCATCCCGCGTGTCCGGCGCCGATCACAACGACGTCGTACTTCTCTTGCATTCCTTCCTATTGTACGGGGTGGGAAGGGATGGATGACCCCGCCAGCTTGCGGTTAATGCCGGCTGCGCCCGGCTGCGCCGTGGACTGTGGGGCTTAAAACCAGCCGCGGTGGCCGCCGCCACCCGGGAAACCGCCGTGGCCGTCCCCACCGGGACCGTTGCCGCCATGTCCCCCGTGCCCACCGTGATCGCCCTGCCGGCCTGATGTATCGGACGGAGTCCCGCCCGAGCCGGGGGATACCCCACTGTTGGCTACCGCCAGCTCCGAGTCGGCGGTGCCCCAGATAGCCTGGACGCTGCCACCGTTGCCCATGAAGAGGCCCGCGGACACCAAGACCACGAAGGCCACCAGAAGCGTGTATTCCACTACATCTTGCGCCTGCGCGTCCTTAAGAAATCTCTTAATTCGAGCCATTTTGTTACTCCTCAATCCGGCCGAGCAGATCTCGACGGCTTAACTGGACAGTTCCAGAGTAGGGTGCGTCTGCCGCCTTTGAACAGGGCCATAACCAATGTAGGGTACTGCCCGCACCATAGACAAACCAGCACTTTCGCGGAGCGGACAACGCGAGCCGCGAGCCTTGCCGCCGGCGCTTCCAGACCACGCCGACCGCCTTACAGGACCCGCAACTCCTTTGGAGTCGGGGTAAGGATTTCGCATCCGCGCCCTGTGACCACCACGGTGTCTTCGATGCGGATCCCGCCGAAATCCTCCAGGTAGACTCCGGGCTCGATGGTGATCGCCATGCCCAGGGCCAAGCGGCTCTTGTCGCGGCGGCCAATGCGCGGCGGCTCGTGGATCTCCAGGCCCAATCCATGGCCCGTGGAGTGAACGAATGCCGTCTCCAGTCCGTGGGCCTGTAGCACGCTGCGCGCCGTCGCATCCACATCGGCAGTCCTGGCACCGGGGCGGACGGCGTCGATGGCGGCCAACTGGGCTTCGAGCACCGCGCGATAGGTGCGCTTCACGCGCGCCGTGGGCGTGCCGAGGAACAGCATGCGGGTCATATCGCTGCAATACCCATCCTGCTGAGACCCCATGTCGACCAGCACCAGGCTCCCCGGGCCGATCTGCGCCGCTGTCGGTTGCGCGTGCGGCAGCGCGGTGCGGCGGCCGGACGCGACGATGGTTTCGAAGGACGGCTTTTCGGCGCCCAGGCGGCGCATACGGTACTCGATTTCCGCCGCCAGGTCGCTTTCCTTCATGCCCGGACGCAGGCGCGCGGCGGCCTGCTCGAATGCGCGCGAGTTGGTCAGCACGGAGCGGCGAATCAGATCGATCTCGGCAGGAGATTTAATCGCGCGCAGCAATTCGATCCAGCCACCGGCCGCGGTTAGGGACGCGCGCGCGGGCAGCCGGCCTTTCAGCGCTTCGAAGGCGTCGCAGGTCATGCGGGCGGGTTCATAGCCGATGCGGCGCCACCGGAGGCGGCTGATGGCGGAGGCCACCGCAGGGACCAGCGGCCCCTTGGCCACGCGGACTTCGAAAGCCCGGGAGGGACCCGAAGCACCCAGGCACTCCTGGCGTGCCTGAAGCAGGTACCGGGGATCGGTGAAGAGGATCGCCCTTTCGGCGGAGAGCAGCAGGTAGCCGTTACTGCCGGTGAATCCGCAAAGGTAGCGGAGATTGGGGCTGAGCGCCACCAGCAGCGCGTCCAGGCGGCGGCCCGAGAGACCCTCGGCGATCAGGTGGCGGCGGGCCTGGAACGGGTCACCGGCCGGGATGCCGGGGGCGGCCGGCTCGCGGGCCTCCGTCACGGTTGCAGTTCCTTGGCCAGCAGCAGGGCACGCGCGGCCAGTTCGCGCGCCTGGCGCAGGTCGCCTTTTTTCTCTTCTTCGGTGGAAACCTGGAGGAACGACTCGATCATCTTCTTGTTATTTTGCTGGCTGCCATTCAGGTGGCGGCCGGAGGCGCGCTCCAACAGGCGCAGGGCCTCCTGGCGGTCGTGTTGGGCATTGGCCAGAAACTGGCGCTGTTCCTCGGCGGAAAGAATTTCCGCCACCGGCGGGCGCTCGGCCGGTTCGGAAGGCGCGGCCTGCACCGTGGGCGCCGCTGCGGGCGTATCCGTGCGCGCCGGCTGGGCGGCACGGCTGCGCGTGGGCTTAGGAGCCACCGGTACCGGAGCGGGTTCCTCAGGCGGCGGTTCAGTAGTGGCCAGCGCTTCGGGACTGATCGGTTGGGGCGGCGGCAATTCCACCTGGGTTTGCGGTATGGAAAGGGGCCCGGAGGGGCGGGCCGGGGCGGCGGCCACTACCGGTTTCGGCGGCGCCGGGGCGGATTGAGCGGCTTTGGGAGTGCCGCGCAGCACGCAACCGGCGAGCAGCGTCGCCAGGCCGGCCGCTAATATCGCTTCCGCAGCTTTCATCGAGCACACCTTTCTCAATGACACCACAATCGAGAGGGATTAGGAAGATGCTTTGCAAGAGTAACGCGGTGCGTCATGCCACCACTCGCGCACGGAAGACCGAGAGCCGGTTCGAGGCGATAATCGCTCACGGGCGGACCGCTTTCTGGCCAGCGCCTCCGAGGGCAGCGGCTAGCGGCAAGGCCAACGCGGGCGAGCGTAAACCCGCGCGGCGGTCGGCCGGGCCCCGCGCTGGAGGCTCGCGGCTCGGCGAATCCTGCGGCCGCGCCTATGGGCCGTAGGGTGCGCAAAATTTGCAAAAACCTCGCGCCGGATCCCGGCAGGGCGGGCAGGCCCGTTCCGCAACAGTTTTATACCGGCCAATTCGTGATCGGAGTGAGAGAACGCGTAAGTGATTTCGAATGAGTCGATTGGCCGGTATTAATCCGATAACTGATCCAATCTGCGCACGCGCCCCGTAAGTCAAAGGCATAAAAGGGGTTAGATCTGCGCTGGCGTAGCATTGGCCAGTTAAACGTCTCTACCGGAAGAACAGCACGTCGGTGTAGATTTCCCTTTGGTCCAGCAGACAAGGGCCGCAGCGCATGCCGTACCGCGGCTGAATCTGCGTGGCCACATTGGCGATGGACTGCGCATCGTCCGCCGCCTCCTCAGTGGAGAGCGCCAGTCGCGGCTGATCGCGCCGGATGACCGATGCGCCACCCCGCAGCAGACGCTCGGTCGCGCCTTTCACATCCGCTTTGATGAAATCGACGCGGGGCAGTCCAAGTTCCGCGGCCAGTTTGTCGATGGTGGTGACCGGGATTGAGTGCACCACCGCGGCGGCGGACGACTGCTCCACAAAGCTGTTGCCGACGCCATCGCCGTGTTCGAAGAACGTGAGGTTGGTTTCCGAATCCCAGATGCCCTTGGGATACACGATTACCCGGCCCGCGGCGATCTCGCTTGCGAGGTTGCGCTTCAGACACTCGACCGACGCCGGCGAGGGCTCGATCGCCACCACCAGCTTCGCTCCGCGATCGAGCGCCTGCCGCGTCCAGGTGCCGATATACGCGCCGATGTCCAGTACGACATCTCCTCGCCGTACGCCCCAGTCGCCGTTGCCGTAAATATCGCGGGCTTCCTGGGCCAGAAGCAACTGTACCGTGTCGCCGCCGCCGTCCGGAATCCAGTAATCGCCCGCAGGAGTCTTCCAGAGCGTCAGTCCCGCGTCATGCCGGACGATGCTGCTGGCCTTCTCCAGTTCCTCGGTGACCGCCTGCTGCCGAAGCTTGATGTGCCCGTCCAAGCTGGCCTTCCAGACCGAACAGAACGGACTTCTGGTCTTCACATTCTTCGAGAGTAAAATCAGGAACGGCGGATTCAGCCGGACCGCGGCGCCCAGTGCCAACACGCCAATCGCGAGCAGCACCACGCCCCGGCGGACAGTCTTCGAGTAAGCCATTTGCATCCGATTGTAAAAGAACGCCGGCCTTTCGATGTAGTTATCTTGCGTTAGGCGGTGCCTGCTATATCGCGTCCAACTATTGGCGGATTGGTCCCATCGAGCCGCAGTAAAATCGCGGGCGGTCTTCGGATGCCCGGCGGACGTTCTGACGCAGGCGCATAAAGTGGCGGCGGGGATGGTGCATGCCGCCGGGCGCGACCCGATCCGCACACTGGGCGGGTGATGCGGATGGTTTTGTTCGATGGGACGCGGCGAGCCATGGTCTCGCTGGACCTACGCGGGCCCGAAACGCCGGCTTGGCTGCTCACGGAGTACGATCTAAGACCGCCAGCTACCGGAGGAACCCTTGACGGCTCCGATAACCCTGCGGCCAGTGGGCCGACTTCCCCACCGACTGGCGGCCCTTCAGTTCCTCTACCCACCGGAAGAAGTATTGACGTTTCCGGCAGCCCCGTTTCCGGAGGAGGCGAGACGGCTCCCTCGCCAGGCAGTGGTGCACCTGAATCCAGGATGCCCCCGGCCGGCGGCGGAGTCAATCCGGCAGAACGTGGAGCCGGGTGGGTGGGCAACATGCCTACCGGCGATATCCACGTAGACGCGCCGCGGTTCCAGTTCAAACAGAACGTGGGGCAGGGCGGCGCCGGCGAAGAATTCCGCGAGGTGACCAAGTGGGACCCGGAGAAATCCGGCGTGCTGGCGGTTTGGAAAGACCCGGCCGATGCTGAATCACGTGTATGTGGCGGCGAGCCGCGAGATGGGGCGGGACCTTTCCGACCCGAAACAGGCCAGCACCTTGCCGGCTTCGATTGGACGACTGGCATTCGACCGACGAAACCGGCACGCCCACGTCTCCGCCGGCCTTAGGCGGACGCGCCCGGTGGCACCGGCGGCGGGCGCGCGGACACTGCCTGGCTTAACCTACAACCTGCGCGCGGAAGACCGAGAGCCGGGCTTGGCGGTCGCGGTAGGCGCTGGGCGGCAGGCCGGCTTTCTGCGAAAGCGCCTCCAGGAAGCGCACTGGTGTCCGCGGGCCGCGCGCGGCGACTTGCGGAAGCAGCAGTTCGGTGCGGCTGTCGTAATCGAGGATGGCGCCATCGCGCCCGATGCGGAAGCTTTGCCAGTCGCGGATGCGCCGCATGGGGGTGAGGATGGAGAGTTCCATATCCAGGTCATCCGGAATGGTACGGCCGTCGGGAAAGCGCGGGTCATCGAGCGCGGCGGACAAGGTCAGCTCGGCCGCGGCTTCGGCCAGCGGCAGGGGGGCGGAACGGGTGCCCACACAGCCGAACAACCGGCCGTCCTGGTGCAGGCTGGCGAAGAGGGCGGCATGACGCCGCAGGGCCGGGAATGCGGGCGGCGGTGGAACCGCCTGGCGTTGGCCGGTGGCGCGCAGATGTTCGAGGGTGGCGCGGGCGCTGGCCAGAAGCGCCTGCTGGGATTCCGCATCCAGCAGGAACGACTCAGGGCGAAAGTAACCCAGGCAGGCGTAGCTCACGCTGTGCTCGCGGTCGCCGGTGATTTCGGCGGAAGTCTGGTAATCCAGCGTCTGCTGGAAGACGTCCTCGCCGGCCAGCAGGGTGAGCACCTCAAGGAGCAGGGCGATGGGGGCGCGCCCGCATACGGTGGCGCCGGTCTCTCGGAGAGTATCGTGGAACAGGCCGGAATCGAAGCTGCCGGCGGCTTCGATCACCTGGGAATCCAGGCGGTAGAGGCGCCGGTGCAGATCGCGGCCGGCGGCGAAGGGCTGGTAGCCGAAAGCGCGGCCGTAATGGGTGAGGTCCGAACTGGCCAGCAGTAGATCGCCGGGGCGCAGCGCGCGGGCCAGAGTTTCAGCGGCCGTGGATCGTTCGGCGTCTTGCAGAAGGCCGACATACAGCGGGACCACCGGCACGCCGGGGACGGCCTTGCGCAGCAGGGGAAGCTGGATCTCCACCGAATGGTCGCAAACTTCGCTTTCGGGGACCACCGCAAACGGGCGCGCGGCGGCCAGTTCCAGGGCGGCGGCGCGGTCCAGGGCCACGGAGCCAATGGGGGTTTCGAAGCCCGGGATATCGGGGATGGCGATGCCCGGCGGGCCGCCGCGATGGCTGAATCCCAGCAGGAAGATGCGTTCGGGCGGCGCAGCTTGCAGGTGCCGGTAAGCGGCGGCGGCCACGGTGCCGGAGTAGGCCAGTCCGGCATGCGGGACGACGAAGGCGAGCGGGTGCGGAAGCAGCCAGGGGCCGGTTCTTTCGAGAGAGCACTCGAAGCGCTGGTCGAGAAGGGCCGCCAACTCGGCGGGGTGGTCCGGGTACCAGGAGCCGGCAAACGGAGTTACGTGAGCAGCGGGGGCTGCCGGGGAAAGTCCCATGAATTCAACCACATTGTTTTCGGATGGTGCAAAGAGGCTCGCGGGCGCGCTGCGGGGCGGGCCGCCAGAAGCCGGGGATGGCCGACTGGCAGTCGGGACAGGCGCCGGCGCGCGTGATACGGTTTCCCAGCACTTCGAAACCACACCGTTCGACGAGTAGCGCATGGCACTGCGGGCAGTAGGTGTTTTCCAGAGAGCCGACGGCGCCGGGAAGGTTTCCCGCATAGACGTAGCGTAATCCGGCGGCGCGCCCGATGGCGGCAACGCGCTCCAGCGTAGCAGCGGGCGTGCGCGGCGGGCCGATCATCTTGTAATCGGGATGAAAGGCGGTGATGTGCCAGGGGATATCGGGAGACACGCCGGCGAGGAAGGAGGCCATGGCCTCCAGTTCGGCGGGCGAGTCGTTGAAGCCGGGGATGACCAGGGTGACCACTTCCAGCCAGAAGCCCATGGCGTGAATGCGGGAGATGGATTCCAGAATGGGGTCCAGGCGGCCGCCCAGCTCGCGGTAATGGCTCGGGTCGAAGCTTTTCAGGTCCACTTTGTACAGATCGACCAGCGGCCGCAGATATTCGAGCACCTGCGGGGTGGCGTTGCCATTGGAGACAAAGCCGGTGACCAGGCCGGCGGCGCGGGCTTCGCGGAATACGGCGGCGGCCCACTCGGCGGTGATGAGCGGCTCGTTGTAGGTGCTGACGATGGAGGCGGCGTTGTAGCGCAGGGCCAGGCGGACGATGCCGGCGGGATCGATTTCCCGGAAATCCAGCGTGGAGCGGAAATCGCGAAGGGCCTGCGAGGAGACCCAGTTCTGGCAATAGCCGCAGTGGAGGTCGCAGCCGAGCATGCCGAAACTAAGGGCGTTGCTTCCGGGCAGGGCGTGAAAGAAGGGCTTCTTTTCGATGGGGTCGCACTGCAAGGCGTTGACGTAGCCGTAAGGCACCAGCAGCTTGCCGGCCTGGTTGAAACGGACCTTGCAGACGCCGGCGAAACCCGCCGGGATGGGGCAGCAGTGGCCGCAGGCGAAGCAGCGGATGCGGTTGCCCTCCAGGTGTTCGTACAGATCGCCTTCGCGGGTGTGCATGGCGAGATCTTCAGCCAGCGTCATGGAAGGCTCCGCTACCATTTTATCTCTGCATGGGGACAACCGAGTTGCGGGTCCTGTATTCTGTTTATGCCGAGGGCGGCAGCCCGCAGGCAGGTGGTATGATTCCCCGGAGTGTGAATCATGAAGCTGCAACAAGCAACCCTGGCCGCGGTGGCGAGCCTGTTTGCCGGATTCGCCGGGGCGCAGGGGCGTAACCCCGTGGTTCCGGTGGTTTCGCCGGAAGTGCATCCGGATCATAGCGTTACCTTCCGGATCAAAGCTCCCAAGGCCAGCGAGGTCAGCCTGACCGGCGACTGGCTGGGCAGCACGCCCGCCCCCAAGCTGACCAAAGACGAGCAGGGCGTCTGGAGCGTCACGCTGGGCCCGTTCGAGCCGAGTATCTATATTTATTCGTTCACGGTGGATGGCGTGGCCATGGCGGATCCGGTGAATCCCCGCATGAAACTGCGCGCCAGCACCTCGGCGAGCCTGCTGGAGGTGCCGAGCGGCAGCGATGCGGGGGCCTTCTGGGAAGCGCGCGACGTGCCGCACGGGGCGGTGGAGATCAACTGGGAGAAGTCGAAAGCCATCCACGGGGAGACGCGCGCGATCTGGGTCTACACGCCGCCGGGTTACGAGAAAGGCGGGCGGTATCCGGTGCTGTACCTGCTGCACGGGTCCAACGATACGGCGGCCGGCTGGACTATGGCGGGCAACGCCAACTTCGTGTTGGACAACCTGCTGAGTGAGAAACGCGTCGTGCCGATGATTGTGGTGATGCCGTTCGGGCACGCCACGCCGTACGGAGTGCCGCCGGCCGCGGGCGCACCATCCAACGACGCGCTGTTTGAGGAATACCTGCTGACGGACGTGATGCCGGCAATCGAAGGCAAATACCGGGTGGCGCCGGGGCGCGCGAACCGGGCCATCGCAGGGCTGTCCATGGGAGGCGGGCAGTCGCTGAAGATCGGGCTGGGGCACCTGGACCTGTTCAGCGCGGTGGCTTCGTTTTCGGGCGCCGTTCCGGCGGATTTCGAGACACGGTTTGGCGAATTGCTGAAGGACCCGGCGGGCACCAATGCGAAACTGAAGGCGCTGTGGATCGGCTGCGGGCGGCAGGACTCGCTGTTTCCGCGGTCGAAGAATTTAGCGGACCTGCTGGCGCGGTACCAGATCCGGCACACCTTCCTGGCCATTGACGGGGTACACAATTACACCGTCTGGCGGAAATTCCTGGCGGAGTACAGCCCGCTGTTGTTCCGGTAAGGAACCAAGTCTCCTACCGCTTGATCCGGCGCGCGGGAGCGCTTCATTCAAGACGCGCCGCAAGCCAACTGATTCCATCGCATCGGCACATTGCGCTGCTGCAAGCGCCTTTGGGGCCCGCGGGACCATGGGGCGCTCCCTCACGGTCGCGGCTCCGCCAGCTTCGGGAGCCTCGCGCGTTGAGCAAGCGGTAAGCCTGACAGCACGCTAGCGCTGCAACTCGTCCTTTTCGGGGATGCCGGGTTCGTCCAGCAGTTGGGTGGAGGAGGCCGGGCCGAGATCCTTCCAGTCCTGCAACGCCCAGACCACCTTCTTGTCGGGCGTGACTTCGATGAGTTGCACGGTGCCGGCCCACTGGTCTTCGGGGAGACTGCCGGGCCAGTTGTTGATGAGGGTGTTGCCGTTGGCCAGGCGCGAAACCTCCTGGACGGTGTAGAGCGGGATACCGGGCAGGTCGTTCTTATCGATCTCCCAGACGGTCTTGCCGGCTTTATCCACCTCGCGGACGTAGCCGTTCTGGTTGCCGCTGATGAGGGTGTGGCCGTTCTTGAGGCGCACGGCGGCCCACGGGGAAGCAGCGTCCACGGACCAGAGCGGCTTGCCATCGGGCGAGTATTCCACCACCCGGTTGAGGTCCATATGGGCCACCAGGAAGGTGCCGTCCGGGGTCATGCGGACGTGGCGGAACTGGCCGTGGGGCGACGAGGGAGCGGCGCTCTCCATGGTCAGCTCGCGTTCGATTTCCCCGGCGGGGTCTTCGAACGTTTTGTGGATGACGAGCAGCTTGGCGGGGTCGCCGTTCTGCATGACGAGGATGTGGTCGTTATCCATGGGGTAGGCGGTGTGGACTTCGGTTCCCGGCGGAGCGACGTAATTCCAGACAATGCGCTTGTCGGGGGTGACCTCGCTGGCGCCGGTGCGGCGTGAGAAAACGATGTCGCCATTGGAGAGCATGGTGCAATCGCCCAGTTCGTCTTTAGCGGAGACGGAATACGACCAGGCCACCTTGCCGGCGCGGACCACATAGATGGTCTGCTCGGACTGGCCGCGGTGCTGCCATTCGCCGCAATAGAGAAACGGGTGCTGGGCGAGGCCTTTGCCCGGCAAGGGCGCGGATTGAGCGGCGAGCGCCGAGGCACACAACCACTGAACGACCAACCAGGAACCCGTGACTCCGAATCGCATGGACGAACCTCGAGACGCCGCCGTAGCGGCGGCCGACGATGCAAACGATTTTATCAGACGGAGAGAGGGGGTTTGGGGCGTGGGGCGTGGACCTCACCGCGGAGCACAGGCATCGACTGATGTCGATGTTCTCGGGGCGAGGAAACTCCCGACGAGCCAGAGTCGGGCGTGGGGCCCATTCGACGCGGGGGGTGCCCTCCGGCCCGGAGACGCGGAGTAAGCGCGGAGAAGACCCAACGTAAAGAAAGGTCGCTGAGGGAAGCGGAGTTTCCGGAGAGAAGCCCCGACGCAGAATCAATAGGTTGAGGGAAGTTTCCGGAGAGACGCGGAGACGCGGAGAAGACCCAAGGTGAGGAAAGATCGCAGAGGGGGCGGAGTTTCCGCGGAGGCACGGAGGTCGCGGAGCAAGACGTTTTCCGCTCTCACAGCGCCGTGGGTATACGGACCGCGCTAATCTTGGAACAGAAAGCCAATGCACCTGACCATTGACCTGTCGGACCAGGACGCAGCCGCGCTGGAAGCGCAGGCGCGCGCAGCTCGAATGCCCGCCGAACGGTACCTGGCTCAGATCGTGGCGAACGCTTTGGAACGCCAGCATCGCCGCGACGCTGTGAATTTGGAGCATCACTTGGACAAGATGGCTTCCCAGGTTGCCTCGGAGACCACGCCAGAACAGATGGAGGCCGCCCTTGAGGACGCTCTGCGGCACATTCGGCCACAGAGAGACTGGCATCCGTGAGGATTGTTCTCGATACCAACATCCTTGTCCGCGCCAATCCCAAGGTTTCACCGCAGGGTCTTGCCCGCGACATTCTTCTCAGCACCGTAGCAGGGCCCCACACCCTGATCCTGTCGGCTGCAATTCTGATTGAGGTGGGGCGCGTGCTCGCGAATCCCCACGTTCAGGCCTGGTGGCCCATGCCGAAGGAAATGATCAATCAATACCTCGCGTTTCTTGAGGCCGCCGGTATTGTAGTCGAACCGGGCACGCCCGCTTCGCCCATTGTGAGTGACCCCGACGACGACCCGATTTTGCAAACGGCCATCACCGGCCACGCCGACGTCCTTTGTACTCGCGATGAAGCCTTTCGTCACGAAAACGTGGGGCGCGTATGCGCGGCCCACGGGATTCGTATACTCGACGACATCGCCCTCATGCAGGAGCTTCGGCGGCAGCACTAAACGGCCGCAGCGTCCACAATCGGATGTCCGCCGCCACTCCTCCCAGCGAATTGTCTCGGCACTGCCGTAGTGGCGCTGCACCCGCCAAGATCCAAATAAACGCCCGCCTGCTGAAAAGCGGACGCCTCTGAGAATGCTCTCCCCTTCTTCCTCTGCGCCTCCGCGCCTCCGCGTCAAAGCTCAAAGGGCTCACCGGGCCGAACTAGGGCTGCTGCGGATGGCGGGTCTGCCGATCGGGGTATAATTTGGAAGAACCTACTCAGAGGGACCTATGAAGCGCAGACGCTTTCTTCAGGCTATCGCGGCGGCGCCGGCCGCTGCCGCTCCATTGGCGGCACAACAGACCGCACAGCGCGCACCAGCCGCGGGGAATCCACCGGCGGCAGCGCCGGGAGCGGGACCGGGGCGCGGCGGCGGCGGATTCCGCGGGGGCCAGGAAGTTCGGCTGTTGGAGACCACCGAGGTGGACCTCACGGCCGATCCGGCGGCGCCGACGTTTTTCACGGCCGATCAGTTCGCGGCATTACAAGCGCTGGGGAAACTGCTGCAGCCGCCCATGGACGGGCATCCCGGGTCTGAGGAGGCGGGGGCACCGGAGTTTCTCGATTTCCTGATCGGGGTGTCGCCGGCCGGGCAGCAGGCGCTCTATCGCGAAGGGCTGGACGCGCTGAACGGGCAATCGAAGAAGAAATATAAAAAGCTCTTCGCCGACCTGGACGCGACCCAGGCGGACGCCATCGTGCGGCCGCTGCTGGTGGTGATTCCCTGGTCGGAGGATCTGCCCAAGGATCCGCTGCGGCACTTCATCGCGCAGGCGCATCGGGATTTCCGCACGGCCACGCAGAATTCGCGCGAGTGGGCCGGCTCAGCGGCTTCCCGGGGACGGCGCGGCGGCCGTGGCTTTGGAGGCGGTACGGGATTGTACTGGCTGCCGATCGATCCGGTGGTGAGGGCTTAAGGCATGGCTAGGGAAGATTACGACGTTCTGATTGTGGGTTCCGGGCACTCTGGCGGAATGGCCGCCAATATTCTCACCGGGAAGGGCATTTCGTGTTTGATGCTGAACGCGGGGCCGCAGGCGGATTACGAGCGCGACCGCGTCGCCAAACCGGTGTCCGAATTGCCTTACCGCGGGTTCGGCGAGCCCGGGCGGCATCCGCACATCTACCAGGCCAACGAGTTCAACGCCAACCAGTGGGTGGATGAGCGGGAAGTGCCGTACACCACCGACCCCGACAAACCGTACAACTGGGTGCGCGTGCGGCTGCTGGGAGGGCGCTCGCTGTTCTGGGCGCGCGAATCGTTCCGCCTGAGCGACTTCGAATTCAAGGCCGCGGAGATCGATGGCACGGGCGATAGTTGGCCCATCAGCCTGGCGGATCTGGATCCTTATTATTCGCGCGTGGAGGGGATTTTCCGGGTAGTCGGACGCAAGGAGGGATGGCCGCAATTTCCCGACGGCAACTTCATCGAAAGCAATTCCGGGCCGGACAGCGAGACCATCAAGAAGGTGATCGAGCTGGCGACGGCGCGCGGCATCGGCTGCTCCAAGGGGCGGGCGGCGATGGGCGAGAACGGGCTGGCCAGTTCGATCAACCTGCTGCTGCCGGATGCGATGGCCACGGGCAAGCTGCAGATTGTGCCCAATGCGATCGTCCGCGAAATCACCACGGACAAGAATACGGGCCTGGCGAACGGGGCGTACTTTAGCGACCGTCATTCGCGCCGCGAGATGCACGTGAAGGCGCGGGTGGTGATTCTGGCGGCGGGAACGCTGGAGAGCACGCGGCTGCTGATGAACTCGGGCATCGCCAATTCGAGCGGGGTGATGGGCCACTACCTGATCGACCAGATCTATGGCATCAACGTGGTGGCTTCGGTTCCCGAAGCGCGCGACGGCAAAGCGCCGCCGGGACTGATGGGCGGTTACACGTTCATGCCGCGCTTCCGAAACCTGAAAAAGGACGAGAAGCGGAATTTCATCAAGGGCTATTGCGTGCGCATTGGGAGCGGCACGAGCGCTTCGCCGGAAATGTTCCCGCTGTACGGCGAGGAGCTGCAGAAGAAGCTGGCGAGCTACGCGGGGTCGTGCCTGGTCGGCGGCATTTACGGCGAGCGCGTGGCGCGATTCGACAATCACGTGCGCATTAATAAGGATGTGAAGGACGCCTGGGGCATCCCGGTGCTGCACATTGTGGCCAAGGATTCGGATAACGAGCACAACATGGCCAAGGACGCCGCGGACACGATTGAAGAAATCTACCACGCGGCCGGATGGGAGATCGTTTCGCGGACCGAGCGGTACAACCCGCCGGGTTACAGCATCCACGAATTGGGCACCTGCCGGATGGGCGACAATCCCAAGACCAGCGTGCTGAACAAGTACAACCAGAGCCACGACATTAAGAACCTGTTCGTGGTGGATGGGGCGGCGTTTGTCACCTGCGGATGGCAGAATCCGACCATGACGATTCTGTCTCTGGCCATGCGGGCATCGGAGTATTGCGCGGAGCAGATGCGCACGCGCAGCATATGAGGGCTTGGCGCGCGGCGGCGCTGGCGGTGTGCGCGGTGCTGTGGCACGGGGCGCTGCTGCACGCGGACGACACGCCGCCGCAACCTTTGCCATTCAGCCACAAGACGCATGCCGGCACCATGAAGCTGGCGTGCAAGATGTGCCATCCCAACCCGAATCCGGGCGAGACCATGACCATCGTGGGCGCCAGCCTGTGCATGACGTGCCACTCGGCGATCAAGGCGGACAGCCCGGATATCAAGCGGCTGGCGGCCTATGCCAAGGAAGGCCGCGAGATACCGTGGATGCGCATTTACGAGATTCCGTCGTGGGTGGATTTCAGCCATCGGGCGCACCTGGAGAAGGGCAACACCTGTCAGGAATGCCACGGGCCGGTGGCCGAGAGGGATGTGCTGACCAGGGAGACGGACATCTCCATGGGTGGCTGCATGAACTGCCATCGCGCGAAGAAGGCCAGCCTGGATTGCGGGTTCTGCCACGACGAGCCGCATTAAAACTCAGCCCGGATCGCCCTCGCCGATGCCGGAACCGAACCTTCTGCATCGTGTCGACACGAGTAGCGGGTCAGTTTGACCGAACGGCGGGGCACTCAGGCGGGGGTCGTCTTCAGCGCTGGCGAGAAATAGGCTGGGCGAGGCTGATTGATGGTGTCTTCAAGCCGCCCGCTCACGCCGGACCCGCACCTTTACCTCGATTCGTGACCCGAGACGGTTGATTATTGCCATAAGACGGTCCACGGTGAACCGCCCGAGGTCCGCGTTCCGGATGCGAGAGAAGTCGGCGGCGGCGATGCCGGTCCGGGCATGCGCGGCGCGCACGGTCAGCCGGTCCCGATCAAGAGCCTTGATGATTTCGGCGGCCAGGATAGCCTTGAACTGCTCGGCATCGGCGTTCTTTACCCCCAGATCGCGGAACGCGTTGCCGCTGCCGCGCACCACTTCCAGTTTTTCGCGTTTCATTTCAGCATCTCCTTCAGTCTCTTCAGCCGGTCCCTAATAAGGTCAATCTCCCGCTTCGGTGTCCCGATCCCCTGAGTCGATTTCTTCTGGAAGGCGTGCACCACCCAGATGGCATCCCCGAGATGCACCGCGTAGACCGTACGGAACGCATCGCTTTTGAAAGGGAGCGTAATCTCAAACACTCCGGAACCAAGACCCTGCATTGGCTTGGCGATATCCGCCTTGCCGCCCTCAGCGGCGATCGTGAGCGCCACGAGGCAGACGGAGCGTGCCCCCTCCGGAAATTTATCGAATTCACGTAGCGCGGCTTTCAACCATGACACGGGCCGCGTCTTGCGGGCTTCGGCCACGGGCTACTTTGCACCGTCCATACAATACATGTTGTCATATCTGACAACGGGCTTCAACCGCCACTTATTCAGGCGTCCTGGCAGGGCGAATCCGCTGGCGCGACCGGCTCTACTTGCGGCCTCTCGGGCTTCTGGCCCTTCGGCGCGCTCACCGAGGGATCCCTGAAAAACGGGAGTCTCGGCCCATACGGGTGACGATCCCATTTCGCGAAAAGCGAATTCAAAACCGGGCTGCTAAGGGGCGCCGCCCCCCGCGCGCATGGGTTCGGCCCGGGTTTCCCCATCCTTTCGCGCCCGGCATTTTCGAGGAAAAGGGTTTTGATGCCGGGCTTGTGCATGCCGGGCGATCCCCTTACCGGATCGCTCTACCCTTGCCCTTGCTACCTCCGTTCTCGCCGAAAGACAGGGTTGCATGTGCGCCATGCAACCCACCTCCAAGGAGGAAAACAAGAATGGCAAGGCCCCGCACAGTGAGCGGGCCGTATCCTTTTCGTGGCAAACGTCCGCGAATTCGCTAGACTTGCCAGACAGCCGCAAAGCGCTCCAAGCGGAATCTATTCGTCGATGTCGTCGAAGATGCTGCGCATCGGCGCGGGAGGCTGCTCATGGCCGTCAAACTCGCCGAAGACGCGCGGCGGGCGGCCCTGCGGCCCACTGTCTTCCGCCAGCTTCTCGGCGATCCATTCCTCGGCGTTCCTGATCTGCGTCTGTATTTCAGCGACGATCTGCGACTCGTCCGCGAATTCCTTTTCAGGAGGACGCCGCTCCGCATGTAAATGAGTGCGAGGCCGGCCTTGCTGTGTTCGTCGAGCCCGCCGAGCACTTCCTGCATGAGCTGTTCCTGCTTTTCGACGAACTGGCCGAGGTCGTAGCGGTCGAGGAGGTCCAGCCCGCCCGTGAACAGCGGATCGCCGAGGCGCCGGGCGGTTTCCGGAATGAAGCGCCGATGCGCCGCGATGAAGCCAAGGTGCGGCTTGATCTCGACCCGGAATGCCCGCGGCTGCCGCCCCAGCTTGATGTGGTTGTAGAGGATTTGCTGGCGCTCTTCCGCAGTGAGATCCTTGACATCGATCACGACTTGGCTCTCGCGCAGCAGCGGAAATGCGCCTTCCTTCAGGTCGTTCCTCGCGCGCCGGTAGATGTAGTCGCGCGAGGTCATTACTATCTTGGCCCCCTTGCGCAGCATCGCCTTCACTTGCGGAAGCGTGTGGTTCCAGCCGTGGACGAGGAAGGGCTCGTATTGCATGACGCCGAAGGCATCATCGACCCAGGAGAACTGCGACGGCTCGTCCGGGTTCCAGCGTTCCACGACCTTGCGGGGATCGTCGAGCTTCAGCGTCGAACAGCCCCACTGGTCGAGCGCCGCCATCGCTAGCATGGAGGCGATGGTTGTCTTTCCCGCCGCGGGCTCGCCGATGAGCAGCACGAAGCCGTGCCGGTCGAGCGCCTCCGCCGCGCGGCGATAGGCGGAGGTGATAACGACCTTCGACATATCCTCCCGGAGCGTCGAAAGCAGGGCTTTGGCCTGGAGATAGGCGCGCTCATCGAGAATCTGGCTGAGATCGCCCAGACCGTAGACGCGCGGCACCATCATGCGCAGGCGCTTGTTCTCGCGTATCTGATCACAAATCCAGGTGCTCCCGAAGACGGCCACATGTTTCACGCTCACCTTCTTGAACAGCGCCTCGATCTCTTCGGCCGCCGTCCCGGAAATGCCAGCATTGGTCATCAGGATGTAGCTGTCGCAGCGGCCCCCCTTGACGAGCCGCCTGGCCTTTTTGATCTCTTCTGCCAGATCGGCCTGCCTTTAGGTTAGCCTCTAGGTTCCGTCCGGGTTTGCCGGTGAACTTGCACTGGACGACGTACCGCCCGGCCAGCGCTTCCGCGGCGATCCGTTGCCATGTGCCGGCAAAGGCGCCGTCTTGCCCGCCGTCCGCCGTATCGAGGAAGGATTCCACCGTCTGGCCAAGGATTTCGCGCGTGATCGACAAGGATGGTTGCTGAAAGCTATGCCAGCCGAGGCTGTAAAGATCGTACATACCGTGAACTCTTCCCCCTTGCGGCCATCAAGCTATTGGCGCGGCTTAAGGGTCGTCAACGGATCGACGGGCCTATATACAACCACATACAACCATAATATCGAGCGGACTTCGCAGTCGGGTCGATGATGGCTCACGCCGCTACCGTTGACCACGCAATTCCCGTAGGGCAGCGCCGCTGAATTGCAGGAGCGCCTGGGCCGCCGGCGTTCAGCGTTCCTACCCGTGCCCCGGATCTATGTCATTCCGGAGGAAGCACCAACACTTTCGCATCGGGACGAAATGCCCAACGAGGTGTCGTGGCCGTGACCGAGGGCCTGTTGCAGCACCTTAACCCCGACGAGTTGGCCGCAGGCATCAGCCATGAACTGGTTCGTATGGCTGACTGAATCTAGCGTGCCATCCCGCCATTTGACTCCGCAATCGATGACCAGGACTCCCCGTCCCGCGGAGGCGGGGGGGCGACCAATGCAAAGACGCCCTCCGCCAAACTGACCCACTACCGACGCCGAGTACCCGGCCTCGCGGGAGCATCGGATTGAGGGGCTCGGTCCGCTTCTATGCCGGCATCGCCACGGATGTCGGCCCGGCCCGACGGCGCGCCGGCATCCCCGCCTGCCGTGCGGTCCGCTACCATGGTGCGTGACGCGGGATTTTCGTATGAAGTCGATTACTGTGTTTCTGATGGTGTTGGCTCTGCGCGTGGCCGGCGCGCAGGGCACCGTGCCCACGTTTGAGCACGCGATGGGGACGGCCGCCTACCGCCTGGTGGGGCACGATCCGGGGCAGGGCGGCGCGACCACCATTCCCACGGTGCTGGTTCCCGTCAGCCTGGCGTTTGAATCGAAGAGGACCGGCGGCAAGCCGTTCGTGATGGACGCCGGGCCGGACGCGGCGCGCGTGGTGGCATCGCCGATTTTCGCTGCGTTCGCGTTCCCCACGGGCGGGACGACGCAGTATGCCGACGCGCTGCTGCGCGCCACCTTCCCGAAGGCGGAGGGATGGCATACGCTGCTGGGGAAGCCGGAGGTGCGGCCGGTGCAAATCACCATCCCCGCCGGGTATGGATTTGTTCTGACATCGAGGAAAACCGGCGCGGCGGCGGCGATTGTGGATATCGAGTTTCTGCAGAAGCAACTCTTCCAGCAGATTGCCAAACAGGACGGCAAGCTGGTGATCGCGGTGACGCATAACACGGCGTATTACACCGAGGGCGACGCCACCCTGTGCTGCTCGTGGGGGACGCACGGGGTGGACGCGGCCACGGGCAACTCCTTCGTGCTGGGGTCGTACCTTCACGGCGCGCCGGTGGTGGTGGAAGACCGCGACGTGCAGCCGCTCACCCAGCAGCTCGGCGAATTCGTCAACGACCCGCTGCATGATCCGCTGGCCCACGGCGGCCGCAACGCCAAAGTTCCGGGCAACGCGTTTCCGGGTTGGCTGCGGCCGGTGGGGATGCGGCCGGGCGACCAGGGAGGGTGCGGTGGAACGGGGGTGGCCACCAGCTATTTCCTGCTGGAACCGACCAACACGAACCGCAAGAACAATTTTCCGGCGTCGGCGGCGTTTGCCGCGCGGGAGAAGGGCGCCGAGTATCACTTGCAGAACGTCGCCCTGCTGCCGTGGTACACGGGGGCGGCCGAGACTGGGGCCGTGTTAAGTTTTCCGGACGCGCGGGCGCTCAGCGAGCCGGCCAAGCCGTGCCCGGGGCGCGGCGGACGGGCGGGCGGCGGCGGACGGGCGGGGCGCGGGCCCACGGAGGCGGCGGTTCCGGTGACCGGCGCGCCCAATGGGCACAAGCTGATCGGCTACTGGGCGGGCTATGGCGGCGCGGGGTCCATGGTGCCGCTGCGCGAAGTGTCGCCGCAATGGGACTACATCCTGGTGGCCTTCGCCACGCCCGACCGGAATGCGCCCGAGGGGACCATGCAGTTCCACACGCCGGCGGGCATGGACGCGGAGCAGTTCAAGGGCGACATCCGCTGGCTGCAGGGACGGGGCAGGAAGGTGATGATTTCACTGGGCGGCGGCGGGCAGCATTTTACGCTGGCCGATCCGAAGCGGGTGCCGAACTTCGTCGCGTCGGTGACGCGGATTGTGGCGGACTACGGGTTCGACGGCATCGATATCGACTTCGAAAGCCCGTCGCTGGCCATCGCTGCGGGCGACACGGATTTCCGCAATCCGACCACGCCCTCGATTGTGAACCTGATTGCGGCACTGCGGCAGTTGCGCGCGCACTTCGGGGCGAGCTTTATGATCAGCCTGGTGCCGGAGGGGACCCAGGTGCCGTCGGGCTATCCGAGCTATGGCGGGCAGTTCGGGTCGTATCTGCCGATCATTTACGCCATCCGCGACATTCTTACGTTTGTGGACGTGCAGGATTACAACACGCCGCCGCTGGAGGGGCTGGATGGCGAGATTTATCAGCCCGGCTCGGTGGACTATCATGCGGCAATGACCGAACTGCTGCTGCACGGGTTCCCGGTGGGCGGCGATCCGAAGCAGTTCTTCCCGGCGTTGGATGCCGGCAAAGTGGCGGTGGGGTTTCTTACGGGAGACACCACGCCGGCGATTGTAAGTGAGGCGATGAGCTACATTATCACCGGGAAGGCGCCTGCAGGAGCCACTTACCGGTTGCGGACGCCGGGTGGGTACCCGGGGATGATCGGCGCTATGTTCTGGACCATTGATGCCGACCGGCGCGGTAATTATCTGTTCTCGAATGTGGTGGGGCCAGAGCTTCACGGGTACCGGTGAGGGGGGCGGCGGGCAGAACCGGACGCGGAGGCGCGGAGACGCGGAGAACCGAGCGAGAAGGAATTGATAGAAGCGGCGCCGCAACGCGGCTTCCGGCGAAGCGCGGTGCGCCAAGCGCCGAGGTCCCGTAAAAGCTGACGCGGAGGCGCGGAGACGCGGAGAACCGAGCGAGAAGGAATTGATAGAAGCGGCGCCGCAACGCGGCTTCCGGCGAAGCGCGGTGCGCCAAGCGCCGAGGTCCCGTAAAAGCTGACGCGGAGCCGCGGAGACGCGGAGAACCGAGCGAGAAGGAATTGATAGAAGCGGCGCCGCAACGCGGCTTCCGGCGAAGCGCGGTGCGCCAAGCGCCGAGGTCCCGTAAAAGCTGACGCGGAGGCGCGGAGACGCGGAGAACCGAGCGAGAAGGAATTGATAGAAGCGGCGCTGCAACACGGCTTCCGGTGAACGGCGGTGCGCCAAGCGCCGAGGTCCCGTAAAAGCTGACGCGGAGCCGCGGAGACGCGGAGAACTGAAGGAGAAGGAATTGATAGAAGCGGCGCCGCAACGCGGCTTCCGGCGAAGCGCGGTGCGCCAAGCGCCGAGGTCCCGTAAAAGCTGACGCGGAGCCGCGGAGCCGCGGAGAACCGAGCGAGAAGGATTTGATAGAAGCGGCGCCGCAACGCGGCTTCCGGCGAAGCGCGGTGCGCCAAGCGCCGAGGTCCCGTAAAAGCTGACGCGGAGCCGCGGAGCCGCGGAGAACCGAGCGAGAAGGATTTGATAGAAGCGGCGCCGCAACACGGCTTCCGGCGAAGCGCGGTGCGCCAAGCGCCGAGGTCCCGTAAAAGCTGACGCGGAGGAACGCCAAGAGAGGTCGAAGTGTCTCTCCGCGAATTTCTCCGCGCCTTCGCGCCTCCGCGTCAGGTTTTTGGGGGTCGGTTGGCGCCGTTCTTGGACACGCACGGCGGTATATACTGATCCTCGACGCCACGAACGCGGAGAAAGAACATGACCATGACCAGACGTACCGCCGCCGGATTGCTGGCTGGGGCACCGGCGCTGCTGTTGGGCCGCAAGTCGGCCGCGCAGGACTCCATGCCGGAGATCGCCAAGGGACCTTTTGACGGGTCGGCCGAATCGTTGAAGCAGTATCGCATCCCGGAGTGGTTCCACGACGCCAAATTCGGCATGTGGGCGCATTGGGGGCCGCAATCCGGCGCCGAGGACGGCGACTGGTACGCCCGCAACATCTATATCCAGGGCAGCGAGCAGAATAAGTACCATGTGGCCACTTATGGCCATCCGTCTAAGTTCGGCCATAAGGACATCTGCCACTTGTGGAAGGGCGATCAGTTCGATCCCGAGCATTTGATCGGACTCTACAAGAAGGCCGGGGCACGATACTTCATGAGTATGGGGGTACACCACGATAACTTCGACCTTTGGAACTCCCGGCACCAGCCGCGCTGGAACGCCGTGGCCACGGGGCCGAAGAAGGACGTGGTGGGCCTTTGGATGAAAGCGGCGCGGAGTCAGGGGTTGAAGTTCGCCGTCAGCGAGCACCTTTCGAACAGCTACGACTGGTTCGCCACTTCGCACACCTCGGATAAGACGGGACCGCTGGCCGGAGTGGCTTACGATGGGCAGGACGCCCAATATTCCGACCTCTACCATCCCTCGCCGAACAACCCCTCGCCGCTGCCTCCGGCCATGGGGCGGATTGCGCCGGATTCCTGGAAACGGCTGTACTTTCTGCGCATCCAGGACCTGATCGACCACTACCAGCCGGACCTGCTCTACACCGATGGCGGCATTCCCTTTGACCAGTGGGGCTACCGCCTGGTTTCGCACTATTACAATGTGATTGCCAAGGCGCATGGCGGCAAAGTGGAAGGCGTCTACACCAGCAAGACCCGCAAGGACTGCGACGAGGGGACCTGCGCGCTGGATATTGAGCGCGGCATCGCCAATGAGATACAGCCCCAGCCGTGGCAGACCGATACGTGCATCGGCAACTGGCATTACAAGAAAGGCATCACTTACAAGACCGGTAAGACGGTGATCGATATGTTATGCGATATCGTCAGCCGCAACGGCAACCTCATGCTCAACGTTCCGCTGCCCAACAGCGGCATGCCCGACGCCGACGAGTTGAAAGTGGTGGACGAGATTACCCGGTGGATGGCGGTCAACAGCGAAGGCATCTACGATACCCGTCCGTGGAAAGTGGCCGGCAATGTACCGGAGGCGCCGCCGACCCGGCAAGCCGGCTTCAACGAGCGAAATCGCAAGGACCTGGGACCCGGCGACGTCCGCTTCACCACCAAGAAGGGTGCGCTCTACGCGTTCGTCATGGGATGGCCGGAGCGTGAAGCGGTGGTACCCATGCTGGCGCTGGGCGGCAAACGGGAGGTGGGCAAGATCCGCAAGGTGGAGTTGCTGGGCCACAAAGCCGCGGTGAAATTTACCCAGGACGAGACCGCGCTGAAGGTGGAGTTGCCGCCCGAGAAGCCCTCGGAGCACGCGGTGTGCTTCCGGGTTACGGGGGCTTGAGGGGGCCCTGTTTTCACCGCGGAGACGCGGAGGAAGCGGAGGAAGCGCGGAGAAGACAAAGGAGAGGGCGGAGAGAACGAGAGTCCCACGGTGGCTGCCCACGAGCCGCCGGGAAATCACGGAGCGAATCCCCTTGTGTTTTCTTCAGTCTTCTCCGCGCTTCCTCCGCGTCTCCGCGGTGAAAACAGGGCCCCCCACAACCGTGACCCCCGCCACGTTCCCGCGCG
Source organism: Bryobacterales bacterium (assembly GCA_963803725.1). GTDB lineage: Bacteria > Acidobacteriota > Terriglobia > Bryobacterales > Bryobacteraceae > JOPF133. Next base: position 41,043 of record CAWDOH010000008.1, on the reverse strand, counting down.
CCGGAACCCGCCGCTCTGGCTGCCTGGTTGCACACATCCAACCTGGAGTCACACGATGCGACAAATCTTACATGTATTTCTACTTACAGCCGGAATGATGGCCTGCGGCGCGCTGGCGCAGGCACAGTATGGGCAGCCGGGCGGTCCGTATCAGCCGGATTCGGTCAGCAACCTGGTGGAGAAGGTGCACGTCGACCTCAATTCCGGGTACGCTCACTGGCGCCTTGACAATGGCGACCGCAACCGCCTCAACAAAGCCGAAAAACAGCTTCGCGGATTTGCGGCTGACTGGCGCCACGGCAAGTTCGACAAAGGCGACCTGGACGATTCCATCGGCGCCATCCAGCACGTTCTCGACAACAACCACCTCTCGGGTTCGGAGCGCGATGCCCTCTGGAACGACACCGAACAGCTTCGCCAGATGCGGGAGGCCTACGACCGGCACGAAATCGGGCGCTGGTAACATTCGTCAACGAAACTGAGTTTTCCGGCGGCGGGGCGGTTTCCGCACAAACCGCGCCGGCCGGCCGCGAACCCGCGGTTGGACCATGTTATGGTCGGTAGTAGAGGGAGAAGTATCCTTGCTGCGAAGAATCCTGCTATTACTTGCCGTGGTTTTGCTGGCCGGCTCGGCCGCGCCCGACGATCAAATACACCAATCGGCCGTCCGGGCCACTTTGGATAATGGGCTACGCGTGGTGATTGTGCGCGATCCGCTGGCGCCGGTGGTCACCGTGGAAGAGAACTACATGGTGGGCGGCGACGAAACGCCCGCCGGCTTTCCCGGCACGGCGCACGCCCAGGAGCACATGGCGTTCCGCGGCTGCGCGGACCTGAGCGCCGACCAGATCGCCGCCATTTATGCGCAACTCGGCGGCACCGTGAACGCCGACACGCAGCAGAACATCACCCAGTATTTCGTCACCGTCCCGGCGCAGGATCTGGAGGTCGCGCTGCGCCTGGATTCCGCCTGCATGAGCGACATCCAGGATTCCGCCGCGCAGTGGGCCGAGGAGCGCGGCGCTATCGAGCAGGAAGTGTCGCGCGACCTCTCCAACCCCACTTACAAATTCATTACCCGCCTGAACGAGGATCTTTTCTCGGGCACGCCCTACGCGCACGACGCGCTCGGCACCAAGCCTTCTTTCGACGCCACCACCGGCGAGATGCTCAAGAAGTTCTACAGCGACTGGTACGCGCCCAATAACGCCATTCTGGTGATCACCGGCGATGTGGACCCGCCGGCGGCGCTGGCGCGCATCAAGCAGTTGTACGGTCCCATCAAGAGGCACCCAATACCCGCGCACCCGGCGGTCGACTTGCAGCCGGTCAAGGCGGAGAGCTTCACGCTCGAAAGCAATCTTGCCCTATGAGCTGGTGTTCGTCGCGTTCCGCCTGCCCGGGCACTGCCAGCCCCGATTTCGCAGCCGCCCGCATTCTGAGCGACGTGGTGGGCAGCCAGCGCGCCGACCTGTACGGCCTGGTGCCGGCAGGGCAAAGCGCTGGGCACCGAATTTGGTCTGGCCGAAACGTATCCGAAAGCCAGCGTAGGTTACGCGGTGGCCGCCGTGCCGGCCGGTGCCGACCCCGCACCCATCACCAGCGAGATTAAGAACGATCCTGGCGGGCTACGCCGATAAGGGCGTGCCGCCCGACTTGGTGGAGGCCGAGCGCAAAGGCGAAATAGCCAGCGCCGAGTTTCAACCAAAACTCGATTTCGGACCTGGCGTCCACCTGGTCGCAAGCCCTGGCCGCGGAAGGCCGTACTTCTCCGGATGAGATTGTCGAGGCTATGAAGAAAGTCACCGTGGCGGACGTGAATCGGGCGGCCAAGACTTACCTCACGGTAGACAACGCCATCGTGGCCACGCTGAAACCTTCGGCCTCCGGGGCGGCCGTTTCCGGCAAAGGTTTCGGAGGCGCCGAAGTGACTACCGCCGCGCCTACCAAGCCGGTGGCGCTGCCGGATTGGGCCGAAGCTGTGGTGAAGTCGCTGAAGGTACCGGCGGCCGGGCCGCAGCCCACCGATATGACCCTGCCCAACGGCGTTGCGGCTGATCGTTCTCACGGAAAAGGTCAGCCCCACGGTGAGCGTGATCGGCTCCATCAAACATGAAGCCGACCTCCAAACGGCTCCCGGCAAAGATGGCGTCGGGGACGTGCTTTCGGATCTCTTCTCCTACGGCACCACCACGCTGGACCGGCTGGCCTACCAGAAAGCTTTGGACGATATCGCGGCCTCGGAGAACGGCGGCGCGAATTTCAATCTGAAGGTGCTCAAGCAGTATTTCGATAAAGGCGTGGAATTGCTGGCCGATAACGAACTGCACCCCGCGCTGCCGCCGGACGCTTTCGAGGTGGTGCGCGGCCAGACGGCGCAGTTTACCGCCGGCAAGCTTCACAGCCCCGAGTACAAGACGCACCGCGCGCTGGACGTGGCGCTGCTGCCCGAACGGCGACCCCGACCTGCGCGAGGCCACCCCTAAGACTATCACCGCCCTGGCCCTGGCGGACATCAAGGATTACTACGGCAAGGTCTTTCGCCCCGATATGACCACCATCGCCGTGATTGGCGACATCACGCCCGAAGAGGCCCGCCCGGTGATCGAGAAATAGTTCGGAGCGTGGAAGGCCTCGGGCGCCAAGCCGGATGTGACTGCTGCCGGCGGTGCCGCTGAACAAGCCCTCCGCCGTCAACGTGCCCGATCCGACCGCGGTGCAGGATTCCGTGGAGTTGGCGCAGGAGGTGGGGATCAACCGTTTCTCGCCCGATTACTACGCTCTGCAGCTCGGCGATCACGTGCTGGGCGGCGGGTTCTACGCCACCCGCCTTTATCGCGACCTGCGCCAGAAGAACGGCTACGTGTATAACGTGGACAATGCGCTGCGCGCCACGGAAACGCGGGCGACTTACTCGGTGACTTACGGCTGCGACCCGGAGAATGTCTCCAAAGCGCGCCTGCTGATCGACCAGGACCTGGCGGCCATGCGCACCACCAACGTCACTCCCGGGCGAACTACAGCAGGCCAAGGCGCTGCTGCTGCGCTCGATCACCCTGAGCGAATCGAGCGAAGACGCGGTGGCCGGAGGCTTCGTGGCGCGGGCACTGGTGGGCCTGCCTCTGGATGAGGCGCACCGCGCCGCCGAACGTTATTACGCGATCACCGCCGAACAGGTGCGCGCCGCGTTTGAAAAGTGGATTCACCCGGACGCTTTCGTGCAGGTGGTGCGGGGACCTGCGCCGAAATAGGCGCCTTTGTACCGATCCTCACACGCTGCGCGGCCGGTAAGTCCACCGGCCGGCTGCGCGGGGGGTATCATGGCGGGCATGGCATCCGCTGGCCCGCAAACTAACTCCGTCCACTTTCCGCTCGGATTCGCCGAGAACCCGGAAGGTATCTCGCCGCCGGTGCGCGATGGCGTGGTGCTGGATGGGACGTCGATCCACGGCGAGGGAACCGGCAGTCAGGCGCTGCGCGACATCGTCGGCATCCAACTGTGGCCGTTCGGTAAGGACGCCGGACGGGAGGGATTCTGCGACATTCGCTTCCGCGACGGCGCGCTGCTGCGCATCTTCAGCCTGAGCGCCGGCGGGGAGTGCCGCGTGGCCTATGCCGGCTTCCTGCGCGGCCTGCATGGCGCGCTGGATGCAGACACCCGCACGCACGCCGCCTTCCTGGATGGGATCCAGGGCCCCGGCGCCTGTCTGATCGCGGTCGGCGGGCTGTTCGGAACCGTGGTGATGGCGGGCAGCTTGTATAAAGCCGCTACAGCCGGTCCGGTCTGGCTGCTTGGAACGCTGCCCTGGCTGGCCGCCATGGCCGCCTACTCGGTTTGGCGCTACAAGGCGAGCGGGCCCCATGTCTATTCGCCCGATTGCCTGCCGGCGCACGCCCTGCCGCACGCGGGGTAAGCCGGAGTACGCCAAATGCCGTAAACTGGGCTCATGGCGGGTAGCGAAATTCAGATCGTGTCTAACGAGGACGGGGAACCAACCGCGGTGATTGTACCCATCGAGCTTTGGCGCGAGATTGAATCGGAGCGCGAAACCGCATACCTGCTGAAGTCCGAGACGATGAAGACGCGGCTTTTGGCTGCCAGGCAACGGCAGGAGGGAATCCCGTTCGAGGCGGCCGTTGAGAAGCTTGGAATTTGACCCAGCGGCCTTCGGGGATCTCGCCTGGTGGGTCGAGCGAGATCGCACTCAGGCCCTCCGGGTGATCCGCCTGATCCGCGAGACGCAACGCGATCAAAGGTATCGGTAAGCCCGAGCCACTCAAACGCGAACTGAAGGGTTGCTGGTCAAGGCGTATCGATCAGGAGCATCGCCTCGTTTACGAAGTGCAGCCGGAGAGAATTCGCGTGCTGGCTTGCCGCTACTACTACTGAACCTGGACCTCAGCTCCCTGGACTCGCCTGACGCCGGCCGGTGGCCGCTACCGAGATGGTGGCTTCAGCCGCTTGGTCCGCCGTTGGCGCAGCGTTTTTCGAGGGCCACCTCGCCGTCGATCAATTCGCCTCGCTCGGCTTGAGCAAAACCTTTTGCGATGTGGGCGGCGATACCTTCGCGCTCTTCGAGCATCCAGTCTTCCAGGTCAAGCTGCTCGCGGATGATCTTAAAAGCCTGGTCGAGAACCTCGCCGGGGTTTTCATATGCCCCGGACTGAAAGGCCAAATCAATCACGCGCTGCTGTTAGGGCTTCAGGTCAATCGTCACAGGTCTCCCCCCTTCCAAAATAGCTGTTTTTGGCACTCTGCGACGGGTGCCCGCGCTTCGGGCGGCAGCTCTTCGACTACGCCCGATCGTAAGTCCCCAGCTTCCGGATCCAGATGTTCCGGTAGCGCACCGGGTTGTGATGGTCCTGCAGCATCAGCGGCTCCTCGGGGTCGTGCGGGGTGTAGTGGGCCACCTGGCGGTAGACCATCGCGCCCATGATCTCCTTCCGGTTGTGCACCACCACGCCGTTGTAGAACACCGTGGCGTAGGCCGGCTTCACCAGGTTGCCGGCTTCCCAGCGCGGCACTTCGAAGACGATGTCGTAGGTGTTCCATTCGCCCGGGTGGCGCGCCGGGTTGGCCAGCGGCGGCCACTGGCCGTAGATCGCGCCGGCCTGCCCGTCCGCGTAGGTGGGGTTGTTCCAGGCGTCCAGCACCTGGATTTCGTAGCGGCTCATCAGCAGCACGCCGCTGTTGCCGCGTCCCTGGCTGTTGGCGTGTACTTCGGCCGGCGAGGACCACTCCACATGGAGCTGGCAATCGCCGAACCTCTGGCGGGTCAACAGGTCGCCGCCGGTGCCCACGGTGAAATAGCCGTTTTCCGCCTTCCACTGGGGGTCCACCATGGTTCCGCGCGCGGCGCCCTGGCCGCGCTGGCACCACGCCGAAAGGTCGTCGCCGCTGAACAGGACGGTGGCGTCGGAAGGCGGTCCGCCGGGGTTCGCTGACGGGGTCACCTGGTGGGGATGGGGCCGCGCCGGGTCGTGCACGTGCCACGGCATGCCCGGCTCCATGGGGGTGTCGGTAAAGCCCAGGTCGGAGTTCGGATGTTGCTGAGCCGGCAGGGCCGAGGCGATGGCGGCGGCCGCCGAGAGTTTCAGAAATTCCTGGCGAGTCATGGTGACCACCAGCATAGTGCCGAAACCGGCGCCAGACAAAGGGGTACGGCCGGCGCCGGCCGCGCGACCGTGCCACCCAGACCCTCCCCAGTCCCCCCGGAGGGAACCCCTTCGGCGCTGCGCGCGTATTATCCATCGTTATGGCTGAGGCTAGCCGGCTGGTAGAATCGAAGGAGGTTCCGCCTATGGACCGTCCTACGACTGCTCACCCTGCCACCGCGCGTGAAATCATCCTCGAAATCGTCCGCAATATGCGCGAGGGGCTGGAACCGCTGCTCTATTCCACCCTGCCGCCCTCCATCTACCACGTTTACCTGCACCCCGAGGATATGGACCGTCTGCGCGGCATCTTTCCGCGCATCGAGGCCGAGGCCCGGCGGGCGCTGGATGCCGAATTAAAAAAGCTCAATCAGGCCTCCCTCGCCGAACGCCTCAAAGTGGCTTCCAAGATCAGCCGCCGCAGTGAGCCGAAGGTGGAGGCGCCGGAGGGCGGCTGGCAGATACGGCTGCTCGAAAACACCGACGATGACGTGGAACCCGGCGACATCGTGATTTATTCCGAGCTGGCCATGCCGGCCAAGCCCGAGTTCGGCGCCGGCTCCCTGACCAAGCGCATCGCCACCCGTAAATTGGCGGGCAAGGAGAGTCCCGCGGCGCCCTCCTACGACCAGAAACCGGCGTCCCCCACGTCCGCGGAAACCATCACGGCGACCCAGCCAGCCGCCGCGCTGGCGGCCGCAGCGCCCCACGTGCCCGCCACGCTGGCGGACGGCTCCTTGGCGGTGATCGAGTACGAGGACCAGGGCGGCCGCAAGATCTTTCAGATGACCAAAGAGCAGATCGTGGTGGGCCGCGGCGGCCGCGATTACTGGACCGACCTGCAGCTCGACACCCTGCCCGACGTTTCCCGCGAGCACTTCCGCCTGCGCCGCGATGCCACTACGGGGCAAGTTTTTCCTCAAGGACCTGAGCCGCCTGGGCACCACCATCAACGGCGAAAAAGTCGCCCTCCAGCATTGAACTGGTGGATGGCGAGAAACGCGACCGCAACGTGGAAGCGCCGGTGCCCGCGACCGCCCGGATCGGCCTGGCCGACGTGCTGTTCCTGGATTTTCGCTGCGCCGCTCACGGTTAGAATCCATGGTGCGAACCAAGTGAAATCCTCGGGCGCGAGCGACCTCGGGCCGCGTGCGGCGCAACAATGAGGACGCCTTGCACATCGATGCCGACCGCGGCATTTTCCTGGTGGTCGACGGCATCGGCGGCCAGGCGGCCGGCGAGAAGGCCGCGGAGATCGCCGTGGAATGCGTCCGCGCCGCCTGGAGCGCCAGACCGGCACCGCCGAGCAGCGTGTCCGCGAAGCCATCGCCATTGCCAACAACGAAATCCTGCAGGCAGGCCCGCGCGCAATCCCGAGTGGCAGCGGCATGGCCTGCGTGCTGACCGTCGCGGTGCTCGATAACGGCTCGGCGGTGGTGGGCCATGTGGGCGATTCGCGGCTCTACCAGATCCGCCACGGCGAGATCCGCAAGATCACCCACGACCATTCGCCGGTGGGCGAGCGCGAGGACAACCGGCGAGCTGACCGAGGCCGAAGCCATGCGCCACCCGCGCCGCAACGAGGTCTTCCGCGACGTCGGCTCGGAAGAGCACGCGCCCGACGATGCCGATTTCATCGAGGTGCAGCGCATTCCCTTCGACGCCGATAGCGGCCTGCTGCTGTGCAGCGACGGCCTGAGCGACCTGGTCCCCTCGGCCGAAATCCAGGCGCATCGTGGAGCGCCATGCCGGCGACCCCGAAGCCGCCGTCCGCGATCTGATCGCACGCCGCCAACCGCGCGGGCGGCAAGGATAACGTCACCGTGGTGCTGGTGGAAGGCGAGCAGTTCACCGCGCCGCCGGCGGCTCCGGCGCGGGCCGGCGCGCGCGGCCACTGCCGGGGCCGCTGCAGCCGGTCGATCTTCGGCGCGCGTCCCGCGTGGTCTCTGTACGGGCTGTTGCTGGCGGCGGGCGCGGCGTGGTTTTCGCGCAGCCTGTGGATTCCTCCAGCCGGTGGTGATCCAGCCGCGCGTGCTCACCGTCGGGCCAGGAGCGCCGTATCCCACCATCGCGGCCGCCATGGCCGACGCCCGCGCGGGCGATACGGTGGATGTTCCGGTCGGCGAATACCACGAGCAGGTGCCGCTCGAAACCGGGCGTCACCGTGCGCAGCCGCGTGCCGCGCGAGGCCGTGCTGCGCGGATTGCCGGCTTCGGGCGGCCCGGCGGTGGTGCGCCGAAGGACGTGAAAGACGCCCGCATCACCGGTTTCCAGATTGTGGGCGACCACGCACCTGCCGCTCTCCACCGGCGTCCTGCTGGAAAACGCCGCGGTGGAAGTGGAAGACCTGGATATTGCAGGCGCCGGCGTGGGCATCGAAATTCGCGGCGGCGGCCCCGCCTGGTGGTGGGCAACTCAGTGCGCGATTGCACAGCCCAAGGCATCCTGATCACCGGCAACGCCGCGCCGTGGGTCTCGCACAACTCGGTTCAGCGCTGCAAGGTGGCCGGCCTGGTGGCGCGGCGACGGGTCAAAACCAATCCTGGTGGATAATGTTTTTGAAAAGAATGCCATCGATCTGCCGCCGGAAGTCCCGGTCAGCCGCGACTTCCTGATCGACATCCCCAAAGCGCGCCCGTTCGCCCCCACGGCGCGCCCGCGCGAGGAGACCCCGCAGGTGAAGAAGAAATGATCGCTCCGGCCAGCCGCAATCTCGGCAAGTACGAAATCCGCCAGAAGCTGGGGCGCGGCGGCATGGCCGATGTCTATCTGGCCCAGGACACCGCTCTCGGAAACACGGTGGCGCTCAAGCTGATTGAGCATAGCGCCGATTCCGACACCCGCGACGCCATCGAAGCGGAGCGCCGCGGGGCGGAACTGCAGGCCCACTTGCAGGCTATCGATCCACGGGTAGTCCAGGTCTACGATTGCAACGACGTGGATGGCTTCTTCTACGTGGCCATGGAGTACATCGACGGGCAGGATCTTTCGGAGCTCCTGCGCCGCGGCGCGGCTGATGCGGGAGTTCGCCGTGGATGTGGCGCTGGCGGTGGCCGAAACCCTGGACCACGCGCACCACCTGTCGGTCACCATCGACGGCAAGGAATGCCACGGCATCGTGCATGGCGACATCAAGCCCAAGAACATCCGCATCGACGCCCACGGCAAGGTGCGGGTGATCGATTTCGGCATCGCCAAAGCGCTTTCGCTCTCGCGCAAGCTGACCCGCAACGAATTCGGCAGCGTGCCGTATGCGTCACCCGAGCGCCTGGATTCGGGCGAGGTCAATTTCCAATCCGATCTCTGGTCGCTCGCGGTGATGCTCTACGAAATGGTCACCGGCATGCAGCCTTACGTGGCCGAGACCACCGAGCAACTGGAGCGCAAGATCCAGTCCGGGATTCCGGCGCCGCCCGCGCCCGATCCGTGTCCCGAAACCCTGCGGCGCATCATGGCCAAGGCGCTCGATCCCGATCCCGAGATGCGCTATCAATCGGCCGCGGACCTGGCCGCTGACCTGCGGGCCTTTCGCCAGGGCGCGCCGGTGCGAGCCGCCGCCGGGGATATGGACGCGACGCGCCGTACGGCCCGCCGGCACGACGATGAGACCCGGCGCACGCACCCAATGGCTACCGCAGGCGCGGCCATTTCCGCAGGCGAAGACACTCGGCGCACCGGCCGGGCGCCGCAACCCCAGTCCCAGGCGCAGCCATCGGCGCTGACGCCCATGCGATTCGGACGGCGGCGGCCCTGGCGGCGCGCGATCCCCAAATGGGCCAGGGAGTGGCCGCGCTGGCCTGCGGCTTCGTGCTGTTTGGGACCGGCTCCGGCTATGTGCTGTACCACCGCGGCCAGGATCTGAAACACGCCATCGAGACCGAGCAGCTCACCGATCCCAACGATATCTGGAATCGATGGACCCAGGTTGCCGGCAACAATCCTTCGTCGTGGCTGTTGAGCGGCGCGCGCAAGGATGTGAAGCAGCACCTGGTGGAGGCCGCCGACCGGGTGATCGACAATTACCGCACCAGCGACACGACGGTCAAAGAGGCCGATTGGAAAGGCGCACACGACGACCTGGCGCATGCCTTGACGCTCGACCCCGACGATTCGGTGCGCGGAAAGCTGCGCGTGTGCGAAGGCCAGATCGACCGCATCAACGCGTTTGCCCATACGGACCATCCGGAGCTGCTCAATCAGGCCGTCGCCGAATTCACCGAAGCGTCCCGCCTGATACCCTCTTCCCCCGATCCCTATCTGGGGCTGGCGCGCATTTATGTGTACGCGTTGAACGATATCGACAAGGCCTACCAGGCGCTCGAGGACGCCCAGAAGCGCGGCTTTGTATGGGGCAGCCGGGAGAAGGATCAATTGGCCCACGGCTACTGGACCCGCGCCAATCGCGTCTATTACGATTCGCGCAACGTGCGCGGCATGCCGCAGGAGAAGGACGAAATTCTGCGCGCCCAGGCGGATTACCAGCGCGCCCTGGAGCTGTACCAAAGCATCGCGCCGTGGGGCGACGCCTCCTCGCAGATCGCCAACGTCGAGACCAGCCTGCAGAGCGTGGAGACGCGGCTGAAAGAGATTGAGAGCGCCCCCGGCAACGGAGCCACGCCGGCCACTCCGGCGGCCAAGGCCGCCCCGCTGCTGGGCCAGATTCTGCGGCGCATCTTTCACCTATGGCCGTAACCAAGAGCAGGTCGGCGGAGCGGCGCGATGCGCTGCAAGCCGGGAAGAGCGGCCAGCCGCTGGTCTGGCGGCGCCAGGAGCTGGCCGGGATGGCGGCGGCGCTGGTGCTGGTGGGGATCGGGCTGATGCTGGTGTACCGGTCCAAAGCGGGCGACCTGGCTGAGGTGGAGCAGGGCCTTAAGGCCAAGACCATCCTGAACCTCAACGACCTGAGCGCGCGCGAGGATCTGCTGCCGGCGCTTTCGGTGGTTCCCGACCCCCGCGACCGCGAGGAGGTAGCGCGCAAAATCTACTACCTTTCGGGCGGCCTGGGCAATGTGGGCGGTATCCGCGGGTCGGTTTCGGGCGACCAGTTCAAGGTGCTCAAACCGCTGTTCGTGGTGCGCCGGCCGGCCAGTTTCCGGGATTCCTTCTTTCTCTGGACGGGCATCTTTCTGGCGTGTTTTGTGGCCGTGCACGTGTTCTGGAGCCTGCGCCGTTTTCGCGGCGACCAGACTTTGCTACCGGCGGCGCTGCTGCTTTCGGGCCTCGGCCTGATCCTGATGGTGAGCCTGCGCGACCCGGTGCGCGATTACCTGCTGTTTGCCGATTTCGCGGAGGGCGTGGCCATGGGATGCGCGCTGCTGGCGGCGTTCAGCGACCTGGATTACGAGCGCCTGTTCGGCAAGCTGAGCTTCGTTCCGCTGCTGGCCAGCTTCGGGCTTTCGGCGCTGCTGATCCTGTTTGGGCGCGGGCCGGGCACCAGCGACGCCAAGGTCAACCTGTTCGGATTTCAGCCGGTGGAGATCATCCGCATCCTGCTGGTGTTTTTCCTGGCCGGCTATTTCGCCACCCGCTGGGACGTGCTGCGGCACGCGCGCGAAACGCGCAGCCGCCTGGCGCCGCTTACCAGCCGCTTCGACATTCCGCCCGTGGAATACACTCTGCCGATCCTGGTTTCGGTGGCCCTCTCGCTGGGGTTCTTCTTCCTGCAGCGCGATATGGGACCGGCGCTGGTGTTTAGCTGCCTGTTTCTGGTGCTCTACGGCCTGGCGCGCGGCAGCGCTTTCGTTCCGGTGGTGGGGCTGGGCATGGTGGTGTCCGGTTTCGTGGCCGGCTATTTTCTGCACGTGCCGCACACCGTGCGCGAGCGCGTCTCCATGTGGCTCTCGCCGTGGAACAACATGGTACACGGCGGCGATCAACTGGCGCACTCGCTGTGGGCGTTCTCCACCGGCGGATTGGCCGGCATGGGAATCGGCCGCGGCGATCCGCAATTTGTGCCGGCGGGCCACACCGACCTGATCCTTTCGGCGCTCGGCGAAGAGCTGGGGTTCCTGGGCGTGGCGCTGGTGTTTGGGCTCTTCGCGCTGATCGTCTGGCGGTCGTTCCGGATCGCCAGCCGCGCGCGCACCGATTACGAATTTTTCCTGGCGGCCGGATTGGCCGCCGCCACCGTGCTGCAAATCCTGCTGATCGCCGGCGGGGCGCTGGGCGTGCTGCCGCTATCCGGAGTGGTCACGCCGTTCCTCAGCTACGGCCGCACCGCCATGCTGGCGAACTTCGCGGTGCTGGCGATTCTGGTATCCATCTCCGCGCGGAGTGAAGCGGCTGTGGCGCTCCCTGACGGTCGCGGCTCTGAAGGCGACGCAGCTTCAAGGGGCGCCGTGCTCGTGGCTGGCGCGGCTTCCGGCTCCTACCTCAACACTGCATCCGAGCCGCGACCGTCAGGGAGCGGTTGCGCCACCGCCGGCGCCGCTTCCGGCTCCTACCTCAACACCGTCGCCTGGATCTTCGCCGCTGCGGGGCTGGTGGTCGCCGGCCAAGGCCGCCTAGTGCAGGCGCCATCGCGCCGGGAAGCTACGTGGGGCAGGGCACGCTGGTGGTGCAGGCCGATGGCGCGCGCCGCTATCAGTACAATCCGCGCTTCCAGGACGTCATGCGCGAGATCCCCAAGGGCTCCATCTACGACCGCAACGGCCTGCCGCTCGCCACCAGCAACTGGGACGAGCTGGAAAAACACCGCGCCGATTACCAGGCCCTCGGCATCGATATCGACCGCGCCTGCTCCACGCACCGACACGCCGCCATTATCCCTTCGGCGGCCTGACGTTCGATCTGCTGGGCGACCTGCGCACGCGCATCCGCTGGGCCGCCACCAATACCTCCTTCGTGGAGCGCGATTCGGCGCGCCGCCTGCGCGGCTATGACGACCGGCCCACGCTGGTCGAAGTGAAGAATCCCAAGACCGGCGCCATGGAGCGCGTGATCCGCTACGATTACCGCGAGCTGGTGCCGCTGCTGCGCCATCGCTACGATCCGCAGAACCCCGCCGTGCGCCGCGTGCTCGACCGCCCGCGCGATGTCCACATGTCCATCGACGCGCGGCTGCAGGTGCAAGGTGGCCGATCGCTGCGCAAGCAGTTGCAGCAGGCCAAACAGGACAACGGCGCGGCGGTGGTGCTCGATCCGGCCACCGGCGACTGCTGGCCGCGGTCAGCTTCCCGCTGCCGCCCGATCAACCCACGGCCGCCGAAGCGCCCGCGGGGTCCGAGCCGCCCGAACCGGCGTCCACGGACGCCGAATCCCTCCAACCCGTATCTGGATCGCGCCCGCTACGGCCTGTATCCCCCCGGCTCCACGTTCAAAGTGGTCACCGCCATGGCGGCGCTGCGCAAAGACCCGCTCGCTGGCCCACAAGACCTACGAGTGCATCCGGCTGCCCGATGGCCGCGTGGGCAACTACATCAGCGGCTCCAACCGCCCCATTCGCGACGATGTCGAAGACAAGATGCCCGCACGGCACGGTGGACATGGAACGCGGCATCGTGGTCTCGTGCAACGCCTACTTCGCGCAGTTGGGGACTTACGATGTGGGCGCGCAATCGCTTTTCGACACGGCCCGGCTGCTGGGCATCGAGGTGGCCTCGCCACATCACCGCGGCGCAGTTGAAGAAGTCGCTGCCGCAATCTTCCTACGGGCAGGGGCAGGTGGTGGCCTCGCCGTTCCAGATGGCGCGGGTGGCCGCGGCGGTGGCCAATGGCGGCGCCATGCCCGAAGGCCGCTGGATCACCGATGAAACCAACGCCCGCACCAGTCCGCCGGTGGCCGTGCTGACCGCCGATCTGGCGGCCACCCTCGGCCGGTTCATGCGCGAGGTGGTGACCGGCGGCACCGGACGCCGCGCCGCCGCCAGCGTGCCCGTGGCCGGGAAGACCGGCACGGCCGAACTGGCCGACGCGCCGTCGCACGCCTGGTTCATCGGCTTTGCCCCTTACGACAAGAGCGCGCACCGCATCGCTTTCTCGATCCTGGTGGAGAATGGAGTGTACGGCGGAACCGCCGCCGCGCCCGCCGCGGCCGATATTGTCAACGCCGCCGTGAAGCTGGGCCTGGTGAAACCGTGAAAGTCCAACCATGAAGCTGTTTGCCGAGATCGAGAAAAGCATCGAGCGCGGCTTCCGCAAGTGGACCGAGCGAGTGCTCGGGCCGGTGGAATCGAACGAGCTGCTGCTGGTGCACCGCGCCATCCTGGAGGAAATCGAAGGCCGAGTGGAGACGCTGGCGGGCGGCCGGCGGGTGTTCCCCTACGGGCGCGTGATTGTCACCTTGCAGGCTGCCGATGCGGTGCGCCGCACGCGCTGGCAGGCGGCGTTGGGCGAGGGCGGGCGACTGGAAACCGGCATCCGCGAGGCGCTGGAACACGCCCGCTGCGAGATGCCGCGCGGCATGGCCGTGGAAGTGCGCACCGCCGAGGCTGCAGCGGGCACTGAGGCCGCTGCCGCCCCATTCACCATCGAATACCTGGTGGAGCAGCCGCCCGCGCCCGAACCAGTGGCGCTGCCGGCACCGCCCCCACCACCACCAACCGCTGCCGGTCCGGCCCGGCTGGTGGTGGTGAAAGGCAAGGCCGAACCCGGCGAGTTCGCCCTGGAGCGGGCGCGCACCAACCTGGGCCGCATGGCCGAACTGATGGACGCCGAGCACCGCGTGGTGCGCCGCAACGACGTGGTGTTCGATGAGAGCGCCGACGACGTGAACGGGACGGTCTCGCGACGCCACGCCCACATCCGCCGCGAGCCGGATGGTTACCGCCTGTGCGACGACGAGAGCGAATTCGGCACCCGCGTTTTCCGCGACGGCCGGTCGATTGAAGTTCCCGCCGGCAACCGCCGCGGGGAGAAACTGCGCCCCGGCGATGAGATCTATCTGGGCCGCGCCTGCCTGCGCTTCGAGCAGTGAGGGAGAGCGGGCCCGCGACCCGCAAAACCTGACGCGGAGACGCGGAGGCGCGGAGAAAACCCAAGAAGTCCAATTCATTCCCCTTCCGGTCTCCGCGTCTCCGCGTCGAGGACACACTCCTAAGTCCCTCAATTTCCGCATGGTAAAATCGTGTCTTCTCCCCGTATGAAAATTGCGATTGGCGCGGATCATGCCGGATTTGCCCTCAAAGAGCAGATTCGGCGGCGGCTTGTCGACGAGGGCCACGAGGTTGTGGATTTCGGCACCGATTCGGGCGCATCGTGCGACTATCCGGATTTTGCCCAACCGGTGGCGCGGGAAGTGGCGCAGGGGCGCGTGGATCGCGGCATCCTGGTCTGCTCCACGGGAATTGGCATGGCCATGGCGGCCAACAAGGTGGACGGCGTGCGCGCGGCCCCGGCGCAATCGGACGACGAAGTGCGCCTGACCCGCGAGCATAACGACGCCAACGTACTGACTCTGGGCGCCCGCTACCTGGACGAGCAGCAGGCCGCCGGCCTGGTGGATCTCTTCCTGGGCACCGAGTTTTCGGGAGGGCGGCACGCCCGGCGGCTGGCCAAAATCGCGCAGTTGGAGAAGAGCTGAGGAGCGACTGGAAATGACGGCAACCGAACGCATGTCGCGGCCACTGGCTGACGTGGACCCCGAGATCTTTCAGGCCATCCAGCACGAAGTGGAACGGCAGGATGGGCAACTGGAGCTGATCGCCAGCGAGAACTTCACCAGTCGAAGCGGTGCTGGAGGCCACCGGCAGCGTCTTCACCAATAAATACGCCGAGGGTTATCCCGGCAGGCGCTATTACGGCGGCTGCGAGTTCACCGACGTGGTCGAGAACCTGGCGCGCGAGCGCGCCCGCAAACTGTTCGGCGCCGAATACGTGAATGTGCAGCCGCATTCGGGGTCGCAGGCCAACCAGGCTGCGTACGCCGCGGTGCTCACGCCGGGCGATACCATCATGGGGCTGAACCTGGCGCACGGCGGCCATCTGACGCACGGGCACCAGCTCAACTTCTCCGGCAAAACCTACAAGGTAGTCCCGTACAGCGTGCGAAAAGAAGACGAGCGCATCGACTACGACGATGTGGAACGCCTGGCCCACGAGCACAAGCCGCGGATGATCATCGCCGGCGCCAGCGCCTATCCGCGGATCCTGGATTTCGCGCGCTTCCGCCAGATTGCCGATGCGGTGGGGGCGATCTTCCTGGTGGACATGGCGCACATCTCGGGACTGGTGGCGGCGGGGCTGCATCCGAATCCCTGCCAGTACGCCGACATCGTCACCTCGACCACTCACAAGACGCTGCGCGGGCCGCGCAGCGGGCTGATTCTGGCGCGCGAGAAGTACGCCAAGGAGATCGATAAGACGGTCTTCCCGGGCCTCCAGGGCGGTCCGCTGGTGCACGTGATCGCGGCCAAGGCGGTGTGCTTCCTGGAAGCCATGCAGCCGGAATTCGTGGATTACCAGAAGCAGGTAGTGGCCAACGCCCGGGCGCTGGCGGCCAGCCTGATGGCCGCCGGATTCCGGGTGGTCTCGGGCGGCACCGATACGCACCTGATGCTGGTGGACGTGTTTTCGAAAGGCCTGCGCGGCAAGGAGGCAGAGCAGGCCCTGGACCGCGCGCGCATCACGGTCAACAAGAACGCCATCCCCTTCGATACCAATCCGCCGCTCAACCCCAGCGGCATCCGGCTGGGGTCGCCGGCGGTGACTACCCGCGGATTCGGCGAGGCCGAGATGCGCGAGGTGGGCGAGCTGATCGCCCAGGTGCTGGAGCACGTCCACGACGAAGCTGCGATTGCCGGCGTGGCGGCGCGCGTGGCCGCGCTTACCACACGTTTCCCTCTGTACCACTGGAAGCTCGATCCGGTTCGCGCGTAGATGCCGCTGCACATCGTTATCGACGCCCGGCGCATCCGGGACTTCGGAATCGGCACGCACATCCGAAGCCTGGTCCATGCGCTGGGCGGCATCGATACGGTGAACCAGTACACCCTGGTGAGCGGACCGGCGGAAGCACGCACGCTGGCCGGGCTGCCGGTGAATTTCCATTCCGCGATTTACGCGCGGAACGATCACGACCTGCTGGACCATGTGGCCTTCCCCATGTACCTGCGAACGCTCGCGCCCGACCTGGTGCATGTTCCGCTGAACCGCGTGCCGATGTTCATGGTGCGGCCGTACGTGGTGACCATTCACGATATGGCCAACCTTTTCTACGAAGAGCCCACCGGCATGCGAATGCGCTTGCGCCGTTACCGCTTCCGGCGCGGCCTGGTGCGGGCAAGCCGCGTGATCGCGGTTTCCGAGGCTACCAAGCGCGATGTGGAGCGGTTCATGGGCGTGCCGCCCAGCCGCATCCGGCGGGTCTATAATGCGCCAGACCCGGGGTTCGTCGCGGCGGAATCGCAGAGCGCTTCCGAAGAGCACCGGCGCATTCTGGAACGCTACCAGATCAACTACCCGTTTCTGCTGTATGCCGGCCCCATCCGCCGCCACAAGAACATACCGCGGCTGGTGGAAGCCTTCGCCGTGGCGCGCTCGCAGCTTGCGGACCATCCGGTGTACAAAGACCTGCGGCTGGTGATCATCGGCGATACCATTTCGCAGTATCCCGCCGTGCGGCAGGCGGTGATCAAGAGCCGGGTTGAGCAGGTGGTGCGGTTTCTGGGCTTCGTGCCGTTCGATACGCTGCGCTGCTTTTATGTTTCCGCCGCGGCATTCGTGTTTCCCTCGCAGCACGAAGGCTTCGGTCTGCCGCCGCTGGAGGCCATGGCCTGCGGCACGCCGGTGGTGACTTCGAATGTGAGTTCGCTGCCGGAAGTGGTGGGCGATGCGGCCGTGCTGGTGAAACCGGACAACGTGTTTGATATCGCCCGCGGTATTCGCGATGTGCTGCTGGACGAGACCCTGCGCGTGGAATTGGTCCGCCGGGGCCACGAGCAGGCCGCGCGCTTCAGTTGGGAGCGCACCGCGCGGCAAGTGCTGGAGATTTATCAGGAGGCAGCGGCGGACCGGTAGGGGTGGGACCAGAGGGCGGGGCCGGCACCACTCCCTGGCGGTCGTGGCTCGGATCGGTGGCAGTGGTGGAAGGTGTGGCCCGTGCACAACGAGGGCCCTACGCGCCGAGGTGATCCGCCACGGCCACCAGCGGACGGCGCCGGCCGCGAGGCCGCTACATGTTGCACCACTCCCTGACGGACGTGGCTCCGATCGGTGGCAGTGGTGGAAGGTGTGGCCCGTGCACAACGAGGGCCCTACGCGCCGGGGTGATCCGCCATGGCCACCAGGCGGGCGGCACGGCCGCGAGGCCGCTACGTGTGGCACCACTCCCTGGCGGTCGTGGCTCGGATCGGTGGCAGTGGTGGAAGGTGTGGCCGTGCACAACGAGTGCCCTAAGCGCCGAGGCGATCCGCCACGGCCACCAGCGGACGGCGCGGCCACGAGGCCGCTACGTGTGGCACCACTCCCTGACGGTCGTGGCTCGGATCGGTGGCAGTGCTGGAAGGTGTGACCCGTGCACAACGAGTGCCCTACGCGCCCGGGTGATCCGCCATGGCCACCAGCGGGCGGCACGGCCGCGAGGCCGCTACGTGTGGCACCCCTCCCTGACGGTCGTGGCTCCGATCGGAGCGCCGCAAGCGTGCGGGGAAGCACCAGCGCCGTTGGTACAAAACTTGCTCCTACTACTGCGTTGCACAAGACGCGGAACGTGGAGGTTTCTATGTCGCTGTTTGCTTGGATTATTTTGGGGCTGCTCGCGGGGTTTATTGCCAGCCACCTGGTGAATCACCGTGGCGAAGGCATGGTTCTGGATGTGCTGCTGGGCATTGTTGGCGCCGTAGTCGGCGGTTGGCTGGCGCACCTGGCGGGCTGGGCCGGCGTGACGCGGCTCAATCTGTACAGCATTACCGTGGCGATAATTGGGGCGGTAGTCTTCCTGTTCATTTACCACGCCATCCGCCGCAATGTAATCGGGCGGCGCATTTTTTAGGCGCGCTAAGGCGCTACGGTGCCACCCACACGATCAGCGCCATCGGTTGTCCGGGCGCGGCGAAGCTGGTGAGCGGGCCGGCGAGATCCCCCGGCACCATCAGCGGTCCCACGGGCAAATCGTTATAGCTGAAGGTCACCGGAAAGTAATTCTCACCTGTGCCGTTGCTGTAATCCGCATCGCAAGGATCGAGCGCCGTGGGCAGGGCCACTTGTACCTGATACACGAAATCGTCGATCAGCGACGTGTTGGTGACCGCGGCCGAGCAGGAGCCGACGGTAGCCTGCAAGTTCAGCAAACCCGAAAACGGCTGCGAGGTAAACGGATTCGCGAAGCCGCCGATGCCGTGCAGAAAAAACGACACCGTGGAGCCGTAATGAGCGGGATGGGCACAGGAGTTCAGCGAGCCGTCCGCATTCATCGCCAGGGGCTGAGCGCCCGCCACCGGGTAGCCGATGGCGGGGCAGGTGATACTGTTCGAGGAAAGATTGGCGAACACGTTCAGGTTAGAACTTGTGAAGGGAAACTGCCGCTCGAGGAGCTTGCCGTTCACGGTTACCGCCAGCACCATGGAGGTGGGCGCGGGGACGCCCCCGGCGAGCGAAGGGGACGGAACCTCCAGGTTGATTTGGGATGAGGAAACGTAAAGCAACTGCGCTGGAAGGATCTGTCCGCCGTTGCTGAGGAACGCGGCAGATACGCCGCCGAGCGAGGCAGCGGTTCCATTTGGCGCTGTGACGCCCGTGGTGGGTCCGAGGTTGGCGCCGAAAATCGAGATCAATTGAAACGACGTGATGCTGCGCACGTGGGTGAGGTTGCCGGAATCGAGCACGCACGCAATCGCCGGCCCGGTGTTGACGCCGGTGGAAAAATCGGCCGCGGCGAGATAGGCGCCTTCGAGAAACCCCGGACCCAGGTTGGCGGGCGCCAGAACTCCGGGCGTGAACGGCACATCGGAAGCCGGAGTCGTTCCGGTAATCCACACTTGGCTGCCAGCCAGCGTAATTCCCACCGCGCCGGCGCCTGAGCCATCGATCCACTGGCCATCCTGCGCGTTGCCGGTGGCGGGTTCGAGCTTCATGACATAGGCCTCCTGAATCGCCGTGACGTTATTGGGCGCACATAACTGCGGGATCCAGGAGAATACGGGCGGAAGCGTAACCTGCGTGGCCGTTAGCAAGAGGTTGAGGCCGGAGATCACGCCGCCCACGTACAGCGCTCCGGAGGAATCCAGTTGCACGCCGCCGCCGCCGATGGGGAGGGAATAGAGCACGCTGGCGCCCGCCGGGTCGAGCTTGGTGAGATAGGTCCCGTAGCTGCTGGCCGGTGTGACCGAGGGCGGCGCCACGGTGAAAGGATACTGCGCCTGGAACAGCGTGCCGGTCACGTAGGCATCGCCGGCGGAATCGACTGCCAGGCCGGTGTTGGTGGTCGATCCGGCGAGGCCCGCGGTGTTATTCAGGCCGGTTGAGTAGATCAGCTTGGAGGCAGCCGGGTCGACCTTGGTGACGTGTTGCAGTCCGCCCTGAAAGCTGATCTGGCACAGGCCAAAGCAGTAGGAACCCTGTACGAAGGTGGTCTGATAGGCGCTGGGCGTGGTGGGGTAAGTGGTGCCGATGCTGCTGCCCGCCATGTAAATGTTGCCGACCGAATCCAGCACGAGGGAACTGCCGCCAATGCCGGTGGCGGAGAAAATCATCTTGCTCGCGGTGGGGTCCAGCTCCATCAGGAACCACTGGTTGGTGGAATCGGAGACGCTGTAGGCTCCGGCAGTGGCGGGAAATCCGCTGGAACCGGCGATGCCACTGACCAGAATCTGGCCTTGCGGCGTGAGCGCGATGCCGCTCGCCGTGGACATGGTGCTGCCGCCGATGAGCACCGAGAACACGACTGCGCCATCGGGATTCAGCTTGGTGACGAACGACCGGGAGTCGGTGGCGCTGGCCGGGGGAGTGCCCAGCGTGCCGCCTCCGACGGCCGGGAAATTCGCGTTGGTAGTCGAGCCGGCGACATAGGCGTTGCCGGCGGCGTCCACCACGATGGCCGACACCTGGTCGGCGGCGGCGCTATCCAGGTAGGTGAGATAGAGATATTGAGTGGCTTTCGGATCGATTCTGGCGACCACGGCGCCGGTGGTTTGCGCGGCCGCGTCAGTAACCGCGCTGCCCGCCAGGTAAATGTCTCCCTGCGTATCGGAAGCGATAGCGGTAGGGGTGAAACCGTCTTTCAAATAGGTGGCAACGGCAAGATTGGCCGGCAGGCCGGTTCGCACTACTGCGGCCGCAAGAAGAAGCCAACGGAATAAGTTCACGGACCCTCCGGAACGGACCGACGCGGCAACCTTATCTTATCAAGGCGGCTATGAAACACTTTTCAAATCTGACACCGGGACAAGGTGACGGGGCGGACGATTTACCTGCCTTGAGGCGGCGGCTGCCCTTGCGCGGGATGCGAAAATAGATTATGTCTACTCCGCTCATCCGCAGTGCGCTAGACGGCAGCACCCAACTGTTTCCGATTCTGACGCCCGCACAGATCGACCGGATCCGCTCCTGCGGCCGTTTGCGCGAGGTCCAGAAAGGCGAGGTTCTGTTCAAGCCCAACGACACCGGCATTCCGTTCTTCGTGCTGCTTTCGGGCGAAATGGAGATCGTGCAGCCTGGTATGGACGGCACCGAGCGGCCGGTGACCACGCACGGCCCCGGCGAATTCACCGGCGAAATCACCATGATCACCGGCCAGCGCAGTCTGGCGCTGGGACGGGTGACGATGCCCGGCGAGTTTCTGGAGCTGAGCGGCGAGGCGCTGCGCACGCTGGTGGCGCAGCGACGCCGAGCTGAGCGAGATCCTGCTGCGCGCCTTCATCCTGCGCCGGCTGGAGCTGATCCGGGCGGGCTTCGGGAACGTCATCCTGATGGGGTCGCGGCACTCCGCGCAGACCCTGGAGCTGCGCGAGTTTCTCAGCCGCAACGGGCATCCGTTCACCTACATCGACCTGGACGTGGACCAGACTTCGCAGGATCTGCTCGACCGCTTCCAGGTTAAACTGTCGGATGTGCCGGTGGTGATCTGCAACGACCGCAATGTGCTGCGCAGCCCGTCGATACAGGAATTGGCCAATTGCCTGGGGTTCAACGTCAGCATCGATAGCACGCACGTGCGCGATCTGATCATCGTGGGCGCGGGGCCGGCGGGTCTGGCGGCGGCGGTGTACGCGGCGTCGGAGGGGCTGGATGTGCTGATGATCGAGACCAGCGCTCCGGGCGGACAGGCGGGGTCGAGTTCCAAGATCGAAAACTACCTGGGGTTCCCGACCGGCGTTTCCGGGCAGGAGCTGGCGGCGCGCGCCACCACGCAGGCGCAGAAATTCGGCGCCGATATGATGATCGCGCGCAGCGTGGTGCGGCTCAATTGCGGCGGCGCCGCGTTACGAGGTGGTGCTCGACAGCGGCGAGACGCGTGGCCGCGCGCGCCATCGTGATCGCCACGGGGGCGCAATACAACAAGCCGCGCTTGAAAATCTGGAGAAGTTCGAAGGGCAGGGTATCTACTACGGCGCGACTTACATCGAGTCGCAGTTGTGCGAGAAGGTAGAGGTTGCCGTGGTGGGCGGGGGAAACTCCGCCGGGCAGGCCGCGGTCTTCCTTTCGCAAACCGCCAGCAAGGTGCACATGCTGGTGCGGGCGAGCGGAGTTGTCGAGCACCATGTCGCGATACCTGATCCAGCGGCTGACGGAGAATCCGCGGATTGAGCTGCACCTGAATACCGAGATCATCGGCGCTCGAAGGCGGCACGCGCCTGGAGCGCGTGGTGTGGCAGGACAAGAAGACCGGCGAAAACTCGACGCACGCCGTCCAGCACGTATTCGTCATGACCGGAGCGTCGCCGCGAACCGAGTGGCTGCGGGGCTGCGTGGCGATGGACGACAAGGGCTTCATCCTGACCGGCCGCGATCTGGACGACGCGGTGGCAGGCGGCAACCCGCCATGGCCGCTGGCGCGCCGTCCGCATGATGCTGGAAACCAGCCTGCCCGGCGTATTCGCGGTGGGCGATGTGCGCGCGGGCAATGTGAAGCGCGTGGCTTCGGCGGTCGGCGAGGGCGCCATCAGCATTCATCTGGTACACCGGGCGCTGGCCGAGTTGTAAAGGCGCAGCACGCGGCGGTCCAGAGGGGTTCACGGGCGTTCCGGGTCCGGACGCAGCGAGGCCAGGCAGCGCTCCAGCAGTTTGCGCAGGCGATTGCGCTCGTCGGGGCTGAGCGCCCCCAGCAGATTCTCCTCGACCTGGTGCATGACGAGGTGGACCTGAAAGAGGTGCCGGCGTCCTTCGGGCGTCAGCTCGGCGGGCATGGCACGGCCACCTTCGGGATGGCGGACGCGGACGATCAGCCCCCGCTCTTCAAGCGATTGCAGCAACTGCACCATACTCTGCGGCGTGACGAAGCTGGCGCGCGCCAGGGCCGCGTTCGAAAGGCCAGTTCCGTAGGCCAATTCCATCAGCAGCGCGGACTGCGCCTCGGTGAGACCCAGGGGCCGCAAGGCCTCCTCGATGGCGTGGTGGAGCGCGTTGCGCACGTGCTTGAGCAGCCAGGTGAGCGGTTTGAGCGTTTGGGGCTTACGGTCGCTTGACACGGGCTTATCATATCAGGTAGCTTTATATCAGGTAACCTGATATGACAGACACACCGAATGGATTTCTGAATGTACCGGGCGGCAGCCTGTACTACAAACTGCGGGGCGCCGGCCCCCTCCTGCTCATCCTGCCGGGAGGAGCGGGCAACGCGGATGCTTCCGAAGGGTTGGCCGGCTTGCTGGAGGATCGCTACACGGTGCTCACCTACGACCGGCGGGGTCTTTCCAGAAGCCGTACGGAGCTTCCGGTGGAGAGCCTGGAACTTACGGTTCACGGTGACGACGCGCACCGGCTGCTGCAGGCTGTAGCATCGGAGCCGGCGCTGGTTTTCGGCAGCAGCATGGGAGCGCTGATCGGATTGGATCTGGCGGCGCGGCATCCGGAAGCGGTGCGGGTTCTGGTGGCGCATGAGCCTCCGCTTTCGCAATTATTGCCGGAGGACGATCGCACGGCGGCCGAACGCAGCCACGTCGAGTGGCAGCAAACGTGGCGCGCGGAAGGCTTGCCGGCGGCCATGAAGATAATGCTGGCGGCGAGCGGGGTAGACTTCAACGACCGCGAGGAGGACGTCCGCCTGCCACAGATGATGGCCGATCCGCAGGAGGCCGCGCGGCGAGCGGCCGACATGGCGTTCCTCTTACAGCACGATGCCCCGGCCGCGCATGCGTACCGCCTGGATCTGGAGGCGCTGCGCGCGGGCGGGGCACGCATTGTGGCGGCGGCCGGCGACAGTTCTTCGCGCGCGTGGCCGCATCGCGCCGCGGCTGCGCTGGCGGAGGCGCTGGGAACGCCGATGGCCGTCTTTCCCGGCGGGCACACCGGCAATGTGCTCCGCCCGCGGGCGTTCGCGGCGCGGCTCGATCTGGTATTGAAGGGCGCAGCGTGAGCCGGCGCTATTCGCTCCGCAGCGCCACCAGCGGATCGACCCGCATGGCGCGCAGAGCGGGGATGGCGCAGGCGGCGATCGCCGTGGCCATGAGCAGCACGGCGACCGCGGCGTAGGTGGCCGGGTCGGTGGGGCGGACTTCGAAGAGCTGCGACGCCAGCAGACGGCCCGCCGCCACCGCCGCCGCAATACCGACCACGATTCCGGAAGCGACCAGCAGGCCCGCGTACGAGAAGACCATGCGCAGCACGTGGGAGCGGCGGGCGCCCAGGGCCATGCGAATCCCGATTTCCTGGGTGGCCTGGGTGACGCTGTAAGAGATCACACCGTAAATGCCGATCATGGAGAGCGCCAGCGCCACGCCGGCGAAGATGGCCATCAGCAGCATGGCGAAGCGGCGCTGCGACAAGGAGGTTTCGAGAAGACCTTCGACGGTGCCGACCGCATCGAGGGGAAGCTCGGGGTCGAGCTGGTGGATGATGGTGCGAATGGGAGCGATTAAGGCGGCCGGGTCACCGGCGGTGCGCACGCCAAAATACATGGTGCCGAACGGGTCCTGGGCGGTGGGATAGTAGACCGCCACGCGGCCCTTGGATTCCAGCTCCTGGTCTCGGACGTCGCCGGCAATACCCACGATTTCGGCTGCCGGTAGCCCGTTGCCCATTTGGATGCGCTGGCCCAAGGGGTCTTCGTTGGGGTAATACTTGCGCGCCATGCCTTCGCTGATGATAGCGACGCCTGGGGCTTTGGCGATGTCCCGGGAGGTGAAGTCGCGGCCGCGCAGGAGCGGGATGCGCAACGCCGCGAAATAGCCGGGGCTGATGGCATAGTAGGCGGCGCTCGGTTCATTGCCGGCAGGCACCGGGGGTTTGCCGATTTGCGTGAACGTGAGGATGTAATCGTCGCCCGACAGCGGGAAAATTTGGCCGGCGCCGGCCGCGGTGACGCCGGGAAGAACGCGGATGCGGTCGAGAGCGCTGGCGTAGAAGGCGGCTACGGGCGCGTCGCCCTTGTATTTCGCGGACGGCAGGTTGGTGCGGAAGCTGAGGACGTTGTGGGGGTCGAATCCGGGATCGACGGATTCGACGCGGTAGAAGCTGCGCATCAACAGGCCGGCGGCGGAGAGCAATACGAGCGCCAGCGCCACCTCGCCCGCGACCAGCACGCTGCGCAGGCGGTTGCGGCGGAAGCCGATGGCGTTACCGCGGCCGCCCTCGCGCAGGGCCGCCGCCAGATCGGCGCGGGCCACCTGGATGGCCGGTGCCAGGCCGAACAGGATCCCGGTGAGGAGGGCAACGGCCATGGTGAAGCAGAGCACGCGCGCATCGAGGGAGATCTCCTTGGCGCGCGGCAGGAAGGTGGGGCTAAGGCGCACCAGCGCGCGGGCGCCCACCCAGGCCAGCCCGATGCCGCACGCGGCGCCGATCGATGCCAGCAACAGGCTTTCTGTGAGAAGCTGGCGGACCAGCCGCGCGCGGCCGGCGCCCAGGGAGCTGCGAATGCCCATCTCCCGGCGGCGCACGGAGGATCGGGACAACAGCAGGTTGGCCACGTTCACGCAGGCGATCAGGAGGACGAAACCGACGGCCGCGGCGATGGTCAGCATAGCCGGCCGGATGTTGCCGGTGATGGACTCCTGCAGGCCGATGATCGTGGTATCCCAGCCGGCATTGGAGCCTGGAAAGGCGGCCGCGGCACGGGCGGCGATCACGTTGAGGTCGTTCGCGACGGAGGCCGCGGTGACGCCGGGGCGCAGGCGGGCCACGCCCTGGAGGTAGTGGCCGCCGCGCTGCTGCCAATTCTGGAGATTCATGGCCAGTGGGGTCCAGATTTCCGAGCGCGCGGGGAAGGCGAAATCAGTGGGCATGACGCCGACGATGGTGTACAGGTCATCCGAGAGCGAGACGGTGCGGCCCAGGACGGCGCGGCTGCCGCCAAAGCGGCGCTGCCACAGGCCGTAGCTGAGGATGGCCACATGCTGGTTACCGAGCTGGCCCTCCTGCGCGGTGAAGTTGCGGCCGAGGAAGGGCCGGCGGCCAAGTACATCGAAGAAATCGGTGGTGACGCGGGAGCCAATGATGCGCTCGGGCTCGGCGCCTTCGGTGGCCAGGTTCACGCTGCCGCCGGTGAAAACCGCGAAACCACTGAGGGTATGGTTATGGTCGCGGAAATCGAGATAGTTCCCGGGCGAGAGCGAGAAGACCGGGAATCCGCCGGGCAGGTCGCGCTCGCGGACGCGCACCAGGCGGTCGGGGCTGGTTAACGGGAGCGGCCGCAGCAGGACCGCATTGACCACCGTGAAGATGGCGCTGTTGGCGCCGATTCCGAGGGCCAGGGCCAGAATGGAGACGCAGGCAAAGCCGGGATTACGGGCCAGAGTGCGGGCCGCGTAGCGCAGGTCGCGGAGAAAAGAGCCGAGCATGGTGGTTGGACGGCGACCGGGGCGGAGGGATAGGGACGGTTACGCCGCGAAGACTTCGTCGCGGGTGAGTTCCAGGCGCGGGTTCGCGGTGAGCAGGCTGCCTTCCACCTCAGCCAGGCAGTTCTGTTGGAAGGAGAACATCTGGCGCAAGCGGGGATCGACGATCCAGATGTGCGGCGTGCCCTTGGCGGCGTATTCCTGGAGCTTTTCGATGACCTCGGTCATGCGGTCGTCTTTGGAGAGGATCTCAATGGCGACGAAGGCGGCGGCGAGCAGGTACTCGGTTTGGGGAGGAGCGAGAAGAACGGCCACATCGGGCAGTCGGAAACGCGTGGCAGTGGTACGGGAACGCAACTCCGGCATGACGTAGATTTGCGGATACTTCCGCCGCAACGCGAAGATGATGTTGCTTTGAACAAGAGAATGCAGCCAGTCTCCCACGTTGCGCTCCACGAGAACACCATCCACGTACTCCACATCGGGATCGTATGAAGTGTTCAGGTATTCTTCGACCGAGACCAGCGTCCCGACTGACATGACTGGATTGTACTACACGTCCAGATTCTTCACGTCCAGCGCGTTTTCTTCGATGAACTTGCGGCGGCTCTCCACGTCTTCGCCCATGAGCGTGGAGAAGATCTCTTCGCTCTGCACGGCGTCTTCCAGGCGCACCTGCAGCAGAGTTCGCTTGTCCGGGTTCATGGTGGTTTCGGCAAGCTGCTCGGCGTTCATTTCGCCCAGGCCCTTGTAGCGCTGCACGGAGGCGTCCTTCTTGCCCTCGTTCTTGACGTACTCCAGCAGCTCGCCCCAGTTGGGCTGGGATTCGCGCCGGTCGTCCTTCACCACCACGAACGGCGGGTCGTTGAAGCTTGGCAATGCTGCGGGCCAGCGCGCGGAAGCGGCGGTACTCGGGCTGCGCGGCCAGGGCCAGGCCGATGGAGCGCTCGGCGTTGGTCGGTCGTGGAAGACCACCGCGTAGGAGGAGTGCTCCTCGTCGAGGCGCATCTCGGGCTTCAGGTCCAGCTTCACCAGCGCATCGAAAACCGGCTTAAGGTTGGCCTCTTCCTGGAACTCGGATTTGTGGTCCAGGCGCAGGTCGATATTGGCCAGCACCTCCACCACGCGCGGCGTCCCGCAGGCGGCGCTCCACCTTGTGGAACATCTGCTCGTACTCGTCCAGGTTGAGGAGGAAGGTGCGCAACTCGGTGCCCTCCAGGGAGAGCTTGGAGCCGGAGCCGTTGCGCGCTGGCGACGCGCATCGATTTCCAAGCGGAGGTTCTCGGTGGCCCGGCGCATGATCTCCTTGGTGAATTCCTTCTCGTCCTTGATGTACTTTTCGCTCTTGCCCTTCTTGATGCGGTAGAGCGGCGGCTGGGCGATGTACACGCGCTCGCGCAGGATCAGCTCGTGCATGTGGCGGAAAAAGAAGGTCAGCAGCAGGGTGCGGATGTGCGAGCCATCCACATCGGCATCGGTCATGATGATGATCTTGCCGTAGCGGAGCTTGGTGACGTCGAAATCGTCCTTGCCGATGCCCGTGCCGAGGGCCGTGATCATGGCGCGGATTTCCTCGTGGCCCAGCATCTTGTCGTAGCGGGCCTTTTCCACGTTGAGGATTTTGCCCTTGAGCGGCAGAATCGCCTGGAAGCGGCGGTCGCGGCCCTGCTTGGCGGTGCCGCCGGCCGATTCGCCCTCCACCAGGAACAGCTCGCAGCGCTCGGGGTCGCGCTCCTGGCAATCGGCCAGCTTGTGCGGCATGCCGCCGGATTCCAGGGCGCCTTTGCGCCGCGTCAGGTCGCGGGCTTTGCGCGCGGCCTCGCGGGCGCGCGGCGGCCTCGATGGCCTTGCCGACGATCTTGCGGCCCACGGCGGCGTTCTTGTCGAAGTACTCGCCCAGCTTCTCGTTGACAAACTGGGTCATCGGAGCCGGCGATGTCGCTGTTCAGCTTGCCCTTGGTCTGGCCTTCGAACTGGGGCTGCGGGACCTTGACGCTGATGACGGCGGTGAGGCCTTCGCGGACATCGTCGCCAGTGAGGTTTTCCTGACTCCTTGAACAAGCCCTGCGACTGGCCGAAGGCGTTGATGGTGCGGGTGAGGGCCGAATAGAAGCCCTTCAGGTGGGTGCCGCCATCGACGGTGTTGATGTTGTTGGCGAAGCTGAGGATATTTTCGGAGTAGGCGTCGTTGTACTGCAGCGCGACTTCCATGCCGAGGGCGCCGCCGTTGGGAAGCTCGCGCTCGGCTTCGAAATAGATCGGCTTTTCGTGCAGCACCTGTCTTGCCACGGTTCAGATGCCGGATGAATTCCGCGATGCCGCCGGTGTACAGGAACTCGTTGGTCTTGATCGGGTCGACGCGCTCGTCGGTCAGGGTAATCTTGAGGCCCTTGTTGAGGAAGGCCAACTGGCGCAGACGGGTAGCCAGGGTGTCGTAGTTGAACACCGTGGCTTCCATGATCGTGATGTCGGGCTTGAAGGTAACGCGGGTGCCGGTCTTGCGGCTGGGCCGTGCCCACTTTCACCAGCGGCGCCTTGGGGCTGGCCGCAGGCGTATTCCTGCTGCCAGGTATAACCATCGCGCCAGATCTCCAGCTCCAGACGTTCGGAAAGCGCGTTGACGCAGCTTACGCCGACGCCATGCAGGCCGCCTGAAACCTTGTAGCTTTTGGAATCGAACTTGCCCCCGGCATGCAGCTTGGTCATGACCACCTGCGCAGCCGATACGCCTTCCTCTTCGTGGATATCGACCGGGATGCCGCGGCCGTTGTCGATGACGGTGACGGAATTGTCGTCGTGAATGATGACGGAGACTTCGGTGGCGAAGCCGGCCAGGGCTTCGTCCACGGAATTGTCGACCACCTCGTAGACCAGGTGGTGCAGGCCCATCTCACCGGTGGAGCCGATGTACATGGCGGGGCGCAGACGGACCGCTTCCAGGCCTTCCAGCACTTTGATGCTCGTGGAATCGTAGACAGTCAGGCTTCGTCACCGGGATTGACTTCGTTTGGCATAGTTGGGTCTGACTACGACTATCAAATTCTCATGGGCATCACCACGTAGCGATATTGGTCCGGTATGCTTTCGCCCGAGGGCCGCATTTCGCCGGCGCTTTTCTGATCCTTCAGCTCGAACGCCACGTGATCCTGCGGGATGGCGCGGAGAAAATCGAGCAGGTACTGGGCGTTGAAGCCGATCTCCAGATCGGGCCCCTGATATTCGCTGGTAACGCTCTCCTCGCTCTCGCCGCGTTTCCACCGACGAGGAAAAGACCTTCACTTCGCCGTTCGTAGAACTGCACCCGGATGGCGCGCGAGCGCTCGTCGGCGAACTGCGCCACGCGCTCGATGGCGGACTTGATTTCGTCCTTCTGCAGCTTGGCGATGTGGATGTGGTCCTTGGGCAGCACACGTTCGTAATCCGGAAAATTGCCGGTAAGCTTGCGAGTGATCAGCAGGCGCGGTCCCACCTGGAAGAACAGGTGGTTGTCGTCGCCAGCGAATACGGCGCTTGGCGTATCGCTTTCGGCTCATTCGGCCAGCTTGATGATCTCGAGCCATGGCCTTCTTGGGAATCAGGGCGCGGAAGGCCTGCGAGATTTCGCCGATCTGCACCGGCGTCGATTCCACCGCCACAGGCGAACCGGAGGCCAGGCCGGGACCGCCGGCCTGGACGTATGCCAGACGATGCCCATCGGTAGCCACCATCGTGAGGGCGTCGGGACGCATCAGCAGCAGGGCGCCGTTCAGCGTAAAGCGCGATTCCTCCATGGAGATGGCGAAGGACGTCCGAGAGATCATGGAAGCCAGCATCTTCACCGGCATCTCAGCGATCGGCTCGCGGCATTTGCGGCAATTCGGGAAAGCTCTCGCGCGACATGCCGGCGATCCGCGTGCGGGAGCGGCCGCAGGTGATCGCTAGCCCAGTGGTTCTCCAGGAACTTCATCTGCACGTCGCCCTCCGGCAGGAGCCGCACGTACTCCAGCAGCTTGCGGGCGGGAAGGGTGCCGGCGCCTTCTTTCTTGACGCGGGCCGGGCAGGTGCAGCGGATCCCCAGTTCCAGGTCAGTGGCAGTGAGCACTATGTGATCGCCGGCAGCCTCCAACAGGACATTGGACAGGATGGGGATGGTGGTCTTCTTTTCCACCACACCCTGCGACAGACTCAGTTCTCGCACCAGATCGGACTTGCTGACCGTGAATTCCATCGGGGCGTCGCTCCTACTACTTCTCAGGGTCTTATATACAGAATACTTTTAAGAACCGTATTCATCGGGCCTGTGCAAATGTTGAAGGCTACCTAAATTATACTAAACTCAACCACTTTTGGCTACTCCCAGTTGAGGAAAAGGGGGTGGTGCAAGAAGCAAAAACGGGCCCGCGCAGGCGGTTTTGCACAATTTGCGCCGCCGGATTTCAGGCCCATCTGTGGAAAACATAGATAAGTTCATTGTAATGAGTCCATTAGACTGTGGATGAGCCTGTTTAATTCCGGATCATGGTGACGATCCTTCTCGATTTTGTTTATAGAGTGCATGACGGTGGTGTGGTGCTTGCCGCCGAAGGCACGTCCGATTTCGGGAAGCGAAGCGTCGGTAAGCTCCTTGACCAGGATACATGGCTACCTGGCGAGGGTACACCACCTTCCGGGTGTTGCTCTTTTCCTTGAGCTGGGATTGCTTGATGCCCATGCGCTCGGCCA
Source organism: Bryobacterales bacterium (assembly GCA_963803725.1). Lineage (GTDB taxonomy): Bacteria > Acidobacteriota > Terriglobia > Bryobacterales > Bryobacteraceae > JOPF133. Next base: position 9,820 of record CAWDOH010000008.1, on the reverse strand, counting down.
CCGCTTTCTGGATGGCATCGATGGAGATTTTGGGGTCGCTGCCCGTGCAGCAGGTTCTTGAGGATCTGCTGCGCCATTCCGAGGTGGATGGGCGCGCCGGTGAGCGACGAGTAGGCCACCAGCTTGATGAGCGCACCTTCCAGCTCGCGGACGTTGGACTTGGTTTTGGAGGCGATGAAGATGCGAACGTCATCCGGGAGGGTGACGCCCTCGGCTTCGGCCTTCTTGTCCAGAATGGCCATTTTGGTTTCGAGATCGGGGGGCTGAATATCGGCCAGGAGACCCCATTCAAAGCGCGAGCGAAGGCGCTCGAGCAAGCCGGGAATCTCCTTCGGATGGGCATCGGAAGAGATCACGATCTGCTTCTGGTGGTCATGCAACTCATTGAAAGTATGGAAGAATTCTTCCTGCGTGCGCTCCTTGTTGCCGAGCAACTGGATATCGTCGATAAGCAGCACATCGGCCGCCCGGTACCGCTGGTGGAACTGCTGCATACGCTCGGTGCGGATGCACGAGATCATCTCGTTCATGAACTTCTCGCTGGAGGTGTAGATGATCCGCAAGGTGGCGTAGCGGTCCATCAACTCCCGCCCGATGGCATGCATGAGATGGGTTTTGCCCATCCCGACACCGCCGTAGAGGAAGAGGGGGTTGTAGCTGCGGGCGGGATGATCGGCCACCGAGCGCGCGGCGGCGTGGGCGAAGCGGTTGCACGAGCCGACCACGAAAGTCTCGAAACTGAACTTAGGGTTCAGGGAACTGGCGGCGGACTCAGCATCCGGACTGGAGGGAACCCCCGACGGAGCGGGGAGCGTGGAAGGCATTTCGACGGTCGAGGCCGACACCATCGGTTCGAGGACGGCGTGAGCGCGGTTGAGGCTGCCGCGGGGCGGTTGAGCCTGGTAACAGACGCGCTGGACGGGGAGATGGAGATCGGTTAAGGCGTTCCGCACGGGGAGCGCCAATTCGGCTTCCAGCCAGGCACTGGTTTCCCGGTCGGGCACCGAGACGTGGATGGTGCCCTCTTCGAGATACAGAAAGGACGTATTCGCCAACCAGTTTTCAAATGTTTGCTGACTCAGTTTGAGCTGCAGGTGTTCCAGGATTTGATCCCAAATATTCATAATTGCGCACACGTAGAGCCTGAGTTTTCCACAGCGAAATCCACAACTCTGTGGGATTCTACAGCGCTCAGACTGGCGGGCAGCAAATGCCGCAATCTGGGATCAGCCGCCAATCGGTTGCCAGCCTCCGTCAGGTCAACCGAAAAGTAGCATAGCACAGCGCAACGTGATTCTCTCAACAATATAACCACTTTGTTTTCAATAGCATCTCGTAAACGTTTGACAGTCCGAATGTTCTGACGGACAATGGGATTTTCCACGGGCGGGAGTAACTCAGCTGGTAGAGTGCGACCTTGCCAAGGTCGATGTCGCGGGTTCGAATCCCGTCTCCCGCTCCAAGAATTGCCGCCTCCACTACCATGAAGAAGACCTTGCTTTTCCTCACCTGTGCATTTGTAGCGTTGGCTCAGGATTACAAACTGGAGCCCATTACCGCAGCACCCCAGGGTTTGCCCCCGGCGTATGCGGCGCTGATTCCGGCACAAGGCTACCGGGTGACTGGTCCCAAGGGTCCGTGGTGTGAAGTCTGGTTTCGCAAGAGCATTCCGGCGGCGACCAAACCCTCGGACCCCGCGATTGTTTTTCCCTTCGCACAGGGCACCCTACTGGGCGTTATCCGGTTCCCGGCGGAAGGGTCGGACCGGCGGGGGCAAACGTTCAAGGCCGGCCTGTACACCATGCGGTATAGCAACTACCCGGTAGATGGGGCCCACCAGGGAGTAGCGCCGCAACGGGACTTCGCCCTGTTGACGCCGATTGCCAACGACACCGACCCCAACGCCATGCCAGCATTCGACAAACTGGTGACCGCCAGCCGGACCACCGGGACGGCACACCCCTGCGTATTTTCGGTGGAGCCGCCGCCGGGAACCGCCTTCCCCGCCGTGGTGAAGGACGGGGATACGGACTGGACACTGGAAGTGAAGGTGGGGGACCAGGCGATCGGGCTGATTGTCGTGGGCACGGTGGGCGGATAGCCGGCAGCGGACAGCCAAATGATATGCACGCGGCCGTACCGGGATTCAAGCCGGCAGCCAGCGCCCCAGCTTCGCCCACAATTCCATAAAGAACCACGACGCCAAAGATCGGCACACGGGTTCCTCATGAGCGCCTTGGACGCGTTGCCGATCCGCCAGGTGGGCTTGCGGAGCTATTTGTAGACTGCTGTGGAGCGGTTCGCCTGGAATGCGCAGGCGGCGGGCCAGCGCCCCAACGCGGCCGGCATGGGACGTCCGAGCGGGTTGCCGAGGAAGTTTGCGGGCGAATCGCCGCAGATGTTTGCTGGCGAAGATCTGTTTGACCGACCGGGAAGCGACGTGGGAACATCTCAAGCGCCGCGGTGATTCGGACCGGCCATCAGGAGCCAGCGACGATCAGGTGTTGTTCATGACGACCTGCATGGAAACGCTGATCGTCGCCGACCGCGCCGCACTGGAGGAGCACTATAAAACTAAGTTGCAAAACTCTGCTTTACCGCCTCTGGTCGACTTGGAGAGCCGCACCCGAGACGATGTACAGGATCGTCTGGCCCGCGCGACTCGCAACTGCTCGAATCAGTATGCCAAAGGAAAGCGCTCGTTTGAAATCCTGGGCAAGCTGACGCCAGCGACGTTGGCCGGGCACCTGCCAAGCTTTGTCCGAACCCGGCGCATTCTGGATCAGCGTTTGTAGCCGGGCATTTCGGCTTGCCGTTTGAACCGCCGCAGTCATTCGCTTATCCTGAGGATATGCCGGTTGAGACGCTGGTCTCGCTTGAGGAGTACCTGAGCACCTCCTACGATCCCGACGTGGAGTACGTGGACGGCGAGCTCGAGGAGCGAAATATCGGCGAGTGGCTGCACGGCGTCGTGCAGAGCAACATCATATTCGTCTTGGGCCGGAAGTATCCCAACATCTATGCAGTCCCCGAACTGCGCACCCGGACTCGCGAAACGCGCTACCGCATTCCCGATGTCACGGTGGTTCTCAGTCCGTCGAAGACCAAATACCTGCTGGAGGCCGCGTTTCTGGCGATTGAAATCCTGTCCGAGGATGACCGCATGTCGAAGACCATCGAGAAACTGCGCGAATACGAAGCCGCGGGCATCCCCAATATCTGGGTGTTCGACCCGCGGTTGGAGCAGATATTTTCTTATCGCGGCGGCTCGCTCCTGGAAGTCAGCGGGCCGGCGATTCGCACCACCGGTTCTCCGGAAATCGAACTCACCCGCCTGGAAATCTTCCGCGTGGAGTAAACCGCGCGCGCCCGCTTTGAAGCAAAGGGCCCGCGTGCCGCGGGTCCATACGGGGAAGGAAGTCGCTCATCTTCTGCGACCTAACCGGCACGTTTTTAGTTTCTCGTTATTCGTTTGTTATCAATTGGTTGCGGGTGACTTCCTCAAAAGGCGAAGCGCAATTGGATGGCGATTTTGCGGTTGTAGGTGCTGGGGCCGCCCATCGGGCCGAAAGCGCCGCCGAGGCTGGTGTACTGGCCGAAGTACGGCGACGAGAGGTCGCCGTTGGGCGGTGCATAGTTGGCACGGTTTAAGGCGTTCAGGGCGTTGACGGAAAGGGTCAGGGTATACCGCCGGCCGCTGGCTGCGCCGAACATGCCGGGAGGAGGGCCGCCGCCCATCATTGGGCCGCCACCGCCACCAGGACCGCGCCCACCGCCGCCACCGGGAGGGGGACCACCACCGCCGGGGCCGCCACCCATCATGCCTTGAGGATTGCCGTTGGATTCGTTCTTACCGCCGAAGGCCCAACTGCGCGAGAGACGCAGCATGAGCGTGGCGGTGGCCGGGCCGCGGGCGTAGTTGTATCCGATGGTGGGCGTGCCTGGCGCCGGAGCCAGATTGAAGCAGCCGAACGCGGCCTCGTAGACCAAGTCCTGGACGGTACACGCCGAGGCCGCCAGGTTCATGAGCGCCGGCCGCTGGCTCAGGATGCCGTCACCGATGGTGTCTCTTCCGGTAGTGATATCGTACGGCGTGCCGCTGGATGCCAGAAAGAACGGGTTGATGGTGAACCTCCACGGCAGCGGTATGCTGGTGCCGACCACCAGGCGATGGCGGACATCGCCGAAAGCCGACGGTCCCCATTCTGCGCGCACGTCATAAGGATTGGCGGGCTGTCCTTCGGCGTCGGATTTTCCGTAGGACAGGGCGTAGAAGCCGAACAACACCAGTCCTTTGTAATTGATGTTGGGCACTACCGTGAGCTGGTTGGTGCGGCTGAGGCCGGTGTCTTCGGTCAACATGCGGACTCCGGGACTGCCGTAAGGATAGGCGCCCTCGATGGGGGCGTTGATATCGCGCGAGAGCTGCAGGTGCGTGCCGCGGCTGGTGATGTAGTTCACGCTGAGCCGCGCGAACTGGTTGATCTGCCGGTCCACGCCGACGCTGGCCTGGTAGATGCGCGGAGCCTCTATCCCGTTGGATACATACTGCAACTGCTGCGGCTGGAGGCCGCTGGCCAGCGACGAGACGGAAGGAATGGCGGGGAAGAAGCTGGGATTGAAAATCAGGTAAGACTGCTGCGTGACGCCGTTAAAGCGGATGGCATTCAGTTGCAGCGAGTCCGGAACGCGGTTGTAGAAGATGCCGAAGCCGGAGCGCAGGATGGTTTTGGCGGCCTTGTTCCCCTTGCCGTCGAGGCCCCAAGCGAGGCCCAGCCGCGGCGAGTAATCGCCGTAGTCTCCGATGTTGGTTTGGGCTTCGTAGCGCAGCCCATAGCTGAAAGTGAGGTTCGGTTTGGCCCTCCAATCGTCGTTGGCGAAGAGGCCGATATCAGTCAGGCTCACCGAGGTGATCGGGATTCCGGCCCCGATGCTGAACTCGTAAGCGCCGCCGCCCAGGGCGCGAATCTGCGCATCGTTGAGGCCCTGCTGCTGGAACAGCAGGGTGCGCTGGTAGACCTGCAAGGCCGTCAGCTCAACCGACGTCCCAGGGATGGCCAGGTTGTTGGCGTCGAGTCCGGCCCCGGCCCGCCCACGAAGGTGTAAGTGCCGCCAAAATTGCTCATAGCGGTGCTGCTGTCGAACCCCTGGCGGAGCCGGCCGCCGAATTTGAAGGTGTGGGTGCCGTGGGTCAGGGTGGAAGTGTTGGTCACCTCCCAGTGGTTGGCCGAAGTTCCCGAATTGCCCACCTGCGCCCCGCCGCCCGAGAAGGCGCCATCCACAATCAGTGCGGGATCGTTGCTGCCGCCGGTCATGGATGAAGTGGAGCGCATGAACTGGAAGCGCGTCTCATTCACAAAATGGGTGTTGACAAGCGACGTTTCGGTCACCTGCACGGTGTTTTCGGTGCTGCCGGTGTTATAGCCGCGCGAGGACAGGTTGAAGCTGCCCACGCCCTGGTTGTCGGAGGTGATGCGGGTGTTCTGATACCGCACGGTGAGGGTGTTGTTGGGGGTGAGGGAGTAGTCGACGCGGGGCGACAGGGTCATGAACGTGAGGGGCGTGAGCACGGCCTGGTTGATGGTCTGGGGAACCAGGCTGGTGTTCAGATCGGTGGCCAGTATGAAGGCGTTCTCGGTGGTGCCGCGATAGTTGCCGTCGAAGCTGAAGGAGGCCTTGTTCTTCTTGAGAGGGCCGGTGAAGCTCAATCCGAAGAAATCCTGCTTATACGGCGGTCGGGTGGCTTGCTCCAACAGCGGGCTGCGGGAGTTCAGATCCTCGTTGTTGTATTGCAGGAAGGCGTTGCCGTGAATCTGGTCGGTGCCGGGCTTGGTGAGGATTTCGATGCGCCCGAAACCGGGGCGGTCGTATTCGGGCGAGAAGGGATTGGAGTTGATGCGGATCTCGCGGATGGACGATTTCGGGGGCAGATTGCCGCCAGTGAAGCCGTCGATGTAGATGGAGCCGCCGCTGGGTCCGGCGCCAGGGCCGGCCATGGCCTGCAACTGCTGGGAAAGCTCGTCGGGATCGTCGGACAGGGTATCCAGGTCCTTGTCTTTCAGCACCAGCGCGCCGCCGTTATTGGCCGGGTCGGCCGAGACTTTATTGGCCTCGTCCTCCACGTTCACCACCTGCGCTTCGGCTTTGATGGTGAGCTGGACGTCGAACGTGGAGGGAGCCGTGATTTCGAAATCCTGGCGCTCCGTGACGCTGAAGCCTTTGGCGATCACGCGCACCAGGTACTTGCCGGCGCCGAGCGAGGGGAATGCGTATTGGCCGGAATCGTTGGTGGTTTGGCGCTGCTCGCCGCCGGGGCCGCGCACCTGCACCAGGGCGCCGGGAACGATCGCTCCCGAAGGGTCGGTGACCACACCGTGCAGGCTGGGCGCCGGGGGCGCTTGAGCAAGGCCGGCGGCTGCCAGACAGAAGAGGAATAAGCAGAGAAGTAGCGTGCGTTTCATTGTCGGGTTCCTTTAATTGCCACGGCAGACGAACGTCCGCCGGTTCTAGAAAATAATGCTGGGCATGCCGAAGCCGCTCATATCTCCGATCCCGCCGCCCATGCCGCCCATGGCGGCGCCGCTCATTCCTCGGCCGGCGCCGGAGCGGTCGCCGCGGCCGGAATTCATAGTGGCCATTTGGATCAGCATGTCAGCATTCGCCAGAAGCATGATGGCGGTGATCTCATCGGTTTTGGCGCCCTTGGTGCTGGAGACGACGATGGTCTCTCCGGGCTTCAACTCGTCGAGTTTGGCGGCGGGCATGCGCTCCAGCATTTGCGCGAGATCCATCATGCCGCCGCGGCCGGGAGCACCGCCGGGGCCGCCTCCGGGCGGCCCGCCTCCGGCCATCCCATTGGGGGGCGCCCCGTTTCCCGGCGCGCCGCCGCGGCCCATCATGCCCATCATGGCGGACAGATCGGGCATCTGCTTGAGCTGCGAATCGGTGGTCACTTTCACGACCAGCGGCTTACCGGAGGCCATCTCTTTGACGGTCACTTCGCCGGTCTCGGCGTTCACGGCGGTTATCGAACCGGCCCTGGTCTGGAAGGTCCCGAAAACCACTTCGTCGGCAGTGACTTTCAGACCGTCCTCGCTTTTTTGCCCGCGGGCGCGCAACTGGTCGCCCACGCCGACTTCCTCCAGCTTGCTGTCTCGCGCATCGGCAAACTTCACCGAATCGGGCGCGTACCGTTTGAACGAAGTTTTGCCGGTTACCGTAACCACGGCCTGGACCTCGCCGGTCATGGTGCGCATTTTTAGAGTGATCTCGCTGCCGTTTTCGGCCGCCACCACACCGGAGACGCCCCGGCGCGTCCAATCCAGACGATCAGCAGTGTTGCGCCTGGCGATATCGCCGGAGGACATGTCGATGATGCGCCGCAAGTTCAGGGAGCCGGCTTCGAGGGTGGCCAGAACGCGGTCGCCCACCGCCACATCGGTCACCGGAATGGTCTGCGCTTTTTTGAGATCTTTTCTCCCGGGGCGACGCGCTGCGCAATCGTATCCGGCGTGAACCTGGCAACCACCGCCGAAGCATTGTCGGGCTTAATCTCCACTTCGGCCGTTTCAGGGCGGAAGCCGGTGATCGTGCCGACAAACGATTTCGACGCCGTCTGCGCGAAGACCAGGGCCGCGCACACCGCCACGCCGAGTACAGATAGCAACTTTCTCATCTTTTCCAGTAAACGACAGGCGGTGCCAGACCGCGTCTTAAGTTTTGTAAAAGCGGACCGGCGGCGCGCCCCGCGGACTTCGGTTTGCGTTACAAAGGAGTCTGGAAACCTTCTGTGACGGCCACGGACGCCAACCGCGCGGTGAAGTCGATCCTGCTAGTAGAGGACGATCTGGAGCTCTGCTCGTTGATGAAGGATTACTTTTCGCAGCAGGGGTTCCGGATCGACGCGGTGCACGACGGGCGCACGGGCCTGGCGCGTTCGCTGGAAGGCGAATTCGATCTGATTCTGCTGGATGTGATGCTGCCGGTTCTGGATGGCTTCGAGTTGCTGCGGCAGTTGCGCAAGCGCAGCACCACTCCGGTGATCATGCTGACCGCGCGCACGGCCCAGATGGATCGCGTGGCGGGACTCAACGCGGGCGCCGACGATTACTTGCCGAAACCGTTTGGGCCGGAAGAATTGTTGGCGCGCATCCGGGCCGTGCTGCGGCGGACCGGCCGGCGGGAAACGCCCGAAGTGCAGGTATTCGAAGCCGGCGGTGTGCGCGTCGACGTGCAGAAGCGGCGGGCCTGGCTGGGGGAGAACGATCTGGAGATCACCGCCATCGAGTTCGACATCCTGGAGATTCTGGTGCGTTCCGCGGGCCGCACGGTATCGCGCGACGAACTGGCGGCGGCGTTATACCAGCGGCGGTCGACACCCTACGAGCGTTCGCTCGACGTACACATCAGCCATCTGCGAAAGAAGCTGGAAGGGGCCGGCCGCTCGCCGATTCGCACGATTCGCGGGGTGGGCTATTTGTTCGCGGCAGGGCAAGGGGAGGAAGCGTGAGGTCGGTCTACGCCAAAATCCTGCTGTGGTGCTTCGCGACCCTGGTGCTTTCGCTGGGGGCTTTCATAGTGGTGACGGTCTTCATGTCGATGCACGCGCGCGGCGGCGGGATGGACCCCGGCCGGGTGGATGCGATGCTGCTGGAAGATGCGTCTGCCGCTTATGAGCAGGGCGGGCCGGCTCAATTGGCTGCTTACATGGACCACTTGAATCGCTACCTGGCGGGGCGCCGCTACGTGACCGATGCGCAGGGTAAGGACCTGGTGACGGGCGAGGACCGCTCGGCCTACTTCAACACGGTGGGCCGGAAATGGGGCGTGCCGCATCACGCTGGCGGCCGCTTCACCGTGGTGCAAAGCTCCCGGGACGGGCGATACCGGCTGATCGTGCTGAATTACATGCCGCTCGATCTGAGCAGCTACATTCCGTTTTACCTGCTGATTCTGGCGGCGGTGGCTCTGGTGTGCTGGATTCTGGCTTTGAATATCGCCTCACCGCTGCGCAGCGTGGCGCGCACCGTGGACCGCTTTGGGGCCGGCGACTTGAGCGTCCGGGTGAACTCTGCGCGCAAGGACGAGATCGGCGAATTGGGCCGCGCTTTCGACCGCATGGCGGAGCGCATCGGCACGCTGGTGGCGGCGGAGCGCCGGCTGCTACAGGATATTTCGCACGAGCTGCGCTCGCCTTTGGCGCGCCTGAGCTTTGCGGCGGAACTGGTGCGCACGGCGGAGGATCGCGATTCGGCAGTGGCCCGCATGAAGAAAGAAATCCGCCGGCTCACCGACCTGGTGGGGTCTCTGGTACAGATGACGCGCGCCGAAGGCGACCCTTCCTCGAACCTGCCGGAGATGGTAAGGATCGACGAGCTGGTGGCTTCGGTGGTGGAGGATTGCCGGTTGGAGGCGGATGCACGCGGCTGCGGCATCGCCATGAAGGCCGGCGACCCGATCACTTTGCTCGGCGACGAGGAGCTTCTGCGGCGGGCGATTGAGAACGTGCTGCGCAATTCCATCCGCTACACGCCGCAGGGATCGCAGGTGGAGGTGAGCCTGGAGAAGGCCTGCAACACGGTGCGGATCGCGGTACGCGATTATGGACCCGGCGTGCCCGATTGGGCGCTTGGCAAGATCTTCCACACCTTCTTCCGGGTGGACGATTCGCGCGACACCGCGACCGGCGGGGCAGGGCTTGGGCTGGCCATCACCAAGCGCGCCGTCAGTCTACACCACGGCAACGTGTGGGCGGAGAACGCGGCGCCGGGGCTGAGGGTGCGGATCGAGCTGCCTCTGGCGGCATGAGGGACGCCCGTCT
>CAWDOH010000007.1:0-81780 GCA_963803725.1 Bryobacterales bacterium | reverse complement strand
GAATGACCCAGAGAAGTACGATGCGACGATTAACTTAGGGAGCCGCTACACGCAATCTTGGGATGAGCCGAACGCGGACGTTGGCTAGCTCCATGCCAAGGTCGCGGAAGGTGAATCTAGAAAAAGGTGCGTACGTTTTTGTACGCCATATGCCCATTTTTTCGCTCTGGCTAGTGTCGCTTTGGTCTTGGCTCGCGTCTCTTTCCTCTGGCGCGTTGTGGTCATACGGATCGGCCTTCGTGGTCTTGATTGGAGTAGTTGGAGAAACGATCACCGAATTAACCGAGTGGATTAAACCGGAGTCCGCCAGAAAAGAGAATTGGGAAGATTTCGGCGATGGTTCTGATATTGGGACTGACGGGAGATTTACTTGGGATACGCGAAACCCAGATCGAAGTAGCTTCCCTAACTAAAGAGCTGGAGATGCCAAGACATCGGCAGAGAATGCAGCATCGGCAGCGGATCGCGCCAAAGCGTCCGCGAATGAGGTGAAGCAAAAGCTGGACGCCGTATCGAAGCAGTTCGATGCACTCACGCTTCGCATGGAAAGCGCTTCAACACAACTGGACGCCCTCAAAAGAAACATTGCCGAACAAGGCCCGCGAGCAAAACTGCTGGTTAAGGTTGCGCCAAAACCGCAAGTAAATTAGCGTCTTTAGCAGGACAACGGGTGGGGTTTTTTTTCTGCGGACAACAGGGCACAGTGGATCAAGAAACATTAGACGCTTGGGGAGTTATTGCAAATATCTTGGGTCCAGATACAGTCTCAGGCGTCGTCGGGGCCAAATGGAAGGAAGTCCCTGCAATTCTTAACTTTGCTGGCTCGTGCGGTGCGGCCAAAGGACTAGGCCAAGGAGTCGGGGTGCTTGTCAGTAAACGCGCTTCAAGAAGAACAATGGAAGCGGCTATGATCTTGGGACATGGACTTTCCAAGGCCCTTCCTCCCTCACCAAACAAGATGCCGAGTCTCGTTGACCCAGATTTTTCCAAATCAATGGTTAACCGGGGATTCCAAGACAAAAGCGCCCCATGGGTATCACCGGGCCTAGACCCAGATTTAATAACCGTCGTTATCGGGGCGCACCCATAGCGGCAACGGGTGATGCCGTTGCGCCAGAAACCTCGTTACGAGAAGAGTGGCGGCTGAATCTGGGCGAGTTCCACGGGTGCGGAGCACTCTTCGTCGTCGTTCGCCACGTGATTGATCCGCGTGCTGATGGGATAGCACCGCATCAGCCGAGCATCGTAGGGCTTCAGCAGATCGGACGCCGCAGCTCACATCCTCATCCCCGGATCAAGCCATAGGTCGTAGCTGTCTGGATCAAGGATGACTGGCATTCGGTCGTGGACGGGCGAGGTCACAGCGTTTGGGGTCGTGGTCAGAATCGAGCAGGTCTTGACCCAGTTGCCACTCGGGTCTTTCCAGCGATCCCACAGTCCTGCGAACGCGAACAACTCCCCTTCGTTGACTTCAAAGCAGTAGGGCTGCTTGGCTTTCCCCGTCTTCGCCCACTCGTAGAACCCGTCTGCGGGAATCAGGCACCTGCGGGATTTCAACGCATCGCGGAACGCGGGCTTCGTGGCTGCCGTTTCCGATCTTGCGTTAATCATCTGGGCGGCGACAGACGAATCTTTCGCCCAAGACGGAATGAGTCCCCATCGCATCAGCGACAATTCCCGGACGGGCTCCTTCGGATTCTGGCGGATGACGGGGATCGGCTGGGTCGGGGCGATGTTGTAGCGAGGACTCCAGTCTTCATCTCCCGAGACGCTGTCGAAGTGCTCCTCGATAATCTGCTTTCTCCGCGAAAGTCGGTAGCGTCCGCACATGGGGAAATTATGGCAGATCGGTTTCGATGTGGCATAGACGCCCACGCGGCAGTCCACCTAGAATTAGCCAATCCGATGATCGACATTCAACAGTTTGAAAACATCAAACAAAAGCACGGTAGCTATGCCAGTTGGGCTGTGTGGGCTGATGCGTCAGAAAAGCCAAAATCAAACATGGGGGATGTCAGTCAGTTTCAAGACGACAGTGTATTGAGCTTGCTACGGAACGATGTCGTCATGGTTGGATTGAATATTTCTAGACCAGTTTCTGAACCATTTATTAATTTCCATGATCCCGACCCCAGAGCGAATGATTTCAAGATTCGATATGCCTTTAAAGGTTCGGCGTATTACGGAGCTTACATGACCGACATCATAAAGTTCCTCGAAGACGTAGATTCAAAGAATGTAATGAAATATTTGAAGACCCATCCAGAGATCATTGAAAAGAATGTAAAGACTTTCCGAGAAGAAATGCAAGACCTCAAGGCTGCGGCACCAGTTATATTGGCCTTCGGCAAAGACGCCCACAAAATTGTGGGCGAGAACTTGAATCAGAATGAATATCGCAAGTTGATTAAACTTACCCATTACAGCCATCAGATAGGGAAAGAAGCTTACAAAGAAGCCGTGTTTCAAGAAATTGGATGAGTTCCGAGGTATCAGGGTAGCCCGACTACACTGCGGGAAGAAATAAATCTGTACAGTACGGGACTACACCAACGCCGAGCGATTTCTTCACATCTGCCAGTCGAGTTTGCCACTCGGTTCTTGATGTCGGTATCGAAATGGAGTGGTCGTCGGTGAAGTAGACATTCACCAGCCACGCTTCGTTTTTGAGAATCTCCTTGAAGAAGTACAAATAGGCGAGTCGGTTTGCGGACTGGTACAGGGGTCCTTTCCAATCAGCCTTTTCGCTGACGTGCAACCATTCTTTTGTGGCTGCGATTGCACCGTCTATCCTCTCAATGGATGACTTTGCTTTTGCTCCACACCCGTTCTCATAGATTTCAGATACGTGGCTTTTTGCTTCGACCAGCAGAACGCCCGTTTCCCCGACACGAGCAAGTGCATCCCAATGTGCCCCGCCGCTGGGCCATAAGCGATTCAGCTCATAGAAGTGCTTGGATAGACCCAGAGCCCTTAGAAAACCAGAGTCCCAATACTCCCGATAGCCGTCAGACCTTAGCGGCGATACCCAACGCAGAGAGAAAGACGTTTTGAAGGCGTCAGCAATTGCTTGGTTAAGCACCGACGGCTGGTCGTTGACGTAAAACTGAATTTGCCGTTGGCTTCCTGCGAAGGCTCGTCCTGTGTCGTCACACCTTGGCATTTGCTTCTTCAAGTGTTCCTGTCCTAGAACAGCCGATCCTGAATCTGGCGAGTTCCACAGGTGTGGAGCATTCCTCGTCGTCGTTAGCCACGTGATTGATCCGAGTGCTGATGGGATAGCACCGCATGAGCCGAGCATCGTAGGGCTTCAATAGGTCTGACGCTGCACTCACATCTTCATGCCGGGATCTAACCACAGGTCGTAGATGTCTGGATCAAGTATGACGGGCATACGGTCGTGGACGGATGATGTGACTGCGTTAGCTGTCGTCGTGAGGATTGAACACGACTTGATCCACTTCCCGTTTGGGTCTTTCCAGCGATCCCACAGTCCCGCGAACGCGAATAATTCACCGTTATTCACTTCAAAACAGAACGGCTGTTTTGCTTTGCCCTTGCGCTGCCACTCGTAGAAACCATCGGCAGGGACCAGGCACCTACGATTCGCCAACGGATCGCGGAACGCAGGTTCCGTGGCCGCTGTTTCTGATCTTGCGTTAATCATCTGAGCCCCGACCGATGCGTCTTTTGCCCATGACGGGATGAGTCCCCACCTCAGCAGAGACAATTCCCGGCGAGGTTCGTTCTGATGCTGGCGGATTACCGGGACGGGCTGAGTAGGAGCAATGTTGTAGCGCGGATTCCAGTCGTCATCACCCGAGACTGTGCTGAAATACTCTTCGATCATCTGCTTTCGACGCGACAATCGGTAGCGACCACACATCAGAAGATTATGGCAGATCGTGGGAACGTATGGCCCCTCATGGGCGGTTCAGGCTTAGAATCGGACATCATGTCAGTCCCAAAGATCCAGGACACACAAGTTGTCGAACTCATCGGTCGGAATTCGGCTCGGCTGGGAGATATTGAGAGACGGGCTAGATTTAGCCGTACCCGCGCCGCCGTCACCTCCCGTCAGCGTGGAGTAACTTTACAAAGAATTGCGTTAGATTACATCGTTCCTCTCTGCCCGATGAATCCTCGGGCCGCACATGAGCATCTCACGGAGGGAAAGGCGTTTAGTTTCCGAACTGACCGTCTCAAAACCGAAGAAGGCAGCCGCCTGCTTCGACTTCTATCATGGGAGATTCGAAATGAAACATCTGAGATACCTGCTGGCACTCGTGTCGATTCTTGGCCTACTGTCCCCACTTAGCGTTTTCGCACGGGACAAGAATCAGCATTCCGTAGATATTCCTTCCACGTTACAGGTTGGGAACACGCAACTGAAACCCGGCAACTACAAGGTCAAATGGGACGAAGCCGGACCGACGTACAGGTGACCTTCCTGCGAGACGGGAAAACTGTGGCGACCGTCCCAGCGACCCTGAAGACAAATGATGACCAAGTGACCCAAGACGAAATCGTGACTCAGTCGGACAATAAAACGCTCAGCGAGATTGACTTCCATCGTGACAAGGAAGCTTTGGTCTTTCAGCAGAGCGGTATGTAATCTCTTTCAAATCAGGATGGCCCACTCTTCGAATCCTTTCGGGGAGGGGCTTTCTCGTCGCCGTGTGCTCTCTTGAACCGACTTCAAAAGAAATAGCGCGGAGGTCGCGCAATGCCAATTCTAGGATTTATTCGGAAGCTGCGACTGCCGCAGTGCGCCATCTGTAATGAACCCGTAGAGCTTAAAACCGCGAAGACGGATGAGGATGGGAAAACTGTTCATGAGGACTGTCATATCCAAAAGATGAGGTTGAAGAAAATTACACAAGCGCGTAAAGCCTCTTGACGGAAAGTTTCCGATAGCTCCTTTGTGCTGCGGCTTAACACGCCGGTGCCATTTACAACTTTTCAGTCGGGATTATTCTGTCGGTGAGCAGTTCTTGGGGAGGGCTGTTCGGGATAGCGTCCTTGGCTCGGATGAGTCTGGGACGCTTTCTCTTTTTGCGTGAGCGTTCCGCTTAGGCATATCATTAGCGGTAGCCGGATTGCGTGACATCCAAGCTTTCTTCCTTTAGCCCTTCCCTTGGCCGCATCTGTTCTCGTTTGCAGTTTCTGGTAAAGTCGAGACTTTCGTCAGATTGGAGCCTATGGCAATCCGAATCGTACGAATCGAGGCCGAAGAATGTACCTGCGAGAAGTGCGGCCACATCTGGATTCCAAAGCCCGAGTTCGATAAACAGGCGAAGGAGTGGTTTACCCCTACACCGAATTTTTGCAGCAAGTGTAAGGACGGGAAGTGGAACCGCTCCATAGGCGAAACCGCTGCGAGAGCTTAGCGTACGTTGCTCCATGCGCTTCTTCTAGGCAGCCTTTTTCTGCTGCGCCTTTATTTTCGCCCATCGTGCTTTCTGAAATGCTGCAATCTTCCTGCGCGCTGCGGCTGACATCGTTCGCTTCACAGGAGCCGAGCCCGTTGTTTTAGCCGTCGCCTCTGGCTGTGATTCGTTTCGAGCCTTTGCCCATCTCGCCCTTTGCGCCTGCGCCATTTTGCGCCGCGAAGCCTGCGATATAACTCGCGTCGGTTGGTTTGCCTGGCGAACTGTTCCCGAACCGTTTAGTGACTCAATCACTGAGATTGCTTGATCCAACTTCTCCACCCGCGACTGCGCTTGCTTGCGCTCAGTACGTGACCTGCTTAAGCGCACTACTTAGGTTCCCCATCGTCCCCCCCTCGATTTAGACAGCGGGAATATTGTATAGGATTGGAATGATGCCGTTGAGTTTCGCAGTGGGTCGGAGAAGCTCAGTAGATGAAAGCAGTGGCAATAAAGAAGGGTCAGAGCCGAGAGAAGTCAGTAGGATTCCGGGAAATGGGAGCTTACGTTGTGACGGTTGTGGCGAGGAATTTCTCATTAGTCATGATCCGGCATTCGCAGATAAGAGGGTTGCCGAAAAACAGGCGGGTTGGGCTCTAAAAGATCCTGGCCGAAGAGCATGAGCGCGACAAGAAACACGCGGACCGAATCGAACTGCCGGAGTGACCAGCAGGAGTTTGATTGAATATCCTAAGGCAACGGATGATACAGGCCGCCCGGAGCATCGTACCTTATGGCTTGTCTTGAACGCGTAATCTTCGGGCTCTTAGGTAGGAGCATACGGGTTCAGCGGCTGTACGACCGCGCTAAACTGCGGCTGGGCTCGCTCGTGTATGTCCGTCTTTCAGCCCAAGAAGACGGTACGGAGTTTTCGCCCGAATTTTCGGATGGAAGTATTCCGTATTGGGTTCGATGGATTGCAACATCGGAGTGGTATGTCGAACTCATACCACGATTCGAGTTGAGGGCAGAATTCGCGGAAAGAGCTTACAAAGAAGTTAGACTACCTGAACCGGACCGAAGTCAACAACGCCATCGCAAAATTCGTTGGCCTGGTCCGAATGGAACGCTTCTACCAAACAAGTGAATTAGGCGGCAACCCGCTCAGCGTAGTTTTCACAATCATTGACCGCTTGGAAGTTTGCAGACGGTTGCGACATCTCCGCCGTTCCCAGTCGAGGTTTTTAGAACGGCATTGGATGACCCGCTTGTCACTTATTTATATTTGACTTGTTTTGACCGGCTCGGTCAGCCTGCCGATTGGTTGGACTTCGGTGCTTGGATGGAATCATCAAGGCACAAAACGGAGCGCGATGCGATACTCCAACAAGCGCAATCACAAGGTTTGGAGGGTGGAATTCGTTTTGTCCAAGGCGAATACAATTCGTTATACGGAGTCCGCTCTTCATTTTTCCGCTTTTTGCATGGCCTGCCAGCGGATTTCCACCGCGAATTGCTGAACTCGATTCACCAGGACATTTCTACATATGTACCCAATTTGACAGGCCGGGAGGCGACGGATGATGAGAAGGAAAAATACCTTTTCAAGAGGCGCAACGACTACACCCACAAAGCTGATTTTAGACCGCCCATCGGTGAATGGTTTGGAGGCGGGTTTGGCAGTCCGGTCCAAGAGTTCAACGCAACCAACTGGACCAGCACCCAAACTCGTGGCTGGCCCGACATCCTCGAAAAAGCAGTGCGGATTGGTCTCGCCCGTTATCTAATCGCGGCTACCAAGTGACGGAGAAGCCTCATTTAATGTGGATAACCTCCCGTCTTTCCGCTACTTCTTCATGCTATGCTCAACCTAAAGTGCGGAAAAGAAAGAGGCCCAAGAAAATGGATGTGGTGGATTCCAGCATTCGCGTTATTCAAACAGTCGTACCTCTGTGATGCAGTACCTGGGAAGGGCAAAAGACCGGGAAGCCAACGCAGCGAGAGAGGAAGAAAAAGAAAAAGGAAATCGCACAGGCCAAGGCTCAACTAGAAGTTCTGGTGATGAAGAATCAAGAACTGGTTCACGCCAATCAGGAACTGGAGGCTTTCAAGAACTTGGTTCTCGCGCTCACGTTTATTGCGGTCCTGGTGTTCCTGGGCATGGCTTTTGCTTCTGAAAGCGCTTGAGATTAAAGGTGTTTGAACAGTTTTCCACAGGCATAGTTGGGAATGTCCGAAAAACGTCCCTTTTGAGAACCTACCTAGTGAGCAGTAAAAACTACTAGGCCGCAAAAGGAGACCTATGACATTCTCAGATTTCAGTATGTCCGAACGCAAAGATGCACTGCCCAGGAAGTTCGAGGGCGACGGATGGGCGCTGACTTATTCCGCCCGTGGCATTTCGAAGAAGTCAATTTGGCTATGACTGACAAAGCAAAGGCGCGAGGCGAATTAAAAAGAGCTGCTCCATCGAACTCCCAGTAGTTCAGGTCAGGCTGCGACTTCGATTGGTATTTCCCAGACCCGGCACCCTTGGGGCGATAACTTCAGGGTTGCCCGTTAGAACGAAGCCGCTGGCGCGGCGGACGCTGCCGCGTAGGTGAGGTCAGCAGTTTGTGATTATTGACGTCAGATAAAGTGTGGGTCACAAGGAGGCCATCCCTATGACCCATCTACGAAAAATCATGCTGGAAGAGCTCCAGCGACGTCATTACTCAGAGGCTACCACACGCTACTATATCCGTGCGGTCGAAAGATTCGCACAACACTTCCACTGCTCTCCCGATCGCCTGGGCCCGCGGCACATCCGGGAATACCAAGCCCAACTCTTCACAGTCCAGAAGCTGTCGCCAGGTGCAGTGACGAACCATCTGTGCGCCCTGCGGTTTTTCTACATCCAGACCCTCAAGAAGCCATGGAGCGTTGCCGACACCCCCTATCCGAAGAAGCGCCACCGCTTGCCCATCATTCTCAGCCAGGAAGAAGTGGCCCAACTCATCGATGCGGCTTGCACACCATTTCATCGAACTATCCTCATGACCCTCTATGCCACCGGTGTTCGGGACGCGGAGTTGACGCGCTTGAAGGTCAGCGACATTGATAGCCGACGGATGGTGATTCATATCCAAGGCGGCAAGGGTCGCCAAGACCGCGACGTAATGCTCAGTCCCGTTCTGCTCGACGAACTCCGCTCACACTGGCGGCGCTTGCGGAAAAAATCCAGCACCTGGCTGTTTCCCGGTAATCGCTGGCACACCGGTGCTCGGCCCATCGATACCAAGACCCCACGCCACGCCTGCCAGTATGCCGCCCGCCGTGCCGGGATTAAGAAGTGGGTGTATCCCCACCTGCTCCGTCACTGCTTCGCCACGCATCTGCTGGAAGCCGGCGCCGACCTGCATACCATCCAGATCCTGTTAGGCCATCACGATCTGAAAGAGACCGCTCGCTATCTCCATCTTTCACAACGTCACTTGCACGCTACCGCCAGTCCACTGGACGCGCTGGTGTTGAAAGGCAGGTCCCAGCAGGAGGATTAGATGAGTCGGCCGCTCTTAGAAGTGGCCGACCTGATCCGCAGCGCAGGAACAGCTTTCATCGAGCGCAACCGCAAATGGATTCGCTGGACCCATATCAAGGTCCTGCGCGCCATCGTACGCTGTCGCACCGCCGCACTTGGCGGTCATATCGATCAATGTACCTGCTGCGGACATCGTGCCACCATCTCATATAACAGTTGCCGCAATCGCCATTGCCCAAAATGTCAGACGGGCGCTCGCGAACGCTGGATCGAGGCGCGACGGAGCGAACTGCTCCCCTCGCCCTACGTCCATGTCGTGTTTACTCTACCGCCGCAACTAGCTGCGCTGGCTCTGCAAAACAAAAAAGCGATCTATGGTTTGCTGCTTCGTGCTAGCGCAGAAACTCTTCTCGAAGTCGCTCGCAACCCCAAACATCTCGGAGCTGAGATCGGCTTTTTCAGTGTGCTCCACACCTGGAACCAGAAGCTCCAGATTCATCCTCATGTCCACTGCGTTGTTCCCGCCGGTGGGCTCTCGCTCGATCACACCCGCTGGATCCGCTCTCATCCTCGCTTCTTTCTCCCCATTCCCGTGCTCCGGGAGGTGTTTCGCGGCAAGTTCGTCGCCGCTCTCAAGTTGGCCTTTCAGCGAGGCCAGCTGCACCTTTCCGGGGATCTGGCGCTCCTCGCGCAACCCAAATTCTTTGCCGCCTGGCTGCGACCGCTGTTTCGCAAAAACTGGGTGGTCTACTCCAAGCCACCCTTCGGCGGCCCCGAGTATGTGCTCCAATATCTCGGCCGTTACACCCATCGCGTCGCCATCTCCAACCATCGACTGGTCTCGTTGGCCGACGGCCAAGTCACCTTTCGCTGGCGGGACTCGGCTGACCACAATCAGCAGAAACTGATGACCGTATCCTTGGATGAGTTCTTGCGCCGCTTCCTCCTGCATCTGCTCCCCAAGGGCTTCGTTCGTATCCGTCACTTCGGCTTTCTGGCCAACCGCCGACGCTCCACCCTATGGCCGCTGTGCTTCGCTGCCCTGGGTACTGTTCCTGTGCCGATGGAACCAGAAACCACCGCCCAGGAATCGCACCCTCTTTGGCGTTGCCCCAACTGTGGCGGACCGATGGCGGTCATCGAACGACTTACCGCAGCTCAAATCCAACTCCGTTCCCCACCACCGTGGCTCACAACTGCGATATGAAACCGCTTCTCCACAACTCGAAAACTCTGCACGGTTCACCGCGCTCCGCCCCCGTCCGCCCCGCTCCTGACCTGACCCCTACTTCGCGCCCTGTATCCCACCGTTTTCCACCATCGATTCTCCTTCCCACGCTCTCGACAACCTCCACCTCCGCTTCCGTGCCGACTCCGGCCGGCTTCAACCCCTCTCCCTCGCTCCATTCAATTTGCATAAGGACCGCGTCCGCCGCGCCAGCGGCTTCCTTCTGACGGCTTTTTCGAACGCGCGCCCCAATCTCTGTTCCGCTCCACACTGCTCACCAAGGGCGCGCCTCCGAAAAAGCACTAGCGTTATCCAGCCGGAAGGGTCAGGGGCAGAGAAATTTCCGTTGCCCACTCAAAGATGACGGCCGTCGATACCCCGCTCACTTCTTCGGACTGTGCGAAGCAAGTTCGTTGTCCACGCGGAGGTGTAGCGTATGATGCGCGAATCACAAATCCCAGTCACAGATTCCGGAAGACGCCTTTCAGTCCAACTTCATGCGTGACGCGGAGGTCGGACTCATAGTCATGCCCACGAAGACGAGAAATTCGGCCCCGTTCGCAGGAAAGTCGCTTGTCGGAATCCTAGCGGCGCTCCTTGCCATCACTGCGCTTGGATCGGTTCAGGCCCAGCTGCGAAAATTTGAGCTGGGAGACGTGCAGAAAATCGTCAACGTCTCCAACCCGGCCATTTCGCCGGATGGAAAGTCCATCGCCATTAGTGACCCGCGTGAATTGGGACGAGGACCGTCACGACAGCCAGCTCGTCCTCGTGAATATCGCCACCGGCACCCAACGGCAGCTCACCAACACCCGCAAAGGATTGAGCTCGCCGCAGTGGTCGCCCACCGGCGATCGGCTGGCATTCCTCGCGGAAGCCGGCGAAGAAAAGAGAGCCGCCGAGCAGATCTTTGTGCTGCCCATGAACGGTGGCGAGCCGCAGCAGGTCACCAGCGCGCCTCTGGGGGTCGAGCAATTTGCATGGCGTCCGACGGCGCCCGCATAGCCTTCGTCTCGCCCGATGAACCACCCAACCAAGCCGACATCGAAAAGCACCACGACCTCTTCGAAGTGGGCGACAACTCATTTCTCGATACCGCGGCTCCCACCCCTTCGCACATCTGGCTGGTCTCCGCGTCAGGCGGCGCAGCAAAGCGCCTAACCTCCGGCGCGTGGAGCTTGTCAAAACCGCGGAGGCTTCTTCGCCGTCCTCCCCGCTTTCCTGGTCGCCGGATGGCAAGCAAATCTGCTTCACTCGCCAGGCCGACCCACATTACGGGGACTCCGATCAAACGGTCATAGAGATTCTGGACATTGACAGCGGAAAAATCCGCCAACTGACGAAGCGTACTTTATTCGAAGGTTTTGGCTTCTTCTCGCCCGACGGCTCAAAGATCGCCTATTGGTTTCCGTGTGATGGCGACTTCAACAATGAGAATGAAATCTTTGTCGCCTCCTCAACGGGCGGCGAAGGGAAGGATGTCACGCGCGGTCTTGACCGAAATGTGATGCGCGCCATATGGATGCCCGACGGCAACTCACTTCTCGTTAGCGGCCACGACGGCACACGAACCGCCATCTGGATTCAACCACTCGACGGTGCCGCGAAAAGACTCGACCTGGGCGACGCCAATCCTTCCTGGTGGTCCTAGTGGACGCTGACGCCGGCAAGGACTCGTCGATCGCTTTCTCCGGAGGCACGCCGACCCAACCCACCGAACTCTATTACCTCGCCTCGCCGGACGCAAAAGCGAAACGTCTCACCGACTTCAATCATGAGATCGCGACGCTTGACCTCGGTCGTACTGACTCCTTCGAATGGAACGGGCCGGACGGCTTCGTTGAAGATGGCACCGTTGTTTACCCTCCCAATTTCTCTCGCGAAAAGAAGTATCCGCTCTTTGTTTACCTTCACGGCGGCCCGCAAATGGCGGCCACTCCGACAACCCCGACTTTGCTTTCACCCAATTGGTTGTGTCACACGGCTACGTGTTCTTTCGAGCCCAACTATCGAGGTAGCGATAACCGGGGCAACAATTACCAGCGCGCCATCGTGAACGATGCCGCAGACGGCGGAGTCGCGACATCATGGCCGGAATTGCCGCACTCGAAAAACAGGGCTTCATCGACGCGTCTCGCGTCGCAGTTGGCGGGTGGTCCTACGGCGGATTTATGACGTCGTGGCTTATCAGCCACTATCACAACTGGAAGGCAGCCGTTTCCGGCGCTGCGGGAAACAGCAGAGTCGACAGATATAGTCTCTCAGTGGAGGGGGTGTTAATGCGTTACAGGTGGGGTGGCTCGCCGTGGAAAAAAGAGTACGCGAAAGCCTATGAGAACAATCGCCCATCACCTATGCCAGCGACATCACGACGCCCACGTTGATCCTGCACGACACCGGCGACCCGAACGTATCGATTACGACGCTTACCTTCTCTACCACGCGCTGAAGGACAACGGTGTCATCGTAAAATTCATCGCCATCCCTGTGGCCGCGCACTTTCCCTACGATTCTCCCGTGCGGGAATCCGACATATACCACTACTGGATCGATTGGCTCGATCAATATATGAAGTAATCCCAAAACCGTGTTTGGCCGGGTGGTCGGCTGACCTTCCACAGCCGCGCCCCCAACTCAAGGATTCGGCTCGATGCCAATCCGATCATTAACGGCTGATCGAATTCGCTGCTTGCAGCCAGGTAGCGTTCGGTCGTTTGCACCGAAACGAGCAATATTGAGCGTTTCTATGTGCTTCGTTCGTCCATGCTGATTGGCAAATCGAAGCCGCTTCGCTCATCCGCGCCGCCGCACGCCTGGATGGCGAACTCATCCGCGCCGTGGAGATGATTCTCGACCACGACGGCAAGGTGATCGTCACCGGCATCGGCAAATCCGGCCACATCGCGCGCAAAATGGTGGCCACTTTTTGCAGCACCGGCACCGCGGCGGTATTCCTGCATCCCGCCGAAGCCGGCCACGGCGACCTGGGCATCTACACTCCCGGCGACCCCACCGTGCTCATCTCCAAGAACGGCAGCTCCCAGGAACTGCGCGCGCTGGTGCCCCTGCTGCGCGATTTCCACTCTCCGCTGATCGGCATTCTGGGCAACCCGTCATCGCCGCTGGCCTCGGAAGTCGACGTGCTTCTGGACGCCTCCGTGGAGCGCGAGGCCGATCCCAACAACCTGGCGCCCACTGCCAGCGCCGTCACCGCCCTGGCCCTGGGCCACGCGCTGGCCATCGCCCTGATGCGCGCGCGCAATTTCACCCCCGAAGAGTTTGGCCGCTTCCATCCCGCCGGCCAGCTCGGCCGCAACTTGCGGCTCTCGGTGGGCCAGGCCATGCACCCCGCCGCCGAGGCGGCCCTGGTTGCGCCGGACGCGCCTTTGAAAGAGGTGATCATCGCCATGACCCGCCGCCCCCTCGGCGCCGCCTGCGTCATCGCCGCCGATGGCTCCCTCGCCGGGTTCCTGACCGATGGCGACCTGCGCCGCGCCCTCACCAATCACGACGATATCCGCCAACTGCGCGCAGCTGACGCCATGACCCGTTCCCCCGTGACCATCGGCCCCTCCGCCACCCTGGCCCAGGCGCTGGAGCTGATGGAGCACCGCCCATCGCAGATCTCCGTCCTGCCGGTGGTGGATGAGTCCGGCCGCGCGCTCGGCATCCTGCGCCTCCACGATATCTATTTGGGTGGGGCAGAATCCTCGCCCCGGCCATAGGCATTAAGAACACCCTGGCGCCGACCACATTCTTGCCTTTGGAGGATGGCCAGGCGTGGCCACGTTACTTCCACAGGCCGTTCGGGCAAACCGGCGGAGGGGCCAGGATCATCTTCGGATCGTTCGACCCCTGGTATCGCAGAACGATGGCGCCATCAACATCGCTGTTGACCGGGACCTCGGTCAGCGAGATCGCACATTTTGCCGGCGGCGGCATGGTGGATCGCACCGGCGCTTTCGCCAGTGCCATCAGATTGTCCGGTTTCGGCGCCTGCGGACTGAGGTTTCGGCGGATCGCATCGCGAAGCATCTGCTCCCCGAGGCTCGGCGTGCCGGGAGGCGGCGGGGCTTGCTGGCAGGCCGCCGGCAGGCCCGTCAGGACCGTACACAGGGCGAAAAATAAGTACCGCATCTTGGCCTCATGATATGGGGAGCCTGCGCCGTTGTCCATGCCCGCGCTCGAAGGCCTGGGAGCGTTACGGAAGCAGCCCCTCGACATTAAACCTAAATCCGGCGGTTGCAGCCCCGCGGAGCGGGCAGCGGTCGTGCGCTGCAACCAGTTGCAGGTAAACCGGTTGTCACCAGGAAGGTGATCTGCGCCGCAGTTGGAAATTGGTGGCGCTAATGACCCTACGAGGCGGGCGGAAGGCTAACTGCCGTATTTAGGTTAAATACGCTCCTCCAAGAGCACGCCCACCGGTCGCCGGCTTCTTTCCCGATGGCTTCGCGAAGGTCTGTTCTGATTAGCAGTTTGTGCGTACCGTCCACCGCGTTGTGATGACTCTTTCGTTCAGCATCTTCGGCTTGTCACGCGCTTTCGAACGTCCGGCGTTTCCGTCAGCTTGGCTCGGGATTTCGGGAATGCCCAAGCCGGCCGCCGTTTGGGAGGCGTGCAAGCAAGTCGTCTGCCGGACCTGCTAATACGCCGTGGGCGTCTTGGAAACCTGATCCACCACCGCGGTTTTGCACACCGTAGCGGATCGTTCCGCCCCCGTCAAGCAGGAGACCGCTTCGGCCTCTGCTCCGCGGGTCGCTCCCGACACGATTCTCATGTTTTCGTGCCCTTCGGACGGCAATGGCGCGCCGAATCCGTCCTGCTGTGTGGCCCTGGAGGCGACAGAAGGCCACCTGATCCAGCGGTACCATCAATGAGAGGGCAACCCGTGTCCGTCGAAGCTGATCTGCCTGGGAGCATTCGAAAACCACTCGCCCGAGGGCATCCGGGAGTTGCTTGCTGCAGGAGTCAGCTCAACTGAGCCGATTAAGGGCATGCGGCCAATCGACTCGCTCATTGCGATGTACCTTCGATCGCCGCGATTCTCCGAATGCCTGCAGATCCTGCTGGATGCGGGGGCTACCATTGACGATGACGATCCTCTGCTCCAGACGATTCTGCTTGACGATGACGCCGGCCTTCGCGGGCTGTTGGCCAGATCGAGCGAGAGCCTGACCAGGAAACTGAACCCCCTGTGTGCGTTCACATCCTGTCGGGGTGTCTCGGCTCTGCACATCTGTGCCGAGTTTAATTCCATCCGTTGTGCGCGCGTCCTCCTGGAGAACGGCGCTGACGCTAACGCCCGAGCCGATCAGGATTCAGACGGTCTTGGAGGACATACGCCTGTTTTCCACTCTGTGAACAGCATCTTCAACTACTGCCGGCCCATGATGGAGATTCTGCTTGACGCTGGGGCTGACCTGGACATCCGGGTGCCGGCGCTTCTGTGGGGAGAATCGATGAACTGGGAGACCGTCGTGTACGACGTCACCCCGATATCCTATGCGCAATGCGGCCTCTACCGGCAGTTTCATCGGCGCGAGGAGCAAATTTACAGCAATATCGAATACCTCTATCGCAAGCGCTACGAGAGGGCCCCGCAGTTACGGAACGTGCCCAACAAGTACCTCATGGCCGGACATTAGCTCGCAGCGAAAGGAGCCATTGGAAACCCACGGCTTGAGGTCGGGAGACAGCGGGCCTTGGCGAACTACGCCAAGCGGCGGCACTGGGCCCCAGCCCGCAGTCCATTGGAAGGAAGCCCCTGTGTCGCGGACCATGCGCGGCGATCATCCTGCCGTCATGTTATCGAGCCGTGCGAGCAAGGAGCGGCTGTTCATGGGAAACTACAGCCGGTGAAACTCCGGCCTCGCAGAGGAGGGCCTCCTATTCCACTTTGATGACCGTCGTACGTCGCACCGTCGCGCCACCTTGCACAGCCGTAACCGTCACCTCGTAAACGCCGGGATCGAAGCCGCTGAATGGAATCCCGGTCAAAACCCGTAGCGAGCCGTCGGCCTCGGCTGGAGGCAAGCTCAGGCGCGACGCGCTCACCGGTTTGCCGTCGCGGGAGATCGCAATCCCCACCTCCGGACTCGCGCCCGGCGCCGGATACAGGACGAAATAAACGCCCTCCGCCGCGCCGTTGGACCGGAAGGCCGTGCCGTTCAGCTCGGGTATAATCCTGCCGGCGGACGATTCCAGAGGGTCTGTGGCGTCGCGATCCTCGCCGGAACGCTGAACGCTCCGTACGAGCACCAGGTCGCTCAAGGCACCCGACGAAGGCACGGTCAGCGAGATTTTGCGCGTGCTGGCAGCCTCCCCTTCGGCGTCATTCGCTACCGCCTCCAGATGATACCGGCCCGGAGGAAGCTGCAACGGCAGCGTCACGGTCACCTCGCCCCGCTCGAACTCCGCCCGCTTGTCCGCGGGGGCCTGAAAGAAGAGGTCGCGCGAAATCTTGCGCACCACCTGGTCCTGATCGTCCTTCACCAGGGCCAGGAACGCGACGTGGATGTGAAAGAGCTTGGCCTTCGGGTTATCCGAAAAATGCAGCGCCCGGCTGGGGACCGAAAATACCGCCCGGCACTCGGTTGCCTGATCCCCCGCGCGGAAGGTCAGCACTCCGGCGTGGAAATCGAAGGCATGCGGCGATGGCCGGCTATTGAGCGCGGTCAGCGCGGTGAACTCGAAAGGCGCCAGGGGTACTCCGTCGAGCATGGGCAATGCGAAGTAGCCCTTTCGGCTTTGCAGCCGAATGCCGGGCTTGTGCACGCGAACTTCGATGGTGCGGAAATGGCCATCGTAGCTCGACGACGTGGGCGCGTACGCGGCTTCATAGTGCGCCCGCACTTCCTCCATCACATGGCGCAGGGGGACGCGTGTGTCATTGGTATTGGCGATTGCGAACCCGCCCGTGTCGTCCGCCAGGCCTCGCAGGTTTTCCTGATAATTCAGGGGCTTGACCGCCGCCGAATCGCCATCCACCGAATTGATACCGCGACTGGCAGTCTCGGCCTCTCTGACGCGCGACATGGTGTCGAGACCGCTCGGGTCCACGGTATAGAAAGCGATGTTGGCGCGATTGGCTGCGCTAATGACGGTGCGTAAGCGCTCTGGTTGCTCCAGGGGAACAATGAGACCCTCGGAAAAATAGATGACGGTCTTGCGGCCGGGAAGTTGCGCCTGCGCTTGAATCAACTGCTGGAGGCCATCAATCGACGTATTGCCCGCCTGGCTGGAGAGTATTTCGACGGTCACCGCAGCCATTCGGCGTTCGGCCGGTGTGAAACGGTCCGCCATTGCGGGGCCCCGCTCCTCGGCCGAGCCCGGCCGCATCGCCTGGAACTGCGTGGAATCGCCGGCCAGTTGGTTGAGCCTGGTCACCTCCGCCCCTATGTCCTTAGCAAATGTCTGGAATGCGCCGGTTGCTGCGCGCTCGACCGCCTGATTGAGCAGGTTGATGTCGTTGGTATACTGCTGCAACAGCGCCAGGCGGTGGTTCAAAGTGAATACACCGATATAGGTATTCGAATCGACCTCATTCGCCAGGAAATCTTTCGCGGATTGCGCCGCCTGTCTTCGGCTATCCTGGCTAAGACCCTCAAAAACAAGAGAGACCAGATGAATCTCGGCAAGCGTGGCGGACGCCGCGCTGCGGCCGCCAGGGCCAGGCACCGTCCCGTTTGGATGCCCGGACGCCTTGCGGCCATTGCGATACTGAAGGCTCCGCACGGTCTGCCGAACTCCATCCTCCAGGACCTCAACATCCTCCGCACGAAGATCGGTAACGAGTTTCTGATGCTTGTCGCGCGCAATGAAATCCAGCAGGACTTCCTGGGTAGTGGAACGTAAGACAGTCCGGGAGTTTCCCGGCGGCTGGTGCTCCTGAGCTAACCCCGTGGAGATCGCGAGTGCGGCAAGAAAGGCGTTAGCGCGGCGTGACATGCCTGCAATCTTCGACCTTGACACGAAGAAGGAGCCTTTGCAAGGGATGAAATATCGGCGTCGCAGCCGGCGGCGGCCCCACGGGGACGGACGCTCCCGGCCCGCGCTCGCAGGGCCGCCGCCGATGCGCTGCCTGGAGTGACAACGACCTGCCGACTTAGAACGCAGCCGCACCCGCTTCGGCCACGGCATGGTCCTGCTCCCCGCTTCCGCCGCTTACACCGATCGCACCCACAACTTTCCCCTCCCGTCTCAGAGGGATGCCGCCGGCGAAGATCATGATTTTGCCGTCATTGGAGGCGTGGATACCGAAGAACTGTCCGCCGGACTGCGAATGCCCGGCGAGGTCCTTGGTGGAGATATTGAATGCGCGCGACGTGTAGGCCTTCTTTTGTGAGATATCGATACTGCCAATCCAGGCTCCGTCCATGCGGACGTGCGCGACGAGGTTTCCGCCCCCGTCCGCCACCGCGATGTTCATCGGTTGTCCGATCTCAGCAGCTTTCTGTTCCGCCGCCGCAATCACTCTTCGTGCGTCTGCCAAACTAACCATCTTGTCTCCTTTGAACGATATTGAAAGAAAGTGAGCCTGCGATCCCAAGCAATTATATCCCGCCATTCGAAGGCTTGCCCGTTTCGCGAGGGGGGCGCAGGAGACGAGCATCCACCGGCTGCTGCCGCCGCACCCCTGCACCCGTCCCGCTCCCCGCCGCCCCGCGAATTCCGGCCAGCGCATCCCGCGGCGGAGTGTCCATTCCCGGTCGGGCCTTCGGTCAGGCCGCTTTCTTCGTCACCCCGTGCGGATCGATGACAAACTTCTTGGCAGCGCCTTTGTCGAAGTCCTTATACCCTTGCGGTGCTTCCTCCAGCGAAATGATGGTCGCATTGCAGGCTTTTGCGGGATGAACCTTGTCGTGCAAGATCGCCATCATGAGCTGACGGTTGTAACGCAGCACCGGACACTGGCCAGTGTAAAACGAGCAGGATTTCGCCCACCCCAGTCCGATGCGGATCCTTAGCGCACCGATCTTCGCGGCTTCGTCAATGGCGCCAGGATCGCCGGTCACATACAGACCTGGGATGCCGATGGAACCGCCGGCACGACAGATTTCCTGGAGGGCGTTCAGCACAGTAGCCGGCTGCTCCGTAGCAGCGTCCTTACCGTGACCATGGGCTTCAAACCCGACACAGTCTACCGCTGAGTCCACCACGGGCTCCCCCAGGATCTGCTCGATCTGCTGGGCCAACGTGGCATCCTTGCGAAGATCGATCACTTCGCAACCGAAACTCCTTGCCTGGGCGAGACGCTCCGGAATCATGTCCCCCACTATGACGACAGCGGCGCCCAGCAATTGGCACCCCGCCGCACAGGCGAGACCCACCGGACCTGCCCCCGCTACATAGACAGTCGATCCCGGCCCCACCCCGGCAGTGACCGCGCCGTGGTAGCCGGTCGGAAAGATGTCCGAGAGCAGAGTCAGATCCATGATCTTGGACATCGCCTTTTCCCTATTGGGAAACTTCAAGAGGTTGAAATCCGCATAGGGAACCATGACGTACTCGGCTTGGCCGCCGACCCATCCGCCCATATCCACATATCCGTATGCCGCCCCTGGACGAGCCGGGTTGACCGTGAGGCAGATGCCGGTCTTGCCTTCGCGGCAATTGCGGCAGCGCCCACAGGCGATATTGAACGGTACGCTCACCAGGTCCCCTATATTCGACATTTCGACGTCAGGTCCCTTCTCGATGATCTCTCCCGTGATTTCGTGCCCCAGGATGAGTCCCGCCGGGGCTGTGGTCCTGCCGCGGACCATGTGTTGATCGGACCCGCAGATGTTGGTGGTCACGATTCTCAGGATGACGCCATGGGGAGCGTCTTTGCCACCGAACGGATCACTCTCGCTCTTGGGCATCCTCAATTTTGGGTATTCGATGGATTTCACTTCAACGGTACCTGGTTTGACGTAAGCAACTCCACGATTACTTGGCATGGGTTGTCTCCTTTCTTCTTGGCCTTCGTCGCTACAGTGCTGCAACGCGTACTTCAAGTATGCAATACCGATTGGCCCGGTGACCTGGCCCCTCAGGGTCACCTCAATCTAACGGGCGCCGGCCGGGTGCTGTGTGGCCGGTTCGCTGGCGCTGCGCTCGTGGTGGCCGGACCGCCCTATGGCGTGAAGCCGCTGGAGCCGGTGGTGATGGCGGCGGCCGTTCTGACGCTGGGCCTGCGTCTTGTCCGCGCGCCGTGCTACCCGCGTGCCGGTGACGGTCCCGCGGGACCAGTAACCGAGGGACGAAATAGCAGCAGGTCGAGACTGAACGTCAGCCGCATGGCCTCGGCCGGCTGAGTGCGAAGGGGCCGGTAGATCGAAACCAGCACATCCTGAACCGCGCCGGCATCCAGATCGGCCGACGTGGTCGCGCGGCGCTGGTCGATGAGCGTGAAACTGCCGGCGAGGGCCTCGACGGTTTGGGGGACACGGTCGCGGCCGGCGCCGCGCAGCTCCACCAGGTCGCCGGGAGCGGGCACGGCCACGAGCAGCTTTCCATCCTCGCGCAACACTCGCCGGAATTCGGCCGTGTTCCGGCGCGCGGTGATTGAAAGCACACGGGAGAACGAGCCATCGGCATAGGGAAGGAAGCGATCGGCGTTGGCCACCATCCACTGGCACTCCGGGTAGCGGCGCGCGGCGGCATCCACCGCCGGAATCGCAATATCCACGCCATGCGCCTGGCAGCCGGTTTCACGCGCCAGGGATCCCAGGTAGAAACCTTCGCCGCAGCCGGCATCGAGAGCTGTGTCGCTCGCCGACGCCGCCAGCATCCCGGCAATGCCGCGCAGTAGCGGCTCGCTGACTCCGCGCTGGTGCAAACGGCGGCGCGCGGCGATGGCGGCCGGCGTATCGCCCGGGCGTGGAGAGCGGTGGTCCTGCGGCTGGAGCAGGTTGAGATACCCGCTGCGCGCGACATCGAACGAATGGCCGAGCGGGCACACCACGCGCCGCGCGTCGCGCTCCAGAGGCAGATGGCAGCCGCGCACCGGGCAGAGCAGCATCACGGCTTGCCGCTGGGCTTCTCGCCGAATAGGGACAGGGCGGTCCGGGCGCGCTTGCGCATCATGGATTCGAAGGAGACGCGCGGCACATCCACGAGCTTGCGCAGCTGGGAATCGCGCAGCAGCCGCTGGGTGGCGTTGGGCATGTGGGCCGCGGCGCGCTCGAAGGCGCCCGGCGCGGCGGCGCGCATTCCGGCGATGGCGCGATAGTAGCCCTGCTGCCCTGGGATTTTGTGGCACCCGCCCGCCAGCGCCGCCAGCACTTCGTGGCTCTCCGGCAGGTGCGCCACCACCCCACCCCAGCCGTCCAGGAACGGGCAGAGCGGCAGCAGCGTGGCCGCCGAGCGGCGCAGCGCCTTCACCGCGCGCAACGGGTAGTGGCGGTGCCCTTCGGCCGAAATCCCGGTGTGCTGGTAGATGCGGACGGCCAGCGAAAAACGTCCGCGCGCGGAAAGAAATTCCATCACCGGCGCGGTGGCCGCGTTGCGTTTCCAGAAGCCCATGCCTTGCGAAAGGTCGCCGCGGTTGTGCGCCAGCGTCATGGAGAGGCGCAGCAGGTCCAGTTCGGCGCCCGGCTCCGAGGCGGTTGCGTCGAAGACCGCCTGCTGGCGATCAATTTCCGCCACGATGGCGGCCTGCGCTTCTTCGGCGGATGCGGTATCGCCCAGTTCCAGCAGGCGGCCGAGACCTCCCGCGATGGCGCTCCACTGCTCGCCGTGGTGGCCGCTCACGCCGCGGACGGCGCGGACCGAGACTCCGTCCTCGGTCCAGGCACGCGACGCCAGGGCCAGCCGCAGCATGGGGCGCAAAACCGCCGGGTCGCGCGATTCGCGCCAGGCGATGCCGCGGATTTTGGTATCCACATCTGTAGGCACGAAGGTGGCCACGGTGGCGTGGTGGCAGGCCAGGCAGAGGGCAAAGTAATCCTGCAACTGCTCTTCGGCAGAAAGGTTGGCGCGCAGAATGTTGGTCCAGTTGGACAGAATCCGCAGGTAGCCATCGGGCGAATGGCCCAGTTCGAGCAGCCGGCCGGATTCGGGCGCCGGCAGCCGCGCGTCGAGGAAGGGTGCCGTGGAGCGGACCTGCGCCAGAAGCGTCTCCGGCCCGATCCACGAATCCCAGGCGGGGCGGGGCGGTTTGGTGAGTGGAGCGATCAAATTACCAGTATGACGCGCCCGCAACCCAACTTCCCGCGGGCGTGGGGCCTGAAGGGACTGGCTGAGGTCCACCCAAGCGGTGGTTTTCAACCAGGGTTTCGTCCGCGGCGATTCAGGAAATGCCGTAGTTTGTGTTGCTTGCAATTGGGGCATTGGTTTGCAAATGAAAACAGTGCAAGTTTGGGAGGTTCTCATGAATCGGACAATGCAGACAGTGCCGTTCCACTCCGCGGTGCCGGCGCTGGCTCTGAGTGCAGTCCTGATGTTGGTTGGCCCTTCGGCCGCACTGGCCCAGCGGGGGGGCGGCGGACACGGGGGTGGGCACGGTGGTGGGCACTCTGGCGGCGGCTTTTCGGGCCACTCGTATTCGGGCGGCGGCGGCGGACACAGCTATTCGGCTCCGTCGTACTCCGGCCATGGCTATGCGGGCGGCGGAAGCTATGCGGGGCGCAGCTATTCGGCACCGAATGCCGGGCGTAGCTACGCGGCGCCGTATGCCGGCCGCAGTTATGCGGCGCCGAATGCCGGGCGTAGTTACGCGGCGCCCTACGCGGGCCGTAGTTACGGAGCACCGTATGCCGGCCGCAGCTACGCGGCGCCCTACGCAGGCCGCAGCTACGGCGGCGGTTACTACGGCGCCAGGGGCGGTTATTCTGCCGGCCGATTCTACGCCGGCCAGGGGTATTATTACGGCGGACGCTTCTGGGCTCGTCCTTACTTTGGCGTAGGGATCGGCATCCCGTTCGGCTGGGGCTACAATCTGGGTAACGGCTGCGGCTACTATGACGGATACGGCAATTGGATTCCGGCTCCTTGTTATGCCAGCCCCTACCCGGGTTACCCTTATCCCGGTTACTGACCGGACCGCTTTCACGGACTCGGAGGCGCGCGAGCAGGCAGGCTGCCCGCGCGCTTTCGTGTGTTGCGAAAGGTTCCCCTACCGTCGGCGCGATCAACGAACGTCTGCGGGCGCACTCGTGGACTCGCGGACATCGCCTTGCGTACGGTGGCCGCCGAGATACTTTGCAGCTCCGCAGCTACTTCTTAATGCATCTTGGTACTTAAGTAGCGCCGCAACCGAACAATACCTCCTCCGTGGGTTTTTGAGGGCGCCTTCCATATGGAGAGTTGGGTCGATAACCTCGCTGCTTGAGCATGGTCGGCACGGCGAGACAACCAGTTTTGATCAGGCTGGGCGAATACCCTTGCAGTTCTCCCTGCCTCAGCCGGGAGCGCGAGGAACTCGTCGCCCAAGCCTGTATGACCCCAGGAAATCGGGGAAGAGGCGCTGTCGAAAACCATGGTCCCGGTCGGAATTTCAATTCCCAGGAATTCCGATAGAATCTGGACATGCCAATGACTCGCCGTGGGCTGCTTGGATTCCTTGCTGCCTGTCCCCTTGGCCCGGTGTGGGCATCCGGCCGGCCGGTTCGGCTCGGCGGCCCCGTCTTTCTCAAATCAGATGATCCGGCTCAACTGGCTCATGAGCACCGGCATCTCGGCTACAGTGCCGCATACTGCCCGGCGGCACAATTGACGGACACAAACCGCATTCGGGAGATCCGCGAGGCCTTCGCGGCCGAAAATGTGGTCATCGCCGAGGTGGGCGCCTGGAAGAATATGCTGGACCCGGACGCCACAACGCGGAAGGCCAACCTTGACTACGTCACCGAACGGCTGGCGCTGGCCGACGCCGTTGGCGCGCGATGCTGCGTCGATATCGCCGGGTCGTACAATCCGAAGTACTGGTATGGCATGAACCCCAAGAACTTATCGCGCCAGTTCTTCGACGCTACGGTCCAAAACTGCCGCCATGCGATCGATGCGGTTAAGCCAACGCGCACCCGCTTCACGATCGAGATGATGCCCTGGTCGCTGCCCGACGGGCCGGATTCTTATCTCGAGCTGATTAAGGCCATTGACCGGGGCTCGTTCGGCGTACACCTCGACGTGTGCAACGTGATCAACAGCCCCGTCCGTTTTTACAGTAACAAGGCCGTGATCGAAGAGTGCTTCCGGAAACTTGGCCAGTGGGTCGTATCCTGCCACGCCAAAGACCTCGCCTGGGTACCGGAATACAACGTCCACTTCGCGGAAGTGATTCCCGGCCGGGGTGAAATCGATTATGCGGCCTACTTGAGAGAGATTTCGAAGTTGCCGGTGGACGCCCCTCTCATGCTGGAACACCTGAAAACCTCCGGTGAGTATGACGAGGGCCGCGCCTACATCCAACGCGTCGCCGCGCAAGAAGGGATCAGCCTCGCTTGAAGAGTTGCGTGAGCCGATTCGTGAGCCGCCCGAGTTGGGTGGCAGACTCTCCGAGTTGGTCGACTCCTTGAAGATGGGCGGGCTGGAAAGCCTGGTGGCCAAACGGGGAACAGGCCTTACCAACCCGGCCGGCGAACCGGCGCGTGGTAGAACCCTGCGGGCAGGGGCGTTTTATATGCCTGCGCAAGGGCCAGGACCCGGGGGAGTGGACCGCAGGGGTGAAGCAGTAGGCGTCGCGCCGTCCTCCTTCTGAGCAGTCCGGACTCGTGTATTCTGGTTACACGATTAAGCCGAATGGCGGGACCAGAGGACTGGGTATGTGGTTCGCACATAAGTTGGAGTTCCCGATGTCCCTTCGACGCGCGGTCTGCATTGGGCTGAGTTTGCTGGCGATGTGCCTGATTTCAGGCGGGCAGAGTTCCACGTACTGGCCCTCGCCGGAATGGCGAACCGCCACGCCGGAGTCGCAGGGCATCGATTCGCAGACTCTGGCGGACGCCATCGATCAGGTGATCGAGAAGCATCAGGGTGTTCACAGCCTGCTCGTTATCCGCCATGGATACGCCGTGGTTGACGCAACCTTCTATCCGTATGACGGCCGGACTCCGCACGATTTGGCCTCGGTGACCAAAACCGTTACTTCGGTGCTGACGGGCGTAGCGGTGTCCCAAAAGCTGATCCGGCTCGATCAACGTCTGCTGCCGTTGTTCCCGAAAGAAAGTCCCGCTAAGGCCGATGCACAGAAGCAGAAAATTACCCTGGGCGATTTGCTGCGGATGGAGTCCGGGCTGGATTGCGGATACGCACCGGGCGAGCAGGAGTTGGAACAGATGAAGCGATCGCCGAACTGGGTGCGATTCGCGCTGTCGCTTCCGATGAAATACGATCCTGGGACACACTCGTCATATTGCAGTCCCGGATATCATCTTCTGGGATCGGCCATTGGTGCGGCGGCGGGCGTGAGCGAAGCGGACTTCGGGAGGAAATACCTGTTCGACCCACTGGGAATCCACGGTGTGGTGTGGGCCGAGGATCCGCAGTCTCGAAGCCATGGATGGGGCGACAGTCACTTCCTTCCGCAGGACGTCGCGAAGATCGGCTATCTGTACCTGCATGGCGGCACGTGGAACGGCAAAGAGATTGTGCCCGCCGATTGGGTCGTGATGTCCACAGCCACACCAACCAGCGAGCGCGGAAGCCACGGCGCGATGGGCTACGAATGGAACGCAACGGACGGGCCGAACGGACGGCAATATGGAGGCACTGGCCGAGGAGGGCAGTCGCTGATCGTATGGCCCGACCTGGACATGATCGTGGTGAGCATGGCGGGAGGCAACGCGGGCCACATTGCGCAATTGGTCCGCCAATCCGTAAAGTCCGACCAGGCGCTGCCGCCGAACCCCTTGGCTTTCGCTCACTTGAGGGAGCGAGTGGTGGATGCGGCGAAGCCTCCGGCCGTGGGACCCTCTTCGCCACTACCGCCGATGGCGTTCTCGATCTCGGGGGCGATCTACGAGTTTGCGGTCAATGCGTCTCGCATTGATCGTCTGTCACTGGAGTTTGCGAAGAACGGTGATGCGCGGGTGGACATGGCGTACTACGGGCAACCGCTGAGTTTTCCGATTGGACTGAACGGCGTCTACCGGGTTGGCCCGAACGGCCCATTTCAGATGCCGGCCGGGGCGATGGGGAAGTGGATTGGAGAGAACGAGTTTCTGCTGGACGTGAACTTCATCGCCAATATCAACCACTATACGCTGGACATCCGGTTCGATGGGGATCAAATAGAGGTAACGGCCAATGAGGCGTCGGGGCTGATTCGAAATGGCCGGCTGACCGGCAAGCGCCGCTCGTAGTGGATGGCCGAGATTTGGAAAGCGATGGGGAATAGGCGGGGAATAGGGAGTCCCTTGACCCCGGGGCTACTGGCGGTCAATCTCTATCCGTTTTCCGATCGGCTAAACTTAGCTGAAGCCCTGGGACCAGCGGATTGGCCGCGAAGTCCGTCAGATGTTCGTTATATTTCCGGAAAGGAGTCAGCCAATGGAGCCAACGAGACCTAAACTGCCAAGCGAGGCCATCGAACTCTATAACCTCTTCATCCACGGCGAGATCAGCCGCCGCGCCTTTATGGACGGCGTGCAGCGAATTGCGGCAGGCGGTCTGGCGGCGGCGACGATTGTCGAGGCGTTGATGCCGAACTACGCCCTGGGCCAGCAGGTCTCCAGGACCGATGAGCGGATCAAGGCTACCTACCATACCGTCCCATCGCCCGAAGGGAACGGAAGCATCAAAGGATATCTGGTCCGGCCTGTCAGTGCCGACACACGAGCCGCGACGCCAGCGAAATTGCCTGGTATTCTGGTGGTCCACGAAAATCGAGGTCTGAATCCTCATATCGAGGACATCGCGCGGCGGCTGGCCCTCGCTAACTTTATGGCGTTTGCGCCGGATGGACTGACTTCTCTAGGCGGCTTTCCCGGTGACGACTACCATGGCGGCGAGCTGTTCCGCAAAATCGATGGTAAGAAGATGGGTGAAGATTTCGTGGCCGCCGCAATGTGGCTGAAAACGCGTAGCGACTGTACGGGCAAGATCGGCGTCACTGGCTTCTGTTACGGGGGCGGCGTCTCGAATAACCTGGCTGTCCGGCTGGGAGCCGATTTGGGGGCTGCGGTGCCGTTCTACGGTGCCGTTCCCGCTACGGAGAACATTCCGAAGATCAAGGCGGCGATTCTGGTCCATCACGGGGAACTGGACACGCGACTGGCCGCCACCTGGCCGGCGTACGACATGGCCTTGAAAGCAGCCAACGTTCCACACGAAGGCTATATCTACCCAGGCGCTGTTCACGGTTTCAATTGTGATGCGACGCCCGAACGCTACAATAAGGCCGCGGCTGACCTGGCCTGGCAGCGCACGATTGACTGGTTCAACAAATACGTGCGGGGCTGATCGAGGTACGTTTTCCGGAAGAGCAGCAAGCCCAGCGGGCCTGCGGCATGAATTGGGCCAGGCCCAGTTGACCCGTT
Source organism: Bryobacterales bacterium (assembly GCA_963803725.1). Taxonomy (GTDB): domain Bacteria; phylum Acidobacteriota; class Terriglobia; order Bryobacterales; family Bryobacteraceae; genus JOPF133. Next base: position 54,201 of record CAWDOH010000007.1, on the reverse strand, counting down.
TTTTAACGACCCGGCGAGGACGATTGGCCAGGCCTGCAGGACTGCTCTAGGTCGGAGAACTCCGGACCTGCGTCGATTGGGCGAGCGGCAAGAGTCTAATTCGGTTCCCCTCGGGAGCAGAGTCCGTGACCGGGACTTCGCTGGGTCGGCTTGCAGAAACATGTGCGACTGAGCTCGTGCTCAAATAGCCCCCACTGGCCAGCACATACCAATAGTCCGACACGGTTGCCTGAAAGGCTCTGGGATCCGGTTTGTTTATGGTTGGCCAGGCAGGCACGCAGAGGATTTTGTAGCCGGCCTCATTTTCGAGGTCCGCTAACAGGCGGTTCCGACGTTTCCGGATGGGGGGATCGTCGTCCCATGCATCCATGCAAATCAGAGTGCCAACATGAGCATTGCCACAGGGGAAGGGGTTTCTCTTGTCGGCGCCCCTGAGACACGGGCTATACAAGCCCTTCCCGTCGTCGCCCATCTTGTGGCAAATGGCCTCTGGGCCACCCGCGTCGACCCAATATGCCGAGCTACGCGTGCCGTGAATGACGCCCGCAACGAACGCGATACCGAGAGGCGCCGCCAGTTCTTCGTGGAGCCTTTGAAGAATCCCCTCAGAACAAAGGTCAGGGCCTGGCGGATCGTACTCATGCCCGATATTGAACGCCTCAGGGAGCACGATTAGCGAGTTGCTCACATCCCTATCTGGACAATCAGATCGCGCCTCCTCAATCGAATTGGCAAGTGCGACAATCGGGTCGTTGAAGCCGGTTACCAATCGAAAGTATCCAACTCTCTTCAAACCCATCGTGGTGTTTTGGACCGTCACATGAATGCCCTCTTGAAGGTACAGCATCAAACCGCTCGGATGACGCGCCCCTCACGTTCATCGGCCGGCATTTGGACTTATCGTCGCCATGTCGGAACTTGACCCAACGGCGGTCACGAACCTGGCAGTCTGGGCAAAGAGATCCTCCCTCGGTCGCCCGGCGTTTCCACGGCAACTTCCGTAGTGCAATTGATGGCCCACCTGGGCGTCTGCACCCACCACAACCTATGGCCCAGGAATCGCCGCACTCGCACCACATTTGTGCCACGTTCGAACGGTCGGCACGGCTGGTGGTATTTTGCCCCACCACGGGAAATTTTTAGCCCACAAGGCCAAGGGCCTGCGAGGCATGAGAACCCGGTGGCAGAAGGGCAGCCGTGACCCCGCCCGTCGCCAGACCGGCCCGTATAATAACCCCAGGTGCCGCGCTATACGTACGTCCTGTCTCTACCGGAACGCGCCATTCGGTCGCTGAGCGCTCTCTCCGGCGGACTGTTGCGCGAGATCGGCAACGCGGCTCTTCCCGATTCGGTGCGGCGTACGACGCTCTACCGCACCATGGTGGAGATCGCCTTGCGATTCCTCATCGAAGAGGTCGGGCAGGTGGAGGGCGTATACCCTACCGAAGGCCGGTTGGCGGAGAATTTTCTGCTCAAGCGCACGGCCAGCCACGGCATCGAACTGATGGGTATCCTGGCCTTTCGTGCATCGCCGATCTGGGTGCTGGCGGCCCTGGCGGACGCTTCAGGCGGCGGCCGGAAACTGATTCGGGAGATCTCGCGGGCGCTGAAGGAGGATGGACTACTGGAGGCCGGCTCCAGTTTCGAGACGATGGAGCAGGTTCTTGATGGGTTGGAGAAGACCAGCGAGCACTTAGCCTTGACTTTGAATCTTCCGCCGGTCAACATCGCCGGCCTGCGCCGAGAGTGGAACCAGCTTAAGACGGAGCTGGCCAAAATCCCGCCCAAGAACCTTTCACCCCTGGATCATGTGGAGCGTGTGTGGAGCGATTTGCAAAGCGCTGCGCAGGAACAGGGGCGATCGGTCTTCACCTTATCTTCGCTAATGGCTCTGTCGACGGTGTCCCATCTTCCGGCGAGTGTATTCTGGCTGTCGAAAGCGGCCCGATCGGCCACACGCCGCACGGGCAAGGTGCTGGGCGAATCAATCCTGGATCACTACACGAGGACGCTGGTGGAGATTGCCCAGACGGGATTTCTGGCCTATTGGACTCGGGAGTTTCGCCCATACCTGTGGGGCGCCGCGGAGCAGTTCGCTCCTGCGCACGAATCGCTGACCGAACGGTTGCTGACACGGTCCAGGGACGGCACCACGAGCCTATGAAGATACCGTGCGAACCAGCGTCCGCAAATCCGTCAGCAGCCGCGGCACCTCCGCGGGGGCGTCCTCCTCTTCATATTCCAGACCCACGTAACCCCTGTACCCGGATTTCCCAATCATCGTGAGCAGCCGTTTCCAATCGGCCTTCTCTTTCTGGCCATCCTTGCCGGCGATGCCGGTTTTGAGGTGGACGCTGGTGGTGTAGGGGAGCATGGAGGCGAACTGTGAATATCCGTCCGAAGGCAGATTCCCCGAATCCGCATTGATCCCCGCCCAGGGTGACGCAGTCTGCTTCACGATCTCTATGGTCGGCCCCGCGGCGGTAGTGATCCCGCCATCGTCTTCAACGCCCAGCGTGATCCCCCGGCCGCCCGCATATTCTGCGCCGCGTTTCAGCACTTCCACGGCCCAGGCGATGGCCTGTGATTCGGTGGCGCCTTTGGGTATAGAGCCGCCAAACACGCGCATGTGGCTGGCACCGAGCCGGTCAGCCACATCCACCCATTTCCTGATGTTTTCGTACTCCGCTAACTGCAACTCCGGGGTCGGCTGGCACAACCTCACGCGAACACCGGCATTATAGATCTGGACACCGTTCTTGAAGGCCACCTTGCGAAGCGCGGCCAGGTACTCGTTAGAGGTATCGGGGAACCAGTAGACGGTGCAGTCCAACCCGTCGATGCCCCAGTCCGCAAGCATGCGGATCAGTTCCTCGTAACCGATGGATTTGGCGGCCAGCTCTTTGCGATAGGAGTATGCCACCAGGCCGGCGCGAAGATGGAACTGTGGGGCAGCGGACTCAGCACGGAGGTAAGCCGCGGCTGGAAGAGCGGCGGCCGCTCGCAGAACTTGACGGCGATCAATGGGCATACTCATGTCCGCCCGAGGCACCATGCGGCAGGCGCAAGGCCGGGCAGGGCCAACCGACGGAACGCGGTGCTTCGACGCCGCTGGGCGTGCGACCGCGGGCCGGGAGCGTTATGTTCGGCTTGGTGCTTCTGCATAGTTGCAATGTACCACCCTAGCGGGAGTTTACAAGATATCGGGAGATTTCGGGGTAAGCCATTCCTGGGGAAGGCTTTGCACGTAGTGGCTGGTATGACCTAACGGGTCACAGGGACGAATCTCTGGAGGGCGAGGAGGGAGAAGAGGCGTTGCTGGAGTGCAGTCATGCGGGTAAGACAGGCGGCGGTGGAAGCCTGTCGCTGGCCTTGGCGACGCGGATAGACTACCAGGGTTTCTCGGATGTCTCCGAGTTCTTCCAGCAGGCGATTGATGCTGAGCGGCTCGCCTTTTCCCGCCAGTTGGCGTTGGAGCAAGCTGGTGAGCAGCAAGGCCAGCACACAGTAGAACGCGTGCACTTGGATTTTCGAGTCGGTCCAGTGAAACATCGGGCTCCATCCCAGAAAATGGGGGTTCTTCATCTGCTTGAAGGCATCCTCGATGTGGTACTGCGAGCGGTAGGCCAACACGATCTGCTCCTCCGACCAGTCGGCATTGCCGGTAAACAAAATGGTCTTGCCGAACTGGACGCGGCATAGCCGGTCCAGAGCCGCCTGATCGGTACGGAAGGTCAGGTCCAGACCTTTGCCGAGTTGCTGCACCTCGGCTTTCAAGATCTTCTCTACGAACTGAGCGGAGCAGATCGTATGGATCTGCTTTTTCACCGAATCCAGGGTGGGGGCTTTGCCGCCCTTCACCTTGCCCCCGCGGCGGCGTTGCAACTGGGTTTGCAGGTCGCGCAGTTTGCGCCTCGCCTTGCTCAGGTGGGTAGTGAGCCCCTGGAGTTGTCCGTCGTACAGATTCTGATTGAAAGTCAGCACGATAGTACGCGTTTGACCGAAGACTTTCTTCTCCGTGCGATAGGCTTCCACCCCTTCCAGGCCCACCTGGGAGAGTGTCCGGAATTGTTTGCGGGAGACGGCGAGTAACTCGGCATGCTGCGAGGGGACCAGAGAACCTACGAAATGAAAGGGAGTGTCTTGCAGAGACGCAAAGGCCTCCTCGCTATTGTTGCCCTTGTCAAAGACCAGGGTAATGTGATCGCAGGATTGGGCCAGTTGACGGTAATGGGTAGAGAGTTCCTCGGTGATGGAGCGGAACTCGGTACTGTCGTTGACATTGCCGGCGTAGACCTTGTGGAACAAGGGGATGTGAAAATCGGCGCTGACCAGCAGGCCGAGGCTGACCTGGCGCAGATCCCCGCGCTTCTGCTTATTATGCCCGCGCTGCGGAAGTTCGGCCGAGGTACGGGTATTGATGTAGGTGAAGAAATTGGTGCCGTCGTAGACCAGAGCGCGGAGATCCAGTTGAAACCGCTGGATGAGGCGCTGGGTGATTTGTTTTTCGCATTCGAGGACGTGATCGGCGGTGACCAAATCCATATGGTTCCAGAAGCCCTGGGACGACAGCGCGGCCGGATCGGCAGGCAGCAGACGAGTCAGGACCGTTTGGCGGTACCAGTCAGCAAAGCCCACTTTGCTGGTGGGGGAGACCGCGCGATTGATGGCAGCCAGGAGCAAGTACTGGCCGAGAGAGATGCCCTGGTGGCGTTTGGGAGGAAGGATGGAATCGAGCAACTGGACAAGATCCAATCGCTGAGCAACGTCGAGAAGAGCGGCGACATCTCCGAAAGCGGCGACCTCGGTTTCGAGGGGCTGGGGCGGCTGTTGGGAGCGCTCGGCGGCGGCGACGAGGTCGTCGATTTTGCCGAGGTAGACTTGGCGGACGATTTTGGGCTTGCCGTCGACGCGCTGGCAATAGCGGGCGTAGTAATAGGTGTGGCCGCCGATAATCTTGGGGGTGAGGCTCGGCATGCTTAGGTCATACCATAATTCGCAAAACAAATCCACAAGGAAATGTTCCGGCGTTGCGAAAAAGCAGCAAAAGCAAGGTATTAGGCAATGATTATAGGCCTTCTGGGAGATGCCACCCTCAGGCCCGGCAACCATACCACGAACGCAGATTGCTGGCCAAACAATTAGGTCATACCAATTGCGGCAAAAGAAAACCGCCGTCCGACCAGCAGGCCGCTTGGCTTAAGCCCTTATTCTTCCAGAGGATAGGGCGCGCTGTAAATCGCACGCCCAAGGGCAGGCGGCATAGGCCGCGTCCCTAACTTGTAAACTCCCGCTAGCCGCGCCGCTGATTCCTGCTTCACCAGGCCGGAGAGCCACCCCCCGGTGCCTCGATCCCAGTCTGGGCCGGTTTACCGGGCGGCGTCTCAAACCCGTCCGCATGCGACCCGCCGGCGCGCAACCCACGTAGCCGCAGGCGGCGATCGACGGCGGGAGTTGGGAGCGCGTCCGGTCGGCTATAATTCGGCCATGCCGCTTAGCCGCAGGTCGTTTCTCTCGCGGTTGCTCGCCTCGCCACTCGCAGGCGCATATGCCACTGCCGCCCAGGCCGCCGCACCCTTGAAGATCACGCGCATCGAAACGGTGTACTGGAAGAGTCGCAATGATGCCCCGTTCTGGCCGCACTGGACCTGGGTCAAGATCGACACCGACGCCGGCATTTCGGGCATCGGCGAGACATACCCGCGCAACCCGGTGGAGGCTGCCGTGGTGCACGCGGTGGCCAACTCGCTACTCGGTCGCGACCCTCGCGATATCGAGCGGATTTGGGCCGATCTCTATCGTGCCTTTGATTTTCAGGTCGCCGGCGGCGCCGAAATCCGCGCCTTGAGCGCCATCGACCTGGCGCTATGGGACCTGCTCGGAAAGCACCTCGGAGCGCCCGTGTATCGGCTCATCGGGGGCAAAGCGAATCCCCGCGTCCGCCTCTACAACACCTGTTTCCCCTACAAATATGACTTCAACCGCGAACCGGAAAAGATCATGCGCGAGCTGATTGAGACGCGCGGCATCAAGGCCATCAAGATCTGGCCGTTCGACGGGGCCGCCGCTCGCAACCGCAACCAGTACATCACGCCTCAGGACATCGAGGAGGCGCTCCAGCCGGTACGGAAGCTGCGCCAGACTTTCGGTTCGGACATCGATATCGCCCTGGAATTCCACGCGCAGTGGAACGTCACCTCCGCGATTCGCATTGCGCACGCGCTGGAACCCTACCAGCCAATGTGGCTCGAAGATATGTTGATGCCCGGCAACTTTCAGCAGTACCACGAGTTGGCGGCAGCCACCAGCCTGCCGCTGATCGCCGGTGAACGGATGGCGGGGAAGCTGCAATTTCAGCAACTGCTGGAATCGCGGACCGTCAAGTACGTCATGTTCGACGTCACCTGGTGCGGGGGTTTGACGGAGGCTCGCAAGATTGCCGTGATGGCGGACGCATTCGAGCTACCCATCGCGCCGCACACGGCCGGCGGGCCCCTTCTGTTTTACGCCACCACCCACCTTTCGACCGCATCACCCAACGTGTGGATCCAAGAGAGTTGCCAGCGGTTTTACGAGCACGATTGGCCGGCCATGCTTGAGAATCCCATCGCGCCGGAGGGCGGATTCATACGCGTGCCCGAGGAGAGCGGGTTCGGCATGCGGATTAAACCGGAAGCGTGGAATCACCCTTCCGCAGTCCGGCAAGTGAGCGGGATCAGGTGAGGCCCGCGCGTCTGTCGACCAAGGTCGGCCGCCCCGATCCGTGTGGCGCCGACGCCTCGCTTACCACCGTGCCGCAGGAGTAGCCCAGCGTGCCTGGCGGATCCGTCGCGCGGGTCAACCGGCCGACGCCAAAGCCGTGGCAGCTCTGGCGTCGCGGTGACGGAATCTGGTGGGCGACTGTGCGGAAGATCGGCTGAGACCCGACAGTGTGGGCGCTACGGCAGGTTGCCTGCACCCGACTGGCTTGACACTCCGCCGACGGCGGAATTATGATCCTAATGGTCCACCAATGAAACGACGTGCCCTTCTCCGGTCTTTGGTCGCCGTTCCCGCCGCCGCAGCGGTGCCGGCAGAGGCTTTCGCACAGGAGGCCCGGGCAAGGGCAAGCGCTCCAGCAAATCGTGAAACTCCTGAAACGCCGACCACCAGCGCAGATGCGGCTGCCGATGGGCTGGTCAAGACTTTCAATCAGGCTCAGTTTTCCGCGCTCCGCAGGCTGGGAGAGATTCTAATGCCGGCCGCACCGGGCACTCCGGGAGCTTTGGAATCCGGAGCCGTGGAGTTTCTCGACTTTCTGATCGGAGTTTCTCCGGCCGATCGAGTGAGGCTGTATCGCGGCGGGCTGGACCGATTGAATGCGGAGGCCGAGCGCCGCTACGGGAAATCTTTCTCCGAAGTGACGGTGGAACAAGCCGGGCCGGTTCTGGCTCCGCTCCAGGCCCCGTGGTCCTACCGCGGTCCTGAGGATCCGTTCGTGCAGTTTCTATTGGCGGCGAAGAACGATTTGTTGACGGCGACCGCGAACTCGCGCGAGTTCATCGCGGTGGTGTCCCAACGGCGCCGGAGCGCGGGCGGAGTCGGTCAATACTGGTATCCCATTGAATGACATGATCGACTACGACGTTCTGATTATCGGGTCCGGGGCCTCGGGAGGAATGACTGCGCGCGAGCTGACCCGGCGCGGTATCCGTTGTCTGATGCTCGATGCGGGTCCCGCCGTGGATTTCGAACGGGACCGCGGGACGAAAAAGGTTTACGAGCTTCCGTATCGGGGGTTCGGGCAGCCGGGGCGTTTTCCGCATATCACGCAGGCCAATGAGTTCAACGCCAACGTCTGGGCCGACGAAAAACAGAACCCCTATACCTACGATCCGGCGAGTCCTTATTATTGGGTGCGCGTGCGGCTGATCGGCGGTAAGACGCTAGTGTGGGGGCGCGCTTCGTGGCGGTTGAGCGATTTCGAATTCAAGGGCAAAGACCACGACGGATTCGGGGATAACTGGCCGATCAGCTACCAGGATCTGGCGCCGTATTACGACCGCGCCGAGCCGCTGCTGCGGGTGTCAGGGCGTAAGGAGGGGTTTCGCCAGATCCCCGACGGCGTCTTTCTGGAAGACACCTCGGCCGACAGCGAATCGATCCAACGATTCCTGGCAGCGGCCAAGAGCAGGAATATTCCGACCACCAAGCCTCGCAGAGCAACCGGGGGTCTGGCCAGCTCGGTGAACCTGCTGTTGCCGGATGCGCTGGCGACGGGGAATCTTCAGATCGTTTCAAACGCGGTGGTTCGAGAAATTACGACCGATAAGAACACCGGCCTCGCGAATGGCGTGCATTTCATCGACCGGCGCAGTAAGCGCGAATTTCACGCCAAGGCGCGGGTGGTGGTGGTGGGCGCGTCCGCGCTCGAAAGCTCGCGGCTGCTGCTGAACTCGGGGCTTGCCAATTCGAGCGGTGTCCTGGGACATTACGTGTTCGACCAGTTCTACGTGAAGAACGTGGTGACGTGCATCGTTCCGGAGGCTCGCGGTGGGCAGCCGCGCCGCGGGCTGATGGGCGGGTCCGGGTACATTCCGCGATTCCGCAATCTCGATACGCGGGAGAAGAATTTCATTCGGGGATACGCGTACGACTTTGGCAGCGGCGGCTCGCCCGGTCCGAATTATTTCCCGCTTTACGGTGAGGCGCTGCAAAAGGAGCTGGCGGCTACCAGCGGCTCGCAATTCTCCATGACCACTATGGGCGAAGTGCTGCCCCGCTACGAAAATCACGTTTCCATTGATCCGCAGGTGAAAGACGAGTGGGGCATTCCGGCGCTGCACATCCAGCATAAATACACCGACAACGAGTTCGAGATGGGCAAGGATTCGATGCACGTGGCGGAGGAGTTGTGCCGCGCGGCCGGTTTCGAGGTGCTGGCGAAGCACTGGGAGATGGTGCCCCCGGGCGAGAGCATTCATGAGCTGGGGTCGTGCAGGATGGGCGCAAATCCAAAGACGTCGGTTCTGAACCAATACAACCAAACGCACGATATCAAGAACCTGTTCGTAGTCGATGGGAGCGCGTTTGTGTCGGGAGGCTCGCAGAATCCGACGTTGACCATCTCGGCGCTCTCGATCCGTGCCGCAGAGTATATGGCGGAGCAGATGCGGCGGGGCGATCTGTAGAAGTGCGGCGGCTGGTGCAGCCTGGGTCTTTCCCTGGGCGCGATGCAGACTAGCACATTGACGTGCGAGGTGAATGTATTGACATAGCCGAAGGGCGCATCTCCCAAACATGCCACCGGACAGCCGTCATGCAAAAGCTCCCGGACTTCGTCCCCACAATTTCGCATAACTTCAAACCACTGATGCGCGATGGCTCTCAATTCACCCGCATGCTCTTTCATCCACGCATCGATAGCGGGATCCCGCTCCACAGCGCCGTTGAATCGCAGCAATTCCGTTCTCATCGCCGCTTTACTCGATGCTTTCGGAGATCTATGGTTATGTAGCACGCATACCTTCCTTCCCGCAAATCCGGCCATGGCCCCATTTTTCTTTTTATCAGTGTAGCGTCCCAATAGCTGCGAGACACATCAAGCTCATACTCTCCGGACGGCCTTCGATCGCCTCCAGAGCGAGATCGACCGCTGCTGCGAGGAGCAAAACTCATCGCCTAACACGTGACTCGATTCCATGACAATCGCTTGGTAAGGACTCTGGCTCGGCGTGGCGCACGGCTGATGAAGCCGTCGTTCCCAGCGGCGAGTCGGGTGGGATCCACAAGGTGGGACGAAAAGGGGAGACGCTGGTAAGAGGAAGCGCGCCTCCCGGTGACTGCCAAACGGCGGGGATCGATTAGCGGTTGTACAGCACCTGCCGCTCGTATTCCTTCTCCAGGGCCGAAATCCGGGGCGGGGTGCTCTTGCAGGATGTGGAGGCCGGCCTGGTCCACAAGGTAGATCAGGCCGCGGCTTGCTTCCACCCGCATGGCGGTGACGCCGGAGAACTGGCGTACCACCCTCGGATTCGCCGCATTGGCGAAGCTGACCACCGAAACGGTCCTGGCTCGGTTGCGCCGACGCCTGGTCCCCGCCGACGACCAGGGCGGCATCGCCGGCTACCGCACCCACGGACTCGGCGCCGGGCATGCCGGCGATCTACAACACTTTGGTGATGGCGGGATGGGCGGCGTCGGTCACATCGACTAGTGTCAGCGTCTGGTGCGCCGCGTCCTGAAGATACGCGTAGCTGTACCGCCAGTGCGAGCCGGTCTGGATACCGGAGATGGCGTTGCCGGGCACGGCGATATCCGCGACCACATCAATCCGGTCTATCGGCTGTTCCTTGGCGCTGCGGTCCCCGGCGCTCGCGGCGGAGACCAGGAGGAAGGCGTCCCCAGCGGCCAGGATGTTCTTGCATATGTTCCGTTTCATGGCGATCACTCCCGAGTTCGGGTTGGTCTGGTTTCCGGTTAGCGGACCACCGTGGTCCACATGTCGAGGATGTTCTGGTTGTCGTCCACGGCCGCCACGCGGATGGTGCCCTGGCCGAAGGAATGGATGGCGAGGCCGAATGCGCCACCGTTGTTGGGATCGAGAGAGTACTGGGAAACGAATTTGCCTTCGGCCGTGAACTCCACCAGTTCACTGGGCTGATTGGGGTCGGCATTCTGGCCGTCGCTGTTGGCCACCAGCAGGTGGCCGTCGGGAGCCAGCGCCAGGTCCAGCGGGCCATGCAGGTGGGTGGCGTCCTGATAGACCAGTTCCCCGGTGCCGGCGCTGCTGGTGAGGCCGCCCGCGCCGTAGATGGCATAGACGGAGCTATCCACCTCGGAGGCCACGAATAGCACATCCGCGGCGGCATCGTACGCCAGGCCCGAGGGACCCACTTCGAAGGCAGCCGGATCGCCGGAGTGCATAAAGCCGGAGCCGATGGTGGTGGTGGCGGTGACCTTGGCGGACTCGCCCGACTGATCGTAGCTCAGGTCGAGGCGGGTAACGGTGCCGGCCTCCACGTTCGAAACGAAGACGTGCGCGACACCGTTGCCGGCGTCGTTGATGGCCATGCCCCACGGGCCGTTAATGACGGTCGGGTTGGTGAAATTTCCTAACAATCCGCCGCGCCGGTCGATGAATAACAGGCCGCCCGCCCCGGCCGTCTGTGAGGTGCCATCGGTGCTGGGCGTGTACCCGGCGATGACGATGCCGTTGGACAGAAATCCGAAGGCCGCTGAAAGGCCCGTCTGGCCGCTCTGGGCCGATGTGAAGAACAGCGAGGTCTGGCCCTGCGGGGTGATCTGGACGATGGTGGTGCCGGTCCCCTGAAGGTTGGCCGAGTTGTTGAAGTTGGCTACCAGGATGTTGTTGTGCTGCAGCATGCCATCGGTGGGAGCGGTGGCGGGCACAAAGGCGACGCCGTAAGGATTCACGTCGCCATTCGAAGGCACCGTGCTGGCCTGAGAGGCGGGCAGTGGCAGAACGCCGGTTTGCGCCGGGGCCGGGAGCGCGAGGGCGCCGGCGAGAACGGCGCAGGCCGTGGCTCCTGCGATGCGGGTGGAAAACACCCGGGAAACGCGGCCCAGCCGCGCTCCCGGAAAGACGAGTGGCAGATAGTGATTCATGGTGAGCATCCTCCGAGTAACAGATTTTTGGAATTTCTTCTCTGGCACCATATATGCGACATTGCGGCGGCAGTTCCCTCACGGGTTGGTGAGGTTTTTGGTTGCGGCGCTGCTTTTCGGGGGGCTGTATTCGCCGCGGAGCACATGTATCGACTGCTATCGATGTTCTTGGGGCGAGGAAACTGGGCGCCAAGGACGGGGCAGACTATACCAATGCCGGGCGGCAAGCTATGGTCGAATTGCGTCTTGGTGCCTTGTGCCCGTCGCGGAGCCTGACTTCAGTGGTTGCAATTCGTGGTTTGGTGGCGAGCCGGAAGCCTGAAAAGGCCAGGCTCAGACCCGTCGGAGAGTTTGCGTAGTTCCTGCCAACTGAGCCGAGCCCGGCAAAATTCCAAAGCAAAGAGTATGGCAAGGCAAAGCGAAGGAAGTCTACCTTTGAGCGTTTGAAGAAGGGTGAGCTATTAAGCCGGAGTGAGCGCCGGGAGTTGCAACGGCAGTTGAGTACGGCAGATCCGGGACTGCGGATGGTCCATCCAGATGCGGCAGGCATTGATGTAGGGGGCGAGAGCCATTTTGTCTCGGTGCCGGCGGGTAGTGTCCGGCGGGGCGGGATGCACAACCGCGAGAGTTTGGAATGTGGACGGCGGATTTGCAGCAGATGGCGACGTGCCTGAAGTCGTGCGGCATCCGCACGGTGGCCATGCAGTCGACGGGGGTGTACCGGATTGGGGTGCAGGAGGAACTGGAGGAAGCCGGGCTGGAGGTATATTTGGTGAATGCGCGGGGGACCAAGAACCTGCCCGGGCGTAAGAGCGATGTGCAGGAATGCCAGTGGCTGATGAAGCTGCACGCCTACGGACTGCAGCGGAATTCCTTTCGGCTACCGGAGGAGATCCGTGCGGTACGAACGATCTGGCTGGTACGGGAGCGGATGGTGCGAGACGCGGGGCGGGCGGTCCAGCAGATGCAAAAAGGCGCTGATCAGCATGGATATCCAGTTATCGAACGCGGTAACGGATCTCAGCGGGGCGACGGGGATGGCCATAATCCGGGCCATCCTGAAAGGCGAGCGAGACCCCCGGCCGATGGCCCGCTGTCATTGGTTTCTCCTTAAATTCGCGGTTAGTTGGCGATAGTGGTGTCCTTGGCGCCCGGTGAGCGCCAAGGACCAAAACAGTAAGTTGGCGCCGCGGATCTTAACTCAGGTCCGCGGCGCCAACGGTTAAGCCTTGGGAGGGTACTGAATTAGTTGACGATGGTCATCCACATATCCAGGACATTCTGGTTGTCATCCACGGCCGCGACCCGGATTACGCCAAGGCCGATGGACTCGATGGCCAGGCCAAAGGCACCGCCGTTATTGGGGTCGACCGAGTACTGCGTCAGAAACTTCCCGCCCGTGGTGAACTCCACCAGCTCGCTGGGTTGGTTGGGATCGGCATTGCGGCCGTCGCTGTTCGCCACCAGCAGGTGGCCGTTGGGCGCCAGCGCCAGATCCAGCGGCCCGTGCAGATGGGTCAGGTCCTGATAGATGAGCATTCCGGTGCCGGCGCCATTGGTGACGCTGGCCCGCTCGATGGCGTAGACGGCGCTGTCCACTTCAGAAGCTACGTAGAGAATGTCGCGTGTCGGGTCATAGGCCAGGCCGGAGGGTCCCACTTCGAAGGCGGCCGGATCGCCGGAGTGCATAAAGCCCGAGCCAATGACGGTGGTGGCGAGCACCTTGGCGGATTCGCCCGAGGCGCTGTAATTGAGCTCCAGGCGGGTGATGGTGCCGGCTTCCACGTTGGAGATGAAGATCAGCGCGATGCCGTTGCCGCGATCGTTGACGGCCATGCCCCAGGGGCCGTTGTAGTCCGTTGTATTGGTAAGGCTTCCCAACAGCACGCCGTGACGGTCGATAAACAGGAGGCCGCCGGGCCCGGCGGTTTGAGAGGTGCCGTCCGTACTGGGCAGGTAGCCGGCGATGACGATCCCATTCGACAGAATCCCCAGCGCCGCGGAGAGGCCCTGCACCCCGGACTGGGTGGAAGTGAAGAAGAGCGAGGTCTTGCCTTGCGGCGAGATCTGCACGATGGTGGTGCCGGTGCCCTGGAGGTTCTGGTTATTGTTGAAATTCGAAACCAGGATGCTACGCTGTTGCAGAGTGCCATCCGTGGGAACCGTGGGGGGAACGAACGCCACGCCGTAGGGGTTCACGTCGCCGTTCGAAGGGACGGTGCTGGCCTGAGCGGCGGGCAGCGGAAGGACGTTAGTTTGCGCAAAAGCCAGAACCGCGCAGGCCGCGACGCCGGCGATCTGGGTGGCGAGGAACCGGACAACGCGGCTGGGCCGTGCTGCCGGAGAGACAAGTAGAGTATCGTTACGCATGGTGCTTTCTCCTGTAAGTAATAAGGTTGAGGACTAGTTCTCGCGCGGCGGATCCGGCGAGGACATGGCATCGGCCTTGGCCAGCGAATTATTTTCGGGGCCGCGGCGGATGCTCTCGTCCACTGCCACCATATGCGACGCCAAGCGCACAATCCCCTCAAGCGGGCGGGAGTTTTTTTTCGGGCACGGCTGGCGGCTCGGAGGGCGGGCGCAGAGGCGCAACGGCGCTACTGCACGGCCGGTGAGAAGCGGGGCAGGAACGCCCGGCCGAGGGTGAGGAATCCTCCATAGGCGTCAAGATAGAGCCACTCGAACGTGCCCCACGGTGTTGGGCGATTCTGCTCTGCGAGCCGCGTTTTGGTTGCAACCTCCCAGAACCGGCGTGCCCCTAGCGGTTTGTCACGAGCTGAAACGCTGGTAAACACTGGGCGACTAATCGCGGGTCACGGTTCGCGACCCAGCCATCCCAAGCCGCACTTGCCCCACAGCGATATTTTCGAGGCCGGTGGTTTGCCAGGTCAATTCTCGGACGGCCGTTCCACCTGATCGATCACCAACGTCTCCACCTGGCCCTTCGCCGGCTCCAGCCGCAACCCCAACGCCTCCAGCGCCGCGAAGATCGATTCATCCTCCAGTGGTGGGGATGGCGCATCGAGCGGCTGCGACGCCCCGGGAGGAGGGGGCGGCGGCGGTCGCCGCAGGGCCGACGATGGCATTGCAAGGTCGTAATACCCGGTCAAGCCGGTCTTGTCTACCACTGGTCTGTCCACAACGCTCGATAGTATCGTGTTCGTCAGGATCGCCATCGACATGGCGTACCACCGTGTCGTATTTGGGCTTTGCACAGCCATCGTGCCGCTCCCCCGCATGATCCCTCCCTCGGGGTGCTTCCGCCTCAGTTCGGCCGTATCCACAGTCTCCGCCTGTTTGAACTTCGGCCCGCCCTTCGCTATCACCAAGTCATACACCGGCGCCTCTTTGCTCCCATAGTGCACCACTACTTTGCACCGTTCGGCCAACATCGCCTGCAGCATCGCGCGGAGCATTGTCTGCCTCATCGCCGGCTTCTGCCAGTCGGCAAGGTCTGCATGGTCAACCTTCGCCACCACGTCATAGAGTTCGCCACTCAACCAGCCCGGATCTCCCTCAATCTGGTCTCCACGTAGCAACCCAGGCTGGTTCGGAAGCGCATACGCCCACTGAAAAATGCCGAACATGGGCAGACCGATCGAACGAAACCCGTCCGGCGTCGGCCCAAGCTGTACCGGCCCACTCTCCGCCGTGTGTCGCCTGATCGAAATCACCTCAAACTTCGGATGTTTTTCGCTGGCGCTGGCGCCTCCGGCGGAAGCAGGCGCCGCGGAGACCTGAGCCAAGCCGGCCCGAGCCATTCCAGCCACCCCCGCGTACAAAAGAGTAGCCGCAGCCGCCAACCGCAAAACCCCGCGAAAGTAAGGTTTCACTCTGGATCGTACGCGAACTCGACAGTCCGTCATGATGCGGCCTCCTCCTATTTTGGCTGGCAATATTTGAAATCGTCGTTACTGGACATAAAGGTATTCTTGGCGGGTCTATCCAGATGCAAGACGAACTGGTGATCTCCAGCGAACACATGCGCACGAATCGAGAGACGCTGTTCGTTCTTGAATATCTTCACGACTTTTCCATCGATTCGTGCGACCCCGGACGCGCCGGGACGCGCAAAGTGAAACGCAAAGAGTGGCTGTACTGAGTTGCTCGGAATGTCCCGTTGCGCGGTCATGCAGAAGCTGTACGCGCCGGCCGGTACGGAATGCCCGGCTGCGCCACCGGCCGCAAAAATGGTGGCTGAATTTTGAACAGGCGATTCTTCTTCGTAGGGATACCGAGCCTGGGCCAGAGCGCTCTGCGCCAGCCCTTGCGACAAGAGCGGAGCCGGAAATAATGCCGGGAATCCCCCGCTGTGCGCAACTATAAAGACGCATACCCAAAACAACGCCGCCGATAACGTACCGCCCACGCACAGACGAATCGGGTTCAACGATGGTTGGCCAGAAGCTGAAACGAACCTTCGCCATTGTAGGGGATGTGCCGCTATGATTGCCGTTGTTGGCGGGTTGCTGTATTCGCGAGGGCAGCGATTTTGCGAGATCCAATAACAAATCCAGCCATAGACGAAGACCGGAAAGAAATCCTTTTTCACTACGGGCGCGATCACGGACCAGGCGCAGCGCTTCGTCGCCGTATGTCCGGCGGAAATGTTCCGGATAAAGCCTGAGCAGAAACTCGTAGAGCTTCTCAGACATCCGCCCCTCGCAATATACGTTTTGCCCGCGCAACCCGGAGAGTCTGGGCGAGCCCTTCAACCTCCGATCGAACCAGTTTGAGACCTGCGGACGTCAGGCGATAATAACGACGGCGCTCTGAACTGTCCTCCGAGCCGGAGCTATCATCGAGTTCCTCGATAAGACTCGCTTCCAGCAGTGTTCGGAGCGACCCGTACAACGTCCCCGGTCCCAATCGCACCCGTCCACATGTCTGCTGCTCAACTTGCCGCATGATGGCGTAACCATGAAGATCTTCACCGGCTAAGGCCAGAAGGATGTTAAAGGCCGCCGAGGGCAATGGATCAAGCTTTCGTCTTGGCATAACGAAGAACGATATATCGATAAACGATTATGAAAGCACTTTGTCCCCTTGTCAAGCCGCATTGGCTCAACTGACCGGAAAAGCCGCTGTCGCGCGAGGACCGGCCGGTTGACATGCGCGCTGCCTCTAACCGCGAGCGCCGCCATTGTGTTTACGAACGCGCGAACCGAAATTAAATTGCGCACAGGCGAAGTCGTTTTGCCGGCGTTATTCCAGCGCCCTTGGCGCTATCCCCTCACGGGCGCGGGAGTTTTCTTGCGGGTGCGGCCGGCGGCTCGGAGGGTGGGCGCGCAGGGCGTCGCCGCGCCCAGGGCCGCTATTGCGCGGCGGGTGAGAAGCGGGCCTGGAACGCCTGGCTACGGCGGCGGGCTTCTTCCATCAGCCCGGCGAAGCCCGGTTCCTGGCGGATATTGGCCAGCAGCGGGTCGCTTTGAAAGTACGGATAACAGACGAATCCGCCGCGGATGGACTGCCCGAACAAGCGCAGCGCCGCCGGCTTGTCGCCGAGGATGGCGTAGGCCTGCGCCACCTTATATATACCCTCGGCATCGGTCACGCCGCGGTCCAGGATTTTGCTTTCCACTTCACGCAGCAGTTGAATGCCGGCCGCATTGTTGTGGGCAATATCGAAAGACAGGGCCTTGCCGACGTCGGCCTGCAGGAGCGCGGGATCGAGGTCGTAGGCCCGGTCGAAATACGCGGCCGCCTGCCGGGTATCGCGCTTGTAGAGTTCGCCCAGCCCGCGATAGAAAAGGACGTAGGCGGTGTTCATCTCCGGCAGGCTGGCCAGCCACTGGTCGTAGCGGCCCAGGTAAAAATACGCGTTGTTGGCGGAACTGCCGATTTTGATGGAGGGATCGATGCGGCGGGCGAGATCGCATTCGCGGACGGAGTCTTCGAGCAGGCCCCCGAAGCGGTACGCGTAGCCCAATTCCCAATGGGCCGCGGCGCTATTCTGCTTCTTGGCGAGAGCCGCGCGCAATAGCGGCACGGCTTCTTCCACCTGTCCGGTGTCGGTGAACAGGTTGGCCATGTAAACCCGCGGCTCGATGGAGGACGGGTTCAGGCGGATGGCCTGCTCGAAAGCGGCTAGCGCTTTGCGATACTGCTCGCGGCCGCCGAACTGAAGCGAGGCATTGGCCTCGTAGGCGCGGCCCAGGTGGGTCCACGCGGGCGAGTACCGCGGATCGAGCGCGGCGGACTTCTCCAGCATGGCGATGGCGCTTTCGAAATCGTTGAGGGCGTAGAGATCCACGCCGCGGAGGTAGTCTTCGTAGGCGGTGCGATTGGTGGGATTGTCCAGCTTCAGGGTTTGCATTTCGGAAGCAGACAGATTCAGCTCCAGCCCCGAAATGATGCTTTCGGCCACGCGATCGTTCACCGAAATCAGATTGTCGTACTGGGCGTCGATGGTGTCCTGCCACAGGATGTTGAGAGCCTTCACATCGACCAGTTGGGCGGTGATGCGAAGATGGTCGCCCTCTTTGATATAACTGCCGGTCAGGAGGGTGTCGACGCTGAGGGCGCGGCCGGCCTGGCGCGGGTCGATCTCCCGATTGCGGTAAGGGGCGACGGCGGAAGAAGGCCGGACGGTGAGAAGGCTGATGGACCCCAGCTTGGTGATGATGGCGTCGGCCAGCGAAAAGCCGAGAAAATCAGTCGCCGGGTCGGGCCGGATGTTGCGGAAGGGAAGGATCGCCAGGCTGCGCGGGCGCGCGGTGGCGCCGGAGTGCGAGGCGGCGCGCCACGCATAATACCCTGCACCCAGAACGGCGGCCGCCGCGAGGCCGGTAAAAAGCCCGCGCCGCGAGCGGAGAAGACGGAATGCCGGGCCGGCGCCGAGCTTGGCGCGAAAGTTCAGGTCGTCGCGGAGGCTGGTGAGATCCGCGCGGAATTCTTCGGCGGTGGCGTAGCGCTCGTCGCGATTTTTGCGCATGGCCCTGGCGACGATGCGGTTGAGTTGCACGGGTACACCAGGGACCGCCTGCCCCAGCGGGGGCGGATCGGTCTTGAGGATTTCCGCGACCACGTCGCTATCGGTGTCGCCCTGGAAGGGCGCCTGCCCAGCGATCATTTCGTAGATCACCACCGCCAGGCTGAAGATGTCCGTGCGGCCGTCCACGCGCAGCCCGCGCGCCTGCTCGGGCGACATATATTTCGCGGTGCCGATGATGGCGCCGGTGCGGGACTGGCCGCCCGAGGGCGACGCGTCCGGAGCGCGCGTGTTCCAGCGCTCCTCGCTCAATTTGGCAATCCCGAAATCGACAATTTTGACCAGGCCGTCGGCGCGGATCACCAGGTTCTCCGGCTTGATGTCGCGGTGTACGATCTGGGCGGCGTGCGCGGCCATCAGCCCGGAAGCCACCTGGATGGCGATTTCGAGCGCCGCCGCGACGGGGAGCCGGCTGCCGGCCAGCTTCTTGCCCAGGTTAGGCCCATCCACGAATTCGGAGGCGATGAAGCGGACGTTTTCAAACTCGCCGACATCGTAGATGGTGAGGATGTTGGGGTGGTTGAGGGCGGAGGCCGCGCGTGCCTCCTGTTCGAGCTGCTGCAGGCCGCGCAGGCTTGGAATCATGTCGGGCGCGAGCGTTTTGATGGCCACGTCGCGATCGAGCCGCGTGTCGCGGGCCCGGTAAACGCGCCCCATGCCACCGGCGCCCAGGAGGCACACGATTTGGTAGTGGCTGAAGGCGCTGCCTGGCTGCAAGGTGTCCTGGCCATGGGGAGCCAGCAGGTTGCGGGCGGCGTTTTCGACCGGGGCCGACAGGAAGTCGCCCGGCTGGGTGGCGGCGTCCAGCATGGCCTGCAGCTTGCGGCGCATGGTGGGGTCGTCTTGGCAGGCCTGGTCGAGGAAGGGGACGCGCTCGGCCGGCGCCATGTCGAAGGCGCGATTAAAGAGTTCCTCCAGGCGCTTCCAGCTTTCGGGATCGGCAAGTTCCGGCATGAGACGCGCGGTCTACGGGTGCTAGCCGTCTGCCAGTTCGGTGAAGAGCCAGGCCTTGGCCATGCGCAGCTCGCGATGGACGGTGGCTGGCGAGATGCCCAGGGCGGCGGCCGTTTCGTCGTAAGTGAGGCCGCCGAAGTACAGCAGTTCCACCACCTCGCTCTTGCGGCGGTCGATGGCTGCGAGGCGCTGGAGTGCGTCGTCCAATTCCACCAGCCCGGACTGGCCGGGAGCCACCAGGATGGCCTCGTCCAAGGTCAGATTGAGCGCTCCGCCGCCGCGCTTCTGGCGGTTCTGGGTGCGGGCATGGTCCACCAGGATCTGGCGCAGGAGGCGCGCCGCGATGGCGAAGAAATGGACCCGGTTGTTGACGTCCAGGCCGGAATCCACCAGGCGCAGGTAGGCCTCATTCACCAGCGCCGTGGCGCGCAAGGTGTGGCCGGGACGCTCCGACGCCAGGCAGCGCGAGGCGAGCTTGCGAAGCTGATCGTAGACCAGCGGCATGAGCTGGTCAAGAGCCTCTTTGCTGCCTGCGCTCCACTGTTGCAGGAGTTTGGTTACGGGTCTCTCCTCCGGCGCCATCTCTTAATGCTACTCCTTGTCCGTGTACCCCCTACCGGCATGGACCGGACGGCCTCTCTTGATTATGATACGCCGTGCGAGGGCTGGACTGCGCACCGTCTCGGGGGTTTGTGGTCCTGCGAGCGGTGTAAAAATGACTCTACAGCCGCGGCCGGTTTCAGCCGATAGATTCTCGGGATGTCATTGGCAAGCTGGATCTGTATCGCCTTCCTGGCGTGGGTATTTGCCGGCGCGCTCGTTACGCTGTTGGCGGAGTTGGGCGCGCGGGACCGCTTCAGGGCGGGGCGCGCTTTCGGCGTGGCTCGGAACCGGGCGCCGGGCGCACCGGGACGCACGAGTTTCGCGCCCGCCGCCCGGCCGCCGCCCGTTCCGGGCCTCCTGCGTCAGCCGCCCGTGCTGATTGGGGCGAATTCGGGGTAGGGTTGTAGGATGAGTCCCGAAGGGGAAGGCAACCGGTCGCCGGAGCGCGACCGCTGGAGCGCGGAGCATCTCGACGAAACTACGCGGGAATGGCTCGCCGAAGATGCGCGCTGGTTCCTGCACCAATCGCTATCCACGCCCTGCCTGAACGTGCTGGCAGGCTGCCGGGGCAGCTATATTGAAGATCTCGAAGGACGCCGTTACCTGGACTTCCACGGGAACAACGTCCACCACGTAGGTTTCGGCAACCCGCGGGTGATCGACGCGATCGCGCGGCAGATGCGTGAGCTGTCCTTCTGTCCGCGGCGCTACACCAACCTGCCGGCGATTCGCCTGGCGAAGAAGCTGGCCGAACTGGCGCCCGGCCACCTGAACAAGGTGCTGTTCGCGCCGGGAGGAACCAGCGCCGTGGGCATGGCGCTAAAGCTGGCGCGCGTCGCCACGGGCCGCCATAAGACCATTTCGCTGTGGGATTCTTTTCACGGCGCGTCGTTGGACGCCATCTCGGTGGGCGGTGAGGAGATCTTTCGCCGCGGCATGGAGCCGCTGCTGCCGGGGGCCTTACATGTATCGCCGCCCGATCCGGCGCAGTGTCCGTTCCAGTGCGGCACGGAGTGCTCTTGCGCCTGCGCCGAGCATGTCGATTACGTGATGCGTCGCGAGGGGGGTGTGGGCGCGGTGATCGTAGAGACCGTGCGCGCCACTTCGCTGATCCCGCCGCCGCGCTATCTCCAAATCCTGAGAGACGCCTGCGACCGGCACGGAGCGCTGCTCATCTTCGACGAAATCCCCCACGCGCTGGGCCGCAGCGGCCGCATGTTCACTTGCGAGAACTTCGGCGTGATCCCGGATATGCTCCTGATCGGGAAGGCCTTGGGAGGCGGCATTTTTCCGCTGGCCGCGCTGATCGCCCGCGACGACCTGGACGTGGCTGCCGATGGGGCGCTCGGCCACTACACCCACGAGAAGAATCCGGTGGCCTGTGCGGCGGCCCTGGCAGCCATCGAGTACGTCGAAGAAAACCACCTGCCCGAGAAGGCGCGCGAGATGGGTGAGTACACCGTCGACCGGCTGCGCGAAATGCAGGTGCGCCGGCCGGTGATTCGCGCGGTGAGGGGATTGGGGCTGCTGCTGGGCGTGGAACTGGCCAGTGCCGCCTCGGCCGAACGCGCCCTCTACCGCGCGCTGGGACTGGGCCTCAGCTTCAAGGTCACCATGGGCACGGTCCTGACCCTAACCCCGCCGCTCACCATTTCGCGCGAGGAGATGGACGAAGCGATCGCCATTCTGGATCGGGCGATCGGGGAGTAGGCGCCCGGTCTCCGAGGGATTCATGAATGCGAGAATAGAAGCGAGGATCGACGGATGAATCGGGATGAAGTTATCGACAAGCTGCGGGCACATGAGGCCGAACTGAAGGCTGCCGGTGTCGTGCGTCTCGCAGTGTTCGGGTCGGTGGCAAGAGGGGACAACTCCCCGCAGTCCGATGTCGATCTCCTGGCTGAATTCGATAAGACAAGACGTTACACCCTGCTGACCATGGGAAGGCTGGAAAGCCGCTTGACCGACCTGCTCGGAACTAAGGTCGATCTGTCTTCGCCTGAATGGCTCAAAGAATCGATCAAGAACCAGGTTCTGCGGGAGGCCGTGATTGCCTTTTAGGCATCCCGAAAGACATCTCCGCGACATTCTGGAGAGTATTGACCAGATCGACAGATTCATCGGCGATATGGACTTCGCCGCCTACCAGCGAGACGAGAAGACACGGGCGGCCGTGGAGCGCAAGATGCAAATTCTCACAGAAGCCATCATACGGTTAGAAATGGAAGGTCCCGAAGCGTATCCGGAGATCGACTGGAAGGGGTACCGCGGGATGGGCAATCTCTTGAGACATTCCTATGACCGAGTCTCTGACGAAATCGTCTGGAATACGGTGAGAGAGGACCTGCCGGTGCTCAAGAGGACCGTCCAAAAGGCGCTCCACGCTTCACTCCCGGACGTGCCGGACGATGACGGGCCGAAAGAGAAGGATCGGGATTAGGTTCCGCTGCACCGTTATCCCACGCTCTCTTCCGAGAAGGTCACGTACGGGAACAGCTCCGGGATATGCGAATCGTAATGGCCGTGGCGGTTCCAGGTCCAACCAGCGCAGGGGTCCAAAGTTTCGTGGTGGCGTCCGATTTTCTCGAAGCGGGAACAGTCGATCCGCCACACATCGCCGTGGCGGGGCGGCAGGGAGCGGCCATCGGCCAGGTCGGCCAAGCCGGTCCACGGGAAGGCCAGTTCCACGGTCCAGCCGCGGTCGGTGTGGGTACGGCGGTTCAGCACGCCATCCACGTGGACGGCGCTTTGCATGCCCGGGAAATCCCAGTCGAGGAAGCCCCACCGCTCGCCGCGCTCGTGGACATGGCCGCCGACACCGTCCAGCACCATGGTGCGCTGCACGGCGGGGTCGAACTCCGGCCGGCCGAAGTAGGGCGACCCGGGCTTGAGAGTGTCCTTCCAGATCCAGAACACCTCATATACGGTGTTCAAGGCGCTGATCTCGAATTCGTAGTAGGCGTTCTGGCCGGCGATGAACACCTCCACGTCGTTCTCTTCCCAGATTTTGGAATCGCGCGCGGTGAGCGTGCCCCACACGTCGGTCTCTTCCACCCAGAAGCCGAAGAACAGATGGCGGTCGTCCCATAGAAGCGCCACGCGCGTGTCGAACCAGGCCGGCTCGCCGGTCACGATGTCCACGAAGGGCGTCGACCTGGGGGCGAACCGCCATGACGGCTCATCCAGCTTGCCATCGATTTCGATCGGTCCCGCCGTGCGGTAACAGGTGTAGCGAGCCGGTTGGATGCCGTTTGCCGAGGCGCCCACTTACTGCCCGCCGCCCCCCCGGCCGCCCGTGCGGACCGGAGGCAAGGGAGCGCCGGTGGTCTCCAGGGGCTTCAAGCCGGTATTCTTGATCTGCGCATTGTAAGCCGGAATGTCCTTCTCCATCACATTCTTATACTGCCCCTTGACCACCTGCAACTGGCGCTCCAGATCCAGCACCAGGCCGATGGTGGTTTCGGTCTGCCCCCAATCGCCCGATCCAGCCACATCGCCGGCGCCGGTGCCGATCTCGCCGTTCAGCCAGATGAAATTCTGGTACAGGTTGTAAGCCTCCTGGAAGTACTTATCGTCGCTCAACGCGTCGGCGCGGGTAATCAGCCGGTACTCGACGTCTTTCAAGCGTGTGTCGATGGTATCCATCAGTTTGATCAGCTCGGCGCGGCCGCCCACGGTTTTATGCTCGTCTTCGAGCTGCTTGCGCATCCACTCGATCTGATTGGTCATATCCGAAACCGCGGTGATATCGTCGCGTACCTTGATCTGCAGCCGCACGGAAGATTGCAACTCCGATTCAGTGCCATGGCTATCCGGATTGCGCCGCACTTCGAACGGCTGGGTGTAAGTCTGGCCGTCCACCGTAAGGCTCAAGCTGTACTTACCGGGAGCGGCAATTGGGCCGATCTCGGCCTGCTGCAAGCCCCAGTGGGTAATCGGACGAGTATCGGTATTCTGGAAGCGCGGCTCCTCCCAGATGTGCGGATCCTCGGGCGGCGTGGTCCGCAGTGCCACCAGGCGCGGCGGCTCGTAATGCATATCCCAAATGACGCGGTTGAGACCGGCATGCGCGGTGAGCGGCCCCAGTTTGCGCACCAGCGCTCCGGCGCTATCGTGGATCTCCACGTCCGCACGGCCCTTGGGCGCCGTCTTGGCCACGAAGCTCAATATCGCCGTTCCGCCGCGGATCATCCGGTACGCGGGCCGCGGCGCGATCAACTGCACCGCCGCGGTGACCGCCGGCTCCATGGCGCCCTGCTCGAGCGGTGTAATATCTTCCATAATGTAAAGGCCGCGGCCGTAAGTGGAGACCACTAAGTCATGGGCCTGTTTCTGCACCACGATCCAGGAAACCGGCGCGTGCGGCAATCCCCGCTCCAGGGGCTTGTAAGTGGCGCCGTCATCCATCGAGTAATACAGCTCGTTGCCGGTGCCCACGAACAACATGCCCTTCTTATTAGGATTCTCGGCGATCACCCGCGCATAGGCCAGCGGCCCGTGCGGCAGGTTACCGTCGATCTTCTTCCATGTCCTGCCGAAGTCGGTGGTCTTATAAACAAACGGATCGCGGTTATCCATCAGGTGGAAATCCACGCAGATGTATGCGGTGGCGGGGTCGAAATGGGATGGCTCGATCTTCGAGACGGTGCCCCACGCCGGCAGACCGGCGATGTTTTTGGTAACGTCGTTCCAGGTTTTGCCCGCGTCGGAGGTATACCACACTTTGCCGTCGTTAGTGCCGGCCCAGATGAGGCCCTTCTGCACTTCCGAAGGCGCGATCGAAAACACCACCTCGCCGTAAAACTGCCCGAGGTTGTCGCCCACGATGCCGCCTGAGGAAATGATGCGGGTGGGATCCTTGGTGGATAGATCGGGACTCAGCTCGGTCCAGCTCACGCCGCCGTTGGTGGTGCGGAGAATCATCTGGCAGCCGTAGTAAACCGCGTTATGGTCGAACGGATCGATGGCCAGCGGCGCGGTCCAATGGCAGCGGTATTTGGCCTTGTCGGGAGGAGAATCGAGCGTGTGCAGCCATGGGCTGACCGAGCGCGCCACCTTGGTCCGGTCATCGTAGCGGGTCACTTCGTTGCCGTAGCAGGAGGCCCAGACGATATTGGTGTCGGTCACATCGGGCAGCGTGAAGCCCGATTCGCAGCCGCCCAGGTTGTGCTCCCACGGTCCTACGCCGCCAAAGCCGCCGCGCCCGCCGCCTCCGCCAAAGCCGCGGCCGCCGGTCGCCTGGCCGGGCACGTTAGGTCCGGCCTCCTGGGTGGTGCTCAGCCCGCGCATGGTGCCATCGTCCTGCATGTTGCCATAGATCTTGTAGGGGACGTCGTTATCCACCGCGACGTGGTACATCTGCCCGATCGGCAGGGTGACCCGCTGGGAGGTCGGCGCCGTGGTCGGTGGTGATGTACATGCCGCCGTCATGGGTCACCATGATGCGCTTGCCGTCCTTGGGGTCGATCCAGATATCGTGCGTGTCGCCGCCCCAGGGCACGTTGCGGAACGACTTGCCGCCGTCGGTGGAAAGCCAGAAGCTGCTATTGGCCACCAGCACCTCATCGGGGTTCGATGGCGATACTGCCAGGTGGATGTAGTAGCCGGCGCGGCCGATCAGGGCCCGCTGCCAGCTTCCATTGGTCCAGTTTACGCCGCCATCGTCCGAGCGCCAGATGGACCCCTGGTCGGCCGTCTGAATCAGAGCGTAGACCCGCTTGGAATTGGCCGGCGCGACGGCCACGTCGACTTTGCCCACCGGCGGCTTCGGCATGCCGTGGCCTTCGATTTTGTCCCACTTGGCGCCGCCATCGTGGGTCACGTAGACGCCGCTGCCCGGCCCGCCGCTGAACATGGCGTAGGTGTGCATCTCCACTTGCCACATGCCGGCGAACAGGGTGTTGGGATCGTGCGCGTCCATGGTCAGGCCGGAGCAGCCGGTATTGGGATCGGCGAAGAGCGACTGCTGCCAGGTCTTGCCGCCGTCGGTGGTCTTGTAGACGCCGCGCTCCTGCTGCGGTCCGGTGAGGCGGCCGGCGGCGCAGACGTAGACGATATCTGGGTTGGTGGGATGGACCAGGATGCGGCCGATGCGGCCGGTCTCGTCCAGCCCCATGTGCGTCCAGGTACGGCCGGCGTCGGTGGATTTGTAGACGCCGTCGCCCATCATGTCGCTATCGCGGATGGCCCAGGCTTCACCGGTGCCGGCCCACACCACGTTGTGGTCGGAGGACGACACCGCCAGCGCGCCGATGGCCTGGACGGGCTCGCTGTCGAAGATGGGCGCGAAGTGGGCGCCGGCATCGGTGGATTTCCAGACGCCGCCCGAAGCCGCACCCGCGTAGTAAGTGCTGGGGTCGCCGGGCACTCCCGAGGCGGACGCGATCCGATTTCCCACCGCCGGCCCCATAAACCGGAACTCCAGGTCCTGGGGTACGGCCGCTCCTCCTCCGCCCCTGCGTTGCGCGAAAATGGGGGTCAAAATCAGCGCGGCTCCCACAAATGCCGCCAGCGCTCTGCCTACACGATTAGCCACAAACATCCTCCTGATGGAATCGCTCGCAGTGTATCCAATCGGTCCCTTGCTGGTCAAATCGCGGGGGGTAGTGCTTTTGGCGACGGGGCTGGTTCCGGCCGTCTCCTATCGTGTGCCGCTGGCGGTTTGGGTGGGGGGCGGCACCTGCGTCTTCACGCGGAACACCAGGGGCATATACGCCGTCGTCATCAGCTCCGATTCGGACGGGCAGTTCAGGCACTCATCGCCGCGGCTGCGGAACCACAGGTACACCTCGAACATGTCGATGGAATTCACGGCGTCGCTGTCCGGCATCCAGTAGGTCTTGTAATTGGCCTCCAGCGGGCGGTAATGCAGGGTGGTTGGCCGCCGGTGAATCTTCCAGTCCGCCAGCCTCGACCCGCGTATGGGGAGCATATACATCGCCACGAAAGCCGCCGACCGCTGCAGTGGAATGGTGAACTTGATCAGCTTCCCGACAGGGCCAAAATCGGAATAGGGCCGCACCGGATAGCCCTGGGCATTCAGATCCGGGCAGAGCCATCGCGGATGCAGGTATACCAGCCCGCCCGGCTTCAACACGCGGCGGATTTCCCGCAGCGCCTGTTCGGGGTTGGGCACGTGCTCCAAAACCCAGATCGTCCAAGCCGCGTCGAATTCGCCATCGCGGAAAGGCATTTCCCGCGCGTCCGCCTGCACAAACGGTTTATGATACCTGGCCCGCGCCGTTGCTGAGATATCCAGCCCGGTGTAATCGTCCACCACATCCTGGAGGCGGCCTTTCCCCGAGCCGACATCCAACAGGTGCGAGTTGCTCAGATGGTTCGTCGCAACGAACTCCTTAACTTTGTCGCGGATATGCGCCGACTCGGCCTCTTCCCTGGCGATGACTTCATAACGCGCCTGCTGGGTGTCAAATGCCACGTTATAGAAGTCCTGCGCTTCGGGCGTGGGTTGGAAGTGAATGGCCTCCGGCGGATCGGTGCGGCTGGGGTAGTAGTGCCAGACGATTGCTAGAAATACTACCCCATACACGCCGAAACAAGCCTTCACTGGTGAAGGACGGCGGACTGTCACGGATTAACGGTAGGGTCGCCGCACGCCCCAAAACAAGTCGGACTTTGGTTAACAGACTCCCGTCAACTGGTATAACGCGCGGCGGGGTTGGACCGGACGCGGACTTTTAGAACCCGCTCTGGGCGCGATGCACCCGCTGGCCGCGCGGTCTGTACCGGCCGCCAACCGAGGCGGGTGCGCAGGAAACTGGGGGCGGCGGCGGCCACGGGCTTGTATGCCGGTATGCCGGCCGTCAACCAAGGCGGGGACGCGTGCGGATACAGGGACTGACGTCGCTGGCCGCGGGCCGCGCGGCCTGTGTGCCGGCCGTCAACCAAGGCGGGGGCGCGTGCGGATACAGGGGCTGGCGCCGCTAGCCGGTGCCGCGGGGCCTGTGTACCGGCCACCAACCGAGGCGACCGCGCGTCGGGAAACAGCGACTGGTGCCGCGGGGCGGGCGGCCTCTATACCAGTCGCCCAACAGAGGCAAGAATGTGGGGAAACAGGAGCTGACGCCGCTGGCCGGCGCGGCCAGTCGCGTCGTCGGCAACCGGCGTGGGGAAGCGCCCCGGAAATACGAGCTAACCCCAACGGGTCGCGCGGCCTGATGGAACGCCGCCAACCGGGGCACCAAACTCTGTCGGAAGCAGGTTCAGGCCGCCGCCAGCTTCGGCCTTCCGGGTCGCGAGTGCCGGCTAATTGCCGCCCTTTTTGCGCGTCCCGGCCTTCTTCCGGCCGCCGCTGTGGTTACCACGGCCGCCGCCTTTCTTCTTGCCCTGCGCCGACAAAACGAACGGCATCGCCAGCAACATGCCCATCAGGGCCAAGCTGAGAGTTTTCTGAATGAGTCTGCGCATCATCACATGTACCTCGGCAAGCCCATCGTAAATCACCGACTTGCGGTCGCGAAAGAGGATGGCGAAAAATAAATTTTGGAACTCGCGCCGCTTGTGCAGCTTCCTGGGCCGCCCCCCACATGCGGCTACGGGTTGATTTCGACGGCGGTGCCATCGGCCACCAGGTTCCAGATCTCATCCATCTCCGCGTCTGCCACGGCGATGCACCCGCGGGTCCAGTCACGCTCGGGATGCCCGCGCCCGGCGGCGTCCACTCCGTTCGGCAAGCCGTGGATCATGATGTCGCCCCCGGGGTCCACGCCCAGTTCAGCCGCGCTCTGCCGGTCGGCCTGGTTGGGATAGGAGATGCGCAGGGCCAGGTGGTAGGCGCTGCGTGGATTGCGCCAGTCGATGGTGTAGAGGCCTTCGGGGGTGCGTCCGTCACCCTCCTGGAGCTTGTGCCCAACCGGGTCGAGCCCCAGGGCCACACGGTACGAGCGCAGCACGCTGGCGCCCGAGAGCAGCAGCAGTTCCCGGCGGCTTTTGTTGATCACCACGCGGTCCACGCGCGCCACTCCGCATTGTCTGGGCACAACGCCCGCAGTATAGCGCGCCGCCCGCGCTGAACCTCGAAACGGATATTCGCATCCATATATAATGATGGGGCAGCGGGGCGTCGATCTGCCCCCTGCGGGGTGCCGGTCTCGCCCGTGGCGGGTGGTCCGCCAGGCGTTTTGCAAGGTGGGCCCTTCGGCCACCCGGCTTGCACCCGGATGCCGCAGTCTGATATAAATGCGCTACGTTCTTCGAGCCATGGTGTCAATTATGTCTGAGAAGAAGAGAATCATCCCGGCAAAGACCGCTGAAACGCGAATGGGCAAACCCCAGGGGGCCAAACCCCTCAGGACTTCCGAACCGGGCGCCGTAGCCACTCAGACCGCCGCCGACACCTCCGCTCTGCCCGCTGACGGCCCTTCTCAATTGGGGACCTTCGAATCCGCCATGAGGTTTTTCCACGCACGCCGCTTCGAACAGGCCCGCGAGCTGTTCACGGCGGCCTCCGAAGGAGCCGAGCGCGATATCGCCCAGCGTGCGCGCCTACACATCGCCATGTGCGACCGCCGGCTGCAGCAGGGCGGCCTCAGCCTTTCGTCGGCCGAGGAGTATTACAACTACGGAGTGGCGCTGATCAACACGCGCAACCTGCTGGAAGCGCGCGCCAGCCTGGAAAAGGCCCTCGAACTGGCGCCCAATACGGACCACATTCACTATGCCCTGGCGCTGGCGCAGGCGCTCAGCGGCGATTTCGCCACGGCTCACCAGAACCTCAAGCGCGCCATCGAACTGGAACCGCGCAACCGCGCCATCGCCCGGCAGGATGCCGATTTCGCCCCGCTGGTCAACCTGCAGCCCTTCGACACGCTGCTGCATCCGGAGAAGAAGCCCTGGTAGATGGTCCGCGGGACGCGGTCGATCGAGATGGAAAATTCCCAGCCACTGCGAGTGGTCGCAATCGGCGGAGGCACGGGCCTGTCGGCGCTGCTCTCGGGCCTCAAACATTATGCCCGTCCGGAGAATCTTTCCACACCGCCCGTGGACATTACCGCCATTGTGACGGTGACTGATGACGGGGGCAGCTCCGGCCGGCTGCGGCGCGAATTCGACGTCCTGCCGCCCGGCGATATCCGCAACTGCATGGTGGCCCTGAGCGAAGATTCGGCGCTGCTCTCGCGGCTCTTCCAATACCGCTTTCCGGCCGGGCGCGGCCTCAAGGGCCATAGCTTCGGCAACCTCTTCCTGATGGCCCTCACCAAGATCATGGGTGATTTTCCGGACGCCGTGAAGGCCTCGGCGGAGGTACTTAAAATCTCCGGCCGCATCTTCCCTTCCACGGCCGCCGATGTGGCCCTGGAAGCGACCCTGGTCGATGGCAGCACCGTGGTGGGCGAAACCCGCATCAGCCGCAGCCGGCACCGCATCCAGCGCGTGCGCCTGATTCCGCGGAAGGCCCGCCCGCTGCCCGCCGCTCTGACCGCCTTGGCTGACGCCGATCTTATTACCTTCGGCCCCGGCTCCCTCTTCACCAGCGTGATTCCCAATCTGCTGGTGCAGGGCATTCCCCAGGCCATCCGCCAGTCGCGTGCTGTGAAGGCCTACTTCGTCAACCTGATGTGGCAGCCCGGGGAGACCATCGAGTTTCGCGCCTCCGACCACGTGCGCGCCATCCACCAACATGCCGGCGGGCGCCTGCTGGATTATGCCATCGTCAACATCCGGCCCATCCCTTCGGCCATGAAAAAGGCGTATGCGCGCGAGGCCGTCATGCCGGTGGAAAACGATATCGACGGCCTGTTCAAACTGGGCCTGGAGGTGATGGGCGGCAACCTGGCGCAGTTGAGCGGCAAGGTGCGGCACGATCCTTCGGCCATCGCCGCCGTGGTGGTCAAGCTGGCGCAGGAGGGCCGGCGCCGCAAGGCCGCGCGCCATAATAGTAAGTGATGCAAATGCCCCTTACCGTTGTGATCCTGGCCGCCGGGCTGGGCACGCGGATGAAATCGCGCCAGGCCAAGGTGCTGCACCGCGCCGGAGGCAAGGCGCTGGTGGAACACGTGGTGGGTAGCGCGCTGGAGCTGGCCCCGCCCGAGCGGGTCTTCGTGGTGGTGGGACACCAAGCCGAACAGGTCCGCGGGGCGGTGCGAACGCCCGGTGTGGGATTCATCGAGCAGCGGGAGCAGAAGGGCACGGGCCACGCCCTGATGGTGGCGCGCGAAGCGCTGGCGGGAATGCGCGGGTACCTCATGATCCTGTACGGCGATTCCCCGCTGCTGCGTGCCGAGACCCTGCGGCAACTGATGGCCCAGGCCGCGGCAACCGATGCCGCCGGCGTGCTGCTTTCGGCCCACATGGACGACCCCACGGGCTACGGCCGAGTGATTCGCGACCCCCGCGGGCACATCCAGGCCGTGGTGGAGCAGAAGGCCGGCACGCCCGAACAACTGGCCCTGCGCGAAGCCAACATGGGTATCTACTGCTATCGCGCGGACCTGTTCTGGAAGCACGTGGACGAGATCCAGCCGGATAATCCGGCGCACGAGTATTACCTCACCGATATGGTGGGGATCCTGCATCGCGCCGGACATGCGGTGGCGGCCATGACCATCGCCGACGCACGCGAGGCACTGGGCATCAACACGCGCATCGAGCTGGCCGAAGTGGATGCCCTGCTGCGCGAGCGCAAGCGCCGGGAGCTGATGCTGGCGGGCGTCACCATCGAGAATCCCGAGACTGTGACCATCGATGGCGGCGTGCGGATCGGTATGGACACGGTGGTAGAGCCATTCGCGCGGATTCTGGGCAACTGCACCATCGGGGAGAATTGCCGCGTAGGCGCGGGCGCGGTTCTGACGGACACAGAGCTGGCGGACGAAGTGGAGATCGGCCCGTACACCGTGATCACCGCATCGCGGCTGGCGCGCGGCGCACAGGCCGGTCCGTTCGCGCGGTTGCGACCGGGAGCGGAGGTGGAGGAGCGAGCGCACATCGGCAACTTCGTGGAGCTGAAGAAGACGCGCCTGGGCGCAGGGTCCAAGGCTCAGCACCTGGCCTACCTGGGCGATTCGCAGATCGGCCCGGGTGTGAACATCGGCGCCGGCACCATCACCTGCAATTACGATGGCCACTTGAAGCACCCCACGGTAATCGGCGAAGGGGCGTTTGTGGGCAGCAACTCAACCCTGGTGGCGCCGGTTGAAATTGGCGCCGGGTCTTATATCGCCGCCGGATCGGTGATTACCGATGCGGTCCCCGCCGACGCGCTGGCGGTGGGCCGTTCGCGGCAGGTGAACAAGGAAGACTGGGCCCGCAAGCGGCGCGCGCTGCGCAAGAAGCAGGCGGTGTAGGGAGGGCGCCGGGTCTGTTATCCGCGGCCGCCTTTACCTTTCAGGCTGCCAGGACCGAGGCCCCGCTTCCATAACTCCGTCAGGTTGCGAACAGCCTGACGGAGTGCCTTGCGCTGGACCTGTAGCTCGTCCAATACGCTCATGACCTCCAGTCCTGTAAGTCCGAATGCGGCCGCTCGGCGGCGCGATGGTACTTGCGGCGACCGGGCCGCGGTCGACCTGCTCCGCACCGGTCCAAAGAGTTCGGGCAAACGCACGCCCAGCCCCCCGGCCACCCGCAGCACCGTGGAGAGGGATACGTTCTTCTCGCCCCGCTCCACGTGGCCCATATACGTGCGATGCAAACCACAAACCCCGGCAAACTGTTCCTGAGACCAACCTCGCTGGCTTCGCAGATCCCGGATCCGGCGGCCTAAGGACCGCTGTACTTCTTCGGCATCCGCTGCTTTGTGAAACGGCATCCAACCCTCCCGCGCAGTACCTTCAGCACGTCGCGTTCTACAGAGATAAAGATCCCCATTCTTTAGATAGCCTCTGTATCGTTTCTTACGCGCAACCTCCAGACTCGCGATTTTCGCTTGCACCCGGCGTCCCGGCGGGGAGACAATAACAGTTCCCTAAAGAGAAAGTGGCGACCAGGGTCGGGGGCTTCTCTTGCAGTTGGTGGCTTGGGAGGTTTTCGTCGCAGTGCCGTGCGGCGCAATACGGCCGGACGTTATCGAGCGGATCCCCGGCGCCCACTGTCTGTTGGGCTGGAGCGGCGCGACGCGTGATCCGGCAATCGAATGGATTCGGACAGCGGGATGGATGGATAGGGACCCTTGCAATTCTCCACCAGAGTAAGGACCCTGCGGGCCCGCAGCGGCAGCGATGACACTGGAGGAGCTTCTGAGATGTGGGGCGGCTGCGAGGAGTGTCAACGCCTATGGCGGGAATACGCTGCGGCCACCACGGCCCACATCCGGCTGCAGGGTAAGCTCCAGGTCGCCAATATCCAGCACGACCTCGAAAATATCGCCCGGCTCGAGGGGGAGACGGAGACCGCCGAAAAGGCGCGGGCTGATCTGCGCGAGGCGATCCGGCAGCATGAGGAAAATTCGCACGGGGCCGGCCCGCGCACTTGAGCCCCGTTCGGATTCCTTTCCGATCCAATCTCTCCAGCCGAAACCATGGCGCAGCGAGGCGGTAGAATTGGGACTACGCCGCCGCGGGCCAACCCTTGGGTGGCGAACGGCCTCGTCATCTTATGTCCAACACCCTGATTCGTAACGGTACGGTGGTTACGGCGCGGGACACCACCGCGGCGGATGTGCTGATTGAAGGAGAGCGCATCCAGGAGGTGCGCCCGGGCCTTTCGGCCGCCGGGGCCGACCGCGTTATTGACGCCACGGGCCTCTACATTCTGCCCGGCGGCATCGACGCCCACACCCATCTGGACATGCCCTTCGGCGGCACCACTTCGGCCGACGATTTCGAAACCGGCACCCGCGCGGCAGCGTTCGGCGGCACCACCACAATCGTGGATTTCGCCATCCAGGGGCGCGGCACGCGCATGCGCGACGCGCTGGACACGTGGTGGAAAAAGGCCGAGGGCCGCGCCTGCACCGATTTCGGCCTGCACATGATCGTCACCGATCTGGGGAACGCCGGCCTGGAAGACATGGACGATATGGTGCGGGAGGGCGTGGCCAGCTTCAAGCTGTTCATGGCCTACCCTAACGTTCTGATGGTGGATGACGCCACCATTTTCAAGGCGCTCTCGCAGACCGCCAAAAACGGCGCGCTGATCTGCATGCACGCGGAAAACGGTAGCGTGATCGACGTGATTATCGCCCGCACGCTGGCCGAAGGCAAGACCGCGCCCATTTACCACGCGCTCACCCGACCGCCGCGCGCCGAAGCCGAAGCCGTGCACCGCGCCATCGCCTTGGCCGAAATCGCCGGCGCGCCGGTCTACATCGTCCACCTCTCTTCGGAAGACGCCCTCAACGAGGTGCGCGAGGCCCGTGACCGCGGCGTGCCGGCCTTCGCCGAGACCTGTCCGCAATACCTGCTACTCTCCATTGAGGAACTGGAGCGCCCCAATTTCGAAGGCGCCAAATACGTATTCACGCCGCCACTGCGCCCCAAACATCACCAGCCCAAACTGTGGGACGGCCTCAAGCACGACCATCTGCAGGTGGTCTCCACCGACCATTGCCCGTTCTGCTTCGCCGACCAGAAGATGCTGGGCAAAGACGATTTCACCAAGATTCCCAATGGCGGTCCGGGCATCGAAAACCGCCTCCAGCTTATTTACCATTACGGCGTGAACCAGGGCCAGCTTTCGCTCAACCGGTTTGTGGAGCTGACTTCAACGGCGCCGGCCCGCATTTTCGGCATGTATCCGCGCAAGGGAGAAATTGCCGCGGGCAGCGACGCCGATTTGGTGCTGTGGGACCCGGAGGCCGATTTGTTGATCAGCGCCGCCACGCACCATATGCGCGTCGATTACTCCATGTTCGAAGGCTTCCGCGTGAGCGGCAACGCCCGGACGGTGATCTCGCGCGGGGAAGTGATTGTGGATGGCGGCCAGTTCCTGGGCAAGCCAGGGCGCGGCCGGTACTTGAAGCGCGCGGCGCATGGGGGAGCGTGGCAGTGAAGCGCTCCGAATCGCTACGACCCGGCGCTGTATAACAAGGATCTCGCGCCTATTCCGCAGGACCGGCGCACCTGGGGCACTTACAACTACGCGTCGCTCTGGGTGGCGATGTCGGTATGCATCCCCACCTACATGCTGGCCTCGGGACTGATCGCCGGCGGCATGAGCTGGTGGCAGGCGATTGTCACCATCCTGCTGGGCAATCTGATCGTGCTCGATCCCCATGCTGCTCAATGCGCACGCCGGGCGCGAAGTACGGCATTCCGTTTCCGGTGCTTGTGCGCGCGTCGTTCGGAGTGCGCGGCGCCAATCTTCCGGCGGTGCTGCGCGCGCTGGTGGCCTGCGGGTGGTTCGGCATTCAGACCTGGATCGGCGGGCAGGCCATCTACTCCATGCTCCACATCCTGTGGCCGGCGGCGGCCGGCGTTGCGGGCGGCATCTGGATCTGCTTCTTCGCATTCTGGGCGCTGAACATCGCGGTGATCTGGCGCGGCATCGACACCATCAAGTTCCTGGAAGGCATCGGCGCGCCGTTCATGCTGGGAATCGGTCTGCTGCTGCTGTGGTGGATCACCGCGCAAAGCCGGCGGCCTCGGACCGGTGCTGAGCGCGCCCAGCAAGTTCCATACCGCCGCCGAATTCTTGCGCTTCTTCATCCCGTCGCTCACCGGCATGGTGGGCTTCTGGGCCACCGTGGCGCTCAACATTCCCGACTTCACGCGCTACGCCAAATCGCAGAAGGCGCAGATGGTGGGCCAGGCGCTGGGGCTGCCCACCGCCATGACGCTGTATTCCTTCATCGGCGTGGCCGTCACCTCGGCGTCGGTGGTCCTCTTCGGCGAGGCCATCTGGGACCCGGTGGCGCTGCTGGGGCGCTTCAACCAGCCGGTCGTGGCGTTCATCGCGCTGATCGCGCTGCTCGTCGCCACGCTCAACACCAATGTGGCCGCCAACGTGGTCTCGCCCTCGAACGATTTCTCCAACCTGAATCCGCGGCTGATCTCCTTCCGCACCGGCGGCCTGATCACCGGCGTGATGGGCGTCCTGATGATGCCGTGGAAGCTGCTGAGCGATTTCAGCTCGTACATTTTCGGCTGGCTGGTGGGATACTCGGGTCTGCTCGGGCCCATCGCCGGCGTCATGATCGCCGATTATTTCGTGGTGCGCCGCGCGCGCCTGAAGGTGGACGATCTGTACCGCCGCAACGGCGTATACGAGTACGACAACGGCGTGAACTGTGCGCGCCCTGGTGGCGCTGGCGGCTGGGAATTGCTGTGGCGCTGCTGGGGCTGGTGGTGCCCGCGCTGCGACTGCTGTACGATTACGCTTGGTTTGTGGGTTTTGGCGTCTCCGGGCGCGCGTGTATGTCGTGCTGATGCAGCGCGCCGATCGGCGGCCTGTCAATTCTAGCCGGAATGGGAAGGGAAGCATGATCGCAACCGATCCGCAGTCGAAACCGTTTCGTTCTTACATCAACGGCGCCTGGGAAAAGCCCGAGGGCCGCACCATGCGACCCGTCACCAATCCCGCCACCGGCGAGACCATCGCCGAAGTGCCCTACGCCACGAGCGCCGATGTCGACCGCGCCGTGCGCAGCCGCCCACGCGGCCTTCCTCAAATGGCGCGACGTGCCCGTGGTCGACCGCGTCCAGGTGCTCTATCGCTTCAAGGCGCTGCTCGACAAGCACGCCGACGACATCGCCGCCATCCTCACGCGCGAAAACGGCAAGACCACCGACGACGCCAAGGCCGAAGTGCGCCGCATGATCCAGATGGTGGAAGTGGCCTGCGGCATGCCCAGCCTGATGATGGGCGATTCGCTCAACGACGTGGCGCCGGGCATCGACTGCAAAACCATCCGCCAGCCCATCGGCGTCTGCGCCGGCATCACGCCGTTCAACTTCCCCGCCATGGTGCCCATGTGGATGTACCCGTTCGCCATCGCCTGCGGCAACACGTTCGTGCTGAAGCCATCGGAAAAAGTGCCGCTCACGCCGACGCGCGCCATCGAACTGCTGCACGATGCCGGCCTGCCGCCGGGCGTGCTGAACCTGGTGCACGGCGGAAAGGAGGCGGTGGACGCGCTGCTGCACCATCCGCTGGTGAAGGCCGTATCGTTCGTCGGCTCGACGCCCGTGGCGAAGTACATTTACACCACCGCGGCCGCCGAGGGCAAGCGCGTGCAGGCGCTGGGCGGCGCGAAGAATCATCTGGTGGTGATGCCCGATGCCGACATGCCGAAAACCGTGGAAGCGATCATCGGCTCGGCATTCGGCGCGGCGGGCGAGCGCTGCCTCGCGGGCAGCGTGCTGGTGCCGGTGGGCGACGCGGCCGGTCCGCTGCTGGATCTGCTGGTGAAGCGCACGCAATCGCTGGCCGTGGGCGATGGCTCCCAGAGCGGCGTGGAGATGGGCCCGCTGGTCACCGCGCGACCATTGCGCAAGGTCGCGGGCTATGTGGAGAAAGGCGTGGCCGAAGGCGCCACGCCGCTGGTGGATGGCCGCGAGCGCAAGCCCGCAGCGGCGGCTTCTTCCTCGGCCCCACGATCTTCGATAACGTGACGCCGGAGATGACCATCGCGCGGGAAGAGATTTTCGGCCCGGTGCTCTCGGTGATCCGCGTGAACACGCTCGACGACGCCATCAACCTGGTGAACCGTTCGCCCTTCGGCAACGCCACCTCGATTTTCACCAGCGACGGCAAATCGGCGCGCGAATACTCCTCGCGCATCGAAGTGGGCATGGTGGGCGTGAACGTGGGCGTCGCCGCGCCCATGGCTTTCTTCCCCTTCGCCGGCTGGAAGAATTCCTTCTTCGGCGATCTGCACGCCCACGGCAAGGACGCGGTGTCGTTCTACACCGAGCAGAAGGTGATCATGAGCCGGTGGTTCTGAGGGCGGGAGGGCAACAGAATTCCTGCGACGTGCGGCGACGTTTGACTCCTGCCCGCTGGAGGCCCGAGCCTTACCGAAGACTTCGATTCCGGCCGAACCGTACCGGGCAACAGGCCAGTGTCGGGATCCTTTTCAAACTCGGAAATGCGGACGGCGCTCTGCCGGAGTAAGGGTTTTGACGGGGCGAAGAAAATTAGCCGCTGATGAACGCCGATGGACGCTGATAAGAACAACTCTTAAAATCTGTGCGCGGGGGGCCAGGTTTACTTTGCGCCCGCGGGGCGTGGCGCGGTATGAAGGATGAACAGAGAATTGGTTTGGTTCTCATCAGCGTTTATCTGCGTCGATCAGCGGCTTTACCTCCTCGATGACCCGGAGCGGAAAGCAGCATTCCTCCAGGCGCACCACCTTGGGCGGCCACCCTTAGGGGCCGCGGAGAAATATTCTGTGCATTCAAATCCAACCGCTTGCTGGCGCGCGCGGCTCAGAGCGCGGTCTGGCGGAGCCGCGACCGCAAGGAGCGGTAGGGTGCGTCGAAACATCTGTTCAGATTATTGTTCCGCGGCCCCTTAGCCTCCGCTCAGCGCCGCAAGTCGCCGACCGCGGTTACGATGATATAGTCACCCCTCGCGGCCCAGTCGCAGATGGCTTCATCCGGCGCCTGCTTGAGCCGATATCGCGAACATACCTCGTGTGTTCAGGCTGGTCCCGGGTGTGCGGCACCGAAGCCCGGTTTTCAAACTGGAAGAATGCAGAGACCCTGAATCAGGCGCTTAATTTCTGATTTTTCCGGGCAAGGGATACCACCCGGTGACCAGAGCGGCCTTGCCGTCTCCGGGCGGCGGCAAGGATCGCCTTAACGTCAAAGGCGTGCCGGGCGGCCTCACGCTCGCGAGCACGCCGGACCTCATCGACGATTGGATCTCTTGGCATAGGCTATCCTCCCATCAGCTCCTCGGGAGTACAAATGACCGGGCATTCGCATTCATACTTCGGGAAAAGAGAAGCAAGCGCTTTGATTACCACGGCATTGGCGATGTGCACGCAATTCCAGGTTACCAGGAAGTCCATACCGTGCACAGCGGCAATCGCGATGGGCGCCGCGTCGCTGGCCGCTTTGCGTGGTATCTTGCCGGATGCCAGAACTCCGGACGTAAGGATGGCAACTTCCGGGGTGATGTCCCGCAGCGGCAGAGATTGCATGGCTTTCAGTCGTTCGCGTGCCGCCACAGGATCGCCTGCGGCGGCCTCGTCGAGAACACGTTGCGAGATGTAAACGGAGAAGTCCTTGCGCCGCCCGTCCCACCACTCCCGCGTAATCTGCTGGTGGGCGGCTACGATCAGATCCCGGCTCGGCCGGGATGTCAGGTAGCTTGGAACGTGGTTTCGAGGTACAAGCGGGGCCTTACGCCCACACCTTTTCGAACGCCGCTTTGAACTTCGCCATGTCGCTGGCGGAGCCGATGGTCACCCGCGACTTGGTGGGCCACGTCTGCCAGGTGCGGCCGATGATTACCTTCTGCGCGGCCATGGCTTGCGCGAATTCACCGGCCGGACGCTTCACTTCCATCATGAAGAAGTTGGTCTCGCTGGGAATGTACTGCACGCCTTTCTTCTCCAGGAATTCGAAGGTGTCCTGGCGGATTTGCTTGTTGAGCGCGCGCCTCTCGGCCACCAGGGTTTTCACCTTCATACTGGCGGCGGCGCAGGCCAGCGCGGTTACCGGCAGGAAGCCGACGCCGTACGGACGCAGCTTGGCCAGCAGGTCCGGGCGTCCCATGGCAAGGCCCATGCGCAGGCCGGCCATGCCGTAGATCTTCGAGAAGGTCCGCAGCACGATGATGTCCTTGCCCGCCTTCACCAGGTCTGAGCATGGCTGGGCGTTGTCGGAGAAGTGGATATAGGCCTCGTCCACCAGCACCACCGAGTCCTTCTTTTTATTGGCCAGGAGGTAGTCGATTTCCTTGCGCGGCGTCACTGTCCCGGAAGGGTTGTTGGGATTGCAGATGTAGTAGACGCCGGCATCGGGATCGGCCTTAAGCATGGCGGCGCCATCGTGCGCATAATCTTCGCGCAGCGGGACGCGCTTCAGCCCCGAGCCGATAAACGCCGGCGCGCCGCCGCCATAACCAGGGTCGCCCATGGTCCAGCTGTGGCCGGGCGAAGTGTAGGCGCAGGCCACGCGGTGGAGCGGGTCGCTCGATCCGGCGAACAGCGAAATGTGGTCGGCCGGCACACCCTCCACCTCGGCGATGGCGGCGGTGAGTTCGCCCTGTTCGCCGCCGGGCGAATACCGCCAGCCCATCGGCGCGATTTTGCAGAGCGCCTCCACGCCCTCTTTGCAGGGGCCCATGGGGTTCTCGTTCTGGTTGATGCGCACGGCGTCGGGATCCAGGCGCCGCCCCATTCCCATGCGGCGTTGGGCGTCCTGCGCCATGGCGAATTCGTTATAGAAAGGAAGAGCCGCTCCGGCGGTCAGCAGGCTCGCAATGCGGCCCAACTGGCGGCGGGAGAAACCCTTCTGCAGCAGAGATTCGGCGTGTTCGGTTGGTAGTACCATCGTCAGCTCCTATCCATCGGGTGACGCACGAGCGACCTGGCGCGCACGGTTCCTATGAAGATATCAAAACCAGCCGCCCGCCGCCAGGGAGAAAGTGTACATTGCCGGCACAAACAGCAGCCGGCACACATTGCATAGGCGGCGGGATTCGATGTGCTCGGCGGGCGGGCCGGGGAAGCGCGTGGCGATCGCTGCCACCAGCCTGCGGACGATCGGCGATCCTATGGCTACGGCGCGGCGCACGGCATCGCGGAGGAGTTTCTGGGAGGCCGCGAAGCGCCCGGCCGGGGCGTCCGGAAGACCCGGCAGAGAGGAGCCGGTTCCGGTTTCCAGGTGCAGGCCGAGCCGGGCGGCCTACTCCTTCACCTGCTGCCAATGCGCCGGATCGTTGGTGCCGGGTCGATGGAATCCTGCAGGAAGACCGCGTCCACTTTGAGGCCGGCGGTGTAGTCCAGCATTGGCGGTGGTCCCAGCGCATGGCGCGCAGGCAGTAGGTGTTGAGTCCGATGGGAAGCGATTTACGGCGGTGCCTCCTTGCGGCTATGCGGGAGTGGCGGCGCGCACCGCACGGAGCTGCGCCACGGTTTCTTTGGCCTTCTCGAGCAGCATGACATGTTCGGCGCCGGTGCCTACGAAGCGCATGCCGCGTTCGGCCCAGAATTTGGACATGGCCAGGCCGCGGGTTTGAATGCCGGGCACCACGTGGTGCTGCACGCATTTGGCGATCAGCCGATCCACCGTGGAGACCAGCAGCGGGTGATCGAACTGTCCGGGCACGCCGAGCGAGATGGAGAGATCGGCCGGACCGACCATGGCAATATCCATTCCGGGGACCGCCAGTAACTCATCGGCGCGCTCCATGGCGGTGGCGGTTTCGAACTGCACCACGGCCAGGGTGTTGCGATTCATGTGCTCGATGATTTCGGCGAAGCTGCGCGCTTCATAGCCCACCATGGTGGGGTTCACGCCGTAGCCGCGTTTGCCGGTGGGCGGGAAGCGCATCCAGCTCAAGGCCTCGGCGAGCAGCGCGGGGTCTTCCACGCGCGGCAGAATGATGCCCTGGGCGCCCGAATCCAAGAGGCGCGCCACCAGCGAATAGGCCAGTTCGGCGACTCGCACGATGGGCGTGATGCCGGCCTGGTGCGAGGCGGCGATCATGTCGTACACGGTCTCCAGGTCATAGGAACCGTGCTCCATGTCGATGAACACGTAATCGAAGCCCGCGGCCGCGAAGGCCCGCGGAATCTCGGAGGACCGGTAAACCTGCAGTCCCGACCCGAAAACAGTTTCGCCGCGGGACAGCCGCTCCCAGGTTTGGTTGACTTGCATGAATGCTCCTTTCGATTGCTAAAAGACTATGCTAACCTACTGCCTGACTGCCTATGACTGTCCGCTAGTTCCAGTTCGCCGCAGCACCGCCGGTGGCCGAGCCACTTGCGCGGAGAGGTGTGGCGAACGCGGCCGTGCATGTTTTCCCCAAGTGCAAGGAGCGAATAGTCATGTTCCTGGAATCGATTGGCGCCGATGCCGTGGTTTTCGGCGCATTGCAGAGCTATGCCGCAGCGGGCCTGGAGTTGGGCCGCGTGGCGGTTTCGTATGGCGACCGGTACCATCTCTACACTGAATCGGGCGAGCTGGAGGCCGAGCCTTCGGGCAGCCTGTGGTACCGAACGGAGGACCGCGCCGCCATGCCCGTGACCGGCGATTGGGTGGCCGCGCGGAAGGTGGGGCCGGACCAGGCCATCGTGGATGCGGTGCTGCCGCGGCGGACCTGTTTCTCCCGCCGAGCGGCCGGCACAAGCGAGGAGCAGCAGCCGGTGGCCGCCAACATCGACCTGGTGTTCCTGGTGTGCGGCCTGGATGGCGATTTCAACCTGCGCCGGTTGGAGCGCTATCTTGCGCTGGCTGTCGAAAGCGGCGTCCAGCCGGTGGTGGTGCTCAATAAATCCGACCTTTGCGCGGAGACGGACGCCGCGCGGGCGCAGGCAGCGGGTGTGGC
The DNA here is from genome assembly GCA_963803725.1 of Bryobacterales bacterium. GTDB lineage: Bacteria > Acidobacteriota > Terriglobia > Bryobacterales > Bryobacteraceae > JOPF133. The sequence goes on along the minus strand of CAWDOH010000007.1, from coordinate 11,648 downwards.
CGGAACGGCGCCGGTGGTGATTTGCAGCGCACGCGAAACGGACGGCATCGACGCGCTGAGAAGTTTTCTGCGGCCGGGGCGAACGGTGGCGTTGCTGGGGTCGTCAGGCGTGGGCAAATCGACCATCGTCAACCGTCTGCTGGGAGAGGAGCGCATGCGCACCCGGGAAGTGCGGCTGAGCGACAGCCGCGGACGGCACACCACGACGCATCGCGAGCTGACTGCCGCTCGATGCCGGCGGAGCGCTGATCGATACGCCCGGCATGCGCGAAGTGCAGCTTTGGGCCGGCGCGGAGAGCGTGGAACAGGTCTTTGGCGACGTCACTTCCCTGGCGCAGAACTGCCGCTACCGGGATTGCTCGCACACGGGGGAGCCGGAATGCGCCGTAGCGGAGGCGCTGGACGCGGGGACACTGGCAGCCGGGCGCTGGCAAAGCTACCGCAAGCTGCGCGGTGAGGCGCAGCGGCACGAATGGCTGGCCGACCCCGTGGCCGCGCAGGAGCGCAAGCGGAGGATGAAGCAGATGCATCGGGCGGTGCGGCAATTCTATAAATCCCGGAGCTGATGGATCGGGGGCAACACGGCGCTGCCGCAGAGCGGAATTGCGGGCCTGACCACGTACACTGGGGGAATGGACTGGCAACTGGATACCGCCGAAGCGCGCGTGCTCGGCTCGCTGATGGAAAAGGAGATCACCACTCCGGAATACTACCCGCTCTCGCTTAACGCGCTGGTGAATGCGTGCAACCAGAAATCCAACCGCGAGCCGGTGGTGAGCTACGATGACGACACCGTGGAGCAGGCCCTCGAAACCCTGCGTGCCAAGAATTTGGCGGTGCGGATCACCGGCCGCGACAGCCGCGTCCCCAAGCACGGCCAGCGTTTCACCGAGTCGCTGAACCTGGGGCGTCGTGAGGCCGCCGTGATCTGCCTGCTGCTGCTGCGCGGGCCGCAGACCGTGGGCGAGCTGCGCACGCGCTCCGAGCGCCTCTACCCCTTCGACGATCTGGAGGCTGTGGAGCACACCCTGGAACGCCTGGCCGAAATGGGCTTCGCCAAGCGCCTGCCGCGGCAGCCGGGCTTCAAGGAGCCGCGCTACGCGCACCTGCTCTCGGGCGACATTGAAGTGACCGAGGAAGGCCCCACGCCAGTGCTCTCGGCCGAAGCCGGTCCCAACCTGCGCGAGCGCGTCAATTCGCTGGAAGAGGAGGTGGCCGAGTTGAAGCGGCGGTTCGAAGAGTTCAAGAGGAATTTCGAATAGCGAGGATGTCGAAACCATGCGCGCTGGACCGCTCGTTGTGGTTGCACAGCGGGTATTCCTGGCTGTTCGGCGGGTTCGCGGCGATTGCCGTGGCCATGGCGTTCGCGGGGATCTATCGGGTGGTGTGATATTCGGTGGCGCAACGGACGTGCTGGATTGGGATCTGCATGTCGCGCTGAGCGAGCCGCATCGGTCGATCCGCAAAGGCGCTGCGTTTCGATTAGGTGGAAGCCTTCGACCAACGCGATCCTCGCGCATCCGGCCGTTACGCTACCGGTAGAATGGAAGAGAGTGGCTCCTGCTTCGATTTCCTATCCTTTTCGTTCCTACGTATTGGTTTCCCGCGAACAGATCGCGCGCAACTACCGCCAGGTGTGCTCGGTGGTGGGGCCGGATGTGACGGTGGCCGGGGTGGTGAAGGCCGATGCCTACGGGCACGGCGCGCTGGAGGTGGCGCGGGTGCTGGTGTCCGAAGGCGCGCAGTGGCTGGCCGTCAGCTCGGTCGACGAGGGCGTGCAGCTTCGCACGGCCGGGATCCGCGACCCGCGCATCCTGGTGATGGGCGGCTTTCTGCCGTATGAGGTGGAAGCGTTAGTGGAATATGGGCTGACGCCGGCGGTCCATTCGCTGGAGCAGGTGCTCGAACTGGACGGGCTGGCGGCCGGCGCGGCCAATCCGCTACGCTATCACCTGAAGATCGATTCCGGGATGGGGCGGCTGGGCACGCGCGCCGCGGCGGCTGAGATCATGGTCGCCCTCGGCCGGACGCGCCACAGCCGGATCGAGGGCCTGATGACCCACTTTGCTTCGGCGGCCGACTATTCGAGTCCGCAGACCGACGCGCAGCTCGCATGTTTTCACGCAATCCGCGAAGAGCTGGCGCGCGCGGGGGTGCGGCCGGCGTACTGCCACACCTCCAGCACCAACGCCATTGGCTACGGCCGGAGAGAGGGCTGGCACAACCTGGTGCGGGCCGGGCACGCGCTTTACGGCTACGTTTCGCCGGCGCGGGGAGAGGCCCCGGCGCAGCTTCTGGAGGTGAAGCCGGCGCTCACCTGGAAGGCCAAGCTGGTGGCCGTGAAGGAGATTCCCGAGGGCGCCCTGGTAGGCTACGGCGGCACGTTCCGGGCGCCGCGGCCCATGCGCATCGGGATTCTGGGCGCGGGCTACGCCGACGGAATCTTTCACCGGCTGTCGAACCGCGGAAAGGTGATCGCCGCCGGACGCCTGACGCCGATTCTGGGGACCATCTCCATGGACCTGACCACCATCGACCTGAGCCACACCACCCGGTTGGTGCCCGGCGACGACGTGACGCTGCTCGGCGCCGAAGACGAGGCCAGCCTGGACGCGCAGCAGATTGCCCGCACGGCCGGCACCATTTCATACAACATTTTGTGCAGCATCAGCGCGCGTGTCCGGCGCGTGTACGTATGACGGCCAGCCGCGCGGCCGAAGCTGCAAGTTGGTCTCATCGGCTCAGGCTCGCAGGCGCCGCAGGAAGGCGATGGCGGCAAAGGTGATGCCGGCAAAGGCGCCAGAGGCAGGCTCGAAGGTGCTGGTGATACCCGTGAACCCCCGGCCGCCCGACCATTTATTGGTTCGCAGAAGAACCTCAGAAATAGGGAAACCGCATCGCGGCCCGCGGCGGCAGCCTGGTGCGCAGCGCTTGCAACTGGTCGTCGCTGGCCAGGAACTCAACTGCCTCCAGAGTCCCCGGTGACTCGGTTCCCTCTGCCATCAGAACGGCCTTCTCGTTTCCACTCTTGGGCAAATTGCCGCTATGGAATAGCCTTGCGAGACCCCTCCCCGAACATGGCTTTCTGTGGAGGTGGACTGTTCTCCTATAGGGAAACCGCATCGCGGCCCGCGGCGGCAGCCTGGTGCGCAGCGCTTGCAACTGGTCGTCGCTGGCCAGGAACTCAACTGCCGCCGGAGTCCCCGGCGACTCGGTTCCGTCTGTCATCAGAACGGCCTTCTCGTTTCCACTCTTGGGCAAATTGCCGCTATGGAATAGCCTTGGGAGACCCCTCCCCAAACCTGGTTTTCTGTGTAGGCGGACTGTTCGCCTGCCTTTGGCGCCAAATTGTGAACGATACCGAGACTGTTCCGACGATACTCCCACTCATCACCTGAGCCACGCCCCTCGAGGCCCCGTACTCGGCGTCGTAATTGCCGCCATGACATTCATCTCGTCGATGCCCTTCCGTCACCGGCCCGTAACCCTGTCAGGTACACTTTTTCGTGCTTGAGCGGCGCCGGCGCGGTTGGCGGCTTTGGCGCACTAGGTGGGTGAGTTGCCCCGACTGCCCCAATCGCATGGCAGTCAAAATGTCGCAAAGACCTACATATTTGAGAAGGATCCGGCGTTATACAGAGAAAAAGGTATTTTGGACCTAAAATTGCCCCGCTTGCCTCCGAACTTTGCTAGCCGGGTGGGTCAAGGCCCTCCCAGGAAAGGTGGTGTTGGCGTGCGACGCTGGCTCCGTGATTCCGCTCATTTGGTTCGGCCCGCCCTGGTTTTGCTGGCCGCCCTGGCTGTCTTCCTGGTGGTACGGAGCGCCATCATCCCCAAAGCCTTCGGGCAGTACGGGCATTACCGGCCGGGCGCGCTCGACCTGGTACGGCAGCATCCCATTGCTTACGCCGGCCAGGAAACCTGCCTGATGTGCCACGATGACGAAGGCAAGGCTCGCGCCGCCGGCAAACACGCCCAAGTGGCCTGCGAAGCGTGCCATGGTCCGCTGGCGCAGCACACCGGCGACCCAACTTCGTACGTTCCCAAACTTCCCGTGGTAGCCGACTTATGCCGGCGGTGCCACGAAAAGGACGCCGCCAAACCGAAGGACTTTCCGCAGGTGCCAAACGGCGGAACACTCCGGCGGCGCGGCCTGCAACGACTGCCATAAACCTCACAATCCGCAACTGTAAGAGAAGGAGACGAGCATGGATATCAGCCGGCGCGACTTATTTCAAATCGGGGGAAAGATTCTGGTTCTGGCCTCGGTGGGGGCGACCCTGGAGCAGATCACCGGCGCCGCTCCCCCCAGCGATGCCTACCGCATGGCCGACCACTGGTGGGGCATGATCATCGACATCGATAAGTGCATCGGCTGCGGCAACTGCGTGCGCGCATGTTCCAAGGAGAACAACGTGCCGCAGGGTTACTTCCGCACCTGGGTGGAGCGCTACCAGATCGAAGAGGAGGACAAGCCGCCTCACGTGGAATCGCCCAATGGCGCGATCGATGGCTTTCCGCCCTTAACGCGCACGGACCTGAAGAGCTTCTTGTCCCCAAGCTATGCAACCACTGCGCCGATTCGCCGTGCGTGCAGGTCTGCCCGGTGGGCGCGACTTTCGTCAGCCCGGATGGCGTGGTGCTGGTGGATGAGACCTACTGCCTGGGCTGCCGCTACTGCGTGCAGGCCTGCCCCTATGGCTGCCGGTATCTGCACCCCGAGAAGAATACGGTGGATAAGTGCACCCTGTGCTACCACCGGATCACCCAAGGGCTGACCACGGCGTGCTGCGAAAACTGCCCCACGGGCGCGCGCCAGCTGGTGGATTTCAAGAACCCCAAGGACCCGGTCCACGAGATTCCTGCGGACAATAAAGTGGAAGTGTTGAAGCCTTACATGGCCACGCGGGCCAAGGTCTACTACGAGAACCTGGACGGCGCGGTGCGGTGAGGAGCGAGCCATGATGATACCCGGCGTTGACGGTTTCATGTACCCGAACGAAGTGGAGTTGCAATGGAGCGTGCTGATCGTGCTGTATCCCTACATCACGGGCCTGGTGGCCGGCGCGTTCATTCTGGCTTCGCTCGAACGGGTGTTCAAGGTGGATGCGGTGCGGCCCACTTACCGGCTGGCGCTGCTGACCGCGCTGGCGTTTCTGCTGGTGGCGCCGCTGCCCCTGCAACTGCACCTGGGGCATCCCGAGCGCTCCTTTGAGATGTATCTGACGCCGCACACTTCCTCGGCCATGGCGATGTTCGGGTTCGTCTACCTGTGGTATCTGACGGTGGTGTTGCTGCTCGAAATCTGGCTGGAGTATCGCGCGGAAATTGTGCAACTGGCGCTTTCGTCGCATGGGCCGAAGCGCTGGATTTACCGGGCGCTCACGCTGGGTTCCTACAACGTCAGCCCGGAGGCGCGCCGCATGGACGACAAGGTGGGCTATGCGGTGACGGTCATCGGTATTCCATCGGCGTTCCTGCTGCATGGGTACGTGGGCTTCATCTTCGGCTCGGTGAAGGCCAATCCGTGGTGGTCTTCGCCGCTGATGCCGATCGTGTTCCTGTTTTCGGCAATGGTTTCGGGAATTGCGGCCGTCATGGTGCTATACGCGGTCTCCATGAAGCTGCGCAAGACCCCCATCGACATGCGCTGTCTGGATACCATCGCGCAGCTACCTCTTCTATACCTTCGTTATCGACTTCACGCTGGAGATGCTGGACCTGGTCCACCGCACCTATGAATCCGACGAATCCTTCCGCAGCCTGGATTTCATGGTGCACACGCGGCTGTGGGGATCGCAGGTAATCCTGCAGATCTTCCTGGGCACGCTGGTGCCGCTGGCGCTGCTGGCCGCCACCCAGTTGTGCCGCATCGCCGAAGGGCGCGCGCAAGGCCATGTACATGACCGCCGGCGGCCTGACCCTGGTCGGGATTTTCGCCATGCGCTGGAACGTGGTGATCGGCGGGCAACTGTTTTCGAAGAGCTTTCTGGGTTACACCAGCTACAAGATGGAGTTGGTGACGCGCGAGGGCCTGCTGCCGGCGATCCTGTTGATGCTGCTTCCTTTCGTGATCTTCCTGGTGCTGGTGAAACTCCTGCCGCCCTGGCAGGAGGGAAAGGCTCACGAAGCCTGAGGAGGTTGCCGTGTCGCAACCGGATTGGGAGGCGCTGGAGCGCGAGGTCCAGAACCTGGCGCGGCGCGTGGCGTGGCTGGAGCAGCATGCCGGCCTGAGCACCCCGGCAGCGGCGCAGGCAAGCGTGACGCCCGGCGTGGCGGAGATCCCGGAGAACCATCCGCTGGCGGGGATGCCCGGCATCCTGCCGGTGGTGGGGCGGGCGCTGCTGGGGCTGGCCGGCGCGTACCTGTTGCGGGCGCTGACCGAATCGGGGAGCCTGCCCGCCGGCGCTGGAACCGCCGTCGGGATCGTCTATGCTCTGGGGTGGCTCGGTTGGGCGGCTCGCCGTGCGGCCAAGGAACGGCTGAAGACCGCGTTCGACAGCCTGACGGCCGTACTGGTGCTGGCGCCGCTGCTATGGGAGGCAACGGCGCGTTTCCACGCCATCGGGACATGGACGGCGGCGGCCATCCTGCTGGTATTCGCGGTGTTTGGCATGGCCATTTCCTGGCGCAAGAGCCAGTTGATCGTCTCGACTTTCGCCACCCTGGCCGCCCTGGCAACCGCCGCCGCCCTGCTGCTGGCCACCCACGACGTGCTGCCGTTTACCTTCCTGTTTCTGGCGATCGCCGCGGCCATTGAAGCCTCCGCGTGCCTGGAGCATTGGCTCAGCGAACGCTGGCTGGGAGCCACCGCGGCGGATCTTGCGGTGCTGCTGGCCACCTGGCTGGTGACCAACGATCGCGGCTTGCCTGAAGGCTATGCGCCCATTCCGCACGGCTGGCTGCTGACGGCGCAGGTGGCTCTGCTGGCCATTTATCTTGCGAGCACCATCGTCCGGACGCTGTTTCGCGGTTTTTCATTCACCAGCTTTGAGACGGCGCAGTGCGCCACGGCATTCGCCATCGGCTTAGGCGGCGGTTTGCGGCTGGCACCGGCGGGCACAGCGGTGATGCCGGCCGCGGTCATGCTGGTCTGCGCGGCGGCCTGCTACCTGGTGTCCTTCCTGATGCTGGAACGGAAACGCGCCTCCAGCCGCAATTTCTACACCTATTCGACCTTCGGCATTCTGCTGGCGCTGGCGGGCAGCCGCATCCTGCTATCCGGCACGGCGGCGGCGTGGGTGTGGCCGGCGCTGGCGATTGCCTGTATCTGGGCGGGAGGCTCATTCGGACGGTTGACGTTGCAGGCGCATGGCGCGATCTACCTGTTGCTGGCGCTGGCAGGGTCGGGCGCGTTCGGCGAGACGGCGTCGCTACTGTTAGACGCTGGTTTGTGGCCGGGCGAGCGGCAGGTGGCCCTGTGGACCGGCCTGGCGGCTGCGGCGGCCGCCTACGCCCTGGTAGCGTCGTATGACGGCAGGGCTTCGTGGAATGCGCAGGCAGTGCGCATTACGGTGGCCGCCAGTTTTGCCTGGATGGCGGCCGGCGTCGCGGCGGGCGCTCTGACGGGAGCTTACCACCTGGTGTTTGGCGCGGAAGCCACCCACGCGTATTGCGCCACAGTGCGGACGGGCGTGCTGGCCGGCCTCTCGCTGTTGCTGGCCTTCGCCGCCCCGCGCTGGAACCGTGCCGAGCTGTCGCGGTTGATCTATCCAGCCATGCTTCTGGCCGGCTATCGTTTGCTGGTTGAGGACCTGCACCAGGGGCACAAAGGCGCGCTGTTCCTCTCGCTGCTGGTGTATGGCGGTGTGTTGATGGCGCTGCCGCGGTTGAAAAGAAGCGCCGCTTAGGGGCGGCGGAGCAATAAGCTGTGCATTCAAATCCAACCGCTTGCTGGCGCGCGCGGCTCAGAGCGCGGTCTGGCGGAGCCGCGACCGCAAGGAGCGGTAGGGTGCCTAGAAACATTTGTTCATATTATTGTTCCGCGGCCGCTTAGTCGGATGAGGGCGCCTTGTTCGTCTTCGAAGCACTGGACAAGATCGCCGGGATCTGTTAGTGTTGAGTTATGGACACCGCAACCAAGCGACTCTGTAACTCGCTAAGTTGTACCTGCCTGTCCAGTCAATCCCTATCATCTTTACTGTGGTATTAATCGCGGCCTCTTAGCGCTGCGGAGAGCATGGGCAATCGGTAGCCCGGAATCCCGCTAAGATTCCGTCGCTTCGGCACATCGGGGTTCGAGTCCCCGGCTCTCCGCCAGGTTCTTTGACAGTCTAAGCCTATGCGCGCGTGAGTGAGCGGGAAAACTGGCCGGCCGTAACCCGGCGGTTGTCCCGCCGCGCGCACCAGGATGTTCAGGTGTGGGTTCGCTGGCTTGTGGCCCGCCTCTGGACACGGGCCGGTGGTGGAATCTGGCAGACACACCTCGCTCAGAACGAGACGCCTCAGTGCATGGGAGTTCGAGTCTCCCCCGGCCCACCAACTTACACTCCCGTGGCGGAACAGGCAGACGCGGCTCGCTCAAAACGAGCGTCAACATGCAGGTTCGAATCCTGCCGGGAGTACTGCTCGGCAATGCCGAGTCACGCACCCGACCGGACGGTGACGGTAGCAGCCTCCAAAACTGCGATTCGGGGTTCAATTCCTCGCGGGTGTGCCATGTGGGAGATGCCGAAGTGGACGAGGCGGCTGTCCGCAAAACAGTTCTTACCGGGTTCGAGTCCCGGCTCCCACTCCATCGGAGGGCGCGAAGCGACGGCAACGCTTTCTGGTCCCGAAAACCAGCGCGCCGGGAAACACCCGGATGGAGGTTCGACTCCTCCGCCCTCCGCCACTCACATTCGTCGCACTCGTCGCACGAAGGCTCTTGCTTTTTGCGATCGCTTCACTTACTATGTAATTGAGTCATGGTACAAGCTATCCATTTCGGGAAAATGCCGCAGGGAACCAAACCCGCGTGCGTCGGCACCCTTAATGCGCGTGAAGGTCCATAGCCCCGTATGAGATAGTTATTGCAATTCTCACTACGGGGCCGGTCGAAAGACCGGCCTTTTTGCTTTTTAGGGGCTTTTTTTACGGGCACTTGGGAAACGGTTTAACCCGCATGATTTGGGTTCATGAGAGTCCCGGTTCGAATCCGGGGTGCCCGACCAGTCTGTTTGACGGCCGAAAGATCGGGTAAGTGCGCATAGGGCTGAAAGGATCTAACCGTCCGTGCGCTGCCGTCGATGTGTGTTCTTTGACAATCGAAATGTAAGTCAGAGTATTGAGAGCGAGTGGTGGTCTACCGCCTTCTAAGTGCGCCACTACCTGGGCGCGCGCCACTCGCAATAGGCGGGTATCGTCTAGCGGCTAGGATTGGACCGCGCCATGGTCCGGACACCGGTTCGAATCCGGTTACTCGCTCCATTTCGATGCGGAGAAGATGAGCTGGGGCGCACGGCGGTCTCATAAGCCGCCATTAGGTGGGTTCGATTCCCACCTCCGCAACCACATTGGGGGACTAGTGATAACGGGAGCACACCTGGCCCGCAGCCAGGTAGTCGGGGTTCAATTCCCCGGTTTTCCACCAGATTCGCCTGCGTAGCTGAGAGGGACCAGCGCCGGTCTGAAAAGCCGGAGACGGAGATTCGAACACTCCCGCAGGCACCAGATGTGACCGTGGCCGAGTGGTTCAGGCGTTGGATTGTGGCTCCAACTACGAGAGTTCAATTCTCTCCGGTCACCCCATTCACAGGGGGTTCGGTTAGTGGAAAGCCGCCAGTCTTTGAAGCTGGCTTCGGGCGTTCGATTCGCTCACCCCCTGCCACTGGCCGCTGGCGCAAATGGCGGCGCGCCGCGCTCTGAACGCGGAGGTTCCAGGTTCGAGGCCTGGGCGGCCAGCCAGCTTTTGTGGGTATTCAGGTTTTCGGGCCGGTTTCGCGGTGTAAGCCGACTGGTGAGGCACTTGATTGTCGATCAAGCCGATGCGGGTTCGATTCCCGTACACCGCGCCAGGTTTCCGGGGCCGCCGTCTAACGGCGCTGCCCCTTCGGGTCTGTGACGGCCCAACAGGTTATTCTGGGGTAGCAAAATTGGCAATGCGCCTGGCTGTTAACCAGGAGATGTGCAGGTTCGAGTCCTGCCCCCAGAGCCAATTTCGTGCCGGGGTTGTCGTCTGGTGACGGCGCTTCTCCTACAAAGAAGATCAGTAGAGTTCGATCCTCTACCCCGGTACCAGGTTTGGAACCTATGCCGAATCGGAGAGGCACCTGACTTTTAATCAGGACCAGGTGGGTTCGATCCCCACAGGTTCCACCAGGCAAACGCCGCGAACGAGCACATGGAGACGAGCGATGCGGATCATCGACAACATTCCGGTATGGGGAGCGCCGGTCGACGAAGGGGCGCTCCGGCAGATCAAAACCTGCTACTACATCTTCGGCCAGGCCGCCATGATGGCCGACCACCACAAGGGCTACGGCGTGCCGATCGGCGGCGTCATCGCCCACGAAACCCTGGTCAGCCCGTCCGGCGTCGGTTACGACATCGGCTGCGGCAATAAGGCCGTCCTCACCGACGCCGATGCGGCCGACGTGCGCGCCAACATTGCGCGGATCATGGATGACGTCTGGTCCACCATCAGCTTCGGCCTGGCTCGCAAGAACAAGGAGCCGGTCGATCACGAGCTCTTCGACGACAATCGCGACGATGCCTGGCAGATCACCCAGGGCGCCAACAGCGCGGCGTGGAAGCTCACCTCGCTACGCGACCTGGCCCGCGCGCAGCTGGGCACGGTCGGCAGCGGCAATCACTACGTGGATATCTTCGAAGACGAGCAGGGCCGCGTCTGGGTGGGGGTGCATTTCGGCTCGCGCGGATTCGGGCACAAGATCGCCACGCGTTTTCTCAACCGCGCCGGCGCCCGGGACGACATGGATTCGGCCCCGGTGGCGCTCGACTCCCGCACTCAGGAAGGGCAGGACTACATTGCCGCCATGAAGCTCGCCGGCCGCTATGCGTACGCCGGCCGGGACTGGGTATGCGAACGGGTGACGAAGATTCTGGGCGCGCGAGTGCTTGATTCGGTCCATAATCACCACAACTTCGCCTGGCGGGAGACTCACAACGGGCGAGAGCTGTGGGTGGTGCGGAAGGGAGCGACGCCGGCATTCCCCGGCCAGAGGGGCTTCGTGGGTGGAACCATGGGCGAGACTTCCGTCATCCTGGAGGGCGTCCAGAACCGGCAGGCCTCGCTGTCGCTGTCCTCCACGATTCACGGCGCCGGCCGTGTGATGGGCCGGATGGAAGCCAAGGGGAAGCGCGACAAGAGCGGCGAGTGGACCCGCCCGCCGAAGGTCACCCAGGAAATGATGGACCACTGGGTGAGCGAGGCGCGGGTTGAGCTGCGCGGAGGCGGCGTGGATGAGTCGCCGCACTGTTACAAACGGCTGCCGGAGGTTCTCGCGGAACACTCGGAGTCCGTGCGGGTGCTCCATACGCTCACGCCGCTGGGCGTCGCGATGGCTGGTAAGGATGTGTACGACCCGTTCAAGGATTAGGCTATCGTCTAACCGAAGGAAGTACGGGGCACGACAGAGGCTCCGCGACGGTGCCAGATGGCGACCGTCCGGGGCCTCACACCCGGACATTACTATAAACACAATCTC
>CAWDOH010000006.1:0-7350 GCA_963803725.1 Bryobacterales bacterium | reverse complement strand
TCCGAAGCTCTGGGTCATAGTGGCGTAGCCGCCTTCGAAGATGGCCGCGGCCTTGCCGATCACCGCCGCGGCCAGAATAACGCCCTGGCCACCGAAGCCCGCAATCCGAATTTCCGTCAGCACTCGCTGCATACAACCTCCGGTTCCGCGTAACGCTCGCCGAGCGTTTCCGTCATCTGGGCATTCAATAACTCGAAGTAACCCGGCCGGTCGCGATCCACAAATTTCCCTACGACGATCTCGCCGGATTTGGTCAGCACGCACTCGCTGGTGGGCGCGCCGTGGCGCACTTTACTCATCTGCTTGTAGAATTTCATGGTGTCCAGCCCATCGCCCATCTTGTTGCGGCGCTGGTACAGGGTGGGGCAGGGCGAGAGCACCTCAATGAAGCAGAACCCCTTCTTTTTGAGCACCTCTTCCATCGACCGCGCCAGTTGCTTGACGTGATAGGTGGTCCAGCGGGCCACATAGCTGGCCCCGGCGGCTTCGGCCAGCGCGACAAGGTTGAAGGCCGGCTCGAAAACCCCATAGGGCGAGGTCGCGCTGATGACGTGGCCGGGAGTGGTGGGCGCGGTCTGGCCGCCGGTCATGGCGTATGTAAGGTTGTTGACGCAGATGACCTTGAGGTCCATGTTGCGGCGCGCGGCGTGGATGAAATGGTTGCCGCCGATCGCGAACAAGTCGCCATCGCCCGAGTAGACCACCACTTGCAAATCAGGGTTAGCCAGTTTCAGCCCCGTGGCGAACGGGATGGCCCGGCCGTGGGTGGTATGGAAGGAATCCAGGCTGGCGTATCCGGCCACCCGGCCGGTGCAGCCGATCCCGGAAACCACCGCGACCTTGTCGAGATCCGCCTTGGAATCGAGCAGCGCGCGGGTGAAGCAGTTGACCGTAGTGCCGATTCCGCACCCGGGGCACCAGATGTGCGGCATCCGGTCCATGCGCAGGAACGGCTCAACTGGGTTATGGGCGTCCACCGGGATTTCGTAGGGAATTTCCAGAGTCGTTTCGTTCATCGCACGGCCTCCACAATGGCATTCAGAATGGTTTCCGGGGCATGCACGCTGCCGCCCGCATGGCTGACTGGAATGACTTTGGCCTTTCCCGCCGCCGCGCGCGCCACTTCGTGCACCATCTGGCCGAGATTCAGCTCAGGGACCACGAACGCCTTAACACGCCCGGCCAATTCGGCAAAGCGCGATTCGGGGAAAGGCCACGCGGAAATGATGCGGAATTTGCCGGCCCGAATCCCCTGCTGGCGGGCAAGCTGCAGCGCGCGCTGCGCCACCCGCGACGTGATGCCGTAAGAAACCACGACTACTTCGGCGTCTTCAAGATTCTCGGCCTCGAAGAGCGCGCGGCCGTTCGCCAGTGGCTTCAGCTTATCCTGGAGACGCCGCACCTGGCGGTCCTGCGTCTCGATGTTCATGCTGGGATAACCGCGCTCATCGTGGGTCAGGCCGGTGACGTGGAAATGGTACCCCTCGCCGGCCCGCACCATGTCGGGGACCTGGTCGCCGTGCGGTTCGTAGAGCCGGAATTCCTGGGGAGGCAGCTTGGTGTAGCGCCGGGGCGTCACCTGGATGCGCTCGGGATCGGGAATGATCACCTTCTCGGTCATGTGGCCCACGCATTCGTCGAGCATCATCAGGACCGGCACGCGGAATTCCTCGGCCAGGTTGAAGGCGGTAATGGTGAGGTCGAAGCACTCCTGGGGGGAATTCGGGCACAGCGCAATGATGGCATAATCGCCGTGCGAACCCCAGCGTGCCTGCATCATATCGGCTTGCGCCGGCAGGGTAGGCAGACCGGTCGAGGGGCCCCCGCGCTGCACATTCACGAAAACGCAGGGCGTTTCCGTCATAGCGGCGTAACCGAGATGCTCCATCATCAACGAGAAGCCGGGTCCGGAGGTCACCGTGAAGGCCTTGGCGCCGCCCCAGACCGCTCCCTGGATGGCGATGGAAGCCGCCAATTCATCTTCCATCTGAATAAAGATGCCGCCGACTGTTGGAATTCTCGACGCAAACCGTTCGACTACTTCGGTTGACGGCGTAATTGGGTAACCTGCGCTAAATCGCGCACCGGCTGCGAGAGTTCCCTCACAGCAGGCATGGTCCCCGTCGAGAAAGTGGACACCGGTGAGGACGCCTTTGGGATCAGCGTGCATAGCGCGCTCCGAAGATGGCGAAATCCGGGCAATACATCCCGCACAAATCGCAGCCGCTGCATTTCTCGGAGGAAATCACGTGCGGGGCGTGGTAACCCTTGGAGTTGTAAGCAGATGAAAGTGCCAGAACGTGGGTGGGACAGAATTCGACGCAGAACCCGCAGCCCTTACAGCGTTCTACAGTAATAGACACGAAGCCCTTGGCCATTTGCGACCCTCCTCTCTTGAGTCGCGGAGATTGATGCACACCAAGGGCCAATCAGGTCTGAAAGTCTGAAACAATGGAGCTGGTAAAAGCAGACGGCGTCAAAACAGACTGGGGGCCTGCGGAGCGTTGTGCAGACGGCCGCAAGCCCACCCGATGGCTTTCCGAATCCAAATACGTTCCGAATCCAGTACGGAGGGAGCGAATCCCCGTTACTGGCTGGCGGAGGGAGTGGATTGGCTCTGGCCGGGCAGGCTTCCCGTGGCTGCCAGCCCGCCTACGGTGGCCGCCACCGCCACGCCACCGATGATCGCAATGGTGCCGACTGAGATTCCCGCCGCTGCCGCTCCTGTGGCACCCGCAGCACCCGCGCCGGCTGCTCCGGCCGCACCACTGGCACCCGCGGCTGTGGCACCGGCCGTGCTACCCGCACCGGCGGCAGTCGATCCGGCGGCACCGCTCGCCCCCGCGGCAGTCGATCCGCTAGCGCCGCTGGCGGTCGATCCGGCTGCGCCGGCTCCGGTTTGCGCTGACGAACCGGCTCCGGAGGCGGAAGCACCGCCGGTGGTTTGCTGTTCGAAATCCAGACTCGATCCGGCGGCTACCCGCGCCACCAGTAGCCCACCGCTATTCTTTACGTCGACCGAACCGCCCAGCGCGGCCACAGTAACCTTGCTCGCGCCGTCCAGTTTGATCCGGGTCACACCTTCGCGCGTTCGGGGGGTAATCGCCAGCGAGCGCGCTTCTACGGTAAAGCCGCTGGCCGCCCGGAGCTCCGTAAAGCCTTGCTCCAGAACCATCCTGGACCGATAGACCTTGACCCGGGAATCGGCCGCCAGGCGCACATTCGCTCCGCCATTCACCTGAAGTTGCGATGCGGTAACGGCCGTTTGGACGGTGCTTCCTTCAAACAGGGACGAACTGCCCCAAACCTTCGCCTGATCCACCTGGAAGCTCCCATTGGCTACCGCCAACCCGATTGCAGTGCTTGCGGCCAGAGCGGAGCCAGCCACGAGGGTCGTTATCATGATCGCCGCTCCAACAAGCGGCAGAACGGAGTAGTGATTCGTTTTCATACTACCCTCTATATCGGTTGCGCCTGCGAATTTCTTTATAGTGGCGGCTGGAAAAATTTTGTTATGCTGGAGTTCCTTGCAGAGGGCATGCTCCCTCCGAGCTGATCGACGGCATCCGGCTGTTTCTCCAGCCCGAGTGCTCCTCAGTTGCGGAGCGCTTTTCTTGCTGACCCTGGCGGCGTACTGGACGGCTCGCCTGGCTTGGGCCGACCGCCTCTCGGCGAGTCCCCGCCTGGAGGACCGGCGCCGTGCGGTGCTCCTGGCGCCGCTCGATGCATCCTTATATAGCCGCCTTGCGGACGAGTTGGAAATGACGGGTGGCGATGCCCTTCCGAGCCTCCGCACCGCAGTTGCTCTGGACCCCGATAACCCTCAATGGCGCATGAGCTTAGGGCAACAGGCCGAGTTAGCCGGCGATCTGGAACTGGCGGAGCGCAGCCTGCTGGCCGCCGCCCGGCTGAGCCGCCAGTATCAACCGAAATATTTGTTGGCGGGGTATTATTTTCGGCGTGGAAATGCCGATCTATGTAAACGATGGTCCAACGCGGCTTTGGCAATTGCTCCGGACGATGTCGTGCCGGTCTTAAACCTTTTGGGACAGTTGCTGGATCCCCAGCCGATGGCTGCAGAGGCTTTACGCCAGCCTCCGGCGGTGGCCCGGCAGTTCCTGATTTTTCTGGCCCGGCGCAAGGAAACCGGTGCGGCGGTGAGTTTGGCTCGGCACCTCGCCCAAACCGGCACAGCCGCGGACCTCCCGGTATTGTTGGGTTACACCGGTGAGTTGCTGGCGCAGGGTGATGGTTCGGATGCGGTCGAGCTATGGAACTCCCTTTGCCAACGCCACCTGATGCCGTACGAGGCGCTGGATGGAACCGCCGGCCGGTCGCTGACCAATGCAAATTTCCAACACTCACCTTCAGGAAATGGCTTCGACTGGCATGTCGAGGGCGCGCCTGGAGTAACCGCCGTGCGCTTCGACGGCGCGCTAAGAGCCACTTTTTCTGGTAATGAGGCGGACGACTGCGTGGTGGCCTGGGAGTATCTTCCGCTCGAACCGGGGGGCCAATACCGGTTGCGGCAAACGGTCCAGGCAGAGGATGCCGTCTCCTCGGCGGGCCTGCGCTGGCATCTCTTCTACCCCAAGAACGGTCCCGTATGGGCGCCGCTGGAGGCCGACTTGTCCGACGGATTTCGCGCACCGGCCGGGGTGGCGCGGCTTGCCTTGATATACCGGCGCGCTCCCGGCTCGACGCGCCTCACCGGGGAGGTTGACGTGACGGGACTGCGGCTGGATCGGATGCCATGACCTCACCGCGCCGCTTGCCGGCCGTATTCCTGGCGCTGCTCTTAGCCTGGGGCGTGCTCTCACTGGGGGTTCAGGGGCGCTGGGCCTGGGCGATTTTTCAAATCGGCATCTTTGCGATGGCGGCGTGGCGAGTGCTGGCGAGACGCCCGTTGGTGCTTCGGGCGCCGCTGGCTCCGCTGGCAGCGGCGGCTCTCTGGCCGCTTCTCCAACTGGCTCTTGGAACAACCGTTTATCGGGGAGGAACGTGGATCGCCGCGCTCGACTGGGGTACCTTTCTGCTGGTTTTCGTGCTGGCGCAGGACCTGTTTGGCAACACGGCCGAGCGGCACGGCTGCCTCCAGGCAGCGGCCCTGTTCGGCATGTGTGTGGCGATCCTGGCGACGATTGGAGAGTTTGCGTGTCCGGGCAAAATCCTATGCCTGTTCGATAGCGGTTTCCGCGGCGAGGTGATGGGTCCATTCGTCAACCGAAACCAGTATTGCGCCTGGATCGAACTTCTGCTGCCGATGTCTCTTTACCTGGCGGCGACTCACTCCCGGCGGCGGGCTCTGTTTGCCACCGCCTCGGTGGCGATGTTCGGCTCGGTGGTCGCCAGCGCGTCGCGGGCGGGGACCGCGCTGGCGGCGGCGGAAATTGTGGCCGTGGCTGTGGCTCTGGCGGCGCGGCACGGGGCGGCCCGCCGGCGGCTGGCGTTCGGAGCGGCACAATTCGTGGTGCTCGCGGCCATCGGTGTTTCGGTGGTCGGCTGGCAGGGAGTGTGGGGGCGCTGGCGGAACGGCGGCGAGGAGGTGCTTCGCAAGGATGCCCTGAACGCCTCGTTTCAGATGATTCAGGCGAAACCGTGGAGCGGCAGCGGCCTGGGTACGTGGTCCAGGATTTATCCGCGCTACGCCAGTATCGATCGTGGCCTGTTCGTGAACCAGGCCCATAACGACTGGGTGCAATTTGCGGCGGAAGGCGGCCTGCCGTTTTTTTTATTCCTCTTTTTTTTCGCGGCACTCTCATGGAAACCGGCTCTTCAGTCGATCTATGGGTTGGGTATAGTCGTGTTCCTGCTGCACGCGCTGGTCGATTATCCGATGCAACAGCGGCCCGCTTTGGCCGCGTGGTTCTTCTGCGTCGCCGGCGTGGCCGGCACGTGGCGCCAAGGCCGGGACCTTAAGCCGTGATGGACCACTACGAAGAATTGGGGGTCGAGCGCTCGGCCTCGGTGGCCGAAATCCGCCATGCCTACCGGCGGTTGATGCAGCTTCTGCACCCGGACCATTGCGGGGACGAGGCCAGCCGCCGGTTGGCGGAATTGCAGACCAAGCGCCTGAATGCGATTCTGGCGGTGCTCACCGATCCTGTAGAACGGGAGCGGTACGACCGCGAATTGACCCTTGATCGGGGGGGCCAGCGCTGCCACAAGTTCCTCCTTCACGGCTTTCGCATGCCCCGGCCTGGTTATGGCCGGTGGCGGGCGCCGCTGTGGTACTGGCCCTGGTTTCTCAGATGGTCGGGCCCCCGCGAGGGGTTCCGCCGGCTGAACCTGCTGCATCGGCAGTGATCCCGGGTCCGCCAGCCCCGGCGCCGAAAAAGCAAGCCACAGTCGCAGCCACGGCCCGGCCTCGTGTGCGCGCACCCGATCCCATTCCGAGCCCGCAGATCGCAATTGCCCAGGGCGCTAGCCCGGGAGGCGCCGAATCTGCCAACGGCCAAGTCTTTGCCGCGCCGAGCATTCCGGAGAACCCGCCCGTTTCGGCAGCCCCTGCCGTGGTCTGGGACCCTCCTGCTTTAGCTGCGCCAGCACTTAGTGAACCGCTGCCCCTACCTCCCCGGTCCAGCCTGGCGGGCGAGTGGCTGTTTGTGCCGCAGCCGACCGTCCACAGCGACGGACTTTACCCCCCCGAATTCATCGAATTGCGGGTCACCGAGGAGGCCGGATGGGTGCGCGGCAAATACCGGGCGCGCTACCACATTGCCGACCGGGCTATCTCGCCCGGGGTGGCATTCGAATTTGAGGGCAGGGCAGCCGAAAACGAGGCCTGTTTACCCTGGAGCGGCCCCGGGGGATCGCGGGGGGAGGTTACCCTCCGCCTGCTCAACACCGGCGCTCTCGAAGTGACCTGGGTGGCCAGCCACTTAGGAACCGAACTGGGGCTGATTTCCGGGACCGCTACGCTGGTTCGCAGGGTGGATTGAACCGAATCCGTCCGTGGGCAGGCTGGGCGGGCCTAGAAATGGTGCGACCGCGCAATTGTAACTGCCGAACCGGTGGACGTATGCTCTCCTTAACCACATAACCTGAGAGGATCACGGTCTTGCCCTGTACCTCAAAGTTGAGCGTGTCGAATACGCCATGATAGGGCAGCACTGCCAGCCTGTCGTGGATGGTTCCGCGCGATTTGCGTCTTACTCTTTCGGCAACGGCTCGTGCTAGCCTCGATTTCCACGCCTGCTAGTTGACCTAACGAGTACATGGCGGCAAGCCAAGCCATCGTGGCGCCAAAGGACATAGGCCCGAAATGTGTTTATGTGCCTGTAAAATCGGCGTGGGCAGAGGTTGCTTCGGTCAGGGCGTGGGCATAAAGAACGTTGAATCCACATTAGG
>CAWDOH010000005.1:0-30295 GCA_963803725.1 Bryobacterales bacterium | reverse complement strand
GACCCGGACAGCCGTAACTCTTCTGTTCCTCGCCTGTGCCCCCTGGCCCAGAATGAGCCGGTTCGACCGTCGTTTGAAGCGGCATCGGTGAAGCCGGTGGACCCGCATGGCCCTGGAGCCGGTCCCTTGCGCGGGGGCCCGGGTACCACTTCTCCGGGCCAACTCAGTGGCGCCGCTACCTTGAAAAACCTGCTGATGCGGGCCTACGAGCTGAAGAATTACCAGATCGCCGGTCCCGCGTGGCTGGACTCGGAGCGCTACGAAATCGCCGCCAAAATCCCGGCCGGCGCCGGCAAGAGCGAGGTGGCGCTGATGTTGCGCACCCTGCTCGCCGAACGCTTCCGCCTGGTGGCCCACCGCGAGACCAGGGAGCTACCCATCTACGCCATGGTGGTGGCGAAGAACGGCCCGAAGTTCCAGGGATCCCCCGCCGCGAGCCGGAACGCCACTTCCGCCGCGGACGATGGGGACCTGCCGAGGGGTTCGGTGCCCAAATTGACCAGGGGCCCGGATGGCTTCCCCGACATCCCCAGCGGGACGGACCTTCCCCGCAGCTACGAGGTTGTCGTAGGCGGCTCTGATGGCATTATGTATAAGTTGTGGGCCCGCCGCGAGACCATGCCACAGCTTGCCGACCGTCTGAGCAGCCAATTGAACCGGGCCGTTGTGGATGAGACAGCGTTGCCGGGGCAATACGATTTCGCGCTCGCATGGACCGTGGAGAGCGCCGGAGGAAGCATCCCCAGGACCGATCCGCCGCCGGACGAAATCGACGTCCACAGCACGTCCGTGATGTCCGATGCGAGCCTCTCGATCTTCACCGCCGTGCAAGCCCAACTGGGGCTGAAGCTAGAACCGAAAAAAGGACCGCTGGAGATTTTGATCGTTGATCGAGTCGAGAAGATCCCCACACCCAATTGACGGCCCGGCATCTCGCGCGCGGACGCCTCGTCAGTGGCGGACCCGCCGGAGGAAGCCGGCTCCCGTCTCCCCAACCCCGGGATTTTCGCATTCGGCAGGAGGCCTGCTCAGCCTCAAAGTTCGAGAATTCGCACCTTGGCGTCCGCAGCGGCGCGGACAAGCGCTTGGTCGCCGGTGGCCAGCGGCAATTGCAGCCGCATCGCCAATTCGAGGAAAGCCGCATCATAGCCGGTCAGATGGTGCGTTCGGGCAAGTTGTGGAAGCTGGAGAATGGCAGAACTGTCCGGCGGGTCGATATCGATCAGCATCTCATCAATGATGTTCAGGTAAACCACTGCCTTTTCAAATGCAATCCGCTTGCGGCGCACCTGGATTAGAATCGTGTTGGCAATCTCGTAATACCACAGCCACGGAACAGCGGGGCGATAGTCGTCGGTAATCGCCTTCAGAATCGCCAGGCTATAGGCACGGCCACTCTCATCTTCCAAAAACCACTTCAGGGCTATGGAAGTATCCATCGAAAGCAGACATCAGTAACGGTGGCCTTGGCGGACGAGATCTTCAACGGTTTCACCGGGAGGCAGCTTGACCGAATGTTGACTGGAAAACTCAATCATGCGAGCAACAGCATTGTGATTGGATCGGTGTTTGTGAGGCAGCCGGGACAAGGCAGTGGTGAGCACTTCATCGACCGATCTGAATTGCCCGCTGGCAAGCTGCTCCTGAATCATCTGCTCCTGTTCCGGTTTGAGTTCCACTGTCATACCTTCAAACCTACGCGAAAACCCGACAGGGAGCAAGGAGGATGGCTACGGCCGTTCCCACGGGCCGGGGGCAATGTGCCCTCTATCTCGTCGAGATCAGATTCTGCCTCGGTGCCGGAGGAGATAGCCGCTCACGCGCTCAGTTTCCGGCGCTGTTCGGACTTGCGTTGCAATCGAGCGCGGGCCACGGCGGGGTCCACCACCTCACCGCGATCAAGGGCGGCGAGGCGGCTGCCGAGTTGCCGGTTGAATCTCGCCAGTTGAGCGGCGCGCCCCTGGTCGTGCTCCTCCAGGAGCCGGAGTGCTTCCCGAACGACTTCGCTGGCCGAGTGGTAGTGGCCGGATTCCACTTTGTCGCTAACGAATCTTTCCATTTCCGGCGTGAGAGAAACGTTCATGGGTACTCCGCCTTTCAGGGTAGACCGGATATCAAAAACCATCCATATCTGTTATGGCTGTCGATGCTGTCGCCTGGCGAACCCCTCACTGCCCGTCGAGCCACTTCTCGGCCTCGGCGCCGGTCATGGGATGCCACCAGTCATCTCCGGCGGGCACCAGGGGCGCCTCGCGCGCAATGCCAAACGGGAAGCCGGCCGCCCGCCGGGCCGGGACCAGCTCGGCGACTGGTTGACCGTTGCGGGTAATCACAACCGTTTCGCCCTCCTCGACCAGTTTGAGCAGTTGGGAGAGCCGGGTCTTGGCTTCCTGCACGTTGACCTGCATGCAATCATGGTAGTGCAGTTGTCGATGGCCGTTCCTGACTGGCCACTTCGACAAGCATGTCCTCCATGCGGACCACCATCACAATCGACGAAAAACTGATGCGGGAGACCCTGCGCGCCACCGGTTTGAAAACCAAGCGCGAGGCAGTGGAACAAGGATTGCGCCTGCTGCTGCGCCTCAGCCGCCAGGCGGAAATCCGCCGGTTCCGCGGCCAACTCGACTGGCAAGGCGATCGAGGCGTCGCGGAGCGGCCGGTAATCCCGGTCGATTCCGCCTCCCCCTCACTCCCCCGCTTCGAAAATCCCCCGCTCGCGGTTCTTCCGCACGTGGTCCCACGGAAAATAGCGGCCGTTCATGGCCACGTAGACGCTCGGCGGGAGGGTCTGCACGAAGGCCAGCGCGGTCCCCAGGTTGAACAGCCCGTCGGAGCTGCCGAACTGGTACGGAATCATGGCGCCCGTCAGCACTACGGTCTTACCCGCCACCCCCCGGCCCAGCACCGCAGCGGTGTTTTCCATGGTATCGGTGCCGTGGGTAATCACGATCCGCCGCTCCGCGCAGTCCAGGCAGCGCTCCAGAATCAGGCCGCGCCCCTCATCGGTCATCTGCAGGCTGTCGATCATCATCAGCGTTTCGATGGCCACGTCCAGGTGGCAGCGCCCCAGTTGCAGCATGCCGGCCACGTGCGTCTGCTGGAAAAATAATTCCCCGGTGAGTTCGTTATATTCCTTGTCGAAGGTGCCGCCGGTGACCAGAATACGGATCCGCTCGGGCATGTCGGGCCTCTGCCACTATACCGCGCTATCATAAAACTATCTCCATGCGAGGTACCCGCTGGATTCTGCTGGTAGCAATTGCTGCCATTGTTTACGGCGTCGGTATAACCTACCGGTCGCAAAAGAAATATTTGCAGGATACGGCTGTGGCGGCGCCCCCCGTCCTCTCGGCGGAGTTGAATTCCACCGCCTCCAACTACCACCACCAGGTCACCGACCACGGCCGGGAAATCGCCGATATCCAGGCCGAGGATTTCCGCCAGGTCAAAGACTCGTCCTACGTCGACCTCAAAAACGTCAGCATGCGCCTGCGCTGCAAAGACGGCGTCTCCTACAACCTCGTGAAGAGCGCCGCCGCCACGTTCTACACCAACGACGAGCGGCTCTACTCGGATGGCGCCGTGGAGATGACCCTCAAGGTGCCGAAGGAAGGCAAGCCGCGGCATAAGCTGGTCTCCATCCAGTCCTCCGGCGTCACCTTCGACACGGCCACTGGAAAGGCCCAGACCGACCGCCCCTCCAGCTTCGTTTTCGAAAACGGCGACGGCAAGGCCACCGGCGCGTTCTACGATCCCAACACTCATCAGCTCCTGATGAAAAGCGACGTCGAGGTGGATTGGAAGCCCATCGGGCCGCACGCCCAGCTCATGAAGATCGAGGCCGGCAGCCTGGAGTACAGCGAGTCGCAAAATCTGATCCTGCTCACGCCCTGGGGCCGCATGACCCGCGAAAACACCGTGGTCGAGGGCGAAAACCCGGTGATCCACCTGCAGGATGACGGCCACGGCAACAAGATCCTGCGCAGCATCGAAACCGGCAAGGCCCACGGCACCGATAATTATCCCAACCGCAAGCTGCAATATTCGGCCGACCAGCTTTGGATCAGCTTCGATGACAACGGGCAGATCGAGCGGATGACCGCCCAGGGCAATGCCCACCTGGTGAATACCGCCGCCACCACGGAAACCGCCATCGATGCCTACCACGTGGACATGGTATTCGAGCCGGGCGACAGCCAGAGCGCCCTGGTCAACGCGGTCGCCTCCGGCAACGGCACCGACGCTTCCGCGAACGCCGTGGTCACCTCGCGGCCGCTCCCGGCGCCCGATCGCCAGCCTGGGGAGACTCACATTCTGCGCAGCCAGCACCTGGAATTGAAGATGCGGCCCGGCGGGCGCGAAATCGCCAGCGTGACCACCAATGCCCCCGGGACCCTGGAATTCCTGCCCAACCTGCCCGCCCAGCACCACCGCCTTCTGGACGGCCAGAATATCGCCATCACCTACGGGCCGCAGAACCGCATCGAATCTTTCCACGCGCTCAACGTCCGCACCCAAACCGATCCCACCGCTGACGAGAAGAAGCACAACCGCGGCCTGTCCACCACCGCCAGCAAAGAGATGCTGGCCCACTTCGACCCCAAGACCAGTCAACTGGCCAGCATGGAGCAGTGGGGCGATTTCAACTACCAGGATGGCGACCGGCACGCGCGGGCGGCCAAGGCCTCGCTCGATCAGGCTAAAAACCTGATCCTGCTGGATAGCGGCGCGCGCATGTCGGACGCCACCGGTGCCACCGTGGCCGACCGCATCCGCCTGGACCAGAAGACCGGCGACTTTATCGCCGAAGGCAACGTCAGTTCCAGCCGCCTCCCGGAAAAGGACCAGAAGAAGAATTCGCAGATGCTTTCAGGCGACGAGCCGTTGCAGGCCCAGGCCCACAAAATGGAATCCTCCGACCACAATCACAAGATCCACTATGAGGGCGCGGTCACCATGTGGCAGGGCGCCAACCGCATCCAGGCCGACGTGGTGGACCTGGACCGCAATCCCGATAAGCGCAACCTGGTGGCCGACGGACACGTCATCACCAACTTGTGGGAGCAACCCAAAGACGACGACGCCAAACCGGCCGCGCCGCAGAAGACCGCCGCGAAGAAGGCGTCCAAGAGGCCGCCCGTCCTGACGGTGGTGCATGCCCAGCACCTGGTCTACACGGATGGCAATCGCCTGGCGGTCTACACCGGCGGCGTGCTGCTGAACCGCCCCGATATGCAGGTGAAATGCCACGAGCTGCGCGCGTTTCTGGCGGATTCAGAGGCCGATTCGCGCCTGGAGAGGGCTTTTGCCGATGGCGCCGTGGAGATTCACCAATCGTCGCCGGGCCGCCAGCGCACCGGAACCGGCGAGCACGGAGAATACTACACCGCCGACCAAAAGGTCATTCTGCGCGGCGGTTCGCCGAAAATGGTGGACTCCAAGGAAGGCGATACCACGGGTACCGAATTGACCTACTATGCCGACAATGATAGGCTGCTGGTTAACGGTAGTCCCGCGATCAGTCATATGAAGCAGAAAGGCCATTAAGGCGGACGGGCGGGCCCTCTTCCCATGAAGAAACCAAGCAAACTGGAAACGCGGGAGATCTCTAAAACCTATCGCGGCCGCCGTGTGGTGGACGATGTCACGGTCTACGTCCAGCAGGGCGAGGTAGTCGGCCTCCTGGGACCCAACGGGGCCGGCAAAACCACCTCCTTCTACATGATCGTGGGCCTCATCAGCCCGGATTCCGGGCGCATCCTGGTGGATGGCCAGGACATCACCAACCTCCCCATGTACAAGCGGGCCCGCCGCGGCATCAGCTACCTGCCCCAGGAAGCTTCGGTCTTTCGCAAGCTCACGGTGGAAGAAAACCTGCTGGCGATTCTGGAAACCCTGCCCATGCGCGCGCGCGAGCGGCGCGAAGCTATGGAGCGGCTGATCGATCAGCTTGGCCTCGAAAAGGTGCGCCGCAGCCACGGTTACATGCTTTCGGGCGGCGAGCGGCGGCGCGTGGAAATCGCCCGCTCGCTGGTCATCAACCCCAGTTTCCTGCTGCTGGACGAGCCGTTTTCGGGCATCGATCCCATCCAGGTGCTGGAGCTGCAGCGCATCATTTTCGACCTCAAACGTTCCGGCATCGGCATCCTGATTACCGACCACGCCGTGCGCGAAACCCTGGTGGTCACCGATCGCGCCTACATCATCAACAACGGCCGCATTTTCCGCGCCGGCAGCCCCGAGGCGCTGGAGCGTGACCCGGAAGTTAAGCGCATTTACCTGGGCGAATCCTTTTCGCTGCGGGTGTGAGGCCTGCGGGTGTGAGGCGCCGGACGCCGCCGGCAGTGGCCCCGGAAACCCGGATGCGCGGCCGCCCGTATGAACCGGTATGAGATCTCTCCTCCTCCTGTTGGCGGTGGCGGGCGGCGCGTGGGCGCAGCCGTTTTCG
Organism: Bryobacterales bacterium; assembly: GCA_963803725.1. Classification (GTDB taxonomy): domain Bacteria; phylum Acidobacteriota; class Terriglobia; order Bryobacterales; family Bryobacteraceae; genus JOPF133. The sequence continues at coordinate 23,844 of CAWDOH010000005.1, read as the reverse complement.
GCGGGCGTCAAGCTGGGCGTTCCGCTGAGCGATTTTCTGAGCGCCACCGAATCCGGCGATACGTCTTACTCCACCATCACCAACCGCTACATTGCCGGAGTGGAGGGAGAACTGCACCTGCCCTTCGGCCTGGGGATCGAGTTGGATGTGCTCTACCGGCATGTGAATTTCAGCTCCACCATCACGGCCAATGCCCTCTCCGCCGCCACCTCGCTCACCACCGCCAGCACCACCAGCAACGATTGGGAATTTCCTCTGGTGGCCAAGTACAAATTCAAGGCGCCCCTGGTGCGCCCGTACGTGGAGGCAGGCGCGGCTTGGGATACGCTCCAGGGCCTGTCGCAGGCGGTCAAGACCACTGTAGCGGGAGTGGTCACTTCCTCTTCCTCCACCTCGAGTCCCACGGAGCTGGCCAACAGCACCACGCGCGGTTTCGTGCTGGGCGCCGGCATCGACATCCACGCGCTGCTCGTTCACGTCACGCCGGAGATCCGCTATACTCGCTGGGGCGCCAGGCAGTTCTTCGCCCCGGGCCTGCTTTCCAGCAATCAGAACCAGGCTGAGTTCCTGGTGGGTGTGACGTTTTGACGGTTAACAGCGCCGATCGCCACACGTCCTGCAGTGCCGCTCCTGCAAGTCGTCGAGGCGGGCAAAGCTGGAAAATCGTTGGGAAAAGCCTGGGGCAAGCGTATTTTCGCTCGGACTCGTCGTCATCGCGGAGCATGCACGGTGGGAAGGTTAGATCTGGCCGGCTTCGGCCAGCTTAAGGAGCTGGCGGGCTGTGATGATTTTGGTGTAGGCGTGGGGCTTTTTGAAGTGCTTGGTATTCTCGGTGATAATATAGTGGGCTTTGGCCCCGTCCGCGCATTCGTAGATGCGGTTGTCCTCCTCATGTTCGGAGAGGTTCAGTTTGCGCCGTGTTTTGACCTTGACGGCCGCGGCTTTCAATAAGCGACGCACTTTGGCCACCCGCCGCTTGTCCAGGTGCTTCAGGTGTTCATAGTCAAATACCCGGTCGTATTCCTCGATCACAGCGTTGGTAACGTAGGGTCGGATTTTGTCGGCGAGAATCAACTCAAAAACCTGGGCGTTAGGCCCGGTGGGGGAGATGACAGCAGCAACCAGGACGTTCGTGTCGAGGACAGCCCGGATCATTTGACCGGGCGTTTACCGCTCTTTTGCAATGCGCGCCTGGCCCCAGCTACGGCGCGGTTAATCTCGCTCATCGGCGTCTTGTCGATACCCTTTTCCTTGGCATCCTGACGCAACTTGGTCACGGCGGCAGCGAGATCCCGCAGGATTTGCTTGCGATTCTTGCGCGGGTCTTCCACCCTCGCGCGGTCAATTGTGAGCTGTGGAGTCATCAAAAACCGCGGGCCTTCCAGGACCTCGATCTTCAGCCGAGTGCCTTCCGTCACACCGGCCAACTCCCGCAGACGGCGCGGCAGAACCATCTGACCCTTGCATTGAAGTTTTATGAAGGCCTGGAACATAATATAGGCTTTATATACGTTTTCTTGAAACGTCGCCCGGCTGACTTTGCGTCTACTGCCTCTGCCCGTAGCATAACAGACGGGCAGAATTCGTCAAGCCGACCGGAGTGCTGGTTTTCATAGACCTTTCCCTCCATGGAACGGCGACGTGACCCAATTTGGACTCGGTGGCGTCCGTCAAGCTGGCGAAACCTGTCTACGGCGTCAGCCGCAGAATCACCTTCCCGGCCGGGCCCGTGTAAGTCAGCTCCACCGAGTGAATGCCCTTTTCCCTGCCGTGGTAGGAGAAGAAAATCAGGCCTGCCTCGGGAAGCGCCCGGTCTCCCTCCGGCATGGCGGCTTTCTGCACCTTCAGCTCCATGGCGCGCTGCAGCGGGAAGGGCATATGTACCACCACCGGCGTGGAATCCTGGGAGGCTCCCGTGTTGATGCCGGTCTTCGACTTCGATTCCCCCGTATCCGGCGGCTCCCAACTGGGATCTTTCAGAGAGCTGAGCACCATCCCGTAAGGCCGGCTCTCCAGGGATTTCTTCTCGTTGATGCGGAGCGAAAAGTCGCCCGTGGAAATCCTGAGGCGCCCGCCGGCAGGTCCGAACAAGCCCACTTCCACCACCACGTAATCTTCGCTGTTGAAAGTGGCCAGCGGCGTCGGAACGGCGTGCACCTGAAAATCGGCTGCAATCGTCACCGTGCCGGCTTTGGCGTGGGCCTGGTAATCGGTGGGCGCCGTTCTCGCCGACAGGCGCGGAGGCTCGTCTTTCTTAGCTGCCTCCTTAGCTGCCGCCTCTTTGGCTGCCGCATCCTTGGCCGCCGCATCCTGGCCGGGTGGGGTTTGCCCCGCGAGGCAGAAGCAGAAGGCCGCCATCCAGATCACATTCACCCGTTCACTGCAAATTCGCATTTTTCTCTCAACTTAGCACAGTCGCCGGGCCGGGTGCCGGAGCGTAACGCGCCCAGGTGTTACTGTTTTGGGCCACTACCTGGGCGCCTCGCGCGCCCAGGGGATGCCGCAGCCTGTCGCCCCGCGTGTTGCGGCGGCGCGTCGCCTGCCCAGGGCTGCCGAAGATGCGCCGCCCTCAGTGCGCCGAACCCTGCTTCAATCGGAGGCAGTTTTGGATGGCTTCGGCCGCATCGGCGGAAGCGGGCTTTAATCGCAGAACCTCCTGAAACTGGCCAATCGCGTCGTCGAAGCGCCCCAGGTTGGCCAGCCCGCTGCCCCAGTTGAAGTGCGCCGCCACATAATCCGGCTTCAGCCGCACGGCCTCGCGAAACTGGTCGCAGGCCTCCGCATACCGGTCCTGGGCGGCATAGGCGGTGCCCAGGTTGAAGTGCGCGGCGGCATTCTCCGGCTGCAGTTCGACGGTCTCCAGAAATTCCGCCACGGCCAGGTCCGGACGGCCCGAGAGGCCATAAAGGCGGCCCATGTTGTAGTGGATATCCGCGTCGTCCGGGCGGCTTTTTTCCGCCGCGTCCAGATTGGCGAGGGCCTCCTCAAACTGGCCTTTCTGGGTGAGGACGGCGCCCAGGCCTTCGTGCGCATCGGGGCTGCCGGGATCCTCTGCGAGCGCCCGGCGGTACTCGGCCGCGGCGGCATCGAAGTTGCCCTGCGCGCTCAAGGCTGCGCCGTAATTGATGTGGGCTTCCGACAGATTCGGCCGCAGGCGCAGTGTCTCGGCGATATAGGGCATGGCTTCCCCGGCCCGGTTGGCGGTGAGAAGGGTCTCGCTGAGGGTGCCGAGCGCCGCCCAGTTGTCCGTGGTCACCTCCACCGCATGCCGGAACAGATCCACCGTATTGCGCCAGTAAGCCGCGGTGGACCAGGCCGCCACGCCGTAAGCGCAGCAGGCTGCGGCGCCCAGCGCCACCGTAAGCGAACGCCGCCCGGCGCGCCGCCCGGCGATTTCCGCCACTCCCCAAACCACCGCCATCGAAAGGCCGATCATGGGGATGTACATGTACCGATCGGCGCGCGATTGCACCCCCACCTGCACCAGGCCGATCACCGGCACCAGGATGCCGGCAAACCAGAACCATCCCACGAAGAGGTACGGCCTTCGCTGGCGCGCGGCGACCGCCAGAGCGGTGAGGACCGCCAGAACCGCCGCCGCGCCGGCTACCTGCCAGGCGGCCAGATTGCTCGCGTACGGATAAAGGACCGCCAGGTGCGCCGGCCAGAAAAACTGCCAGACGTAAGCCACGTAAGAGACCAGCGCATTTTCCAGCCGGAACCGGAAAGGCAGCTCGGCCAGCGAGGAAGTCGCCCCGGCGCCCTGCTGGACCAGTAGGGTGATGAGCGAGCCGGCCGCCGAGAGCGCTGCCAGCGGCAGTTTTTCCAGAATCAGCCGCCGCAGCGGGATGGTGTTCCAGCGCCCCAGCGGCCAATAATCCAGCAGCAGCAGCGCGAAGGGCAGGGTCACGATCATGGGCTTCGACATCAGCCCTCCCGCAAACGCCGCGACCACCAGCAGGTACGCCGCGGCGCGGGGCCGCTCCACGTAGCGCAGCCAGGCCCAGATCGACAGAAGCCAGAACAGGCCGCTCAATACCTCGCGCCGTTCGGAGACCCAGGCCACCGCCTCCACGTGCACCGGATGCACCGCGAACAGCAGCGCCACGAATGCGCTACGCCAGAGCGCGCCGGTCATCCGCCGCAGAAGCGCAAACAGCAGCACGCTGTTCAGCGCGTGCAGCAGCACGTTGGTCAGATGATGCCAGCCGGGCGAGAGGCCGAACAGATCGATGCCCAGCATGTAGGACAGCCACGTGAGCGGGAACCAGTTGGCGGCATAACCGGAGGTGAATGCCCAGGCGGTCGACGCCGGCGTCAGCCCCTGGCGGATGTGCGGGTTGTTGAGGAGGAATTCGGGGTCATCGTAACCCGTGAACTCGAAATGGAAGACCTGGAAGTAGATAGCCAGAACGGCGGCCGCCAGGGCGAGGGCGATGCCCCAATCCAGCCAGTGTGTGCCGCTTGGCCGGCCAGGCGCAGCGCTCGGTCCTGGGCGGTGACGGGTCATCTGCGGGAGCGTAACGGCGCCATGAAAGAAGAAGGGACGCCCGCCTTTTGAGCGGGGCGTCCCTTAAAGGATACACGGATCTAGGGCGGGCTTACCAGGTATAGCGCGCGGCGATTTGCATCTGCCGGGGCGAAGTGAGCGTGCCCGAGAACTTGCCGAAGTTGCTCGACGAATTGTCGGTCAGCGATGCGCCGGAGAAAATCGGCGTGTTGGTCACGTTGAACGTCTCCCAGCGGAGCTGCAGCTTATGGTGCTCGTTGAAAGGCATGGAGAACACTTTGTACAGGCCGGTGTCGATGTTAAACAAGCCGAGTCCGCGAATGTTGTCGCGTAGCCCGGACTGGCCGGCAAAGGTTTCGATGAAGTCTCCGTACTGCCCGAGCGCCTCCCCGGGCTGGCTCACGATGGAGAGCGGATTGGTGAACAGATTCGGCCCTCCGCCCTTAATCCCGAGGGCGTTGTTGGTGATGCTGGTCGGAACCGCCCCCAGAGGCGTAGCGTTGGCATCCTCATTCCAGTCCGTCGGCCAGCGCTGGCCGTTGCCGACCGTCGTGGGAAGGCCCGAAGTCTGCCGGTAATTGCCGCTGAGCTGCCAACCGCCGACGACCGCATCCAGGATCTTATTCATGCCAGTCCCGAATCTCCGGCCGCGGCCGAACGGCAGCTCATAGACGCCCAGCAGGTTTACCTGTTGCGTGGTGTCGTAAGTCGAAACGGCTCGCATTTGGCTGGGGTTCCACGTGTTTTGGACGAACCCGCTATAGGCGCCGGCGGCTTCCTGCGCTGAGCCAAGGTCAATCGACTTCGACCAGGTGTAGTTTACGTCGAATTGCAATCCAAAGCTGAGGCGCTTGCGGACGGTCAACTGCATGCCGTTGTAACTGCCCATCCCGATCGAACTCAATGCGGCGAGCGCTGAGAACTGCGGGTTGAAGACCATCCAGGGGCCATAAATCCCGCAGGCGATATGGTTTACAGCGCCTTTCGACGTGAAGGTGGTGGGGCCGCCATTGATGCAGTTGGACGCATTGTCGGCGTTGTTCAGAGTGTTGGTGGCGTCGCCCGTGGCGCTGTTGTTGATGTAATCGCTGGCCCAAATCTGGGTCGGCGTCATTCCGTTGGCCGCGGCAGTCGCCCACATGTGGTTAAAGAACGGAATTTGGGGAATGGTAGCGGGGGTGTAGCCGCTGAAATCGATGTCCTGCATCAACAGCGTCATCGCCTGGTAATAGGTTTGGCCCGACGCAGGGTCGGTGAGCGCGGTCGGCATGGCCAGATCGCGATCGAGTAACGAGTGCTTGGAAAAACGGCCGACGTAGGAAAGCTGCAGGAAGAAACCGCTGGGGAGGTCGCGGCCATAGGTCAAATCGTAGTTTTCGGTGTAGGGCGCGGCCAACTGCGAATCGATGCTGTTGGTGATGGCGAACGATCCCGATGCGCCAGCCGCGTAGGGATAGATCAACGGCAGCCCGCCCGGAGGCGCCGGTGGCACGATCTGCGATGGAACCGTGAAGAAGTTGGTGAAGCGTGGAAGCTGAGCGGAGGTCAGAATGTTGGCCGGATTCGAAAAGCTTTGCGACAACCCGGGGGTGGTCGAGCTGAACGTTTGCGCCAGCGGCTGGCCGATCAGGTCATAGTACATGCCGGCGCCCGCGCGGATGGAGCTTTTGCCGGGACCGCCGAAGAGGAACTTGGAAATCCCGCTCTCCGCCCTAGGCGAATACGCGATGCCCAGGCGCGGGGCCCAGTTTTTATGGAAGGGATACATTTGGGTTCCCTGGCTCAGCGGAATGAAGTCGATCAGGCCGGCGTTCTGCTGCGACAAACCCTGCGCCGCAAAGGCGGCGCGCTCGCCCAGCCAGGATGCCAGCGGCACGTTGGTGGAGGCTTGCTGGTCATTGATTTCATGCACCGGCGGCTCCAGGCCAAGGCGAATGCCGAAGGTAATCGTCAGAGTCGGCGTGGCCTTCCAGGTATCCTGCGCGTACATCTCGGTTTCACGATTGACGAAATCGCGTAAGGCCGGGGCACCAAACGGCAACACCGTACCATTCACCAGGTAGTTGTAGTCCGCGTTGCCCTGCGCTTCCAATCCCAGCACCGCCGCGATGGCATATTCGTAGTTGGTCTTGAATGCGCTAGCCACGGTAATCCCGTTGAGCAAGTCGTTTCCCGAACCTTCGATCCAGGAAGGATTGGAGCTCGCGGAGCTGAAGGAGTTGGCGGTGCTTGCCGACTGGTTCGAAATATTGCGGAAGGATCCGCCGAAGCGGAAGTCATGCGCGCCGTGATTCCACGACAGATCCTCGCCAATCAGATTCACCGGAATGATTCGCGTCAGCGAAGTAGTGGTGGCATAAGGGTTGCTAAGCCCGCGGAACCACTCGTAGTTGCTGGCCAGCACACCGGCGGTCTCATTGCCAGCCCGGGTGAACCCGTAGTGCAGAGTGCTTACCAGATTCGGCGAGATCACATCCGTCCAGCCGGCCGCCAGACCCTTGCTGTTCGCCAGGGTCGTTGAGGCCGAAGGCTGCCCAGGGAATTCGGGGGTACCGCCCGCCCAATCGTTTTGAAGATTGCCGCGGATGAACATCGAGTTCTTATCGTTCGGGTGGTAATCGATCTTCGAGATATACGTGTTCTGAACGGCGTGAGCGGGGGCGTTGAACGAATAGCCTTCCGTATTGTACCCATCCCCGATGGTGGTGTTGTTGGGGAGCGGCATGCCTTGCATGGCCTTGAGCGCATTGGCATTGGCGCCGATGCCGCCGGGATCGGTCTGTTGCACCTGGGCGGGGGAAAGCGTCACGGGCTGATTGGCGCTGTTCAGGTAAGTGACGATTCCCTGCCGCAGGTTGGCGCTCGGAACGCTCCGGTTCGCGCTGCCGGCGCTGGCGTTCCGCAGCCCCTCGTAGTTGATGAAGTAGAACAGCTTGTTCTTCTTGACCGCTCCCCCGGCCGATCCGCCGAATATGTTGATCAGCAGCGGGGCTACCGGCACGCCGGCCTCGTTGTTGAAAAACGTGTTCGAGGCCATCTCCGTCCCGCGGCGGTATTCGTAGAGCGAGCCGTGAAAGCTATTGGTCCCGGACTTGGTCACCAACTGTACGTCCGCGCCCGAGCCGCGCCCAGTAGCCGCATCGCCGTTGGTGGTGGTGGTGCGGAACTCTTCCACCGAGTCCAGCGTCACGCGCAGCACGCTGGTGAAGGCGGCACGCGCGTTCTGATCCATCACGTCGGCGCCATCCAGCGTCACATAGCCCTGGTCGGGCTTGCCGCCATTCACCGCGCCGTCGTTCGATCCCACCGAACCGCTCGAACTGTAGCTCGTGACGCCCGGCTGAAACGCCAGCAAGCTCACCACGTTGCGGGCGTACATCGGCATCTGGATGATAGCGTTATTGTCGATGGCATTGCCCAGCGAAGCGTCGGTGGTGTTCACCTGGGTCGCCGTGGCTTCCACCTGAACGGTTTGGCTGGTGCTGCCCACCTTCTCGAATTTCACCTCGATGGTGGCCGGCTGGTTCACCAGCAACTCGATGTTGTTGATCACCGCTTCGGCAAATCCGGGGGCCTGCGCGTTGATCCTGTATTTACCCGGCGGCACCTGGGTGATGGTATAGCTCCCCTGGCTGTCGGACGTGGTAGTGCGCTGGGCCCCGGTACCTGTGTTGGTGAGCGTAATCGAGGCCGACGGAATGACTGCCCCCGACGGATCCATGACCGTTCCGGTGACGATGGTGGTCTGGGCAAATAGTCCGGCCGCCAGAACCAGAAAAAGCGTCAAAATGCTCGCGAGCGTTCGCATGAAACTAACCCCCCTTGTAGTTCTCAAAATGCCGCGCGAGGCGGGATGCCGGGCGCTGGCCGCAAAGTACGTGCTGGGGATGGTGGGGCAGGAGATCGCACACGCTATCGTGCCGCTCCGCTGGACGCGGAAAGCGGGCGACAGCGGCAACGGTACACCCATTGCTCCTGGAAATTTGCCCATGGTATCCCTAAAGAACCCCTGACTCCGAACCGGCGAGGTCCGCTGGGCGCTCAGCTTGGAGCAGTCCCCTAATTTTTTTAAAGGATTTCATCTTGGGTAACACGAAACGCACCATGGTGTCAATCCACCCGGCGGCGAGCGGAGGCAAATTGCTGATAAATTCGAAGGCCTTGATCCGTAGAATCACGGTAATGCTGGCGGCGGCCGGGCTGTCGCCCGCCCTGTTCCCGGTGAGCGCTCAGCCGCCCCAAAGCGCACCCGCGCGCCGCCTGCTCAAAGTTGACGACATGCACGCATTTCACGATGTGAGCGATCCGCAGATTTCGCCCGGTGGCAACTGGGTGGCCTCCACCGTCAGCCCGGTGGATACGGCCGCCGATAAAGGCGACACCGATGTCTGGATGGCCAGTTGGGATGGCACGCGCCAGATTCGCATGACCTCCCAGTCCGGAGAGTGAAAATGCGCCCCGCTGGAGCCCCGACGGCCGCTACCTGTCCTTCCTTTCGCGGCGCCCCGGACCGGCGGCGAGGCACAACAATTTACCGATGTGAAGGGGCGCCTCTCGTCCTACGATTGGTCGCCCGACGGCAAACGCCTGCTCCTGGTGATGGCCGACCGCGACCCCAACGAGCCGGATGACCAGCGCCCGGCCACCGCTATCCCACGCTCCTGCGGATTCACGGCGGACCCAACGGCCAGGATGCCCACTCCTTCTTCGAGCGGCAGATCTTCGCCGCCAGCGGCTGTGTGGTAGCGGTGGTGAATTACCGCGGCAGCGCGGGCCGCGGGAGCGCATTTCCTACGGCTTCCCGCACGCCGGCCATTGACCAGTCTGGGCGCCCCCACCGAGTTAGTCGTGCATCCTAACTCGTTCCACGGAATTACCCGCCCGAGTTACCAGACCGATAGGATTGACCGATATCTGGCGTGGTACGCCCAGTATCTCAAACCCACCGAGGGAGCCACCGGCGCGTAGGGCATGCTTGAGCTTGCTTGAGCTTGCCCGCCGGCGGGGCCGGTTTGAACGAAAGTGTGACCCGCCGCCGGCCGCGGCCTACGAAAAACGCTACCAATCCGTGCGCATTCATCGCCTGCAAACTGCGGCGTACCAACTCGGCTATAAACTTGAGCCACAAACGGCCGCGTGAGGATACCTAACTGATTGAGCGGCAATGGGGTCACAGATGAGCTTGCCCTCCTTCGATTTCTTCACGGCTCCTAGCGGTCGCGTCTCTGGCCGCGAAATTTGTTTCTTGCCCTTAGTGGACCACTCGCCCACACTCGTGGCTCGCAAACCCAGCTCTCGGGCCGCTTTGATCCAGCCCCCCGCTTTGCTGACGCGCGGCTCAACATCCAAACCGAGCCGCGCCCGCTCACCGCCTCTCCAGCGCCGCGTGGTCCCATCCCGCCAAAGTCGCCGCTGCTTGATACGTGCTCTGGCAGAAATCGAAGATCGCCTCCTCGGGCGACGCCGCGGCGCGCACGTCCTCATAGCGCAGCAGAAACTCGCCCATGGCCGGGTCCCAGCAGGCGCCGTCGGGCCGCACCGCCTGCTTCTCGAAACCGGCGGGCGACGGCGATGCGTAGGCGTAGAACGCGGCGTGCGGGTAGCGGCGGTCCCCGGGCCAGAAGCCGCAACTGATCTCTTCGTGCGAGTAGGCCTCCGCCATCACGTGGCTGGCCCCCACGCGCGGCGGTGCGGCACGGCCGCAAAAACGCGTCACCGCCAGGTCGAACGACCCCCAGAACAACTGCACCGGGCTCTGCTTGCCTATGAACCCGCCCTTGAACTTTTTCAGCACGCGATCCACGCTAGCCTCGATTCCCACGCAAAATAAGTCACCTAACACGAATAACGTGTTTCGGGCGAGGTAAGGCTGAGAGATCAGGCGAATCGAATGGTCAATTTCTTGTTGCCGAACCAGGGCATCGGTGTGGGCTTATCGGCCAAGCCGGAGTTGACCAGGTAAGGATTGTGGGCGCGTTTGTCGAGGGTGACCACGACGGAGTTGGCCGCGATCTCCACTTTGCCTGACAGGTCCAGGAGATTGCGAAAGACGGTTTTCGCCTGGGAGTGGCTGTATTCCCGACCAATGCGCCGGGCCATGATGCGGTACAGCGAACTGGCCATGAGTGTCAGTTGCATGTCGAAATCCACCTTCATCCCGACCATGGAAGAGAGCGCGTCGATGTGGAAGAATTGGACGGCTTCGGAGATTCCGTTTTCGATGAGCATGCGCTGCGCATAGCGGGTCACCAGTTCCACGGGTCCGAGTTTGCGGTGGTTGGTCAGCAGGATGGTGGGGTCCTCATGCCCGAGTTCCATGATCGTCAACTGGCGGAGTTCGCCCTCGAAACCGTGGAGCGCCACCTGTTGTTCCAGTACTTTGGGGTTGCGATAAATGCGGGTCAGAGCCGGCAAGTTGATCCGCTTCCAGGCGGAATCCGGTTGACTGTAGATCTCCTGCAGCATCTTGCGCGAACGTCGGCGAAGGGTGATGAAGAAGATCCCTTGCCGGTTCAACTCCGAAAGTTTTCCATAAGTGGTCAATTGCGAGTCGAAAACCAGCTCGGTGGGCAGTTGGCCAGTGCGCTTCTTCCAAAACCGAACGAACTGGAGAATCTCGCCCGCCTGCTCGTTCTTGGTCACGCCCGCATTGGCGTAGCGCATGACCCCTTGTTCGGCATCGCGGGCCAGGAAGACCAGAATGCCCTTCTGGGAGCGGCTGCGGCTGGAGACGTAGTGTTTCTCTAAGGGCTCTTCGGCGGTGTTGGCGGGCACGCTGTGAAAGTCGAGGTCGAAGGAGGGACCATGGGGCAAGCCGGCCTGCTCGACCTGTTCCAACCACGTCTGCATCAATCGCAAACAGGCTTTGTGGTCCAGCCCGGAGGAGTACTCCTCCAGGTAGGAACGTTTGGGGACCACGTTGATTCCTGCGAAAACAGCGATGGCCTGGTCCATCACCAGATCCATGACGTGGCTCTTGCGCTCGATGCCGATCAACTTCATGGCCAGGAGACTGCGGAGGGCCTGGACAGCGGGAATCATCTTGGAACCGGGCAAGTGAGCGGTGGTGACCACACGGTTGAGATCGATGCGATCCAACAGAGGGACGAATAGGAACAGACCAGCCAGTGGGGTACGGAAGGCACGGGGAGACAGATCCAATTGGCGGATGTCGGCGACCTCGGCGATGTCCGGCTTGACGGTGGGGGGACGCTCGACGTCGGCCCGGCGGGGAAGACGAGAGAAGCCCTCTTCGCGAAGCAAGACGGTGAGGGAGTTGATGGAGATGGGGAGGTGGAGAGCGTCGAGTTCCTGGCGAATGTCGTAAACGGAGAGATTGCGTTTGCGCATGGCGACGGCCAAATCCCGCACGCGGTCACGAGCGGGAGCGGACTGGGGACCGCGCTGCGGCAGACGGAAGAAAGATGCGCGTTTATGGGGATCGTGTCGGAACTGGTGGCAGAGGACGCGGAAGGAGGAAGGAGAATAGCCAAAACGGCGTGCGACGTCGCCAGACGGCTCATCCTCGACGAGGAAGGCGCGGAGAGCTTCGTACTGACGCTGCAAGGGGAACTGGGGGGCGAGAAAGAATTTCTCATCGGAGGGAGTGATTATGTGATCCACAGTACTGGAAGGCATAGTTCCATGATGCTATAAGAACATTAAACAATCAAGGCGTTTTGAATGTTTAAAGCCGCAATGAGCATCACGAAGCCCATAATACTTGCATATCTATGGCATGTATCCATCAACACAGATGGCTGGTCTCAAACTCTGCGTGGACCGGATAGTGTATCATGCTTATAATTATCAGTACTGTATATATCTAATGACACCAGCGGAAACACTGGATTTTAGTAGCGTCTTGACAAAAACTCGTGCTCAAAGGGGGAGCGTGGGAATCGAGGCTAGTCAGAATCTGCCGGAACCGCTCCACCGGCTCGCGTTCATACGAAGCGTGGCGGCGGTCCAGGTCGAAAGGCGTGGTGTCGTCGAACTCCTCGGGCGCCGTGCGGATGGTTACCTCAATGCCCAGCGCGTGCAGGCACGCCATGTATTCGGCGTAGAAATCCGCCACCGCCCGCGGATAAAGCGGCACGGTGTGCTGCCCGCCGTTTGAGGTGCGGATGCGCAGATTGTGGGTCACGAAGTCGAACTCCACATCGAAGGTCCCCGCGCCGTAAGGAACCGGCGAGGTGGTCAGGCCGAGCGGCGTCACATACAGCGCCACGTGCCACCAGTGGTTCTCCGGCGGCGCAAGCATCATGCGCGTCTTGCCCACAATCTGCGTCCACATGTGGACCGTGTCGCAGGTGGCCTCCCATTCCGAAAAGCGCAGCGGCGGCCAGTCACTCGAAGTCAAGTTCCACCTCGTCGACGAAACACCAGCCCCAATTCTCGCCCGGCTCGAGGGACCTCATGATCGGGTGCTTGGTCGCATGAAAGTGCTTGGTGGCGTGCCGGTTCTTCGAAGAATCGCAACAGCCCACGTGGCCGCAGATCATGCACAGCCTCAGATGCACCCAGGTATCGTGCATTTTGAGGCACTCCTCGCAACCGTGGGTGTGGGGATGAACATCCTGGATCAGGTTCGTATGTGTACAGTTCATGAGCTATTCCTTAGGCTGGCCCGAACCGCTGGCCTGAGCCATAGATACCACAAAACCTCCGGTTGGTAGTGAGCGCGTTCTAACAGCCCAAATAGCGGCTTCATCGGCTCGCGCCCACTTCGATCACCGCATTCCACATATACTCGATCAACGTCGTGAGGGCCTGGACGGAGATGTGCTCATCGTCGGAGTGCGCGCCGCCCAAAGGGCCCGCGGCGGCGTCCACCACCTCGCCTACGCCATACGCCTGCACGCCCTTGGCGCGTAGCTCGGCGTTATCCGTGGCGCCCGTCATCATGCTGGGAATCGTCGGTGCGTGGAACATGCGGCGGCCCACGCTTTCGAGCGCGCGGAACATCTCGCTATCCAGCCGCGAGGGCGGCGCGGCGGGCCGCTCCTCGGCGGAGGCGGGCGGCACAATCTCCACCGCCGGATCGTTGATCACGCGCTTCATCTGCGCCACAAACTTCGCCATGTCCTCATCCGGCAGCGCGCGCACGTCCAGGGTTGCCTCGGCCTGCGAAGGGATCACGTTCTGGCGAAAGCCGGCCTGCACCATGGTCGGCGCCACCGAGGTGCGCAGAATCGAATAGTGGCCAGGTTCGTGTTCGTAGAAGTAGCGGTCCACCTGGGCGGCGCGCGACGGAATCAGAATGTCGCGGTAGCGGGCCGCGGCGTCGGGCGGCGAGATAGCCGCCAGCCGCTCAAAATAGACCCGCGTGGTATCGTTCAGCCGGATGGGCGTCTGCCAGGTGCCCACGCGCTCCACCGCGGCGGCCAGGTGTACCACTGCATTCTGCGGAATCGGCCGCGAGCCATGCCCCGCCGGACCGTGCGCCAGCAGCCGCAGCCGCCGGGGCGTCTTTTCGGTGGTGGCCACAATCACGTCCTGCACCTTGCCGGCGCTCTCCACAATGCCGCCGCCTTCCGCCATGGCGAATTCGGCGTCGATTTCCGGCCAGTGCTGGCGCACCATGTAGTCGATCCCCACGGCCATGCTGCCCTCTTCTCCAGCCTCGGCCATAAAGATTACGTCGCGGTCCAGCTTCACGTGCAGCCGCTGGAGCAGCAGCAGGATCATGATGCCGGCGGTCACATGGTCTTTATCGTCATTCGAGCCGCGCGCGTAAATCATGTTGCCTTTGCGCACCGCCGCGAAGGGGTCCACCGACCAGCGCTCACGCTGCACGCCCACCACGTCGGTGTGGCCCATCAGCAGGATGGGACGCTTGTGCCCGCTGCCTTTGATGCGGGCCACCAGGTTGGCGCGGTTGGGGTCCGCGGCAAACAGCTTCACCGCGATGCCTTCGCGCTCCAGCATGGCCTGAATCACCTTAGCCGCGCGCGTCTCGTTGCCGGGCGGGTTGCTGGTGTCGATCTTCAGCAGCGTCGTGAAGCGGCCCAGAATCTCCGGTTCCAGCTTGTTCCAGTCCACCGGATAGCGGTCCTGGGCGGCCGCGGGAAGCGCCAGCAATAGCAGCAGCAGCGATCTCATAGCGGAATATTTCCGTGCTTCTTGCGGGGCATGGTGTCCACCTTGGTTTCCAGCATGCGCAGCGCGCGGATCACCCGCGGGCGCGTTTCGTGCGGCTCAATCACATCGTCCACATAGCCGCGCTCGGCGGCCACGAAGGGATTGGCGAAGCGCTCGCGAAATTCCTCGATCTTCTGCGCGGCGCACCGCCTCGCGGTCCGCGGCGGCCGCCAATTCCCGCCGGTAGACGATGTTCACCGCGCCCTCCGGCGCCCATCACCGCGATCTCGGCCGAGGGCCACGCCAGGTTGATATCGGTGCGGATGTGCTTCGACCCCATCACGCAATACGCCCCGCCGTACGCCTTGCGCGTGATCACCGTGATTTTGGGCACCGTGGCTTCGGCGTAGGCGAACAGCAGCTTGGCGCCGTGGCGGATGATGCCGCCGAACTCCTGCTCGGTGCCGGGCAGGAATCCGGGCACGTCTTCAAACGTCAGAATGCGGAATATTGAAGGCATCGCAGAAGCGCACGAAGCGCGCGCCCTTCACCGACGAGTTGATATCCAGGCAGCCCGCCAGGAACGCCGGCTGATTGGCCACAATGCCGATGGAGCGCCCGTCCATGCGCGCGAAACCAGTCACCAGGTTCTTGCGCCCAGATGCTCGTGGACCTCGAAAAACTCGCCGTCGTCCACCACCCGGTGAATGACGTCCTTGATGTCGTAGGGCAGGTTGGATTCCGGCGGCACCAGCGAATCCAGCGCCGCGTCCATGCGGTCGATGGGGTCGGCGCGTCGGGCGCCGCGGCGGGTCCTCGCGGTTGTTCTGCGGCAAATAGCTGAGCAATTCGCGAATCATGCGCAGGCATTCGGCATCGTCCGCGGCCACGAAATGCCCCACCCCGCTCACCGAGTTATGGGTCATGGAGCCGCCCAGCTTTTCCTTGGTGACGTCCTCGTGGGTGACGGTCTTGATCACGTCCGGACCGGTCACGAACATGTAGCTGGTGTGGTCCACCATGAAGACGAAATCGGTGATAGCGGGCGAATACACCGCCCCGCCGGCACACGGCCCCATAATAGCGGAAATCTGCGGCACCACTCCGCTGGCCAGCGTGTTGCGCAGGAAAATGTCGGCATACCCGGCCAGCGAAACCACCCCTTCCTGAATGCGCGCGCCGCCCGAATCGTTCAGGCCGATCACCGGCGCGCCGGTCTTCAGCGCCAGGTCCATGATCTTGCAGATTTTCTGCGCGTTGGCCTCCGAAAGCGAGCCGCCGAACACCGTGAAATCCTGCGCGAAGACGTAGACCAGCGCGGCCGTCGATGCGGCCGTAACCGGTGACGAAACCGTCGCCGGGAATCACCTGCTCATCCATTCCGAAATCGCGGCAGCGGTGCATCACCAGCTTGTCGATTTCCTCGAAGGTCCCTTCGTCCAGCAGTAATTCGATGCGCTCGCGGGCCGAAAGCTTGCCTTCCTGGTGCTGGCGCGCGCGGCGCTCGGGGCCGCCGCCCTGCTCGGCGGCTTCGTGGCGGCGCCGCAGTTCCTCAAGGCGATTCATCGGCACTATTGTAACGGGCGGAGGTAGTCCGCGCCGCAAACCGTTCGCCGAATCCGCCGCCCCGCTATAGATACTGAAGATACCTGCCGGATATGAGTGAGACCGGGCCCGCCGCCCCAGAAGTTGGCCCGGAGGCTCGGAGAAAAAAGCAGTTCCTCCGCGTCTCCGCGCCAGGTTTGGCCGGCCCCTCTACTGGATATCGAAATCCACCGTCCGCGTGGAGCCGCGCTTTTCCCAGTCGGCGCTGCGGATCTCCAGACGGTACCCGCCCGGCTTCAGGTCCTTCACCGGCACGTTCAGCGCCACCGGCATCACCGGGTTCCCCTTGTGGATGAAGTTGGAGATATCCACGCCGCCCGAATCCAGTTTGCTTTCGCCGGTCTGCCGGTCCAGGATGCGCAGCTCGGCCAGCACCTTCTTGTCCGAAGCGGGAGGCGTTTCGGGTTTGTGCAGACCCAGTGGATCGGCTGGGGCGGCGGGTCCCGCGGCCGGAGGGGGTTCGGCGGGGGTGTCCTCCGCGGCCAGCAGTGAATCGTAAATCTCGAAATACACCGCTACCTTGGAATCCGCTTTGAAGTGGTAGGCCGCCGGGGCAGTGAATTCGAAAGGCCCCGCGATCATGGGAGTCTTGCCCTCAATCAGATCCGCGTCGATCTTGGAACTCGTCAACGGATCCTCCTGGCCCACCTGGCGAAATTCCGATGTGGGCACCAGCGCGCTCATGCTGTACTGGCTGCCGTCATAGGTGTCGATCGAAAGCGGCATTTCCTGCTTGCCGAAGTTCTGGCCGCCGGAATTGAACACCACCTTCAGGTCGTATTTGCCGGGCGAAACCTCGAACTGGTTTTCGTAGTGATAGGGCTTGGCGGCGAACTCCTCCACCTCTTCCTTCTTGTCGTAGTCCAGCTTGACGGTGTCGCTGAAGCGCGCCCCCACTTCGTTGGCCGTGCGGTAGGCGATTCCCAGCACGTTGATCTCGCCGTGGTACTTGCCCTTCACCTTCTCGAACTTCACCGCCGACGATGGAATCGCCAGCGACACATCCACCCGCGCCGTATTGGCGCCGCTGTAGAAATAGGCCGCCTGTAACGGTGCGGCTACCGTGCCCTTCTCGGAGCTCGTGACGCGGGTCTCCAGTTGCGTCTCAATCGGCTTGCCCGCCAGCGAGTCCTTCGATTTTACGTTGCAGTAACCGCTGCGCGCGCGCAGGTTGGTGCCGCCGCGGTCCACCTTCACATGAATGGTGTGGCAGCTTCCCTCCTTGGATTCCGGCGGTTCATAGCCCAGGAAGTAATATTCGTTCTGCTCCTTGCCGATCGATTCCATGCCTTTGAGCAAATCGTTGGTATTGACAATCACGAAGCCGCCGGTGCCGTTGGCCAGCGCGTACATCATGTCCTGGTTGGCCGACACGCCCTGCGGAATGCGGGGAATGATGGTGCGTGGAGACCCCTGCGGCACGGTCTGAGTCGCGCCTCCGCCCCCTCTACTGCCGGACGTTCCGCTGGTCCCGGTGGTCCCGCGCGACCCGCTGGGTCCCGTGCCGGTGCCCGCACGCGAAGTTCCGCCGGAGGATCCGCTTGTGGAACCACTGGGCGAACCGGTGCGGGCGCCTCCTGCACCACCGCTGCCGCTCCCCACCGAACCCGTGCTGCCGCTGCTGCTACCTCCTCGGGCCTGAAACGCGGCAATGCGCAGTACCGGGTTGAGGGCCAGCGCGATTCCCAGCGCCCGCGGCAACAGCGGTATGGGGCCGGCCGGGGGATTCATGGTCGGGCCTCCCATGCGCAGCGGCCCCGAGATCAAGCCCCGCACATCGATCGGATAAATCGCCACGTTCCACCGGTTGCAAATATCGATGGTCGCGGTCAGCTCCGACATCAATTCGGAATTGTTGCCCAGCGGGAAGCCGGAGGTGAAAAGGATCAGGGTCTTGCGGCCGGGAATATCTTGCAGGTTTTCGGCCATGCTGTGCAGCGCCAGAAGCACATCGCGGGCTCCGTACCCGGCCGCCCCGCGCATGGTGCGCCCGCCGCCGCCCCCGGTTCCGCCGCCGCCCATATTGGGCGATACCGCCGAGAAGTGCGCGCCCGTGACCGCGGCTTTCAGCCGGTCGGCATTGGCCGTAAAATTCTGGCTGATCACCAGCGAGCCGCCGAAATTGACCACCGCCATCAGCCGGTCGGAGTTGACGTTGGCGTCGATGAATTTGGTCGCCTCCGTCCGCGCCCGCATCTGGTCGCCGTAGTTCATCGTGGAGTTGTCGAAAAACAGAACCAGGTAGCGCTGCCGCTCACTGGCCGGGGCGTTGGGATCGGCGCCGAAGGAAAATGTGGTGATCTGCTGCTCCTTGCCATCCTCGTAAACCTTGAAATCCTTCTTGGCGAGATCGCGGACGTAATTATCTTTCTTATCCCTCACCACCACGTCCACCGGAACCAGGCGCGTCTCGGTTTTGAATGTGGTGGCCGGCTCGGTTCCTTGCGGCTGCGCCGGCGGCGCGGTCTGATCCTGCGCCAGCGCCATCCATCCCGCCAGGCCTGCCCCTATCAGAAAAACCATTCCCCGAAACTGCATTTCGATCCTCCTTACCGAATGTCCAAAGCGCCGTTGGAAGCCGACATCAATTCTCCCTCGGCATCCCGCACCACCAGCCGGACCATATAGGCGCCCGGCTTCACGTCGAAACTGCTGCGCACCGTCAGGCCATTGTCCAGCCGCTTGGCCAGGGTCTCGTCGCGCAGCTTCATTTCCAGCCTCTTCTCATTGCCCACCACGAAATTGCCATTGCGGTCGAACAGCGCCGTGGCAATCGTCAGCTCGTTGCAATTGCGGTCGTCCTCGCGGCGGAACTTCAGCTTCTTGGCGTCCACTTTCATCAGCACCGTCACCCGCGCGCTGATCTCGCCGGACTTAAAATACTGGGTCGTCAGGCCCACCGGCAAATCGGTCATCTCCTCGCGCGAGAACAAGGCCTCCGAAATCTCTTCTTTGGCGGTTTCCTTGGGATCGCTCAAGTGCCGCGGCGCGTAGTAGCCTTTGCGCGCCTGAATGCTCAGGCTCACACCATTTCTTACGCTGACCTTCAATGGGTGAAAGCTGCCGTCCAGCTTCAGATTCTGCGGCGAAAATCCCAGCATATAAACATAATCGGGCGCCGCTGCCACCCGCTCGAAGCCCGCGTAGAGGTCGTTGTTGTTCTCGAAGAATGTGCCGCCCGTGCCGGCCGCCAGTTCCGCCAGCACGTCGGCCTGCGCGCGCGCCGATTCGCGGTCATACCGCATTCTCAACCCCAGGGCAGCGGTGGTGTTAACAGTGCGGCTGGCATCCGGCATATCGGTATAGAGGCCGCGCGCATCCAGGGCGCCAATTACCACGTTGGCCTTGATGGCGCGGTCCATCAGCTCGGTCTTCTCCTGCTCCATGAGCGGGGTGATGAAACCGGCCGAAGCCAACAGGATGATGCGCTGCCCGGGCATGGTGGCCATGCGGCGCACCAGCGCCGTCAGGCTGTACAGGGCCGCCCGCGATTCCTGCTCCCCTTCGGTCAACCGCCGCATCGCCAGTCCCTGCACCTCACTCTGCGCCGTGCTGGCCATGGTGGAATCCAGGTTCTGGCAGGCCATGGTCTCGGCCACCGCTGCCTGCAAGGCGATGGGGTCGTTCTTATTCACGATCAGGTCGGCTTGGTAGTAGCTGATGTCCGGGCACTCCACCACGGCGGGGCGCGCGATGGGGTGCGGAATCAGACGCCGGATGGCCGCCTTCAACGCGTCATGATCATCTGTAAATTCCTGCTCGATCTGCCCCGAAACGGTGTACACCGCGGCGCGCTCCTTGGGACCCAGGTTGTCCAGGTGGCGGATGGCGGCATCGCGCACCCGCCCCAGATCCGCGAAGGAGGTGTGGACATCGTCGAAGAGATAGGCCACGAAGCGGTCGGGCAGCGGCGCGGGAACCTCGCCGGGCGCGGGCGCGCCGATGGCGATTTCTTCCGACGCCGGACTGGAACTCCGGTAGGCCGGCGGCCGGGTCGGCGTTTCCACTGAGAACTTAATGATTTCCTGGGGCTTACCGCGATCCATCAGGCGGAAATCGTCCTGCTTCAGGTTGCCGAGCACCTTATCGTATTTATCGCGTACCACCACCGGCACCATCACCAGGTTGACGCGGGTGTGGAAGGTGGCCGGTTCCTCCGTGGCCTTGGTTTCGGGGGCATTCTTCGCGGGCGCCGCGGTGTAGCCACCGACCGGGGAAACCGTGACGCCGCTCTGCTGCTGCGCTGCCACGCTTGCCAGACCGGCTATCAGAAACCCGAGACCGCAGCGGTAAGGCATTGTTTAGCTCATCATAGGCTAATCCGCAGCGCGGCACAACGAGGGGAAGCGGCGCCGGCGGAGAGTGCGGCGGCACTTGGCGGCGAAAGGCGCTGCCGAAAGGGCGACCGGACCCGTCGACAATCTTCCGGCGATGAGCGGGGCGCCGCCAGAGGATCCCTCGGGCCGGCGTGGGCTATGATCCGGCGCTGAGCGGGAGGTGCCGATGTGGTGCGTGGGCCACGCGGTGGCGATGAGCCTGGATGGCTACATCGCAAGGCCGAATGGGGAAGCCGACTGGATCCCCAGGAACCCGGACGTGGATTTCGCGGCCGTGTTCGCTCAATTCGACACCCTGCTGGTGGGCCGCCGGGCGTTCCAACGGATGTCGTCTTTTCGCGCACGCTGCGGCCGGAGGATTTATCTGGATTTTGCGACTGTCGCACGGATACGGTTGAAGTTTCGGTGGTTCCCGTTCTGCCAGGTGGCGGCGTGCCGCTACTGCCGGTTTCGGAAGGCCGGGGGCAGATCAAGCTGTCGGTCACGGCCACAAGGTCTATCCCGTCGGCATCGTATCCTTACTATACGTGGTGGTGTAGAGATACACGGCCGCGCAGAGGCCGTCTCGTGTCGGGTCCCACAAGCCGCCAAACTTTCGGGAACTGGCGCCGGGTTCCGGCGGCAATATGGGCGTATCCACGATGGATCTTTCCCGCAGCTCCGACGGCTGGTTGATGGAGCGGTTCCGCGCGGGCGACCGCGAAGCTTTTGCCGAAGTCTATCGCCGCCGCCATGCGGCCATCTTCCGGTTTGCTCTCGGCATGACCGCTGACCGCGGCAAGGCCGGGGAGCTGACCCAGGACGTTTTTGTGTGGCTGATCTACCACGCGGCGCAATTCGATCCGGCCCGCGGCGATCTGGGGGCTTTCCTTGCGGGCGTGGCGCGCAAGCTGCTCTACCACCGCGAGCGCGACGAGCGTCGCTGGTTGCCGCTGGCGGAAACCGCCGAAGCAACCGGCGGGCAGGCAGACGAGGCTGGCGCCGGTGCCATCGATACGGAGGCACTGCGCCAGGCCATCGCCCGGCTGCCGGATCATTACCGCGAAGCGGTGGTGCTGTGCGACCTGGAGAGCCGCAGCTACGATGAGGCGGCGGCGCTGCTGGGGTGCGCCGTGGGCACGGTGCGGTCGCGCCTGCACCGCGCCCGCGAATTGCTGGCGCGCAAGTTGCGGCCCAACGTGGGGCCGAAGAACGAAATCGGGAGGGCATGCCGGTGAATTGCCGGGACGTACAGGGGCGGCTGATGGAACTGGCCAGAGGCCGGTCCGAAGCCGGTCCGGAACTGCAAGCGCACCTGGCGGAGTGCCAGGAATGCCGCCGGTTTTTTGACGGGCAGGCGGCTTTGGGCGTGGCTCTGGCGCGCCTCGCGCAGGAGAACGCCGCGGCGCTGCTGCCCGCGGGCGTGGAGGCGCGCGTCTTTGCGGCGTGGCCGGCGCGACCCGCCGCCTGGTCCCTCTGGCGGCCCATCGCCGCCGCGGCGCTGGCGGCTTCCCTGGCGGCCGCCGTGTTCCTGGGTCTCCGCCCGGCTGATCCGGTTCACCCGCCTGCTAACGCGCGCAGCTCGACATCGAATCGGAGCCGCGACCGCCAGGGAGCGGACCTGGCGGTCGAAGACCAGGCGCGGCAACCGTCTGCGGGCGCGCCCGCGCGAGTAGCCCTGAAGCCGTCCGTGGAAATCCCGTTTGTGGAAATTCCCTTCGTGGCTCCCCTGGCGCCCTATGAGCGCGCCGAAGTGCAACGCATGGATGTGCCGGTGGCGGCGTTGGTCGCGGCCGGTTTCGAGGTCCACGTGCCGGATACCGCGGGCACCGTGCAGGCGGATGTGTTGGTGGGGCAGGACGGCCGGGCGCATGCGATCCGGCTGATTGCGGAGGCGAATCGATGAGCGGACGGATTCTGATTTTTCTGGCGGGCGCTGTGGCAGCGTGGGCGCAGGGCCCAAGCGGGTGGGTTGCATCCCCGGGGACCAGTGCGGTGATCGGCCACATGGCGATCGAAGGGCAGACCGGGCCGGTTACCGGAAAGCCGATCCAGGCCACCGAAGTGCGCCACAGTGTGCAGACGCTGAGCGACGGCACCAGGCTCGAAAGCTCCTCCAGCAGCCGCTTCTATCGCGACAGCCAGGGGCGCATGCGCACGGAGAATCCCGAGCGGGTGGAGATTTACGATCCGGTGGCGGGCTTCATTTACGATCTGGACTCGAAGGCCAAGACCTATGCCAAAACTGCCACGAACGCCGACACGGTCATGATCGCGGTGGCGGGCGAGCGCTCGCGCGTCAGCCAAACCACGGGAACGCCACGTCCCGAGCGGCCCAGCCACGTCGCGCTGGGGATTCCGTATCGCTCGGAGCGCCAGGTCAACACCGTCACCCAAGACCTGCCGCCCCAGACCATTAACGGCATCGCCGCCCGCGGCTCGCGGATCACCTCGACCGTGCCTACGGGCGCGGTGGGCAACGACCGCGATTTCAAGATCGTCAACGAACGCTGGTATTCCGACGACCTGCAAATTCTGCTGAAGACCACCAATTCCGATCCGCGGTTCGGAGTCAACACCTACGAGCTGACCAACATCGTGCAGGCACCGCCCGATCCGGCGCTGTTCCAGATCCCGCCGGGTTACACCGCCCGGGCGGAGCGCTGAGGCCGGTATGAAGACGGCACTCCTCGCTGCGGCCCTCTTTTGCGGAGCGGGCGCGGCGCACGGGCAATCCGCGCCGGCGTTCGACGCCGCTTCGGTCAAGCGGCTGCCGGCGGACGATCCCACCCACCGCAACGCGCACGTTTCGGTGGCCACCGGCGAGCACGGCGCCAAAATCAGCTTCGAATCCACCACTTTGAAGGACCTGATCCAGAGGGCCTACGGGGTGGCCGGGTTCCAGATTGCGGGGCCGGCCTGGCTCTCCGAAGAACGCTACGACGTGGTGGCGGAGGTGGCCTCGCCCATCGACCAGAAGCAGATCGGGCCGATGTTGCAAACCCTGCTGGCCGAGCGCTTCCAGCTTGCGCTGCACCGCGAAACCAGGGTAGGGCCGCTGTATCGCCTGGTCCTGGGGAAGGCCGGTCCCAAGCTGCGCGCGGGCGAGAGCGGAGCGTCCGGGGGAATCCGCTCTTCCAGCGGCAAATTGGCTGGAAGCTCAGCGCCACCAACCAGTCCATGGCGCAACTGGCGGATACGCTTGCGGCTCCGGCGGGCCGCCCGGTGATGGACCAGACCGGCCTCGGCGGGGTCTACAACTTCGAGCTGGAATACGCGCGCGGTGACGACTCGCAGGAGCCTTCGGTCTTCGCGGCGGTCGAGGAGCAG
>CAWDOH010000004.1:0-113176 GCA_963803725.1 Bryobacterales bacterium | reverse complement strand
CTAGTGTCCTGTGTCAGAAGTCTTGTAACATTGCGAAGTTGAGCAACCGCTCGAAGCGCATCGGGTGTTTCATACGTCAGTTTAAGCCCGCCCGTGGGCGTCCGGTGAAATAGCCTAAAAGAACCAAGAAAAAGCTTGCGTTCCGAAGCCATCTCTGGCAAACTGCTGCTATAGATGGCAATCGATTGGAAATATCGCGGACGGATCTTCAACCTCGCTGACATCGAATCGATCCGGCAATTGATCGCAGCGAATCCTGAAGCCAGCCGCTGGGCTTTGTCGCGGAAGCTGTGCGATGCCTGGAATTGGAAGCAAGCTAACGGCGCGCTACGCGATATGGTCTGTCGCGGTCTGCTGTTGATGCTGGAACGCGCTGGCGAGATCGAATTGCCACCGGTACGCCGCCATCCGCCGGGGAAACAAGCGCGGCCCGAACCGGTGATACCAGATGACCGGCCGGTGTGCGGCCGACTGAGCGAGTTGGGGCCGCTCACGGTCGAGCAGGTGCGGAGAACGCCGCAGGAAGCTTTGTTCAATGGCCTGATCGAACAGTATCACTATCTGGGCTACGAACAACCTGTGGGCGAGCACCTGAAGTATCTGGTGTCGGCGAAAGGACAAGCGATCGCGTGTCTGGCATGGTCCAGTTCACCGCGGCATCTGGGATGCCGCGACCGGTTTATCGGCTGGGGCATGGAAGCAAGGCGACGCAATATTCATCTGCTGGCCTACAATACTCGCTTTCTGATTCTGCCGTGGGTGACGGTGCCGCATCTGGCATCCCACATTCTGGGGCGCATGGCCAGGCAGGTTCCGGGCGATTGGCAGCGCCTCTATGCACATCCGGTGTATCTACTGGAAACCTTCGTCGATCCGGAACGGTTCCGCGGGACGTGTTATCGCGCGGCGAACTGGGTGGTGGTGGGACGCACGACCGGCCGCGGCAAAAATGATCTTACTCATAAACCGAATCGCTCGATAAAGGAAGTGCTGGCGCTGCCTGTGCATCGCCGTTTCCGTGAGTTGCTGTCATTTTAACTTTGGCGGCTGCGAGAAGTCCTCAGGCCGCACACACGTCTCTACGATGCCAGCCGCCGAAAACATCCAGTTGGACGAGCAATCGCAGGAGGAACTGAAAGCTCTCGCTGCCAGTCGCACGTCTGCGGTGAGGTTGTGGGAACGGGCGACTATCATTATGGAGTTGGCAGCGGGCACGGCTAAGCAGGAAATTGCGAAGCAACTGGGGCTTGCTCGGCAGACTGTGCTGCGCTGGGAACGGCGATTTCTGCAGCGGGGGATGGATGGGCTGAACGACGCGCCGCGACCGGGACGGCCGCCCACCATCGGACCCGACAAGGTCGCGCAGATCGTACATAAAACGATCCAGGAAACTCCCTGCGATTCCACCCATTGGAGCACACGGAGTTTGGCTCAAGAGGTGGCTGTGAGCGCTTGCTCGGTGAGTCGGATCTGGCGGAAGCACAAGCTGCAGCCGCATCGGGTGAAGACGTTCAAATTGAGCAATGACCCGCTATTTGCCGAGAAGACCGCAGATATCGTTACCCTTTACTTGAACCCGCCTGCCGACTCAATCGTGTGGTCGGCGGACGAACAATGTCAGATCCAGGCGCTTACGCGTACCCAGGCCAGCCTGGCTTGTGCGCCAGGCCACTGTGCGACTGAAACGAGCGATTACAAACGCCATGGAACGACCACTCTGTTCGCGGCACAGAATGTCGGCACCGGCAAGGTTATCTTTACCTTCAATCAGCAGCACACCAATCAAGAGTGGATTCCATTTCTGGCCATGATTGAAGAGCACTCGCCGCCCGCCAAACAGATTCATCTCATTATCGACAACTACTCGGCACACAAACACGCCAACGTGCAGCAATGGCTAGCCGCGCATCCACGATTTCATATCCATTACACTCCCACCAGCGGCTCGTGGCTCAATCAAGTGGAACGTCGGTTCGGGGAAGTGAACCAGAAATGCCTGAAGCACAGATCTGCGGCAACGGTCGAGGCCTTGCAGCAAGACATTGCTCAGTTTCTCGACCGGTGGAATGAGAACCCCAAGCCCATTAACTGGAAAGCCACTTCGGACCAGATTCTGCAGAAAGTGAAGCGCGCGTGGCAATCTTTGCACGACCGCTACGGAGCCAAGAAACCCTCCGCCGCCCTAGCCAGTATCGAACGCTATTTCGCGGCCCAGAAACTCGCCTCCGCGGCCACTTGACGGAGGAGGGTGTGTTCGCAAGCTTTCCAAGCATTTCCCAAAACTGACCCGGCAGGTGCGTCACTTCCAAGCGCCTTTCGCCAAGGCGCGCACTTCATCGACTCGCC
This sequence comes from Bryobacterales bacterium, assembly GCA_963803725.1. GTDB lineage: Bacteria > Acidobacteriota > Terriglobia > Bryobacterales > Bryobacteraceae > JOPF133. The sequence goes on along the minus strand of CAWDOH010000004.1, from coordinate 110,830 downwards.
CAAACAATGACATTCACAATCTAAAGTGATCGAGACCCCGCGCCTCCGCCTAGGTTAACCACCCATCCGCCGAAACGCTTCCGTTGACCACTCGACAACGGGGGACCTGGAACCGCCGTGCGCAACTTACCGCGACATGTAACAAGACTTCTGACACAGGACACTAGTTTCTGTCGCGAAATGAGTGAATCTGGCTGTGACTTCGACTCCACCACCGCCTGGTGGGGTCATGATGGAGCGTGTCAAGACGATCTGTTACCGTAGTTTTATCGGTTGGTTTGGCTTCTCGCCAAGTATTACAGCGTAAAAGGGCTATTAATCTCAATAGGTCATCGAGCCGAACGCTGTGTTCGGCGCTGTGAGGAGAATAGTTTTCGCTGGCAGTGCTTCTTTTAGGCCGCGGCTCGCCGGCGGTCTGGTTTTCGCTTGTCCAAAAGGTCGGCAATCCGCATCAGATTATTGGCCAGCACCGCCGCTCCCACCAGGATCTCGAACCGCTCGCGGCCTTTCAGCAAACAGCGTTTCATGCCTCGACCGCGAAATAGCACCGAGATGCGTCCCTCGATACCTACGCGAAACCGCTGGCCCTTCTTGAAGGCACGACTGCGCTCCAACTCTTCCTGCTCTGCCGTTTTCTGGCCCCCTCGTTGGGGTATGCACACCTGACTCACGCCGGCGTCCTTGCAGTTCTGCACATTTTCGAGGCTGTAGAAGCCCCGGTCGGCAGCGTAGCAGTCTGGCGCGTGCTGGAAAGTCTTCTGGTGATGCTCCAAGGAAGCTTGCACATGATCGCTATCGACGGGATTCCCATCGAGCACTCGATACTCGGTAATCAAGCCATGCGCACTCTCGGCCAGGAATACCTTGTGGCCGAATTCCACCGGCTTCAGGGTCTTGCCCCGCTTGATCAAATCGGTGTGGGGTTCAAAGATCGAATAAAGTTTCTCTTCAGCGGGCACCGTCTCTCCCTGTAGCACCCGGCGGCGGGACTGATCGATGACACGATCCCCCAATTGGGAGAAATCGGCGATCTGCTTGCAGATTGCGTCAATCACGGCGCGCGTGATTTCATCGACTTTGTGGACGCGTTTGGCGGCGGCGATCACTTTCCTGGCATTACCCAAAACTTGTTCCGTGATCCGGATGAGTTCGCGGTACTTGGGAATTTGTTGCTGTTCCCGCTGACGGGCGGTCATGCGTTGGATTTCCTGCATGCGGCGGCGGGCGCTGCGCGTGCGATCGGTAAAGCCTTTTACTCCGCGGGGTAATTTCTCATGAAGATCCCAGACCAGACGCGTGACCGTGCGCACGGTGTCCCACAATAAGGTGGCGTCGGTGGGGTAGTGAATATTGGTCTCTACGACCGTGGTATCGACGCGGAGTTGCCGGCCGTCTTCCAGGCCGAGTTTCACGGCTGCCTGCACGACGAGTTGGTTGACGGCGACCAGGGTGGCCGGGGTGATCCGGTTGAAGGCGCGGTTGAAAGCATCGTGCTTGGGGACGGAGTGGCTATCGAACTGCGTAAAGCTGCGCAAGGTAAAGCCATCGTTAACGCGCTCGCGCAGTTCGCGGAAATCCCAATTCTTGAGGCGCATGAGAACCAATGAGCGCAGGGTCTGCGCAGGAGTGATGCCGTGGCGGCCCGAGTCGGGTTTTTTCAAACCACGTTCCAGATCCTGGCGCACGAGTTCGATCAGGGCAGTCTGCTCTTCCAGGAAGTCAGCGACACGCTGCAAAGTAGGATCGAGATGGACGCCGTGACTCTGCAACTGGAGATCGGCGAAGCTGAGCTGCGCGACGGGGAGGCGGCTCATTTCTGCTTCTCCGTCCGCAGCAGTTCCAGGTTGATTTCACAGATGCGCTCCAGAGAGGCTTTCAGCTTGTGATAGTTGCGCAACCACCGCTCGACCAGGGGCTTCTGTTCGGGGCGGAGGCTGAACTGCCTGGTGGCGCCGCCCGGATAGCTGACAGTCAACACCCAGATGGGATGGCCCTTTCCGTCGGCGCACACGGCACAGCCGGAGCGATGGCGAATGACGCGGTGGAGTAGAGAGCCGCGGACGATCTCGGCGGTGAGAGGAAGGTCGGCAAAGAGTTTGGCGCGCTTGCGGAGAGCTGTCTGCTGATTCATCTATATAGATGAAATACTATTGAATCGAACTTGTCAAGTGTCCGACGAACATTTTCTTCCGATTTTGTTTTAATCGCAAGCTGGCAGAATGGCGCGGGTTGAGGCTGAGAGGACGGCGGGCTGACCGAATCAGGAAGGTCACACCGATGGCCGGTGTCTAACGAGCTAGAAATCAATGGCTTACGAGTTTCGCGACAGAAACTAGTTAGGCGCGCTCGGCATCGGTTACAACGCTAGCGTCGGAGGCCTTTGCTTTCTCGTATGCTTCCTGTGCCACGGCAAGCGCACGGAGCTTTCCGTTCCAGTCCGCTTCCAGTGAATCGGCCACCAGCCGATTGTCGGGATCGACCTTCAGAAAGCTTCGCTGCGCAAGATCCGCTTCATCACGCGCACGCTCCACATGTTGACGCCGTAACCGGTCCGCTTCCTCGTGGCGGCTCGCGAGTTCCTGGCGCACTGTAAGCGCTACTTCAATCGCTAAAGGTGTCATGGCCTCGATAACGACATCGCCGCTCGCCGCATCGAGCGCGGTGCCATAGTCTGACAAAGACTGTCTTCGCCCCGCTGCAGTGGCCCCCGGCCGCACCAATAGGTCGGCACGCTCTGATTGCGGTGCGAGTGGTAGCGGACGGACATGCGTTCACCGCAGGTTCCACACATCACCAGTCCCTGCAGTAGCGCCGTGCCCTCGCGTGCCGGTCCACGGTGCCGTTCCGCGCTCCAGGCGAGTGCGTTGCCCTTCACTCGCTGGCGGTTCAACTGGTACTCTTACCAGGTAAAATAGCCCGGATGAATGTCGCGAAGCAGTATCCACTCCTCGCTCGGTACCAGACGAGAGCACACCTTGCCATTGGGCAGATGGCGCTGTTCAGTGCGACCGAAAACGAATGCGCCCGCATAGCGCGGGTTGTGGATGATCTGCCGTGCGCGGCAGTGCAGAAGTTCAGCCCAGACAAGTTCACCCTTATGCGCCCCGCTGCGGCGGGCACGGCTCAGGATGCCACCTCGAAGTCGTGCCTTCAGCACGTGCAACTCCGCTTCGCTCATGGTGCCCTTCAGGCCCAACAGCAGGCGATCGTTGAAGTGCGCCCGATTGTACAGCCCATCCTCATCGAGGATGAGCGTGTCGGCGAGCGCACACAACTCAAGCAGCCGATGCCAATCGGTGGAGTTGCGCGCCAGTCGCGATACTTCATGACCGAGCACGATCCCCACGCGCCCGAGACTACTTCGGCACCAGGCGCTGAAAGGCTGAAAGCCTTCCCGGTCAGCCGCGCTGGCGCCGGACTGCCCGAGATCGCTGTCGATGACGACGATCCAGTCGGGCGGCCAGCCCAGCGCGACAGCGCGCTCCCGAAGCGCATACTGGCGGTGAGTGCTCCCGGTGTTCTCGAGGACTTGGCGCAGCGTTGACTGGCGCACGTACAGGTAGGCCAAGCGCGACAGATGCACGGCCGCGATCTTCTGATGGGCTTCGATGTTCATTAGCATGGACCGATGATCCCTCCTTTCGATGATTTCGGGGGCAAGAGCGCGAGTCGAGAGAACCAGACTCGCAAAAAGCATGGTGACCTCATCACGCAGCACGGTGGGTAGCCAGACCCGCGCGGCGCTGGATTGCGGCATAGTCTCAGGCAGCGCAGGTCCGGAGAATCCACTATTCGCGGAGCAAGTGAAGCGCGCAGTACAGAATCCACTGTCTTGAGCCATCCGGGCATACCCTCGTTCAGCAGCAGGACAAAACCGATACCTCTCGTCAGCGGCGGCCTGCCAGACGGCGTTTACGATATTGAGGCCAGAGCGGAGGGTTCCCCCAGCGAGGACCAGATCAGGCTCATGCTTCAGACCTTGTTGACGGACCGCTTCCACCTGAGGCTTCACCATGAGACGAAAGGTATGCCGGTGTACGAGCTGGTCGTTGCGAAGGGAGGGCCCAAGCTGACGGCCGGGCGGGGTGGCGAGCTGCTGTTGGACGGGCGCCCGGCACCGGCAGGCGTCGGCATGTGGGCCAGTCGCACCGGTCCGCGGATGGTGAGTATAGGCGGGTCAATGGGGCAGTTGGCCGAGGCCCTCGCTGGTGCTTTAAAGGGGCCTGTAATGGACCGGACGGGGATCACGGGGAGTTTCGACTTTGACGTTCGCTACGCGGTGGACACTTTGCCATCGCAACCTGGGAGCACTCCGGATGCGGCGCCGCTCGAAACGGCCATACGGGAACAGCTTGGGCTGAGGCTGGAACGGGCCAAGGGCCCTGTCGAGATCCTGGTGATCGACCGCATCGAAAGGCCCTCGCCGAATTAGGCATTGGACTACGCTGGCGGCCCGCCTCAGATGATCTTATGGAGCTTGCCGCGGTCGCCATCGCCGATGGAGATGGGGCCGTTGTGGGTGGAGATGCGGATGGCGTCGCCGGAGCCGTTCATCTGAATGACGTGCGGGCTGTTGCGCAGGTCTTCGGTGGCGTTGGCGCAGGCGGCGGCCTTGCAGCTCATGGGGGAGTGGCCGGAGGTTTCCACGCGCACGCCGGAGCGGAAGGTGTCGGGGATTTTCAGGCTCAACGGACCGTTATTGGTGCGGGCTTCCAGTTCGTTGCCGTTCCACTGGTCGCCGGAGACTTTGACCGCGATGGGACCGTTCTGGGCGATCAGGTGGATGTCGCCGCCGCTGCCATCGAAGGCGATGGGTCCGTTGAGGGTATTGGCGTCCACGCGTCCGCCGCAGTCGCGCACGGCGATGGGGCCGTTGGTGGCGTGCAGTTTCACCGTGCCATCGACGCCGCGCACGGCGATGGCGCCATTGCGGGTCTCCAGGTCGACCGGGGCGTCCTTGGGCGAGTGGACGATGAAATAGGTCATCCACCGGCCGTCGTCCTCGGCAGGTCCGGAGTTGGAAAGCCGGCCGGCGCTGCGGGAGACGGAGACACCGCGGAGCAACTGCTCGGCGGTGGCGCGGTCGGCGGCCACTGCGAACTTGCAGACTTCCACGCCGTAATCCGCCCGCGACGAGCCGAGCACGCGGATGTTGCCGCGATCGAGGGTGCTGATTTCGAGGACGGGCGCCTCGGCGCGCGAGAGCGTAAAGGCTTCGGTGGCGCGGGCGATTTCGCCGCTGGACTCGGCTTGGAGATCCGCGCAGTGCTCCGCTTCACCGTCCCGGACGTTGATGTTCAGGTTGTAGTCGTGCCGGGTTTGGCTTTGCGCGGGAACCAGCAGCAGGGCGGTGCCGAGAGCCGTAGCGGACAGATAGCGGAAGGCGTGGTGCAGCATAGCGGCTATATAGACGCGGGGGAAGCCGGAGGGTTAGGCGGTGTCAGGCGGTCAGCGCACCTTTACGGTGACCTGCTGCTGGTCGTGGCTGCCATCGGCGCCGCTGGCGGTGACTACGTAGGTGGTGGTCTTGCGCGGGGTGTCGATGCCGCAGCCCTTGGGGTTGGAGGCGGCGTGAAAGTGGATGGGGGCGATGGCCACGGAGGCGGCGTTCTGGATGTGGTAGCAGAGGCTGACCAGGTCGCCGGGGGCGACGGTGAGGGCGCTCACGGTGACGTCGATGATTTTGACGTGCGGCGGGCCGACGGTTACGGTCAACTCGCGGGTGGCCGGAGGGCCGGCGGCGCCTTGGGCGGTGAGGGTGTACGCGGTGGTGCGGGTGGGGTTGACTTCCACGCAGCGGGATAGGGCCGCGGAAAGCTCCTGGGGCGGCGGCGCCAGGTGCACGCTGACGGCGCTTTCCACGCCGTAACAAAGCAATTCCTTCTCGCCGCGGGCGAGGTTGGGAGCGCTGGCGTAGAACTGGGTGATGCTGGCAGTGGCGGGCGGAGCCTGGCTGGAGGCGCGCTGGGCGGCCGGGCGGGGCGGGGAATTGCCGCAACCGGCGCCCGCAATTAAGAATGCGCCGGCGGCGAGCCACCTGACGAGCGCCGGAGCGCCTGGCGGGCGGGACATCCTCAAATCTTGCCGGGGTCGCTGACCTGGGTGCCCAGGCCGGCGTAATCCACCTTCACTTTGATGACTTTGTCGCCCTCGAAGGTGACGAAGGTGATTTTGCCGGGGGCGGCTCCGTAGACCCAATCTTCGGTTTCAAACCCGTCCTTGGTCTCGCGCGACTTGTAAACCGGGTGGCCCAGCGACATGATCACCTGATCGCGGGTCATGCCCTCGGAGACGCGCTTGTCGATAATGGCCTTCTTCACCTCGGGCGAGAGGGTGTCGGCGTAGAGTTCGGTGACGGTGTGCTTATCGAAATCCAGGATCGGCGCCAGCATTTTTTTGACGTCGGTGGATTTCATGGCCTCGAGGGGCTTGTGGAATAGCACGGCGATGGAGGTGCCGCCGGGGGCGTTGGAGTCGCCGTTGCCGACGGTGGTGGGCTGGCCGGACATGGGGCCCTGGATTTGCACGCCCTGGTACCACTTACGGCCGCCCTTGAAGCCACCGTTGATTTCGAGGATCAGGCGGTCGCTTTCGATGATGAGCCTGGTGATTTCGACCGAGTCGCCATGGCGCGCGGCGGGGCCGCTTTCGCGCGCGATCAGGCTCCAGGCCTTTTTGTCGTAGGTGCCGTCGGAGTTGAACTCCAGGGGCTTTTTGGAGCGCGGCAGCAGAACTTTGACGGTGCCATATTCCGCCATCAGGCCGCGGGTCAGCTCCACGCGGTCTTCAAACGTCAGCTTGTCGGCTGCCGGCGCCAGGGGAACCAGCAGGATCAGGACGGCAATGGGGGCGAAGGCTCGCATACGGCACTCTCCGCGCGGGGGCCCGTTAATGGCGAGAACTGCCGGCGCACCGGGACTTTCCAGACGAAGAGCAACAGCAGCACCACCACCACGGAAGTCAGCACGCTGGCCTCCGGGCCGTAAGCGCCGCCGCTCCACACGGAACCGGCGGTCCAGGACATCTCCGAACCCGTCACATTCATTCTAAGCCCACTCAGGTTGACGCCAAAGAGGGGTAATGTCAAGTTCCAACCAAAGTGCAATCCGATTGGTAACCAAAGGTCCCGGCTGCGAAAATAAGCGTACCCGAAGACCGCGCCGAAGCCCGCGGTATTGGCAATTCCGAACCAGGTGGCATTGGGGTTGGCGGCGTGCAGCAGGGCAAACAGCACGCTGACGGGCAGGATGGTGGCGAAAGGGCCGAGTTCCGCCAGCATGATCTGGAAGCCGTAGCCGCGAAAGAGCAGTTCCTCGCCCACGGCGCCGGCGGCCAGCATGGCGGTGGTGAAAAGCAGCGCGCCGAAAGAAGGCTGCTCGGCGGGGGTGGGGACCCTGTGGGCCAGGCCGAACAGCAACGGCGGCAACAGCACCAGGCAGGCGGCGGCGGCTCCGGCGCCGATGCCCAATATAAGGTTGTGGGAGGAGGCGCGATTCACCCACAGGCCCAGGTCGAGGAGGGAAAGATGCTCGTAGATACGCAGGGAGAGCCAGTTGGCCAGGCAGGCGGAGGCCAGCACGGTGGTGACGGCGCCGAGCACCTCTCCCAAACCCAGCAGCGCCCAGCCCACCAGGACCAGGCTGAGGTAACCGAGCACGATGTAGACCACCAGGCGGATGGCGAGGCGGAGGGGGTCCCGGCGGGGCGTCGGCATAGCTCAGTTGTTAGTGTGGCACGGGTTGAGCCGGGGGGCATGCGGTGCGGCGGCAGCGGCCGGCAATGCGGTACGATGAGCCGTGGGCCGCAATTTGCATCGAAAGCGGTGGCTGGTGCTGCTGGCGGTGCTGCTGGCGGAGGGATGGCCGGCGGCGGCCGGAGAGCCGAATCCGCTGGCGCCGCTTTCGGCCGACGAAATCCGCGCCGCCGCGCGCATTTTCCGCACCTCCGGACGGATGCCCACGGGGGCGCGCTTCAGCATGATCGAACTGGAAGAACCATCTAAGGAGCAGGTGGTGCGAGGGGCCACCGGGATTCCGCGGCGGGCTTTCGCGGTGGTTTACGACCAGGACGCCAACCAGACCTTTGAAGGCGTGGCCGACCTGACGGCGGGGCAGATGGTTTCGTGGAAGCTGATCCCCGGAGTGCAGCCGGCGCTCAGCGAGAGCGATTCCAATCGCGCCGACCGCATTGTGCGGGCCGACCCGCGCTGGCGCGCGGCGCTGGAAGAGCGCGGCATCCGCAACAGCAACGCGGTGTACACGATCTCTTGGCCGGCGGGGTATTTCGGAGCGCCCGGGGAAGCGCACGACCGCGTGGTGCGGGTGGTGCCGCACCTGGCCATGGGCGAGAATTACTATGCCCACCCGGTGGAGGGCGTGGTGGCGCACGTGGACCTGACCACCGGGAAAGTGCTGGAATTTGTGGACACCGACCGCAATGTGCCGGTGTCGCGGGAGAATTTCGAGTTTACGCCGGGGGCGAGCGGGCCGCCGCGCCCGCCGCTGCCGCCGCTCCTAATCACACAGCCTCAGGGAACCGCGTACCAGATCGAAGACCACGAAGTGCACTGGCAGAAGTGGCACTTCCGCTACGCCCTGCGGCCGCGCGAGGGGCTGGTGCTGTACACGGTGGGGTACGAGGACCAGGGGCGGCTGCGGTCGATCCTGTACCGCGGCTCGCTTTCCGAAATGGCGGTGCCCTACGGAGACCCTTCGGCGGGATGGTATTTCCGCAACAGCTTCGACGCCGGCGAACTGGGGCTGGGGCTGGCGGCCAGCCCGTTGCGGGTGGGCGTGGATTGCCCCATGAACTGCGCGGTATACGACGCGGTTTTCTCCGATGAGGCCGGGCGGCCGCGAGTGATTCCGGGGGCCGTGGCGCTATACGAACGCGATGGCGGAGTGTCCTGGAAGCACGGGGACACTGCGCGGCGGGCACGCGACCTGGTGTTGCGCTACTCGAGCGAGGCGGGCAACTACGATTACGGCTTCGACTGGATTTTCCACCAGGACGGCACGCTGGAAATGCAGGTGGAGCTGACTGGGATCATGTCCGTGAAGGGCGTGGCGGATTCGGCGCACGACCCGCATGGGCACCTGGTGGCGAAGAACCTGGACGCGGTGCATCACCAGCATTTCTTCTGCTTCCGTCTGGATATGGACGTGGATGGGGAGACCAACCGGGTGGTGGAGATGAATAGCCGGTCGATGGCGGCGGGGGCAGCCAATCCGTATGGCGGCGGCTTCACCATGGAGGAGACGCCGTTGGCCACCGAGCGCGAGGCGGAGCGCCGGCTGGACCTGTCCACCAGCCGCCGCTGGATCATCCAGAGCGACAGCCGCAACGCGCTGGGGCAGTTTACCGGCTACGCCCTGCTGCCGGGGGAGAATGCGCTGCCGTTTGCCCTGCCGGATTCGTGGCTGCGCAAGCGGGCCGGATTTCTGAACGCGCACGTGTGGGTGACGCCCTACGACCCCAGGGAAATGTACGCGGCGGGCGACTATCCGTACCAGAGCAAGGGCGGCGACGGGCTGCCCGAGTGGACGGCGGCCAACCGCCCGATTGAAAACCGCGACGTGGTGGTGTGGTACGTGATGGGGATCACGCACAATCCGAGGCCCGAAGACTGGCCGGTGATGCCCACGCATTCGGCGGGATTTATGCTGGCGCCGTGGGGATTCTTCACGCGCAACCCGGCGTTGGACCTGCCGCAGTAGGCGCTTCTGGGGCCCGCCACGTTGAACCCGCCCGAGACTCTCGAAGAGCGCTACCGGCGCCGGTTCCGGCCGAGTTGGACGGATCGGCTGCGGCGCGCCCTGGAACCGCCGGCGCCGCTGGTGATGAACCCGCGCGAGCCGAAGGACTTTCCGCTGGGGCGCTGGAATCTGTATATCGGCGGGGCGGGACGGCGCGTGGAGGGCTATGTGAACCTGGACCTGTTCGCGGTTCCGGGCGTGGATGTGGCGGCCGACGCGCACCGGCTGCCGTTTCCGGATGCGCTCTTCCAGCGGGTGGAGTGCGATGCCGTGCTGGAGCATGTGCGCGAGCCGGAGCGGATGGTGCGCGAGATGGAACGCGTGCTGGCGCCGGGAGGCTATCTGCACTTAGTAACTCCTTTTTGCCATCCGTTTCATGAATACCCCAAAGACTATCGCCGCTTCACGCCGGATGGATTAAAGCTGCTGGCGGGCGATATGGAAGTGGTGGCCGAAGGATGGCGCACGGGGCCGACCGCGACGTTGCTGGTGTTCACCACCGAATATGCCAAACTGCTGCTGCCGTGGCGGGCGTGGCGCGCGGCGGCCCACTTCACACTCGGCTGGCTGCTGTTTCCGCTGCGCTATCTGGATGCGGTGCTGATGCGCTCGCCTGACGCCGGGCGCATTGGCAATCATTGTTACTTATGGCTGCGGAAGAAAGAGGATGTGCGGCAGGGCTGAATTGCCCCGGTAGCCAATCCGCCGCCGATGCTGCCTTCGCCGCATTGTGCTCAAACACACGCCAAGGCGCCTTCGGGCCGGCCTGCCGCAAGATTGGCGGGCGGAAAAGAAGATCTGGCGAACGCCAACGCACCACGAGACTTAGAGTGATGTTAGCAGGCTTCACGGTTCCGAAGCTTCCTGAGGGCACCAGGAGAAGCCTTGACACTTGTGCGGCGAATTTCAGAAACTGGTCAAGTAAGGTATTTTCGGCGACTGCACCACCAGTCTTTGTGAGCCGGAGCCTGACACCGCCGGCTTAAGACCTCCTCCAGGGGAGGGATTGTTTCGTCGATCCACGGGACCTATGGAGAAAGTGTCCAGTTCAGAACCCCTTCTTTCCACGGCGGCCGTTGCACGGTGGCTGGGTGTGTCCACTCGCGCCATTTGTTTGTGGGCCGAGTGTAAGGAGATACCCGCCATCAAGCTCGGCCGGCAATGGCGGTTTCGCCACGAAGAGATCGCGAAGTGGTTGCAAAGCTCCGATTCTTCCAAGGTGAAGAATCAGTACATAAACCGCCGGGTCACGGCTCGGGTTTGAGTAACTTACGGCGTTTTGCGGCAATTGCGGAAGTTGCCGCAACAGGCGCATACCCCCTCCACTCCGGTGTGGCAAGATCCTGAATGTGGGCAAAGTAATCCAAACAAGTCCACGTAAAAAACTAAGTGAAAAGGAGATTTGCCGGGATATCACCGGCAACCAGGAGACTAACCATGATGCACGATCCGTTTCAAAGTTACGCCATGTTGGGAGGATACCCCGGAGTACCTCCGACTTTTACGGGACAGCAGAACTATGGGCAGTATCCCGGATTGATCAATCCGCAAGCGCAGCAGCAGCTTCAGCAATTGCAACAACTGCAACAGTTACAACAGCTTCAGCAACTGCAGCAGCAACTCTCCTCCATACTGGGGCAGATTAACAACCCGCAGCAGGGACAGAACCCGTTCCAGCAGGGCGTTACCACGGGACCGTTTCAGACCGGGCAGCAGCAGACCTTCGGCGGGTTCCAGCAGCATCCGCTGGCCGCTTTGCAGAATCCGTGGGTGGCGGCGCTGCAGAATCCGCTGATTGCCGCGACCCTGCACAATCCGATCCTGAATCCGCTGTTGGCGCAGACGCTGGCGGCGCAGTCGCCGTATCAGCAGGGCGGGTACGGCGCATTCGGGCAGACGGCGACGCCGTTCGGCCAGACCGGCTACGGCCTGGCGCCGCAGAGCTGGATCGGGCAGGGGCAGGCCGGCCAGATCAACCCGCTCTATCAGCAACTGGTGGCGCGCGCATTGGGCGCCACTGGCATCAACCCCTGGGGCGGCTACTAGGAGCGAACGCGCCAACCTATGCCGGCGCGACGCCATGGGCGTGCGGGAGAAACTCCGCCCGCACGCCCTTTCTCAGTAGACCGGGCCACGCCGGAGGGTGATGCTACTATGCCGCACATTGCAGCCGAGGACACCATGCCAAAGGAAACCGCAACCATGCCGTCAAATGAACCCACGCCCGTGCAATCAGGCCATGCCCGCCTTGAAGGAATTACGGTGGTTGGAGAAGCTGTCCGCCGCATGCATCCCGAGAGCGCGGAATTTATCATTGAAATCAGCGCCTCCGCGCCTACCGCGGCCCAGGCGCTGCGCGATAACCAAGCCAAGACCGTACAGTTGGCGCAGGCGCTTACGGCCCTGGGGGTGCAGCAGGCAGACCTGCAAACCATTTCCACGAATGTGTACAGCGCCTACACGCCCGCGATGCCGTCGCTGGGAGGCTTCGGCCCCATGCCCCAGATCGGCCAGGGAGGCTACGGCGCTTACGGCGCCACCGGCGTTCTGCAAGCCACGCCGCCCTTAGGCACCGATGTGCAATTCGGCTCCTATCAAGCCCGGAACACACTGCGCATCAATGTGCGCGAACCGGGCCGTGTGGGAGAGGTTGTGGATGCCGCCACCCGCGCCGGCGGCATCCTGGCGGGGGGATTCTCGTTTAAGGCTTCCGACGAATCCCATGCCCGCCGTGCCGCTCTGGAAGCCGCGGGACGGGATGCACGCGCCAAAGCCGAAGTGCTGGCGGCGGCGGCCGGAAAGCAAGTTGGAGACGCGGTGGCCATCGTCGAGGACATCGTGGTTTCGAACGGAGCTTACGCCGCCTTGCGCATGGCGCTTCCGTTTGCCTTCGGCGCGGGCGCGCCGCGGGTGGCTGGGGAGCTGGAATACTACGCGCGCGTTTCGGCGAACTTCCGCCTGCAGTAATCCCCTCAGGCCGTTTCGGTCTGAGGCATAAATCCGATCCGGCGGCGCAGCAGAGCTTTGCCTTCAAAGGCTACCTGATGGCCGGCCAACTCGACTTCCGTCTGATAGCGGGGGTGGTATGCCCGAACCAGTTCGTGGCAAACGGCCCACCGCTGCGAGGTGGTGGAGAACGGCATGGGCGTCAGGGCGATGAAGACTGATCGCTCTGCCGCCCCGTGGAGCAGGGCGGGGCAGTCGCGGAAAAACGCGGAGGCCGGCGTGGCGTTGCCGAACTCCCCGAAATACAGGGGCCGGAAAGCCTTGGGCGCCCAATTAGGGTCCGCGGAGAGCACTGCGTACAGACCGGCGAACTGGGGAGGGGTCCAGCCTTCGAGCGGGGCCGGTTCGCTGAACATGCAATCGTTGAAGCGGATACCTGGGGTCAAAGAGAAGGAAACCATTTTGTAACCCGCGAATGCCTTGTACTGTATCCCACAATTGTCCCGCGGCGCAAGTAGAACTTATTTATCGGGTCGATAACGGGCGCGGGTACGGGCGGGAGCGGCTTTGGAGGCTGCGGATAGGTCTGGGCGAAGGCGGCTTCGGAGACCGCGGAGGGGACTGAGCTGAAGGTGTGGGCGGGAGCGGCTTTAACGGCCGCGGACGGGTCTGCGCGGAAGCGGCTTCAGACGCCGCGGACGGCTACTACGGTCACATCGTCACTGCGGGTGATGCCGCCGAAGCGGGTCACTTCATCCACAATGCTCTGGGCCAAGGCGGCGGCGGGTTTGCCGTGGTGCTGGCGGAGCGCCTCGGCCAGGCGGGCTTCGCCGAATTCCTCTTCCGCATCGATGCCAGCCTCGGTCACGCCATCGGAGTACGCTACCAGGGTATCGCCGGGGGAGAGCGTGGTGTGGCCCTCGCCCGAGCGCCACACCGGAAATGCGCCCAGCATGGTGGCGGTGGCATCCAGGCGCTCCAACTGGCCACCGGCGCGCAATAGCAGCGGGGCGACGTGTCCGCAGTTCACGTAGCGCAGGCGGCGGGTGCGGTCGTCATAGATGCCGAAGAAGAGGGTGGCGAAGCGATCGGCGCCAGTAGATTCGTAGAAGTGGCGGTTGATGGCCTGCAGCGCATCGGCCGGCCGCAGCAGCGCGCCCGGCGGCTGGTTGCGGAAGCTGGCCTGCAAATTGGCCATCAGCAGGGCGGCGGGCACGCCTTTGCCGGAAACGTCGCCGAGCACGAAGCCCAGGGTGAAGTCGGCGATATCCAGGAAGTCGTAGTAGTCGCCGCCCACCTCGCGGGCGGCTACGCACAGTCCGGCATAATCCACCGTCTGAAACGTACGCTGGTGGTGCGGGAACAGCTTCTCCTGCACGTTGGCGGCGATTTCCAGCTCGGATTTGCGGCGGCGCTCGGATTCGGCCTGCTTGCGGATGGCCGCCACCAGGCGCTCGTTATCCCACGGCTTCTGAATGAAATCGCAGGCGCCGCGCCGCATAGCCTCCACCGCCAGGTCGAAACTGCTCCACGCGGTCATCACCATCACCGGTGTGGCGTTGCCCTGGGATTCCAGGGTGGACAGAAGATCGATGCCCTCGGCGCCGGAGGTGGTGTCGCGGGTGTAGTTCAGGTCCACCAGGATGAGGTCGAAGATCTGCGTGTGGATGGCGTGGTAGAGGGCCTTGGGCGAATCCACGGCTACGGCCTGCCAGCCCTGGCCTTTGAGCAGCAGCCGGAGAGCCTCCAGAACATCCGGCTGGTCGTCGCAGATCAGCACGCGAAAGGGTTTCGCCTGGGCCACGGGAACTTCCGACATTTCGGTTACCGGCATCGACACCACGGGAGCATTGTTGCACGTTTCGGTCCTCTGGAACGGCTCGTGTTTTCAGCGGATTTGCAGGGCGGGTCGTGTCCGCTTGTGGGACAGCCTGTAAGCTGGTGGGACGCCGAACGGGGTCGCGGGGTATGCCGCCCGCGGCTGGGCCTTGCTATCGTAGGTAACAGAAATGCCCGACGACTGCCGCACCGGCAACCCTGCGGCCGGTGCGACGCATTGCGCGCTCCCGGAGCGCGATGTCAACCGCTGGCGGCGTGACCGTTCGGTTGCGGCGCGCGCCCAGTAGAGGAGCTTATGATTGCCTCGATCAATCCGGCTAACGGCAAAACTCTTCGCACCTTCCCCGCTCTGACGGAAGACGAAATCGACGCCCGGCTGGGCCGTTCCCTGACGGCCTGGCGCGCCTATCGCCACACGCCGCTGGCGGATCGGGCGCGATGGCTGGCGGCAGCGGCCGGAATCCTCGAGACCGAGTACGACCGTTTCGGGCGCATCATGACCCTGGAAATGGGCAAGCCCATCGTGGCGGCGCGCGCGGAAGCCAAGAAGTGCGCCACGGCCTGCCGCTACTACGCGGAGCATGGCGAGCGCCTGCTGGCGGATGAGCCGATTGACGCTGGAGCCGGGCGCAGCTACCTGCGGTACGAGCCGTTGGGGCCGGTGCTGGCGGTGATGCCCTGGAATTTCCCGTTCTGGCAGGTGTTCCGCTTCGCTGCGCCGGCGCTGATGGCGGGCAACGTGGGGCTACTCAAACACGCTTCGAATGTACCCGGATGCGCGCTGGTGATTGAAGAGATTCTGCGCCGCGCCGGTTTTCCGGAGGACACCTTTCAGACCCTGCTGATCGGCTCCGAGCAGGTGGCGCGGCTGATTGACGACAAGCGCGTGAAGGCCGTCTCGCTGACCGGCAGCGAAGGGGCGGGGGTACAGGTGGCCGGCCAGGCCGGGCGGCAGATTAAGAAGACGGTGCTGGAGTTGGGCGGCAGCGATCCGTTCATCGTGATGCCGAGCGCCGACCTGGACCGTACAGCGCACGCCGCGGCCGAAGCCCGCACCATTAACAACGGCCAATCCTGCATTGCGGCCAAACGGTTCATTGTGGACCGCTCCGTGGCGGCCGCGTTTGAGACGCGCTTTGTGGCCGCCATGCAGGCGCTGCGGGTGGGCGACCCGATGGACGAGAGCACGCAGATCGGTCCGCTGGCGACGCCCGCGATTCTGGAAGACCTGGACCGGCAGGTGAGCCGGTCGGTGGAGATGGGCGCGCGCGTGCTCACCGGCGGGCAGCGGCTGGATCGGCCCGGAAACTACTACGCGCCCACGGTACTGTCCGATGTGCCCACGGATTCGCCGGCGTACCGCGAGGAGCTGTTCGGCCCGGTGGCCGTGCTGCTGCACGCCGAAGGCATGGGCGATGCCATCCGGCTGGCCAACGATACCGACTTCGGGCTGGGCGCCAGCGCCTGGACCGCCGACCCTGCGGAGCAGAACCAATTCATCGACGAACTGGAAGCCGGCATGGTGTTCATCAACGGCATGGTGGCCTCCGATGCGCGGCTGCCTTTCGGAGGTGTGAAGCGCTCAGGCTATGGCCGGGAACTGAGCGCCTGGGGCATCCGCGAGTTCGTCAACATCAAGACCGTGCGCATCGCGTGACCGGTGCGGCGCGCTCGATTGCACGCCCGGAATCAGCGTGTTACCTTGGCAGTTGAGACAGCCGTCGCGGGAGTGTCCCAGGTCCCCAGTGAAACCAGCACGTAAGCGTTCGAATGTGCCGCCCGCGAAGGCAGCTCCCGTTCCGCGCAGCGTTTCGTCGCGGCAGGTTCTGGCGGCCGCGGGTCTATGCGCGCTCACCCTCTTGGCCTTTGCCAACTCCTTCAGCGCAGGTTTCGCGCTGGACAATAAAGCGCTCATCCTGCAGGATGCGCGGGTACACGCGGTGACCAGTGAGAACCTCAGTCTGATCTTCCGCCACACTTACTGGTGGCCGCGGGGCGGCAGCGGGCTGTACCGGCCGCTCACCACGCTCTCGTATCTTTTTAATTACGCCGTGCTCGGGAATGCGGACCAGCCTGCCGGATACCACTGGGTGAACCTGCTGCTGCATCTCGCCAACGTACTCCTGGTCTATGCGCTGGCGCTGAAGCTGATCCGTGAGTTCTGGCCTTCGGTGGGGATCGCGGCCGTATGGGCCGTGCATCCGGTGCTCACCGAATCGGTGACCAATATTGTGGGGCGCGCCGACCTGCTGGCGGGCGCGGCGCTGCTGGGCGGCTTTCTGATGTATCTGAAGGGCGCCGAGGCCAATGGCTTCCGCCGCATGGCCTGGTTTGCGGGATTGATGGCCGCCACGGCGATCGGAGCCTTCTCCAAGGAAAGCGCGGTGCTCATCGTGGGGGTGGTGGTGCTGTACGAGATGCTCTGGTGGCGCGAGCGGCGGCTCTCGCTCATCCTGGGCTGCGTGGCGATGGCGATACCGATTCAGGCGATGCTCTACCAGCGGTCGGTGGCACTGGGCACAGACTTGCCCGTCGATTTTCCGTTCACCGACAACCCGCTGGTGGGGGCCGGCTTCTGGCAGGCCAAGCTCACCGCGGTGAAGGTGATGGCCCACTACCTGGGCCTGGCCGTCTGGCCGCTGCGGCTTTCGGCGGACTACTCTTACAACCAGATTCCGCTGGCCACCGGCAGCCTGCGGGACTGGGCCTGTTGGCTGATTGTGGCGGCCGCGGTGGTAGCGGTGGCGCTGCTCTATCGCCGGCAGCGGGTGGCGTTTTTTCTGGCGGCCTTCGCTTTCGTCACGTTCCTTCCGACCTCGAACCTGCTGTTTCCCTTCGGCACGATCATGGCGGAGCGGCTGCTTTACCTGCCGCTCGTCGGGCTGCTGGCCTGCGTGGTGCTAGGACTCTACGCGATCGGCCGCCGGTTCCGCGCGCCGCGGCTGGCGCCGGCGATTCTGGCCCTGCTGGTCTGTGGATTCGCTGCCCGCACCTGGGCCCGGAACGCGGACTGGCACAACGAACTGTCGCTGGCGAGGGCTTCGGTGGAAAGCTCTCCAGCGAGCTTCAAGGCCCACCAGATGCTGGCGGAGGCGCTGTACGCGGCCGACACGGCTCACCGCAATTTGCCGCCCATGCTCGCCGAAGCCGAAAAGTCGCTGGCCATTCTCAAGAATGTTCCCGATGGCGACAATACGGCCGAAATCTACCGTTTCGCGGGAGACTGCTACATTACCCGCGGCGATCAACTGGGCGCGGAGCCTGCGGAGGCCGCCGAATCGTACTGGCGGGCGCTGGCCGTGCTGCAGCGCGGGGCGGCCATCCTGGAGGCTTACCGCGCGCGCCAGTTGGCCCAGCTACGCGCGGAGGGGAAATCGGAACGGCTCATCGCGACCACTCCGAACGACGACATTTACCGCTTGCTGGCTGCGGCTTATTACCGCATCGGCAACGGCGACAAGGCCTTCGATGCAGCCATCGAAAGCCGCAAGCGCGACCCGCTGAACCCGGCGGTCTACAGCCAGCTTGGCCACATTCTGTTTGCCGCGCACCAGCCGGCGGATGCCGCCGCAGCGCTGATGGAAGGCATGCTGGTGACTTCCGATATGGGCTTGCGGCAGCAGCTTGTGGAGCTGTACCGCACGGCGGTGGACCCGCAAGGCTGCGCCGTCACCGCGGGGCCGTACGGTCCGGCCATCAATCCGCAGTGCCCTATCGTGCACCGGAATCTGTGCGATGCCGGCCTGGATGCCATCCGCATCCGCCTGGAAACCGGCTACCCGGAAATCGCCGCGGAGCTGAAGAAGAGCTTCCTGCAGGATTACGCCTGCCCGGCCGGTCCGCTGAACCAGGTGCTGCCGGATTCGCCTTCCCAGTAGCATGCGCAGCAAAACCGCCAAACCGCCGGAGACTGTCGCGAGCGGGCATTCCACCGCGAGCAGGCATTCCACCGCGGCGGTTTCCAGCTTCCTGGAACGCCACGCGCTGGCCGGTGCCATTCTGCTTACGGTGCTGGCATCGGCGCGGATTATCGCCACGTACAGCGTCTTCAACCACACTTTCGATGAGCCGTTCCACGTGGCGTGCGGTATGGAATGGCTGGATAAGGGCACCTACACCTGCGAGCCGCAGCATCCGCCATTGGCGCGCGTGGCCGCCGCGCTGGGCCCTTATTTATCGGGCATCCGCTCGCAGGGCGTGGCCACTCCCAGCGACCCGTTGAGCGAGCCCCGCGAGGGCACCGCCATCCTGTACAGCGGCCATCACTACGAGCGCACGCTGGCGCTGGCGCGCCTGGGGATCCTGCCCTTTTTCTGGATCGCCTGCGCTGTGGTCTACGTCTGGGGAGCGCGGTACTTCAGCAAGCGGCTGGCAGTGCTGGCGGTGTTGGTGTTCAGCTTTACCCCGACCGTTCTGGCACATGCCGGCCTGGCCACCACGGATATGGCGCTGACCGCTTTCCTCAGCGCGGCATTCCTGACGGGACTGATCTGGGTGGAGCGGCCCACGCCCGCGCTGGGGGCTCTGTTCGGCTTGTGCACGGGGCTGGCGGTGATTTCCAAATTCACCACGCTGCTGTTTCTGCCGGCGGCCGCGGTGGTGGTCCTGGTGTGGTACTGGGCGACCGGGCACAGCATACCGGGCAAGGCCATCGCCTCGCGCCTGCCCACGTTAGCACTGGCGGTGGGCGTGGGCGCGCTGGTCATCTGGGCCGGCTATCGCTTCTCGTTCGGTCCGGTGGATTTCGCTTCCATCCGGCTCCCGGCACCCGAACTGTACGCCGGCATTGAGACGGTGCTGAAACACAATGAGCTGGGGCACTGGAGCTACGTCCTGGGGGAACGCAGCCCGCTGGGCTTCTGGTATTTTTACCCCGTGGCGCTGGCGGTGAAGACGCCGCTGGCGCTGCTGGCGCTGGCGGGATTTGGAGTGGTGCTGGTGTTCCGCAAGGATTCCGGCGTGCCGCTGCTATGGACTCCGCTGGCATTTTCCGCGGCCGTTCTGCAGGCGGGAATGCTGGGCCACATCAATATCGGCGTCCGCCACGTGCTTCCGGTGTATACCGGCATCGCCATACTGGCCGCGGCGGCCCTGCTCGAATTGCTGCAGGTGGCGGAGCGGCGCAGAGGAGCTGAAATCCTGCTGGTGCTGCTGGCGGGCTGGTTCGCGGGGTCTTCGCTATGGAGCCATCCCGACTACCTGGCCTATTTCAACGCGCTGGCCGGATCCCACCCCGAAAATGTTCTGGTGGATTCGGATCTCGATTGGGGCCAGGATATCAAGCGGGCCGCGGTGCGGCTGCACGAACTTGGCGTCAAGGAAGTGGCTTTCCCGCAATTCATCATCGCCGACCTGGAAAAACAACACGGATTCCCGCATCTCGAGTCGAATATCGACCTGGTGCATCAGCCCAGCGGCTATTTTCTGGCCGGCGCCACGTTCTGGAAAGCGTATCATTTCGCCCTGCCGCAGGATCAAGCGATCTGGCCGGATGAGGTCGCACCCATCGAACGCATCGGCAAAGGAATGTTTCTGTGGTACCGGGGAAGCTCCGCGCCGAATGCCGAGGCTAGGCCGCCGCAATAGACGGGCACGGGTGGCCTCAATCGCGGTTTTTCGATGCCACCACGTGGTGGGTGAGCGTGCGATTCGCCTCGCGCACGGCCTGGGCAAGGCGCCCGCCTTCGCACTTTCGGATCATTTCACCCTTTTTGGCCTCCGGTTTGTCATAGGGCCGAACCCGGCAGGGCACTTCCAAGCAAGGCGCCAGCGCCTCAGTGCGGATCGGGGCTTCGGTCCTAAACGTATTGTTTTGGGGAAGGTAACAGAAATATTGGAACTCCCTACAAATTGCTGGATAGCGGATTCCTCCAAAATACAAGAAATTGAATTTTTAACCGTCTGAAAACAATAGACTTGAGTTCGATTTGGTACTTGTCTTCGCGGGTGCCGTGACATATGATCTTAGTCGATACGATTCTCCCAAATGTGGGGCCCATGATCGGCTCGCGAATCGATCCGCGTTGGGCTTTATCTCTTGGGGGATTGCGTACGAGAGGAGATATGAGCCAAGGAAAGGTAAGAGCGCTCCTGGGTCTAGCGCTGATGCTGGCCGTAGTTTCGGGCCTGATGGCCCAGGATTACCGGGCGACGATCACGGGAACTGTGACCGATCCCACTGGGGCGCTGGTCCCCAACGCAACCGTCAAGGTGACCAACACCGCCACCAATGAGACACGGCAGGTGAACAGCACCGCTCAAGGCGTTTGGAATGTTCCTTATCTGGATCCCGGTGTCTACACTGTTTCGGTGAGTGCCCCCGGGTTCCAAACCGTCAACCGGCAAAATATCACGCTGTTGGTATCGCAGGTCTTGAACCTGCCAGTGCAGTTGCCGGTTGGGCAGGCCACCACGGAAGTCACGGTCACGGGCCAGCAGGAAGTGCTGGAAACCCAGGAAACCGATCGCGGCCTGGTTTTCGACCCCACCAAGACGCAGGAATATCCGCTGAACGGACGGCAGAGCTACATGCTGCTCAACCTCACGCCGGGCGTGATTTTCGGTCAATATCAGTTCGGCGCCAGCGGTTTTTCGGGCACGCGGGCCTGGGACGTCACCAACGAATACAAATTCAACGGCGCCCGCTCAGGCAACGGCAACAACGTGTTCATGATGAACGGCACGGTGATCAGCGACAACACCAGCCAGTGGGATTTCGCGCCCAGCATGGATGCGATCCAGGAATTCAAGGCCGTCACCACCACCTTCGATGCCTCCCTGGGCCATGAAGCCGGCGGCGCGGTGAACACCACCATCAAGAGTGGCACGAACAATTGGCACGGGACGCTCTACGATTACCTGCGCAACAACGTGCTGGACTCCAACTACTACCAGTCGAACCTGAGCGGCTTGGGCAAAGGGCGCATGGAAGTGAACCAGTTCGGCGGTACCATGGGTGGCCCGATCCGTAAGAATAAGGACTTCATCTTCCTGAGCTACGAAGGCTATCAGGAAGCCATCCCCTTCCCCGGAGCCGGCACCACCACTATCCCGGAGAATCTGCGCGATGGGCAGAACTTTTCGCAATATGGTATTACCGTCTACGATCCTCTCACGACCCACGCGTGTGGCAGCGTGAGCACCGAACCGTGCAGCGGGTCGAACGGATCGACCTATTGGCGCGACCCGTTCCCCGGCGATGTGATCCCGCAGAACCGCATCAGTCCGGTGGCCACGAAGATCCTCTCCTACCTGCCGGCGCCGAACACCGCCGGCCAGGGCACCGGCGGTTTGACCAATAACTTTTACAATAACAACAACGAAGGCCGTTACTGGTACAACCAGCCGATCGGGCACTGGGACCACCTGTTTTCCGACAAGGACCACCTGTCCTTCATGTTTTCCGAATTCCACGGATTTGAGTTCCGTTCGTCCAACGGTTTTGAACCGCCCCTCACGGCCGCCGGCAATATCGACAACGAACGCACGTTTACAGGCGTCAACATCGACGAAAGTCACGTCATCTCTTCGAACATGGTCTTCGACCTGCGCGCGGGCTTTTTCCGCTTCGTGCAGTTGTCTCCCGGCTACACTCAGGAAGCTACGCAGATCACCGCGGCTTCGGTGGGAATGACGGGGATGCAGCATGCGCCGACAGTCAGCGAAGGGATCATTCCGAATATCAACATCGGCGGTTTCGCGAGTCCCCTGTTCGGGTCAGGCAGTTTTAGCTGGACCCCTTACAATTCCTGGCAGGTTCTTCCTACGTTGAGCTGGCAGAGAGGTACTCACTCCCTGCGCTTCGGCTTCGAGACGCACTACGAAGCGCGCGGCAACGTCGGGCCGGGTAACGCTTACGGCACTCTGAGCTTCGGCCAGGGTCTGACGCAGCAGGCCACCGACCACGCCTCCACCACCAACGGCGGCACCGATACGTTTATGGGAGTTGCCTCACTGTTGCTGGGCATGCCGAGCGGCGGTAGCATCGACAACAACGTGAGCACTTACCTCACCCGGCCTTACTACGCGGGATTTGTGGCGGACACATGGCGCGCCACCAGCCGCCTGACGCTGGATATCGGCCTGCGTTACGAAGTACAGCTTCCATTTCTGGAACGCTATAATCGCCAGGCCTCGCAGTTTAATCCCAACCAGGTGAGTCCGCTGAGCAACTCGGTTCTATCTGCCTGGAATGCGAATGCGGCCGCCTACAATGGCAGTCCGTCATCGAATCTGACTTCGTCCGGCGCGTTCTATCCGTATCCTGTAGCGCCCCCGGCAATGTACGGAGTGTGGGAATTCGCCGGTGTCAACGGCTATCCGCGGCGCCAGCACTATACCGACTACACCAATGGTGCGCCGCGTATCGGCTTCGCCTACCGGTTAGGGAACAAGACCGTAATTCGCGGCGGTTTCGGCGTTTTCTACCAGTCCGACACTGCCCTTGGCAACTCCACCACCGGTTTCAGCGTCACCACCCAGTACACCAATTCGTTCAACGGAGGGGTGACGCCATCGGCGTGCTCCAACCCGCTGATTTCGGGTAACCCCTGTACGAGCGGGTATCCGACCGGTCCGTACTCGATCGTGGATCCATTCCCGACGGCGCTTTCCCAGGCCAGCGGTCCCGCCGCGGGCGCTCTGGCCAATGTCGGCATCACCACCAATCCCGGCACGATGCTGCACTACAAGATTCCACGCACCTATCAGTACACGCTCGGAGTCCAGCACACCTTGCCATGGACCGTTCTGCTCGACGTGGCCTTCTCGGGCAATTACAACAACTACACCGACTACAGCCACAACGAAGGTAACCCGCAGGACTTGGCCGGTATCCAGGACCAGATTACCGCCATGGCGGACCCGACCTTCTACAGCCGCCTGGTACCCAATCCGTTCTACGGACTGATGCCCACCGGCGCCACCATCAGCCTGGCCACCCAGAAGACCATCAGCGCTTCCACGCTGATGAATAACTTCCCGCTGTGGGAAGGCTACACCGATAACGACGTATCGGGCGGTGAAACTTTCCGTTCCGACGCGCTGCACATCCGGGCCACCAAGCAGGCATTCGGGGATGCCAGCAGCGCTTCGGGCATCATGACCTTCGTGCTGTCGGAAACCTTCAGCAAGGAATACGCCTTGTTGTGCTGCGTGGGCCAGAGCTGGCAGACTACCGAGGGAGCCAGCCTGGTGCTGAGTCCCAACGGCCAGACCGGCACCCTGGTACCGCACCAATACTCGTCTCCGCAGGATAACCTGCTCTATGAGTTCGATTCGGCCAACCAGCCGGAGGAGTTCGCGTTCAGTTCCATCTGGGATCTGCCCTTCGGCCACGGCCGGAGGTTCTTCAACGGCGTCACCGGCGCGAAGGCAAAGATTTTCAGCGGCTGGCGCACCGACTACATTCTGACTTATATTTCGGGTCAGACGATCGGTTTGCCGGGATCGGAGAACTTCTGCGGCCAATTTAACAATTACGTCACTCCCGGCACCGGCGCGCTACAGCCCCAAACTAATGCGCACTGGTTCAACAACAATCCGAGTTGCTATCAGAACTTCCCCGCCAACGCCATCAATACCGCGTTGCCGCCACGGTTCTCCGGCAACATCATGACGCCTACCAATCCGCAATTGAACGTGGCCATCACCAAAGACACCATCGTCAAGGAGAATTACCGGCTCCAGTTCCGTGCGGAATCCTTCAACGTCACCAACACCCCGATTCCGGGCGGACCGCAGAGCACCAGCTTTACCAGCCCGGTATTCGGCGTGATTCCGTCCAGCCAGAACAACTTCCCGCGCAACATTCAGTTAGCGCTGAAACTGCTCTGGTAAGGGAGATCGCCTGGGCAGGTGATGGTTCCCGGTAAATGATAGCCGGCCTTCCGGACCGGAAGGCCGGCCACTCTGGCGAGCGGTGTTTCTCGCGGAGAACTGGGCGGAACAAGATTAGATCGGCGCCCTAAAGGCGCCAGGGAGAAACGAATGGTTCAGCGTAAATTAAGTCTGATGGGTGGAATTCTTTTGTTGGCTGCAGCGCCGGTTGTGTTCGCGCAGAGCAATACCGCGGAAGTCTTTGGGGGTTACGATTATTCCAAGCTAGACCCGGAAACCAACCTTCCGCGAGTAAACTCGAACGGGTGGGCGGTGTCGGCGGCGGCGATGCCGACCAAATGGTTCGGCGTGGGAATCGAAGTCTCCGCGGTGTTCGGCAATATTCCGATTCCCAGCGGAATCACCGCCCCCGATTTGCACGAAAAGGAATACAGCTACCTGGTGGGACCACAGTTCCGGTTCCTCAACAAGCAGCGCGTGCAGAGCCAGGTGAAGATGTACGTGGGCGGCGCGTTTTCCAAAGTCAGCCTGGATGCGATGACCACGGCAGGCGCAATCTCACAACTGGGCGCGGCGGGATACAACGACTTCACCCAGACGAAGTTCGCGGCCATGCTGGCGATACCGGTGGATGTGGCGGTGACCAAGTTGATCGCCATCCGCGTGGAACCGGCTATCTATCTGACTAACTTCAATGAGTCCGGACAAGGTAACTTCCGGGTAAGCATCGGACCGGTCTTCCGGTTTGGCAACGGGAGGTAGAGACCGCCAAAACTGACGCGGAGACGCGGAGGAAAGACAAGGCAGAGGCGCTATGTCTTCTCCGTCTTTTCTTCGCGTCTCCGCGTCAAGGTTCTGTTTCCGACTCTATTCCTCGAACTCCCACGTCCTGAACCGGTGCTGGTGTTCGAGCATGTCTACTCGCCGGCCGCGGAAGCGGACGCCCTCCATTTCGAGGCGCGTGCGCTGCTCCAGGCCGGCTTCGTATTTCAGCTTGATCTCGCCTCCCGCTCCGACTACGCGCTGCCAGGGTAACGAGCCGCCGGAGCGCTGCAGAAACTGGGCCACGTGACGGTGATAGAGCGGATATCCGGCGGCCGCGGCTACCTGGCCGTAGGTGGCCACTTTGCCTTTGGGAATTTGCCGGATGGCTTTGCGAAAGGCCGCGTCGCGCTGCGCGCTTTTGGGCGCCCGTCGCAAACGCCGCTCGACCTCTTCGCGTCCCATGTGCCTGGCCTTCATCCGACCCCCCGGTAACGGAAGCAGCTCACCAGGTGGTCGTTCACCATGCCCACGGCCTGCATAAAGGCGTAGCAGATGGTTGAGCCGACGAAACGGAAGCCGCGTTTCTGCAGATCTTTGCTCATGGCGTCGGAGCGCTCGCTACGGGCGGGCACCTGGTCCATGCGGCTCCAGCGGTTGCGGACCGGCTTGCCGCCAGTGAAGCTCCAGATGTAGGTGTCGAAGCTGCCGGCTTCCTTCTGCACTTCCAGAAAGGCCCTGGCGTTCTCTACCGCTGCGCGGATCTTGAGGCGGTTGCGCACGATCCCGGCATTGGCCAGCAGCGCCGCCGTGCGCGCCTCATCAAACTGCGCCACCGCCCGCGGGTCGAAGCCATCGAAAGCGGCGCGGTAGGCATCGCGTTTCTTCAGGATGGTGGACCAGCTCAGCCCCGCCTGCGCGCCTTCCAGGATGAGGAATTCGAACAGGCCGCGGTCCTGGTGCAGCGGCACACCCCACTCGGCGTCGTGGTAGACAATCATCATTTCGCCGCGGGCCCAATCGCAGCGCCGGTCAGGGGCATTTTTCGGCATGCAGAAACTCCTTCTCGACCACCAGCTTCAAACATCCCGGGGTGGCGATGTTTTCTAGCGACAGCCCGTTCCAGTAGAGCCGCGAGCCCAGGGCCCACGCCGGCGGAATGGTGACACGCAGCTCCGTCACGGTGCGGCTGATGATCTGGATGTCGTTATCGGCCGGCACATACTGTGCCTGGACCCGCGCCGTGAGGGGAACCGAAATCTGCGGAATGACGATGCGGGTTTCCACGCGCACGCGGTCCTTGCCGCGCTGGACCATCACGGCGACCGGCCGGTCGGCGGTGGCTTTCTCCATCAGCGCGTCGTAAGCCTGCGCGTTGGCGATCTGTTTGCCGTCGATGGCCACCAGGCGGTCACCTCTCTTCAGAGGGCCGGTGTACTTCTCGGGCAGGTTCAGCAGCAGCCCGGGGCCAGGATCGTCGCGGCTGTAAGAAAAGACGCCCAGGTCCAGGATGGCGGGGTTTTCCGGTTTGAGAAACGTGCCGGGCAAGACGTCATTGCGCTCGCCCATATCGAACTTGTCCATGTCGATCCAATAGCAGTGGGCGAACGTGGGGGAGTTGGTCTCGCAATCGATTTCGGTGGGGAAGGCGGGACGCTGGTGTTGGGCCAGCCAGTCGAAGACCACCGAGTTGGCGAGCCCGTCGGCGGAGCGCCATTCTACGTTCATGCCATCGGCTTTGAGGTGCGCCGCCAGGGCCTGGTCGCCGGCGGCATTGCTGATCCAGAGCACCGGCGCGTTGGTGAAATTGACGGCGAAGATGCGGCCGCTGTTGATGGCTGGCACGGGAGAGCCGCCCAGAGCCAACCCGGCGGCCCACAAGTCGGGGACGCGCGAGACGGTGTAGAAAACCGCCGCGGCCTCCCCGGCGCGGCCTGCCACGTAGATATGGGCGGGGTCCACCGCGCCGCTCTGAATGGCCATATGGACCGCCGCGGCCAGCGCCTGGACGCGAACGTCGATGTTCGGGTGCTCCGGCGTGCCCGCGGGAAAGACCGGTAGGATGATGTGCCAGCCCAGCGGAGCCATCCAGGTCTGCCACTGGGGCGCATCGGAGGCATCCACAAGGGCCACGGCGGGCACCTTGGACCCCGGCGCCGCGGGGGTTGGCGGTGTACCCGTCCCGGTTTGGGCGGGCGGTCTGGCAGGCTGCGCCCAGGCTGCCGAGGCGGCCAGCAGGCTAATTATGCCGCATGCGCCCGCGGATCTTCTTGGCCAGTTTTTCGATGTCATCCGTTTTCTTCAAGGCGGACAGGGAGAGAATAAAGCGGTCGTTCTTCTCCAGATCTTCCTTCAGTTCCTGTGCCAGTTGGGCCAGTTGAGCGGCGTCCTTGATATTCTCTTCGCGCTCCTGTTTGAGGATTTCATCGCGCTGCGATTTTCCGCTGGGCAGCTTGATGTCCTGGTCCTCGGCGCCGGGTGGTGGTGGCGGCGGTGGCGGTGGCCCACTGCCGCCTCTCTGGAAGCTTTGCCCCTGGACGAGCGTGAGGGATAGCAGGGCCGCCGCGCATAGGGCGGTCCGGGTCAAGCCAAGCCTGGATTTCATGGTCAAACCTGCTCCTATCATATCGCCGGTATCCCGGCGGCAAAGGGTTGGCGGAGGCGGCGCTCCGGCGGCGCAGGTACGTGCTGCGCCCGGCGGTTGCCCGGCGCCGGCGGTAACCGGAGCTGGCGACAATCGGAGTTGGCGGCAGCCCGCGGCGTCGGCGGTAACCAGAGCTGGCGACAAATCGTGTCGTTGGCAACGGCGGCGGAGCCGGCACCGATGGCAACCCAGCGCCCGCAGCAGCCGCGGCGAGCGGCAACCTGGTGCCCGCAAGAACCTGGGGCCGCGGTCTCGATCCGGCGGATCTTACCGCGGCACCGGCGGCCGGCCGTGGCCCGGATCGCAGCGTCCTGCGCTACACGCCAGCCGGTTTTCAGCTCCGAAACTCGCGGAAGAACTGCCGCAGGTCTTCCGCCAGCAGTTCCGGTTCTTCGGCGGCGGCGAAATGGCCGCCCCGCGGCATTTCGGTCCAGCGCCGGACGTGGTACCCGCGCTCGACCCAGGCCCGCCGCGGTAGGTAAATCTCTTTCGGAAACCTGGCGATGGCGCATGGCACAGCCACAAAATCGCCCGGCGCGAAATGCAGCGGCGACTTCCTGGTCTCGTAGTATAGACGGAAAGACGAGTGGATCGTCTCAGTCATCCAATAGAGCGTGAGGTTGGCCAGCAGATCGTCGGGCGAGAAGCGGCTGTACAACTCGCCGGCGCAATCGGACCAATCGCGGAATTTTTCCAGCATCCAGGCCGCCAGGCCGGCGGGCGAGTCGGTCAACCCGTAGGCCGCGGTCAGAGGCGTGGTGCGCTGCACGTGAGAGTATGCACCGTGGTCTTCCGACCAGCGCGAAACGCCCTCCAGAAACGCCCGTTCTTCCGCTGCCAGCGTGGCTCCGGGAGCCAGAAACGGCCGGTACGATCCGGGAATGAAGTTCAGGTGAAAGCCCAGAAGGCGATGGGCGTGGCGCAAGCCCAGAGCTGTCGAGACGCCCGCGCCAAGGTCTCCTCCTTGGGCGCCAAACCGCCGATATCCGAGTTCCTCCATCAACCCGGCCCACAGGTCGGCGATGCGGAACAGATTCATGCCGCGCGCTGTGGGGCGGTCCGAAAACCCGTACCCGGGCAGCGACGGGATGACCACGTCGAAGGCATCCGCGGGATCTGCACCGTGAGCCGCCGGGTCGGTGAGCAGCGGAAGAATGCGCAGCATTTCGAGAAAAGAGCCCGGCCAGCCGTGGGTCAGGATGAGCGGAACCGGGGAGGGGCCGCGGCCGCGCTGGTGAATGAAGTGGATGCCGATGCCATCCGCGGTATAGCGATAGTGCGGCAGGCGCGCGAGCCGCGCGCATTGGGATTTCCAATCGAAGTGGGAGGCCCAGTAGTCGCAAATCTCCCGCAGGAAGGTGCGGTCGAACCCGTATTCCCAGGCGGCGCCGGGGATCTGGTCGGGCCATCGGGTGGCGCGCAGCCGCGCTCGCAAATCCGCCACGGCGGAATCGGAATAGGGCACGGAGAACGGTTCCAATGGCATGGCGCGTGGACCTCAGGACCCCGCCACCAGGCTCTTGGGCGCCGTGTTGCGCCAGGCGATGCCGAGCGCTTTGGCGAGGGTGCCTTCGTCCGCCACGGCCAGGCGCACGTGCGTGGCGTCCCGGCGGCCCCATCCGCCGTTCACCGGCACGAAGATCTCCGGCTGCGCCTTGACGAACTCGTGCTGCTGTTCGGGATTGAGCTTGATCATGCCCAGGGTTTCGGTTTGGTCGAGCGTGGCGAAGATCTTGTTGCGGACGCGGAAATCGGCGTGGCCCATGTGGGCGCCCTCGGTGGCCTCGGGCAGCGCCAGGGCCAGGCGGCGGAAATCCGCGGCGGTCATGCGGTCGCAGCCTCGGAGAGAAGCTGCTCGGCTTGGGCGGCCACCACCACCACGGCATCGTCACGGCCCCAGGCGCCGGTGAGTTGCAATCCCATGGGCATATCGTACCCCGCCAGCGGCACACTGATGGCGGGCACGCCGAGGGCGGTCCAGGGCGCGTTGGCGGAGGGGTCGCCGGTGAATTCCAAGCCGGCGGGCGGCGGCCCGGTGGCCGCGGGGCTGAGAATCGCGGGGTATTCCCAGAAGAGGCGCGAAATTTCAGTGCGCATGCGCTCCACCAGCGCCCGCGCGGCTTCGTACTCTTCGGCGGGCATGGCCAGGCCTCGGCGCACCAGGGCGGCCAGGCGCGTCCCCAGGCGCTCGCCGAAATCGCGATAGCGGCGCTCGTGGGTGCGCGCGCCTTCATAGGTGTTGATGGTTAAGGCCGCATCGGCCAGGGCCTGCCAGCCCGTGGGCGGGTCCATATCCTCCACCCGAATGCCGGCGGCTCGCAGTCGGCAGGCGGCGTCCGCCATGGCGCGGGCCATCGGCTCCTCGGCCGGAACGCGCAGGTGCGCCAGGTCGCGCAATGAGACGTCGGATGAGCCGCCGAATCCGCGCGACCACAGAAAATCCATGTCGGCGGCCGTGGCGGTGAAAAAGCCTACCGTATCCAGCGAAGGAGCGAAGGGCAGCACGCCCTCAATGGGAATCAGACCATAGCTGGGTTTGAAGCCGCACACCCCGCAATAGGAGGCCGGCCGCAGCACTGAGCCGAGTGTCTGGGTGCCCAGCGCGAACGGCACCATGCCCGCGGCCACCGCCGCCGCCGAGCCCGAAGAGCTGCCGCCGGGCGTATGGCCGGGAGAGCGCGGATTGCGCGTGGGCGCGGCATCGAACGAGGCAAATGCGGTGGTGTGCGTTTTACCAAGCAGAATGGCGCCCTGCGAGCGCAGCTCGGCGACCACCGCCGCGTCGGTCTCGCCTTTGCGGCCGGCGTAAAGAGGTGAGCCGTACTCGGTGGCGCGGCCGCGGGTCTCGAAAATGTCCTTGGCGCCAAAGGGAATTCCGGCCAGGGGGCCCTCGGTGGCGGACGATTCGAGGGCAGTGGGCGGCGTCACCTCCACCCACGCGCGGATTTCGCCATCCTGTTCGGCGATGCGGCGCAAACAGCGCGCAACGGCTTCCGGACCGCCTACCAACCCCACTCCTCATTGAAGAAGCCGGCCAGCACGATCTTGCCCGGGAAATGGCTGTCGGGCGGGGTGGTCACGTCGACCACCGCGTAATCCGGCAGCCGGGGCGTTTGCCGCGAGTTGGTGGCGTTGGCGTCCTCGCGAAAGGTGAAGCCGCTGTTCAGTACCACGTATTTCGTGGGGTTCAGCGGGTTGGGATAAATCAGGATGGGCGCGTGCGTTTCGGTGGCGTAGGTGTGCGAGCCGGCCACCAGTCCGGCGCGGGTCCACTGGATCGGCAAGCGGCTGAGGATGCGGGCCAGCACGCGGTTGCTCGCGGGATCGCCCCACAGGATCAGGTTGCTGGAGGCGATTTCGGCATCGGTCAGGGCGGTATCGTCCACCACCCGCGCATCGCCGCGGAACTGCGCGCGCCACTGGGCGATGGCGCGTTTCTCTTCGGAGGCGGCCCAGGCGCCGGGCGCGGCGGCGAGCGGCGTGCCCGTGGGCGTCACGAAAATGAAGCTGTCCAGAAAGGCGTCGTCGATAGGGCCTTGCAGGCCGTGGCGCTTGTGCAGACCGGGGGCAGTGGCAGTCGCGGCGGTTTGCCACTGGGAGCCGGTCTTGCGGAAATGCACGGTCCAGGAGCGATCCGAGCCGGGGGTGGGCGCGGTGAGCGGCTGGCCATCAATGCGCACGGCCACGCTGTGGCTGAGGTCGAGCGGGCAGCCCCCGGGACCCACCTGGAGCGTCAGCGCGGCGACGTTGGAAGTGGTCACGGCGACGGCGCTGTCACCGGCGATTTCGGCCTCCACGCGGGCACGCTCCCAATGCTTGGCTAGCGCATCCACGGTGACCCACTTCATGCGGTTGTAAGCCAGCGTCCAGGTGGTGAAGAGCACTTTGCGCGGGTAGGGGTCCGCCCCACGCCCGGCGATGGCATCGAGCATGTTTTCAAGCTGCACTTTGGACTGCGGATGATAGCGATGCGGCGTGTTCGGGCCTTCCAGGCGGATGAGCCGCAGGCCTTCTTCGGCCATGGCGCGCTCCATCACATCGCCGGCCTGCTTCTGTGGGTCGATTTCGCCGTGGTATTCGATGGTCGAGGTATTAAACAGGTTGGCGGCGTAATCGCGGGCGTCGTAGAGATGCCAGAGAGTCTGCTCCCACCGGGGCGGCGCGCCTTCGCCGGTGAGCTTGAGCTTCTGGTATTGAGCCGTTTCGGCGAAGCCCGCGCCGGGCGCCACGGCGGCCCACAGGCCGGCGAAGTGCGCGCCGATGTGCCAGGCAGAAGCGCCGCCCATGCTGAAGCCGCGCACCAGGATGCGGTTTTCGTCGATCGGATAGTTGCGCTTCACGGCGTCCAAGGCTTCGAAGGCATCCACCTCGCCGGCGAACTTGCTGGCATTGCAATAGCGGCCGTAGAGGTGCAGCACGATGGTATCGCGGGGCTGGAATTCGCCGGGATTGCGCTCGCGATCGGTAAGGAAGTTCACCTCACTGAGGGTGTCGGAGCGGCCGTGAAACCACAGGTCCAGCCGCCAGCGGTGCGGCGCGGTGGGCGAGTAGGAAGGCGGCACCACCAGGCCATAGGGCTGCACGCTACCGTCGATTTTCGAGAGGTAACCGCGCACCACCAGGCCGGTGGCGCTGGTCCAGGGGGTCTGCTTTTGGGCTAGTTGGGCGGCCCGTTCCTGGCCTTCGCGGAGCAGCACTTTGGCCTTGGCGATCTCAGCGGGCTTGAAGAACTCGTGGTATTGGAGGGCGTAGCGGACGGCCTTTTCGTAGATTTCGACATCGGGAACGAGGGGCTGATTGCCCAACCGGGCGATGGCGGCGTGGAGACGCTCCAGGCCGGCCTCCAACTCGGCGCGATCGGCCGCCGGCACTTCAATGCCGGGAGGCGGCAGCGGCTTGGGCGCGGGTTGCGCGCAGGCGTACACGGCCAGCACCAGAATCCACCGCAAAGTCCTCATGTGAAAATCATTATGCCACTGCCATCTGATATCCTGCGGTTTTATACCGCTGAGCGGGAAGGACGGCCAGGGGCATGTCATTCATCCACGAAGATTTTCTGCTGAGCAATGAGACCTCGCGGCGCCTGTATCACGAGTACGCCGAACACGAACCAATTTTGGATTATCACTGCCATCTGCCGCCGCAGGATGTGGCCCAGAACCGCCAGTTCCATAACCTGTTCGAGATCTGGCTGGAGGGCGACCACTACAAATGGCGCGCCATGCGGGCCAACGGTGTGGACGAGCGGTATTGCACCGGGGACGCCCCTCCGGAGGAGAAATTCACCGCCTGGGCGCGGACCGTTCCGTACACGCTGCGCAATCCGCTGTACCACTGGACGCACCTGGAGCTGAAGCGCTATTTCGGAATCGAAGATCTGCTGGATGAGAAGACTGCTCCGGCGGTCTGGAAGCGGGCCAACGAACTGCTGGCCACCGAAGACATGCGGGCGCACGGCATCCTTTGCAAATTCCGCGTGAAGGCCGTGTGCACCACCGACGACCCGACCGACGACCTGGACTGGCATCGGGTGATTGCGGCTTCCGATCTCGCCACCAAGGTGTATCCCTGCTACCGCCCCGATAAGGCGCTGAATGTGCATTTGCCCGAAGCCTTCAACGCCTGGGTGAAGAAACTGGAGGCGGCCAGCAACACCAGCATCGGCAAACTGGCCGATTTTACGGACGCCCTGCACAAGCGCCATGACTTCTTCCACGCTATGGGCGGGCGGCTTTCCGATCACGGCGTGAACCACGCCTTCGGCGAGTTCGCCACCGACGAGGAAGCGGCCAAAATCTTCAGTTGCGCGCGCGCCGGCCGCGAGGCCACGCCCGAGGAACACAGCCGTTTTGCCGGCTACATGATGCTGCATTTCGGCCGGTGGGACGCCGAAAAGGGCTGGACCAAGCAGCTTCACCTGGGTGCGCGGCGCAACAACAATACGCGCCGCTTCCGCGAACTGGGCGCGGACGTGGGCTTCGACTCGATCGGCGATTGGCTGCAGATCGATGCGCTGGGCGCCTACCTCGACCGGCTGGACAGAGAAAACGCGCTGCCCAAGATGATCTTCTACGGCCTGAACCCGGCCGACAATTATTGTTTCGCCACGATGATCGGGAATTTCCAGGATGGCCCGGTGCCGGGCAAGATTCAGATGGGCAGCGGCTGGTGGTTCCAGGACCAGAAGGAAGCCATGCAGTGGCAGATGAACGCGCTCTCCAACTGCGGTCTGATTTCGCGCTTCGTGGGGATGCTGACCGATTCGCGGTCGTTCATGAGCTATCCGCGCCACGAATACTTCCGCCGGGTGCTGTGCGACCTGTTCGGAAAAGACATGGAGGCGGGCGAGCTGCCCAACGATTTCTCGCTGGTGGGGCCGGTGGTGAAGAGCATCTGCTACCGGAATGCCAAGCAGTTTCTGGGGCTGGCGGTGGAGTAGCTACTTCACATACCAGAGCAGAATCGAGCGGCCGATGCGAGCGTCGGGCGCGGGCGCCCGGTCGGCCCACTGAGGATAGCCGAAGACCTTCCAGATGGTGACGCTGACCGCGTTCCAGCCAGGCGAGGGATGGCCGGTGACCCCGGCGTCGAGCGGGGGCAGCGGGTGGCCGGCCCATAAATAGGTACGGTTGAAGGGCGAGAAGGTCAGATGCGTTACGCCGCGGCTCGCGAGAAAATCGCCGAGGCGTTTCATGTCCTGGCCCCAATCCAGGTCGGAATCGGCCAGAAAACGCTCGGGTCGATGGCCGGCGATTTCGTTGGTGTAGGCCAGGTAGTCGGGATGCTGGGTGGCGCCGGAGACCACCTGCCAGATGAGGAGCGCGGCGATGGCGATACGTGCCGGCGTGCCGTGGGCCGTGGCGGCCAGGCAGCCGGCGGCGATGGCCAGGCCCGCGTACACCGGCAGGATGTAGCGCACGCCCAGGTCGATGTGGCCGGTCATGGCGACGGCCAGCACGGCGGCGGCGAAGGCCAGGGGCAGCCCAGCGCCCGAGCGCCGGCAGTTCCACAGCGCGGCGGCTGCCAGGAGCAGGAGCGCCAGCGGGGTCTTGAGGGCCAGCACCACCGGGAAGTAATACCAGAAGCCGTGGGAACTGCGGCGGCCCAGGAGGTACGACGGGTGGCCGGTCTGGTTGTGCAGATACACCGAGTGAATGCCGGAGAAGAAGCGCGGCGCGGGCAGGCGCAGGTGCAGGAACTCGACGCGGGCGAAGGAGAAACCGTATACGGCCCAGACCACCAGCGCGGCGGCTCCGGCAGCCAGCGCGAGGCCTTTCCAATGCGGTCGGGTTAGGGCGCCGCGGCGGCAGGCCCACAGCGCCAGGCAACCGGCCGGCACATAGAGGAGCGCCGAGAACTTCGAGACGCAGGCCAGCGCTATGATCGCGCCGAACGCGAGGCTGCGGCGGCGGTCGGGCCGGTCCGCCCACCAGAGGGCGGCCAAGGCGGCGGCGGGAGTCATCACCCCCACTGAGATATCGGTGGTGGCCAGGCCGGCGTGCGCCAGAATCGGCGGGATGGTGCTGTAGACCAGCACGGCCGCCACGGCCGCGGACGGACCGCCGATCCGCCCTGCCCACAGGTACACCACCAGGCAGCCGATCCAGAAGAACGGCAGGCTGCCCAGGCGGGCCAGCGCCAGGATGCGGTCGTAGTGCGCGTCGTGGCCCAGAATGCGGTAGCCCTCGAAATACGAGTTCGGCCCGGGATGAAACCGCTCGCCCGCCAGATATGGCCCGATGGCGGCGAACAGACGGCCCATCGGCGGATGGGTATCTTCGTAGAAGTACTTGCCGGTGGAAAGGTACTCCATGCCGGCGGCCAGCGTATCCGGCTCGTCGATGGTGTGGTTGAAAACGGTGTAAGTGGAGACGATGCGCGCGGAGGCGAGGGCCACCAACAGCACCGCGCCGAGGGGCGCCCACTTGCGGCCGAGGGCGTCCGGCAGTGTCATCTAGGCCCTCGACCGCGAGATACTGTGCTTTCGGCGAGGCCACCGCTCCCTCACGGTCGCGGCTCCAATCAGAGCCACGAGCGTCGGCGAGTGGTTTCGGAGTTGCGTCATATCAGACGGTCGTAAACCTAGCGGAGCGACGCCGTGGGGGTACCCTGCTCCAGGGGGTTCGGCAGGTGGCGCTCGGCGTAATATCCCGGGTGCACGCGCTCTACGATTTGCGCTACCGGCCGTTCGAGCACGCGGAAATACGGCTGCGGATTTAATCCGATCCAGAAGGCCCACACCACCAGCGGGGCAAACACGGCGATTTCGCGCCAGGAAAGGTCCGGCAGCAGGCGGTTCTTTTCCTTCACCTCGCCGAGCATGGTGCGCTGGAACAGCCACAGCAGATAGGCCGCGCCCAGCGCGATGCCCACGGCGGCCCAGAAGGCCCAGTTGAAGGACACCTGGTAAGCGCCGCCCAGGATGGTGATTTCGCCGATGAAGCCGTTCGAGCGGCGGCATCCCCATGGAGCTGAGCATGGCGAGGCCGAAGACCAGGGTGAAGATGGGCATGACTTTCAGCAGGCCGCCATACTCGGAGATCTCGCGCGTGTGGCGCCGCTCGTAGACCACCCCGACAACCAGGAAGAGCATGCCGGTGGAGATGCCGTGGTTGATCTGCTGGATGATCGACCCCGAGATGCCGGCCGGGTTGAGCGCAAAGATGCCCAGCGTGCAGAAGCCCAGGTGGCTCACCGAAGAGTAGGCCACCAGCTTCTTCCAATCCTTCTGCATCAGGGAAGCCAGCGCGCCGTAGACGATGCCGATCATGGAGAGAACCGCCATGGCCCAGATGATGGTGGGGTTTTTGGCGGAATCGGGCAGCAGCGGCAGGGAGAAGCGCAGGAAACCGTACGTGCCCATTTTCAGCAGCACGCTGGCCAGCACCACGGAGCCGGCGGTGGGCGCCTCGGTATGCGCATCGGGCAGCCAGGTGTGGAAGGGGAACATTGGCACCTTCACGGCAAAGCCTACGAAGAAAGCCCAGAAGACCCACCATTGCATGGTAGGCGAGAGCGAGGTGCGCATCAGCTCGGTGATGTCGAAGCTGTAAGTCTGGAATTGCGTGTAGTGCTGGAAGTACAAGGTTAGAATGCCGAGGAACATCAACACCGAGCCGATCAGGGTGTAGATCATGAACTTGATGGAGGCATAGGCGCGCCGCTGGCCGCCCCAGATGGCGATGATGAAGTACATGGGCACCAGCACGGTTTCCCAGAAGACGAAGAAGAGCAGGAAATCGAGCGACATGAAGACGCCTAACATGGCGGTCTGGAGCAGCAGGAAGAAGGCGTAATACTCCTTGAGGCGGTCGTGGATGGCGTTCCAGCTCGAGAGGATGGCGAGGAAGCCGATCACCGTGGTAAGCATTACCAGCAGCAGGCCCAAGCCGTCGAT
Organism: Bryobacterales bacterium; assembly: GCA_963803725.1. GTDB lineage: Bacteria > Acidobacteriota > Terriglobia > Bryobacterales > Bryobacteraceae > JOPF133. Next base: position 73,650 of record CAWDOH010000004.1, on the reverse strand, counting down.
GCCGATGTGGTAACTGGCGCCCAGAGTGGGAATCCAGGGGGCCGTCTCGACGAATTGAAAGTCCTTGTGCGGGTCGAATTCGAAGACCAGGGGCAGCGATACCAGGAAGCCGACCAGGGCGATCGCGTTGGCGCAGAGCTTGATGGCGCGTGTGTTGGACGACGGAATTAGTAGCAGCACCAGCATGCCGGCGAGCGGCGTAAACAGGACGATCGACAGGATGTGGTCCATAGGGGGCTTCGGATTAGCCCCTCATGATATCACCACTCCGGGGCAGGCGTTATGCACGTCTAGGGGAATCTTTAGAGGCAGGCGGGCGAGGCATTGCAGGGCGGGAGGGCATACTAGAATGAGGTAGTGAGACAGATCCGGCGGTGGTGTGCAATCGCTTTGGGAGTGCTGGCCGGGCTGTATTTTGTGGACTTCCTCTCGGCGCGCTACGGCGTCCCCGGCCACCGGCCGACTTTTGGCAGCGTCCAGGTGCAGACCATGTATGCAGTCCGGCAGAAGAACAACCGCATCGAGTATTCGCTGGGAGATATCGTGACCCAGACCTGCGTGCGGTCGCTTTTCCCGCAGATGGGCTACATTCCCTGCTGGTACCTGTCGGGGCACAAGACCCGGCAGATCAATATTGGCTGGATTGGACCCGGAGTGGATGGGGCGGCGTTCGCGACCGCCCCCGAGTGCGGGCTGCGCTACTGGACCGCCAGGGAAGCGCCGGTGGTGGGGCTGTTTACACCGTTGACCGATGCGGTAACGGGGTAAGTGCCGGCGGCCAGCCCAGCCGGCACGGTCACATTGAACTGATACAGGCCGGCTGAGGATGGCGTCAATCCTGCGAACACCACGGTCGCATTCTGGCCGCCGATTTGAATGGTCGGAGTGTTTGCCAGCGTAACAGTACCGCTGACCACCTGCCCATTCACGATGGCTGGGTTGGTCGTCCCGAAGCCAGTGCCGTACATTACGATCGTTTCCCCCGGGGCCGCCGGAGTGTATGCCGTGCCCAGCGTAGTGGGACCAATGTACGCGCCGCTGAGATGCGTGGCCGCCACATTCCCTCCGCTGAACGCAAAGAAAGCGGGCGCCACGCTCGCTGTGGTGACGGTTGCTGTGGAGCTGCTCAACTTGTTATTGGTAACCACGATCTGGACAGGACTGGCCACGGGGATATCGGACGGTGTCAGGATATTGATTTGTTTCGGGCTGATGAACGACGGGTAAGCGCTCTCTCCGTTGATGGTGACGGTGACGCCGTCCAGCACGGTCGGCAGCTTGGATCCGGAAAAGTCGCTCGCCTCCCACGACCGCGCGGTGGCCGCTAGGCTGGAGCCGGTGATGGTAATCCAGGTGTTCGGGGCGATGCCGGGGCCGAAGCTGGCGCCGTTGACGATGTTGCTGGCCGTCACGGTGGGGCTGGTCTCAATGCTGCCGAAGAGGCCGTGCAACTCGCCGGCCGTCCCGGCGGTGAAGAAGAGGCTATTGGGGTCGCCGCCGCTGCCGCCGTTACCGAACTGCAGGGCCCATAAGCCGCTAATCTGGATGGGGTTGCTGTTCTGATCCGCCAACTGACCCACCAGGGCGCCGGTGGTGGGGTTGTAGGCGTTGATCTTGCCATCGCCGAAGTTGCCCACCAGCAAGTCGCCTGAGAATTGGCCGAAGTTCAGGTTCGTCGTGGTTCCGGTTGCCGTGGTGGGGAACGACATGGCCAGCGCCAGGCCCCAGGGAGCGTTCAGGTTGCCGCCGGCGAGGAGGCTCTGTAGCAGGTTGCCGTTGGTGTCGTAGACATCTACGTAGCCGTTGCCGGCGCCCGCCACGGCGAGTTTCTTGGTGGGGTCCTGCTGGGCGTAGGTGACGTAGAGCTTGCCTTCCACGGCGGTGGTGCCGCCGAGGTACTGGATGTTGAACGGTGCGTAGCCGGCGGGAATCTTCGGATCGGTGAAAGCGCCGGTGGCCAGCGTCACGGGCTTAAAGTTCACATCGTAGACCTCGATTGCCCCGCTGGTGAAATTGGGCGCGTAGAGCCGCGGCACGGCTCCGGAAGCAGCCGAACTGGAAGGCGTGTAGAGTGCCAGCCCATCGTAGCTGGCGCCCGAGCCGGAGTTATCGATGGCCATCTGCGCCTGGGTGGCGCTCACGCTGGAAGCCCAGCCGGAGATGGTGCCGCCGAGCGTGGCGAAGAGGAAGCTGGCGTGCGCCGGAGTCGTGGTTCCGACCTCGAAGGCCGTGGTGGTAGCATTCGATACAATTCCGGTGCAGGTCTTGTTACCGCCCGAAGTGGCTGGCGGGATGGCTGCTTTGGTCGAGCTTACAGATAGGGCAGTGGCGCTGAAGGTGTAGACCGTGGAGAGGCCCGTGCCTCCGTCGCAAACCCAGAACGGACTGCTGGCGGTAATCGAGATGCCCCACGGATTGACCAGGTTAGGATCGGTCAGGTCGGCCACGCCGGCCTGGTCGGCGATCAGGCTGTAGACTTGGTAGCCGCCTTGCGCACTCAACGAAACGGGCGCCAGAATCAGCATCGACAGAAGAAGCACACCAACATTGTGTCGCATCGAAATATTCCCTCCTCAGAGCTTTCGGAAACGACTATACCGCGCGCCAGCGAGTTGCTGGTGTAAAATCCGGTGGCGATTTGACCGGTTGGTCTCAGAGCGCACCGTGCTGCTCCACACTATAATGTGGATATGTTCTTCCGCAGAGAGCGGCCTCAAAACCCGAGTTTTGCCCAACGTATGGACCGCCTGCGCCAGGCCGGTTTTACGGTTACCCCGCTGGCGGGCGGAGTGATGCGCGTGGCACGCGGCGAATGTGCGGCCGATCTGAAGGAGTCCAACGGCTCGGTGGAGGGAGTCGGCCGCGCCGGAATTCAGATTGGCAGCGAAATCGGCGCGCTGGTTGATGGCGGCTTCCAGAAGTTCTTCCGGGCGCCCTCGGGCGCGAAACGTCCGGCGCTGGCAGAACAGTTGAAGGCCCTGCATGGGTTCGAGGAAGACCTGCGGGAGGCGCTCGGGCAGGAGAGCTACTACAACGAGTCGCTGGGCACGGTATCTACGTTCTATCTTTACGACCGGGTGCAGAACCGCGATTGCGGCGTGCCGAAACGCGTCTGGGAGTAAAAGGCGGGCGCGTCCGGTCTACTGCTTCACCGGCGGAATCGCGGCAGGCGCGGCCGGGATGGCTGCGGCCGGCGCCGGCTGCTTGCGAACCTGGTCGAAATACCGTTCCACGTAAGTCTGCAAGCCCACGGGGACCTCATCGCGATTGATCTCCGCGCCGCCCTGGGTGTGCTGCGCGCCGCGTTGCGCGTAGGGCGTGCGCAGTTGCTGGCTGGTGGACTGCACTTCCACGGTGGCCTCGCCCGTGATGGTGGCGGAGCGCTTGCCGAGAATCTCGCTGATTTTCCCCATGGCGGCGAGCTGCTCGGCCTGTTTGATGGTTTTATCGCCATCCTGGCTGCCGATGCCGCTGCCGGGCTGTTTGCTGGCCTGCTGGGAATCGCTCTTGCCGCTGCCCTTGCTCTGCGGATCCTGCGATTCCTGCGCTTCGTCGCCGGACTGTCCTTCCTGCGAGTCGCCCTGCTGCCCGCCATTCTTCTGGCCGTCTTTGGAGGCCTGCTGCTTGCCATCCTGCTGCCCCTTGGAGGGCTGTTTGCCGTTTTGATTCTGGGCTGCCTGCTGCGAGCCGTTGCCCTGCTGCGGCTTCACGCGGGAGAACAGATTCTGTACGGCATCTTTCATCTTGCTCAACAAGCCGGAATTGTCGCCTGAGCCGTTGGAGTCCTGTTTACCGTTGGAATCCTGCTTGCGGTCGCCTTTGCCCTGCTGGCCGTTGGAGGCCTGATCGCTGCCCGAGTGGTCGTCGCTGGCCTGGTCCTTGTCCTCACCTTCGGCCTTATCGGCGTCGTCGCCGGGTTGCGATTTCCCGTCGTCGGAAGCCTTCTTCTGGTCTTTGCCGCTCTGCTGCTGGCCGTTGGCTTCGGGGGCATTTTCGGGATCTTCGGCCGGCTGGTCGGCGCCTGGTGTATCCTGCGGATCGGGCGGCGCCACGCTGTCGTCCTGCGGATCGGAACGCTGCGGCGGAAGCGGGCGGCGGGTATTGCGGGCCATTTCGGGGTGGTTTTGAAAGCCGAAGTTCTGCTCCAGGATCGCGGCCAGCGGCGGTTTCAGGTCCAGGTGGCGGGTGAGCCCGTAGCGCAGCGCGAACAGGCTGGAGGCAACCAGAACCAACGCCGCCAGGGGATACACGGCGCGCGGCACGGTATAGGGCACGGCGCGGCGCACATCCGCGGACTCGGCCAGGCGGTCGGCGCGTTCCAACTGGAGAGCGCAAACCTCGGCGGAGACCTGCTTGCTGGAGTTTTCGTGGAAGAAAAGCGCGGTCGACAGAGTGTCCGCAAAATCCAGGCGGCGATCCACCACCTGGGCGACAGCATAAGACGTGGGCATGCGCCGTCGCACCAGGTACACACCTGTAGCCAGGGCGGCCAGCGGGATGATGGCGGCCCACCGCCAGTCCAGAATCTGAGTGCCCAGGAGCAGGAGCAGGATGACAGCCACCAGCGCAGCACTGGTAGCGGCCGCCCCTTGCGAGAGCAGCTCGTTGCGCAACCAACGGCCCCTAGCCTTGCGGATCAGAGTGAGCACGATCCTCCCTCGTATGCCTTCGTACCCTCCCGGATCAGCCGACCGGGAATTAGTCTTAATACTATCATTAATGAACAAAGCTGCGGCCCTCTCGACCAGACGATACCCTCGGATGTTGAGCAAGTCACCTACCGAATAGGGCAGTGGGCGTAAAATGGAGTATGGATTGGGCCAGTTTTCTGAAGAATTTGGCCAGTTTAAAAAGGACACTGCTTGAACCCACCGATTCATCAACCCCTGAAAATCCTGATCGTAGACGATGAGGCCAGCCAACGCAGCGGCCTGGCAGCCATGATGTCGGCATGGGGCATGGCCGCCGAAACCGCCGGCGATGGACAGGAAGCTCTCGCCAAGCTGGCGGACTTCCCCGCGGACGTAATTCTGACGGATTTGAACATGCCCGGACTGGACGGTTTCGGGTTTCTGAAGCGCTTGCGGGATTTGGGCGATATGCCCCCCACTATTGTTCTGACGGCCTACGGCAACCTGGAGACGGCGGTGAAAACGGTGCATGAGTTGGGCGCCTACTGGTTTCTGGAAAAGCCCATCCAGCCGACCAGCCTGGAGGTGTTGATCCGCCGCGCCGGAACACACGCCGGCCTGCGGGCCGAGAAACGCAATCTGGAGCGCCAGCTCAGTTACAAGGGGTCGCTCGGCGAACTGGTGGGTACTTCGATCAAAATGCAGGAGATTTTCGCGCTTCTGCAACAGGCCGGGCCCAGCAAGGCGTGCGTCCTGATCACCGGCGAGAGCGGCACCGGGAAAGAAATGGTGGCGCGCACATTGCATGCCCTCAGCCCGCGGCGGCAGGGGCCGTTTATCGCCATCAACTGCGCGGCGCTGCCCGAGACGCTGATCGAGAGTGAGCTATTCGGCCACGAAAAGGGATCGTTCACGGGCGCTTCCGAACGGCGCGCGGGATGCTTTGAAGTCTCCCAGCACGGCACCCTGCTCTTGGACGAAATCGGCGAGATGCCCTTGCAGACGCAGGCCAAGCTGCTGCGCATCCTTGAAGATTCCAAGGTGCGGCGCCTGGGTGGCCGATCCGAATTCGAAGTGGATGTGCGGGTGGTGGCGGCCACCAACAAGGTGCCCGAAGAGGCCGTGCACGGGGGACATTTGCGTGAGGACCTCTATTACCGGCTGAACGTTTTCCATGTCCACCTGCCGCCGCTGCGCGAACGGCTGGAGGACATTCAACCGATTGCGGCGGCGCTGATCGGAGACCTCAACCGGAAGCACGATTGCCGCGTTTCGGAGGTTTCCGGCGACGTGCTGGAAGCCCTGGAGCGGCACAACTGGCCGGGCAACGTTCGCGAACTGCGCAATGTGCTGGAGCGGGCGGTCATTCTGGCCGGCGAAGGCTCCATCGAGATCAAACACCTGCCGGCGTTTCTGCAGGGGCGGCCAGCCACTGTAGCGGCTGCTGCCGCGGGAGCCTCCCTGGGAGTCGCGGCCGAGAATCCACCCGCGCCTCCGCCGGACGATGGCGAGACCGTCAAGTTCCAGATCGGCACCACCGTGGAGGAGGCCGAGAAGGCGCTCATCCTGCGCACCCTGGAGCACACCGGCCATAACAAGACGCGGGCCGCCGGGATTCTGGGGATCAGCCTGAAGACCCTGCATAACAAGCTGAAGGAATACGGCGGGTCGTAGCGGGCCTGGTGAGGCTGGCTGGGGATGGTCTTGGGTGGAGTCCGTTTCCGGGGACTGCGCGCGGACAGGCCTTGGGAAATACCCGCCGCATTGATGAGCAATGCCGGCCATTGCGCGCATGACTCCATCGGGCCGTCTGGCGTTGGCGAGTAATTCCCAGGCCCACCGGTTGACACCGGCTTGGCCGGGCGTCGCGGCTGCCAAAGGCTGGATGCGCGGCGCGGGCAGGGCTTCCCCTGTTATGCTGGCATTTTGGTGTTCTGGTACTGGTTCTTCGTCGCTCCGGCGATTCTTCTGGCGTTTCTTTCGTTGCGGGGCGAGCGCAAACGCGCCGCCTACGTCGAGCGGCGCCTCGCAGAAAAACCCGCGGAGCTGCCTCCCGCCAGCGTGATCGTCCCGCTGAAAGGCCCGGACGAAGGCCTGCGCGAGAACCTGGCCGCGCTGGCGGCACTCGATTATCCCGACTACGAATTGATCGTATGCGCCCACAGCGCCGGCGATATCCCGCCGGTGATGCTGCCGGCCCACGTCAAGGTGGTGCTGGTGGAGAGCGACGATCCGGAGACCGGCGAGAAGGTGCAGAACCTGACCGCGGCCGTGCGGGCCGCCCGGAAGCATAGCCGCATCCTGGCGTTTGCCGATTCCGATGGCCGCCCCACGCCGCGCTGGCTGCGCGCACTGGCCGCGCCGCTGGCCGAAGAAGGCGTGGGCGCCACTACCGGGTTCCGCTGGTTTACGCCGGTGCCGCCGGGTTTCTGGAGCCTCATGCGCGGCGTGTGGGATGCGGTGTCCACCGGGGTGCTGGGCCCCGGCGACAGCCCGTTCGCCTGGGGCGGCGGCATGGCCATCCGCAAGGACCTCTTCTACGAGGCCCGCGTGCCCGAGTACTGGAAAGGCGCCGTGAGCGACGATGGGGAGCTGGCGCGGGCGGTTCACGACGCCGGCCTGCGGATCGCCTATGCCCCCGGCGCGCTGACGCCCTGCTTCGATGGCGCCACCGCCGGCGGCTTCTTCTCCTGGGCGCGCCGTCAGCTTACCATCATCCGCATCTATCGGCCGGGGCTGTGGTGGAAGGCGTTGGCGGCGCACTTTTTCTATTGCGGCGGCATGGCGGCCTCGGTAATCGCGTCCGTCCGCGGCAGCCGCCTGGCGGAGTTGGCCCTCATCGCGCAGATCTCTCCGGGCATGCTGAAGGGCCTCAACCGCGCCGTGCTGGCCAAAGCCGCGCTGCCGGAACAGGAGGCGTGGTTTCGCCGCCATACCTGGGTGCACGCGTTCTGGACTCCGCTGGCCACATGGATCTGGCTGGCCACGCTGGTTGCTTCCGCTTGCGGGAATTCGATTCGCTGGCGTGGGAAGCGTTACGAGCTGAAGCGGCCGGTCGACCAGGGCGCGCCCAAGGGCAATCCGAAGGGCTCCGCTAAGAGCGCCGCAGGCAACGTTCCCAAGGGCGCCGCGGGCGGAGAACCGGATGTCCAGGGCGGGGCCGCAAAGGGCACTGCGCAAGAAACTGCGCAGAACGCGTCGGGCGGCGGCGCGCCCAGCGGTTATAATCTCAAGCATAAGGGAGGATTTTTTCGTGGCTAAAGATAAGAGCCCCCAAAAGGAAAAGAAGAAGCCGAAGAAGAAGAAGAAGTAGCGGGGTTGGCAGTTGCGGCCCCGGGCTCGGAAGTCATCCGGTCCCCAGGAACCCGGCGCGGGCGGGCACTCCCGTCCGCTTGCCGTCAGGAGCGATTTCAATGCGCACACAGTGGGTATCCAAACGAAACGCCGATCCGATTCGCACCCAGTTGCACTATGCCCGCCAGGGCGTGGTCACCGAGGAGATGCAGTACATCGCCGAGCGCGAGCGCCTCTCGCCGGAGTTGGTCCGCGCCGAGGTGGCCCGGGGCCGGATGATCATTCCGGCCAACATTCATCACACCAACCTCGAACCGATGTGCATCGGGGTCGCCTCGAAGTGCAAGATTAATTCCAACATCGGGAATTCCGCGGTCACATCGAATATCGAGGAGGAATTGGAGAAGCTCCGCTACTCGGTGAAATATGGCGCCGATACGGTGATGGATCTCTCGACCGGCGGCGACATTCCGGCCATCCGCAAGGCCATCCTGACGGCATCGCCGGTGCCTATCGGGACGGTGCCCATCTACGAAGCGCTCTCGCGGGTCCGCCGGGTGGAGGACCTGAGCGCCCGGGTGATGCTGGACGTGATCGAAGAGCAGGCCGAGCAGGGGGTGGATTATATGACCATCCACGCGGGCGTGCTGGTGCAGTACATTCCGCTGACCACGCGGCGGGTCACCGGCATTGTCAGCCGCGGCGGCTCCATCCTGGCCGAGTGGATGGTGAAGAACCACCGGCAGAACATGCTGTACGAGTGCTTCGAGGATATCTGCAAGATCTTCCAGAAGCACGACGTCACCTTTTCCTTGGGCGACGGCCTGCGGCCCGGCAGTGTGGCAGACGCCAGCGACGAAGCCCAGTTCGCCGAGCTGAAGACCCTGGGCGAGCTGACCAAGAAGGCCTGGGAGTACGACGTGCAGGTGATGATCGAAGGCCCCGGCCACATCCCCATGGACCAGATCGAGCTGCAGGTTCGCAAGGAAGAAGAGATGTGCTACGAAGCGCCTTTCTACACCCTGGGACCGCTGGTGACGGATATCGCGCCGGGCTACGACCACATCACCTCGGCGATCGGCGCGGCTATGATCGGCTGGTACGGCGCTTCCATGCTCTGTTACGTGACTCCCAAGGAGCACCTGGGGCTGCCCAACCGTGAGGACGTGAAGGCCGGCATCATCGCGTATAAGATTGCGGCGCACGCGGCCGATGTGGCCCGGCATCGTCCCGGCGCCCGCGATCGCGACGACGACCTCTCGCGGGCCCGCTACCGTTTCGACTGGAACCGCCAGTTCGCTCTCTCGCTGGACCCCGAAACGGCGCGCGCCATGCACGACGAAACGCTGCCCGATGAAGGCTTCAAGGACGCGCACTTCTGCTCCATGTGCGGACCGAAGTTCTGCTCCATGAATATTTCGGCCAAGGTGGAGGCGTTCACGCCCGAAGAGGCCGCCGCAGCTGCGGCCAATGGCGGGGTGGTGGAACCGCTGGTGCGCATCGAGTAGGGCGCTGCGCGTTACAGGCCGGCGTAAGTGGCGGCGCGCAACTCCGCCCACTAGAAAAAACCAGACACCGCCCCAAGTGAACGTCCCGGCGGACTGCGGTAGTTGGCCCGTCTGCGGGTCGGTGATGACCAACAGTCCCAAGCCGAAGGCAGTGCCCGGTCCCCGGCCCCGCTGACAAAGCGGCGTCGGGCATCTGGGAGCGGGCCGAGGGATCCGTGGTGCGCGGGGCCGCTCCCGTACAGCCGCAGCCGCGACCAACCGGGACGCGCCGCGGGTGAACCGAATCGGCTAGGCAGAGGCTTGGCGCGGGTCGTTGTCCGCGGTGACGTGTCCGAGAGGAGCAGATAACGGCCGGCGGCTGGCGGGTATCATAGCTGTATGGTGCGTCCCGCGAAGATTGCCGCCGGCCGGTTACGGGCGGTAGTGTGGGATGCGCCTGGGCCGCAATAGGCCGTGCCGCTCCTCGAACTACGCCCTGCCGGCATTTACTGCGCGGCAGGTGACTTCTACATCGATCCGTGGGCGCCGGTGGATTGCGCAGTGATCACCCATGCGCATGTGGACCGGGTGCAGCGCGGATCGCACAGCTATCTGACGGCCGCGAGCGGCGTGGCGCTGCTAGGCGAATGGCTGGGGCCGGAGGCGGCGGTGCAAACGCTTGATTACGGCCAGCCGCTGACGATCGGCGGTGCACGCCTTTCGCTCCACCCGGCGGGACACATTCTGGGATCGGCGCAGGTTCGCGTGGAACAGGGCGGCGAGGTGTGGGTGGTGTCGGGCGATTACCAACTGGAGGCCGACCCCACCTGCGCAGCGTTCGAGCCGGTGGTCTGCCACACCTTTATAACCGAAGCGGCCTTCGGGCTGCCCATCTTCCGCTGGCCGGCGCAGGCCGAGGTGCTGGCCTCCATCCACGCCTGGTGGCGCGGCAATCGCGAAGCGGGCCGGGCCAGCGTGCTGTATGCCCAGGCGCCGGGTATCGCGCAGCGGCTGCTGGCTTTGCTGGATGGGTCGATCGGGCCGATGGCGGTGCATCCGGAGATCGAACGCTTCAGCCGGCACTACCGCGCCCAGGGCGTCCAGTTGGCTGCCGCCGCGGAGGAAGGCGGCGGAAACGCGGAACTGGTGCTGGCGCCGCCCGCGGCCCATGGCGATACCTGGCTGCGGCCGTGGGCGCATGCTTCCCACGCCATGGCTTCGGGATGGATGCGCATCCGCGGGCCGCGGCGGCGGCGGACGCTCGACCGCGGCTTCGTGCTTTCGAGCCACGCCGACTGGCCGGGGCTGCTGGCGGCCATCGACCAGACGCGCGCGGAGACTATCTGGGTGACGCACGGCCAGACGTCGCCGCTGGTGCGCTGGCTGGCCGAGCACGGCCGCGCCTCGGTGGGGATTGAGGCGCATTACGCGGAGGATGAGGCATGAAGGCCTTCGCGGAACTGTACCAGGCACTCGATGAAACCACCAAGACCACCGCCAAAATCGCGGCGCTTAGCGAATATTTCCGCAAGGCGCCGCCTGAAGATGCGGCTTGGGCGGTACACTTTCTGATCGGGCGGCGGCCGAAACGGCTGCTGGAATCGCGCAAGCTGGCCGAGTGGGCGATGGCCGAAGCGGATGTCCCGGAGTGGCTGTTCGCGGATTGCTATCACGCGGTGGGCGATTTCGCCGAGACCATTGCGCTGCTGCTGCCGGCCCACGCGCCGCAGGAAGGCTCGGCGGGCGGCGGAACGGATCTGCCGCTGCATTACTGGGTGGAATCGCGGCTGCTGCCGCTGGCCACGGCCGACGATGCCCTGCGCCGCGCGCGGCTGGTGGCGGCGTGGCGCGAAATGGACGAGGCCCAGCGCTTCGCCTGGAACAAGCTGATCACGGGCGAATTTCGCGTGGGGGTGTCGCAGAACCTGGTGGTGCGCGCCATCGCGGCGTTCAGCGGCCTTCCGGCCGAAACGGTCTCGCACCGGCTGATGGGCGATTGGCAGCCTTCCGCGGCGTTCTGGCAGCGGTTGGTGGCGCCGGAAATGGCCGAATCCGATATTTCGCGTCCTTACCCCTTCTTTCTGGCGTATCCGTTAGAGGGGGAAGTGGAGGATTTGGGCGACCCCGCCGGTTGGCAGGTGGAATGGAAGTGGGACGGCATCCGGGCGCAGTTGCTGCGCAGGCAGGGGAAGGTTTTCGTATGGTCGCGGGGCGAGGATCTCATGAACGGCCGCTTCCCCGAACTGGAGGCCATGGCCGCGGGGCTGCCTGAAGGCACGGCCATCGATGGCGAAGTGCTGCCGTGGAAGGACGGTGTGCCGCTGCCGTTTGCGCAGATGCAGCGGCGCATCGGACGCAAGGTGCTGGGGGCGCGCATTCTGGCGGATGTGCCGGTGGTGCTGATGGCGTTCGACCTGCTGGAATGGGGCGGCCAGGACGTGCGCGAGCAGCCCCTGGAATGGCGGCGGGCGCACCTGGAAAAGCTGGCGCCGACCGCGGGCAGTCTGGTGCTTTCGCCGCTGGTGGAGGGGGCCACCTGGAAGGAGTTGCGGACGCTGCGCGGCGAATCGCGCGCCCGCAAGGTGGAAGGCTTCATGCTCAAGCGGCGCGGCTCAACCTATCGCGTGGGACGGCGGCGCGGCGACTGGTGGAAATGGAAAATCGACCCGTATTCGGTGGATGCGGTGCTCATCTATGCGCAGCCGGGAAGCGGCAGGCGGGCCAGCTTATTCACCGACTACACCTTCGGCATATGGGACCAGGGCAAGCTGGTTCCTTTCGCCAAGGCTTACTCGGGCTTGAGTGACGAAGAGATTCGCGAAGTGGATGAATTTGTGCGCCGCAATACCATTCAGACTTTCGGGCCGGTGCACGCGGTGAAGCCGGAGCTGGTTTTCGAGCTGGCTTTTGAGGGGATTCAGCTTTCTTCGCGCCACCGTTCGGGGATTGCGGTGCGGTTTCCGCGCATGGCGCGATGGCGGCACGACAAGCACGCCGAGGATGCCGACAGCATGGACACCATTCGCGCGCTACTGGCGCACAAAGAATCGTAGGAACTAAACTCTGGAATCTTCGTCTATCTGTCAAAAGTCAACGGATAAACGCTTACGTGCCGGATACCAATAGCTATGTGCCGAAGGTGCTGATTGCGGGTGGCGGGCTGGCCGGTCTGGCGGCAGCCGCAGCCCTGGGCGGCGCCGGATTTCAAGTGGAAGTGTTCGAATCGCGACCGTTTCTGGGCGGCCGCGCCACATCTTATACCGTACCGGGCGAGCTGAAGGGCGACTCGGCCGACGAGCCGGAAATCATCGACAACTGCCAGCATATCCTGCTGCGCTGCTGCGTCAACTTGTTAAATTTCTACGAGCGCCTGGGCATGCGCGACCGCATCCGTTTCTACCGCGAGTTTTATTTTTTGGAACCCGGCGGGCGGATTTCGATATTGCGGCGCGGCCGGCTGCCGGCGCCGTTCCATTTCACCGGCGCGTTCCTGCGCATGCATTGCCTGAGCCGCGCCGATAAAACCGGCATCGCGCGGGCCCTGTTTGCCCTGCGCCGCGAACGCACCCGGCGCAAGGACCTGGACCGCATCAGCATGCTCGACTGGCTGTTGCAGAAGCGCCAGACGCCGCACGCCATCGACCGCTTCTGGCGCCAGGTGCTGGTGAGCGCGGTGAACGAAGACCTGGACCGCATGGCGGCGATGCACGGTTTTCAGGTGTTCTGGCTGGGCTTTCTGGCGCGCGCCGATTCCTACGAGATGGGGATACCCTCGGTGCCGTTGGGCCAACTCTACAGCGAGGCGGCGTGGAAGCGGCTGGGGAGCGTGCACTTCCACTTTCGTAGCCCGGTGGAACGTATTGACGAGGGCGGATTCGTGGTGGCGGGCGAGCGGCGCACGGCGGACCATTACATCTGCGCGCTGCCCTTCGAGCGCCTGGAGGCGGTGGGGCTGGAGACACCGCACTTCGAACATTCGCCGATTACCGGCGTACACTTGTGGTTCGACCGCGAGATCACCACGCTGCCGCACGCTACGCTGCTGGACCGCACCATGCAGTGGATGTTCAACAAAGACGCAGGCCGTTATCTGCAACTGGTGGTGAGCGCGTCGCGCGACCTGACCAACCTTTCGCGGCAGGAAATTGTGGACATCGCCATCGGCGACCTGCGGTTGTACTTCCCGCGGGTGAAGGATGCCCATCTGCTGAAGGCGCGGGTGATCAAGGAACAGCGGGCGACGTTTTCGGCGGCGCCGGAGACCGAGAGCCTGCGGCCCACGCCCGAATCGGGCCTGCCGAAAGTATTTCTGGCCGGCGATTGGACGCGCACCGGCTGGCCCGCGACCATGGAAGGCGCCGTGCGCAGCGGCTACCTGGCGGCGGAGGGAGTAGCGCAGGCGGCTAAGCGGCCGGCGCGGTTTCTGCTGCCGGATGTGGGGTGAGGAGGGAGCACGAGGCTGGGTCGGCAACGGAAGCTGCGACTTTACTTCCCGTGGTCGCCGGGGGGCTTCTCGCCGTAGCGCTCCAGCATCGCGCTGTCAATCTCCGGCGAAGAGGGCCAAACGCCGCCCACTGCTCCGGCACGGCGCTGGTATCTGCCCAGAGCGTCGATCTGGGGCTGTACGGGTTTTCCGCCCTCCAAAAAGACCAAGCCCACAGCATCGCTGGGAATCCGGGTGATGAATTGGTCCGCGTCCTCAAGCATGTCGCGGATGCGGCGGTGAATAAGCGGCACGTCGATCGGCAGCGCCATCGCCAGGACACGAAATTCCTCGGCGGTAAACCGGCTGTGCCGCCGAATGTCGGAAAGCATCTCTTCCGGGGATTGTCCGGGAAAGCGCCCCACCGCCGCTGAGATCACCGCTCCCAGCGGGAGAATCGTCTCGTGGATGGTCAGGAGATCGACCACGTCACGGGGTTCGCGCCGGTCTGCGGCGGCGGATGCTTTGTTCGTGGCGAGGTCAACGGGATGCAGTACATAACCGAAAAGCTCATCGCGCTGTGAGGGAAAGAAGCGAAAGGCGCTGTCCTGGACCCACTCCAGCCGCATCCTTTCGCCAAGACCCTCAACCTCGGCTTCCCGCTTTCCGCTTTGGATCCTGGTCCATGAGACGGCTAGGCCGGCATCGGCCAGGGCTTTGGCATCGGCTGCAACGGCAGATTCCAGGCGACGCTCCGAGTCTTGAAAAATGTCGATATCTCCCGAGAAGCGAGGGCCCTCGCGGTTTAACGCGGGGCCGCGTTCCTTCGCAAGCAGACGCAGTACATACGATTGCAGCTTAGTGAGAGGCACGGCAAAGGCTCTCGATTTGCTCCGCGAGGCGGCGGCCTGGCATGCCGCCGTGGGTTCTCAACGCACGAGTAATGGCCAATACATCGGCGGGAGCCGGATTCTCGACGGCCCGCATGTTCCAGAGGGCCCGGCTCCCGTACTCCGCGAAAGCACGCCGGTAGAGGGTTACTAGATCCTCCCCGCCAGGCGTGGCGTTATTTCGCACTGGACAAGGGCGGCTGAACCGGAGCGTCTTCGGGGCCCCGAACCTCGCGGCCGATGTGCTCCAGGTTGGACGCTACCAGGTGCGACCGGACTGCGGGCACGCCGGCGCGCATGAGGTGCTTCTCAAAGTCCTGGATAGTCTGCTGGAAGCCGGCGGTGGAGGTGCCGGCGCTTTGAAGGACCTCTTCGATATCGCCGGCCAGCCGGTCGATGTCTTCCCGGGCCGGCGAATGACCGGCCAGCGCGGCCACCAGGCTTTCGGAGAACCGTTGCAGGGTGGGCGGTTTCGGCTCGTGGGTTCTCTCCGCCAGCATTAGAATGTGGGCGCCCACCTGGCGCGTGAAGGCCGGGGTGGGGGATGCGCCCGCACGGAGGCTTTGCAGATCGCTGTTGATCCCCGGTGCGGTGCCCACCGATTGGGCCGAGAGGCACAGAGACAAGGCCAGTAAAAAAAGCGCGGCTTTCATCCCTCCATTCTAATGCGTGCTGCGCCGCAAGCCGGATGGCCGTCTACGGCCCACCTGGGCCGCTCGGGGTCATTTTGGATTCCACGTGGAACTTCTTGTAATTGTTCCAGGTGATTTCGGCGTCCTCCGCGACCCGCTTGACCAGCCCGATCCGGCCGCTGCCGATCATGTACTCGCGCTTGGGCAGCCAGAGTTCATCGTTGACCAGTTCCTCCTCCAGTACCAGTTTGGCTCCAGGATTCAGACGGGCCAGAAACCATCCGAAGGAGATGGTCTGGGTGGTTTGCGCTTCCACCCGGACCCACTGGTATCCGGCTTTGGCAATCCACATCTTGCCGTGGATTTTCAGGAGCGCGGCGCCTTCGCGGCTCCTGGGGTGGTATCCGGGTTTGGGCCTGCCGGAGACGACCCACACATCCTGGCCGTCAATCTGGGCGCTTCCTTCCAGGCGGAAATCGAAGGCGTCGGGGATCTCCAGCAGAAAGGCGCGCTCATGGCGGCGGGTCCCCTGATAATCGGCAGCGCGGCGCTGCTTTTGTTCGGGAGTTTCGCTTTCCAGCTTGGCGGCGGCCTTATCCAGCTTCTGCTCCTGCTTCTGTTTCTCCGTGGCCGGAAGCGGTTTCCCATCGCGCTCCAGGGTGCGCTGGAAGGGCTGGCCATCCAGAATGAAGTTATCCCAAGCCTCGCTGTGCTCGGAGGTAACCTGGTTGTGCGAATCGAAATGCCGCTCGCGCAGCCGCATCACCCAGGTGTAATCGGCCATGCGGAGCCAGTTGGCCTGATCGAGCTGCACAGAGCGCCGAACGATCTCCCGCGGGTCCTCTCCTCCGCCGGCCTGGGAGAATGCGGAGACCGCCAGGCAGGCCAATAACGGCAAAACCGACCGCATATTACAATTTACGGACGGCACGGCCAACGAGTTGCATACACCGGCGGTGCGCGGGCTGCGGCTGGGCGTTCCGACCCGGCTGCCACGGCTATTTTTTCGCGGGCGTGATATCGGTCACTGGGAGATCCCAGTGGGCCAGCAGAATTTCGAAGCGGCGCTGCTCTTCGCGCTGGTAAGTGGCCTGGTCGGGCCAGAGTTGTTTGATCACGCGCTCTTCATCCGGATTGGCGGTAGTGGCCAGAGTTGAGTTTTTGAAGCGGATGGTGACGCGGTAATCCCAACGCGAATCTTCGGTCATGTGGTTGGCGGGTGTCTCGATTTTCACCGAGATCATACGGCCGCTCTCGACCATCTTCTGCAGCAGGGGGTAATGGTTCTTCAGGAAGAGGTTCAAAAATTCCTGCTGATGGCCCCATTGCACCTTGTAATAGTACTCGATGGCGTAGGGCTGGTCCGGAGCCCCTTGGGGCGGCGCGCCCTGGGCGAGCAGCGGCGGCGCCATCAACGAAAGCAGAAGCGTCAGAAACAGGTTTCTCATGGATTCTCCGGCTAACGGGTGTCTTGGATTTTAGCAGGCCGCGGAACCCGCCCGTGGGGGCGGTTGCGGCGCGCGGTCGCCGGGAAAACCGGTCCGCGAGAGCCGGTTGCGCTGGGCCGACCGGCTCGTGCCACGGCGCGGCGGTTGGCGAAGAGCCGGCCTGCTCGCGGCCGGTCCGCGACGCGCCGGTCTGCGGCTAGCCGGTTGCGGTCGGCTGGTCCACGAAACCCGGTTGCGGCGCGTAGATCGGTGTGGCTGGTCGTCGAAAGCCGGTTGCGGTCGGCCGCGCCGCATAGAGGCGTGCTGAACCCGTTCCGCGGCGCGATGGTTACTGCTGCAGGGATCCCCGCGGCTTGCCCTGGCTGATCTCCTCGAAAGCGTCGTGGACCTGCTGCTTCAGCGAAGCCTCGCTGACCCACCCTTCAACCGCGCGCGGCATTTGGATGGAAGCCTGCAAATCCTCTACCGACTTATGCTGATCTACTCCGGCCTTCACGGCTTTGTATAACTCGGTCATAAACTGCGCCTGCCCGGTGATTAGTTCGCGGCCGCCCATCATGCCGTGGCCCGGCAGCACATACTTCACCTTCAGTTTCCCGGCCGCCTGAAGCACTACCGGCCAATTGCCGATGTTGGCGTCGGCAGTGCTGTTGTAGGGGCCGTTGACCACGGCATCGCCGGAGCAGAGCACCTGTTCCTTGGGCAGGTACACAAAGCCATCGCCGCGGGTGTGGGCCCAACCGAAGTAGCGAAACTCCACCTTGCGCGTGCCATCGGAGAGAACGTAGAGTGGCTCGTCAATATCCTGCTTGGGAGGCTCGGGGCCGTCGCGGTGGAGTTCGGCCACATCGGGGCGGGTTTTGGCGGCGGCCTGCCAGCGGGCCGGCTCGAAGCGCTTCAACTCCTCGCCTACCTGTTTGAAGGCGATGGTGGTGGCGCCGGCCTGGGTCCAAATGGGATTGCCGTAGAGATGATCGCCGTGGTGATGGGTATCGAACACGTACTTTACCGGCTTGGGTGAGATGCGGCGGGCATCCGCCATGGCGGCACGCGCGCCGCTGGGAAAGTTGGCGTCCACCACGATGAGATAGTCCTTCATCTCGATGATGATGTTATTGCAGTGACCCTGATCGATATCGCCTTCGCGAAACCAGACACCCGGAACCACTTTGCGCACGGTTTCGGGATTGGCGTCGGAACGCGAAACGAATAGGGCGAGGCCGCCCAGAAAGACGAAACCCAGAAGCAATAAAGCCCGCAGCCGCGACATAGCGAAACCCCCTTTGGGTCTACTTTACACGCAATCGCACGCAGGCGGGCGTCTCACGGAGCGCGGCGGGATGCAGCGGCGGGCGGCGCCTGCGAGGCGATGACGCAGGATGCTGCGGTCTTCGCGCCGGTTCAATCCACTCGCAGCGCCAGGATCGGATCGATGCGGGCGGCCCGGAGGGCCGGGAAAACCGTGGCGGCGACGGTGACGGCCAAGACAAGTCCCGTGACACCCGCAAACGTCAGCGGGTCGGTGGCGGTTACGCCGTAGAGCAGGCTGGCCAGAAAGCGCGTCACGGCGAGCGCCGCGACCAACCCCGCTCCGGCACCATACAGCGCCACGCGCACGCCCTGCGCCAGCACCATCGAAACAATGCCGCCCCGGGTGGCGCCCAGGGCCACGCGCACGCCGATTTCAAAGGTCCGCTGCGTGACCCAATAGGAAACCAGGCCATAGATGCCGATGGCGGCCAGTAAAATGGCGGCTCCCGCGAAGCTTAGGAATACGCCGATGGTGGAACGGAAATCGGCGATCAATCCGGTAAGCAGAGTTTCGAGCGGCAGGACGGGGCCAACCGGCGCGTCGGGATCCTGCTGCTCCGCCAGACTGCGAATATCGCGGGCGACGCGTGCGGAATCGCTGTGGGTCCGCACCAGCAGGGTCATCGCCGCATCGATCTGGCCGTTCTCGCGCACGGACTGGGAATACGGCATGTACATGGCGCCGGGGATAAAATCCGGCCGCTCCTTGCCGAGGCCGAACTGGCGGACATCCGCTACCACCCCCACGATGGTCCGCCAGCGTGCTTCGCCGGTGGTTTTGATGTGCTTGCCGATGGGGTTTTCGCCGGGCCAGAAATGCCTGGCGGTAGATGTGGTGATCAGCAGGACCGGGGCGGATTGCGCGCCATCGGCCGCGGTGAATTCGCGGCCGGCAACGAGCGGTATGTGCATCAGGCGAATGTAGTCCGGGTCGATGGCGCCGGCCCAGAACAGCGGAGCCGGATGATCGGCCGTTTTGGGATGCCCTTCCACGTCGACGGCGAGAGTAGGCTGCTGCGCATCCAGCGGAAGGGTGTTGGCGACCGCAGCATCCTCAACACCGGCGATGCCGCGCGCGCTCCCGAGAAGGCGAGCGTAAAGCGCGATGCACGCGGCGCGCTGAGTGCAGGCGGATTGGTTGGGGCTGATGCGCACCGTGAGAATGTGCTGGGCGGCAAAGCCGGGGTCGGCTTGGGACATCGCCAATCTTACTTTTTCATCATCCTGTTAGGAGCTGAGCGCCCGGTAAAGCGTCGAGCGGCCCACATTCAGGAGATCGGCCACATACCGGCGGGCTTCGCCTTTGTCGATCAGCTTGCGGGCGTGGTCGATCTGCTCGGCGCTGAGTTTCGCTTTCCGGCCAAACCTCACACCTCTGCGCTGCGCAGCCTTCACACCTGCGCGGGTGCGTTCTGAGATGAGTGACCTTTCGAGTTCAGCCAGAACGCCGATCATCTGCCACATGGCGCGGCCCGTTGGCGTCGCCGTGTCGATTGCCTCAGTGAGCGAATGGAATTTCACGCTACGGGCGCGGAGGTCGTCGAGCATCGTTATCAAGTCGCGCAGGCTGCGGCCCAGTCGGTCGAGCCTCCACACAATGAGCGTGTCGCCGTGTTCCAGCTTCTTCAGACAACGGAGAAGGGCAGGGCGCTTGGTCGTGGCTCCCGACAATCCCTCATCTTTGAAAACGGTTTGGCATCCGGCCTTTTTCAACGCCGCGAGTTGCAGGGCTGGGTTCTGGTCGTCGGTCGAGACGCGGGCATAGCCGTATTTCATCGCCCTATTTTGAACCTGACATTTGACACGCGTCAAGTGGCCTGTTTGCAGGCATTTCGTGAATGGTTCAAAACTTACCCATTTAGAGACTGCGGCTGAACGTGATTACGAGCTTGTGCCCGGTCCGCCTTGGTAATGCGCAGCAGGGCGTCGGTGGACGGGACGCTGCCACCCTTTTTCAAGCCGCTGCACGTTCTGTTGAGCGGTCTTGAGCTTCGCGGCCAGGTCGTTGTCCGTCGGTGATGAATTTGACACTTGTCAAAAGACAGAAAAGTCAGGCTGTGCAGTGAGAACGGCGCTTCCTTCTGATCTACAACCTATAGTACTTATAGTACCCAACCGAACCTATTGCGCAATTTTCCGAGTAACGCGCAGTGCGGGGAGCTCGTCTTAAATTTACGGGAAAGGCGGCAAAAAGTGAGACACACTCGGTTGGTGTTTTGCGCTTTGCAAGCGGCGGTGCTTGCGAGTCTTGCGGCCCTGCCCGCCTGGTCTAATACCGTTTTGTATTCCGACGGCGCGATCAATGGCATCCTCGGCGGCAACTACATCAACGAGGGATATGAGATTAGTGATTCTTTCACGATCTCCTCCGGTTCGACGCTGGACACAGTGTCGAATATCGGTCTATGGGTAGACCCCGCGGACACCCCGAGCACGCTGAATTGGGTCATCTCCATTTCACCCTCAGGCGGCGGTACGGTGGAGGGCTCCGGGTCGGGAGTGAGTTTGTCCACCAGTTTCTTGGAGGACTCTGCCGATGACAACTACGCCATCTTCGCGGCCAGCTTCTCACTCGGTAGCCTGGACCTATCGGCGGGCACCTACTACCTTACGCTGGAGGGCGCGGCCACTGTATCAGGCCTAACTTCGGGCCCCCGGTTTTCTGGGACGTAACATGCGGTGTACCGGGCTGCGCACCCTCGACGGAATACGAGAACGGCATTCTCGGAACGTCTCCGAACTCCTTTCAGATCGACGGAAATGTGAACGTAACCGCCGCCCCCGAGCCAAGCTCCCTCCTTCTGTTCGGTACCGGCCTGCTTGGCCTCGGCGGGACCATCATCAAGCGTAAGTGGCGAAAAATTCACTCTGTCAAAACCTAACCTTTGTGCAACGTGGCGCAAAGGACCATTTACAAGACACGGCATTGCTGCCGGAAGTGAGCTGTGATATTGCGGAACGGATGCGCAAAATCATTCAGCTTGTCTTTTATAGCGTGTACAAGCTTCGCATCAGCAGGCCGGCTCCGATCACCAGCACTACTGTGAGGGCGACCTCGGCTCCAATCAGCCCGGTGCGCAGTTGCGCCCAGGCGGTGGTGGTGGAGCGCTGGCTGCCTGTGCGGATAGATTCGGCAAGCTCGATCCGCGAAGCGCTCAGTGCCGGCGCAATCCCGAAGAAGATTCCGGTAAGCAGAGCGAGGGCTGCCATGGTTCCGGAAATTCTCCAGTCGATTCCGGCCGCCGCGAGGCCAGGCGTGGAGGCCGGCAGGGCGGACTTGAAGATGGAAAGAGCGCCGATTCCCAAGAGGATTCCAAGGCTGCCGCCGGCCAGGGCCAGCAGGATGCTTTCCGTGAGCACCTGCCGCACGATTCGCGCGCGGCCCGCTCCCAATGCCACGCGCAAGGCGATTTCGCGGCGGCGCGTGGTGGCGCGCGCCAGAAGCAGACTGGCCACGTTGGCACACGCGATGTGCAGCACCAAACCCACTGAGGAAAGCAGGATGATCAGCCGCATGCGAACGTCGCCCACCAGATCCTGCTGCAGGGGAATGGCCCCCGAGACAGCATTCCATTCGCGCGACATAGGGTAAGGGAACGTCTTCCGGAATTGTGCCACCAGCGCAGGCACCTCGCCTTGCGCCTGCTGCAGCGAGACGCGCGGCTGGAGCCTGCCGACCAGCGGCACGAATTCGCCGCCCCAGTACTGGAGGAAATTGGTGGAGTCGAGCCGCAGCGGCACCCACGCGTCCACATTCGCGGAAGGGAAGCTGAAGCCCGGCGGCATGATGCCGACAATTTGCCGGTTGATGCCGTTCAGAGTGATGACGCGGCCCAGCACGGCCGGATCTGCGCCGAACTTGAGTTTCCACAGAGCATCGCTGAGGATGGCGACGCTATCGCGGCCGGGCAGGTTCTCGCCGGGTTCAAAGCCGCGACCGCGTGCCACGGGGGCGCCGAGAACCGAAAACAGATTCGCGGAAGCCTCGCTGGCGGAAATGCGGATGGCCTCGCCGTGCCCTGTGAGGTTGTACTCGGAACCCATGCTGACGGCGGCGAGGTTCATCGTGCGGCTCCGCTGTTGAAAAAACGGCATGGCGGCCCGCGGATAAATGCCGGTGACGCGAACCAGACTGCCGGGCTGGCGGTAAGGCAGCGGGCGCACCAGCAGGTTGTCCACCAGGCTGAAGATGGCCGCGTTGCCGCCGATTCCGATGGCCAGCGAAAGCACGGCGACGGCCGTAAACCCAGGAGTGCTGCGGAACATGCGGATGGCGAAACGCACATCCTGCAACAGCCTCTCGAATGCAACGAAGCTCCACATATCGCGGCACTCCTCCGTTGCCATGGTGATATTGCCCAGTTGGCGGTTACTGGAATCGGCGGCATCCCGGGCGGCCATGCCGGCGCGGCGGTTTTCGGCCTGCGCCATGGACCGATGAAACTCAATTTCCTCGGCCAAGTCGCGGTAAAGCTGTTCCCGGCGCGAGCGAAACGCGAACCGGCGCCAGGCGCGGAACACTTGCGCTTGGAGCGAGCCAATCATGCGGTGTCGAGGACCTTCTGAATAGCGCCGACGATGCGGGCGAACTCTTCGCGCTCGGCGGCCAGTTGCTTGCGCCCCGCCGCCGTCAGGGTGTAATACCGGGCGCGGCGGTTGTTTTCCGAAGCGCCCCACTCCGCCTTGACCCAGCCGTTGAGCAGGAGACGCTGGAGCGCCGGATAGAGCGAGCTTTCTCCCACCTGCAGCACATCGCCGGAAACCTGCTGCACGCGGCGCGCGATTCCGTAGCCGTGCATGGGACCCGGCAGCAGAGTTCGCAAGATGAGCAGGTCGAGGGTTCCCGGCAGCAGCTCAACGGGGTTCGGAGGCTTTCCCATCGTCTACCGATGGAAGTATCGCCGATTGGGCCCGCGGTTGTCAAATGCGCCGATCGGCGCCGGTCATGCGCCGATTTGGGGACGGCGCCGGTTTCCCAAGGGCGGACTGCTAAAATTAAGATTCCAACGGAGGAAATCGATGGCTGTGGCAGCACGCCGCAAGGCGTACGTGGTGGATGTGGGGGGCGTGAAGGTCGGGGGCGACTATCCGATCGTGGTTCAATCCATGACCAATACCGATACGGTGGATGTGCCCGGCACGGTGAACCAGGTGATGGCGCTGGCGCGCGCTGGTTCGGAGTTAGTGCGAGTGACGGTGAATACCGAGCAGGCCGCCGCGGCAGTTCCGAAGATTGTCGATACGCTGGATAAGTTCGGCGTGCGCGTGCCGATCATCGGCGACTTCCATTACAACGGGCACATCCTGCTCAAGAAATATCCCGAGTGCGCCCGCGCGCTGGCCAAGTATCGCATCAATCCCGGCAACGCCAATATCGGCCGCAAGACCGACGACAACTTCCGCACCATGATCGAAGTGGCCGTGGAGAACCAGCGCCCGGTGCGCATCGGGGTCAACTGGGGATCTCTGGATTCGGCGCTGCTCACCCGCATGATGGACGAGAACGCGCAGCTCGCGGAACCCAAAGACGCCCGCGAGGTGACGATGGACGCCATGGTGGCGAGCGCCATCGAATCGGCGCAGGCGGCCGAGCGCTACGGGCTGCGCTCGGACCAGATCATCCTCAGCGCCAAAGTCAGCGGCGTGCAGGATCTGATCGACGTGTACCGTGCGCTGGCGAAGGTTTGCGATTACGCGCTGCACCTGGGCCTGACCGAGGCCGGCATGGGCAGCAAGGGCATCGTCACCACCACCGCCGCGCTGGCGCCGCTGTTGCAGGAGGGCATCGGCGACACCATCCGCACCTCGCTTACCCCGCTGCCCAACGGCGACCGTACCGAAGAGGTGATCGTTTCGCAGCAGATTCTGCAATCGCTGGGCATTCGCAGTTTCACGCCCCAGGTCACCGCCTGCCCGGGTTGCGGGCGCACCACGAGCACCTTTTTTCAGGAGATGGCCGACCAGATTCAAACTTACATTCGCGGGCAGATGCCGGTGTGGAAAACCGGCCATCCGGGAGTGGAGACCATGAAGGTGGCGGTGATGGGCTGCGTGGTGAACGGTCCGGGAGAATCCAAGCATTCCAACATAGGGATTTCGCTGCCGGGCACCTTCGAAGAGCCGAAGGCGCCGGTGTATGTCGATGGCCGGCTGATGACCACGCTGAAGGGCGATCGCATTGTGGCGGAGTTTATCGGCATTATGAATGAGTACGTGGCATCGCACTATTCCATGTAGCCCGGCTGGTATAATCGGGATGCCTCGTCGCATATTCTTCGGAACCGACTGCTGATGTCCAGACGCTTCAATCTTGCGGAGGCGCAGCGCCTCATCCCGCGTGTGGAACGCCTGATGCGCGACGCGGTGGCGCGCAAGGGCGAATACCAGCAAGCTGAGAGCGCCATTCAGTCGTTCACCGAGAAGGTGATGTTAATGGGCGGCATGAACGTGGACCGGGATCGGGCGCGCGAGGCCCGGAAACACCGCGATTCGGCCGCGCAGAACTTACGGGAGACCATCGAGCGCGTGCAGGAATTGGGCTGCGTAGTGAAAGACCTGGATATCGGGCTGGTCGATTTCCCCACGCGTTTTCGCGGCGTGGACGTGTATCTCTGCTGGCGCCTGGGAGAAAGCGCCATTGAGTTCTGGCACGGAATGGATGAAGGGTTTCGCGGGCGCAAGGCCATCGATCAGGATTTCCGGGAACACCATGAAGGCGAGCCGGAACAATAACCTGGAAATCGAAATCAAATTGGCTTTGCCGGATGCCGAAGAGGCGCGGAGACGGTTGCGCGCGGCGGGCTTTAGGGTGTCGAAGCGCCGGATATTCGAGGACAATACAGTCTTCGATTCGCCCATACTGGAGCTGCGTAAGGCGGAGCGCTTGCTGCGTGTGCGGCGTACCGGGAGCAGCGGGACGATGACTTATAAGGGCCCGCCGCTGCCCTCCAAACACAAGAGCCGGGAAGAGTTGGAGACGGGAATCTCCAGCCCGGAAATGATGGCCACGATTTTGGACCGGCTGGGCTTCCGGCCGATGTTCCGTTATCAGAAGTACCGCACCGAACTGCGGCAGGCTGCCGGAGGCGGAACGGCAACCGTGGATGAGACGCCGATCGGTACTTACATCGAGTTAGAAGGTTCTCCGGCGTGGATTGACCGGACGGCCAGGAGGCTGGGTTACTCGGAACCTGACTATATTACCGCCAGTTATGGCAGGCTCTATCTGGATTGGTGTAAAAAGCACCGCCGGCGGCCGGGCGACATGGTGTTTTAGGACATGGCGCTGCTGGAAAGCTGCACCTCGCTGAGCAAGAGTTTCGGTTCGCGGCGGCTGTTCGAAAATATCTCACTGGGCATTTCGGAAGGCGAGCGGCTGGGGCTGATCGGGCCCAATGGCGCCGGCAAATCCACGCTGCTGAAGATTCTGGCCGGTTTGATGGAGCCGGATTCCGGCTCCGTCTCCCTGCGCCGCAATACGCGGGTGGGCTACGTTCCGCAGGAGGCCGTATTTCCTGAGGGAATCACGGCCGCGGAAGTGATCGGCGCGGCACTGGCGGAGGAGCGCCTGGAGGATGCCGAGCGCGCGGCGCGTATCAACCTGGCGCTCGGGCGCGGGGGCTTTGCGGACGGGTCGGCGCGGACCGAATCCCTTTCGGGCGGGTGGAAGCGCCGCCTGGCGATCGCCCGCGAACTGGCCCGGCAGCCGGACCTGTTGTTTCTCGACGAACCTACCAACCACCTGGATATCGAAGGTATCCTGTGGCTGGAGAAGCTTGTTTCCGGGGCGCAGTTTGCCTGCGTGGTGGTCAGCCACGACCGTTACTTTCTGGAGAACCTGGTAAATGATATGGCGGAGATCGACCGCGCCTATCCGGAAGGTATCTTTCGCGTGGAGGGAAGTTACAGCCATTTTCTGGAGAAGAAAGAAGAATTCTTACTCGCTGAGACCAGCCGGCAGGAGTCGCTGGCGAACGTGGTGCGGCGGGAAATGCAATGGCTGCGGCGCGGCCCCAAGGCGCGGACCGGCAAGTCGAAGGCGCGCATCGACCAGGCTGGCCGCCTGATACGCGAGCTTTCCCAGACCGAAGCGCGCGCCGTGAAAGGGGTCACCCAGATCGATTTCACCGCCACCGGGCGCCGCACCAAGCGCCTGGTTTCGGTGGAGGCGGTGGCAAAGGAAATGGGCGGCCACACGCTGTTCCGCGATTTGAGCTTTACCCTGACGCCCGGCACGCGCCTGGGACTGGTAGGCCGCAACGGCACGGGCAAGACTACGCTGCTGCGGATGCTGGGCGGAGATGTGGCGCCCG
This sequence comes from Bryobacterales bacterium, assembly GCA_963803725.1. Classification (GTDB taxonomy): domain Bacteria; phylum Acidobacteriota; class Terriglobia; order Bryobacterales; family Bryobacteraceae; genus JOPF133. The sequence continues at coordinate 47,222 of CAWDOH010000004.1, read as the reverse complement.
ATGAGGGCCGCGTGGAACGCGCAGCGGCCTTGCGCACGGTGTATTTCGACCAGGCTCGCGAGCAACTGGACCGTTCCCAAATGCTGCGCGAGGGGCTGGGCGCGCACGGCGACCACGTAATTTTCCGCGACCGGCCGATCCACGTAGCCGGCTGGGCCAAGCGTTTCCTGTTCGACGCCGGGCAGCTTGACCGGCCGATTGCGAGCCTCTCCGGCGGGGAGCAGGCGCGCGTGCTGATCGCGCGGCTGATGCTCCAACCGGCCGATCTGTTGCTGCTCGACGAGCCGACGAACGACCTGGACATTCCGACCCTGGAGGTATTGGAAGACAGCCTCATGGAATTTCCCGGCGCGCTGGTGCTGGTGACGCACGACCGCTACTTGCTGGATCGCGTCTCCACCGGGGTGTTGGGCCTGGATGGGCTGGGAGGGGCGCAGCTCTACGGCGATTACTGGCAGTGGGAGCAAGCCGTGGTGGCGCAGAAGCCCGCACGCGCCGAGAAGGATTCCGCACCGCCGCGGGCCGCTTCCGCGCCTACCGGCCGCAAGAAGCTGTCCTACCTGGAAGCGCGCGAATGGGAGCAGATGGAGGCGCGCATTCTGGCGGCCGAAGGGACGCTCGCGGCGATCCGCGCCGAGATGCAGTCGCCGGAGGTGGTTTCCGACGGCCCGCGGTTGCACGCGTGCTACCAGCGGATGCAGGAAGCCGAGGCGGTGGTAGGGGCGCTGTACGAGCGGTGGGCCGAACTGGAGGCGAAGCAGTAAATGGTGGCGGGCTCGGCCAATTCGGGCGCGGTCTGGGCTCCGAGCCCCATCGACTCAACGCCGATCTCGGCGGGTGCCGTGCGCGATCTGGTCTAAAGGCTTTACCTCTCGACTACCGCGGAATGCGCGCAAGCTCATCTGTGACCCCATTGCGGCTCAATCAGTTAGCGGCTCCTCACGCGTTTGTGGCTCGAGTTTATAGCTTGGTTGGCAGGCCGCAGTTTGCAGGCGATGAATGCGCCGCGGCCGGCGGCGGGTCACACTTTCGTTCAAACCGGCCCCGGCGGCGGGCAAGCTAAAGCAAAGCTAAAGCATACCTCACATATGGGATAATCAAATGAAGCACCTCCGCACCCCATGGATCGCGAATTCATACGCAATTTTTCTATCATTGCGCACATCGACCACGGTAAGTCCACCTTGGCCGACCGGTTGCTGGAAGCCACCGGCGCCCTGTCGCAGCGCGAAATGATGGACCAGGTGCTGGATTCGATGGACCTGGAGCGTGAGCGCGGCATTACCATCAAGGCCCACGCCGTGCGGCTCAATTACCGCGCCGACGATGGCCAAACCTACCAGTTGAACCTCATCGATACACCCGGCCACGTCGATTTCTCGTACGAGGTTTCGCGCAGTCTGCAGGCCTGCGAAGGGGCACTGCTGGTGGTGGACGCGTCGCAGGGCGTCGAGGCGCAGACCCTGGCCAATACCTACCTGGCCCTGCATCACAACCTCGAAATCATTCCGGTGATCAATAAGATCGACCTGCCCGCGGCGGAGCCGGAGCGCATTCGCGAACAAATCGAGACCATCATCGGCCTGGACGCCCGCGATGCGGTTCTGGCCAGCGCTAAACAGGGCACCGGGATCCATGAAATTCTGGAGCACATTGTGATGCTGGTGCCGCCGCCGCGCGGCTCGGCCGAAGCTCCATTGCGCGCGCTGATCTTCGATTCCTGGTTTGATCCTTACCGCGGCGTGATCATCTTGATGCGCGTCTTCGATGGCCGGCTACGCCGCGGGCTGAAGATCCGGCTGTGGTCTAACGGGCAGGTGTTCGAGGTGGAAGAGTTGGGCTATCAGTCGCCCAAGGCCATTCCTTGCGATGAGCTTTCGGCCGGCGAGGTCGGCTTTCTGTTCGCCAATATCAAGACCGTTTCGGACGCCAAGATCGGCGATACCATCATCGATCACGAAAACCCCGCCGCCGAAGCGCTGCCGGGCTTTGAGGAAATCAAGCCCATGGTGTTCGCGGGCCTCTATCCGGTGGAATCCCACGAACATGGCCTGCTGCGCGATGCCCTGGAAAAGCTGCGCCTCAACGACAGCGCCTTCAGCTTCGAGCCCGAAAACTCGGTGGCCCTGGGCTTCGGTTTCCGCTGCGGCTTTCTCGGCCTGCTGCATCTTGAGATCGTCCAGGAGCGCCTGGAGCGCGAATTCAATATCGACCTGATCACCACTGCGCCGGGCGTGCGCTACCGCGTCACCACCACCGATGGCCAGGGGATCGCAGTGGACAACCCCACCAAGTTTCCCGATCCCAGCGAGATCAAGCAGATCGAGGAACCCATCATCGACGCCACCGTGATCACCCGCGAGGAGTACCTGGGCGGCATTCTGAAACTGCTCGAAGAGAAGCGCGGCGAGCAGAAAAAGTTCGAGTACTTAGGCGGCGGCCGCGTGCTGCTGACTTACGAGTTACCGCTGAATGAAATCGTGCTGGATTTCTACGACCGCCTGAAATCGTCTTCGCGCGGCTACGCGTCGCTGGATTACCACCTCTCGGGCTATCGCGTCTCGCCCATGGTGCGGCTGGATGTGCTGGTGGCCGGCGAACCGGTGGATGCGCTGTCCATGATCGTGCACCGCGATTTCGCCTACGAGCGCGGCAAGGAGCTCATCTCACGGCTGCGCCGTTTGATTCCCCGGCAGATGTTCGAAGTGGCTCTCCAGGCCGCCATCGGAAATAAGATCGTGGCCCGCGAGACCATTTCGGCGCTGCGCAAAAACGTGCTGGCCAAGTGTTACGGCGGCGACATCTCGCGCAAGCGAAAACTCCTCGAAAAGCAGAAGGAAGGCAAGAAGCGCATGAAGCGCGTGGGCCGCGTGGAGATCCCTCAGGAGGCCTTCCTGGCAGTGCTCAAAGTGGGGCAGGAAGAGGAAGAGTAAGCTGGCAACCGATTTCCGGGAAAATGCCTCCCAGCGCGCGAGCCGACGCCTTATCGGAATGACAGAGATGCCAAGTCAATTTGGCGTTTGAGAGGCGGTTCTGCGGTAACCGGAGTGCAGGCGAAGGACAAGTGCCGGCTGGCGGCATATTCCAGTATGGAGCGGGATGACCAGTTGAGGCTGTCGACAAAAAACACGCCGTCGAACTTCGGAAACACCAGCGAAGGTTTCGCAGTGCTATGCGACCACAGGTCCAAAATCTCGATATCGGTCATGGGGAAGCACGGCCCGACCGGTGCCGAATGGTGTACCTTGACGTATGCTAAGTATTGACCGGTCGCCGAAACGGTGCTCAACCCGAACCCGTCTGTCCAGGTATTGATGAATCGCGAGGTACGCCGGGTAACCAGATTGTAATTGAAGATCGTCCACGGTTTACCCCACCCCACCCCACTCCAGTCGACAGCGCAAAATACAGTTTTTGCCGACGCTCAACCCATGTTAAGAAGGCGACTTCGCGACGGCATTCCGGGCAAGGCGCCTTGGGAGATCCCTGACAGATTGGCTCGTTGTCGCGGTAGGGTAATGCGCAATCGTTTGCGCGAATCAGTCTGGTTAGATCGATCCACCACTCCTGCTTCCCGCGCGTAATCCGAATGTCGGTAACGCCGGCATTCGTGGTCGAGGCCACAATGGAGCCTGAGTGAAACTCGTACCACCACATCTGCCCCATTGCAACGGACGCCACTAGCGCCACCGCGCACGGTACGGCCGCCAGGCGCAATGAAGAACGGGATCCAAAACGCAGACTCAATTGTTCACCAGCAGCAGCGCGCCCGCCGCGTCACATCTCAAACCGGATTCCCTGCGCCAGCGGCAACTGCGCCGACCAGTTGATGGTGTTGGTCTGGCGGCGCATATAGGCCTTCCACGCATCGCTGCCGGATTCGCGCCCGCCGCCGGTCTCCTTCTCGCCGCCGAAGGCGCCGCCGATTTCCGCGCCGCTGGTGCCGATGTTGATATTGGCGATGCCGCAATCGCTGCCGCGGTGGCTGAGGAAGGTTTCGGCTGCAATCAGACTGCCGGTGAACATAGCCGAGGAAAGCCCTTGCGGCACGTTGTTATGCCAGTGAATGGCCTCATCCAGATCGTCGAATTCCACCAGGTACAGAATCGGCGCGAAGATCTCCTCTTTCAGAATCGGCATGTCGGGACGCGCCCGCACCAGGGTAGGCTGCACGAAATTGCCCATCACCTTCTCGCCGCCGAACAGAATCTCGCCGCCCTGTTCGCGGATGCGCCGCAGGCCGTCCATCATGTCGTCCACCGCGCGGCGGTTCACCAGCGGCCCCATCAGGGTGCTCTCTTCCATGGGGTCGCCGATCTTCACCTGCCGGTAGGCGCTCACCAGGGCCTCGCGTCAGCCGCCCGGCGATGCCGCGCTGCAAAAAGAGGCGCCGCGTAGTGGTGCAGCGCTGGCCCGCCGTGCCCACCGCGCCGAACAGCACCGCGCGCAGGACCAGCTCGGGATTGGCATCGTCCATCACGATGATGCCGTTGTTGCCGCCCAGTTCCAGAATGCTGCGCCCCAGGCGGCCGGCGACGGCTTCCGCCACGTGCCGGCCCACTTCCGTCGATCCCGTGAAGCTCACCAGCGGAATGCGCCGGTCGTGAATCAGCGCTTCGCCCATCGGCTGGCTCGGCCCGATCACCAGATTGAAGATGCCCTTCAACCCGTGCCGGTCGAGCACGCGGTTGCAGATCTTCTGCACCGCGATGGCAGTGAGCGGCGTTTCCGAAGACGGCCGCCACAGCACGCAATCGCCGCACACCGCCGCGATCATGGCGTTCCACGACCACACCGCCACCGGAAAATTGAAGGCGCTGATCACCCCCACCATTCCCAGCGGATGCCACTGCTCGTACATGCGGTGGCCCGGCCGCTCGCTGTGCATGGTCAGCCCGTAGAGTTGCCGCGAAAGACCCACGGCGAAATCGGCGATGTCGATCATCTCCTGCACTTCGCCTTGCCCTTCCGCCAGGATCTTACCCATCTCGAGCGGTCACCAGTGCGCCCAGGTCCGCCTTGTGCGCGCGCAGTTCGTTCGCCGATCTCGCGCACGATGTCGCCGCGCTGAGGGGCGGGCACCATGCGCCATTCCACGAAGGCCTCGGTGGCACGCGCCATCACGCTGTTCGTAATCTTCCAGGCCCGGCCATCCGGATCTTGGCCAGTGGTTCGCCGGTGGCGGGATTGCACTGACTCCAGCTCGCCGCCCGACGGTTCGGCAATCCAGTCGCCGTAACAGGCGCCGGAATTGACCGGCTCAATGTGCAGTCTTTCCAGCATCTGCGGAACGGAAGCAATAGCGGTGGGCACAGTTCTATTCTATCGGCTGGACTTGTCTTAGAGGTGGATCGGTCCCGGAGGGCGTGGTCTCTTGGGCACGTCCTCCGTGAACTTCGCTGTGAATCCCCATCGACAGCGACACTCACCCCTACGCCTCGGTTTGCCGGGTCTGAGGACCGGCATCTAGAACATGGTCTTCACAGTAGCGCAGAGCCGCGCATCCCGGCAGTCTATCTTTCGTACAATCCGGCCGCCTACAACTGGTCTTCGTATTGTTCGAAGACCACCCGCACCAGTTGGCCCCGCGTGCGGACCCCGGTCTTCTGGAAGAGGCTCTGCAGAATAGCCTTTACATAGCTTTCGGAAATCTGCAGACGCCAGGCAATCTCCTTGTTGGAGAGGCCCTCAAGCACATACCGGAGCACCTTCCGCTGGCGATCGTTGAACCCGGGGGGATCTTGCGGCTGGGGATCCTTTAGATGTTCCTGGGGTCCCGCCGGAATGCGCTCGGGAAGATCGCGGCCGGCCGCCACGCTGCGAATCGATTCGGCCAGATCGCTCAAACTGCCGTGCTTCAGAAAGATTCCGGCGACCCCCTGGCGCAGCAGGCGGCGCGCTTCGGTGTCGCTCACCCACGCCGTCACCACCAGTACGCGGCCTTCAAATCCGGCCTGCCGGGCCGCGGGTAGAAAATGCGAGGCGCGCTCGGTACCCAGGTCGTGGTCCAGCAGCACCATATCGTAGCTGCGCGTGGAAAGCAGAGCGAGCGCCTCGCGAATGCTGCTGCAATGTTCGATCTCGAAGTCCGGTTCGCTGCCCAGCAGCACTGCCACGCTTTCCCGGAATAGCGCGTGATCATCCACCAACAGCGCCCGGATGGGTTTTGCATTCACTGCCATCATCCTAATTCTGATTCTCCACCGGCCACAACTCCACCATAAAACAGCAGCCCCTTTCGGTTGGTTCGTACCGCAACCCGCCCCCGTGCGACCGCAGGATCGCCCGTGAGATGTACAGGCCCAGGCCGGTGGATTGACCGCCCGAATGGAACGGCTTGAACAGCCCCTCCGGATCGGCAATGCCCGGGCCGCTATCCGCGAACCGCACCACCACCAGGTCCCGCTCCAGCGTGGCCGAGACGCGCAATTCCCTCCGCGGCCAATCCAGCATCGCGCGCTGGCTGTTACGAGTCAGATTGACAAATACCTGCAGCAGCCCGTGGTGATCGGCCTGCACCAGCGGCAGCCCTTCGGCCACCTCCCAGACCACCGAGATGCCGGATTCCAGCAAACCCGGCTCCACCACAATGCGGGTTTCGTCCAGCACCGTGCCGAGGTCGGCTGTAACCGCTTCGCGCGTCGACGCCATGCGCAGGCCCCAGGTGGAAATTTTTTCCAATCCCTGAATCAGCGAACCCAGCGCCTGGTACTGCTCGTGAGTCTCGCCGCGTTCCCCCGGCGCCAGCGCGGCGTATGCCGAAGAGGCCGCCGAAGCCAGGTTACGAATCTCGTGCGACATGGCGCCGATCAGCACCCGCGAGGTGGCCATCATGGAATCCAGGCCGGCTCCTTCGCGGTCGCGCAGGTTCTCCGAGGCGTCCCACACCACCGCCGCCAGGCCGGGGCCTCTGGACGTGCGATAGGTTGAGAGCCAGACGTGCGCCAGAAAAACTTCCCCGTTACACCTCTGGCCCTTGCATTCCACACTGGTGCGGATGTCGTGCGAGGGACTGGCGCGGTGGCTGTTGAGCATGCGCGGCAGCAGCGGCAGGAAAGGCTCGACCATTCGCCCCTGCAGAGCGCCCTCGTCTTCGAAACCCAGTAACTGCCGGGCGGACGCGTTGGCCAGCGCCACCGAGCCGGATTCATCCAGCGTCAGAATCGCCAGCGGGCTGGTTTCGATCAGGATGCGCGTCTGCTGCTCGGCTTCGCGGCGCAGGCGGTTTTGCTCCTCGCGCTCTTTGAGATGCTCCTCCAGCAACCGCCGCCGCCGGTTCAGTTCCTCTACGAAGAAGCCGGTCATGGCAAATCCCACCGCCACCACCACCAGCCGGCCGCCCGATCCTTCCGCCCAGTAACGCGGGTCGAAGGCCTGCATAAAACGCGCGCCGGTGACCAGGGGCGCATTCTGCAGAGGATCGAACACCTCGCGCAGATAGGCGCAGAGTATCGCCATGGTGAGAATCTGGGCGCGATTAAGCGCCGCCGCCGAGAGCAGGATGGGAATCAGGTACAGGTACCCGACGGTGATCTTGGGCAGGGCCCAATCGATGCCGGCAATCAGCAGAATCAGGGAGACGGCCGCGGCGGTCAGAGTTCCACGGTGCGATTCGGCATAGGCCAGGAAGTGTTCGAGCCGCGTCATTGCCCGGCTTCATAAATCGCACACACCGGCCCGGTGTGCAACCTACGTCCCCTGAATCTCCGCCCACAGCAGTTTGTCGAGCTTGGGAAACCCGGCATCCAGCCAGGCGTCGCCGCCTTCAAACAGGCGGGCCTGCTTCCCGGCCCTCATGCCGCCGCCCGAATTTTCGCCATAGCCGGAGTACAGCAGGTCCACTACGTCCATGCCCTGCACCACCTGGCCGAATCGGCGCGAAGCCCTGCCCGGCCAGCCGCTTGGAGTTGTCCTTCAAATTAATGTAGAGCTCCGTGGTGCGGGCGTCTGGGCCAGTCATGGCGTAGGCCACCATGCCGCGCGCGTTATCGCCATGCGGCGGATCGTCGGCCATGGCCTGGTTACGCCACACCGCCGCCACGCGCGGTTGCCCCGGGATGCCGAATTGCGTGATGTAGCCGGCCACTGTGCGGAAGAAACGGGAATCGTCGAAAAAGCCCGCGCGCACCAGGTTGTAGAAACGGTCCACGCCGATGGGCGCCCAATCGCGGTGCGCCTCAATGGTGAAATCGCCCTTGGTGGTGGCCACGTTCACCTGGAACACCGGCGGCGCGGCCTGCGCCCAGACTGGATCGTGCGGGTCCATCAGCGCGGCCCGCGGCTCGGAAATGCGCAGCAGCTCGATCAGATAATTCTTCCACACCGCCGGACGCGAGTGGGTGCCGTGGCCGCGGGTCTGGTCGCTGGTGGGGATCAGGATATAGCGCCCTCGCGGCACGCGCTTGATTTCGCGCTCCAGAATGCCCAGTTCCGGAGGATTGACTTCGTCGTCGGCTGAGTTGATGGCAAATAGAGGCGCGCGGATTTTTTCGAGGTCCGGCGACGGGTTGTAGTCGGTGGACGATTCGTAAAAATACAGCATGTCATTGGCGTCCGTCCGCAAGGCCCGCTGGCGCAGCGCCGCCACGGCGGCATCGGCCTTTTCATGCGTGGGATTGGCCTTCTGGAGTTGCAGCGGGCTGCTGGTCATCATCCATAAGGCGTACTGCGCCGCGATCAGCCCATTCGCCGGCGGGCTGGTATAGTCTCCGTTCTTCCAGTCCGGATCGCCACGGATGGCCTGGATGATCATGGCGCGAAACATGCGGTTGCGCCCGGCAATTTCCACCGGAGCGCTGGCCAGCGGCATCAGCGCGTCCATAAAATCCGGGTACATCTCGCCCCAAATCCAGGTATGCATGGCGCCCATCGAGGTGCCCATCACCAGGCGCAGATGGTCCACATGCAATCCGTCGTGGACCAGCAGATACTGGGCCCGCACCATGTCGTCGTAGCGGTAGTGCGGAAACTTCATCCGCAGCCCGTCGGAAGGCCGGCTGGATTTGCCATGGCCCACGGCATCCGGCAGGATAATGTAGAAGCGGTTGGCGTCGAGCGGCTGGCCTTCGCCGAACAACTCGCCGGCGAAACCGGCCCCGAGGAACCCGCGTCCGCTGCCGCCCGTGCCGTGCATAATCAGAACGGCATTGCGTACGTGCCCCGAGGCATCCCGTTCGGGCTTACCCAGGGTGGTGTAGTGCAGCCGCAGTTCGGCCATTTTCTCGCCGGACTTGAAGACAAAATCGTGCGCCACCCAATCGCCTTCCACCGGTTGGGGGGCGGTCTGCGCGTGGCAGGCCAGGGACACCGCCAGCGCTAGAAGGATTCGGACCATAGCGATGAGCTTATCACGCGAGGACGCGGCTTTGAGGGGTGAGGCGGCGGGAGTGCCTCGACGCAGAGGCGCAGAGGCGCGGAAAAAAAACCGAGAACGTGATTCGCGGCGGACTGCTCTGCTTTCCCCGTATCCGATGTTAGTTGAGTTACATGAGTTACTCCGGGAAATCCCGGATATGAGCTGCCGGACTATAAGCCGGTTTCTGTACCCTTGCGGGCGGCAATCATTCCTCTTGGCCGGACATTACTGTCCGGCTCCAGCGACCTACCCGGAAGTCTGGCGGGACGGGCCGCCCCTCCTCCCCTATTTGGTCTTGCTCCGCGTGGGGTTTGCCCTGCCGGCGGAATTACTTCCGCCGCGGTGCGCTCTTACCGCACCATTTCACCCTTACCTCGTTTCCGAGGCGGTATATTTTCTGTGGCACTTTCCGTATCCGGATAACCGGACCCCGGCCGTTAGCCGGCACGCCGCCCTATGGAGACCGGACTTTCCTCTTCCCGTTGCGGAAGCGACTGCCCGTCCGGCAGCTCACCCGATTATTGTCGCACTTCCGAGCCGTGGAAATGTGCTGTGGATTACTTGCCGCGGGTACTAACGATATGCAATTTCTTGCAGATAAGGAAATAAACCGGTGTATCCTGTTTCTAGCTGCGCTTTTGGGGCTTCGAAGCCCCTAAACCGGAGAGCTCGCTTTTCCGGCATTGCTAGTGGAAATTCCTGGAGTGCCGCGTTCGGAAGCGGCCAGACAGGGATTCCGATTGCGGTGTGGGTCTCTCGCACATGTTGACTAAGTTGAGGAGATGAAGAACAAAATGAACAAGCTAGCGGTGATCGGTGCGCTTGGGCTAATGGCTTCCTGTCTATATTCGCAGGGGTTGAGCACGGGCGGCCAAACCAAGGACGACTGGGAAGAGATCAACTTCGAGTTCAATTCCTCGATTCTCTCTGATGGATATCCCAGTCTCCTGCGCCTGGCTGACCTATTAAGCCAGCACAAAGACTATCACGTAAAAGTGACCGGCAACACCGACTATGTCGGCTCGGTGCCTTACAACGACAAACTGGCGCTCGCGCGCGCGGAAGCAGTCAAGGCGTTTCTGGTGCATTACGGCGCTTCCGCGGACCAGATTTCCACCGCCGGCAACGGCAAGGCCAGCCCTGAGGTCTCCAACGGGAACAAGGAAGGCCGCTTCATGAACCGCCGCGTCGTCATGGCGGTCACCGACGGCCAGGGCCGCCTGATCAAGGAAGGCGGCATCAGCGACATTCTGCCCATGCTCCAGGACTTCATGAAGAAGCAGGAGGAATGCTGCGACCAGATTCTGAAACGTCTCGACAAGCTGGATGACATCCTCTCGGCATTGAAAAATCTCCAGGGCGACAACGACAAGTTGCGGGCCGATCTCGACGACCTGCGCAACCAGCACAACCTGCTGAAAGACCAGGTGGCCGCGCTGCCCAAGCCGCTCTCCGAGCAGCAGACCCAGAACATCGCCCACACCGAAGCGCAGGGCGCGCTCGATGAAGCCCAGCGGCGGAACAAGAAATTCTCGCTGGTAGGCCTGGACATCGGTCCTGCCTTCGGCGGCGGCCGCACAGGCGATTTCAGCGCCAGCGGCCGCGGCCAGTTCTTCTCTCCTTTCGGCGGCGATGGCACCCATGCGGTGCAGGCCCAGGGCGAGATGATGTATTACCCCGGCAGCGTCGAGGGCCAGTTCGATATCGGTCTCGTCAACCGCTGGGGCAACGTGCAGGCAGGCGCTTTCGGCAGCTTCAAGTACCTGGACTTCAAGCAGTATCAAAGCGGCACCGGGTTGGGTGAAGCCGCCTTCATGTTGGATTACCTCTTCAGCGGCGGCCGCATCGGCTTGTTCGGCACGCAGGGCTTCAAGGATATCGGCGTAGTCAATAGCACCACGCTGGCGCCGGGAGCCTATCTGCAGACCATTGCGCGCCTGGTGAACCAGTATGGCGCCAACTTCCTCTTTGCCGCCTGGGGTAATTCGTACTTCCAGGGCAACGTCGGTTGGCTGCGCACCTATCAGGGTCCCAGCAGCCAGCACATCGGCGCGGATCTCAAATTCATCCAGCCGCTCTCACCGCACGTGGCCTTCACCGCCGAAGCCGGCTGGAACGAGACCTATCTACAGGCGCACGGCAGCGGCCAGATCGTCTTTGGTCTCCAGGCAGGGACTTTCATCGCCCCCAAGGACTACACCAAGACGAACACCCCGGTGCCTATGGACGTGCCGCGCATCCGCTACGAATTCGCCACGCGCAAGGTCGGATCGAGTCCGCCAATCGCCGACGCCGGTCCGAATCAGTATGGTATACCCGCCGGTACGGTGACTTTGAACGGCTCGGGTTCTTACGACCCATTGGGCGAAACGTTGACCTATAGCTGGGTGCAGATTCTCGGCCCGCCCGTCACCATTAATAACGCCAACCAGGCCGTGGCGACCTTCACCGCCGCCGCCGGCCAGAATTACAGCTTCCGCCTGACGGTTACCAATACCGACGGCCTGAAGGCTACCGCCACCACCACCGTCACCACCACGGCGCCCGGACAGGTTGACATTATCCAGTTCACCGCCAGTCCGGCGAACGTCGCCGCCGGCCAAGCCGCAACTCTGACGTGGGTCGTGCAGAACGCTACCAGCGTTTCCATTACCCCGGGTCCTGGCGCGGTCAATGCCCAGTCCGGCTCCACTTCGGTGACGCCGACAACGACCACCACCTACACCTTGACGGCCACCGGCCCCGGCGGTTCGGTCAACGCCACCACCACCGTCACGGTATCCGCCGTGACCTCTGCTTCTCCGCAGATTCTACGGTTCGAAGCCAACCCGGTAACCATCTCTCCGGGACAGAACTCCACCTTGAGCTGGGCCACCAATAACGCCACCACCGTCAGCATCAATAACGGCGTGGGCAGCGTGGCTCCCAACGGCAGCGTCACCGTATCGCCGACCCAGACGACGACCTACATCCTGACCGCGACCAATTCCGCCGGCCAATCGGTTACCGATCCGGTTACCGTGACGGTTTCCACCGGCCAGATTCCGCAAGTCGTGGTGTTTGTGGCGAACCCGCAAACCATTCAGCCAGGCACTTCCACCAAGCTGTGCTGGCAGGTGAACAACGCTACGTCCATCTCGATCCAGCCGACCGTCGGCAGCAATCTGAACGCGAACGATTGCGCTTCGGTCAGCCCGAGCACGACCACTACCTACACCCTGACTGCCACCAACTCGGCAGGCCAGATCCAGGCCAACACGACGGTCTTCGTCGGACAGGTGCAGATCCTGTCGTTCACCGCCAGCCCGGTGACGACCGCCGCTGCCGGCGCTCCGTCGGTCCTCTCGTGGCAGACCTCTAACGCCACGCAGGTGATTCTGATCGGCGCCGATATCGGCACCCAGAGTGGATTGCCTGTCAACGGCACCTTCACGGTGAACCCGATCACCAACGAGACCTACACCTTGACAGCCTACGGAGCAGGAGGAACCACCGTAAGCGCCACCATATCGGTGTTCGTCAGGTGACCGAGACCCAGTAACGCACTTCGAGCCGGGCGGTTTTCCAAGCCGCCCGGCTTTTTTGTGCCCGGCGGGTAGCGACGGTGGAGTCGTCTTGCGTCCGGTTCCGCCCGATTCGACAATCTCCCGGGACCGAAACGCGGTTGGCCCGCCGAACCTGGGAGCGGTCGAGCGGTCTGAGCGGCGCTTGTCCTTGGCGAGCCGGACGGGCCCATTCGAACGGCCGCGCCGGCTAATCGAGCGCGCCGGGCCTGCATTACTGATCGGCATGGCCTGATCGCGTCGATGCGCGAGCCGCAGGGATCTGTCAAAGCGCCATCGGTTCCCATTCCCGGCAAAGCCACCGGGGAGGTCCCCCGTCTCGTCGCCAGATCAGCGCCCCAATGAACGCAAAAAAGCCGGGCAGCCCCGCTAGGAGCGGCCCGGCTTGCCGAACCTTGAATCGATTCCGTGCTCTACGCGACGGCGCCTTTGGGAGCGCCCGAAGCTTCCACCGTCACTTTGTTCTTGCTCCCCGGTGGACGGCCGCGGCGTTTAATGGGCATCTCCGGCGACATCCAGGCGGGTGGGCGGCCCCGCCGGCGGCCGCGACCTCGCGCCAGCCGCTCCAAACTCAAGATGGCTTCTTCAATTTGGTGCCGCTCTTCCTTCAGCTCTTCCAAAATCTTGGTGACATCCATAAATGCGCCCCTCCCGGCGAGCGGGCCGATCCTGTCTTTACCGCTCGAAAAGCCCAATTCGATTAAACTACGATTTAATTCTCTCCCCAAGGCGGCGTATTTTCAAGGTTTTATTTTGCAATTATCACTACTGTATTATTCGTGGCTGTACCAACGGTATGGGCTAGTACGCTCAAAACCTTGAGACTAAACTAAGGCTTTTTCCAATAGAAATAGAACGGCAGTCCTAGAACGATTAGGCCAATTCCCATTAGAGATTCCCTGGGTGAATCCAATAATGTCGACAATATGAGCACAAATGCCACCAGTACGAAGACCGCCGGCACCCACGGATAACCCCACGTCCGGTAGGGGCGGGGCAGGTCTGGGCGTTTGCGGCGCAGCACAATCACTGCCGCGGCGGTCATTCCATACAGGATCCAGCTCGCGAATATAACATAAGTAAACAATTGCTCGTAACGGCCCGAAAGCACAAGTACTGCGGCCCACGCGCTGAGCGCCAGGATCGAAACCGCGGGTGTGTGGTAATGGGTGTTAACCCGTCCGATGGCTTTAAAGAACAGACCGTCGCGCGCCGCGGCGTAAGGCACCCGGGATCCGGTGAGAATCGATCCGTTCAGTGCCGCGAAGATGCTGATCATGGCGGCAATCGAGACCGCCGCGGCCCCCGGATCTCCCAGAATACGGCGCATCATTTCGCCGGCTACCCGTGGACTGGCGGCCACTTCGGCGGCCGTTAAGACATGAAAATAGGCGGCATTGGCCAATAAATAGATGCCAATTACGGCAGCGGTCCCCCACACCAGCGCGCGCGGCAGATTGCGCTGCGGATTTCGCACCTCGCTGGCCACCATGCTGACGTTGTTCCAGCCGTCGTAAGCCCACAAGGCCGCCACCAGGGCGGCGAAGAACCCCGCGCCGGTCAGCGGCACGGCGAGGCCCGGCGCCGCCGCGTGGGCCTTCCCAAAGCTCAGGCCGGCCACAATAATAAAAAAGATTAAAGCCACCTTAATTCCGGTGACCGCCACCTGCACCTCGCCCCCCAGCTTGACTCCGAAATAATTCAGGCCGGCCAGCGCCAGAATCAGGGCCATAGCCAACAATTGGCCGTACCGTAACTCCAGTCGCTTTGCCGCCAGGACCAAGGGGCAGACCCACGGTATAGAAAACACGGTCCATGGCTGGAAAAAATTGGTTAGATAATAAAAGAATCCGGTAGCCAATGTGGCGATGGAACCGCTTTTTGCCACCCACATTTGGGTCCAGCTATAGAGAAATCCCCATATGGGGCCGTAGGCTTCCCGCAGGTAGACGTATTCCCCGCCGGCTTCGGGCAGCGCCGCCGCCAGCTCGGCGTAGTGAGCGACCCGGCCAGCGAGAGCAGGCCGCCGAAGACCCAGACAATGAAGACCATAGCCGGCGTCCCCACGCGCAGCATCATAGCGCGCGGCACCAGAATATGCCGCTACCGATCACCGTGCCCACCACGATTGAGGCGGCTGCCCAGGGGCCCAATTCGCGCTTCAGTTCGTCGCATTCGGCCACTTCTTTCGATGGTTGGCGGAGATCCGTAGTCCTGCGGGATGCCGGCGGAAGCCGGCAGGGCAAGCTGGAGCTTGCGCTACGGCGGCGGCGGGTCCGCGAGTCTCGGGATGGGCCATTATGTTACCGGAGAGAAGAAACGAAACGGGCATTGTCCACTTTTCCGGGTCGCGTCAAAGTGCGCTCTGAACAGGACGCCGCCAGCCGACGGCGAACGTAACGCAGGTCCCGATCAGCACGTACCAGGTCCAGGCGATGGGCGTGTAGAGACCAGACGCAAGCGGCCAGCGAGCCCGGCCACTACCCCGGCCATGGCGGCCCGTTCCTGCGGCCGCCGCGTCAACACTCCCAGCAGGAAAACGCCCAGCAGCGCGCCGGCCGGAATCGACCCGATAGTCAGGCCCGCCTCCAGCACCGAGTGCGAATGGCGGCGCGCCAGATGGCGATTGCCAGCAGGACCACGCCCCACGCCACCGTGGCCCGGCGGGCCAGGCGCAGCGGCGTAGCCTCGTCATGCGAGCCGCAGCGCGCCAGAAATCCACCATGGTGGTGGAGGCCAGCGCGTTGAGCGCCGCGCTCAGGTTGGCCATGGCCGCCGCCAGGATGGCCGCCATCACCAGCCCCGCCACGCCGGCGGGCAGATTGTTCCAGATGAAGTCGGGATAGATGCTGGTCGGTCTTGCAGCGGGAGGCGCCAGATGCCGGTCCCGTAATAGACGCACAACAATACGCCGATCAGCAGGAACAGCGTGAACTGGACGAAGATCACGACCCAGCTGGCGAACAGCGCGGTGCGGCTCTGCCGCTCGCTGCGGGCGCTCAGCAGACGCTGCACCATCAGTTGGTCGGTGCCGTGGCTCGCGGTGGTCAGAAAGCAGCCGCCGGCCAGGCCCGCCCAGAAACTGTAGCTACGCGCGAAAAACGCCAGGCTTGGAGCAGAAGCGGAAATCGAAGATCTGGAATTTGTCCGCGGCCCGGCCACCGCGGCCACGTGCGCCCATCCGCCCGGAATCTTCCCCAGGATCACGACGAAGCTCACCACCGCGCCGAGAATGTAAAGGCTCATCTGCACGACGTCGGTCCAGATGACCGCGGTCATTCCGCCTTCGAAAGTGTAGAACAGGGTGAGCACCACAATCAGCACAATCGATGCAACCTCACCGGTGCCCAGCACGATGGCAATCACCAGGGAGATCGCGAACACCCGGACCCCTTCGGCGAGCGCGCGCGTGACCAGAAAAATGGAGGCTGTGAGCTTGCCGATGCGGTCGTCCGAATCTTCGGCGCATCAGCTCGTATGCCGTGTACATCTCGCCGCGAAAGTACTGCGGAAGGAACAGAACGGAAATCACGATGCGCGCCACCAGGTAGCCCAGTACGATCTGCAGGAATCCCAGGTTGCCGGTGAAAGCCAGCGCGGGAGTGCCCACAATGGTGAGGGTGCTGGTTTCGGCCGATACAATCGACATCGCGATGGCCCACCAGGGCGCCGTCCGGCCGCCCAGAAAATAATCGCGCAAGGTCTTTTGCCCGCGGCGGAAGCGCGATCCAAACCACGTGATGGCCGCCAAATAGACGGCGATGACCGACAAATCCAGGATGTGCATGAAAACGGCGACTTCCAGCATACCTTTGATCTGCTATGATTTGGGATTCGGAACCAAGTGAACGGAATCGGTGTCGAATGAGTTGCACCTCGCGGGGGGTTCGGCTATACTCCGCAAGTGTCCCACGGAGGCGTGGCGGGCCGACCGTCGCCCGGTTGCGAATCGGATCAGCAAACAATTATTCTCAAGGCAAAGGCAGGCAGGAGGCGCACGTGCACAGAGTTTTCATGAGCTGGAAAGGAATTGCGGCGGTGGCCATCTGGAGCACCGCCATGTGGTTGGCCACCGGTCAACACGCTCAGGCGCAGGCCCAAGGGCAGCCACCGGCAGCGGCGGGCCAACACGAAAAGAAGCTCAAAGATACCCAGGAATACGATCTATTTAACAGCGTTATCAAGGATATTCAGACTCAGAATTTCACCAAAGCGGTCACCGATCTGGATACCTGGAAGACCAAGTATCCGGATTCGGACTACAAAGACGACCGCCTCTACTACTACATTCTGGCTTACTCCGGCTCGCACCAGCCCGCCAAGGTCCTCGACATCGCCGGGCAGCTGATGCAGAAGGATCTGGCCACCGAGTTTGCCAAAGATCCCAAGACGATCCTCGGAACCTACTACCAGGCTTCCATCGCCATCACCGGCATCAGGGACCCCACCCCCGACCAGATCGCAACCGCTCAGAAGGCCGCCAAAGCATTGCTGGATTACGCGCCCTCCTACTTCATTGCCGCCAATAAGCCGGCCGGCATGGACGATGCCGCCTGGGCCAAGGCCCGCACCGATCTGGAGGCCGGCCCCAAGGCTGCCATGATGTATATCGAGGTTGCACCCGCCACCAAGGCATTGGCCAACAAGGATTGCGCCACCGCTCAGACTTTGTTCACCAAGGCGCTGCAGGATTATCCCGACAACGCCTACATCGCCTACAACCTGGGCGCGGCTGAGAACTGCATTGCCCGCACCGACCCGACCAAAGCTGCCGATATCGCACCCAAGGCGATCTACGAATTCGTCCGCGCTGCAGTCACTGATCCGTCCCTGGGGAAGACCACCGATCCCAAGCAGGTCACCGAGTTTGCTAACAAGATCTACACCGGATTCCACGGAAGCGATGAAGGCCTCGACAAGCTGAAGGAGGCGGCCAAGGCCTCGGCGCTGCCCCCCGCGGGCTTCACCATCGAGAGCGCCGCGGCGGTGGCCGTCCGCAAACAGAACGAATTCGCGCAGAGCAATCCGATGCTCGCCATGTGGATGGGCATCAAGGGCCAGTTGGCCGACACCAATGGAGAGCAGTACTTCGAATCGCAGCTCAAGGACGCCAAGGTTCCCAAGCTGCGGGGTGTGGTGGTGGAAGGCAAGCCTGCCTGCCGTTCCAAGGAAATCCTGGTGTCGGTGCCACTCCCGGACAACCAGGGCAAGGCCGAAGCGGAGATCAGCTTGAAGCTGGTGGACGCCGATCGCAAGCCGCTGCCCCTCACTGCCAAGCCGGTGGCCGGCACCGAGATTCAGTGGGAAGGCGTTCCTTCGGCTTTCACCAAGGACCCGTTCCTGCTGACCATGGATACGGAAAAGAGCGCCATCGAAGGACTCAAGACGGAACCCTGCGCCCCGCCCACGACTTACAGAAGGAAAAAGTAGCCGACGATTTCCGGGGCAGCCGCCCGGCTGCCCCACCCTGCCAGCCGGTGAATGCCGGCCAAGCCCCTGTTTACCCCCGGCCGCCGAAGCGGGCAGAGCTGTCCGCTCGCGGCTTGTTTCCCCTGTAAATTAAAGAGGGCACGCACGACTCCCTGGGTTCAGCCTGGGGGCAGCCGCCGTGACCTCGCGCGACGGATCGAAACACACCGCCGCCCGCACTCCGGCTATCGACGCAAGGCCTCACGCGCGACGATTTCGCCAGCAGGCTGCGCCCAATTCTGCACATTTGGCTGGGTCGCCTTCGATTTCCATCGGTTTCAGGTTGGCGCGACGGCCGTAACGTATCGCAGCCACTCCGGCCGCCGCAGTTGTGCCCATTGCCGCGTCGCTTCTGACTTCTCGGGTTCACCGCATGGCGTCGTGCGGCCAGAACCTTCGCAGCCCCTACTCCAGCCGCCGGATCTTGATGTTTTTGAACCACGCTGCGTTGTCGTGGTTCTGTAAAGAAATCGGGCAATCCAGCCGCGGCTGTTTCACCATCAGGTTGTAAATGGGGTTGCCCACGCCCCAGCGCTTGGCGGCCGCGCGCTCGATTTCCGGGGCTTTCAGGCTGGCATCCACCACTTTTACTCCGTTCAGCCAGTGCTCCACGTGGTCGCCCTTCACCACCAGGCGGGAATGGTTGAACTCTCCCACCGGCCGGGTGACGTCGCGTAAGGGCGCAAAGGCGTCGTAGAGCGCCCCTGCCTCATGAATGGGGCCGGCTGAGGTGGCATCCGGGTTGGTGGCGTTGTCCACAATCTGATACTCAAAGCCAATCACGTAGTCCTGGCCTCGGGCGGGCCGGTCTTGGCGGCGGTTGCGCATGGAAGCGTTGGCACGGTCCTCAAACCGCCCGCGGCGCGGCTCGTCCAGCAAAAATTGGTGATCCTGGATGCGGTATTTCACACCGCTGTTGCCGCGCGGCGAAATCTTCCAGTCGAACTCCAGTTCGAAGTCGCGGAACGTGTCGGCGGTGAACAGGTCTTCCACGATTTTGGGGTGGTCGGTGGCCTTCAGGCAGCCATCCTCGATCACGAAAGAGTCGCCGGGCGGGGATTTCTTGGTCGGGTCCACCCAGTTTGCGAAGGTCTTGCCGTCGAAGAGCAGCCGCCAACCGGCGGCCTTTTCCTGAGGAGTGAGCTGATTATCGGCCGCTTGGGAGGCTCCGGACAGCAGGGCGGCCAGGACTAAAGCGGCAACGGGGGCGCAAGATCGCATAGGTCCATTGTGCCATTTTCACGTGCGACTGCCGCGGGCGCACCGAAAGGTGGAGTTTCCGGGAACGGGGCTGACGCAGGCATTTCCGGGAACCGCTACCGGCGTACCATTTCCCGCAACTGGGCTGACGGCGCACCGGGAACATTACCGGTCGGCACAGCACTTCGGGGAACGGGGCAGCCGGCGCACGACTTTCGGGTAGAGGGCGGACCCACTGCCCGGAACGGGTCGGCCCGGGCTCGGCGCCTGCGTCCTCGTTCTCTGTTGATTGCCTACAGGGAATCGGCTATACTCCTGTAGGTAACCAAATGAAGGAGGGCGCAGGATGCGCAGACTCTACTTCCGCTTGCTGCCGGCCGTGGCGATCCTCGCCGCCCTGCGGGCGTTCGCCCAAACCCCGCCCGCGGCCCCGCTGTCTTTCGATGTGGCCTCAGTCAAGCTGCATAAGGGAGTGATCACCTTCTCTGCCGATCCCGCGGTTCACGGCAGAACCGTGATCTCGACGGCCAGCACCCTGCGCGACTTCATCGAGTACGCCTACGGCTTCCGCCCTGACCAGGTCTCTGGCGCCCCGACGTGGGCCTTTTCCGAGCACTACGACCTGGAGGCCAAAGCGGAAGGCGAGGGCGCGCTCTCGACGGCTCAATCGCGGCAGATGATCCAGGCGCTGCTCGCCGATCGATTTCAGCTCCGGATCCACCGCGAAAGCCAGGAGGTCGCGGTCTACACATTGGTAGTGGCCAAAGGCGGACCGAAGTTTCAATCCGCCGCTCCCGACGCCAAAGGAGGTTATTCGGTCCGCGCCGGTGACAAGGGCCTGCACATGGAAGCGAAGCGGGGAACCATGGCGCAACTGGCGCGGCAGCTCTCCAACACCGCCGGGCGGCCGGTGATGGACCGGACCGGCCTCACTGGGTATTATGCCTTCGCGCTGGACTGGTTTCCCGCGGACCGGACTCCTCCGCCCGACCTGGATGCGCCCGATATGTTTGCTGCGCTGCGGGAGCAACTGGGCCTGCGCCTCGATCCCGCCAGGGCGCCGGTGGAAAAGCTCGTCATCGACCACGTCGAAAAGCCTTCGGAGAATTGATCGTGAAAGAAGAACGGACGGAAAAAGCCGATGTCCTGCAAGGCACGCTGATCCTGCTGGTGCTGCGGACCCTGGACGCCCTGGGGCCTCTTCACGGCTACGGGATTGCCCGCCGGATCGAACAGATCAGCCAGGACTTGCTGCGGCTCAACCAGGGAACCCTCTATCCGGCGCTGCTGCGGATGGAGCAGGAAAAATGGATCGTTTCGAAGTGGGGCGCTTCGGAGAAGAATCGGAGAGCCCCGGTTCTATTCCATCACGCCGGTCGGCCGCCAACGCCTGGCCAAAGAGACCGAGGACTGGCAGCGCATGTCCGCCACCATCGACCGGTTCCTGGGCTCGATCGCCGAGATTACGCCGGAGGAAGCCTCATGAGCCGGGCGAGCCGGCTGGCGGCGCGCGTTCGAGGCTTGTGGACCCGCAACCGCGTGGAGCGCGAGCTGGAAGACGAGCTTCGCTTCCACCTGGAGATGCAGACCGAGGACAACCAGCGGGCGGGCATGGACCCCGCGGAGGCGCGCCTGGCTGCCCTGCGCAGCTTCGGGGGCGCGGCTCCGATGAAAGAAGTTTACCGTGACGCGGCTTTCCTTCCGGGCCTCGAAAACCTCGCGCGCGACGTGCGCTACGGCCTGCGCTCCATGCGGCAGAACGCCGGCTTCACCGCGGTTGCGGTGGTGTCTTTGGCGCTGGGGATCGGCGCCAATACGGCCATCTTCACCCTGCTCGACGCATTGTTGTTACGGCAGCTCCCCGTGCACAATCCGCAGCAGCTCGTGCAGTTGACCGTGCCAGGGAAGCAGCGCCCGGTGGAGACATTTCCCTATCCGCTGGTCAAGGCGCTGGCAGAGCACCACGAGATCTTTTCCGGCCTGGCTGGATCCTGCGCCGCCACGTTCAAGACCGGGCCTCCTGAAACCGGGGAACCGACCCCCGGCGCCTGGGTGACCGGCGAATACTACCAGACGCTGGGGATCGAGCCGGTTGCCGGACGCCTGCTGACGCCGGACGATGACCGGCTTGGCGCTCCGCCGGTGGCTGTCCTCAGCGACGGCTACTGGGCGCGCCGGTTCGGACGCGACCCCGGAATCGTCGGCAGGACGATCCGCATCGACAGCGCGGATGTGATCGTGGCCGGCGTCAGCCCGCCGGGATTCACCGGTGTGGCCGTGGGACAGGCCGCCGATATCACCGTGACCGGCGGCGCGTTGCCGCAGATTCAGCCCGGCATGGGCGCTCTGCTGATCGGCTCCAATTACCTGGTGCTCGACGTCATCGCCCGGCCACGTTCGGACCTCTCGCCAGTGCAGGCCGCCACTCGTCTGGCCACCATCTGGCCAAGGCTTGTCGAGGGGTCGCCCTTTCAGGACTTCCAGCGCCGGCCAGCACTGCCCTCGGCCGCCACCGGCTGGACCGATTTGCGGCGCCAGTTCCGCCGTCCGCTGCTGGTGCTGATGGCGGTGGTGGCGATTGTGCTGCTGATTTCCTGCGCCAATATCGCCAACCTGCTATTGGCGCGGGCCAGCGCGCGGCAGAGAGAAATCGCCCTGCGCCTGGCGATTGGCGCGTCGCGCGCACGCATCGTGCGTCAACTGCTCACCGAAAGCCTGCTGCTGGCGGTTGGTGGAACGGCGCTGGGCTTCGGGCTGGCCTGGTTCGGCAGCCGTTTCCTGGTGGACCTTCTTTCCAGCGGCCCGGCCGACCGGATTGTTCTGGACCTGGGCCTGCACCGGCATGTGCTGCTGTTTGCAACCCTGTTGGCCGCCGGAACGGCGATGCTGTTCGGCATCGCGCCCGCCCTGCGCGCCACCGGCAGCGGCCCCGCCGCGGCGTTGAAGAACAGCCCGGCCCAGTTCAGCGGCCCGCGGACGCGCCTGGCTCCGGCGCTGGTCGTGATGCAGGTGGCACTTTCGCTGCCGCTGTTGATCGGCGCCGGGCTCTTCGCCGGCACTTTGCGAAACCTGCGGCATTTCGACGCCGGCTTCCGGCACGATGGCGTGCTGCTGGTGGACGTGGACGGCACCAAGGCCCGCTATGAGGGCGACCGGCTCAACGCTTTCTACCGCGACCTGCTCGAAAGGATCGGACGGATGCCCGCCGTGGCGTCGGTGAGCCTTTCCAACTCCTCGGTTTTCGGCAGAGGCGGGGTTTACTACGGAGTCGGGGTTGCGGGGCGGTCCACGGCACACGAGCACGCCCTTTTCAACAGGATCGGGCCGCGCTACTTCGAAACCCTGCGGACGCCGGTGCTCGAAGGCCGCGAATTCGCCTTGCGGGACGATCGAAGCTCGCCGCCCGTGGCGATTGTCAATCAGGCCTTCGCCTGGCGCTTCTTTCCGGAAGGACATCCCGTCGGGAAGAGCCTGGCGATCGAAGGCGTGGCCGTTCCGGTGCAGATTGTCGGCGTGGTGAAGGACGCACGCTCCCAGAGCCTGCGCGAGCCCGCCACGCCGGCGGTGTACGTTCCGTTCTTTCAACGCAACGAACGGCTCGGCGCCAGCTTTGAAATCCATGCCACAGGTTCGGTGGCCCAGGTGGCCGCGGAATTGCGCCGCGAGATTCAACCCCTGACCGGCGGCGTGGTGCAGGTCCGCCCATTGACCGCGCAGGTGGAAAAGACGCTGGTGGAGGAGCGCCTGGTGGCTGTGCTGGCCGGCGGCTTCGGAGCGCTCGCCCTGGTTCTGGCCAGCATCGGGCTGTACGGTTTGCTCGCGTACACGGTGGCCCGCCGCACTAGAGAGATCGGCATTCGGATGGCGCTGGGCGCGGAGCGGGCGTGTGTGCTGCGGGGTACCATCTTCGATGCGTTGCGATTGGTTATGTGCGGCATCGGCCTGGGCCTTCCCGTAGCGGTGGTGGCTTCGCGATGGATCTCCTCCCTGCTGTTCGGACTGACGCCGACCGATCCCGGAACGATTCTGGCCGCCACCGCCTTGCTGGCCGCTTTCGGGCTGTTGGCCGCGTGGCTTCCGGCGATGCGTGCGTCGCGCGTCGATCCCACCGTGGCCTTGCGCTACGAGTAAACGTTCGTTGCGAAACGGCGGTGCACCTGTGATACATTCGCATCATGCAAACGTTCAAAACCGCGGTGTTCGGAACCGGCTTCGTCGGCCGCGTCCACCTGGAAGGCATTCGCAGATTGGGCTTCGTGGAATTGTACGCCATCGGCGAGGTGCAGGTGGAAAAGGCCCAACAATTGGCGGCGGAGTTCGGCGCGCATAAAGCCGAAGCCGATTACCGCCGTATCCTGGAAGATCCGGCAGTGGATGCGGTGCACGTCTGCACCCCCAACTTCCTGCACTTTCCGATTGCCAAGGACGCCCTGCAGGCGGGCAAGCACGTGATCTGCGAGAAGCCGCTGGCCACTTCCGCAGCCGAGGCCAGCGAACTGGTAGCCTTGGCGGCCCGAACCGGACGCCGCAACTGCACCTCCCACAACCTGCGCTACTACCCCATGGTTCAGCAGATGCGCCGCATGCGCGAGGATGGCGACCTGGGCGAGATTCTGGTGGTGCAAGGCACCTATTCGCAGGACTGGCTGCTGCTGGATACGGATTGGAACTGGCGCCTGGATTCCAAGCACAACGGCCCCTCCCGCTGCCTGGCCGATATCGGTTCGCACTGGTGCGACATGGCCGAGCACATCACCGGGCAGCGCATCACCTCGCTGTGCGCCGACCTGCAGACGTTCCACAAGACCCGCAAGCAGCCCAAGGGGCCGATCGAAACCTTCGCCGGCAAGACTTTGCAGCCCACGGACTACACCGAAGTGCCCATCGACACCGAGGATTTCGGCGCGGTGGTTTTCCGCATGGGTGATCGCACGCGCGGCGCCTTCACCGCCAGCCAGGTTTCGGCCGGCCGCAAAAACCGCCTCAACATCGAGATTTACGGTACCAAGTGCGGTGTCTCTTGGGACCAGGAGAAGCCCGACGAACTGTGGATCGGCCAGCGCAATTCCGCCAGCCAGCTCATGCTCAAGGATCCCTCGCTGCTCAAGCCCAAGGCCAAGTCATTTGCCGACCTTCCGGGCGGCCACAGCGAAGGCTACGATGACACGTTTAAGCAGGTATTCCGGCGCTTCTACCGCTCCATCGGCGACCCCGCCGCCGAAATCGAATACCCGCAGTTCACCGATGGCCTGCGCCAATTGAAGATTCTGGAAGCCGAGCTCAAGAGCCACCAGGAGCACACCTGGGTGGATGTGCCGGCCTTCCAGCAGGCCACCGCGTAGCTTGCCGGTCAGCGGCCGGCCGGGACGATGCGCGGCGCGCCGGGGCATTCCGCCATTACCCGCACCGTCACAATTTTCCACTCGCCCCGCTCGCGGCGGAGGATGACTGTGACTGGCGAGCGAACGGCTGCCACCACAGAGCCGAACTGCAGATACTCGGTGTCCGCCAGGGCCACGTCCGGTTCGATGAACTGCACGCCGGGCTTGGTGAATCGCGGGGACGTAACTTCGCTCCAGACCCGGGGTTCCAGCATGTTGCAGCGCGCCCGCGCCAGCCGGCGTAATTCCGCCGGAACATCCGCCCCGGCCACAAACAGAGCGGCTCGCTCATCCGGCAAATTCAGCCGTTCGATGACCGCTTCAATGGCCCGGCGGTCAGCGGCTTCATCGGCCCACAGCACGCCCGCGAGGAGCAACGGAAGGAACCACAGGATTCTCATGCCATGCCTATGCCTCCAGGCGGGTTTTCCTTTCACCGCGGGATTGGGCATAAAATGGAGACTATGCGGAGAGTACCGCGTTGGGCCCTGCTGTTCTGGACGGCAGGTGTGTTTGCGGGTACGCCGGGCTTCCAACTGCGAGACACCGGGGGTCATATTCACACACCCGCCGAGTGGACCGGCGAAAAAGCCGTCCTGCTGTTTTTCGTGACCACGGATTGCCCCGTGACCAACAGCTATGTGCCGGAAATGAACCGCATCCGCGATACCTATGCGCCGCGCGGTGTGCGCGTGTTCGCCGTGCAGTCGGACACCACCATCCCGGATGCCGACGTGGCCCGCTACGCCCGCGACTACCACTACGAGTACCCGCTTCTGCTGGATCCCCGTCAGGTGCTGGTACGGCTGGTGAATGCCACCATCACCCCGCAAGCCGCCGTGCTGGCCCCCGATGGCAAAGTCCTGTACCTCGGCCGGATCGACAACCGCGTGGCGGACTTCGGCCAACAGCGTTTCAAAGCTACCGAGCAGGATCTGCGCGACGCGCTGGATGAGGTGCTGGCCGGCAAACCGGTGGCGCACCCGTTTACCAAATCGATCGGCTGCGCCATTAACCGCGTGCCTTGAGGAAGAGCGCCGCTGGTGTGGCGTCCCGCCGGGCGCTTACTTACGTGCGCGGCTCCGAAACGGCTGCCCGGAGCTGGTAGAGTGTCCGTTGGCGGGATCAAGTCGCCGCGGAGCACACGCATCGACTGCGATCGATGTTCCTGGGCGAGGAAGCTCCCGACGGGCCAGCGGCGGGCGCGGGCCTATTCGCCGCGGAGACGCGGAGGAATCGCGGAAGGTCGCAGAGGGAGCGGAGTTTCCGCGGAGCACACGCATCGACCGCTATCGATGTTCCTGGGGCGAGGAAACTCTCGACGGGCCAGCGGCGGGGCCCATTCGACGCGGGGGGTGCCCTCTGGGCCCGGAGGCGCGGAGCAAACGCGGAGAAGACCCATGGCAAGGAAGGTCGGAGAGGGAGCGGAGTTTCCGGAGAGACGCGGGGACGCGGAGAAAGCGCGGAGAAGAGGTAAGGAAAGGTCGGAGAGGGAGCGGAGTTTCCGGAGAGGCGCAAACAGCGTCTTCACGTCGCGCTTAGCTCACCGGCCAGTCTGCGGTTTGAGCAGGCGCGGGAGCTGCTCGCTGGCATGGCCCAGCGCACGCGCGAGATTCAATTTTGCCAGATTGTGGGCGAACACGCTGTCGATCAGATCCAACTGCGCGCTGGAGACGGTCTGCTGCGCCTGCACCACTTCCAGCGTGTTGATTACGCCCGCTTCCATGCGTGCGCGGGTCATCTCCAGGGTCTCCTCAGCCACTTGCAGATTCTTCCGCGCCACATCCACCTGTCCGGCGGCGGATTCCAGATCGAGATAGACCTCGCGCACTTCAGCTTCAATCTGCCCGCGCGTGTCCTCCAGTTCGGCCTGCCGCTGCGCCAGCACCGCCCGCGCCTGGGCGATATCGCTGCCGGTTCGCCCGCCCTGCCA
Source organism: Bryobacterales bacterium (assembly GCA_963803725.1). GTDB lineage: Bacteria > Acidobacteriota > Terriglobia > Bryobacterales > Bryobacteraceae > JOPF133. The sequence continues at coordinate 20,321 of CAWDOH010000004.1, read as the reverse complement.
CAACGGAATGCTGAGCGTACCGGTGGCGCTGAAGGCGCCGTGCGATTCCGATGGGTTGGTGCCGATCACCTGGTAATCGCCGCTGATCGCGAGCGAAGGCAGGCGCTCGGCACGCGCCGCGGACAAGGCTTTGGCGGCCGCCTCCACCTGGGATTCGGCGGCCTTCAAATCGGCGCGCTGCTGCTCGGCCTGAGCCACCGCATCCTCCACGCTCGCGATCGGCGCCGGGCTGAAAGGGAAATTATCGGTGAGTTCGTAGGCCGGATTGGGCGGCAGCCCGGCCAGCCGCGCCAGGTTGATTTTCTGTTTGGCCAGGTCGTTGCGCAGGGTGATGATCTGCTGTTGCTGGGTGAGCGTGCGGACCTGGTTCTGGTCCACGTTGAGTTTCCCCAGCACGCCCTCCTGATGTTGTTCGGTGGATTGGTGGAAGACCGCATTGGCGGTGTCGAGTTGCACCTGCGCCGCGTTTAAGCGGGCCTCGGCGGCCAGCACTTGCAGGTAAGCGCCGCCTACCGCCAGGGTGATCAGGTCGTGTGCGTCTTGCAGGCTGTACTGGCTGGCCCGCGCCACGGCGCGCGCCGAGCGGTAGTTATTGATGGAGGTCAGGTTCGCCACTTCCTGGCTGAGATTGGCCTGCAGGTTGATGTAGTTGAACGGACCCGCCACGCTGGGAATCCGGACGCCGGGGAAGGGGGAGCTGATGCGCAGGCCGAGCGCGACCAGATCCACCTGCTCCACAGTTTCGCTGAGTGCGCTACTGACGTTCGGCAGCAGGGCGCTACGGGCTGCGCGGGCCTGGGCCTCCGCTTGCCCTAGCATGTGCTGCAGCCCTACGCCCCCCAGGTTGTACGAGAGGGCGCGTTTCAGCGCGTCGGCCAGCGAGAGCTTACCGGTAAACGGCATAGCCACGGTGCTGCGCATGCTGCCGCTGTAGGGTCCGGAAATCGCGATGCTGGGGTTCAGCGTGTTGACGCTGGTGGTGGTGCCCGGCACGGGCTGTTCGGCGGCGCTGACGGAGCCGCCCTGGTTGTTGCGGCCCGAGGCCGGCAGAATTGTTGCGGAGGGCGTGCTGGCAGGCGGCGCGCCAAACGAACCCTGCGCGAAGCCGCTGTGCGCACCCGCCAGGAGGGTGAGAAACAGAATGCTGCCGATCGGTTTCATGGCATGTCTTGTCATTTCGTCGTCACCAATTTGCGCATGGCGGCCACCAACTGGCGCTGGTGGGCCGGAGAGAGCACGGCCAATTGCTGCGCTTCGGCGCGTTGGGCGCGGGGCAGGGCACGGTTGAACAATTCGTCGCCCGCCGCCGTGCGCTGCACCCATTGCATGCGGCGGTCGTGGGGATTGCGCATCCGGCGCAGCCAGCCGCGGCGCTCCAGGCCGTCCAGGATTGCCACCAGCGAACTGGGGTCGAGGCCGCACAGGTCGGCCATCTCATGCTGGGAAATGTTGCCGGCGCCCGCAATCGCCAGCAGCCAGAATTCTCTCGACCGCAGTTCCAGCGGCGCCAGGGCCACATCCAGGCGCCGGCGCGCCTCCAGCCATATCTTCCAGTTGCAGAACCACAATCCGGGCGGGTTCTCCTCCAGTGCCGCGGGCACCTTGGTCGCGGTGGTCTTTTCTTGGGTCTGCGGCATGTTACAAGGTCCGGCGGAACAGCAGCGTGGCTCCCGCCAGCACGAAGGCCGAAGTCAACGCCAGGGCAAACATATCGCCGCTGACGGCGGTGAAGCCGACGTCTTTGAGCAGCAGCGTGCGGAAGCTGTGCACGGCGTAAGTGAAGGGGTCGCACACCGACATCCACCGCAGCCAGCGGGGAAAGCCTGCGATAGGGTAGACCGCGCCGCTGGGAAAAAACAGCAGCGTGTTCAGCACGCCGAAAATGGCGCGCGGCACCAGCGGGTCGCTGATGCGCGCCATGATGAAGAACATCATGCCGATCAGCGCGATGGACGTGAGCACCACCATCAGGGTCAGCTCCGCCAGGCGCACCGGTTCGAAGAAATCGGGGACCTGGGCCACCATGGCGCCGAGAATCAGCACCGTCTCACCCGCCAGCACGGCCTTGATCACGCCCGAAAGGTTGAAGCCCAAAATCAGCTCCCACTTGGTGATGGGGGTCACCATGTAGCCTTCGTGCAGGCCGCGCGCTTTATCGTCGATGAACAGCATGCCGCCGCCGATCATGGCCGTGACAAAAATCGCCAGCACCATGGAACCGGGCAGCAAATATTTGATGTAGTTGATGTACGGGTAAACCTCCACCACGTCGAGGGCGGCCTGTTTGGGTTCGCGGGATGCGACCTCCGGCGCATTGATCGAGTCCACCAGGCTGGACATCTGGTCTCCGATGGCTCCCGCCACCGAACGATCGGTGTTGTCGGTGATCAGCGCGAGGTGCGGCTGGTGCTGCTCGAGAAAATCGCGGGAATAATGCTGCGGGATGATCAGCACCCCGCCCAGCACGCCTCTGCGAAGGTCCGTGAGCGCGGTGCCTTCGTCAACGTAGTCGGTGGGCAGGAATGTGCGGGCGTTGGCGCCCACGGCGCGCACGCGCTCCAGCACGTCCACCGATTCCGGCCCGTGATCCAGGTTAACCACGCCCAGATACACATTCTTGATGTTGCCGCCGAAGGCGTTGCCCAGAATCACCAACTGCACCAGGGGCAGCACCAGCGAGGCGAACAGCAGCGCCGGGCTGCGGCGGAACTTCCGCATGTCGCGCTCCACCAGGGCCAACGCGCGTTTCATCGGGAACCTCCTTTCCGTCCCCGGCCGGCGGGAGCGGGGGCTTCGGACGTCTCCGCCAGCCCGTGGCCGGTGTAATGCAGGAACACGTCGTCCAAGCTGGTGGATTCCACCGACAGGCTTTTCAACTCCAGCTTGTGTACCCGCGCCAATTCCATCAACTCCTGCGCGGAAGCCGGGCCGCGGTCGCTCGAGATGCGATAGGTGGCCGATCCCAACGCGCGGACCGACTTGGCCGCCGGCATCGACTCCAGGTCGGCGGCGCCATTCGGCAGATCGGGTTCGAACTGCACCTCAATGCGGCTCGCGCCGGGCACCGAGGCCTTCAGCGCCACCGGTGTATCCAGCGCCACGATGCGGCCCCGGTCGACGATGGCAACGCGGTCGCAGAGGCGGTCGGCCTCATCCATGTAATGCGTGGTGAGAAACAAGGTGCGGCCCTGCTGGACGCGCAGGTGCGTGATCATCTCCCAAACCGAGATGCGGGAGACCGGGTCGAGGCCCGTGGTCGGCTCGTCTAAAAACAGAATCTGCGGATCGTGTACCATACCTCGGGCGATCTCCAGCCTGCGCCGCATGCCGCCGGAAAGCGTCGCGGCCATCGCGTTGGCGCGGTCGCTAAGGCCCACGGCTTCCAGCAGCTCCGCCGTTCGCTGGCGCCGGCGCGCCCCGGTGATGCCGTACAACCGGGCGTGAATGCCCAGATTCTCCGCGCAGGTCAGTTCGGGGTCGCTGGTCATGTTTTGCGGGATCACGCCGATGTTGCTGCGCACCGCGGTGGGGTCGCGAATGATATCGTGCCCGGCTACCACGGCCGTGCCGCTGGTGGGCGGCACCAGGGTGGTCAGCATGCGGATGAGAGTGCTTTTGCCCGCGCCGTTAGGCCCCAGCAGGCCGAAAATCTCGCCGCCCTCAACCTGAAAGCTGACATTGTCCACCGCCAGCAATGCGCCAAACCGCTTGCTGATGCCTTCGACAGCGATGGCCGCGCCGTTAGGGGCTTGCTTTTGTGCCTCCACGGCGCCTAGTCCTTTACCGTATTCACCGGCGCACGCGGCGGCAGGGCCGGCACCGGCAGCATTACCCACGCCGTCATACCCAGCGGCAGCCGGCCTTCGGGATTGGCCACGCGCACCCGGATGGCCACGGTTTTTATATCGCGCTTGGTGCGGCTGACGTCGCGCTGGGTCGCGAAATCGGCTTCCACCGCTTTGTAGATCACCGGGCCGGTAACCTCGGTGCCTGAGGGCAGGCGCACGCGCAGCTTCTGCCCCATGGCGATCAGGTCGGCGTAAGTCTCCTCGACATCCGCATCCACCCAGGTGGAACTCAAGTCGAACAAGGTGACGATCGGGCTGCCGGGGTTCACCACTTCGCCTTGCCGGGCCGCGCGCAGCGTCACAATGCCGCTGGCGGGCGCATAGATGCGGGTCTGTTCGAAGCGCGCGGTGGCGGCCACCTCATTGGCCTTGGCTTGGGCTTCGGCCGCACGAAGGGCGTCGGTCTGGCGCCTTTGTACCACCACCTGGCTTTCCTGGTGACGGGCATCCGCCAACGCCGCCTGCGCTGCCGTAACCGAACGCACCACGGCCTCCTGCCCGGCTTTCGCCGCCGCCACGGCGCGCTGCGATGCTGCGGCCCCGGCCTCCGCCGCAAGTTGATTGGCCTTAGCCGAATCCCGATCGGTTTGGGCCGTGACCAGGTCCTGCGGTGGATTGATGTCCCGCTGCACCAGCGGGCGGATGCGGTTCAGGTTGTCCTGGGCCTTGGCCACCGCCGCCTGGGTCTGCACCACCTGCGCCTGTGCCTGCTGCAATTGGGCTTGGGACTGCGCCACCTGCGCCTGCGACTGCTGCAGTTGCGCCTGGGATTGTTCCACTTGCGCCGCCGCCTGCTCGACTTTGGTGGGCAGGGTATTTTCCAGCAGCTCCGTCTGGGCCACCGACTGTTGGGCGTTGGCGCGCGCCTGGGCGATGGCGTGCCCGGCGGCGCCCTGGTCGGCACGCAGTTCCTCCTGGTCGAGCACGGCGATCAGGTCGCCGGCTTTCACCCACTGCCCGTCATCCACCGCCAGGCTGACGATGCGGCCCGTAATCTTGCTGCCCACCACCACTTCGTTGCCATCCACCGTGCCGGTCAGCACCAGGGTTTGCGGACGCGGACGGTCAACCCACCAGATGGCCGCGGCGATCACCACTAGCACGGCCAGAAAAATCGCTCGTTTCATACCGAAGACCTCATTCGATGAGAATCACAATCAATTGTAAACCAAATTATTGTAGATTCAAATTAAATTCTAGCGCGCGGAAGGCGTCACCGGGCGCACCGGCGCGGGGCTGGTCCGGCGAGCGGCGCTTCTCAGCGATCCGGAGGGCCGGCCAACCATCGCAGGCCCGGCCGGCGGCGGCGATTCTCAGTGGCCCGGAGGGCCGAGCGTACTGGCATGTGCCGGTCTCAGCGGGCTCGAGGTGTTCCGGATTCCGGTTGCCTGCGCGTCTTACGCCGCGCTGCGGAGCGTGGCCTCGTCATTCGGTCCGGCAGTTCACGACGTCAGGTTCTGCTGTGACGGGCCGAGGAAGACGCGGATCGGGTCCAGAAGCTTCGCTGATGGAAGCGACGCTATTGGCGATGGCGCTGGCCTGCGAGAATCTCGATCAGGCAATTGTCGCCCTCCGCGCTCACGCGCATTTGCCTGTTTACTGGTTTGGTCCCGGCCATGGTTCACGAACGCCGGGACAACTCCTGCTGATCGGCGGTCTCCCCGGGTTTCGGCGCCGCCAGCAACTGTTCCAGCTCTTCGCGTTCGAGCGTCTCTTTGCGCATCAGCACCGTGGCAATCCGGTCCAGGTCTCCCCGGCGGGCGATCATCACGTTGTGGACCTTGCCGTAAATGCGGTCGATAATGCTGCGCACTTCTTCGTCGATCTGCTCCGAGGTATGCTCGCTGTAATTCCTCTCCTCGGAGGCGAACGGCATTTTCAGGAAGCGCGACTCGTGGGGAATACCATAGGTCAGATTGCCCAGGGCCTTGCTCATACCGTAGCGGGTGACCATTTGGCGCGCCATTTCGGAGGCTCGCTCCAGGTCATCGCTGGCGCCTGTCGAAACCACGCCGTCGAAGACCGTCTCTTCGGAAGCGCGCCCGCCCAACAACACCCCGATTCGCGCTTCGAGTTCCGGCTGGGTGAGCAGATAGCGGTCCTTCGTCGGCAGTTGCAGGGTGTGCCCGAGAGCGCCAATGGACCTTGGGATGATAGAAACTCTCCGCACGGGGTCCGCGTCGGGAGTGGACAACGCCATCAGGGTGTGCCCCAGTTCGTGGTAGGCGACGCGCTCCTTCTCCTCGCGGCTGATCAGCCGGCCTTTCTTCTCGAAGCCCAGGGTGACGCGGTCCACCGCCTGCTCCAGGTCGCTGAGCTCGATTTGGCTGGCGTCGCGCCGGGCGGCATTCAGCGCGGCCTCATTCATGATATTGGCCAGGTCCGCGCCCACCATCCCGGGTGTCTCCGCGGCGATGCTCTCCAGATTCGTCCCGGGCGCCAGCTTGAGTTTGCGGGCGTGCACCTCCAGGATGGCCTGCCGTTCCTTCAGGTCGGGGCGATCGAGCACCACCTGCCGGTCGAACCGTCCAGGCCGCATCAGGGCCGGGTCGAGCACTTCGGGAGTGTTGGTGGCCGCGATAATGATCAGCGCTTTGGAGGAATCGAAACCGTCCATCTCCACTAGAAGCTGGTTCAGGGTCTGCTCCCGCTCATCGTTAGAGACAAAGGCCGTTCCGCTGGCGCGGCTCTTGCCGATGGCGTCCAGCTCATCGATGAAAATGATGCAGGGCGCGCGTAGTTTGGCCTGCTCGAACAGATCGCGCACACGGGAAGCCCCCACCCCCACGAACATCTCCACGAACTCGGAGCCGGAAATGGAAAAGAACGGTACCCCGGCCTCGCCGGCGACCGCCCGCGCCAGCAGCGTCTTACCGGTGCCCGGCGGCCCCACCAGCAGGACGCCCCTCGGAATCCGGCCGCCCAGCTTCTGGTATTTTTCGGGGTTCTTCAAAAAGTCGATAATTTCCGCCAGCTCGCTCTTGGCCTCCTCCACGCCCGCCACATCGCTGAACTTGGTGTCGAAGCGGCTGGATTCATCGTGGATCTTCGCCTGGTTCTTTCCGAAACTCAGCGGCCCTCCGCCTCTCTGCATCCGTCGCATGGCCACCGCGTAGATCACGAACAGCAGCAGCAGCGGCCCCCATGAAATCAGCATGTCGGTCAACCAGGAGGTTTGCGGAATAGTGCCCGAAAACTTCACTTTCTGGGCTTCCAGTTCCTGTACCACCGGCGCCGTGTTAAGGCCTGGTATCCGCGAGCATTCCACCAACGGATTTTGCGGACCCTTCTTGCCTTTGAGCAGGTCTTTTTTCAACGTGCCGATCAGTTGAGTTTCAGTGATGCGGACGTCATCAAACTGCCCTGCCTTCAGGTCGGCCACGAAATCGCTGTACGACACCTCCTGCGGCTGGGGAGGCGCAAACATCGTACGCAGCGACCATATGGCGAGAACCACCCAAACCAGGTAGATAAGACTGAACTTCCACTGGCGGCTGCTGAGATTCTTATTCATGGGGCGGCAACCTCTTCCATCAGTGTGACACTGCCGGCCTCCGGGAGGCACGCCTGCGCCGTGGCTTCCGTCTCACAGATGTACGGTGCGGCCCCGCTCATCGCGCTGGAGACCAGGCGCCTCGGAGTTGGGTTTGGAGGTAGCGCGCGAGAACCATTAGCGCGCCCTGGCGAACGGAATCACGCGGTGGCGGACAAAGTCAGGACGCGCACTCCGCCGGACCCCGCCACGTGCACCTCCGACGTCAGCCCGATGAAGAGGCCGTGTTCCACCAGGCCCACCACGTGGTCGAGCCGCCTGGCCAGCCAGGAAGCCTGCACGCTCGGTTCGAAGGTGCAGTCGAGGATGTAGTTGCCGCTGTCGCTATGGTAGGGTTGGCCGTCCGGATTTCGCCGCAGGGACGGTTTGGCGCCCAAGTCCTCCAGATGCCTGGCGGTCACCCGGCAGCCGTATGGCACCACTTCCACCGGCACCGGTTGATCGAGCGCCAGCCGCGCCAGCAACTTGCTGCTGTGGACAATAATCACCAGCCGCTTACTCACGCTGGCCACGATTTTCTCCCGCAGCAACGCTCCGCCATGCCCCTTGACCAGGTTCAAATTTCCTTCATCCACCTGGTCGGCTCCGTCAATAGTGATGTCGATCTCGGGCTGCTCCGCCAGACTTGAGATCGGTATGCCCAGTGCCCGTGCCTCGGCGGCGGTACGTTCCGATGTCGGAATGCCCACGATCCGCAGGCCCTGCTTCACCCGCCTGCCGAGATCTTGCACTGCGAACGCCGCTGTCGTTCCCGACCCGAGGCCCACGACCATGCCGTCCTGAACCAGCCCGGCCGCGGATTCCGCCGCCTCCATCTTCAGTTGATCTTCGTCTTGCGTCATATCTCGATTCTCACACCGTGTCGTGGACGCCGGGCGCCCCATTTGCGCCGCTGCCGTTGCATGGTGTCCTCTGTTGGACACTCGTGGCGTCAGTTGGTCAGCGCGCCAGGCACCGGCCTCATGGCCGCCATCATGCCTTTGGCAAGATCACTGCCATTCGCAGCCTGTTCTGAGTGATGGTATCCGGAATGCGAATCTCGCGGCAGTGGCTATTCATCGCGCGCCCCTTTGCCGGCGCCCACGCGCGCGCACCGCGGGAGGAAGTACCGGAACCCTCCGATGGCGGGGGCTGCCGGCCACCGGCTGAAGCGCCCGGCGAAAAACTTCCTCGGATCCGTGAAGATGTCGCGTAGCGTGTGGTCGTGGTAGCTCAGTTCGATGCTGAGGCCCTTGGTGGAATGCCCCTGGGCGTCGAGTCCACGATGATGCTTTTGCGATCGCTCCGCAACGTTTATCATCCGTATCAGAGGATGCCCCGAAGTGCCGTCCCAACCTGGTTCGGAGCCGCCCGCCGGGGCCGGTCCCTTGAAAATCGGCACCACTTGGTCCCGCTGAATGTGAGGCTTGCGCAATTGCAGCCCCCTCCCATCGCCCCGGCCCAACGCGCGTCCATTTTCATTCCCTCCTGTGCCGAAGCGAAGCGCCGCCACTGGCGGTCACAAAAGATTGGCAGGTTTCTTCGCAATCGGCTCAATCAGTTACGGACTTCGCCTTCCGGAGCCGCCCGGCCCGCGTGTTACTTTGAAGGTGAAAAAAAGCTGCTCGCTCGCCGAGCGCAGCCCGTTTCGATAGTGCGATGCCGTGCCCACTGCAGGGGATTTAAAGTCGGCTATCAGACGCATTCAACGTTCGGAAGGCGAAGGTGGCATGCTCCTTTCAGTGGAGGGCGCTCTTGGGCAGGGCGTTCTTCGCGGAGGAGAAGTGGAACCGGTTCCCCATGTCCCAGCGTGAATAGCGCCGTTCATTAAGCCCGGCCGCCGCCTGGCGGCAGTTTCGCAAGGACGGCCCTCGAAGCCGCCATCACTCCCACCATGCGCGTCCGGCCCGGCTGGGGAAGCTGCGCCTGTCTTCTTTCAATCCATCCTTGCCTCATCCAGACCCGTGCCCCCCGGGAGCGGTTACGAGAATGGGAAGGCGGTCGGCACCATCGGCCCTTTCGACCATCAGACCATGGGCGCGATCCTCGGCAACCGGACGGCGACCCAGGCCATCGCCGAGAGTCATACCAATCCGTGGCCCGATGGGGCGGCGCGAGCCTCACACCGTACCGCCGCGCCGTGGCCTTTTCCGACGAGTGCATCACCCCAAAGCCGGCAGTAAGCCAGCCGCCCCGCTTCGTAGGGCCATTGGCATCACCAATTTCCAACTGCGGCGCAGATCACCTTCCGGGTGACAAGCGGTTTAGCTGCAACTCGCGGCAGCGCACGGCCGCTGCCCGCTCCGCGGGCTGCAACCGCCGGATTTAGGATCACCGGCAATCCTCTGAACTGGAACGGGATCACGTCTTCCATCGATCAGCGGGCTTCTATTGTGAGCACCTTGTATGGCAGCCCTCTCGCCGTGCAATACGCGCTCAGCCACTGGCAGCAGGATGATCCCGCCGGCCCAGTGCTCTCGCTCGTCCCGCGGATGCAGGGCGAGGACGCCGGCGCGCTGCGGTGATGCCGTCGGCATGGGAGTTTCCAGCCCGGAGCCAACTGATCCCGTATCTCCGGGCCTCCGCGCGCATGACCCTCCTCCGTCGGCCCGGCGGGCTTTTCTGCGTCAACCCTAAAGTAACAAGGCCCCTCTGCCGATACGGTCCTTAGCGAGCACGCCGCGCCGGCGCTCTACGTCTCGCGAAGGAGCCTAATCGCGATGAAGTTTAAGTTTCGATGGACTATCGCAACCCGCACGGTGGTCGTTGCATGGCTGGCTGTCATCATTACTGCCATCGCTGCCCTCGTGATTCAGAGATCCGTCATCCGCCAGCAAGGTCTCGCGCTGGCCCGCAGCGCCATGCGTGGAATCGTCCTTTCGGCGGAAAACACGCGCGACCGTGTGGGCGAAATGAATACCGGCGGTGATTTCGATCGCCAGAGCCTGATCGCCGAATTGCGCAAAAGCTCCGATTTCCGTAGCACGCGGCTATATGGCACGATTCCGGTGGTCGCGGCCTGGAAAGCCATCGAACACGTCGCGGCAAAAGAGGGTTACCAGTTTCGCATCCCGTCTCACAATCCCCGAGATGTCAAAAATACCCCCACCCCGGAAGAGGAAAAAATCCTCGGTGAGCTGAGCACCGGAGGCTTGGAGGAATACTTTGCGGAGGATCCGGACAAGAACGAGATGGTCTATGCCCGTCCGATTCGCCTCACCAACGATTGCATGATGTGTCACGGTGATCCTCCCTCCGGCAACAAGGACGGCAAAGACCTCGTGGGTTTCCGCATGGAGGGTTGGCGCCCCGGCGAAATGCACGGTGCGTTTGTGTTGCGGGCGAGTATGCGCCAGGTGGATAGCCAGGTGGCGGCGGGCATGCAAAGAGCGGCTCTTTGGCTGATTCCGGTGGCTCTGGCGCTGGGCTTTTGCGCCTATCTGGCAACCCGCTCCATCCGGGCGCCGTTAGCCCAGGCGGTGCAGGTCATGCAAAGAATCGCCAAGGGTGACCTCACCGGAGAGGTTCAGGGTGGCCATGACGACGAGATCGGGGATATGGCCGTGGCGATGCAAACCATGTCGGGCAGCCTCCGGGGAGTTTTGCGCGAAATTGCCGAGGGCGCCCAGGTCCTGTCCACCACATCCACCCAGCTCGCTGCCAGCTCCGGCCAGATGGCCGAACATTCCCGCGAAGCGTCCGGCAAATCCCACTCCGTGGCCGTTGCCGCGGAACAGATGAGCGTGAACGTCGCCTCGGTGGCGGCAGGCATGGAGCAAACCACTACCAACCTGGCCAGCGTCACCTCCCACACGGAGCAAATGACCGCCACCATCGGGGAAATCGCGGGCAATTCGGAAAAGGCCCGCCGGATTACCGAGGATGCGATCGCCCAGGCCTCCCAAATCACGACACAAATCCAGCAGTTGGGGCAGGTTGCGCAGGGGATCGGCAAGGTCACCGAAACTATCACCGAGATCTCTTCGCAGACCAACCTCCTGGCTCTGAATGCCACCATTGAGGCGGCGCGCGCCGGTTCGGCGGGCAAAGGGTTCGCGGTGGTTGCCAACGAGATTAAGGCGCTCGCCCAGCAGACGGCGGCCGCCACCGGGGACATCAAGGCCCGTATTGAAAGCGTTCAGTCGTCCACCGCCAGCGGCATTGCCGAAATCGAGAAGATCTCGGCAGTCATCCACGAGGTCAGCGACATTGTCTCGTCGATTGCCGCCGCCATCGAAGAGCAGGCCACGGTGACCAAAGACATCGCGCGGAACATCGCCGAGGCCTCTGTCGGCGTCCGCGATGCTAATTTACGGGTGTCGGAGAGTTCCCAAGCGACACAGGATATTGCCAGGGAGATTGTGGTGGTGGATCACGCCGCGGGCCAAATGGCGGAAGGCAGCGGACAGGTGCGCAATGGCGCCTCCGAACTTTCCAAGGTAGCCGAGCGTCTCCACCGGGCGATGTCCAATTTTCGGGTCTGATCGAGGTCCCGGTGCTGGGGGCCATTTCGGGCGGGGCGTTTGAGCTTACCGCCCCCACCTTAATCGCCCAGGAACTTCCCGATCGGGCGCAGGGCCTTCACGTTATCGCACACCGCTTTCAAGCCGGCGGTCAGTGGAATGGCCAGCAGCAGCCCCGGCGCGTCCCAAAGAAAGCCCCACAGCATGAGCGAGAAAGTCACCACCAGCGGGTTCAGGTGCACCCGCGAACCCACCAGTTTGGGATAAAGCAGGTTCATGGCGATCAGGTGCAGCAGCGCCACTGCGGCCATCACCAGCACGTACGTGGAGACAGTGTTCACCGCGAGCGCCGAAAACAGCGGCGGCAACATCGCCAGCGGCAGCCCCACGTACGGCAACAGGCTCATAAACCCGCTCAGGGGGCCGACCAACAAAGGATACGGCAGATGCATCACCCAGAAGATCGCCGAACTCAGCGCCGCCATGAACAGCCCGAGCAGAAAATTCCCCACCACGAAGGCCCGCGCCATTACGGCGATCCCTTGCAAGCTGCGGGCCGCCACCAGCCGGTCCTCGCCGCGGAAGAATTGCAGGAAGCTGCGGTTCATGTGTTCGCCCCAGCTCAGCATGAAGTAAACCAGGAACGGAATGAACGACACCATCAGCATGATCTGATAGAAGGAACTCAGCCGGTCGTAAATGTAATCGCCAATCGAGGGACTCTCCTCGTGAATGCGCACCTCGGGGATGGTGCCCGGTGGAACCACCGGCTGGGGCGGCGGCTCCTGCCTCCGGTTGCGGGTTCGGCGCGCCTTTTCGGCCTCTTGCTGGGCCTTCAGCCGTTCTTCCTCCTGCTGGCGCTGGCGGGCCGGAACCAGCATCTGTAAGGTGCGAGCCTCCATGCCCTGCACCTTCTGGCGCACGTCGTCCACGATGTCGCCAATTCGCTGGCCATACTTGGGTAAATCGGCATAGATGGCCGAAAACTGCGAGTAGGCGCCCATGCCGATGACGTACAGCAGCAGTAGCGCGATGCTGCACACCACGAAACTGGCCACGCTGCGCGGCAGCCGGATGCGCATCAGCAGTGCCACGAAGGGCTCCAGAATGAAGGCGATGATTACCGCGGTAATCGAGGTGATAAAGAACACACGGCCGAGGTAAAGCACCGCGATCACCACCCCTATGGAGATCACGGGCATTGCCAGATGCCGCGCTTCCTGCGCAGCTTTCAAGGCACTTTCGGTAGGCTGGGTGACGAGCGCCACGAAGCGAATATGACCCTGTCTCGAATGTAACATGGCGCCGTCTATAATGATATCGAGTTGAAGCCCCCACCCTCTCGCATTCTGGCTTTGGATCTCGGCAAAAAGCGCATCGGCCTCGCGATTAGCGATCCCCTGGGGATCACCGCGCAGGGCCTGCCCAATCTGACCCGCACCAACAAGCGCGCCGATCTGGCCGCGCTGGCGGATTTGGCCGCCACCCGCGAAGTGAGCCTGATCGTGATGGGCAACCCCATTGGAATGCGCGGCAGCGAAGGCCGCCAGTCCGGCTGGGTGCGCGAATTCGCCACCGCCCTCGAAGCCCATACCCGCCTGCCGGTGAAGCTGTGGGACGAGCGCCTCACCTCGGTCGAGGCTGGCCGCGTGCTCCGCGCCAGCGGCATCAGCATAGAAAAACGCGCGGCCGCCGTGGACCGGCTCTCCGCCGTCATCCTGCTGCAGAGTTACCTGGATTCGCTGGGGGCCTCCTTTGGCCTCGATCCTCCCGGGCACGGCGAGGTGGGTGGATGAGGCGCCGTGGTTTCGTTCTCCCCCTGGGATTCCTGGTGCTGGCCGCCCTCGCGGCCGGGGGTTTCGGCCTATGGCGCCTGGTGTATCCTTACCAGGGGTTCCGGGGCCAGGTGTTCGTGGATTTTCCGCGCGGCACTTCCAGCCAGGCCCTGGCCGCCGAACTGGCGCGCGCCGGCGTGGTGCGCAGCCGGTGGGACTTGCTGTTGGCCCGCATGGTGGATCGCGGCCACGTTCTGCAAGCTGGCGAATACCGCTTCAACCATCCGGCCTCGGCCGTTGAGGTGTTCGACCGCATCGCGCGCGGGGATATTTTTTATTACGAGCTGGTTGTTCCAGAGGGCAAGAACATGTTCGATATTGCCGCTTCGGTGGAGCAGCTTGGCCTCTTCCCGGCGGCCCAGTTTCTGGCCGCCGCGCGCGACCCGCAATTGATTCGCGACCTCGATCCGCAAGCCCCCAGCCTGGAGGGCTACCTCTTCCCCAATACCTACCGGCTGAGCCGCCATACCACCCCAGGCGGCCTTTGCCGGCTCATGACCGGCAAGTTTCGCGCGGAGTGGCGTTCGCTCCACGCCACCTCTGACGTGCACCGGACGGTGACTTTGGCCTCGCTGGTGGAGAAAGAGAGCAAGCTCGGAGATGAGCGCCCCATGGTGGCTGCGGTTTTCGAAAACCGCCTGCGCAACGGCATGAAGCTGGATTGCGATCCGACCACCATCTATGCCGCCTTATTGGACAATCGCTATCGCGGCGCCATCTACCGGTCCGATCTCGATAGCGACAGCCCTTACAACACCTACCGCCACCCAGGGCTGCCGCCCGGTCCGATCGCCAACCCCGGACTGGCCGCCATTCGCGCCGCGCTCAGCCCGGCCAATTCCGAGGCCCTCTATTTCGTGTTAAGGCCCGATGGCTCCGGCGGCCATCAATTCTCGAACAACCTCGCTGAACACAGCGCCGCGGTTGCCAGGTACCGCCGTGCCATTGAGAAGTAAGAACGTCAAAGAGCAGTTGCGCGAGTATCTCGAAGCGGAGCACCCGCCGGCGATTAGCGGAGAGGTGTGGCAGAACCTGCTCGCCCGCCTGGCGCCGGTCTCCGAGAGCTACCTGCGCGAACTGCTGCGCGCTACCGGCCTGCCGTTCGACCAGCCGTGGGCCGGCATTCGCCAGCATACCTTCGAGGAATTGGAGCAATCTCTGGCAGAGATGTTGGCCGCCTATGATGCGGCCATGAAGGCCGGCGATCCCGACCGGGCCCGATACTGCCGCCGGCAGGTGATTGCCGCCAAAGAGCGCGCCCGATTCCTCGCCCGCAGCCCCAAACTCCCCGATGACCGGAGGGAACAGAAGGCCGAAATGGCGGCCTGGATGCTCATTTGGTTGGAAACTCCCGAAATCTTCCCCGTCTGGGTTGACGCGCGTAAGAAGGCAGCCGCCAACCTGGCTCCATGAGAGTCACGCTGGGTACCGCCGCGCCTCTCCGGAAACTCCGCTCCCTCTGCGACCTCTCCTTACCTTGGGTCTTCTCTCCGGAAACCCTCCCCCGGCCTCGGTCCCCGCCGCAAGGAACGCGACCATAGCTTGCCGAGCATGGTTTTTTACAGCATGCTACGCAGTACTGGCCTGCCGCAAGGTTTCCCAGTCCTTTCCACCACGGGCCCGGCACGTGGCATAGAACTCCGCGCTTTCTCCGCGTCTCCGGCCAGAGGGCACCCCCCGCGTCGAATGGCCCGCGCCCGCCTCTGGCCTGTCGGGAGTTTCCTCGCCCCAAGAACATCGACACCAATCGATGCCTGTGCTCAGCCGGCAACTGCTTCGCGCCCGGAATCGCCGATAATCGGTCAAGTGGAGGTAGCGAATGCCCGATTGGCTGGTGTCGAACGGAATGTGGAAGGACATCTTCGTTATAGGAGTTCCCCTGCTGGAGAAGATTCTGCGGCCAGTGGCCGTCTACGTATTCCTGGTGCTCGTGCTGCGGGTCTTCGGGAAGCGCGAGCTGGCACAGCTCAATCCTTTCGACCTGGTGGTGTTGCTCTCTCTGTCCAACACCGTGCAAAACGCCATCATCGGCAACGACAACTCGTTGACCGGAGGCCTGGTCGGCGCCTTCACGCTGTTGGCGCTCAATTACATGGTGGTGCGCTTTCTCTTTCGCCACCGCCGCCTGGATCAGCTTTTTGAAGGCCGGCCGGCGGTCTTGGTGGAGCATGGCCACATCGTGAAGGACGCGCTGGCGCGGGAACTCCTCAGCCGGGCCGAGCTGATGACCGTGCTGCACCGCCAGGGATTCGACGGGCTGCACGAAGTGGACCGCTGCGTCCTGGAGCCGGGGGGCACATTCTACATCCAGCGCAAGCTGCCGGCCGACGATAAACTACGGCACCAGGAAGTGATGACCGCGCTCGAGCAACTGCGGGCCAGGCTGGACCTTCTCGGGCAGACCGGCGGCGTGCAGTGAGCGCGCCGGGTATAATCAAAGACGGAGGAATGGGTGAGTGGTTGAAACCGGCGGTCTTGAAAACCGTTAGCGGGGTGACTCGCTCGGGGGTTCGAATCCCTCTTCCTCCGCCAGCCTGTTGTCAGTCCAGGGGGTCCGTTTCCACCTCAGGAAGCGGCCAGACTGTAGATCAGCACCGCCAGCACGATGCCGGTGATCACCACGTAGGCCCGGTCGCCCTGGAGCGCAAACGCGACCAGTGAGAACACCACGCGGGCGACCGGTGTGGCCACCAGGATCAGTAGCCCCACCCAGATCACAGTGATGGCGTGGGGATCTCCCGCGGGGCCGCCCGACGCCAGGTACCAGGCGCCGCCCGCGGCCACAACCGCCGCGGCAATCAGTACGCCGGTCCGCAGCAGATAGCCGATCAGTTCGTCCATTCGGTGTTCGGTCACTTCATTCCTCCGGTGATCCCGCTGTAGATCATTTCGATGGCCATCACCACGATCACACCCGCGAATACCAGCCGCAATACCCGCGTGCCCGCGCCGGCAAGCTGGCGGGCGCCCAGCACCGATCCGCCCAGCACGCCCAGCATCACGGGCATCGCCAGGGACGGCTCAACGTATCCGTGGCGGATATACGTTCCGGCACTGGCTGCGGCCGTCACCCCGATCATGAAATTGCTGGTGGTGGTGGACACTTTGAACGGAATGCTCATCACCTGGTCCATGGCGATGACTTTCATGGCGCCCGAGCCGATGCCCAGCAAGCCGGAGAGCAGGCCGGCTCCGAACATCAAGGCAAACCCGGCTTTGACGCGCTCGACTCCATACTGCACCAGGCGTCCGGCGTCGGGAAAGGCGCTGTTCAGCCGTAGCCGCACCGCCAGCGGATCGGCGGAAGTGGAGCTACTGCCGGAGGGCGGCTGCACAGAATGCCAGGCCGAGTACAGCAGCACCACGCCAAAAACGATCGCCAGGGCCGAACCGGGAACCACCGTGGTGAGATGGGCGCCGGCCACCGCGCCCAAGGTAGTGGCGATCTCCAGGAACATGCCCACCCGCACGTTGGAGAAGCCTTCCCGTACATAAGCCGCCGCGGCGCCGGAGGATGTAGCTATTACCGATATCAGCGCCGCGCCCATGGCGTGGTGCAGGTCGACTCCCAGTAGCAGGGTCAGCACGGGCGTGACGACGACTCCGCCGCCCAAGCCGGTCAACGACCCCAGGAATCCGGCCAGCGCCGAGATCGCCAGGACGATTGCGGTGAACTCCAGGTGGTTCATGGAATCAGCTCCTTCTGGAAGCGTCAGCGGAATGCGGCGGCCGCTTCGGCTTCGCGTTCGAGGGCCGCCCGGTCGAGGATCTGGGCGCGGCGGTCGTCGACCCGGACGATCCCCTCAGCGCGGAGTCGCGCCAGGTTGCGTGAGACCACCTCGCGGACGGTACCCAGGCGCGAAGCCATTTCCTGGTGGGTGGCCGGGAGATCGAACGCATCGCTGCCGGCCTGGCGCGCGGCTTCCAGCAGCAGGCGCGCCAGCCGCCCGGTGACACTGCCGAAGGTGACCGATTCCACGACCGCGACCAGGTGGCGCAGGCGCTGTCCCACCACCGCCAAAACCTTCAGGGCGACCTCGGGGTTCTGCCGGCACGCCTGTTGGAAGTCGGTCTTGTTGAGGAACAGCGTGCCGACCGCTCCAATGGCGCGCACGGATGCCGGGTAGGGTCCCCCATCGAACAAGGGCAGTTCGGCGACGCTGCACGGCGCGGTTTCCACCGACAGGGTCATCTCGCGGCCGGCCGGCGAAGTCTTGAAAATCTTGACGGCGCCTTCAAGAATGAGGAAGATACCGGCGCAGGGCTCGCCTTCCCAGAACAGCATCTCGCCGTCCGCGAACCGGCGCTCCACTGCGCGGTGGCTAAGGGCCAGTGCCTCGCTGCCGCTGAGGTCGGCAAATAAAGCCATCTGCATAAGTGCCGCCGGCTTGGAGAGCAAGTTTCATCCTAGCATCGGAAGGCGGGCGTGCCGATGCCAGTTGGATGGCTGGCGGGAGCGGCCTCGGCCCTGTGCGTGCGGGACGTTACAGGCTGTTCAGGTAAGCGATCAGGTCCGACATCTGCTCCGCGGTGAAGCGCGGCCAAGCCAGCTTCCGCCGATCCATCTCCGTCAACATGCGGGGGCCATGTTCCCAGAGCGCCGCCACCATAGTGATATCCGAATAGGCGCCTTTGTGCCCGGCCAGATTGGGCGCGCCACTCGACGGATCGTTGTGGCACACGGCGCAATTCTTGTCCGCGAACACCCGCTTGCCGCGCTCCGCGTTGCCATCGCCGCTGAAATATTCGCGCGCCCAGACATAGTCCAGAATCTGCCGCATCTCTTCCTGGGTCAGCGTGGGTGGGGGCTGCTTCATTTCGGGCTGATGATTCCACATGTCGGCCGCGATTTGGGTGATCGTCTGGTTCTTCAGTAATAACTCCAGGGCCATCTTGCCATTGTGGCAACCGGCGCATCCCTTGGATTGGAAGAGCTGTTCGCCGGATTCGGAAGGCCCGAACTGGAAGTTCTGCGCCAGGTTGCGCGTCTGGGGCAGGTTTTGCAAATATACCAGCAGGTCGGTTAGTTCCTGGGCGGTGATCTCCGACCAGGCGAAATTTTTCTGCGCCATAACCTGCTTCATTTTGGCGCCGTGATTCCACATCTGCTGTGCCAGAACCACCGGGTCGGCCAGCGACTCCCATTTGGCCACCGGCGGCGCGCCCGGCTCCTTCACGGTGGTGATGCCGTGGCATTCGGCGCAGTGTTTGGAAGTGAAGACCTGTTTCCCGCGGCCGGCGTCACCGGGTTTTTCGAAAAAGCGCGCCGACATGAAATAGGCGAACAGATCGGCAGCCGATTGCTGGCTCAGCGTGGGCTTCATGATGCCCTGCTTCCCCATCGCCGACCACATTGCCGGAGCGTGGTTCCACATCAGGCTGGCCATCACGCTGGGTGTAAAGTTGCGGTCCACGCGGCGGCCCAAATCGGGAGCTGACGACCCTCCGTGCCCATTCACGCTGTGGCATTGAACGCACTGCTCGCTGTCAAACAATTGCGCGCCGCGCCGGGCGTCCCCCGGAATGATGTCGGCCGCCTGTGCCGCGGTGGCCAGCAGAACACCGGCGCAAAACAGTCGAAGGATGCACATCACCGGTCTCCTATCGGCTATAGCGTAGCCCTGTCGAAAGCATATGCACGCGGAAACCCTCATAAAGATAAAATTGTTCCTCATAGCCGTACCATTTCCACTCGGCGTTCCATTGTAGGTGTTTGACCACAGGGACGGACAACCGCACCAGCGGCTGGTAATACTGCGAAGCCCGGCTGCCCGAGGAGATGAATAGCGAACCGCCAAACTCCAGCTTAGCGCCGGGCACTCCGGGAAGCGCCACGTCGATGGCCGACGTAGCCGTATGAGCATTATCGCGGTACAGCGAGACCGAAGGAGCGTAGGACGGCGGCAGCAGGTAGTCGATGCTGGAGTTCAGAGTCGAGCGGTCGTATTCGCCCGTGAAGGTGATGCGTTTCCCGCTTTTGGGTGTCCAGAAAATAGCCAGCGAGTTGTCGCGGCTTTGGAAGCTGTACTGGATCTGAGCGGCCGGATTCTGGTTGTTCAGTACCTGAAAATTGGCCTGGAGGGTCAACGCTGCCGAGAGTGTGTAACGGGCGCGCGCGCGAGCCTTACTGTAATTGTTAAGATCGGTGCGGAAGTAGATGCGGTCGCTCGAAGCCCCTTCGTAATCCAGGTTGACCGAGAGCTTGCTGGAAGCGCGATAGGTGGCTCCCGCCAGCGCCACATTCCGCCGCAGCGCGCCGGAGAGCAGGCTCTGCGGCTGGCTGAGCTGCCCGGGCAGCACGATGGCGTCGCCATCCAACAGCCGATAGCCGGCCCGCAGCGTCATCTTATTGGTCAGGTCGTACATGAGGTCCGTCTGCTGCTGGGTGTAGTTGACCACCTGGCTGTAATTGAGCGACGTCACGCTGGTGGCGGAGCTGACCGTGGAGGGTGTCAACGACAGGACCGGGGTACCCCCGGTCAACACGTTCAAGCCGATCAGCGGCGAGACCGCGTCGTGCGAGCGGTCTACAGTCACCGTTTCCATCACCCGCAGGCGCTTCAAGGGCCGAAATTCCACTCCGCCCGTGCCGGTGACCTGCGGTTGGATGGCGGCACCCACGCCCATCGTCTGCTGCCCGCCG
>CAWDOH010000003.1:0-424349 GCA_963803725.1 Bryobacterales bacterium | reverse complement strand
TATCAAACACCACTTTGGGGGAATCCAGATCCAAAGAGCATTTACCGCCCATGTAGGCGCGGCGTCCCACAACAGCTCCCCGAGGCGAGCATTCGCGCCGGGAATCCGTTCCCGAGCGCATTCCGTGACCAACTGAATTGTCTGGCGATCTACAAAGCTGACGACCGGTTCTCGAACTGTGTCACTGTGCGCGCTTTGTCCGTCCGGACAGCAGTTCCGAGGAGACCATTGTGAAACGAGTATTGTTCTCACTGATTCTGTCTACCTGCCTGGCCGGCGCGCAGGGCACGGATGCCGTGGTGACGGGTAACGTGTTGGATGCCTCCGGGTCCGCGATACCCGCCGCCGTCATCACTGCCGTAAACGTAAACACCGGAGTACAAACCCAGGTCACTTCGAACGCTTCCGGAGTCTACCTGTTCGCCGCGCTGCCGCCCGGCGACTACCGCCTGACCGCCGAGAAGGAGGGCTTCAAGGAACTGGTCCGGAACCAGACTACGCTACGCCTGGGCGATCACCTGGAGCAGAATCTGGTTCTGGAGGTGGGCGCCACCAAGGAGACGGTTCAAGTCACGGCCAACTCGGACTCGGTGAATTATCTGACCTCATCCCAGGGCGGCCTGCTGAATTCGCAGCGCATTCAGGACCTTCCGGTTTCCGGCCGCAATGCCATGGAACTGGTGGGCACGCAGGCGGGCATGGTGACCACCTCCAGCGGCGCCAACATGAACGGCGCCCGCACCGACATGATGAACATCACGCTGGATGGCACCAACATTCAGGACAACGCGGTACTCGAATCCATCACCGGCCAGATGATCAGCACCACGGTGGACCGGGTGGAGGAAGTGCGCGTGGTGACGTCGCCCGCGGATGCGGAATTCGGGCGCGGCTCCGGCCAGGTGCAGTTGGTTTCCCGCTCGGGCACGAATAAATTCCACGGCAGCGCCTACGACTTCGCGCACAACACCGACCTCAACGCCAACACGTGGGCCAACAACCGCAGCGGCGTGGCGCGCAGTGTGCAGGTCTTGAACCAGGCCGGCGGACGCGTGGACGGGCCCATCCGCAAAAACAAGACTTTCTTCTTCGCGTTGTTCGAGGCCAGCATCAATCACACCCAAACTCCCGTCACCGACACCGTGCTCACCAGCCAGGCGCGGCAGGGCATCTTCCGCTTTTATCCGGGCGTGCAGAACGGCAATGCCAACGCCAACAATCCGTCGGTGGATTTGAACGGCAACCCGGTGTCACCCCGCGGCGCGACCGGGCCACTGCAAACAATCAGCCTGTTCGGGCTGGACCCCAACCGCCCGGCACCCGACTCGACCGGCATCATCGCCAAGAACCTGGCGCTGATTCCCTTGCCGAATAACTATCTGGCGGCCGGCGATGGACTCAACACCGCGGCTTACATCTGGCAGCGCCACGCCACCGACGATCTGTATTCGCTGGACCTGCGGGTGGACCACAACTTCAGCCAATCCGAGCGGCTGACCGCCAGCTACAACCACGATTTGGAGAACTACCCCAACGGCAACGATGGCCAGCAGTATCCCAGTTCCGTGCCCGGCGAATACCTGAACCACTCTGTGGTGGCGTCGCTGGCGCTGGTGTCCACGCTGAGCGCTTCCATGGTCAATGAGGCGCGCATCGGCGTGCAGCGGGCGCACCTGCAATTTGAAGCGCCGTGGACGTCCAGTTCGGAGGGCACCAACCTGCTGCCTTCGATCGGCGGCGTGCCCTACATCATCAGCCTGAACGGCCCCACCAGCCCGTATGGCACCTCCAGCAGCGAGGACCCGCAAGGCCGCATCACCCCCGTCTACCAGGCCGGAGACAAGATTACCTGGCTGCGAGGCCGCCACGCGCTGAAGGCCGGTATCGATCTGCGGTTTGTGGATGAGAACAGCTTTCACGCCTTCGACGTCATTCCGCGCGTCACCCTGGGCACCGGCAACGTGGGCACCCAGGGCATCACCACCCTCCCCGGAATCGGCGCCAATTCCACTCTGGCCAGCAACCTGTTGACGACGCTGGCGGGGTCGGTAGGCAGCACCCTGCAAATGTTCTATTCGCCGGGAGGATCGAATCCGCAGTATCTGCCCTTCGGCCAGGAGCAGCACACCTGGGACTCGCGCGAGTGGGACACGTTCTTCCAGGACGATATCAAGGTCACCAACAACCTGACCATTAACCTGGGCATGCGGTGGGAGTATTACGGCGTTCCGTACGAAGCGCATGGCAGAATGGTGGACCTGGTGGGCGGCTCGCAGAGCATCTTCGGAGTGTCCGGCACCACCTTCGCGTCGGAATTCAATGCCGGCTATATGCCCGGGTCGCTGATGCAACTGCAATTGATCGGCAAGAACTCGCCGAATCCCAACCAGCAGGCCTGGCGGCCGGACTATCGCGACTTCGCGCCGGCGGTGGGCCTCTCCTGGGCGCTGCCCTGGCTCGGCCAAAACAAGACCGTATTCCGGGCGGGCTACTTCGTGTCGTACGAGAAGAACTTCCTGGCATTGCTCAACCAGATTTACGGGTACGGCGCGCCCGGCCTGGGATCGTCGCAATCGATTACTCCCTCCACATATCAGAATCTGGGCCAGATCAGCCTGCCATTGCCCGTGCCCTCCACCCCACCGATGGCCACCATTCCGATCAACGACACCAACAGCAGCACGCAGAGCATCGACGTAGCGGACAGCGGATGGAAGCGCGGCTATGTGCAGAATTGGAACGCGTCGCTAGGGCGGCAGATCGGCAAAGGCGTGGTGCTCGACGTACGCTATGTGGCCAGCAAGGGAACCAAGCTGACGCAGGGCACCAACGTCAACGAAGTGAATATCTTCGAGAACGGTATTCTGAGCGCCTTCAACACCACCGATGCGGGCGGCAATGCCCCGCTGCTCAACCAGATCTTCAACGGCCTGAACATACCGGGGGTGGGCGTAGTGAACGGCACCACCCTCACCGGGTCGCAGGCGATGCGCGCGAGCACCACGCTGCAGCAGTACCTGCTCACCAATAATGTGGGCGGCTTCGGCAGTTTCCTGGCGTCCAACACGTTCGTCACCGGAATTCGCGGCGGGCTGTTGCTCAACGGCCACCTTCCCGCGAACTTCGTGGTAGCCAATCCGCAGTTGGGAACCGCCGACCTGGTGGGCAACTACGGGAACTCCACTTATAATTCGTTACAGACCGAAGTCAATAAGCATTTCCAGGGCGGCTTCCAGATCCAAGGCAGTTACGTGCGCAGCAAAACTTTGGGAAGCTACGATGGCAATACCCAAAATGAGGTCAGCAACTTTCTGACCTTGCGCGATGAGCACCTCAGCAAACAGTTGCTGAGCTACGACATACCCAACGTGTGGCGCACCAGCGGCATCTGGGATTTACCCTTCGGGCCGGATAGAAGTTTGCTGGGGTCGAGCCACGGGGTTCTCTCACACCTGGTCGAAAAGTGGCAGACCGCGGTGATCTTCAATAAGCAATCGGGAACGCCGACGTCTTTCAGCAACAGCGCCGGGGATACCTTCAACGGGAACGCCTCCACCGATATGCAGTGGGGGCCGCTGCCCTCGGGAAGCGTGCAGAAGGTGGGCAATAACGTGGTCTACTTCAACGGCCTGACGCAGATCCCCGATCCCTCGATCAAGAATATTCCCTCCAGCCTGCAAAGCCTGAGTACGCTCTATGGCATTCAGGGGGCCAACGGCCAACTGCTGCTGTCGAACCCGGTGCCCGGACTGCTGGGGTCGATGAATCAGGCCTCTTACCGGGGCCTCGGCAGCTTCACGCTGAACATGCAGCTCTCCAAAGCGATTACCATTAACAGGGAGCGTAACATCACCCTGCGTGTGCGCGCCGACGCCATTAACTTACTGAATCGTCCCATCTGGGGTACGCCCAACCTGAACATCGATAGCACCAGTTTCGGCCAGATCACCACCGCCACGGGCAACCGCAGTGTGGTGTTGGGCGCGCGGCTGGAGTTTTAAGTGGGCCGAACCAAGGAGAGACCTATGTCAACTGATTCCTGGAAACCGGCTGCCCGCCTCGCCGCGGTGCTGGCCATCGCCGCCCTGTGGCCGGCCTTCGCGCAGAAGAACATCAACCCGCCCAAAGTGGGCGAACACACCGTAGGCGAAGATTACTTCCTGGCGAACTATACCCAGCTTCTACAGTACTGGAACACGCTGGCCAAAGAATCCGACCGCATGAAGCTGGTGGAGTACGGCAAAACGGCCGAGGGGCGGCCGATGGTGATGGCCATCATCACCTCGCCCGCCAACCACAGGAAGCTGGCCCACTACAAGGAGATCTCCCAGCGCCTGGCGCGCGCCGAAGGCCTTAACGACGAGCAGGCCCATCAACTGGCGGCGGAGGGCAAGGCGGTGGTGTGGATCGATGGCGGATTGCACGCCACCGAATCGATCAATGCGCAAGCCCTGTTTCCCGAGGCCTATGACCTGCTGAGCCGCAATGACCCCGAGACCCTGCGCCTCCTCAACGACGACATCCTGCTGCTGACCTGCATCAACCCCGACGGCATGGAACTGGTGGCCAACTGGTACATGCGCGAGAGCGACCCCAAGCTGCGCAATCTGAACATCCCGCGGCTCTACCAAAAGTACGTGGGGCACGACGATAACCGTGACTCCTACATCGCTAACCAACCGGAAACCGAGGCGGTGAACCGCCAGATGTACATCGAATGGATTCCGCAAATCATGTTCAACCAGCACCAGACCGGCCCGGCGGGCTCGGTGCTGTTCTTCGCGCCGTTCCGCGATCCGTTCAATTACAACCAGGACCCCCTGGTGCCCATCGGCATCGACCTGGTGTCGGCGGCGGTACACGACCGCTTCCTGGCCGAAGGCAAGCCGGGCTCCGTAATGCGCACCGGCGCGCCCTACTCCACCTGGTTTAATGGCGGCGACCGCACCATGACGGGCTTTCACAACCAGATCGGCCTGCTGGCGGAAATCATCGGCGGCCCGGCGCCCATCAGCATTCCGGTGGTTCCTTCCAAGCTGCTCCCCATGGCCGACAATCCCGACCCCATCGGGCCGCGGCAGGAGTGGCATCAACGCCAGTCCATCGAATACCTGATGACCGCCGACCGCGCCATTCTGGACATCGCCTCCAAATTTCGCGAAGACTTCCTGTTTCGCATCTACCGCGCCGGCAAGAATTCCATCGAGCGCGGCAGCATGGATTATTGGACCATCACACCCAAGCGGATCGCCGCGCTGGAGGCTCTGGCGGGCGCTCCTGCCGGTGAGGAGGCTTTGGGCGGCGACACCGGGCGCGGGGGATCCGGCGGCCGTGGCGGCATCCCAGTCAAATACTGGAATGAGCTGCACTCCAAGGAGACCCGCGATCCGCGCGGCTACATCATCCCCTCGGATCAGCCGGATTTCCCCACCGCCACCAAGTTCGTGAACGCGCTGTTGAAGGGCGGCGTCGTGGTGGATCGCGCCAGCGCCGATTTCACCGTGGCGGGCAAGCGCTACCCCGCGGGATCCTACGTCATCCAGGCGGCCCAGGCCTTCCGCCCGCACCTGCGCGACATGCTGGAGCCGCAGGACCACCCCAACGATTTTCAATATCCCGGCGGCCCGCCCAAGCCGCCGTACGACATTACCGGTTACACCCTGGCGTTCCAGATGGGGGTGCAGTTCGACCGCATTCTGGACGGCTTCGATGGCCCCTTCCAGAAGATCGACGGCCTGCTGAAGGCGCCCGCGGGCAAAGTAACGCCGGGCACTGCCGGCTACCTGTTGAGCCACCAGTTCAACGATGCATTCACGGGCACCACTCGGCTGCTGGCAGCCGGCCAGGAAGTCTACTGGCTGAAGAAGGAGTTCACCGCGGAGGGTAAGACCTATCCCGCCGGGACTATCTACATCCCTGCCAAGCCTTCCACCGCGGCGGTGGTGCGGACGCTGGCGGCGGACCTGGGGCTGACCTTCGACGGCACCAGCGTCAAGCCACAGGGCGAAGCGTTCAAACTGCGGCCGGTGCGCATCGGGCTGTGGGACCGCTACGGCGGTTCGCAGGATTCCGGACACATTCGCTGGATGTTCGAGCAGGCCTTCCCCACGCCGTACTCGGTGGTCTATCCGCCCACGCTGGATGCTGGCGGGCTGAACCAGAAATACGATGTGCTGATTTTCCCCGAAGGCGGCATTCCGGGTGAAGGCGGTCGCGGAGGCCGTGGCGGCGGAGGTGGCGGAGGCGGCCGTGGAGCAGGCGCGGCTGGGGCGGCGGGAGCCGGTGCGGCGCGCGGCGGACGCGGCGGGCGCGGCCGGGGCAATGTTCCCGAGGAATATCGCAACGAGGCAGGCAACGTCACCCTGGCTACCACCGGGCCGCAACTGCGCAGCTTTGTAGAAGGCGGCGGGACCCTGGTGGCCATCGGCGGCTCGTCGAGCTTTGGCTATTACCTGGGGCTGCCCATCGCCAATGCGCTCACCGAAACGGTGGACGGGGCCGCGCGCCGGCTTCCTACGACGAAATTCTACGTGCCCGGTTCGGTGCTGGAGGCAAGCGTGGATAACACCTTACCGATTGCTTACGGCCTGCCTCCGAAAGTCGACATGTTCTACATGAACAGCCCGACATTCCGGCTGCAAAAGGACGCGGCGGCAGATCACACACACCCGATCGCGTGGTTCGCCTCGGCCACACCGCTGCGCAGCGGATGGGCCTGGGGACAGCAATACTTGAACGGCGGCGTGGCGGCCGTGGAATCCGACATGGGCAAGGGGAAGGTTTACCTGTTTGGCCCGGAGATCACCTTCCGCGGGCAGCCGCATGGAACCTTCAAGTTCCTGTTCAATGCAATCTATCTGGCGGGAGCCGAGCCGGTCACGCTTCCGTAAGACCTCAACGTTAGTTACCGTCACTCAGGGGGAAATGGTATGTTCGTCACTACGCATATGAAACGGAATCTTGCCTTCGTGGCAACTGTCTTCGCGGGATGCCTTTTGGCACAGGAGCCGGAATACGGACCGCCGAACGGGACGCTGGTGATCCAGGGCGGAGGCTCCGACGTGGACACCGGGATCTTCGAAACCTTCATCAACAAAGCCGGCGGATTGGACGCCAAAATCATCGTGGTGCCCACCGCCGGCGGCAACCGGACTCCCGACGGTAAGCTCAGAGTGTACAACGAGGAGCAGGTGGTGGCCCTCTGGAAACGGCGGGGATGCACCAACGTCCACATGCTGCACACGGCCGATCCGAAAGTGGCCGACACCGAGGAATTCGCCAAGCCTCTGCGCGACGCCAAAGCCGTCTGGTTCAACGGGGGGCGCCAGTGGAATTGCGTCGATTCTTATGCCAACACGTTGACGTTGAAGGAATTTCACAACGTGCTGGCGCGGGGCGGCGTGATTGGCGGCAGCTCCGCGGGTGCCACGATTCAGGGCGACTACCTGGTGCGTGGAGCGATCGCCGGTTCCGAGATCGTCATGACGCCGGAGCCGAACCACGAACACGGCTTCGCCTTCCTCCGCAAGGTGGCGATCGACCAGCACATTAATACGCGCAACCGCTGGGACGACCTGATTCAGGTGATCAAGAAGTACCCCAACATGCTGGGAATCGGCCTGTCGGAGGGCACGGCCATCGTGGTGACGGGCGACCGGTTTGAGGTGATCGGCAAGTGGAAGGTGGCCATCCACGACAATACGCGCGTGTACCAGCCCTGGGAAAAGCCCTACTATATTCTTTCCTTGGGCGACGTCTACAACATGAAGACGCGCAAGATCGAGAAGTACGGCATAGGATCTCCGGTGCCGCCCCCGACGATCAAGGCATCCAAGTGAAGTAGCGCCCGCCGCTGCTATACTTGCCAGAAATGATGCTTCGATTCGGATTCCTTTCGTTATTGGGTCTTAGTCTTTTCGCGCAGGCGCCTGCACCCGCGGGCAATGGGCAGGCGGCTGCCCAAGGTGGCGGCGGGCGTGGAGGCGCGGGTGCCGCGTTATCGCAAGGCCTGGCGCCAGGGGCGGGAGGGGGCGCGGGCGGTATCGATCTGGACCGCGTCCTCAAAGCCGTCGACGATTTGATGTGGCACGTCGACCTGGGCGATATCGCCGACGTGGATAAGGTCGAATACACCAGCCTGCCCCCGGCGCACATCGGCAACCCGCACGCGCCCGGCGCGGGCAATCCGCTGATCATCCGCGCCTACACCTTCATCCCCAAGAAACTGGACCGCTCCAAGAAGCAGCCGCTAATCGTCTTCGCCCATCAGGGCATCCACGCCAACGAGGACACGCGCGACGCCCACGTGTTCCGCGAGTTGCTGGAGCAGGGCTATACCATCTTCGCGCCGGATTATCGCGGCTCCACCGGCTATGGCCGCGGGTTTTATGAGCAGATCGATTACGGCGGGCGCGAAGTGGACGATGTCTATCTGGGCACCCAGTGGATGCTGGAAACCTATCCCTTCCTGGACCGCAAGCGCGTGGGCATGATCGGCTGGAGCCACGGCGGCGTGATCACGCTGATGAATATCTTCGAGCATCCGCAGATGTACGCGGTGGCCTACGCCGGCGTGCCGGTCAGCGACCTGGTGATGCGCATGGGATACGAAAACGAGGGCTACCGGCAACTTTACTCGGCGCCCTATCACATCGGCAAGACCGTGCGGGAGGATATGGCCGAATACCGCAAACGGTCGCCGGTGACACACGCCAGCGAGTTGCAGACGCCGCTGCTGATCCACACCAACACCAACGATGAGGATGTGAACGTGGCCGAGGTGGAGCACCTGATTGAAGCCCTGAAGGCCGCGGGCAAGAAGTTCGAATACAAGATCTACCAGGATGCCCCGGGCGGCCATTACTTCAACCGGCTGGACACCAAGCTGGCCAAGGAGTCGCGGCAGGAGATCTACAAGTTTCTGGCGGCGTATCTGCACCCAGGAAGCTGAGAAGAACCACCCGATCGGCGACAGAATCGCAAGGATCAAGCGCGCACCCCGCCTTACTCAAAGAATGTTTACTTGACAAAAAGTAATATCTAAGCAAAACGGTTTAATCTTCCGCTTGGGCCCGCGTTTTCGTGGGTTGGCATCGGATCTCTTCTTGTACTCGGCCTCTCGTCTTTTGATCTCGTCGTGCGATACAGGCAAATACGCGGTCCACAAAATTGTCGAAGGCCTGTCGTTCTGCGGGATGTTTCATGGCTCGTCATCTCCATTATCCTCCAGGCGGTCCTTCTATTGCGACTGGAACTGTGTGACTGGTGGATATTTCAAGTTACTCAGTTCCGCTGGGACTTGATGTTTATGTTTGATCATCTCAACTACACCATTAAGAAAGGGCGCATCTATTGGTGCTCGAAATTCCTGTCCCAAAACATCCATACTCAACAGAGAACCCACCGAAGACGGATTGGCCTTGTGCGCTGCATAATGTGCCTCGTGAATCCTAAATACGCACTCATTCAAAGGGACACGCTCGATGTTGACGCGTTGGTTCTCCATATGTTCGTGCGACACTGCTGGTAGCCAAGG
Source organism: Bryobacterales bacterium (assembly GCA_963803725.1). Lineage (GTDB taxonomy): Bacteria > Acidobacteriota > Terriglobia > Bryobacterales > Bryobacteraceae > JOPF133. The sequence continues at coordinate 414,814 of CAWDOH010000003.1, read as the reverse complement.
CTGCAAACATAGCATCTCCCGTGCAACCTCAGCCCCGTCTCCAATTATCCCGTAGTGTTGCTCCCAGTGAGTCTCTCCCCAACGATCTAGCCTGATGATAATGGGCTCGTGCCACACGTAAGCAAAGAGCAAATCCGCCCCTAGATTCAGGGTACTTATCGAGTGCCACACGTCCAGATGTTCGCTGGTCGGCAATTTGATAAATTCGGAGTGATCTATTCCAGTAGAGTTCTTCAGGAACTCCTTTATCGTCTCACTCCTTCTGGTACTCGCTGCGAAACGCAGGTCTCTCATGAAACCGTCAACCGCGATGTCAATATCGACTGCTTCAAATTGAAACGCGACGAACTTCTCCAATGACGGCTTACAGGCAGTCGCTAACTCAAGAGCTTTAGAATGCCTTCCAGACAAGAGAACAGAGGCGCGACCATACTGTCGATGTTTCTGCATCGTATCAGCTCCGATGACAAGGTTTGGCTGATTTAAATCTCCAGTCTGGCCGCGCCAATCGCAGCAGATTGCTATGGCGGGTGCGTCTCTATGCTGGCACTCTGCGGCAATGCACAATGTCACAGGCTCGGATTCCTCCTCATCGTCGGGTCGAAATTCCTCGGAATCAATGCCGCCGGGAGATTTCACTGCCCGCCTCCACGGATTCCTACGTCAGTCTTTCAGTGGAACGACACTCCGTGAGGCGAGCCGGAATGGGATGGCCAGCGGGTGTTCCGGTCCGCGTTAGTCTATCGTCGCTTCGATGAGTTCCAGCCGGCGCTTGGGTTTTTCGCCGTCTACCTCTTCCTTCTCGAAGGCGTCCAGCACTTCCATGCCGGCCACCACGCGGCCGAAGGCGGCATACTTGCCGTCCAGGTGTGGGGCGTCGCCCAGCATCAGGAAGAATGAGGTGTCGGCCGAATCCGGATCGTCGCCGCGGGCCATCGAGATGATGCCGCGGGTGTGTTTCACGTCGGGGCGGAATTCGCCCTTGATCGGATGCACCCAGCGGTCGGCCGGATGGGCCGCGCCGCCCACGCGGGTATCGCCCATCCCGCCCTGCACCACGAAGCCCTTGATCAAGCGGTGAAACGCGGTGCCGTTGTACCAGCCAGTGGCCGCCAGCATCAGGAAGTTGCGCACCGTGTTGGGGGCCCAATCGGGTTCCATTTTCACCTTGATCACACCCACGGTGGTCTTCAGCGTGACGGTCTTGCGCATCTCGTCGGGCGTGGCGTTGATGAACGGCTCAACCTTCTTCTTTTCGATCGTCCACCTTCACGATGCGCACGGGGGTCTGGGTGACGTTATCGGGGCCGGCCGGCGTTTGCGAGATCTTCTCCACCACGTCCATTCCCTCGGTGACCCGGCCGAATGCCGAGAACTCGCCGTTGAGCTGGGGCTGCGGGGAAACGCACACAAAGAACTGGGCACCGTCGCTATCGGCTTTGCCAGGGATGCGGACGGTGGAAACCACGCCGCGTTCGTGCTTGAGGTCGCTGAATTCGTCCTTGCAGCAGGTTCAGGCCGCCGGTGCCCCAGAGGTTGCGCGGCGTCTTGGGGTCTTTGAGCAGCGGGTCGCCGCCCTGGATAATGCCATAGGAGACCACGCGGAAGAAGGCGCTGCCGTCGTAATACCCCTGACGCGCGCGGGCGATGAAGGCTTCCACGTGATGGGGGGCTTTGTCGGGCGCGAACTCGAAACGGAATACCCCCAGGTCGGTGGTGACTACGGCTTCCACCTCGGTGGCGGGCAGGGCGGCGGGAGTCTGCGGCCACGCAGGGGCGAGGGGAACCAGCATCAACGCCATGCCGGCGGCCCGGATGGCGTTGCGGCTATTGCAGGCGGGGACGGAGTTGTTCGTTAGAAACCAGCCCATCGAAGATCGCCAACACCTGCTTCCGGTAGGTGTACACACGTTGCAGGTTGTCGCGGAATGAGGCCTCGAAGTCGTGAGCCTTCATCCACTTATCAATCATGCCTCGGGGAACGTCAATATCCTGCCGGAGGGTCTCTACGTCGTGTCCGCGGAGGAACAGGCCGTAGAAAAAGGCCGCTTCCCGCTGGGGAGCCAAGGGGTCGAATTCGTCTCTCGCCGTCATAAAGTCTCAGCGAAAATGTCAGTATACCGATGGCCCCAACCTTACGGCAAGTCCCAAATCGGGCCAAACTGCGCCCAGATGGGTCCTGGATGGGTGAGGGTAGGGAATCAGGCTGCGCGGCGGCTGCCGGCATTGTGCGGAAGCCTTTCCTTCTCCGAGGGTCTCCTTCCAGTGGTCCTGTCGCCGGTTCCAGAGTTGGCGGGCAAACCGGGTTGGATCGGCCGCGAAACTGACCTGGCCACCCACAGGCGTGGCCGCCGGACGCCAACCCGCGGTTAGCGGGGAGCTGCCATCCTGGGGTGCCAGGGGGCGCTGCCGGCCGCCCGGAAGCCGAAAAATCCCTTGCGCCGATATTTTCTTCAGTATATCGTAAGATATATCATGAGTAGACATTTTGGGGGATTCGCCGGCAGCGGATCTCCATGGGCTGCCTTCGCCTTCGGAAGGCGCGGGCGTTTCTTCGAGGCCGGGGAAGTCCGCCTGGCGATACTCTCGCTGCTGGCCGAAGGTCCCAAACACGGCTACCAGTTGATGAAGGAAATGAAGGAACGCTCCGGCGGCGTCTACAGCGCCAGCGCGGGCAGCGTCTATCCCACCCTCCAGCAGCTTGAGGACGAAGGATTGATTGCCGCCGAAATGCAGGGCGGGCGGCGGGTCTATACGCTCACTGCCGAAGGACGCGCCGAACTGGCCAAGGATCCGGACGCAGTGCGGCAGATCTGGGAACGTGCCGAGGAATGCGAGGATTGGGGCCATCTGGGTCCCGAATCGTTCGTGGTCTTCGGGCAGATTGGGATGCTGGCCCGCGCCAGCGTGCGCGCGGCCCGCCACGGCAACTGCCAGCGGGTCAACGAGATTCTGGACCGCGCCCGCCGCGAACTGGACAAACTGTGAGGACAGCGCATGGGAATCGGCATTCGCATCGAGAACCTGCGCAAAGTCTACGACACGCCGCCGCCCTCGGCGGCACGCGGCGTAGGCTTTCCTTCGGGCCGCAACGGTCGGCGGGACCGAAGGAGAAGAAAAAGAAGCTCGAAGTGGTCGCGCTTGAGGATGTGTCGTTCGAAATCCGGCCGGGCGAAATCTTCGGCCTGCTGGGGCCGAACGGCGCGGGCAAATCCACCACGATCGGCATCCTCACCACGCGCACGCGCCCACCGGCGGCCGCGCCTTCGTCGGCGAGTACGACGTGTGGAAGCAGCAGGTGGGGGCCAAGCGGCTGATCGGCGTGGTGCCCCAGCGGCCCAATCTGGATTTCGCCCTGACGGCGCGCGAGATCCTGCTATTTCACGGGGCCTATTTCGGCCAGAACAAGCGCGACTCCACCCGGCGCACGGACGAGTTGCTGGAGAAGTTCAAGCTGATCGACCGCGCCGACCACATGGTGCGGGGCTTTTCGGGCGGCATGATGCAGCGGCTCTCCATCGCCCGGGCCATGATGCACGATCCCGAAGTGCTGTTCCTGGACGAGCCTTCGGCGGGCCTGGATCCGCAGACGCGTCTGCTGTTGTGGGAGATCATCCGCGACTACAACCGCGCCGGTAAGACCATCGTGCTCACCACCCATTACATGGATGAAGCCGATGCGCTCTGCGACCGCCTGGCCATTATCGACCATGGCCGCATTATCGCGCAGGGGACGCCGGCCGAGCTGAAATCGTCGATTCCCGGCGGCTACCTGTTGCGGCTGCGTTTCGACAGCGCTGCCCGAGGGCCTGATGGCCGGCCTGCGCGCGCTGCCCGGCGTTACCGAAGTGCGCGCCGCCGATCACGTGGCCGCGGACGTGTACGCCGACCGCGGCGGACCGCTGATCGCCGGCATTGCCAGCGCCGCCCAAGAGGCCGGCGTCGACGCTGTGCGACGTGCACATTGCCGAACCCAGCCTGGAGACCCTGTTTCTGCATCACACCGGAAGGAGCCTACGCGATTGAATTGGAAGACATTTTTCGCCCTGCTTTCGCGCGACGCGCATGTGGCGCGCCGCAACCTGCTCCCCATGCTGCTGCAAAACCTCTTGCAGCCGCTGCTGCTGACCTTCGTATTCGGCCGCGTGCTCACCACCAGCGGCATGATGCAGGCGGGCTTTAAGAGTGTCCTGCTTCCCGGCATGATGGCCATCAGCATGATTCTTTCCGGTGTGCAGGCGGTAGCCATGCCGCTGATCGCGGAATTTCAATTCACCCGCGAAATCGAAGACCGCCTGCTGGCGCCTATCGGCACGGCGTGGCTGGCAGTCGCCAAGATCGTCACCGGCATGGTGCAGGCGCTGGTGGCGGGCCTGGTGGTGATTCCGGCCGCCTGGCTGATGATGGGGTCGGACGTGAGTATCGACTTCAGCCACCCTTTCGAATTCGCGGCCATCTGCCTGTTGGTGGCGCTGTGTTCGGCGGCCGGCGGGCTGGCCTTGGGTTGCAGCGTCGGGCAAACGCAGATCGGGCTGATGTTCAGTTTGATGCATCGCGCCCATGATGATGTTCGGCTGCGCGTATTATCCGTGGTCTTTCCTGACCCCGTTTCCGGTGCTCAAGTATGCCGTGCTGATCAATCCGCTGGTGTATGCCAGCGAAGGTTTACGCGGAGTGCTGGCCCCCATGGTGCCGCACATCAACACGCTGGTGGTGCTGGCGGCGCTGGTGGTGATCGACGGCCTGTTTCTGGCGCTGGGCCTGAGCCGTTTCGATAAGAAGGCGGTAAGCTGAGCCAGGCCACAGGTGGCATGGCGCCGGCTGGGGGGCCAGACCGGGGCAGTGCCGCGGCAGAACTTTCGGGCCAATTCCAGCCCCTCTAAGAATCAGGAACAAGACTCGCCCCAGCACCGGAACTGCACCGAAGCAGGCACTATTTCGCTTGAAATGCAGTGTCACACACCTTAGTGGCTTGCCGATCGGCCGGGCCGAGGTTGTAGGCGAATTCCTACGCGGGCCGTACGGGGATCCCGTGATCGATGGCGTAACGAATCAGCCCCGCGGTGGATCTCACGCGCAATTTGCTCAGCACCCGCCGCTTGTAGGTGCTGACGGTCTTGATGCTCAACCCCAGTTTGTGTGCCAGCCGGCCGGGGCGTTCTCCGGCCGCCAGGGCCAGCAGAATCTCGCGCTCGCGGGTGGAAAGGGTATTGTCAGCCATATGGAATTAAATGGCGGGCGCATCCCGGCTGGCGAGTGGCGCGGCGATGGACTCGAGCGACTTCCGCTCGGCATCCACGCCGATCCAAACCTCCGAGAGTCCGCCACAGACGATCAGAATCGCTCCAGCAATGTATCCCCAAAACAGCAGCGTGCGCGACCCAGTACCGACGAGATAGCCGTAGAGCGCGGGCTCGAAGACACCGCCTGCGAACGTACCACACCCATAAAAGATGGCGATTGCCAGGGCGCGAATCTCCAGCGGGAAGCTAGCGAAATTCCACGAGAGACCGGTAGCGCCCGTGGCGGTGAGATATAAGATCAGCGTAATGTAGAAAAGCTTTTTGCGGCCGAGCTGGTCGGTGGCATACCCGAACCCCAGCGCTCCCATAACAGCGCCGAGTAAATAGAGGCTGGAACTCAGTCCGATTTGCGCATCCGTAAGACGCAGCGTTTCCGGCTGTTTGAGGATGCCGGCCAATGCTCCGGCCAGATTCGATTCCAAGCCATCGAGCAGCCATGTGATCCCCAGAGCCACAACCACGAGCAGGTGCCACTTGCTCCACGGCAGGCGGTCTAATCTGGCCGGAATGTCGGTGGTGACAAACCCTTCCGGCTGTCGAGGGGCGGTTTGATCGGCCAGCGGCAACGCTGCACGCCGTCTGCCAGCGCCGGAAATCTTACGATTGCCGCGGGCAGCCGCCAGCCCCGGTTCTGGCGCCCTCCCCGACGAGAGAAGCATGCAGCCGCCCCGCCCACCGGCCGGTACAGAACCCGCCGCTCCGGCCCATCATCTTGTGAACCGGCTTCGCCGGGGCACCGCATGGTAGGGCCGGCTATGCAGTCACCCGCAACTCGTTGTGCACCACAGCGACAAATTCGTACGCACTGGAAAGTTGGCTCCTCTCTTTCCAGCCACTCCGCCGCCGAAATGTGGTTGATGGTGCTGGCCAGCGCGACCACCACGTTCCTCGTGCGGCCACCGGCCGGTCTGCGCGGCCGCGGGAAGTGCGCCCGCCCGAGCGGATGGAAACCGGCTGCGCGCTGGATGGCCCCTCACCCACCCATCAGCCGGTGAACCTCTTCATAGAGCCGCTCGTTCAACGCGTCGCGGTCCGGCAGTTTCATCCCTTCGGTGGCCACCGGCCGGTCTGCGCGGCCGCGAGAGGTGCGCCCGCCCGCGCTCGTGGAAAAACGGGTGCGCGCTGGATGGCCCCTCACTCGCCCATCAGCCGGTGAACCTCTTCGTAGAGCCGCTCGTTCAATGCGCCGCGATCCGGCAGTTTCATCCCTCCGGTGGCCACCGGCCGGTCTGCGCGGCCTCGGGAAGTGCGCCCGCCCGAGCGGATGGAAACCGGGCGCGCGCTGGATGGCCCCTCACTGGCCCATCAGCCGGTGAACCTCTTCATAGAGCCGCTCGTTCAACGCGCCGCGATCCGGCAGTTTCAGCCCTTCGGTGGCCACCGGCCGGTCTGCGCGGCCTCGGGAAGTGCGCCCGCCCGAGCGGATGGAAACCGGGCGCGCGCTGGATGGCCCCTCACTGGCCCATCAGCCGGTGAACCTCTTCATAGAGCCGCTCGTTCAACGCGCCGCGGTCCGGCAGTTTCATCCCTTCGGTGGCCACCGGCCGGCCGATCTTCACCGTCACGCGGCCGCTGCGCAGGTGGAGCGAACCCATCGGCAGCAGCCGCCGCATCCCCTGGATGCCGATGGGCACCACCGGCACACCCGCCTTGATGGCGATGTACGCCGCGCCTTCCTTGAATTCGCGCAGGCCCTTCTCCGAACGGCCACCTTCCGGAAACAGCAGCACCGAAACGTGCCGCCGCGCGATGATGCGCGCGCCCTCGGTCATGCTCTTCAGGGAGTTGCGCGCGTTACTCCGGTCCACCGGCAAGTGCCCGGCGCGCCGCAGGTGGCTTCCCAGAAACGGAATCCGGTACAGGCTCTTTTTGGCGAAGAACCGGAATTGCAGCGGCAGCACGGAGATCAGCGCGGGAATGTCCATGTAACTGCCATGGTTGGCCACCAAAACGTAGGTCTCCTTGGGGTCGAGATTCTCCAGCCCCTCCACCCGCACGCGGATGAAGCACACCGCCAGCAGCATGCGGCTCCAGATGCGCGCCAACCGGTGCTGCGAGTTTCCCGTGCCATCGAAGAACGAGGCGACCATCGAAACCGTGCCCCAGAACGCCGTGGCCAGCACGATCAGCGGCGTGGAGAAAAACAGCGACCGCAAAAGGCTCATGGCTGCGGCCCAATCCGGTCGCGCGCTTCGGCCACCAGGAAGAGCGACCCGGTGATGAAGATGGCGTCCTCAGGAGCCGCGTCCGAGACCATCGCGAGCGCTGCGTCAATTCCCGGCGCCGTTGCGATTTCGGGATAGCCGGCCAGTTGGCGCACCGCGTCGGGCGCCAGGGCGCGCGCCTGGTTCGGCGCCGTGACGATCACCTGACGGGCCATCGGAAAGAGGATGCCGGCAATTTCATCCACCGCCTTATCGCGCATGGTTCCGAAGATCAGCCACACTCGCCGACCCGCGTAGAAGCGGCCGATATAGGCCGCCAGGGCGCGGGCGCCGGCGGGGTTATGCGCCCCATCCAGGATGATTTCCGGGCGCTCGGAAACGTGCTCCAGCCGCCCCGGCCACCGGGCCGCCGCGATCCCCGCCTCTATGGCCGCATCGCTCACGCCCAGGCGCGCCAGCGCCGCCGCCGCTGTCACCGCGTTTTCCACCTGGTGTTCGCCGGCCAGGGGGCAGCGGATGCGCAGATGGCGCGGGCCCACCAGCCGGAAGCGGCTGCCGCGGGCATCCAGTTGCAAATCCTCCACGCGCCAATCGCTGGTACGCTCGAACGGCACGTCCAGCGCACGCGCCCGCTCTTCCAGCACCCGCGCAGCCTCCGGACGCTGCCGCGCGAGTACCGCCGGCCGTCCGCGTTTCAGGATTCCCGCCTTCTCGCCGGCGATGGCTTCCAGGCTGCGTCCCAAAAACGCCTCGTGGTCGAAATCCACCGGAGTGATGACGCACAGCTCCGGATCGACCACATTAGTGGCGTCCAGGCGCCCGCCCAGGCCCACTTCCAGCACCACCCGGTCCACGCGCTCCGCGGCAAACACCACCATCGCCATGGCCGTTACGGTTTCGAAGTAGGTGGTATGCCAATCCAGTTCGCCCGCCGTCAGCAGGTCCTCCACCGCGCGGTGTACCTGGTTGAAAGCTTCGGCGAAGCGCGCGCTGGAAATCTCCTGCCCGGAGATCCGGATGCGCTCGGTAGGCTGCGAGAGGTGCGGCGAGGTGAACAGCCCGGTGCGCTGCCCGGCCGCGCGCAACCCGGATTCGATCATGGCGCACGTAGACCCCTTGCCGTTGGTGCCCGCCACGTGCACAAACCGCAGCCCGTCCTGGGGCTGCCCCAGCGCCTCCAGCACCCGCGAGATCCGCTCCAGCCCAAGCTTGGCGGTCTTGATCTCGTTGCCCAGAGAGTAGAGAAACTGAACCGAGTCGGGATAGTTCAAGGCGTTCCGATCACCCGCAGCCAAATCCGCTTCCCGAGCCTACCCCGCGAAAAATCGCAGCGCCCGGGCCAGGAACGGCTTCAACTCCAGCCGCGGCACCACCGCGTCCAACATACCGTGCTGCAGCAGGAACTCGCTTCGTTGGAACTCTTCGGGCAATTTCTGGCGGATGGTCTGCTCAATCACCCTCGGCCCCGCAAAGCCAATCAGCGCGCCCGGTTCGGCGATGTTCAAGTCCCCCAGCATGGCGTAACTGGCGGTCACCCCGCCGGTGGTCGGATCGGTCAGCACGCTGATGTATGGCAGCCCCGCCTGGTCCAGGTGCATCAGGGCGGCCGAAATCTTGGCCATCTGCATCAGGCTGATGGCGCCCTCCTGCATACGCGCGCCGCCCGAAGCCGAGACAATCACCAGCGGCGTCCGCCACTCGATGGCGCGCTCGATCGACCGCGTGATGACCTCACCCACCACGCATCCCATGCTGCCGCCGATGAAGCGGATGTCCATGGCGCAAATCTGCACTTGCCGCCCATCCAGCAGGCCCGCCGCCGAAATCACCGCATCGGACAGCGAGGTAGCCGCCTGCTGCTCCAGCAGTTTCTCGCGGTAGGGCTTCTTTTCCACGAACTGCAGCGGGTCGGAGGACCGCAAATCGGCGTCGAAGCGCTGGTACACTTCGCTATCCAGCAGCAGCCTGATGCGCGCCGCGGCGTCCAACCGGAAATGGTGGCCGCACTTGGGGCAGACGTTCCAGTTGGCCTCCAGGTCTTTCTTCCAGATGATCTGGCGGCAGCTCTCGCACTTCTGCCACAGGCCTTCGGTGCGGACCTTTTTCTGGCTGTCCTCGACCTTGGAGAGCTTGTCACCCTCGGACTTTTCCCGCTTGAACCATGACATGCAACGTCCTTACCTTAACGCGGGTAGGGATGCCCCCGCAAGGTTGCAAAGGCCCGATAGATCTGCTCGGCCAGCATGGCGCGCGCCAGCTCATGCGGAAAAGTCATGGCCGAAAGGGACAGCAGCAGGTCGGCGCGCCGGCCCCATCCTTCGGGCAGGCCATCGTGGCCGCCGGTCAGGAAGACCAGGTCGCGCCCCTCCATTTCGGCTTTAGCAATCAGCCGCGCGAATCCGGCCGAAGCCATGGTCTGGCCCGCGGGGTCCAGCAGGATTTTCTGGGCCGCGGGATGCTTTTGCCAGAGGTCGGTCCGGTCCGGGCGAATCTCGCGCATCTCGGCCGGGGCATACCGCGAGATGCGCTTCAGGAAATCGCCGGCCATGGCGTTGGCATGCGGGTCCCTGGGCTTGCCGATAAAGTAAAGGTAAATTTTCACTCCACGGGGATTTCGACCGTCCGGGCGTTGCGCCAGAGCCGCTCCAGGTCGTAATACGCCCGCGCTTTGGGGGAGAAGATGTGGACCAGCAGATCGGCGTAGTCCATTAACACCCATTCGGCCTGACCGTATCCTTCCATACTAATGGGCAATTCGCCGGATTTCTTCAACTGCATACCCACTTCGTCGGCAATGGCCTGAATCTGCCGCTGGTTGGCGGCCGTAGCGATGACAAAATAATCCGCGAACGACGTAATGCCGGTGAGGTTCAGAACCTTGATATCGGTGGCCTTCTTAGATTCCGCCGCCCTTACGGCAATCAGCCAGGATGGGGTGGCGGCTTGGATCTCGGGATTTTCCTTGAGGTCTGCCTTGGTCAGAACACGCTCCTGTCCGTATCGTACTACAGGGCGGGCGGGGTTGGGTTGGGGCCCTGGGTCGGCCGCCCCAGCCGCGACATCCAGGGCCGGCCCAAGCGGCATTCCGCCGCCGCCGAAAACCTAGCCCCAATGAACCAGGAAACTTTGCGAACTGAATCGGGTTAGCAGGGAAAAACTTATGTGGGAATTACTCGACAGCAGCGGCACATATCAGCAGGGACTGTATGTTCGGATACTTTAGTCATCATAAATGCGGCACGGTTTGGGTTGCATCCATTATTCAGGAGGTAAGCACCGCCGCCGGTCTGGTTATCGCGCGGCATGACAATGACTCACGCTTCGAAGGCGATATTCTCACCTGGCGCAAGGAACACCCCTTCGATTTCTGGTGTTACACCAATGCGGATTACACCTTCGTGCGTGGCGTGGACGTGCAAGGCTTTCACGTGGTGCGTGACCCTCGGGACCTGATCATCTCCGCGTACTTTTCGCATCTGTACAGCCATCCGGAAGCGGGTTGGCCGAGACTGCGTCCCTACCGGCGCTTCCTGCAGACGCTTTCGCAGGAGGAGGGCATTCTGCGGGAAATGGAATTCAGCGCTCCGGTGATGTCCGACATGCTGGTGTGGAACGAGCATCCGCCCGGCATTCGCCTGGTCCGCTTCGAGGACCTGATTGCCAGCCCGGCCGCCGCCTTCTGCGAGATATTCGAAGACCTGGGGATCCTGCCGGATCGCGTCAGCGAATCGACCATGCGCGAGATCGTCGAGCGCCACTCCTTTGAGCGCCTGTCCGGCGGCCGCAAGGAAGGCCAGGAAGATCTGCAGCACCACTTCCGCAAGGGCACGCCCGGCGACTGGCGCAACCATTTCACCCGGCGTCACGTGACGTATTTCCAGAGCCTCTACAACGTGCTGCTGCTGAGGTTGGGTTACGAAACCCGTGAGGACTGGGCCCGTCCGCGCTGGTTCGCCGGCGCTCGTTCCCGATAACGCCCAGCTTTGCAAGTGTGGGGCACGCTTTAGCAGGGCCGCCGGCGGGGCTGGTTTGAACGAAAGTGTGACCCGCCGCCGGCCGCGGCCTACGAAAAACGCTACCAATCCGCGCGCATTCATCGCCTGCAAGCTGCGGCCAACCAACTCGGCTATAAACTTCAGCCACAAACGGCCGCGTGAGGAGCCGCTAACTGATTGAGCGGCAATGGGGTCACAGATGAGCTCGCCGTGCTTACTTGCTTATCTGCCGGTCGAGGTGGGCCAGTACGTTGGGCCACGCTTTGTGATGCCGGTCGCGCGATTCCTCGTCTGGAAACCCTGCGTGGGTAAGCCGGAGCCTGGTCGCGCCGTTCTCAGGCTCTAACTCCACCGTAACTACTGTTTCGGCGCCCCGGGTTGCGGCGGTGACCCAGGTCAGCTCAATCAGCCGGCCGGGTTCCACCCGCAGGAACCGCCCATAGTGCGGATGTCGCTGGCCTTCGAAATGCGTTTCGAAGAAGTAAGGCGTGTTGGCGCGGCCCTCCATCAGGACCGATCCAGGCGCCGCAAACCAAAGGTCGAACTGCTCCGTCCAGGCTCGAAACAAGGCCGCCGCGCCAGCCGCCATGGCCCGTTCCACAGTCAGTTGCAGCGGGCGCTCCGAAAGGGCCGGTTGGGCAATGATCATAGTCATCATTCCCCCTTTCCAGATTAGTAATAGCACGGCACCTCTGCCGCCGCTTGGAAATGCCGGCGCTCGCGGCCTGCAAGCTAAACTGGAAGAACCCATGGAGCCTGAGACTATCGGCCTGTTAATCCACGCCGTCGGACGCACGGGCGTGCTACATCAGTTGACCGGCGTCATCGCCGCCCACGAGGGCGATATCACCTCGGTCGAGATCCTGGATAACTGGCCCGCCGAAGCCCGCACCTATTTCGAGGTCCTGCTGCCCGGCGGCCCGGAAGAGTTGGTGGCCGACCTGGCAAAGCTGTCCATCGTGCGCCGCGTGGAGCGCGTGAAAACGCTGGAGCAGGTTTACGGCAAGCGGATCATCATCGTGGGCGGCGGCGCCCAGGTGGGCCAGGTGGCCATCGGAGCAGTCTCCGAAGCCGACCGCCATAACATCCGCGGCGAGCACATCTCGGTGGACACCATTCCGCTGGTGGGCGAACAGAAACTGGCCGATGCCGTTCGCGCGGTGGCCCGCCTGCCGCGAGCCAAAGCCCTGGTGATGGCGGGCTCGTTGATGGGCGGAGAGATCGAAACCGCCGTGCGCGAGGTGCGTGCCGGAGGCCTGCTGGTGATCAGTCTGAACATGGCCGGCAGCGTGCCGGATGCCGCCGACCTGGTGATCGGCGATCCCGTGCAGGCCGGCGTAATGGCCGTGATGGCCGTGGCCGATACCGCCAAGTTCAACGTGGCGCGGTTGAAGCGCAGAGTCTTCTAGGCCGCCGGCCGCCTGATTCGCTGCGCCCGCCCGCTGACGCGCTCGCCTCAACCCCGAATCCGAGCCGGTAGCGGCATCCTACCGCCCGGCCGGCGCCACATATCCCCTGTAGACGGTAGTTACCGCTCCGGGGGGCTTCCCGCCTTACTCACTGCAAGCAATAAACGCTTGCAAAATCAAAAACTTAAAACGAGGAGAACCCACACAATGACGAAGCAATCCCTGTTGTTCATCGGCGCCCTGGCGCTTTCCACCCTGGCTTTTGCCGGACCGAAGTCCTACGACATCGTACTCTTCGCCCCCGCCCAGGCGGGCAGCAATCAACTGGCCGCCGGCGAGTACCACGTCCGGGTCCAAGGCTCCAACGCCATCTTCACCAGCGTGGATACGCGGCACTCCTTTGTGGCCCCGGTGAAGGTCGCCACCACCCTGAAGCACGACACCACCGCCATCGAGACCAAGGCCGACGCGGGCAGCGCCCACATCACTTCCATCGACCTCGGCGGCTCCGACGAAACCCTCCAGTTCGGCGAATAGTTCCCCGAACGGGTTCTCCAACGGGAGAGGCATCCGCCTCGGTTGCCTCTCCCGTCCGTGGCATCTGCTTTTCCCCACCCAGAAAATTTGCCGGCCTTAGTAGTTTCCGGACCGGTTCTCCCGGCCGCAGCATCTTTTCCCCCGGAAATTTGCCCGGCTACCGCAGCGCCGCTCCCTCGCGCTTCTCTGATCCGAGCCGCGACCGTCGGAGTGCCCTGCCGCGCAACCGCACACCATCTCGCGTCAGAGGCGTTATTCCGCGGACCGGTTCTCCCGGCCGTAGCGTCTTTCCCCTCAGAAATCATGTCTGCCTACCGCAGCGCCGTTCCTTCGCGCGGCAAACCGGAGTGAATCCGTGGACCGGGTTCCTGCTCCGCCAGTATCCCTGCCTCGGCGGCCAGCATTTCCTGCCAGCGGGCGTCCAGCACGGCCTCATCCGTGAACCCGCGGGCGAGGCGCAGGAAGACCCGGTAGTGCCCCAGTTCCGAAGTGAAGAGCATCCGGTAGAAGGCCGCCAGTTCCGGGTCGGCCGACGCGGCAGCGAGCACGCCGAACCGCTCGGCGGAACGGGCCTCGATCAGCGCCGCCACCAGCAGCCGGTCCAGCAGCTCGGTCGGCTCTCCCTTCCGCACCAGTTGCCGCAGCCCGTTGGCGTAGGGGTTCTTGTGATGCCGGTCCAATCGCCCGCCGCGGGCCAGCAGGATGCGCGTCACCTGGGCCAGGTGAGCGGCTTCATCGCGCGCCACCGCCGTCATCGCTTCCACCCAGCCATCCAGCCAGTCGTTGGGCCAGCGCGTCAGCAATTCCATGGCGTTGGTGGCGGCCTTCTTTTCGAGAAACGCGTGGTCCGTCAGCAGGCGAAGCGGTTCCGCCAGCACCGCCCGGCCCCACTCGATGGGGGTCCGCGAGTGCAGCGGTAACGCGGCGGCATCGGGCTGCTCGATCGTCACAGGCAAGCCATCCACGCTGCTCTTGATGATATCAGGCAGCCGCGCCCGGCCCGGCCCCCACCCGGCCCAAAATCGGCCCCACATGCCCGTGGCATTTCCGCGCGAATCCAGGCATAATTAAGGTACAACCCCCCTGAGAAGAAAGAGACCGCAACTGCGTGTGGGACAAATCTAAGAAGCACTCGCCCTCTTCCGGCGCCTCCGCTGCACCCGCTTTGGAAACGCCCGCTCTCAGCGCGGCCGCCGAGGCCAGCGTTCGCCAACTGATCGCCAACGGCAAACACAAAGTCGCCGTCGAAACGGCCAAGGACATCCACAAAGCGCACGGCACCGCCGCCTCCGAAGCGCTGCTGCTGGATGCCTACGCCGCGCGCATTCAAGCGCTCTTCGACAAGAGCATGGCCGCTGAAGCCAAGGCTCTGAGCGATTTGGTGTGCGAGCGCTATCCCTCCGCGCGGGCGCGCCTGCATGCGGCCAATGGCGCCGGAATTGACGCCGGCCGCATCGAGGAACTGGTGCGGCCGCTGAACGATCCGGAGTTGAGCGCCGAACGCCGCTCCGCCATCGAAGCCGCCATCGCCCGCGAGGCCGGCGCCCCGGCGCTGCTCTCGGAGTGTGCCGCCTTGCCTCCGGAGCACCCTCTGCGCCAGGCCGCCGCCGCGGTGCAGCGGGCGTTTCTGGCCGTGACGGCAGGTCCGGTGGCCGAGGAGGCCGTGGAATTGCCGGAGGTCTCCCGCCGCAGCTCTTTGGCGCCCTGGAAGCTGCTGGTGCGCGCCATCGCCTGCTTCTATCGCGGCGAAGACGAAACCTGCCGCCGATACCTGGAGGCCATTTCTCCGGAGTCCGCCCCCGCCCGCCTGGTCCCGGCGATGCAGGCCATGCTCGGCGGCCAGCCGGCCGGGTTGACGTCTGCCGCTGCCGCGCTGGTATCGTCCACCACCTCCGACCTCGCCCCGCTGCGCAAGGCCCTGGAGGCGCTGGAAGCGGCTATCCGCTCCGGCCAGGATGCGGTTGCGGTCAAGGCCATCCGCGAAGCCGCGCAGGTCTGCCGGGAGATTGCGCCCGGTCAGCTCGAAAAGCTCAAAAAGCACATTTGCATCCGCGCCGCGATGGCCAGCATGAAAAGGGAAAAGGCCGAGGCGGCCATGGGTGGGCGTGCCGCGCAAGACGCCTATTTCCTGAGGCTCTTTGCGCGCGGCATGGAGCAGATCGGCGATCCCGAGAACCTCGCCCAGGCATGCTCTGCCTGGGACCAGTTCCGCCAACAGGCGGTGCGCGAAGGATGGTTCACGCCCAACGGCGCGGAAGCCGCCGCGCTGTACCTCCATATGGCCGGAGTGCTGCGCAAGCTGCCGCTGGAATTGCTGGCGGTGCTGCAAAAAGACGCCTCGCGGCAAACCCGCCAGTCTGGCGAGGACCAGTATTTCCTGTATCCCGACAAGCTCTATGAACGCGCCTGCGCGCTCGATCCGCATTTCGAATCGTTCTCGCAATGGACCGAGTGGGCCAAACGCGGAAAGGCGGGGAAGGCCGAAAAAGTGGCCGAAGCGTGGCACAAAATTCGCCCCTCGGACATCGAGCCGATTCTGCTCCTCATGGAGGAGAGAGAAAAACGCAACGCCTTCCATACCTCGCTGCAATATCTGGCCAAGGCGGAGCGCATCGACAGCGTGCACCCCGCCGTGCGCCGGGCCCGCCTGCGCCTGTTGGCGGGCAGCGCCCTGCGGCACCTCCAGCAGAAGAAGCTCAACCTGGCGGAGGAGAAACTGGCTGAGATGGCCACGCTGCCCCAGTCCCAGCAGGGCGACCGGCCGGCTTACCTGGCGGCCCTGCGCTACCTGGTCTGCGCCGTTGGCGGCTCCGGTGAGGAGGCCTCCGCGCAGCGCGCCGCAGTGGAGCGCGCCCTCGGAAGCCAGGTGGCTGCCGCGCTGCTGATTTTCGGCGTGGCCCATGATGCCAAACAGGACCCCCTGGGAATCCTTCCGCGCATCTCTACGTATGGCAAGAAAGAGCGCGCCGCTCTCCCCGAGGCCGTCATTCGCGTGTTGGAGCTGGCCAAGGACTTCCAAACCACCCAGCAAATCCCAGGCGATTGGCTCCTCGAAACCATGAAGCAGTTTCCTCACAGCAGCCAGTCGCTCAGTGTGGGCCAGCTTCAAACGCTAGGCGAAGCGGCCCTGTGTGCAGAGCGCTGTGACCTGGCTTACGCGGTTTCGGCCGCCGGGCTGGAGCGCGGCGGCCCTTCCCAAGCCGCCTTCCTGCTCATGCGTGCCTTAGCTTTAATCGAGTTCCAGCAGGAGCGCAGCGCCGTGTGCGCCGCGGCGGCGGCCCAGCTTGCCCGCCGCGACCGCCAGATGGACGTGCTCGATAAGGCCGTGGAACTGCTTTCCGATTGCCCTTTGGGCGATCTCTCCCTCACTGCCGAACAGGCCTCCGAGGTGGCCCAGACAGAGAAAGCCGCGCGGGATTTCCCTGCCGGGCCCCAGGCCGGCCCCCGGTATGAGAAGTTCCTCGGCGAGCCCTTGTGCAATTGCCCCGAATGCCGCTGCGCGCGAGCCGAAGCCGCCGATCTCTACGAGGATTTCGAAGCGGACGACGATGACGTCGACTTTGACGCGCTGATGGACGGAATGGAACTCCCGCCGGACATGCCGCCGGAGGTGGCTAAGGTCGTGTTGCAGGAGACCCAAAAGGCTGTCCAGAGCGGCGAGTCGCTGGATTCCCTGCTGAAGCGCCTGTTCGGCCCGGCGGCGATGAACCGGCGAACTAAGAAAGGCAGGCGCAAATAATGGACCCCAGGGAAGTGCTCGGCATCGGCCCGGACGCCGGCGAAGAAGAAATCCGCGCGGCCTACGTGCGCAAGGTCAAGGAACATCCGCCGGACCGTTCGCCCGAGGAGTTCGAGCGCATTCGCGATGCCTACGGCAGCCTGCGCGACCCGCGCCGGCGAATACAGGACCGCCTGTTTGCCGTCGATCCCGGCGCTCCGTTCGTTTCGGTGATCGACCTGCAATCCCGGCCGCGCCGGTTCGCCGGGCCGCAACCGTGGCTGGAGGTCCTGAAAGGCAAGTGACCGGGATGAGCCGGGAGGAGATCCAGCAGCGCCTGGAGCAATGGCTGGACCGCGCCCTCGCCAGCGAGGATCCGCCACGCGGCGTGGCGGCGGAAATCCTGGCCGCGGTGACCGGCGCCAGCCAGGGGCCGCCGCGCCAGGCGCCGGCCACCACCTACTCACTGTGGGCCGCCATGACCGCTCTGACCCAGGAGGTCAAGCTGCAAGGCCGGTCCTTCAAAGAGTTGAACGATACCCTGGGCACCGAGGCCAGCCGCGAAGCCGAACGTGAGCGCGAAAGGGCCGAGCGCGAGCGCAACCTGGCGCGCGAGACCGAGCGCCGCTGCCGCAAGGAAGTCCTGGGTGTTTTGATCGACCTGCGCGACCGCCTGGCTCGCGGCCTGGAATCGGTGCGCGCCAGCGAAGCGGGCATCGCCACCGCAACCACGCCAACCCGCCGGAGCTGGCGCGCGCGCCTCTTTGGGCGGCCGGCCGCCGACCCCAGCGGCGGCACTCTGGCGGACGGCGACACGCTCGCGGCCTTGAAGAAGGGATACCAACTGGGACTCGACCGGCTGGATCAAACCCTGGAAGAATTCAACGCCCGCGCCATCCCCTGCGAAGGGCTGGCGTTCGATCCGCGCCGTATGAACGCCGTCGACCGCCAGGAATCCTCGGCCGTTCCCGAAGGCACCGTGATCGAGGTTTACCGCAGCGGCTACGAATGGAACGGAGAAGTGTTTCGGCCGGCCCAGGTAAAAGTTGCCTGCGCGCCGGCGGGGGAAGAACATGAGTGACCTGATTGCCGGTATCGACTTAGGAACCACCAATTCGGAAATCGCCGCCTTCACCCGCGGCCAGGTGCGCGTGCTCGGCCCCGGCGACACCCGCATGCTGCCCTCCTGCGTGGGGTTTTCGGCCAGCGGCGAACTGCTGGTGGGCGAGGCGGCCCGCAACCAGCAGGCCCTCTATCCCGAACGCACCGTCCGCAGCATCAAGCGCCAGATGGGCAGCGAGCAAAAAGTGCGCCTGGGCAGCAAGGACTTTCTGCCCCAGGAAATTTCCGCGCTGATTCTGCGCGAGCTGGCCGAGTGGGCCGGCCACGCCCTGGGCGAGCGCCCCGAGCGGGCCGTGATCACCGTGCCGGCTTATTTTTCGGATGCCCAACGCAACGCCACCCGCGAAGCCGGCGCCCTGGCCGGCCTGGAAGTGGTGCGCATCCTCAACGAGCCCACCGCCGCCAGCCTGGCCTACGGCTACGGCGATGGATCGCGCCACACGGCGCTGATTTACGACCTCGGCGGCGGCACCTTCGATGTCTCGGTGGTGACCGTGGAAGGCGATATCACCGAAGTGCTGGCCAGCCACGGCAACAACCACCTGGGCGGCGACGACTTCGACGATCTGCTGGCCGAGCGCCTGGCGGCGGAGTTCGAAAAACAGCACGGCGTGGATGTCCGCCAGGGAAATCCCGCCGCCAAGGCCCGGCTCTGGTGGGCCGCCGAAGAAGCCAAGAAGAAGCTCAGCTTCGAGCCGTATGTCACCATCCGCGAAGAAGCCCTCGTCACCAAGCTCTTCCGGCCCCTGCACCTGGAAGTCGAAATTTCGCGCGAAGAATATGAGGCCATGATCCGTCCGCTGGTGGAATCCACGCTCGATAGCGTCTCCAAAGCGCTGCAGGATTCCGGCAAGAAACCCGGCGACATGGATGCCATTCTGCTGGTCGGCGGCTCCACGCGCACGCCGCTGGTCTCCAACCTGCTGATCGAGAAAACCGGCCTGGAGCCGCGCCAGGACGTGCATCCCGACCTCGCTGTTGCCCTGGGCGCCGGAGTAATGGCCTCGCGCCTCGCCGGGCGCGCCGTGGAACGCGTGCTGGTGGACGTTTCGCCCTACTCCTTCGGCGTCTCCTATCTCGGTGAGCGCGACGGGATTCCCTATCCGCACTGTTACAAGCCCATCATCCGCCGCAATACCCCGCTGCCGTTGACCCGCACCGAGCAGTACATGACCAGCCATCCTTACCAGACCGAGGTGGATATCCATGTCTATCAGGGTGACGATGCCGACGCGCTGAAGAACATCCTGGTAGGCGATTTCAGCATCGGAGGCCTGACCGAGATGGAGGATGGCAACGAGATTCTCTGCCGCATGCGCCTCGACCTGGACGGCATCCTGGAAGTCGCGGCGGTCGAGAAGCTGACCGGCAAATCGAAGCAGATCCAGATCGCCAATGCCCTGCGCGCCAAGAGCCCCGAGGAGATTGAGGCAGGGCGCAAGCGCATCCAGGAGCTGTACGAGACCCGCGGCGAGATGGCGGATGACGAGTGGGAGGTCCCCGAAGGCATCGAGGAAGAAGACCTCGAAGCGGACGAGGAGCTCGCGGAGGACGCCGAAGACACCGTGGATGCCGGGGCCAACGTGATCGAAATTCCGGCCGCGCGCGGGGAGGGCGACGCCGAAATCGAGAGCCTGCTGGAGCGCTCCCGCGCGCTACTCGCCAAGATGCACCCCGAAGACCGCGAGGAGGCCATCGATTTGCACGATAAAATCGACGGGGCCCTGGCATCCGGCGACCGGGCGGCGTTGCAGCAGGCCACCCGGGCGCTGAAGGAGTTGCTGTTCTTCGTCGAGGGCGGCCATTGACCGGTGTGCTTCGCGTGCGAGCGCTCCTCCGCGCCGCGCAGGCCTTCTGGTCCACCCTGGTGCTGGCGCAGCGCCCGAGCGAGTCCGCCGTCCCCGCCGTCGTAGCTGCCCCCGCCAAGATCCCCATCCCGATGCCGGTTGCGCCGCGCGCCCCGCTTTCCGCCGGCCTGCGTAGCGCCGGCGTCGAAAACCGCTGCCCCGTCTGCCAGGCGCGCTTCCGCGGCATGCGTACCTGTTCCCGCTGCGGCGCCGATCTGGAGCCGGTGATGCTGCTGACGGTGATGGCCTGGCAATTGCGGCAGGCAGCCCGCCAGGCGCTGGACGCGGGCGATGCCGGGCGTGCCCTGGAATTCGCCACCGAGGCGCAAGCCATCCAGCAGACCGAAAGCGGCGCCGCCTTACGCCTGCTGAGCGCATGGCTAAAAGCGGAAGCCGCGTCCTCATCGCCGGCGCGGTAGCCCCGGCCCGTAACCGTCCGGCAACCCTACCGGCTGTTGGATTGCTCCCGCCCTGGATTCGCCACCGAGGTGCAAGCCACCCAGCAGACCGAAAGCGGCGCCGCGCTACGCCTGCTGAGCGCGTGGCTGAAGGCGGAAGCCGCGTCCTCAACGCCGGCGCGCTAGCTCGTGCCCGTGCACGTCCGGCAACCCCTAACCGGCTGTTGGATTGCTCCCGCCCTGGATTCGCCACCGAGGCGCAGGCCATCCAGCAGACCGAAAAGCGGCGCCGCCTTACGCCTGCTGGGTAGCGTGGCTACAGGCGGAAGCCGCGTCCTCAACGCCGGCGCGGTAGCCCCGGCCCGTAACCGTCCGGCAACCCTACCGGCTGTTGGATTGCTCCCGCTCTGGAATTCGCCACCGAGGCGCAGGCCATCCAGCAGACCGAAAGCGGCGCCGCGCTCCGCTTGCTGAGCGCGTGGCTGAAGGCGGAAGCCGCGTCCTCAACGCCGGCGCGGTAGCCCCGGCCCGTAACCGTCCTGCAACCCGTAGCCGCTGTTGGATTGCTCCCGCCCTGGAATTCACCACCGAGGCGCAGGCCATCCAGCAGACCGAAAAAGCGGCGCCGCCTTACGCCTGCTGGGTAGCGTGGCTAAAGGCGGAAGCCGCGTCCTCCTCGCCGGCGCGCGAGCTCCCAGAACCCTACCCGCTGTTGGATTGCTCCCGCGCGGCCCGCGACGCCAGCTCGTCGCATCGGTTGTTATCGTCGTGCGAGGCGTGCCCTTTGGTCCACGTCCAGGTGGTCTGGTGCCGCGACACCTGCTCGTCGAGCGCTTTCCACAGGTCCTGGTTCACCACCGGCTTCCGCGCTTTGGTCATCCAGCCATTGCGCTTCCAGCCGTTGATCCATCCGGTGATGCCGTTCTTCAGGTATTCCGAGTCCGTCACCACCTCCACCGCGCAGTCTTCCTTGAGCGCCCGCAGGCCCTCGATGGCCGCCTGCAGTTCCATGCGGTTGTTGGTGGTGTGGGCCTCCGATCCCCACAGTTCCTTCTTATGCTCGTTATAGCGCAGGATGGCCGCCCAGCCGCCCCGCCCGGGGTTGCCCAGGCAAGCCCCGTCGGTAATCACCTGGACTTTCTTCACCGCGCCAGCACCGGGTCCGGCGTGGCGGCCGCGGACGAGGCATCCGGCGCGCCCGGGCCCCTCGCCCCGCTCGAAGAACTCGTCCACCAGTTCCAGGATGGCCGCCGCCTCCTGGGCCTTGTAAATGGAGGCGCGAAGCTGCGCGCCGTGCCGCACGCCGTGCGTAAAGTAAGTGGCGAACTGCTTCATCTTGCCGACTGAATCTTTCTCCCGATGCTCGATCAGCATGGCGTAGTAGCGCCGCATCATTTCATAGCGGTCGCGCTGCGTCGGCTCGTCATACGCGCCGGTCGCCAGATACTGCTGAATCTGCCGGAAGATCCACGGGTTGGAGCTGGCCGCGCGGCCGATCATCACCGCATCGCAGCCGGTCTCGGCGACCATGCGCACGGCGTCCTCCGGCGTGACAATGTCGCCGTTGCCGATCACCGGAATCTTCACCGCCGCTTTCACCTCGGCGATGCGGCTCCAGTCGGCCCGCCCGCTGTAGCCCTGGTCGCGTGTGCGCGGATGCAGCGCCACCGCCTGCAGGCCGCAGTCCTCCGCCAGCCGCGCCATCTCGCACCGTCACCAGCTCGTTGTCGTTCCAGCCGGCGCGGAACTTCATGGTGAACGGAATCGAGATGGCCGCCCGCACCTCGCGCAGCAGCCGCTCCACCAGCGGCAGATCGCGCAGCAGCCCGGACCCGCCGTTGCACTTCACTACCTTGTTCACCGGGCAGCCGAAGTTGATGTCCAGGATGTCGAACCCGAGATCCTGGCACACCCGCGCGGCGTCCGCCATGACCCGCGGATCGGCGCCGAAAAGCTGCGCCGAAATGGGATGCTCCTCGGGCTGCGAAGGCGCAGGTACTTCAGCGTCTTCGAGGGTTTGCGCGCACCCAGCGACGCGCTCACCCCGTGCGAGCTGGTGAACTCCGTCATAATCAGCCCGCACCCGCCCAGATTGCGGATGAACCGCCGGAACACCGTATCGGTGACGCCCGCCATGGGCGCCAGCACGGTAGCCGGGGCGATCTTCACGGGACCGATGGAAAAGCTGCTGGGAAACGGGTTCATGACCTTCCAATTCTCTCATTCTAACCGGTGCGGTCCGGCACTGCCGCGCCGCCGCCCGTCTTGAGCCGGCCGCCCCAATCCGATACAGTGATCGGTGGAGATCCCGTGTCCGCACCCATAGCCACCTCCGACCACCGCGCCACAGACTGGGACCGCTACTACCAGAGCGTCCCGGCCACCGCCCGGCTGACCCGCCAGTACACCACCGCCATGCTGGTTGGCGCCATCCGCCGCCACGCCCAGCCGCCGGAGGGCCAGGCGCTGGCGATGGTCGAAATCGGCGGCGCCAATAGCTGCTTTGTGGACCGCCTGGTGGCCGAATTCACCCCGCGTTCCTACGATGTGGTGGACACCAACCAGTTCGGCCTGGACCTGCTCGCGCGCCACGCCGCCGCCGGCGGATCGCTGGGCCAGACCCTCCGGCTGCACCGTGAAAGCGTGCTCGCCATGTCGCTTCCGCCCGCCGCCGACGTGGTGTTCAGCGTGGGCCTGGTAGAGCATTTCACGCCCGCCGACACGCGCGCCGCCGTGCTGGCGCATTTCGATGCGGTGCGCCCCGGCGGCCTGGCGATCGTTACCTTTCCCACCCCCACCGGCCTGTACCGGGCCACCCGCCGGTTCCTCGAATCCATCGGCCAGTGGAAATTCCACGACGAGCGCCCGCTCCTGCCGCCCGAGGTGCTTCAGTCCGTGCGCGAGCGCGGCGAGTTGCTCTTTGAGAAGACCCTCTGGCCGCTGATGCTCACGCAGCATCTGGTGGTTGCGCGGAAGCTGCGGTAGCGTCGTCTCCCAGCCAGAAATTGATAACCGCCCCCTCGCTGCCGTGCTCTCGGGCACTAATTTCGGAGCCGCGCGTAAGCCAGCGCCAGCCCACGCACACACCTTATTGAGGATCCACTTCGACTACTCAGCCGCTCGCAGCCGCAACAAAACTGCGGTAGGTGCCCAAAAGCCGCGGTGCGTCACTCGGCGATGAAGCTCATCTGCCGCGGGTCTACCATCGGCTGCTTGGCCATCGCGGGGCGCTTCAAATCGTCATGACTGGGGTCGAACTTGCGGATAAGCTGGTTCAGATTCAGCGAGGTCTTCCAGATTTCGAACAGCAACTGGCACCGTGGGCACCCTCCGCGGATGCCGCCCTGGCCGTCGACGGCGGGGCGGTAGGTGCCCAAAAGCCGCGGTGCGTCACTCGGCGATGAAGCTCATCTGCCGCGGGTCCACTGACGGCTGCTTGGCCATCGCGGGGCGTTTCAAGTCGTCATGGCTGGGGTCGAACTTGCGGATAAGCTGGTTCAGGTTCAGCGAGGTCTTCCAGATTTCGAACAGCAACTGGCACCGCGGGCACCCTCCGCGGATGCCGCCCTGGCGTCGACGGCGGGGCGGTAGGTGCCCAAAAGCCGCGGTGCGTCACTCGGCGATGAAGCTCATCTGCCGCGGGTCTACCATCGGCTGCTTGGCCATCGCGGGGCGTTTCAAATCGTCATGGCTGGGGTCGAACTTGCGGATAAGCTGGTTCAGATTCAGCGAGGTCTTCCAGATTTCGAACAGCAACTGGCACCGTGGGCACCCTCCGCGGATGCCGCCCTGGCCGTCGACGGCGGGGTTGTACCCCTTATGCCTGGCGCAGCGGCCTTCGAATTTTCGGGACCGGATCTTCACAAGGCGTTGGATCCGGCGCGCGCAACCGCAATCATGGACACGGAAAAATCAAACCTTTTCGGCCGGCTGCTCTTCCGCCGGCGTTTCGGCAGGTTTTTCCTCCGGCGCAGCCGCGGCCGGCTTTTCCTCCGGCGTGGGGCCTTTCAGCGCCGCCTTGAAGCTCTTGATGCCGTCGCCCAGACCCTTCCCCAACTCCGGGATCTTCTTCGTTCCGAATAGCAGTACAAATACCAGGCCGATCACCAGAAGTTCCGGCCAGCCAATCGTTTCCATCGCTTACCTCATTGCTGGCGTGCTGTCCCGCCTACCGCTTGCTTACGCCCCCAATTGGTTTCGGAGCCGCCAACTAGTTTCGGAAGCCGCGACCGTGAGGGAGCGCCCACACAACACCAGCTCGGTTAATATTGTAACCCGCGTTACCCCCGGGAGTCGCGGCACAATCGTCGCGGTACAATCCGAAGGGGATGCCCACCGTCAGCCAGATTCACTGGGCCAAGTTCCGCGTCTCCGCCGTAACCATTGTGGCGCTCCTCATTCTGGGCGACCTCTTCTATCTGCTGACCGGCGGCACCCTGCTCGAAAAGAAGGCCAACCTATACCTCTACGTTCCCGATTCCACGGGGCTTGGCAGCAGTTCGCCGGTTCGCGTGGACGGCATCGACGTGGGGAAAGTCGCGCGCGTGGCGCTTTCCGGCGATACCAATCCCGACCGCATCGTGAAAGTTACCATCACCGTCGGGAGCCATTGGCTATCCACCATTCCGGCCGATTCCTACGCCCAACTGAGTACCGACACCCTGGTCGGCGACATGTTTGTGGACGTCTCCAGCGGCGCCAGCCGGACACACATCCGTTCCGGCGGCGAGATCCTCTACAAGCCCAAGCCGGACGTCTTGAAGCGTCTCGATTTGCAGCAGTTTAAACAGCAGTTGTCGGCCATCGATGCGCAGATCGCCGATATCGCGGCGGGCCGCGGCGTGGTGGGCCAGTTTGTCATGGGCACCGGTATGTATGACGAATGGAGCAAGCTGTTGCGCGAAAGCCAGGCGGACGTGAACGCCCTCGCCTCCCGCCAGGGCCCCCTGGGCGGCGCCATCTATTCCGACCGGCAGTATCAGCAGTTCCGCCAAATGGCTCTGAACCTGGACCAAGCCCTGGCGCGCCTCGAATCCGGTCAGGGCGATCTTGGCCGCTTCCTCCGCGACGACGCCCAGTACCGGCAATTCAGCGCCTCGCTCGCGGATCTGCGCAAGTCCATCGCCGGCGTCGAGGGCGGCCCTTGGGTGCAGTCCACGTCGGACTACCAGAGCTGGAGCAAACAACTGGGCGGCTTGATCCGCACGGTGGACGACTTCAACGCCTCTCCCATGTTGGAAACCGCGCAGGTCTACGAGACCCTCCAGGGCATGACCCGCGAGCTGCAGAATGGTCTGCAGGAGTTCCATCACGACCCCAAGAAATTTCTGCGCTTCCAGATGTTCTAATCCGGGCCGCACCGTCCGCACCTCCGTGCCCTACGTCTTCGCCGCCCCTCCGCGTTTTCCTTCGCGTCTCCGCGTCTCCGCGTCCGTTGTGACCTGCTGTGCCGGGCCGCACCGTCCGCGCCTCCGTGCCCTCCGTTTTCGCCGCCCCTCCGCGTTTTCCTTCGCGCCTCCGCGTCTCCGCGTCCGTTGTAACCCGCCGAGCCGGGCGGCACCGACCGCGCCTCCGTGCCCTCCGTTTTCGCTGCCCTCCACGTTTTCCTTCGCGTCTCCGCGTCCGTTGTGACCCGCTGTGCCGGGCCGCGGGCGACCGCGCCTCCGTGCCCTCCGTTTTCGCTGCCCTCCGCGTTTTCCTTCGCGTCTCCGCGTCCGTTGTGACCTGCTGTGCCGGGCCGCACCGTCCGCACCTCCGTGCCCTACGTCTTCGCCGCCCCTCCGCGTTTTCCTTCGCGCCTCCGCGTCTCCGCGTCCGTTGTAACCCGCCGAGCCGGGCGGCACCGTCCGCGCCTCCGTGCCCTCCGTTTTTCGCCGCCCCTCCGCGTTTTCCTTCGCGTCTCCGCGTCTCCGCGTCCGTTGTGACCTGCTGTGCCGGGCCGCACCGTCCGCACCTCCGTGCCCTACGTCCTTCGCCGCCCCTCTGCGTCTCCGTCCATTTTCCGATGCCCGCAACCGGTTCACAAACAATTGAAAATGGATTTCCCACCGGCTCAATCACTTGCAGACCTTTCCCCTCCGGAACTCCGCAATCGCATGCTAGCGTGTGGCTGTAAGCAAAGCTGCTCGCTCGCCGAGCGCAGTCCGCTTCGTAGAGTACGTACCGGCGCCTAAACTGATCAGAGGCCTTAAAGTCCGGGTGTCATGCGTATTCGAGCTTCCGGAGAGGCGGCCCCGTTGGCGGCAGGTTCCCTCTGGGCGGGGGACGCCGGCCGCTGTCGGACGGGTGTGGAACCGGTTCCAACGTCCCGGCGCGAGGAGCGCCAAGATTCGATCGTCGAAGTAACCAAAAGCCATTGCGAAACCGAAGTTTGGGCCGCCGCCGGGGGTGCCTGCCGCGCCCAAACACTCTGACCATCGCTCCGTCACCCTCGCCATCTCCGTTGGTCGCCTTCGCCGGCGCCGAAACCGTCCCGCACCGTAACTTGTTAATCCTGCGGCACCTCTGCCACTCCTGCCATCTGGCTTGCCAAAACCTCTCTGCCGCGTATAGAATATTCCATACTTTCAAATTGGCATTTGCAGAACAATCTGCGGCCGTAGCTCGACGACAAATATCAGAGGTTGGGGAGACGAATACGACTCAGACACTCGCTGTATGCCCTATCGCCACGCGGGTGCGCAGTTCATTACCGGTGGCCCATCGCAGGCCGCCCGGAGAGCAGTCGCGGAGTAGCCATTCCGGCAGTACCAGAAAGCGGGAGTACCCGCAGGAGCGAAAGGCCGGCCCTGGGCCCCTTTCCGTGCCACAAGGCTGATCGGGCATGCCACCACGTTTGAATCGGAAATCCGATGTGGCTTGCCAGGCCGGCCCGCGCCCCCGTGCCACGCTGGCGGCCGGCATCCTCCTGCTGGCACTCTCCATTCCCGCTCACAGCCAATCCACATTCATCCAGGGACCTGGAAGCCCTTATGCAACCGGCGGCGCCGGGCCCTCCTCCGTGGTGGTCGCCTTTCTCCACAACGGGGCCAATAAGGACTATGCAGTCACCAACGCCACCGCCGGTACCGTAACCGTAATGCTCAACGACGGGTCCGGAAACTTCAGCATGGCCTCGGGCGGCCCAGTTACGGTTGGAACCAAGCCCGTCGCCATCGCCTTCGCCTCCTTCGACGACGCCAATCCGTTCCTGGTCGTGGCCAATGAAGGCAGCAACAATGTTTCCGTCCTCAAGGGCGATCCAACTACAGGCGTGTATACCGAAATCCTGGGGAGCCCCTTCCCCGCCGGTACCCAACCAAACGGCATCGTCATCGGCTACTTCAACAGCGATCTCGTCCCCGATGTCGCCGTCTCCAATGCCAACGGTTTCGTAACCGTTCTCGCGGGGAGCAGCAACGGGACCCTCGCGTACATCAATGGCACTGCCGCAAATAGCTCTTTCGCCGCTGGCTCCGGCCCCTCCGCCATCGCTATCGGTTACCTCGGCAACAGCGGTAACGACCTCGCCATCGCCGACGCCACGGGCAATTCCGTAACCGTGCTCTGGGCAAACGGAGACGGCACTTTTACCTCCCAAGGCGCATTTCCTGTCGGGTCCAAGCCGGTCTCCTTGGTCATCGTTTCCATCTCCGGCGGGGGCACGTTTATCGCCACCGCCAACAACGGCGACAATACTGTCACCGTCCTGACGCAAAACGGTCCTCTGCTCTTTCAGCCGGCTACCGGCAGCCCCTACCCCGCGGGAACGGGCCCCATCTCGATAGCCTCGGGATCCTTTACCCTTTCCAACCCCCTGCCCGATCTCGCCATCGCCGATTCGAGCGGCGGCGTCACCGTCCTGCTCAGCGCCGGCAATGGGTCGTACGTCACGCTCCCTGGCGGCCCGTTTCCCAGCGGGACCACCCCCTCGTCCATCGCGGCCGGCACCTTCTATACAGCCGAATCCGGAGCGGACTTAGTTATTGCCAACAGCGGCAGCGCCAACGCAACGGTCCTCGAAAACGCGTCCCTCGGCACCTGGGGCCCGATTATCGCTCCACCCATCCTCTCCTCCGAATGGTTCGGCGATGGTCCCGATAACGGCAACGCCGTCACCTGCGGCGAAACCAGTTCGGGCCCCGGAATCACCCTCTGGGTCTTCGGCGATTTCAATACCGACGACTCCATCTATTATTCCGCCACCTGGATAGACCCGGTCAATGGCAACCAGGACATCACCGGGGATTTGGGTTTCTTTTCCAGCAGCCAGGCCTTTATCAATATCCCCAGCAGCTTCTACAGCAACTGTACCCAATTCCCAACCGCCGATACCATCACCATCAAGCTCGCCGACAGCTCGTCGGGCCTGTCCTCCAGCGCCCCCTTCACGGTCAACCCGAACGTCGTTTCCGGGGCCACCGGGAACATGGGTACCCCGCTCTCCGCCACAGTCGGGACGGCCTTCTCTCAGGTCCTTTTCTACGGAGGCACGCCGCCCTACAGCGTCACCACCAACGGAACCAATTTTCCGCCCGGCCTCAGCATCCCCGCCACCAGCAGTAACGGCACCCTCACCGGTACCCCCACCACGGAAGGCGATTACGCCTTCAACGTGGGAATGGTGGACGCCTGGGGTGTGGGCATTCCCCCCGGCGAGAACTGGGCCTTGCAGGAAATCTCCGCACCCCTCGTCAGCTCGCCCGTCTCCATCACCGTACCCGCCGGTACGGATTTTTCCGCTGGCTCCCTCCCCGTCACCCTCACCGGGTCGAATTTCCTGATGCCCCAGTCCCTGATGGAGGGTATCGACACATACGACTTCAACGGGTCCATGGTCTACTGGGCTCCTGCGGTCGGCCAGCCCGTGGCACTGGGTACCACCGTAAACGCCGCCGGCACCTCCATTAGCACCAGCGTGCCCGGGGCCGACATGGTCACGCCCGCCGTTGATTCCCTCCTCGTGCAGCAGCCCGATGGCACCATGACGTCGATTCCCTTTATCGTCGCCGCGCCCGCCATCTCTATCCTGAGTCCCTCCAGCGTCATGGCCGGCGCCGCGGGCTTCACCCTTACGGTGAGCGGATCCAACTACCTGCCGCCGAATTCTGTGATCATGTTCGGCGGAACCGCTCTGACCACCCTGCCCGGCGGCACTTCCACCAGCGTCAGCGCCACGGTCAGCACCGCCCTGGTGGCCAGCGCCGGTCCCGTCAGCGTCACCGTAGTCAACCCCGGCGGGAGCACCTCCGTCGCCTCCACCTTCACCATTACGGCGGCCGCCATCTCCAATCTGGTGCCGTCTTCGGTCGTCGCCGGCTCGGCGGGCTTCACCCTCGCGGTCAACGGATCGGGTTTCACCAGCGCTTCCCAGGTCATGTTTGGCGGAACCGCCCTCACCACCACTTTCCTGAATGCCAGCAGCGTGACCGCCGCGGTGCCCGCCTCGGCAGTGGCCTTCCCCGGCGCCGTCTCCGTTACGGTGGTCACCGGCTCCACAATCCCTCCCCCGCTCAGTTTCACGGTGACTCCGAACCCGAATCCCACCCCCACCATCGCGCCGCCGCTCCAATCGTCGCTGCTCACCGCCAGCAGCCCCACTTTAGGGAATGCCATTACCAGCGGCACCAAGCTCACCGGCTTCCTGCTCTACATCAACGGCTACTTCAACGCCGGCTTCAACCACACGGTGGTCTGGCAGAACACCAGCACCAACATTTCCACCACCTTCACTACTACCAGCGGGATCGTCAGTGTCGGCCCCACCCAAATCGTGGTCTCCGTTCCGCTCGCGCTGTTCGGCGCCCCGGTCAGCGGCCCCGTAACCGTCAACGTCACGGTCACCGAGCAGGAACCCGTCTCCAGCCCGCCGGCGGCGTCCGTCTCCAATGCGGCTCCCTTCGTGATTAACCCGCCGCTCGCCGCGACGCCCAAAACCTTCCCCGCCGGTTCGGTGGGAACCGCTTACTCGCAGCCCCTGCCGTACACCGGAGGGACTTCGCCGTTCACCTCCAGCCTTTCGAGCGGCACTTTGCCGCCTGGCCTGAGCCTGTCTTCCGCCGCCGGGCCGCTAGCCGGTACGCCCACCACCTCGGGCGATTACGCTTTCTCAATCGGGATTGCCGACGCCTGGGGCAGCACCGTCACCTCCGCCGATACGCTGCAGGTGGCGGCCCTCCCCACCATCACGCCGCCCATCATCCCCGCTTCGGCCGTGGCCGGCACCGGGCCGCTGCAGATTACCGTCAACGGCACCAATTTCCTGGTGCCCAGCTTGCCGGCGGCCGGGTCGGTTGCCGAATGGGTGGTTTCCGGCTCTTCGCCGGTGGCGCTCACCACCGTGGTAGCGAGCACTACCCAGCTCACCGCCACCATACCCGCCAGCCTGCTGCAAACTCCCGTCGCCGCGTCCATCGTCGTGGTGCAGCCCAACGGCCTCACGTCCAGCGCGGTGTCCTTTCCGGTGCTCGCGCCGGCCATCACCACCCTGTCGCCGTTTTCGATCACCGCCGGATCGGCGGCCTTCACCCTTACCGTGACCGGCACCAGCTTCCTTAGCGGCGCGCAGATCGTGTTCGGCGGCACGCCGCTCACTACCACCTTCGTAAGCGGCACCAGCCTGACCGCGCAGGTTCTCGCCCCGCAGATCGCCATTCCCGGAGCGGTCAGTCTTACGGTGGTCAACCCCGGTTCCATCTCCTCCGCCCCGGCCATTTTCACCGTCAACCCGAATCCGCTGCCCACCCCGGTGATCACGCCGCCGCTCCAGGCCTCGGTGCTCGGCGCTACCGCCGCCACCGTTGCCAACGGCATCACCGCCGGCGCCAATGTCAGCGGCTTCCTGCTGTACATCAACGGCAACTTCAACGCCGGCGACAATCACACGGTGAACTGGCAGAACACCAGCACCAACGTTTCCACCACCTTCACCACCCAGACCGGCATCCTGAGCGTCAGCCCGACCCTGATCGTGGTGGCCATTCCCTCCTCGCTGTTCAACCCGACGGTGACCACCCAGGTCACCCCGGCCACCCGGGCCAGGGGCCGCACCAGCCAGACCGCCGTACCCACCACGACCGCCACCAGCACGGTGACCGTGGAAGTCACCGTCACCGAGCAGGAACCCATCCCCAGCCCGCCCCCGGCGGTCACTTCCAATGCCGCTCCGTTCCTGATCAATCCGCCGCCGGCCCCCACGCTGCCGGTCTTGCCCGATGGCTCACCAGGGACGCCCTACGACCACAAGGTCATGTTTTCGGGCGGCACCGGGCCGTACGAGTTCGAATTGTTGCTCGGGCCCCTTCCGCCGGGCCTCATGCTGGACCCCACCACGGGAATTATTTCGGGCTCGCCGATGACGCCCGGCGATTACACCTTCACCATCCAAGTCACCGACACCTGGGGCGATACCACGGATGTCGTGGAAGACCTGCAAATCGCGGCGCTGCCCAGCATCACCGGCGCGCTCGTCCCCAGTTCCGTGCCAGCCGGCACGCCTGGAGTGATAGTCACCATCACCGGCAATAACTTCCTGGTGCCGGCGGTCGTGAGCGGTACGCCGGTGCCCGGGTCGGTCGCCCAGTGGACGGCGCCTGGCGGGACGCCCGTGACTCTGACCACCGCGGTTACCAGCACCACCCAGGCCACCGCGACCATTCCCGCCGGCCTGTTGGTAGCGCCCATGGCCGCCTCCATTTCGATCGTTCAGCCCAACGGCAACACCTCCAATGCCGCGCCGTTTACGGTCTTGGCGCCGGCCATCTCCAGCCTGCTGCCGGCCAGCGTGACCTCGGGCATCGGCGCCTTCACCCTTTCGGTGAACGGATCGAATTTCCTCAGCGGCTCGGTGGTGATGTTCGGCGGAACCACGCTTACCACCACCTTCGTCAGTTCCACCACCCTGCAAGCGGCCGTAAGCGCCGCCCTGGTCAGCAAAGGCGGAGCCTTCGCCGTAACCGTGGTCAACCCCGGCGGCGCCGCGTCCGCCCCCGTCACCTTCACGGTCAACAACCGGATCACGATCCTGAACCTGACGCTTCCCCCGGCGCAGATCGGCGTGCTCTACGATCTCTTCCTGACCGCCAGCGGCGGCACGCCTCCCTACACCTGGTCGGCCACCGGACTGCCGTCCACCGTGAGTCTGAATTCCTCCACCGGCGAAATCCGCGGCCAGTGGGGCACCGCCGGTACGTATGCCGTGACCATCACGGTGACGGATTCGACCGGGCAAACCAGCTCGGGGCAGTACAGCGTCACCGTGGGCACGGCGCCGGTGCCGTTGCAGATTACCACCGCCTCACCGCTTCCCACGGCCACCGTGGGCACGGCGTATAGCGCGAGCTTTCTGGCCACCGGCGGCACGCCGCCGTATACCTTCTCGTTCGTCGGAACGGTCCTGCCGGGCCTGGGCTTTGCGGGCGGAGTCCTGAGCGGCAGCCCCACCACCGCCGGAGCGTACACCTTCACGGTTTCGGTAGCCGATTCGGCCAAGGGCTTCGCCACTGCCAGCTTCGCGCTCACGGTTTCGCCGGCGCCGCTGACGCTTACGGGGTCAGTGGCCAATGCCAACCTGGGTTCCGCCGTCAGCGTGAAGTTCGGGGCCACCGGCGGAGTCCCGCCCTACACCTTCAGCTATACCGGGGTGTTGCCCACCGGCACCACCTTCAGCGGCGGCACTCTGGCGGGAACCCTGACCGCGGCAGGTACCTTCGGCTTCAGCGTGACGGTGACCGATAGCGCCGGTTCCACGGCCAGCAAGAGCTTCAGCGTGGTCGTAACCGCGCTCCCGCTCACCATCACCACCACCTCGCTGCCCAACGGCACCGTGCAGGGCGTCTACACCGCCAGCCTGGCGGCTTCGGGAGGCGTGGCGCCGTACACCTGGTCGGCCACCGGCGTTCCGCCCGGTCTCAGCTTCTCCAGCGGCGGGTCGATCACCGGCTCCCCCACCACTGCGGGATCTTATAGCGTCGGCGTCACGGTCACCGATACGGCCGGTTCCAAGGCCAGCCAGACGTTTCCGGTCACCATCGCCCCAATCGCGCTGACCATCACCACCGCGTCCCTGCCGAACGGCACCGTGGGCGCGGCCTACACCGCAACCCTGGCGGCTGCGGGAGGCGTGCCGCCGTACACCTGGTCGGCCACTGGATTGCCGCCCGGCGTCTCCGTTTCCACCGCCGGCGCCCTCAGTGGGACGCCCACCACCGCCGGCGCCTACACCATCTCAGCGACGGGCACAGACAGCGCCAGTTCCAAGACCAGCCAGAGCTTCGCCGTCACCATCGCGCCGGGACGCCTGACCATCACTACCACCTCCCTGCCCAATGGCGCTTTGGGAGCGGCCTACTCGGCTACGCTGGCGGCCACCGGCGGCGCGCCCCCGTACACCTGGTCGGCCACCGGATTGCCCACCGGCCTCGCCATTTCCACCGCCGGCGCCATGAGCGGCACGCCCACCGCGGCCGGCAGCTTCACCGTCGCCGTCACGGTCACCGATTCGACCAGGGAAACCACCGCCTCGCAAAGCTACCCGGTGACGATCACGAGCGCGCCGCCGGCCATCACCAGCCTGGCGCCGCCCTACGCGCTGGCGGGCGGGGCAGGCTTCACCCTCACCGTCAACGGCACCAATTTCGTGACCGGCTCCCAGATCGTGTTCGGCGGCGCCGGCCTCACCACCGCCTTCGTGAATGCCGGCAGCCTGACCGCGCCGGTCGCCGCCGCCCTGGTGGCCAAAGCCGGACCCATCGCCGTGACGGTGGTGAACCCCGGCGGCGTCTCGTCCGCCCCGGCGAATTTCACGGCGGTCAGCAAGCTGACCATCCTGACCACCTCGCTGCCCGCCGGCCAGACCGGCGCGGCGTACTCGTTCGGCCTGTTGGCCACCGGAGGCTTGCCGCCCTATACCTGGTCGGTGACCGGCCTGCCAAGCTCGCTCAACCTGAATCCTTCGACCGGCGTCATCACTGGCTCCTGGAGCGCCGCCGGCAATTACACCGTGACCATTACGGTCAACGATACTAGCGGTCAAAGGGCTTCCTCGCAGTATTCCACCACGGTCGGCACTGCGCCGATTCCGTTGCAGGTGGTGACCGCCTCGGTTCCGCAAGCCACCGTGGGCGTGCCTTATGGGACGACGTTCTTTGCCAACGGCGGCACCGCGCCCTACAACTTCTCGTTCACCGGCAGTGCTCCGCCGGGGCTGACGTTCACCGGCGGACCCTCCAACGGGGCCATCAGCGGCACCCCCACCGCGGCGGGCCAGTACGCCTTCGGCGTCACGGTGACGGATTCCAACAACGGCACGGCGTCCAAGAGCTTCATCCTGGTGGTGGCGCCCGCGCCGCTGACCCTGACCGGCTCGGTGAGCGATTCCACCGTGGGCGCCACCCTGAGCGACCAGTTCGGCGCCGCCGGTGGCGTTCCTCCGTACTTTTCACCGCCAGCGGATCGTCGCCCACCGGCACCACCTTCAGCAGCAGCGCCACCGTGGCACCCTTGTCCGGTACGCTTACCGCCGCCGGGCACCTTCACCTTTACGGTGACGGTGACCGATAGCGCCCAAACCACCATCAGCAGGTCGTTCACCATCCACGTGACGGTCGCCCCCTGACCGTCACTACCGCCAGCCTGCCGAACGGACAGGTAGGACTGGCGTACAGCGCGGGGTGGCGGCCACCGGCGGCGTGCAGCCGTATACCTGGGCGATCGGCGGATTGCCGCCCGGCGTCAGCGGCTCCGCCAGCGGAGCCATCGGCGGAACTCCCACCTCGGCCGGAACTTACAGCGTCTCGGTGTCGGTGACCGATTCCACCGGTACGAAAGCCAGCCAGAGCTACGCCGTGACGATTAGCGGCCCGGCGCTTTTGGTGACCACCACCTCGCTGCCGGCCGGCACGATAGGGACGGCCTACTCGGCGGCGCTGGCGGCGGCGGGTGGCGTGCAGCCGTACACCTGGGCAGCCACGGTCTGCCCGCGGGACTTTCGGCTTCGGCGACGGGAGCAATCACCGGCACGCCCACGGCGGCGGGCACTTCGAGCGTAGGGGTGACGTGACGGACTCGAAGGGCACCACCGCCTCCGCAGGCTTCACCCTGGCGATCACGCCGGCCCCGCTGGCGGTCACCACGTCGTCGCTCTCGGGAGTTGTGGGCACGGCGGTGGCGGGGCCCTGCGGCTTCGGGCGGCGTGCCGCCGTATACCTGGACGGTGAGCGGGCTGCCGGCCGGAGTGACGGCCTCAGCGAGCGGCGCACTTTCCGGAACGCCCACCGCGCCGGGCAGTTTCACCGTCACGGTGAAGGTGACGGATAGCGCCGGGAACACCGCCAGCACCAGCATCTCCTGGAGCATCACCCTGCCCTCGCCGCCGCCGTTAAACTTCTCGGGCTTGCCGGCCACCGGTACCACTTCCGGCAGCCAGTCCACTTTGCAGGTGGTTTTGGGCAGCACCTATCCGGTGGCTGTGACGGTGACCCTGCAGCCTGACCTTCACCCCCGCTTCGGGCGTGGACGACCCGGCGGTGCAGTTCTCCACCGGGGGCCGCACGCAACCATCACCGTACCGGCGGGCCAGACCGCCGGCGCGACCACCGTGGGAGTGCAGACCGGGACGGTAGCCGGGTCCATCACGATAACGGCGCAGTTAACCGCGGCGGGCCAGAACGTGACGCCGTCACCGGCCCCCAGCACCACCATCCAGATGCCGGCAACCGCGCCGGTGATCACCAGCGTCACGGCGGCCGCCACCAGCAGCGGCTTCACGGTGACGGTAGTCGGCTATTCCAACACGCGGGACATGTCGCAGGCCACCTTCGTGTTCACCGCCGCCAGCGGAGCCAACCTGCAGACGGGCCAGGTGTCGGTGACCCTGACTTCCACGTTCAGCGCCTGGTTCGGGAGTTCAGGCGCGGCTCCCTACGGCGGCCAGTTCACCCTGACGCAGCCCTTCACCGTGACCGGGAACCAGCAGGCGGTAACGTCGGTGGCGGTCACCCTGACCAACAGTGTAGGCACGTCCAATTCAGTAAGCGCCAGCGTGCCGTAAGTTGGGCCAGCCCCGGTGCGCCTTACGCGTTGAGATTGGCACGCCGAGGATGACTCGGGGCCGAGCGATCCGGCTCTGCCAGCCGCCTTCGAGCGCGAATTCCAGAAACGCGACTTCTGGCCCGCGGGCAGGTGACCAACGTCCGAGCTTAAGCCGGACGGATCGACGCGGCTAACTAACGGTCACAGGCCGACTTGTCGGGAGTAATCTGACAGAGCCACAGAGCGGTCCGTCAATGCCTTGCGACCCTCAGCGGTCGAGCACTATGGCCCGTTCCCGCCCATTACGTATCCTCAAGGGTGCGGAACAGGAAACGAGGGCGGACGCAGCCGAACGATGGAAGACGCTAGAATTGAAGAGCATTCAACCATGCCGTCGATCGACAAAGTGTCTAGACTTTTCAAAGCGTTGGCCCACGATGATGTCGTGGGGGCAAAGGAAGTCGCCTCTCAAATTGCTGCCGTCGAAGAGCAAAAAGGCCACCACATGGCTGCCCGCCTGCTTCGTGGATCTCTCGCCAACGGTACTCAAACGATCGGCGCACCTGGGTTTCTCTCTAGCGCACTTCTACGTCGCCAAACCTCGGTGCGCCTCGATGATGTTGCCCTTAGGACTAGCACGCGGACGAGGCTCAACGAAGTCTTAAAGGAGTTCCGAGTTCGAGATCTCCTCGCCGAGCGCCGTCTTCGTCGCCGCAGCAAGATCCTGTTTCACGGTCCTCCAGGCTGTGGTAAGAGCATCTCTGCGCAGGCGCTTGCCGGTGAATCCGGGCTGCCGCTATACGTCGTCCGGTTCGATGCAGTAATCGGGGCATACCTGGGGCAGACGGCCTTGAACCTACGGCAGCTTTTTGATTTTGCCGAAGGAACGGACTGCATTCTTCTCTTCGATGAAATTGACGCGCTTGGCAAGCGTCGAGGCAGTCCGACCGACGTCGGGGAACTTGATCGGATCGTAATTGCGTTAATGCAGGAACTCGAGCTATCTGAAGTGCGCGGCTTCGTGGTGGCGACCTCGAATCTCCCGTCCACTCTGGATGTCGCGCTTTGGCGCCGATTTGATCTCGATGTCGCCTTTCCTGCTCCCACCAACCGCGAATTGATCACTTTCGCGAACAGAAAGGCCCGAGATTTTGCCTTACCTTTAGGACACGGTTTTCGAAAAAGAATTGCGGGCATCAGGAGCTATGCTGATGTGGAGCGTGCGGTCGAGGATGAGGTGCGTCGGTCCGTCCTGAGGAGCACGTAAACGTGCCCGGTAGAGACCAAACGAAACCCATCACTTTTTTCCTGAACGAACGTCACGAACTATTGCCTCAGGAAAAGCCGAGCGGCGGTCGGACGCCCCTATATCTTGGCATCGATTGGGAGTCAAAAGGCCTAGCTCTTTCGGCCTCTTTGCGCGCTTCTCGGAGCATACTCGCCAAATCACAAGATCCGCTCCGTGAATCGCGCAACTACCTGCTCGCGAGACCCTCGCCCCCCCTCCAGAAGAGGTCTACCGCTAAAAACGCTAAGGACAATGCTCTGCCAGAGGACGTCAAGTTCTCTAAGTGTGACTCGCAGGTGTTTCGGCGCCTCGGAATTGATCTGATTAATGTGACCAAGGCAGGTGATGCGATCGTTCATCTCTTACCCGAGCGCGCTGATAAGTTAGAGAAAACAGGCAACCGCCTCGGCAGTCTGAACCAACGTGAGCACGCGCGTTGGGCGAAGTTGGATAGCTTCGACGTGGTTCCAGTCGAGGAGCGAATTGACGCACGCTGGCTCAGTTCCGTATCCGCAACAGATATTACTGAGGCCGTGATTGAATTTCAGCCACTCCTAGACCGCGTCGATATTGAAAGATTGGTACGTTCCATATCCGAGTTTTTGCGGAAGGACATGAGAGAGGCCTTCACTCGGGTAGGTCAAGACTATTCTGGGCGATTTTGGGCAGCGGGTCGCCTCACTCATCGTACCCTCCAGCATATCGCTCGGCGGTACTTCACAATTCAGGCACTCCACCGTCCCCTTATTTCGATTACGGTAGCCACCAAATCAACATCCAGCAAGCCGATCGCAGCAGGAAGGCGTGGCCGATTGGACATCACACTGCTACCGCCGGTCGCGATTCGTCGATACTGGTGTACCGTCCGATCACGCTATTCTCGCGCCGTACCGGCGGGGTCATTTCATCGCTCCGGGTGCATTGGAACAAGCGGTTGGCGACCACGGATCGTTCGTGGCGTCCCGAGCTGTATTTGGCGATCCGGACTTCGATGACTCACTTTCGGAGACGCCCGAGCCAGAGGCGCGATACTATGATGTCCAAGTCGGGCGCGGACCAAATGATATCGAAAGCAAGCTTGTTGTTCGCGCAATCGAAAGTGTAGCCGGCACTGCGCCTGATGTGCGGGTGTTCAACCTGAGCTTCGACACCCCTCCGTTGGAATTACAGGATTCTGTTTATCGCACACAGAATGTTTTGCTCGTGCAAGACCTCGATAATTTGATCTTCCAGAGTGACATCTTTGTGGTCGTCGCGGCGGGAAATGCGGGGCCCGAGGGCCTTCAGCCTCAACAGGCTTACCCGAACCACCTTGACGATCCCCAATGGCACCTCGGCGCCTGGGCGAGCAGCTTTAACTCGGTAACCTGCGGTGCATACGTTAATCGGCTGCATCCGGACGGACTTGCATCGCTCGGCTGGCCGAGTCCATTTTCGCGCGTTGGCCCTGGACTGGCACATTCGCCCAAGCCAGATTTCTCGGCTCCCGGCGGCAATTGCAATGCCCAAATGCGTTACGCTCCGGGCTTAGGGGTTTGGGGTCTAACGGCCCGCGCGAATTGGGAAGACCATCCTGGGACTTCATATGCCGCGCCGCTTCTTGCGCGTCAAGCGGCCGCTGCGTTCCGGTTCCTACAAGGATATTGTCCGCCGGGTGCGGTTCCTTTTGCTGCAGCGGTTCGCGCCTTCTTGACACTCACCGCGGCACCTACTGAGGCGGAAGATATCTCAGACGCACTCCGAAGAAGATCGCTTGGCGTCGGAACCGCTTCGTGCGCGCGGCTCCTCTCTCCGAGCGCACACTCGGCCGTGTTCATTTGGCAAGGTCTAATCGAGAATGCTTCCAAACAGGCGCAAATTACGTTGCCGATTCCTCGGGCTTGGCTAAGGTTTGCAGCAAAGCCACACCTCCGAATAGTCACGTGTTGGCATCCGCCCGTCAATGCTGCGGTTACCGATTTGTGGGCGTGCCGAAAAGTCGCTATCCACCTTCGCCCGGATATTGAAGCCGATGCACTTCGAGGAAAGGGGCAGGCACACGTTAGCTATCCGGCAATTGACCGAACGTACGATCTTGGAGCGTTTGCAGGTGACAAGGCTCCAGCCAGCGACACTTGGTTCTTGGACCTGAGCTACGGCGACACTGCGGAGTATTACGTGGGCCAGGATTTCTCACCGCAGCAGAAGGTTGCGTTCGCCGCGGAATTGTACGATGCAGGGATTTCAACCGGGCCTAGCGTCCAGGAGTCAGTTCAGGCTTTGCCGGGTGCAAAGGCTATGAACATGCTGAGCTCCGTCACTACTCTCGTTGCGAATTCCGTTACCGTGAGAGTGCGGTGAGTTGCGTTTCAGTGTCTGCCGCGGTATGACGAGTCTCCGTACTCTTGAGCGGCTGAGTTGCAGGTTCGGTTCCTCGCGGTAGCTGCCGCCGAGCGAAATTATCTCATCGATCAGTAGGCGGTCAAGATTACTCCCGATGAACGCGCATGCATCCGCCAACGGCCGTTCCAGGTGAATCGGCGGCGGCTGGTTAATGAGAGATTAGATCGCGTGCGGGGAGACGTTTTGCCCACGGTCAAACGTTTTAACGCCTATGCCGCGGAGCATCCTGCCCCGCCCCGGCCGCGAGGCCGCCGGCGAGTCGTCCGCGACGGCTACCCAGGCCCCGGGTGCGCACATCCCCACCGGGCGTTTCCGGCCCTTCCCTGTCCAAACGCGCCGGCGCCCGTCCTATTATCATGGCCTGAGGAGGTTCTATGCACGCCTGGTGGCAGGATTTTCGGTACGGCTGGCGCGCGCTGCGCAATAACCTGGGGTTGACGCTGGTGATCGTGGCTTCCCTGGCCATCGGAATCGGCGCCAATTCGGCCATCTTCACCGTGGTGGACGCGCTGCTGCTTCGGCCGCTGCCCTATCCCCATCCGGACCGGCTGGCGGCGGTGTGGCTGCACTCGCCGGGCATCGGCATTTTCCGCGACTGGCCGTCGCCGGGCGAGTACATCGACCTCCAGAACGAGAACCATTCCTTTGAGC
The DNA here is from genome assembly GCA_963803725.1 of Bryobacterales bacterium. Taxonomy (GTDB): domain Bacteria; phylum Acidobacteriota; class Terriglobia; order Bryobacterales; family Bryobacteraceae; genus JOPF133. The sequence continues at coordinate 373,991 of CAWDOH010000003.1, read as the reverse complement.
AGATGGCCCTGGCCCAGAGCCGCAGTTTCACGCTGACCGGCCGCGACCGCCCTGAGCGCGTGGACGCCATGCGCGGCCAATCCAGCCTGCTGCGGATGCTGGGCGCCCGGCCGCGCCTGGGCCGCCTGCTGCTGCCGGAGGAGGACCAGCCCGGCAAACCGGCGGTCGCCATTCTGAGCGATGCGGTGTGGAAGCGGCTGTTCAATGCCGATCCGGCCATTGTGGGCAAGAGCATCACCCTGAACGGGAATCCGTTCACTGTGGCGGGCGTGCTGGAGCGCGGGTTCTTGCTCAACGCCGAGGTCATGCCGTCGGAAGGGCCGATGGACAAGATCGACGTCTTTCTGCCGCTGCCGCTGGCCGCCGACGCGGTGACCCGCCGCGGCGACGAGAATTACAACATCCTGGTGCGGCTCAAGCCGGGCGTCTCCATCCAGCGCGCGCAGGCCGATATCGATGTGATCGCCAACCGCATCCGCATCAAGGATAAGCGCGACCGCACCTTCGGCATGACCGTGGTGGGCCTGCAAGATCAGGTGGTGGGCGACGTGCGCCGCGCGCTGCTGGTGCTGCTCGGATCGGTGACGCTGGTGCTGCTGATCGCCTGCGCCAACGTGGCCAACCTGCTGCTGACGCGCGCGGCGGGGCGTGAGAAGGAAGTGGCCATCCGCACGGCGCTGGGTGCGGGCTGGCAGCGGCTGGTGCGGCAACTGCTCACCGAGAGCATTCTGCTGGCGGTGATCGGCGGCGCGGCCGGACTGGCGATTGCCGAGGCCAGCCTGATGGTAGTGCGGGCCATGAACCCGGGCAACATCCCGCGGCTGGAAGATATCGGAATCAACGCTACGGTGCTGGCGTTTACGTTCGGCATTTCGCTGGCCACCGGCATTCTGTTCGGCGTGGCGCCGGCCTGGCGCGCGGTGAAAGTGGACCTGAACACGTCGCTGAAAGCCGGGGGCCGCAGCGGGCAGGGCGATGCCGGGATGGGTCTGGCGCGGCATCGGCTACGCGGCCTGCTGGTGGTTTCCGAATTGGCGTTTTCCCTGATGCTGCTGATCGGCGCGGGGCTGCTGATCCGCAGCTTCGTTCGCTTGCAAGCGGTGCCGCCAGGGTTCACCGCCGATCACCTGCTGACCATGCAGGTGGCCGCCACGGGCCCAAGTACCGCCAGGACAAGCCCACGGCGCAGTTCTATCGCGAGGTCGAAAGCCGCATCGCGCGCCTGCCGGGAGTGGAGGCGGATGGCGCGGTGGATGTGCTGCCGTTGACCGGCGCGGTGGGTTGGGGCGGCATTAACGTGGAGGGTTATACCCCACCGCCCGGCCAGGAGCTGCAGGTGGACCTCCGCACCGCCAGCACCGATTATTTCCGCACCATGAAAATCCCTTTGCGCCGCGGGCGGTTCTTCTCGGAGCAGGACACCGCCGACACGCCGCAGGTGGTGATCATCGAGGAAAAATTCGCGGAGCGCTTCTGGCCGCACGGCGATCCCGTAGGCAAGCACCTGTGGTTCAATCCCAAGAAGCCTTTCACCATCGTGGGGGTGGTGGGAGTGGTCAAACAATACGGCCTCGATACGGACGGAAAGATCGCGGTGTATTTCGCTGAGCAGCAGAATCCCGATAACGGCATGTTCGTGGTGGCGCGCACGGCGGGCGATCCGGCGCAACTTTCGGCGGCGGCGGTTCGCGAAATCCATGCGGTCGATCCGGACGTGCCGGTCTACGGGGTCCGCACGATGGAGGATCGGCTGCACGATTCGCTGGCGCGGCAGCGGTTTGCCAGCACCATGCTGGGGGCATTTGCCGCTTTCGCGCTGCTGCTGGCGGGGGTGGGGACGTACGGGGTGATGTCCTACCTGGTGTCGCAGAGCACCCACGATATCGGGGTGCGGGTGGCGTTGGGGGCGCAACCGGGCAACATCCTGGGCTTGGTGGTGCGGCAGGGAATGGAACTAGCGGGTGTGGGGATCATCGCCGGCCTGGTGGGCGGCGCCCTGCTGACGCGGGTGATGGCCGGGCTGCTGTTTGGGGTGAGCGCCCGGGACGCGGCCACTTTCAGTGCGGTGGCTGCGATTCTGGCCGTGGTGGCCTTCGCGGCGTCGGCGATTCCCGCGCAACGCGCCACCAGGGTGGATCCCATGGTGGCGCTTCGCGAGGAGTAGCGGCGCGCGTTACGAGCACGGCTTAGCCGTTAGCCGTTGGTTCCCGTACCGTTCGTCCGGGGACCCATGTGCTGCTGCCAGCGCTGCTCGAACCGCTGATGGATCTGGTCGGCCTTGGCGCGCTGCGCCGGAGTCAGGTGGGCGTAGAACTTGGCGGCGGCTTCCGAACGGATAGCCATCACCTGGCCCGTCAGACGGCCTCGCTCCATGGCCAGTTGCCTGATCCTGGCGGCGTCGTCCGCCTTCACGGCCACGGTCATGGCCTGCCGGTTCTGCCGCAACTGCTGGGCGAACGGCTGGGCGTTCTGCCTGGCCTGCTGGAAGATGATCTTGGCCTGGTCGCGTTGCACCGGAGTCAGGTTGAGTTGGTCCATCATGCGCTGACGCATGTGCTGCCGGAACTGGCGGTGAGCGGCGCCGGGCTTCGCCGGAGTGGTTTGGGCATTGGGCGCGACCGGGGGCGCAGGCGCCTGGGTCTGCGCGAAGGCCATCCCGGCGGCCAGGGCCGCCACACTGCCGAATCGTATTAAGTGCTTTTTCATGTTAGTGCTACCTCAATTACGACTGTAGCGGTGTACTGTAAAGGACATTTGTCGGCGCGGTAAAGCCGAGTAAAAACGGGCCGGGATTTGTCGGGCAGTGTCTAGAACGGAATGCGCGGGTGTACCGGGACTGCGGCGTTTTTCCCATCGGCGGGAATGTCGGCCAGCGGCGCCGACTGGCGCGGCGGCTGGTAATTGCCGAAGTTCAAGTCGCCCTCGGTGAAGTTCAAGGAGCGGTCGAGAACCATCTCGACGGTGCTGCCTTTAGGAACGATGGCGTCAGGGCCGCGCGTCAGCAGCGTGCCCACCAGGCCGGCCGCCGCTCCCGCCGCGGCGCCGATTCCCAAGCCCATTCCGGTGCTGCCGGCGGCGCTGCCGGCGATGGTGCCCACCGAAGCGCCGATGCCCGCGCCTTCGGCCACCGTGCGGACGTCACCGGCCTTGTTGCCTTCGCCTCTCACGGTGCCTTCCGCGCGGTCCAACTTGCCCGTGGCGGCGGCATCCATACCGCCCATGCGGGCGCGGAAATCGCGCGTCACGCCGTTCGGCAGGGTCAGCGAATCGAAGCGGATGTAAAGCTCCGCGCGGCCTTTGACGCGGCCGGCCTTCTTGACCTCGGTGACGGTTCCGGCCACATAACTGCCCACCGGAATGACGATGCGGCTATCCACCAGAATGGGGAAGGCGGTTTCCAGGTAGACGCGGTCGCCAGCCATGGAATGCTTGGTGCTCACGCTGTTGATCAGACTGAGGGGGACTTTGGTTCCGGCAGTTACCGTGAAATGGGGAGGTTTGGGAGCGTCGGCGGGGGTCTCCTGGGCAGGGCACACCGCTCCGGCAACAAACGCAAGCAACACCACCCACGGCCGTATCTCCATCACGACTCCTCCATCGATTCTAGCAGCCGGCATGGCGGGCTGCGCCGCTATCATCACTAACGCGGTCCGGCGCCAGAAAGTTACCTCATTGTACCGGGAGAGCCAGCCCGGCGGCGCTGGTCTGGCCCGCCAGCGAGACCAGAATGGCGGGATTGGCGGGCGTTCCCGAGGGGATTTCCAGGTTGATCTGGTAGAGTCCCGCCGACCCCGGGCTCAGGCCGGCGTACTTGATGAGCGAGGGGTCCACGGCTTGTCCTGCGAGGGTCACCTGGAGCGTGCTCAGATTGACCAGCGGAGCAGCATAGGTGGGAATTTCGCCGGGACCCGGATCGGGCGACGTCTTCCCCATGCCGGTAGCGAACAGGACGATGATTTCGCCGGCTGTGGCCGGGGCGCTTGGAGTAACCAGCGAATAATCGCCGTGAGTGGCCAGGGCCAGGTTGTTTCCGGTGACGAACAGGGCCGGCGCCGCATTGACCACCGGGAGAGTAATCACCGGCCCCGCCAGGCCCTCGCGCACCACCTGCACGGTCATCTGGCCGACTCCATCGGTGGCCGGGACCATGAAATTCACCTGGCCGGGCGCTACATAGAACAGCGCCACCGGCGAGTTATCCACGATGACCTGGGTATAGTTCAGTGTGGTAGGCAGATACGGGAACTGAATATCGGAGGCCTGGAGGGCGTACACCGACCGCGAGAGGTTGGTGCCGAACAGGGCGATCACCGAGCCGGGAGCGAAGGGGCCGGGTGAATAGTCGCTGGCGTTGACGATACCGGACGAGGTATAGGACGGCGCCTGTCCCCAGGCAGCGATGGTGCACACCGCGGCCGCGAGAAGCCTGAGTCGGCACATTGCTTGGGATAGTGGCGGGGCGCGGCGGGAAATCTCAGGGAAATTGGATCGGCCGGCGCCTCCGTCATCCCTGCGTTCCTCCCACAGCGGAAATGGCGGACCGATCAAGAGCCGGGATTCCACTCTTTGCCAGGATTACGTGTATGGCATCTCCGACGGTCCGCATTCGGTCCGCTGAAGCGTCGTCAATGGAGATATTGAACTGCTCCTCCGCCTCCAGGATGATATCCACAAAGCCGGCGCTATTCACGTTGGGGTCATCGATCAGGCTGGCGCTTTCAGTGATGGGCTGTTCCAAGCGTGGATTCACAAAAGGCGCCAGTAAAGCGATAAAACGCGATTTGATTTGGTCACGATTTTTCATAAGTCTGTCCTTTAGTCGGGTTTGAAAAAAATCACACAGGCGTTGACGTCGCCAAATCCGAAGCTGGTCTTCAGAGCCGTACGCAACTCCCTCGTCAGGCATTCCCGGGGAATGCGCCCGGCGATCGGGGCCATGCCCGGATGCAGGTCTTCGCAGTTGAGCGAGGGGTGGAGGAATCCGTCCTCCATTTGCAGGAGGGTGGCGACGCATTCGATAGCGCCGCAAGCGCCGGGCGCGCGACCGATCATCGACTTGGTCACTTGGTCGCATTGATGCAGGGAAAGCGGTCGCCATCGAGTTGCAGCGCACAGCGCACAGCGCAAGTGCGCCGTTTCTCGCGTGTCGTTGCCGGTGGCCGTGAGGTGCGCGTTGACGTAGCTGATCTCTTCGGGAAGCAATCCGCTTTGCCGTATGGCCTCGGCGACGCAGCGGCGCACGACTTCCGGGTTCGAAGCGGTCATGCTTCCTCCGGCGCGCTATCCACCGCACACAAAGGATGCGCCGACGATCTCGGCGTAAATCCTTGCGCCGCGCCGTTCCGCGCTTTCCCAACTTTCCAATAACAGCGCGCCCGCTCCGCAGGACGGCACGAATATCGAAGCGGTTGCGCTCAGCGGCCTCGAAGCGCGCTCAGGGGAGCCGTTCCATCCGCGCGCGGTCACTTTCATGGCGTCGCAGCAGGCGGCCGTGTAGATCTGGTTTCCCTCGACTGCGCCCCGGCCAGCACGCGAACGGCGTAGCCGTGGGCGATCAGGCGACACCCGTTGATGATCGCCTCGGTGCCGGTGGCGCAGGCGCTGCTGTTGGTGCACCCACCAGCGCGCTCACCCCGCTGCACATGGCCCGTTCGGCGCCGGAACAGCCGAGGCGCCGGACTTGGCCGGTCAAGGGCAACGGCCCCACTTTGTCGGCAACCGTATCGACGGCGCCCACGCCTGTGCCTAAACAAGCCGCGGTGTCCCAATCGACTGGTCCCGCTTCGCCCAGGCGCCATTCGAATCCGGCATTACACCAACATTCAGCCGCTGCGGCCGCGGCGAACCGCATTGCGCTGTTGGTCGGTCGCCACCGTTGCGGGGTATGCACCTCAGCGCCGATGCTCTCCGCGGCCGGCGGGGCGCCGTGCACCTGACACCCGAAATTCAGTTTCAGCCAGCCGCGGCTCAAACCGCAGGCCGGAGCGGCCCTGCCGCAAAGCTTCCCGGAAATGCGGCAAGCCGACTCCATTCGGCGCCACCACGCCCATCCCCGTAACCACTACGCGCTTCATATCCGTACTCCCATGCCTCGATTTCGCCATCGCCACTCGTTCTCCGCCCGCTTTGCACATTTCGACGCGCGAACGGATTCGCCGCCGCCGCCAGGTCCTTACCGTGCCGGTCAGCTTCACCGTCTCGCCGGGGTATCCGCTGGCGAACCAATCGATAGAGGCGTCGGTCAACAGGGTCCGGTGCGTCTCCCACTGACTCTGGCTGCCTTCGAGGGCAAGCAGATACAGGCCGTGCAAGCACAACGCCGCACTGTGCCATGCACTCGAGCAGAATCACGCCGGGGGTGATGGGCCGGCCGGGAAAGTGGCCCGCGTAGTAGGTCTCATCCTCGCGGAAGCGATAGATCGCCCGTATGCCGCCGCGATCTACCTCAAGCAGCGCGTCGCTGTAACGGGCAGGTGCGAAGTCCCGAAGTAACGGTAGACAAACGAATCAAGACGGCGATGGACCAGGGGGTGGACGTTGCGGGGGCAAGTCTGGTCACCGGGCGCCACTCGTTGCGGAGGAGTTGACTGTGAAACCGGTTCGCATCGAAGGCTTGGACGTGGCCCGGGTCCGAACACCTGTAAAGAACAGGGGAGATACAGGCACGGGGTTGGAGAAGAAAGGGGATCTGCTGGGCAACTCCGAGGGATGTAGGCGCTTGCTTCGGCGTTGGGGGTGGGCGATGGGGATTGGGTTGGTGAGTTGGGGCCGCAGCCCAGGGGAACGAAACCCGACGGTTTCTTTCCCCTGGACCCTTTTCTTCCCTGGTAAGACGGAGTGGGGCGCGACGGTTTGGCAGGGCCGGTGCAAGCGGCGGAACCACGGCGGCCGGCCGATGGGAAGGGACGTCATGCCGCCGTCCCCCGGCAACCCCGCGTAGTTTTCTTTGCGGGTATTGGCAGGTCGCTCTGCATGCTAAGCGGCCTTCTTATTGGGTGGCAGGGCCTGTTCCAGCTCCGTGATCCGGCGATCGAGGTCGGCGGTTTCCAGGACTTTGGTTTGCATGGTGAAGATGTTGACCAGGCTCTCTCCTTCGGTGGGGGTGATGCGCCCGTCGCCGATGGCTTCCACTACTGTCGACATCGCTGCAGGGATCTGCGCCAAGGTGGCGATGGGGGGCAGGGTCAATTGAATGGTCCGATCTTTGCGGGGCGGGAGGAGTCGATCCAGGCAGAGCCGCAAGGCGTTGATGTCGCCGGCCGAAGCCTTGTCGATGGTTTTGCGAAGTAGTCGCTCGCCTTCTTCTTCCAGCAATTCCTCCATCAGAAGGGTGGCCTTATTGCGGCTTCCGGGCGGGCGGCCGGCGGGATTGCCGCTGGCTCCCTTGGAGAATTGGCCAGAGCGTTTTTTCGGTTTCTTGGGTTCATTCGTTGTCGGTGTCATAAGGGTTCAGTCCTGCGGGGGAAATTGGGCGGTAGAATTCGAGGAGCGGCCCCAGTCCTCCCATGTGAAGTACTTGCGTCTGGATCTGGAAACCGGAGCGTTGGGGCGCTGATCCTTTTTCAGACTCGGGAGGAGTGGCTGTGGGGAGGCCGGAGTGTTTGTGGTGTCTGGGGCCTGGGTCCCGCGGTCCTCGGTGGCTTCCTTGGCTTCCGGGACTACCGGATCGGGTTCCGAGGGACTGCCTGGTTTGGTCATAGACCCCTCCACATCGGGTTCGGCCGGCACATCCAAGCCGGCTAGGCGAGACAGGCGCCTGTCTTCGGCCATCCATTTCTGCAAAAGGGCCGCTTCCTCTGGCGTGGCGTCTCGGCCTTCTTCGAGAGCCTTGGCTGCGCTGTCGACGAGGTCCCACTCTGAGTAAGAGAGACTGCGTACGAACTCCGTGCGGATTAGTGCACGAATCACAGCGAGCCTGATGGGCAGTGCGTCCTCGAACCCCGCAACAGAGGAGTAACCGTTCGAGCGGCATTCTTGGGTTAGTAACTCCCGATAGGCCTGCCGGGCGGCGGACTCGTCTCCGGTCAGGGCCCGACCCTCGCGGTCTGCGCCGAATGCGCTGACGAACGGTTCCGTGTGCCGGTCCTCAAGCCGATCCAATGCGGCCTCGGCGATCTTTTGACGGCGCTTGAGATCAGCGGCGGCGGCTTTTTCGAGAGCCTCAATTCTTCGGTGCATGTTGCGTTTCATAGTCGGAATCTCCGGATTCTTGTGATGTTGACGTGATGCTCATCCTTGCGTCCGACGGGCCCGGTTTGGCTTGCGTTGATGCACGCGCGCGCAGCTTGCGACATTTCATCATTCGGTCCTTTTTAGAGATTTGGGGCCGCTCGTGGCTACCGCCAGACCGGTCTCTTCCCGCAGTAAGCATCCACCGGAACCGGTCTGGGACTGAGGTGGCGACCTTGCAATCCGGAAATTCTAAGGACTCGGCCGTTTGGAGAGGCGGCCTACAACCGTCGGGAGTTTCCTTCTGACGGGCTTCGCCCTTACGCCCTTTGAGAATAACACGGTATGGATACCCCGGCCAGGTGTACTTTCGTTAATAAATGCCAATATAACTTTTCGCGGTGATTGCCCCCGCGATCGCTTACCAGAGATCGAAACTTCGAGTCGTGATTCTCTTCATTTTTGGATTGACTGGCTCAAACGGATACGTTGGTTTGATCGCCGGCCTCCTCATCGGCCGGCACATCAAAACCGGCGAGGCGATCGAGGCGGTTGGATTCGGCCATCCACTTCTGTAAAGCGGCGGCTTCCTCTGGCGTGACGGCTCGGCCTTTGTTAGGAGCCTTGGCTGCGCTCTCGACGAGGTCCAACTCTTGGAGAGACATGCTGCTCGCGATCCGGTCAGCCATGGCATACATCACAACGAGCTTGAGGTCCAGTGCGTCCTCGAACCCCGCGACGGAGGAGTAACCGTTCGAGCGGCATTCTTGGGTTAGCACCTCCCGATAGGCCTGCTTGGCGGCGGATTCGTCGGCGCTGAGGGCGCGACCCTCCCGTTCCGCACGGACTGCGATAACGAGCGGCTCCATGTGCCGGTCCTCAAGCTGCCTCAATGCAGACTCGACGATCTGTCGACGACGCTTGAGATCAGCGACGGCGGCTTTTTCGAGCACTGTAATTCTTCGCTGGATGTTGCGTAGCATAGTTCTCCTGGCCCTTGATCGGGCGTGACTGCTTCGATCGGTGAGGGACTTGTCCTCATGATTGAATTTTGGTCGACCTGGGTTATTTCGCGTTAGGAAAATTAGGTGGCTGGCGAATTTTCCTATTCTGCCCCGGGCGTGGTTGGCCCAGCCGATCCCAACCGATCAGCTTCGCGGCGGCCTTGATTCCCTTGAGCACGGTCGATTCCGCCAGGGACTTGCCTGTCTCCGCGTAGCGGTTAACGATGGCCGCCACCCCATCAGGGAGGTGATTTTCGCCGACGGCAAGGGGGCAAGCGGTTGCGGCAGCGGATCCGGCGTGGCCAGGGTCGCTTTTCTCCTGACGGATCTGGCGATAGCAACGCGTGGAAGAAGATCTCCCTGGACAGCGGCGATCGGATCGGCTGGCTGACCGAGCGCAGATTTCCTTCGGGAATACGCCTGGGTGTGGTCGCGGCGGGGCGGGGCGGTGGTGATGTTCACCGAGATTTGAACGACCAGGCAGGAAATTCTCGGTCAACGGGTCCGCAGGAGGTCTCGACCATTCAAGCCGTACGACGTGCCTTTTCGAGAGCCTCGTGCAGGAGCATCTTGATATAGGTTTGATACGGAAGGCCCTTTTTCTGCGCGAGATCCTGAGCCGCTTGGATGTCGGGCACCGGTAACCGCATGGTTACAGTCTTCAATGGGACCGCTCGCCTCGCTTTGCCGGATTGGAGCGCGTGCTTCATGATCTCCGTCGCCACTTCCGGATGACTGTCCCACCATTCCGCCTCTTCTGCTCCGGTATGGAAATTCGGAATTACGATTCGCTTCTTGGGCATGTTCATTTCCCTTCGAAATAGAGCCGTTGCTGCTCTCGGGTCATTTAATAAGCCGTGATAATCCGGATCCTACTGCGCCTTTCGGTGTAAAGGATCGTAAGCAGCCGCCCCAATTTGGTGCGTCCAAAGCAGAGCACCCGCTCTTCGTCTTCCTGCTGTTGAACACCGGCTTCCAACGGCTCGATCAGGACTGCCTCCTCCGCTTCTTGTGGAGTGATCCCGTGTCTTGCGATGTGCTTCCTGTTCCCAGCGTCCCAATCGAACCCCACGCTTTACATGGTACATACGCTGTAAATGCCAGTCAAGAAGCGGTTGCGGTGCGGCCTCACGCAGCATGTGTACACCGATTCAAAAAGACAGTAGAAGGTTTTCGGCGTCCCTATGCATTCACCCCTCATTCGCAAAGCTCGACGGCAGCCTCGGGGGCAAGGCGCTCGAGGGCGCCTGGCCGAATTTTCCTATTCTGCCTCGGGCGTGGTTGGCGCAGCTGGTCCCAGCCGATCAGCTTCGCGGCGGCCTTGATTCCCTTGAGCACGGTCGATTCCGCCGGGGACTTGCCTGCCTCCGCGTAGCGGTTAGCAATGGCTGTCGAAGTCATGCCCGCGAACTGGTAGAGTACAAACCATTCGAGATTGGCCGGGCTGTACTTCCTCCGGGCTCGGACCAATCCTCGGGATTCCGCGAGGATGCGGGTCTGCCTCTCGTACTCCAAGAGCTTGGTTTCGAAGCGCTGGCGTAACGATTGGTTGTAGGCCGACCAGGTCAGAAGCTGCACCTCCCAGCCCTGGAAGGAGAACTCGAATGTTTTGCCTGTGATGGGGCGTTCCTTCCGTCGGTGCTGGCCGTCCCATCGAAGGGAATCGCGCCAGTCGGGGGCGCCATCCCAGCCCCACAAAGTGCGGAGCGCGCCGACCAACAGCCACTCAGCCTCGGCGTTGAACTCAGCAGCCCATTTGGAAATGGCTGACTTCAGACCACCTTCGTCCGTGAGGGCCTCATAGGGAGACTTCCCCCATAACGCTTTATCGAAGTCATGGCGGCCCTTCGCGAGTTTCCCCTCTTGGGCGAGCCGGCAGTACAACGGGAAGACGTCAGTCGACAGCTTTTCGAGGAAGACCGGATACACCCGTTTGGCGGCCTCAATGACCTGTAGGCGGGCCTGCCATACGGGAACGCTCTGATCTGAATCGGTCGAGGTGTATTCAGAATATGCCAGAGATGGTGTTGTGCGCTGGGCCATCGCTCCCTCCCGCGAATCCCCTTAAGCCACTGTCGGTGGCGGATCCCATGTTCCCGGCATTGCCAGCCCGGAACTTCGAGGTCCCATTTCCACTATCGCTCTAAATTGGTTGTGTTTGTGCGATACCCGATATTGATGAGATCTCGCGGTTGGATGCGTGCTGTCGGACGCGATCTTGCAGTTTACAAGCCCCCCTGAGATCCTGCCCTCGCGTTCTCCTCTAGACAGCAACGTCCTGATTGACGTTGCCGCGAACGATCCAGGCTGGGGGATTGGTTGTCCCGCGCTTTCCCCGAAGTGTAACCGGCTTCCGCGCGGGTTTTCAGGCCGCAACGCGTAGGGCGACTCCAAGCGGCCTATTTACTTTATACATACAAAGCATGTATAATTGATTCGGTGGCGGAAGAGCTGAGCTTCGATTGGGATAAAGACAATACCCAACACATTGCTCGTCATGGCATCACCCCTGACGAGATCGAACAAGTTTTTGGGAACGCGCCGCAGGACATTGACTTTGATGTGATTGGAGGCGAGGAGCGCTGGACGAGCATCGGCCACACCAATCTCCTTCGCGTTCTAATTGTTGTATGGTCAATGCGCGATGTCTCTGTGAGACCGATTACGGCATTCGAAGCTAGTCAGATCGCCCGCATTGAGTACATCAGATCGAAGGGATTCTAAACTAATATGCCAAGTAAAGCCGATCGCCCGAAGGTGCCGAAGTTCGACAGCGAAGCAGAGGAGGCACGGTGGTGGGATGAAAAGCGAAACATGGTCGAAGAAGAGCTGCTCAAGGCCATACGGGATGGAACTGTTCAGACGGGAACGGCTCAAAAATTGGCGATGCAGTCGAAGACCTCGAAGAACATCACAATTCGTATGCCGGTCGATGATCTCGAGAGGGCGCGCCGATTTGCAGAGCGAAAGGGACTAGGCTACCAAACGTACATGAAGATGCTCCTCCATGAGGCGCTGAACCGGGAGGAGTTGGATACGAATGCACCTTCTCGACATCGGAAGAGCGGGTGACGTCGCAGTTGGCATCCGCCTGTCGCAGGAGCACGTTGGTATCGAGCAGCCAACTCATCAACCGGTCGCAAGCGGCTCGCCCGAGCCCGATTGCGGGCGGCCTTTGAGGCGGGCCTTATCGAGGTAGGTGACCGCCACTGGAGGCTGGAGGCGGGACGACCTCTATGAGCGGTAATTCGGAGCTCGGGTTCGTCGATACCAATGTACTGGTATACGCGTTGGATCGCAGCGCCTCCCCAAAGAAGCTCTTCGCGCAACGCCTGATGAACGAGTTGATGGATGAGGACCGCTTGCGCCTGAGCACTCAGGTACTGCAGGAGTTGTTCGTAACCCTGACCCGCAAGCTGAGCCGGCGTTGTTCCACCGAGGAGGCGCTGGCGACCCTGGAAGACCTGTCGGCCTGGCCCGTAGCGCTTATTGATTGTGCCGCGATTCGGTCGGCAGGACGGTTAGCGGATCAAGCGCAGCTTTCTTTCTGGGATGCCCTGGTGGTGGTGGCGGCAGCGCGGTCCGGCGCGGCGGTGCTCTATACCGAGGATCTGAACGACGGGCAAGAGATTCTCGGTGTGCGGGTGTACAATCCATTCCTCAGTGATCGATTGTAGTGCCTGATGTTCCGGCTGTTTACGGTTAGGCTGTGCGCGGCGCGCGTCATTTTTGGGGCGGTTACTGGGACACGTGGGCGCGCAGCCAAGGGACGAGTTTTTCGAAGCTGAACCGGTTCGCGCCATAGAGGCCGGCCACAAAAGCGTAGGTCTCCTCAGCGTGCGCCGTAAGGTGGACGCCGTTGATGGTGAGAAATGTGTAGGCGGCGGCGAAGGCGGCCGGCTTGTTGCCGTCGAGAAAAGCATGATTCTGTGCGAGGCTCTCCCAGAGTGCCGCAGCCTTTTCGATGAGATCGGCGTAATATCCGGTTTGCGGCCGGTAGAGAGCGGCCTCCAGCAGTCCCTGATCCCGGACGCCTGGGGAACCTCCATAGCGTTGAATCTGGTCGGCATGCATGGCCAGAACTTCGGCCACGGTGAGGTAGTCGGTCATTCGGCGAGTTTCTTGTAAAGCGGACCATATTTTTCGTGGCTGGCGAGGTACGCGGCCATCACGTGCGGACGCGGCCTGGCGTTTCTGCGCTTTTCGATAAGGTCTGCGAGAGCCTCTTCCACGAGCGCCTGAATCTGGCGGCCCTCTCTCTCGGCGAGCACGCGCACCTTTGTGAGGATTTCCGAATTCACCTGGGTGGCGAACTTTTCGCGGTCTTGGGGCATCGAGTCTGCTCCTATTCCCAGAGTATCATGATGGATCATGATCCATCAAGATTACGTGCTTCGCCCGCCGCGGTGTGGGACCGGTTGGGCCGGAACCCGTTTTGAGGGTGACCGCCGCACGGGGCGGGCTGCCTACCCGACGATTGAACGACTGTCACACCGATCCCGCCGGCAGATACCTGCCAAAGCGGCATAGCGCTCTACAGGTGTGATATGATATGTCATGGCTGCTGGGATTCGCAAAGCCGTGGATGAACGGTTTTACGTATCCGGCGCAAAGGGAGGGGGGATGCTGTGCCGGGAGATCTGGGTGGATCGGAACGGCCGGGTCGTCCGGTATAATCTGGCCTACATCAACCACCTGATCTATGCGGGTGATCACGGTCGTGTCCTGGGTTATGACTCCGCTCATGGGTACCATCACCGGCACTTCCGAGGTGTTGTCACTGCGGTCAGGTTCGAAAGCTTCCAGCAAATTGAAGCGCGGTTTCAAAGAGAGTGGAATCGATTGGCGAAGGAGCTCCGACATGCGCAAGACTGAGATTCGCGTGGAACGTGTAGACAGGTTCTTCGAACGGGGACGTGCGCTGGCGAAAGCCGCGGATCGGGGTGATACCATCCCGCCGCGCAGGGTGGTCACCTTTGAAGACATCGAGTCTCTCCTCCATGTCCTGACGGAGAAGCGAGTACTGCTGCTGAAGGAGGTCCAGCAGACACCGACCTCGATCAGTTTGCTGGCGAAGAAGTTGAAGCGGGACAGGAGTGCAGTGACCCGCGATGTCCAGGTCCTGGAGCGCCTCGGCGTGATTCAAGTCACGGAGAAGCCACTTCCGGGGCACGGCAGGCAAAAGTGGGTAACTCCGGTGGCGCGGCAGCTTCAGCTTACGGCAGTGCTGTAGTCAGAAGGCGGTGTTGACACTCCTCCAGTCCCAGGGCACCGCTGGTATCGAGCAACCAACTCATCAATCGTACGTGATTGGAGGCGAGGAACGCTGGACGAGCATCGGCCAAAAATTGGCGATGCACACATGCCGAATGCGATCAAGGAAAATGGAAGCCATGAACGCTGCGCTACTCGACCAACATCAATATCGGAAGCTTCTTGATGGAGTGCTACCCGTCGCCATCCGCACGGAAGGGGAGTATCGTCGCTTGCTGGGGGCCGCCGCCGCGACCATAACTCAGGACACTAGTTGGCGGCATGCAGGCCAGCCACAAGCGTAGGTCTCCTCAGCGCGCGCCATAAGGTGGACGCCGTTGATGGCGAGAAGTTTCAGCCAACGGTAGACTGCGTGAGTCGATTATGGGACGGATCCCTCCCGTCTCTCTTTGGAGAATTGCTTGATCCGTACGGATCCCTCGGGAAAACAAGCCCGGATTTCCAGGGTGCCCCCCATGGCCTCGATGAATTTCGTTAAGGTGCTGATATACATGTCTGTGCGGCGCTCCATCTTGGAGATGCTGGCTTGCTTGATTCCCAGCAGATCAGCCAGGCTCTCTTGCGTCAATTGGCGGGCCGCGCGGAGTTCGTCGAGAGGCATCTCTCGAAGCATGCGCTCGGCTGCGGCGGCATTGGCCGCCTGCCGTTCGGGCGACATCCGGGCCTGTAGTTCCTTGAAGTTTCGTGGCTTGGCCATTCTAGTTCTCCTCCAATCCTTTTAGGTGTTCTTCCTACAGTCGATCCGCGATGGGAACAAAGATTTCGTACCAGTGGGCGTTGCCGGTCTTATCGCCGCCGATCAGCAGCACGGCAATGCGTTTCGGATCGAAGGCATACAGGATACGATGGGGGCGTCCGGAGTGCTGGATGCGTAACTCGCGCATATGGGAATGAGCGCTGCCTTCGATCCCTGAGCTGTACGGGAACCGCAAGGTTGCTCCCTCCGTCATCAGCATCCGCACTACGCGGTCTACCGAGTCTTGCTCTTCCGTGCTCAGGCCATTCCACCACCCTTCGAATTCGTCGGTGTAGAGCACGTCCGGCATGTCCTAAATATAGCCCAGAAGGAATATAGAGTCCAGTCCAGTGAATAGTCGTGGCAGCCTAAACTTCGCGAATTCGCCGTTGACTTTCCTTCCAATTCGTTCAGCAAGATTGCTTTACGGGACGGTGGAATGCCGGCCGTCTTTCCAGCTATTTTTCCGAAAGTCGAGATCCTCGCTCCCGGAAAACGGGACGGATGGGCCCTGGCGGTGATCAAGTACGCAGCGATTGGATCGGCTGGCTGACTGAGTGCATTTCCTTCGGGGGATACGCCTGGGTGTGGTTGCGTCGGCGCGGAGCGGGCGGTGGGTTTGTTCACCGAGATTTGAACGATCAGGCAGGAGATCTTCGGTCAACAGCGTCCCCAGGAGGCCTTGATCATTCAAGCCGTCCGACGTGCCCTTTCGAGAGCCTCGGGCAGGAGCATCTTGATGTAGCTTTGACATAGCGTATTATATTTTGACCAGTGAAAGTGTGCCGATGAGTGTGATAATAGGTGTGACATGAAAAAACCTCGTCCACCGGCAAACACGCTCCGCCGCAGCGTGGCTCTACCCAGTACCCTCATCCGCGAGCTCAACGCGGTTGCTCCGCCCGAACTCCGCACCAACCTTAACCGGCTGGTAATCGTCTCTCTTCAGGAGTATGTCGCGCGGCGCCGCCGGCAGGAGTTCGACCGTGCCATCGCCGAGATGGCTGGGGACCCACAAGTCCAGGCCGAGTGTGCGGCTATTGCCAAAGACTTCGCCACCGCCGAAATGGATGGCTTTGCGAATGATTAGGCGGGGCCAGATTCACTTTGCGTCACTCGATCCCGTGCGAGGCCGGGAACAAGCAGGAAGACGGCCAGTGTTGGTGGTTTCGAGCGACTCGATCAATTGTCTTCCGCTCGTGGTCACCGTTGTCGTCGGCACGGATGCCGCCAACATTGCCCGCGACTATCCGGTGAACGTCCGGGTTACCGCGGCCGAGTCCGGGTTGCCCCGGGACACCGTGTTCTTATGCTTCCAAGTCCGGTCTCTGGACTCCTCGCGGTTCGTGACGCCTGAGGTCAGTGCGCTCCCAGCGCTCCGCATGGCGGAAGTGGACACCGCACTCCGCCGGGTCTTGGAACTGTGATCCGATCACCGGCGGTTTGCTTACGCGAATGTTACGCGTCCAATTACCGGACCGAGAACTTCGGAGGGCCATCGGGTGAAGCGTATCTTGAACCGGGCCGATCCAACCCAGCTCTCTTTCAGGGATGCATTAGCGATGCTGTTGAACACCGGCTTCCAACGGCTCGATCAGGACTGCCTCCTCCGCTTCTTTAACAAGAAGAAGTTGTTTGGTGAGGAGGCCGGATTCTAACCTGCCTTTCGAAGCGCGTCCTCTACCGCCTCTGGATGATAGGCGATCACGGCCAACAGCACCTGCGCGGGACCATCAGGTCGGGTTCGGCCTTGCTCCCAGTTTTTCAACGTGGCCGTTTGCAATCCAAACTTGGCGGCAAATTGAGATTGGCTCAGACGGAGTTTTCGTCTCACAGCGCGCACATCGGTACAGGGCACTCTAACGTTCGTAATCCGCACAGGAACATTTTCGCCACCTGCCCAGGCGATCGCTTCTTTCAGACTGGCAATGACTTCCTGGCCAACCCTGGCGGGCCTCTTCTTGGATGAGATTGGTTTCTTCGTAACTTCCTGCCCCTAGCGTAGGTTTTCACGAGGAGTGGGAGGAGCGTCTTAAACTCGTTCCGCTCCGCCTTCGTGAGATTCGCCTTTTGATTCTTGCCATAGACCGTCAACAGAAACAGGGGAATTGTCTCATTGTGGAAATAATAAATCACTCGAAGACCGCCGCGCTTGCCCCTGCCTGGTGTCCTTCCGCGGTTCCGTTAGTGTGGGCGTGGGCTTGGTCGGCTTCTTGGTCCTCCGCTTGCTATTCCTGGTTACCCCCGTCGCACCGGTGCCCGCCGAATTCTGTGGCGAGCAGGCCGCTGACCTGTCCACACAGCGCCGGGCAGTCAACCTTGGCTGCCTTCCAGACTTCATTCCAGTCGATCCCAAAATATGCGTGGATCAGAATATTCCGAAAGGCCACGATCTGTGGCCACGGGATTTGCGGGTATCGGCCTTTCACCTCGGCCGAGATCCGGGATGCTGCTTCCCCGATGATTGCCAACTTCTGCACCACGGCGCTTCGCACCAGCTCGGATCTCAGGAAGCCATCCAATTCCAATCCGCCCAGAAATACGGCGATGTGGTCGGCGGCCTCGATGAGGTCATTGAGATACAGCTCGTCACGCCGCATAAACAAGCCGGGCTTCTCGAAGCACCGAAGGCCGGATGCGCGGCTTCAGTCCGTTTTTCGATACGAGATCGACTCTTCTTCTAAGGAGCCGCTCAAGGTCCAGCATTAGGCCGGCGTGCTCCAGCAAGCCCACCTCGGCCTCCGGTAGAAACTCAACCAGCAAGTCGATGTCGCTGTCCGGCCGCATGTCGCCCCTTGCGGCCGATCCAAACAGCGAGAGTTCCCGAACTTGGTATCGCCGGCAGACGGCGGCTAATTGGTCCCCGTCAACCTCTACATTTCCGAGATGGAGCGTCTGGCTCATAGTCGCCATTCTCATTATGCCCCGAATGGTGAGCAAAACTTGCACCGCGAGATCGGGGATAGGAGCGTCCAGTACGCCGGAGCGGGAGGCCAGTTAGTGGGCTGAAGTGCGCACCGAAGTGAGAGAGCACCGTCGAGTGCAAAGAATCGAGGTTGTGGTTTCTTCTGACGGACGGATCAGCCCGCCTTCTTCCTGCCGCGCCCTCCGGCCTTGCCGGCTTTTCGGGCGATCTCGCTGCGTTGCTCGGGCGTGAGCTTATGGCGGCGCGCTTTTGCGGCCACGCGACCAAGCTTGGACTTCTCCTCTTTAGAAAGCATTGCCATCCGCCGCTTACCCAGTTGTACAGCTGCCGGATTCTTCTTTGCCATACGCTACGACTATAGCCAGCGCTGGTGAGTTTTGTCAAATTTCCTTCTTTACTAACCAGCGCTGGTGTGCTATTATTTGTTCATGAGCAAACCCCAATTCACTTCTCACACCTGCCCGAATTGCGACACCGACTTCGACTGCCTGCCGCTCGACTACGATGAAGACGGCTTCGGCACCGCTGTTCTCGAAGTCACTCCTTGCGCGATCTGCGGCGCACTGCTTTGCCCGTGTTGCGGGCAGTTCCAGTGCGACGGCTGTGACGAAACCTTCTGCTCTCTGCACATGGTCGTCGTGCCGGATGGAACCCCGAACCCGTTGCGCTGCTGCCCGCGCTGCGCCTTCGAAGGCGAAATTGAGCAGCTCCCGCTGGCCCTGTCGCCAGAGCGGGAGATCCACACTGCCGCGGCGGTCGGAATGGAGGTGGCGTAACCATGCGGAGAACTGCGCACAAAGCGGCGGCTTGGTTCTACAACGGCCGGGGCTTCCATCACGACCTGCCGTCGCTCCGGGAGGATGCTCAGGCCCCTCCAGCCGTGCCCGTTGCCCGCCGCGCCGCCAGCGAAGAATACCTGGAGTTCCAGCGGAAGCTGGCCGCTCTGCGCGCCAAGGAAGTGGCGGAACCCCTCCCTGATGATGGGCCGGGCATTTTGGAACCGGCCCGAAACGCACTCGCGTCGGAGGTAATCCAAACGATGGCAACTCAACCCAACCGCGCCCCGCGTGAAGTCGTGGACTTCCCGGCCAACGTTCCCGTAACCGTCGCCCTCAAGTACTCCCAGGGCAAAACCGTCAGCTCGCAGTATGGCGAGCGCATCATGTTCTCGCTCACCGATGGGCGGGTGATGTTTCTGGACCCGCAAGTCGCCGGGCAGATCGAACCACTGGGAATCAACGTCCGCGAAAACTTTACGATCACCCGAAAGTGGGACGGGCAGAAAGATTCCCCGACCAGTTGGGAAGTGGCCCGGATTCCGGGCGAGCAACCGAACGGCACATTCGTCGTCCCCGCACTGCCGGCCCCCGCTGGCGCTGCATCCGCTGGCGCTGCGTCCGCTGGCGCTGCATCCGAAGGTGGGAACCGAAAGCCTTCAGCACGTGCGTACTCTCTGCTGGTGGACGAGGCCAACTCGCTCGTCGACGCGTATGCCCAGGTTCTGGAGCGTACGCTGAATACCTACCAGGGCCGCATCAAGCCCGAAGAAGCGCGCTCGCTGCTGGTCACGGCTTACATCCAACGCTCCAAGCTTTCCTCGGTCGCGTAGCCCCCTCAGAAGACCCGGCGGACGCGCCGCCAATTCAGCGCGTCCGCCCCATCCCACACAGTCATGCTTATCGGAAAACAACTCGAGGCCTACGTTGCCTGGACCCTCTTTGGCCGGCGGTCGCCGGACCGGGCTACCACTTCGACGCGCAAAGGACCACCGCGCGATGAGGCTTACAGAGCCTGGATTCGCACACTTCCCTGCGCCGGCTGCGGGATCGAAGGACGCTCCGAAGCCGCACACACCGGGCAAGACGGTGGCATATCGATGAAGGCCTCGGACTACTCGTGTGTGCCTCTGTGCGCGGACTGCCACACTCAGGCGCCGGGTGCGTACCACCGCGTGGGAAAGCGTGCGTTCGAGCGGGAGCACGGCTTGTGCTTCGCGGATGTTGTGGCCCGGCTCCGGCAGGAATGGAGTCGGAAGTGCGCTTGAGCGCTGCGCAGCGGAAGGGAAACTACCTCGAAGCCTTGAATGACATGACATCAATAAGGTCAACGACGTTGGCTAACCACGCGCCGTGTGACCGGAAAACATCGGATGACGGGACATGATGCCTGACCGCCTTATCGTGCCTCGTTTATATTGTGGCCGAGCACCGGGCCGCGAATTCGATTCGTTCCTCTGGCAATCGGCGGGCAACTTCTTCGGAGCGATATCGTAACCTCGACCAAAGGGATGCTAAGCTTGTGGCAAACTGAAAGGTACCTGAATCCGGCGCATTCTTGCCTCCCCAAAAGCCGCCAAACCCCATGTTGACAGGCTTTGGGAGCATATTGTAGAATTTCGCCAATCCCTAACAGTCGGTTAGGAATTCGCGAAATGCCGTATTCGCCGCGAAATATCAGAATCGCCTGTAATCATGCGGGGCTGACGCATTACGGCGGTGTCTACTTCTTTCATGAGTTTCTGCGAGTGCTGCAGCTCCGCCATTTTCTGGCCAGGCACCTGACCTACCCCAGACGCAACAACCGGTATCACTTATCACAGATGGTATTGGCCCTGATGTACCCCATCGTCCTGGGGTTGGATCGCTTGGAAACCGCGTCATTCTTGCGTTCCAACGGTACCTTCCAATACCTCACCGGCTTGCCGAGTTTCCCTGATCCTCAGACTTTGCGCCGCTTCTTACACAATGCACCTGACCCCTTCTGGCAACAGTTGCATCGCGTCAACGACCGACTGCTGCAAACGTTCATCCACCTACCCGCCCGACGCTCCCGATTGATCTTCGACTTGGACAGCACGGTGGTGACGGTATTCGGGAACCAGGAAAATGCCGCCGTCGGTTACAATCCCCGCTATCGTGGCAAGAAATCCTACGACCCACTGCTCTGCATAGAGGCCAATTCATCCTACCTCTGGGATGCCGAACTCCGTCCAGGGAATGCCGGCACTTGGGATGGCAGCATGGAATTGCTGGACACCAGCTTCGCCAATGTCCCACCCGAAATCCGCGAGGTGCGAGTCCGCGCCGACGCCGGCTTCGGCTTCAATCCTGTGTTCGTTGCTCTAGAGACCCGACCCGCACAGTATGCCGTGGTCGCTCGTTTGACCCAAGCGTTCAAGCGACTGCTCCCCGGCATCTCGTATGAACCCGTGAATCCCAGGTGGGAGATGGCTGAGGTCGAGCACCGCCTCCATGGTTGGCCAAAGGCCCGTCGTTTCGTGGTGGCGCGAAGGTTCATTCAACAAGACGAAGCCGAGACCACTCTGTTCGCCATGGGCCGATACATCTATCGTGCCTGGGTCACAAACATGCCGCTGACCCCAGCCGGGATCTGGCATTTTTACGACGGACGTGCCGGGATGGAACCACGGATTTGCGAGCTGCGAGAAGACTATGCGCTCCGCAAGATTCCAACGGCGTCGTTCGCCGCCAACGCGCTCTACCTGGAGATCGTCCGCCTCGCCTACAATCTGGTGACAGCTTTTCAGCGAAATTGTCTGGATGAGTCCTGGCAAAACCTTACCCTGCAGAAGCTGCGCTATAAGCTGTTCCTCATTCCCGGCGAACTGACGCGTCCACAAAACCGGCCGGTGCTCAGGCTCAGACCTTCACCGATGATAGAAGGCCTCGCGGAAAAGATTCTCGCCAGGGCAGCCAAGTTGAAGCCCCTTCAGCCCTGAAGACGCGTTTTCACGCCGGATCCAAGAGGTAGGGTGTACTGTGACATTGACACTGGACGAACTGAAGGCATCAAAACGCGAGGAGATCCTGCTGTTGGCGTCCAAACGAGGCGCTCGGAACCTCCGGGTCTTCGGATCAGTAGCCAGGGGTGAGGACGACGCCGAAAGCGACATTGACTTCCTCGTTGATCTTGAGCCCGGGCGGAGCCTCATGGACTTGGGGGGCCTGCAGATTGACCTCGAACAACTGCTGGGAGGAAGAGTCGATGTGGTATCGTCTCGCGGATTGCGCGAGCGTGTGCGGGATCGCATCCTGCGAGACGCCGTGCCCCTATGAGAGACGATCGACTGCGGCTTCAGGATATTCTCGACGCGATCACACAGATAGAAGCTTACGCACAGCGTGGCCGGAAGGTGTTCGACGAAGACCCGCTCATAGCATATGTGGCAGACTTGAGACTGTGAAAGGCGCGCGAAATCGGTTCGAATGGGATGCCAAGAAGGCCGTCGTGAATCTCAAGAAACATGGCGTGGAATTCGAGTCGGCCATTGCAGCGTTCGACGATGCACTGGCGGTCACGGTACCGGACCCCGATCACTCCGAGGAGGAGGAGCGCTGGATCACAGTGGGCCACGCAGGCAACCTCTTGTTGGTGATCGTCCACACGTGGCAGGATCTTGACGTGAACTCGGCACGAATCCGAATCATTTCTGCACGCCGCGCTACGCGCGCCGAAACAGCGGCATATGAGGAGAACTTATGAGCGACGACATGAGAGAAGAATACGATTTCAGCAAAGGCGAGCGCGGCAAGTTTTATCGGCCCAATGCCAGTGCGCAGATCCCCGTGTACTTGAGCGACCGGATTCAAGAATACCTATTGCAGGTCGCGGAGCGAAAAGGTACTACCCTGAACGAGCTGGTGAACGATCTCCTAGAACGGGAACTCTCGATTGTTGAGGCGATGAAGTGACCGGCAACCAGATTCAAAGCACCAAGAAGGAAATGCGGAGGAGGCCGGCTGCGGACCTGGAGAAGCGCCTCCGTTGCGCCGCAAGACATCGGAGGTAGATGTGATGCCTGACCGCGTAATTATGACTCGTTTGATGCGTGGCCGACCGCCCGGGCGCGAATTCGATATTGCCTTCTGGCAGGCGGCGGGCCCGTGCCGGATTTTCGAAGCTGCCTGGGATCTGGTGGTAACTGCAGCTGCGGTACGGGACATTCCTGAGGAGCAACTCCGACTGCAAAGATCGGTTACGAGATTTAAACGAGGCCGGCGGAATCAACGGTAACATAGTAAGGCGACATAGCATATTGACCGGCATCCCATAATTTGGCGGCATTCGCATTCGGCGCTGTTCGCCTGGAGTCTTCGCCGCCCGCTCGTACCCGCCGAATTCCTCCCTTGCTGATTTGTAAACGATGCATTACTATCGCGTTGTTATGTCTCAGAAAGTGGGAGCAAGTCCAACTCGTCCTCATTTTGCCGCGGCCCGTCTAGCTTTCGAGCCTTAGACCGTGGTTCTCAACATATTGAAACTAAGCCCCTTATTCGTAGTCTGAGTATGGCATTCGAACTGCGTCTTCCGTCCCGCATTACCTAAATTCCGGACCCTCGCTCTATGATCAGAATCGGTTTGATCGGATACGGTTATTGGGGGCCAATTGTGGCCCGGAACTTCCACAACACGGACGATTGCGAACTGGCGGCCATCTGCGACAAGGACTCCGCATCCTTAGCGCGGGCGAAAAAGGCTTTTCCCGGCGTGCAGGTGACGTGCGACCTTACCGATGTTACCCTGTCACCCGCGATCGATGTGGTGGCCGTGATCACGCCAGTGTGGACGCACTTCGAGTTCGCCAAAGCAGCACTCGAGAACGGAAAGCACGTATTTGTAGAGAAACCCTTCACGGCGAGCGTTGCACAAGCCGAGGAATTGATCGAGTTGGCAACGCGCAAGAATCTCCAAATCATGGTGGATCACACGTTCCTTTTTACGGGCGCTGTGAGGAAGATTCGTCACCTGATCGATGATGGCGTCCTGGGCAAGCTTTACTACTATGATTCCACACGCGTGAACTTGGGTCTTTTCCAGCATGACGTGAACGTGATTTGGGATCTGGCGCCGCACGATCTCTCCATCATGGACTACTTGATGAGCGCCGAGCCCGAGAGCGTCATTGCCACCGGCCAATGCCACCTCAACGGCCTGGAGGATCTGGCTTACCTCACGGTCTACTTTCGAGGCAACATGATGGCGCACATTAACGTGAACTGGTTGTCTCCCGTGAAAGTCAGGACGACTCTGATTGGCGGCGAGAAAAAGATGGTGGTGTGGAACGACTTGGAGGCCGACGAAAAGGTCAAGGTTTACGACAAGGGAGTCGATCTCACCTCGGGTCAGGGCGTGTATGACCTGCTGGTGAGCTATCGATCGGGCGACATATGGGTGCCAAAAGTGGAGCAAACGGAGGCCCTGAGGCGCGAGGCCAGCTATTTCGTTGAGTGCATCACCAAGGGCCAAGCGCCCTTCAATGACGGTTTGGCTGGTTTGCGAGTGGTGCGGTTACTGGAAGCGGCCGGACGGTCGCTCAAGCAGCGAGGAAGGCCAGTCAACTTATGAGCGAATACCATTGCATTTCGGCCGATGTAAAGCTGGGGAAGGGGGTAAAGCTGTCGAAATTCATCAACCTTTACGGCTGCGAAGTCGGCGATCACACAAAAATCGGAGCGTTTGTGGAGATTCAAAAGAACGCGCGGGTCGGGACGAATTGTAAGATTTCCAGCCATACGTTTATTTGCGAAGGGGTCACGATTGAAGATAACGTCTTCATTGGCCACGGTGTCACGTTTATCAACGACACTTATCCTCGCGCGACAGCAGCCGGCGGACAATTGCAGACCGAGCAGGACTGGAAAGTCGAGCCAACCCTCGTGAAAAAGGGTTCGTCGATCGGTTCCGGGGCAACTATCCTGTCCAAAGTGACCATTGGGGAGAACGCGATCGTCGGCGCCGGGAGTGTCGTGACGGCGAACGTCCCTCCCAACGCCATCGTTGCGGGCAACCCAGCGCGGGTTTTGCGAATTACTGAACCTGAGTATATGGAGGTGTCGAAATGAGCACGGCGGACCGAATTCCGTTCTTGGACCTGGTAGCTCCGCACAAAAGGCTACGCGACGAGTTGGTTCAGGTCTTTACCTCTGCTCTGGACACCGCTGGATTCATCGGTGGTCGGGCAGTCGACTTGTTTGAGCGACAGTTTGCGGAATTCTGTGATGTTCCCTGGTGCGTGGGCGTGGGGAGTGGTACGGATGCGCTCCGGTTCGCGCTATTGGCGGCGGGCGTCGGCGACGGTGACATCGCCGTCACCGTCCCGAATACGTTCATCGCCACCGCCGAAGCGATCTCTCAAACCGGCGCCCGCCCCGTCTTTGTGGATGTCGACGAACGGACGTATACCATGGACCCTCGGCGGCTTGAGGAATACCTCAATGCCGAATGTTGCGTTGACGGGTCTACGGGACGCTTGGTAGACCGAAAACTCGGCCGCCGCGTTGCGGCAGTGGTGCCGGTCCACCTGTACGGGCAGATGGCGGACATGGATGGAATTCTCGCGATCGCGGAAAGATACAACTTGCTCGTCATTGAGGATGCTTGCCAGGCGCATGGAGCCGAGTACTTCTCCAGGAAAGACAGTTGTTGGAAGAAGGCTGGATCCTTGGGGCAGGCCGCAGCGTTCAGCTTTTATCCGGGCAAGAATCTGGGAGCCTGCGGAGAGGGCGGCGCGGTCACGACGAACGATGCCGAGCTGGCGAAGACAATCCGGATGCTGCGGGACCACGGCCAAGCCGAAAAGTACTATCACGAGATGGAGGGTTACAACGGGAGACTCGATTCGATTCAGGCGGGGATCTTGAGCGTCAAGCTGAAACATCTTGCTGCCTGGAACGAAGAGCGTCGGAAATGCGCGGTGCGTTATGGGGAGTTGCTGGGATCCAATGAGGGTGTGGTTCTTCCGCAGGAGTCGGCTTGGAGCAGAGCGGTCTACCATTTGTACGTAGTCCGCGTTGCGAATCGTGAGCAAGTCCAGAGGCAATTGGCCGAGGTGGGTATCGGCACTGGGATTCACTATCCGGTTCCGCTTCACTTGCAGAAGGCCTACGGCCGCCTCGGTTACCGCGCCGGAGATCTTCCGGTTTCGGAGAAAGCCGCAGCGGAGATATTGTCGCTGCCGATGTATCCGGGGCTGAGACGCGATCAACAATGTCGAGTTGCCGATGCACTGGAGACTTTCGTCTCTCGGGGTGGCGACGACCGAACTATGGCTGCGGCCGCTGGGAATTACTGAGGTGATGGCTGCACAGTGGGAGCCGTCGTTGATGGGATAAGGTTGCCGTGACCCTTGCCACGCATATTACTCTTTGTAATCTTAGCTCTTTGAGGTGGGGTCGCTAGTCCCTTTGCTCGACAAGATCCCGGTCAATAGGAACTAACCCAGGGCCAAGTCCCCTGTCAAAATCTGGAGAGAAATAAACTGGTATGGCGAGTCCTCAGATCGTTATCGAATCCACGGCTCAGCTCTTGCGCGAGAAAATCTGCTCGCGCCAAGCCCGCATTGGAGTCGTTGGCCTGGGTTACGTCGGACTGCCGTTAGCCGTCGAGTTCGCCCGTGCCGGATTCACGGTGACCGGAATCGATGTGAGCCGAGAAAAGATCCGCCGAGTGAACGCTGGCGATTCCTACGTCGGAGATATCCCCAATTCGACGCTGGGCCGCCTTGTGGACGATGGCAAATTGGCCGCCACCACCGATATTTCGGCCGTGTTGGATCTTGACACCATCAACATCTGCGTGCCCACCCCGCTGCGCAAGACCAAGGACCCGGACATGAGCTATATCGTGTCGGCCTGTCAGGAGGTCACGAGCCACCTCCACACCGGCATGCTGGTAATTCTGGAATCCACAACGTATCCGGGCACCACCGACGAGTTGGTGCTGCCGATGCTGGCGAAATCGGGTCTGGAGGTGGGGGCGGATTTCTTCCTGTGTTTTTCGCCGGAGCGTGTCGACCCTGGGAACCCGAGGTTCCAGACCGCCAATATTCCCAAAGTAGTGGGCGGGGTGACGCCGGCCTGTACGGAGATGGGCCGGCTGTTTTACTCGCAGGCCCTGGAGCACGTGGTGCCGGTTAGCTCCACGCAGGTAGCCGAGATGGTGAAGCTGCTGGAAAACACTTTCCGGATGATCAATATCGGGTTGGTGAACGAGCTGGCCATGATGTGCGGCCGGATGGGAATTGACGTGTGGGAAGTGATTGATGGGGCGGCCACCAAACCATTCGGCTTTATGCCCTTCTATCCGGGGCCGGGGTTGGGCGGGCATTGCATTCCGATCGATCCCTTCTACCTTTCCTGGAAGACGCGGCAGGCGGGGATTGAAGCGCGGTTCATTGAGCTGGCGGGCTACATCAACGGCCAGATGCCACACTTCGTCGTGGAAAAGGTGCAGATGGCGCTAAACGAGGCAGCCAAGCCTGTGATGGGATCCCATATTCACGTAATGGGTGTGGCCTACAAGCGGAATATCGAAGACCTGCGCGAATCCCCGGCGCTCGATGTCATGATGCTGCTCCAGCGGCGGGGCGCGCGGATCAGTTACAGCGATCCACATGTGCCCCTGGTGCGCATCGATGGCCTGGATCTCTCCGCGACGCCCGAAGAGACCGCCGGGGAGGCAGACTGCGTTGTGATCGTGACTGACCACTCGATATTCGACTATGCCGCCCTGGTTGGGCGTTCGCGCCTGATCGTGGATACGCGGAATGCGCTGAAGGGATTCCGCGAGGCGAAGATCGTCCGGCTGTGAGGATGTGGTACGCTCCCGCTCGAAGGCTCGCTGCCCCACTCTGGTGGTAGCGCACGGCGCTCGCCTTTGGCAGTCTAGATCATGAGTCACTACGTCATCACCCCGAGGCGCGGGCCTCATCAGCTCCGCGGTTGGTGCGCAGGCTGCTACCCGAAAAACGGTAGGAAGGCGATGGTAATCGCCAAACCTGCTCAGCGGCCAAGAGGCCAACATGGACCCGGAAAGACTCCTGAACGAGTGGCAGTAGTATTCGCCCGCCAACTTCTGAGATGGTGGCATTGCGTTATTACATCGTCTACAGTCGCCCCAGACCCCTTCCATACCAGTCATGGGCGCTGCTGCAGGGCATCTGTCGCGCATTTCCTTTTGAGGACGGCATGCACAGAACCCCGGAGTGGTATCGCGGCCAGCTAAATTGAATAGCTGGGGCAGGCCGAATGCCCGCCAGGCATGAGTACCTCGGATCTCATTGCAATCACTGGATTTATACGCGCCGACCCACTCGGAGAGGTGCGCGCGGATGGTTAGCAACACTTTCTTAACCATCTGCAACGTTGCTTGGTTGGCCGCCACAGCCATAATGTGGTAAACGTGATGGAAAGTCTAAAAAAGGCTCTTGTGGTGTCCTGTCTTCCTGATATTCGCCGTTTTGCGCTTCCGCTTATTCTGCTCGCCGTTGTGCCTGTACTCGGATGGTCTCAGATAGCTTTGGTTAACGTAACATCGTGCCCAGTAGAAGCCTTTCCTGGGAGCTGTACGATTCCTTCGACAGGAAGTGGGCATCTCCTTGTCGTTGGCCTTAATTTGGAGGGAGGCAGTACATCCACTACGGTCACCAGCATCACAGATAACGTGGGCAACACATACGTGGAGGCCGGTGCCGCCCGATCGACGTACGCGCCTAAATCTAACTGTTGTGTGGTTGACATTTGGTATGCGAAGAACAGTGTGGCGGGAGCTACATCGATCACGATCACACCTAGCGGCAGCATGTCAAATTCTGCTGCTGTCATTTGGGAATTCTCCGGTGCCGATTCGACGGCGCCACTCGATCAGACTGCTGTACTCAACAGCCAGCCCACTACTACTGCGGTTGCCGGTGCGGCGGTAACGATCACCTCGGCAACTGAGGTAGTAATCTCGCTAGCTGAAGTTGCCAACTCTGTAACCGGGATTGTTTCGGGAAATCCCTTTATCAATGACGCAACAACGTTTGAGGACGGTTGGGCACATCTCATCACGTCGTCCACCGGGACCTATTCTGCAGAGTGGACCCAAAGCCCATCAGGCACCTATGCTAGCAGTACGGCTTCCTTCAAGGCCGCCTCCAGCTCACCGAGCTTTACTCTAACGGCTGTGCCGGCCAGTCAGGCAGTGACGCCGGGAACGAACGCAGCTTACACACTGAACGTGGCGGCATCCGGAGGTTTCACGGGCACGGTCAGCTTAAGTGCGACCGGGCTCCCCAATGGTGCAACGGCCAGTTTCAGCCCCAGTTCGATCACGACCTCGGGAACGTCTACGCTGACGGTCAGTACGACGAGTTCGACGCCGTCGGCCAGCTATTCCCTGACGATCACCGGGACGAGCGGAAGTCTGAGCCAGACAGCGGGGGCGGTCCTAGTCGTCTCTACAACCGATAGCGCTTGTGACGTCAACAAGGACGGCTTGATTAACGTACTCGACTCCCAGGTTGCCGCCAACAATGCCGTCAGTTGCTCCGCCGCAACGTTTCAGACATTTTACTCCCAGGTAATCACCGGAATTCTGAGTAGCTGTCCGGTTACGAGCGGCCTTCATACGGTCTCTTTGAGTTGGACTGCCAGCACCACCAGTGGTGTTACTTACAACGTGTACCGGGCGACCACTTCCGGCGGATACAACTACAATTCACCGCTCGCGACTGGAATCATGGGGACGTCGTTCGTGGACTGCAGTATTACTCTCGGTCAAGCCTACTATTATGTAATCGAAGCGGTGAGTGGGTCGACGAACAGCGCTCCCTCCAGTGAGGTCACGGTTACGATACCTTCTACGTAACTCCTGGTATTTACAACGGTTGCTTCGCTGGGTGCGGGGGAAAACAAGCCGGTTCTTTTCAAAGGCTTGGCGCGGCGTACCGAGCCTTAGCTGACGCCCTTTCTTCCGGATCAGTGCCGAGGTCCGTGTTTTGCCTAGCCTGAATTTTCGCGGCAAATAGCCAGCTAACGTTTTGGGTGCCGTCTATCGGAACGTCAAGAACAACCGTCGCCCGTCCCACCAAGGGATCAGCGTGGATCCCTGACCGAATTCGGCTGCGAGCAACAAGGGATTATGGGCGCGCTTGGGCAGCGCAACCTCGACGCGTTTGTCGGTGATCTCGACTTCGGCCGGGGTATTCAGAAAATGACGGAACAGTTGGCGGGATTGAGCGGTTTCATA
Organism: Bryobacterales bacterium; assembly: GCA_963803725.1. Lineage (GTDB taxonomy): Bacteria > Acidobacteriota > Terriglobia > Bryobacterales > Bryobacteraceae > JOPF133. The sequence continues at coordinate 343,852 of CAWDOH010000003.1, read as the reverse complement.
TCCGGCGAGCCGACGGCCCAGCATCCGGTATAGTCCGCTCGCCACTTCGGTCAGAGTGACGTCGAAATCGATCTTCAGACGGACTGCAAGCTCAACGCATCCAGATGAAAGAACTGGACGGCGTCGGCCAGTCCGTTCTCGATCAGCATGCGTTGCGCGTAGCGGGTAATACGTTTGGCGGCCTTGCTGCGCAGATCGTTGGTGAGCAGCACCGTGGGCTCCTCATGCCCAAGGTCGGTGATCAATATCTGCCGAATCGGACCCTCATAGTCGCGCAAGGTCACCTGCTGGTCGACGACTTTGGGAGTCTGATACATGCGGTGCGGCACATCCAGGTGTACCGTGCGCCAGGCCGACCTGGGCGTGTTGGCCACTTCCTTCAAGATTGCCGGCGAGCGGCGGCGCAGGGTCATGAAGGTGATGCCCATCTGGTTCAGCCGGTTCAGTTTGGCGTAGGTGGTCAGTTTGGAGTCGAAGACCAGCTCAGGCGGTAGCTCGCCGTACGCCGTCTTCCAAAACTTGACGAAATCCAAGACTGCATCAGCTTGGTCGCGTTTGAGCAAATCCGCCTTGGAGTAGCAGAACACATGGCTTTCGGCATCTTGCGCCAGGAAAACCAAAATCGACTTCTGGCTGCGGCTGCGTTTGGAGAGGTAGTGTCGCTCCACAAACTCGTCGGCCCCGAAGAAGGGAATCGAATGGAAATCCAGATTGAAGCTCTCGCCCTTCAATAATTTCTTCTGCCGCAAAACGCCGATCCAGAGTTTGCGGAGCTTCTCGTTGATTTTGGGTGAAAAGCTATGCGAGTAGGTCTCCAGGTAGGTCGTCTTGGGCACCACGTTCAGCCCCGCAAACAGCGCCAGTCCTTCATCGAAGACCAAGTCCATGACGTGGCTCTTGCGTTCGGTGCTGGAGAGTTTCAAGCCCAGCAGGGAGAGCCAGGACTGAGGAGCCGGAATCATCTTGCTGCCAGGATAGCCAGCCTGACCCACCAGGCCGGGCAGATCGCAATCCACCAGCAACGGCAGAAATAGGAACAGGCCGCCCAGTTGCGTTACGAACCGACGCGGGGCCAAGGAGAACTCGCGGCAATCGGCGATGGCAGCGGCGGTGGGATGAAGGGTGTCGGGACGTTCGGTATCCTGACGCCGCGGCAAGCGGGCGAAACCTTCATCGCGCAAGATCTCCCAGATGGCGGTGGTGCTCAAGGGCGTCTCCTGGGTCTTCAAGTTGCTTTCGATGTCATAGATCGAGAGGTTCTGCTTGCGCATCCCCAGGATCAGTTCGCGGACCGCGTCTTTCTTGGGTTGGGAATGCGGGCCATGCTTGAGTTCGCGGAAGAAGTCGGGCTTGGAGCGGCGGAAATGATGACACAAGACGCGAAAAGAGCCTGGAGTGTAGCCAAAGCGGCGGGATGCGTCAGTAGAGGAAAGACCTTCGACGAAGTAGGCGCGGAGAGCCTCATACTGGCGTTGGGCGGAGGAGGCGGGTTCGAGGAAGAAGCGAGTCTCGGAGGTTATCTTATCTGGTGAACTCTCCATACAACATATACTGACACTCATGTTCTAGCGCGTCAACAGAAATCAGGCTCGGATCACCGAAACACATGACAATACCTGCTAAAACGGCACTGACGCGCTCGCAGCCGCACGAACATGCAAACCTTTTCATTTCGCTAAAGTCTAAAGAGACATTCATTACTATTGCGTTGTATTCACCAAATTAATAACGACTCTAGCGTTGGACACTGCTGGAGTTGGGGATTCGAGGAAGCGGAACGTTATTTCACGCTTTGCCGCGAAAATTCAGGCTAGCAGGCTGCGGCAAAAAGCCATTTTCGGTCCCAAACACGGTCGTAAGTTGTGGATTCCAGGTTGGTTGAGTAAGTCAAAAGTGTCTTTTTCCGAAGCCTGCTAGGCCGCACGGCCTTCTCCAAGCAGAGAGGGCTGGGCTTGTCGACGCTGGGGTCGCTATTGAAGGCGACAGGAGCAGACGGCTGGCAAGACCCCAGAGTGGAAGCGTTGGATGGCGGTGGAGTAGCCGGTGACGGGAGGGCAATCGACTTGGCGGTTGTGCTTCCAGGCGGCCTGCGGATCGAAGTCGGCCGCGGTTTTGACGCCGACACCACTGAAGCGGTTGCTGGCTGCGGATTACCGCCGGCCTCCAGGTGGTCATCATACGTGTCAAAGTTACTTGAAGGTTTGCAAGGGTAACCACGGAAAAAGGCGAACCAGGGTCGGAGTCATAAAGGAATATGCCGCCGCACCAATCCAGGTGCCGAGCGTGTTCGTGATGATGTCGGTCGTGCCGGAATCTCGCGTGGGAAGGAAGGCCTGCAAGAGTTCGATAGTGAGGCTGACCAAGGCGCCTAGGGCGACCGTGACCAGCGTGGCACGCTTTATGGGGAGCAAAGTCACAAGGTAAGCGCAAAAGCAAAAGCCGAAAGGAACGAACCCAACGATGTTCTTTAGGTCCCCCCGCCAATAGCCCCAGGACATATCGAATTCCGTCCAAAACGGCTCTAGAACAATCTTGTCCAGGACTAGGTAGTGTTCCGGAATTTCCAAATCCAGACCGGATCCTGCCTTATCGCGTACGATGCGTCCTTCGTGCTCGTCAAACGTGTACAGCGCGATGTTGCGCTCCTCCTCCGATATTTCGGGTCGCCCATTTTGTATCCAACCGATATAGTTTCGAACGACTTGGTCTGCCTTGAGTTGGGTATAGTAAACGGCAAGGCCCAACAGCTCGCCGGACCAACTGTCCGGTTGGAGCGGTGAGTCACCGACGACCAGTTGCCCCGTGAGCTGCCGAGCGCAGATGGCAATACCGGGCCATCTCACGGTTAGAACACCATCGAGGTAGATGTAGGTTACGTGTCCGTCGGATGTCAGGGTTATGAAGACAGGCCGTCCCCGGCGAAAGACATCATGGACATACAGCTTTGCGCCTCTCGCATCGGGTGGATGGCCATAAATCTCCGTTTCCAATAGCAGGTCGGTTAGGGATTGACGAAGTGTGAACTCAGATAGATTCCGGGCGGGGTAAAATGCCAGAACAGTGCCGGATCCCCAGGCACGCCGAGGTTGCAACCAGATTTCAATACTGGTTTCCTGGCTATCCGGTGGATTCGTGGTGGGGAAAGGGCGATGGCCGAGGATAGTACCATGAGTCCCAAACCAGAGACCATTACGACGCGCCATCCAAGTTACCTCGTTCCTGGGGGAATGAAAGGGCCAGAGACCCAATGTGAGGATGGTACATAAGACAGCCAAGCTAAGGACCGCCAACACTTTACTTTTCATAAACTTGTATCTGACCCTAAGGAAGATTTTGGCGCGCTATTGACCCCTGCCGTCTCCCGCCTCCCCTTAACCGGCTCCGTATGAACAACGCATTACGGCCGCCTCGCCCTGTCTCATAAAGTGGGAGCAAGTACAAATCGTCCTCACTTTGCAGTTCACGATGCCACGAGCATGCTAGAAGCCAAAGTCTTCAACACGATGAAAACAAATGACCAATTAAAATCTCACTATGGCATTCCAACTGCGTTTAATGGTTCAAACCAGTCCTGTAGGGGATCCAGGGAGGAAATACGACTCTGGGACTTAAGGGGCGGTAGCATGCCCGGAGAGGGTACTATGGATGGCGAATCCCAACCCGATATTTCTCAGCGATGGCTGGCCGTTCGGGTGAAGTTAAACTGCGAAAAAGTGGTCGCAACGATGCGCAGAACGAGGGGGTTTTAGAAATTTCTCCCGCTCTAAAGGAGCCGTCAGATCGTCTAAAGTCAGTCGACGTTCTATGCTTCCCGGCTATCGATTTCGTCCATTAAACCCACAGCATCATCTGCCGTTGTTGACGATTCCCGGAGTTTTGCATTCCCGGGCGTCGGTAGGATTCCCACCCCGATTGAGGATGAGGAGATCGCTGGGATCCGAACGGCGGTCCGGTCGGGCCCTCTGCCTGAACTTTAGTCCTTCCTGGAAGTTGGGCACTGAGGCCGGACCTTAGCACGATTGGAAGGGATTTTGGCCCGGACTGCCAAACAGCAACGTCTAATCGTTTCTGTAACCCCAATGAGGCAATCGATTGCTGTGGCAATCAGCGGCGCTGGGCTAAACCCTTAAATGTTAACGGCGGCAGGCGGCGACGGCTGGCAAGATCCTCCCAGCCTGAAAAGCTCTCCCTTAAATAGCCGGTTTGGGATTACTAGAACAGGACGAGTAAAGTCCTGAGCGTGGAGAAATAATCTGTGCTGAACAATATGCTAGGCCTCAAGATCAAGCCGCGATCTCGGAACCAGCGTTCTCTTCTGCATGAGGAGAATTCGGGTCTCGGGATGCTTTCCGAGCAACTCTTTATCAAGCTGTTATGCCTGGAGCGTAGGAGGACCGAGCGCTCCGGCCGGCGCTTTGTCCTGATGTTGCTCGATCCTGGCAACCTGGCGAGTCCAGCCAAATCACTCGTGATGCCGAATCTCCTCTCGGCGATCTCGCAATCAACGAGGGATACAGACCTTAAGGGCTGGTACAAGGAGGGGTCGATTATCGGAGTGATCTTCACCGAGGTCGCCGGCTCCGACGACAAGTCCATCGTGCAATCACTTTCCTCCAAACTCACCGACAAGCTTCAGGAGACCCTCAGCATAGCGGAAATTAACGAAATCAGGCTATCGTTCCACGTTTTTCCGGAGGACTGGGATGAAATAGACCCGGATGGTCCGGTTACCTCAACCTTAAAAATGGTGCTAGCAAGCGAAATCAACCGGCGGCGGGTCTCGATTTTAGTGAAGCGGCTGATTGATATTGCCGGCAGCGTGGTGGGGTTGACTCTCTGCCTGCCAGTATTCTTAATCATAGCCCTGGCGGTCAAGTTAACGTCTCGGGGGCCGGTGCTGTTCCGGCAGGTAAGGCTGGGCCAATACGGAAAAAGATTCATGTTCCTGAAGTTCCGCTCTATGTACGTGAATAGCGGCCACGGAATTCATGAAGAATATGTCAAGCAATTCATCAGCGGATCGGCTGGAACAGAACAGACGGCGGGAAACCAAAAGAGAGTGTACAAACTAACGACGGATCCGCGGATCACCTCAGTCGGTCGATTTCTTCGAAACAGCAGCCTAGACGAACTGCCGCAGTTCTTGAACGTGCTGCTGGGGGATATGTCGCTTGTAGGGCCGAGGCCACCTGTAATCTACGAGTACAGGCATTACGATTTGTGGCACAAGCAACGCCTGTTGGCGGTCAAGCCCGGGATCACCGGATTATGGCAAGTGGACGGTCGCAGCCGAGTCAAATTCGACGAGATGGTCCGTCTAGACATCCGGTACGCCAGATCCTGGTCACTTTGGCTCGACATTAAAATCCTCCTCCAGACCCCACGCGCCGTTCTCTCTCGTGATGGAGCGTGCTAGCTTCTTGTGCAAACGTCGACACGAACTGAACCCCAACCCGTCGTAAGGAGCGGCGGTACTCCCATTTGTATCGTCGTCGAAAATCTCCCGGTACCTTTGGATGGACGCGTATGGCGAGAGGCCAATGCCCTCCGTGACGCCGGTTATACGGTATCCATTGTCTGTCCCAAAGGAAGGGAACCTTACGCGGCGAGCTATGAGAACCTCGAGGGAATAAACATCTATCGCCACCGCACATGGGAGGCTTCAAAAGTAAATGGCTATATCCTAGAATATGGCTCGGCGCTTGTCGCTGAATTCTATCTCGTCGTGAAGGTGTTTGTTCGCACGAGATTCCGCATTCTCCAAGCATGCAATCCCCCAGACATCATTTTCCTGATCGCATTGTTCCTGAAGCCTTTCGGAGTCCGATTTATCTTCGACCATCACGACTTGGGTCCGGAACTGTTTCAGGCGAAATTCGGAAACAAGAGACGCCTGCTCTTCGCTCTCGCCAAACTTGCCGAGCGGCTCTCATTCAGAACTGCCAAAGTTTCAATCGCCAACAACGACTCTTTCAAGGAGATTGCCATAACGCGAGGTAAAATGCGACACGAACAGGTCTTTGTGGTTCGGAACTGTCCCGACCTGCTAAAGTTTCGCCGTCGGCCGGGTCGACCTGAGTTCAAAGCCGGAAAGCCCTTCCTCGTGGCGTATGTGGGTTTTATGGGGATCCAGGACGGTTTACCGTTGTTGCTTGAATCCATCGAGCAAATCGTAATGCACGACAACCGACAGGATACCCAGTTCGTACTCATTGGAGGGGGCCCGTGCTTCCTGAGTTACGGACAAGAGTCGCCAGAAAGAAACTCAATCCGTTTGTGACTTTTACGGGCCTCGTTTCGCACGATGAAGTGGCTAGTTATCTCTCTAGCGCCGACCTGGGCGTGGCGCCCGATCCGAAGACTCCGATGAATGACAACTCCACTATGATCAAAATTTTTGAGTACATGGCTTTTGGGTTGCCGGTGGTGTTGTTCGATTTGAAAGAGGGACGTCGCACCGCGGGTGACGCTGCCCTATATGCGTCACCTAACGATCCAGTCGATTTCGCGCACAAAATCAGCCGATTACTGGATAGCCGTGACCTTCGAGAGCAGTTGGGAGAGCGCGGGCGCAGACGGATTGCAGAGAGATTGAATTGGGATGCCGAGAAGGAGGCGCTTCTTCGCGCCTATAATTCCGCTTTGCAGGTTGACCATGCGTAATGGCACCGCAGAACCGCGAGTTTTCGCGCCTACTCACGCTCTGATAACTTCATGCGCGATCCTCTTCGCAGTGCCACTCTCATCGTTCTGCGCGGACGTGATTTTCATTCGTTCCGCTGAGGGATCGCCCCAAGAGCAGAAAACCCTTGAAGTAAGTACGAGCTTCTATGGACTGAACCTCAGGATCGTTACGGCCGGTAGTGCCAGCGACGACGACCTTGCGCTTCGCAGGACGGTCCAACGGCCTGAGACGGTGGCTGTGACAATTGCCGCAAATGCTCTTCCCCTTGTAAAGAGAGAGGAACTCCTGGGATCATTGGCAAACAAACCCGGGGGCAGGACCCCTTTGCTCATTCTAGGGATCACCCCCGAGACCGACCCAACTCTCTTACAAACTTGGTCTGGCGGTACTGTGCTCGGTTGCAAACGCCGCGCCGAAAGTCGATCTCACCTCCGCTTCGCAATTGGTCAGGTCGCCGGCTTCACGGGCCAACTGACGGGCATCGAGATGCCCGCCCCGAGTACGGAGAACTTTTACCTTGTCTTGGCCGGACGGAGCAAGGGTTTAGTGGTCGCCAAGGTACGGGACGACCAACAGGCTGTTCCGGTATTCATCGAGGCGACGCTCCAGCAACCGACGGTATTCCTGGATTCCACAAATCCTGGCGGAGGTCCGAGTGCGGCCCAACCTAATGAGAACAGTATGGTGGGCGCCTTTGCGGAAATCGCTCCCACGATGATGTTTATCAAGTACTGCGGCGGCGAACAAGCTTGGCACGCGCTTCATCACTACGCAAACCTCACGATTGATGACCCCTCGTTGGAGCAGCCGTATGGTTGGCTCGACTACGAAGGCTTACTAAAGAAGATGGAGCTGCACAACTTTCACTCCACGATTGCTTTCATTCCATGGAATTATGATCGCAATGAATTGAGAGTTGTATCACTTATCCATAACCACCCCGGCAGGTTTTCCCTCGCTATCCACGGCGATAATCACGATCATAAGGAGTTTACGGACTACCAAAGCAAGTCTCTGGACTCTCAAACCTTTGCCCTTAGACAAGCGCTGGCCAGAATGGACAGGTTGCAAGTGACCACAGGAATCCCGGTCGATAAAGTGATGGTTTTTCCTCATAGCATCGCGCCTGAAAAGACCCTTCTGGCACTAAAGAATTATGGCTATCTCGCCACAGTCAACTCGACCAATGTTCCGATGGGATCCGACCGACCTCCGGGCCCTTTGTTCGCCTTGCGGCCGATCACGACTTTGTTCGGCGGTCTTCCAAGCATGGTCCGTTACTCCGTGGCAGTGCCGATTCCGGACTATTTCCTTTCTATAAACGAATTTCTTGACAATCCGCTGCTATTCTATTGCCATCACGAGCTTTTTGCCGGCGGAATGAACGCATTCGATAGGGTCGCTGATCAAGTGAACAGAATTCAGCCGGATACTCGGTGGCGAGGTTTGGGGGACATAGTAAAGCACTGTTTTTTAGTGAAGAAGCGAGACCCCGCCGCGCATGATGTGTTAGCCTTTGCAAACACGATTGAGCTGGAGAACAACTCGCCTCAGTACTCGACCTTTTACGTCAAGAAGATGGAAAATGATCCCGCGGCAGTGCGGTCGATCACTGTAGACCGCCAAGCCTGCCCTTTCGCACTTCGCGATGGCTATCTGGAGTTCAAGGTGCCGATTCCCGCGGGGCAAGTTCGTAGTGTCGCGGTACAATATACAATCCCGATATCCTCCTCTGTTGTCAGCGTCGAACACGATTCGATTCGCGTGTATCTACTTCGAAGAGCGTCGGATCTCCGGGATAACATTCTATACAGAAGCGCCCTTGGGCGTGCGATCATCCATTCGTATTACGACGATAGCGGCGAACCGAGACCGTGGCATCTGATCAGATCAGCTTTCGTTGTTATCGCTATACTATTTTGCATTTGGGTCGGTGGCAGTATATTTATCAGGAGAAGATATTCCGCTTAGCTGAGCTGGTCGGCAACTCGCTTGGCTGACAGTACCGAAGATACGGCTTCGATCCCTTCGGTGTCTCTGGGAAAGGAAGGTGGACCCAATGGCCGCTTGGGAGATGCGATCCGCGATGGAGATTGAAGCCCCCTATCTAGGTTGAGGGTTCATGGTGAACGATGCAAATCAGAGTCGAGTCGCGACATCTCAGAGATGTGATCGTTGTCGTGCCTGAGATCTTCCAGGACGCGCGGGGTTTTTTTATGGAAACTTTCCGGGAGGACCAGTTCCTGACCCTTGGATTGCCTTCGCACTTTGCCCAGGACAACCACTCGAGATCAGTCAAGGGGGTTGTCCGTGGTTTGCATTTCCAATGGGCGCCCCCGATGGGCAAGTTAATGAGGGTTTCTTTGGGAAGCGCCTTTCTCGTTGCTGTGGACATAAGAAAGGGTTCGCCCACGCTGGGGAGGTGGTTTGGCGTCGAAGTTTCAGCCGAGAACAGGCGCCAGGTTTGGGCTCCCGCGGGCTTTGCAAGGGGCTTCTGTGTCCTTTCGGAAGTGGCTGAAATTCAGTATAAGTGCACGGGCGTATACAACAGCAAGGCTGAGTCTGGGATTCGTTGGGACGATCGGCAGATCGGCGTGGAGTGGCCGGTCGCGCAGCCTTCACTTTCCGCTAAGGATCGCGAGGCAGAAACGTTGGAACAGTGGCTCGCTAGGCCGGAGTCCGACGAATTTGCTTTCACCCTTCCGAGCAGCTAGAAATGGCGCACATGGCATATATTGGAGAGCTGGCGCCAGGTGTCAGTGCTGTGCCACCTGTCGCAAACCAATTCCAGGTCTCAGCTTAGAGTGGCCCTCGCCAGGACAACGAGAAAAAGGCGCCAAGTTTAATCGGGTCGTGGCGTACGAAATAAGGAGAAATTCATGAAGTTATTGATCGCCGGCGGCGCAGGTTATGTTGGTTCTGTGCTGATACCAAAATTATTGGACCGCGGATACAAAGTGGACGTGGTCGACCTGTTCTGGTTCGGGAACAATCTGCCGCCGAAGGTGGGCATCCTGCACAAGGATCTTTTTGAGCTCTCGGTGGAAGACCTGGAGGCATACGATCAGGTGATCTTCCTCGCAGGTCTCTCCAACGACCCGATGGCAGAGTTCTCGCCCAGCAAGAACTTCATTTTTAACGCGGCGGCGCCGGCCTACCTGGCCTACACAGCGAAGAACGCTAAGGTGAAGCGGTACATCTATGCTTCGTCGTGCTCGGTTTACGGCTACACGGAAAACGAACTGTACGACGAGACCCGGCCGGTTTCCTCGTCTTATCCCTACGGCATCTCCAAGCTGCAGGGAGAACAGGCGGCGATGAACCTGGCAGACGGCGATTTTTCCGTGATCTCACTGCGCAAGGGCACGATTTCCGGATACAGCCCTCGAATGCGCTTCGACCTGATCATCAACACGATGTTCAAATGCGCCATGCGGGACCACACGATCACCGTCAATAACCCGTCCATCTGGCGGCCCATTCTGAGTATCGACGATGCCGCTACGGCTTACATCCGGGCAGTTGAGGCGAATCCCAAGATCTCGGGCATTTTCAACGCGGCCTCTGGCAATTACACCGTTGGCGAAGTGGCGGACGTGGTGAGGGGCACCATTGAGGAGCGGCTGGGGGTGCGGCTGAACCTGTGCATTAAGCAGAGCCAGGATTTCCGTAACTACAAGGTGAGCATCGAAAAAGCTAAGAACGTGCTGAGCTTCCACCCGGCGGGCGATGTGCGATCGATCGTGTTGCAACTGATCGACAACGTGGCCAAGTTCCGCGATTGGGACAATCCGGCGTATTCCAATATCGCGTGTTTTCGGCAGCTTGAGAACGGGATCGAGACATACTCTATGGGCAAGGCGGTAGCGTGAGAGTAGCTGTAATTGGCGCTAACGGCCAATTGGGCATCGATGCCGCCGAAGCGTTCGCCGCGAATGGCGATACCGTCGTTGCGCTGACGCATGATGATATCGAAATCGGGATTTCTGACTCGGTGGCGGCGGCGCTAAAAGGAGCGAAGCCGGCGTTAGTGGTTAATACGGCGGCGATGCACCACGTGGAGAAGTGCGAGTCCGACCCGGAGCGGGCTTTTGCTGTGAATGCGCTGGGGGTTCGGAACGTGGCGCAGGTGGCCCGGGATTTGGGCGCCACGCTGATCCACGTGAGCACGGATTACGTCTTTGATGGGAGCAAAGGCACGCCGTACGTCGAGACCGACGCGCCGCGGCCACTGAACGTGTACGGGAACAGCAAACTGGCCGGCGAGTACTTCGTCCGCTACACGGTGGAAAAGCACTTTGTGCTACGGACTTCGGCGATTTACGGCAAAATTCCGTGCCGCGCCAAAGGAGGCCTGAACTTCATCCAACTGATGCTCAAGCTGGCAAAGGAGCGCGGTGAGGTGAAGGTGGTGGATAACGAATTTGTGACGCCCACTTACACTCGCGAACTGGCGCGCCAAATGGTTGCGCTGAGTCGCTCTGAGGTGTACGGGCTGTATCACGCAACGGGCGAGGGCGGCTGCTCCTGGTTGGAATTCGCGCGGGAGATCTTTGACGCAACGGGAACGCAGGTTCGGCTGAATGCGGCCGCGCCGAACGAATTCCCGGCCAAGGTACCGCGACCCCAGTATTCGGTTTTGGAGAATCGTGGGCTGAAGGATCTGGGGCTGAACGTGTTCCGCCCATGGCGGGACGGCCTGTGGGAATACCTGGGCGTTCAGCGCCCAATGACGATGGCCAAAGCAGAATGACGACGCGTTACGTAATCGTGACTCCGGTGCGCGACGAGGAGAAACACGTCGCGGCTACCATTGAGAGCGTTCTCGCGCAGACGGTGCTCCCAGCGGAGTGGGTGATCGTTGATGACGGGTCCACCGATGCGACTGGGCGGATTATCGACGATTACGCAGCCCGGTACGCGTTTATCCGGCCAGTGCACCGGCCAAATCGCGGATTCCGCAAAGCAGGCGGCGGCGTCATGGAGGCTTTCTATGACGGGTACGACGCCATCAAGGCCAGGGACTGGGAATTCATTGTCAAGCTGGACGGCGACCTGAGTTTTGCGCCGGACTACTTTGCCAGGTGCTTCGAGTATTTTCGCAGGGCCATCGATCTCGGCATCGGCGGCGGGCAGATCTATCACGAACTAGGCGGATATTTGAAGCTCGAAACCGTGCCCAAGTTTCATGTCCGGGGAGCCACGAAGATCTACCGCAAAAGCTGCTGGGAGGCCATCGGCGGGCTTTGGAAGGCCCCGGGCTGGGATACGATCGACGAGGTGAAGGCCAACATGCTGGGCTGGAAGACGTACAGCTTCGAGGACCTTCAACTGGTGCACCACCGCTTCACCGGGTCTGCCGAAGGATTGACGCGCGATTGCGTGAAGCACGGGGTGGTTTGTTACATCTGCGCCTACCATCCGCTATTCTTCGCTGCAAGCTGTGTGTATCGGCTGTTTCGAAAGCCGTATATCACTGGGTCGTTCAGCATGGTCTACGGGTACATCAAGGCTTCGCTGACCGATACCCGGCGGATGGACGACCGAAGGTTTATACGCTACCTGCGGGCGCAGCAGATGCGGCGGCTTTGCGGCATGGAAACCGTGTGGAAGTGAAGAATCGCGACGGATATGTGCGGAATCTGCGGAAAATTTAATTTCGACGCTGGACGCAGCGTGAACGCCGGCCTGATCCGCGGGATGTTGGATACCATCCAGCACCGCGGTCCGGACGACGAAGGCTTGTATACCGCAGGCAGTGTTGGGCTGGGGCACCGGCGGTTGTCGATCATCGACCTGAGCACGGGGCGGCAGCCGCTATCGAACGAAGACGGGGCAGTGTGGATCGTTTTCAACGGAGAGATCTACAACTATCAAGAACTGCGCACGTTCCTGTTGAGCAAAGGGCATATCTTCCGGACGCAGACGGACACCGAGACCATTGTTCACCTCTACGAGGAGCTGGGACCGGCTTGCCTGGAGAAGCTGCGCGGCATGTTCGCGTTTGCCATCTGGGACGCCCGGACGCGTACGCTGTTCTTGGCCAGGGACCGGGTAGGGATTAAGCCACTCTATTACTCGTTGACCAACAGCGCCCTCGTCTTCGGCTCGGAGATCAAAGCTGTGCTGGCAGACCCGGACGTGGACCGGCAGATCGCGCCGGAGATGATCGACCGGTTCCTGACCTTCCTGTACCTGCCCGGAGAGGAGACTCTGCATCGCGGCGTGACCAAGCTGGCGCCGGGCCATTATCTGCTGGTGAGGAACGGACAATCCGAGATTCGCCCGTACTGGGACCTGGACTTCTCCAAGTCGGGCGAGCGGCTCACCGAGGCCCAAGCGGAACGGCAATTGAGTGGCCTCCTGGCGGAGAGCGTGCGGCTGCATATGATCGCCGATGTTCCGGTGGGCGTTCTATTGAGCGGCGGCGTGGACTCGACGGCGGTGCTCAGCTTCGCGGCGGAGAATACCGATCAACCGATCAATACGTTCACGGTTGGGTTTGAAGGCGGCGAGGTTCCCGACGAGAGAGGGTATGCGAAGCTGGCAGCTGGGACTTTCGGCAGCCGGCACTACGACATGACAATCTCCGCGAGGGGCTTTGCGGAGTTTCTGCCGAAGTACGTCTGGCACATGGAAGAGCCGGTTTGCGAACCGCCGGCTGTGGCGTTGTACTACGTATCGAAGATGGCCAGGAGCCACGTGAAGGTGCTGCTTTCCGGAGAAGGGGGCGACGAAGCCTTCGCAGGTTACAGCAATTATCGCAACCTGCTGTGGCTTGAGCGGGCCAAGAGGGCACCGCTCCGCGGGGCCGCGGCATGGGGGCTTGCCTTGGCACACTTGCTGTGGCGTTCGCCGCGGCTAGCCCGGTATCGGCGGCTGCTGCGGGCGGAGTTTCCGGGGTACTATCACAGCCGCACATCGAGCCCAGAGCGGCGCGACGGAAACGGTTTTGGCGGCTGGTACTCGGCGGATTTTCGGGCGCAGGTGGACGTGGAACGGTCGCTCGAGCCGGTGCGCCGGATGCAGAAGCGGGTGAGCGGGCTCGATCCGCTGGATGCGATGCTTTACATCGATACGAAGACGTGGCTGCCGGACGACCTGCTGGTGAAGGCCGATAAAATGACCATGGCCAACTCGCTGGAACTCCGGGTTCCTTTGCTAGATCACAAGGTGCTAGAATTTGCCGCTGCTCTGCCCCCGAACTACAAGGTGCGCGGGCTGACCACCAAATACATTGCACGGCGAGCGCTGGGGCGCCGTGTACCAAAGGCGATTCTGGAGCGGCCCAAGGCCGGATTCCCGGTGCCTTATCAATCGTGGCTGCAGAAGGAACTGCAGGGATGGGTCCGCGAAATTCTGCTGGACCGACGCTCGACCAACCGCGGCTATTTCAACCCCGCGGCTGTGCGCGACGCTCTGGCACGCGAGGAAGCTACCGGCGGTTACTCCAAGGAAATCTTCTCGCTAGTGACGCTCGAGTTGTGGCACCGGAGTTTTCTCGAGCAGAACCAATTGGTTCTGAATTAGGGTTGAGTCCGCGCATGGCACTATGAACGAAATGGCGGTGGTAAACACGATCCGCGCGGTAGCTGCTGAAGCATTTTGGCGGATGCCGTACCGGTTCACGGGCGTGCGCGCGCTTGGTCCTTCATACTCGCTGCGCTGCCTGGTCTTCCACGACATCTCCGCTATAGAATCGCCGTTCACCAAGGGGATGGGAATGTGCATTACACCAGCCAGTTTCGAAGCAGCGCTCGCTTTTGCGACCAGGTACTATACGCCGGTGAGCCTGCAGGATGTGCTGGAGGCGCAAAGCCGCGGTCTTCCGCCGCGGGCGGTGCTGATCACATTCGACGACGGGTACGCCTCGGTGAAGGAATGGGCAGTGCCGCTCTGCGTGAAGTGGGCCGTCCCCGCGGTATTCTTTCTCAATGCCGCGTTCGTCGGCGCACTACGACTGGCCCCGGACAACCTGGTCTGCTGGGCGTCCAACGTGCTGGGCATGGACTGCGTCAACGCAGCGGCGCGTTCGGTGAAGGGACGCGCTTACCCGGCCATAAGTTCAATGAATGATGTGTTTTCGCGGTTCTTCCCGACGATCTCCCGCGATGAGCGGCAGCGGTTTTTAGCGGCGTTGGTATCGCTGGGGGGCATGGACGAGCGCGAGTTGGCCGAGGAGGCTCGGCTCTACGTGACCCCCCAGGAGATCGGCGAACTGGCGGCGCAGGGGTTCGAGATCGGCAATCATACCTACACGCACGTCCGCTGCCGGTCCCTGACGCCAACAGATTTCGCCGAAGAGATTGATGCCAATAAGGGTCGCTTGGAGGAGTGGACTAGGCGGCCGGTGAGGTCGTTCAGCGTACCCTACGGCTCGTCGGCGGATCTGAACGAGAGTCTGGCGCGGCACCTCGAGGCGACCGGACACGAAGCGGTGTTTCTGAGTGAGAGCGTCGCGAATCCTTGGCGGCTCAACCCGTGTCGCGTGGACAGAGTGAGCGTCCGCGGAGGAAGCGACGAGAGCTTCTTTTTTGAATTCGAAGTTATGCCTCGGCTTCGCGCCGCACGGCAGAAGGCGGTCCGCATGGCGGACTGAGCGGTAATGACCAGACACGCCGACTCGGCGACAAAGAGTACTCCCGATATGACACGTGACAAATTCCTGATGACGGTGGATGAAATCTTAGGCTTGCGCCCCGGGACTCTCAAGGGAAATGAAAAACTGGATGAACTCGAATCGTGGGATTCCACTGCTTTGATCAGTCTGATGGTGCTGGCCGATAGTGGTGACGGCGTGCAGTTCACGCCGGAAGACGTGGGCAGGTGCTCCACAGTAGCCGATTTAGTCCAATTGGCGCACCTAGACGAGGGCACGGTATAGGACACGGTTGCGAATCATGGCGAAGCGGATACAAATCCCGGCGCCGGCAAAAGAGCTTCTGCTGAAGCGGAATACGCTCAAGCGGGAACTCGCGGAACAAGCCAATCTGGTGCCGGTTCGGATCGCGATTCTGGGCGGATCTACAACGGTGGAGATCCGCAGCACGCTGGAGGTGTTACTTCTCGCCGACGGAATACAGCCGGTGTTTTACGAATCTGAATATTGCCGCTACGCCGAAGACGTATGGTTCGCCAACCCGGAGCTCTGGAATTTCAGGCCGGAAATTTGTTACATCCACACCACCTGGCAGAATGTCGCAGAGTTTCCGGAGCTGCTGGAAAGCGAAGATGGCGTTGCGGCGCGGGCACGGCGCGAGGAGGAGCGATTCGAATCGCTCTGGGACAAGATTCGAAGAGAACTGGGCGCCGTCATTATCCAGAATAATTTTGACCTGCCGGCCTTGCGTCCCTTGGGGAACCTGGAGGCATCGGTCCCGTCCGGCCGCATCCAATTCCTGACACGGTTGAACGCGGAATTCGCCGCCTACGCTCAAAGGCACAGCGACTTCATCTTAAACGACATTTGCTATCTGGCGGCGCAGATGGGATTGTCATCGTGGTTCGATCCGGCATACTGGCACAACTTCCGCATGGCGGTGAGTCCCGCAGGGACTGTGGCGCTGGCGCGGAGTGTGGCGGCGATCATTAAGGCGATCTACGGGAAAAACAAGAAGTGCCTGGTGCTGGACCTGGACAACACCCTATGGGGCGGCGTGATTGGCGACGACGGGCTGCAAAACCTGGTTTTGGGACGGGATCATCCGCAAGGCGAGGCGTATTTGGATTTTCAACGCTACGTAAAGGAACTGAAAGGGCGTGGAATTATTCTGGCGGTCTGTTCGAAGAACGATGCCGAAACGGCCAAGGAAGGCTTCGTACATCCGGACAGCGTTCTGAAGCTGGAAGATTTCAGCGCGTTCAAAGCGAACTGGAACACGAAGCCGGAGAATCTACGCGAGATTGCCGCGGAGCTGAACATCGGCCTGGATAGCATGGTGTTCGTCGATGACAATCCGGCCGAGAGGGCGATTGTGATGGAGCAGTTGCCCGAGGTGTCGGTTCCGGAGCTCGGTGCGAATGTATCGAGTTATGCCGAGGCGCTGGAGCGGGAACGGTATTTCGAGGTGAACCGCCTGGTGGCTGAGGACCTGAGCCGGGCGGCGTATTACAGCCTCAATGCGCAGCGGGAGGCAGCCGCGGGGAGTTTTCAGGAGTACGGAGACTTCCTCGATTCGCTCGAAATGACCGCGGAAATCGGACTCTTCAACCCGCTGTACCTGGAGCGCATCACCCAGTTGATCAATAAGACCAACCAGTTCAACCTCACCACTAGGCGTTACGCTTCGGCCGAGGTGGAGGCCATCGGCCGGAGTCCGTTGCATGTTGGCATTTACGGGCGGCTGGCCGATCGATTTGGCGACAACGGCTTGGTGTCGTTGGTGATCGGGCGGATCTCTGGCGAAACGCTGGAAGTGGACCTCTGGGCGATGAGTTGTCGCGTGTTAAAGCGCGAAATGGAACTTAGTATGTTCGACGCGCTGGTGGAAGAATGCCTCGCGCGCGGCGTGAGGAAAATCATCGGGGTGTACGTTCCCTCGAAGAAGAACCGGATGGTGGAGGGGCACTATGCCGGTCTGGGCTTCCAGCGCGTGGAGAGCAACGCGGACGGACGGACGCAATGGGAGTACGAATTGAGCCGGTCATACGTGCCGAAATCGCTGCATATCCGGAAGCTGGGAAATGTGTACTGCGAGGCGGCCAATGGCTGAGATGTCGGGATGGGGACCGTTGGTGAGTCCTGGGGATAAGCTGCACCATCTGGGGCTGGTGGTGCCGTCGATATCCGGCATGGCGGAGGAGTTTGCGCAGGCCATGGGATTGTGGTGGGACAGGAAGACCTTTGACGATCTGCGGCAGAGGGTAAAGGTCGCGTTCTTCTTCCCAGAGGATGCCCGAAACCCGGTGTATGAACTGGTGGAACCGGCCGACGATACTTCGCCGGTGAATTACTGTTTGCGAAAGGGCGGCGGACTTCACCACGTGTGCTATGAAACCGACGATCTGGAGGCAGGGCTGGACAGGGCGCGGACCGCAGGGTTTGGGATTGTCGCGCCACCCACGCCGGCGGTGGCTTTCGACGGTCGCAACATCGCCTGGGTTTGCTCGCGCAACCGGCTATTGATCGAGCTGCTGGAAAGGGAGCGCCGGACGACTGCAGAGGGTTCAGGGAACCGTTACCAGCCGGTTGCGGTGGAGATCGGGAAATAGTCCATGTCGGATCGCGGATGGGAAGTGGAAGTGGATCGCGTGACGTCGCCGGAATGGTCCGAAATGCTGGACTTGTTCAGCGACGCGAACGTGTATCAGGCGTGGTCGTACGGTGCTGTGAGGTGGGGAGTAAAGAACCTCAGCCACCTGGTTGTGAAATGCGGCGGCGAGGTGGTGGGGATAGCGCAAGTGCGGATTGCGCGGCCGACAAAGTTAAAGTTCGGCATCGCGTATTTGCGGTGGGGTCCGTTGTGGGATCGGCGTGGAATGCCGGCAGCACGCGACGTGTCAGTCCGCATGGCGCAGGCGCTGAAACACGAATACGTCGGAGAACGGAAGCTGTTTCTGCAGGTGCTCCCCAATGCATTCGCCGGGACCCCGCGTGCGGCGGAGTTCGACGCTGCGTTCGGCAGCTTCCGGCGAGAAGGTGCGGGTCCTCAGACACCATACCGCACAATGATTCTAGATCTTGCGCCTCGCGTAGAGGAATTGCGCAAGGGGCTGGATAAGAAGTGGCGCAACCTGCTGGCGAGCGCCGAGAAGAAGAATCTGACCGTGAGCGCGGGAAACGGAGTCGAAGCGTATCGGAGATTTGCCCAGATTTATCGGCAGATGCGCGAGCGGAAAGCGTTCGACTCCACAGTGGACGTCGAAGAATTCGAGCGGATCCAGCAGGAACTGCCGGAGCGGCATCGGATGCGCATCCTGATTTGCGAGGAAGGCGGGGTTCCGGTAGCGGGTGTGGTTGCCTCGGCCATTGGTGACACGGCGATTTACCTGCTTGGCGCTACGAGCGACCAGGGGCTGCATTCGCGGGGATCGTACCTGCTGCAATGGTCCCTGATCCAATGGCTCAAGCAGGAGGGCTACCGGTGGTACGACCTGGGAGGCATCAATCCGGAGCGCAATCCGGGAGTTTGTCACTTCAAGCGTGGCTTATCGGGAGCGGACGTAACTCAAATTAGCCCGCTGACCTGCTCGACCAGCGTTGTATCCACCGCGACCGCACGGGCGGGCTTGGCGATAAGCCGGATGCTGCGCAGCTATAAGGCCGCCTTTTCACCTGACCGGTCGCGTCATCCCGCAGGCGAGTTGAGCTGAGGCGGAATTACCCATGGACCTTTCCATTGTGATCGTGAGCTGGAACGCGAAGCCCTATTTGGAACTGTGCCTCAAAAGCCTGGAAGAAGCGCCGCCACGTCGAACCACGGAAATTTTTGTGGTTGACAATGCCTCGACCGACGGCTCCGTGGAAATGATCGAAGCCCGATTTCCCCACGTCAAACTGATCAGGAGCATAGAGAACCTTGGCTTTGCCAAAGGCAACAACGTGGCGATCCGGCAAAGCCGGGGACGTTATATCGCGCTGGTGAATCCCGATGTGATCGTTTTGCCGGGCTGTCTGGATGCCTTGGCGGAATTCCTAGACCAGCATCCCAAAGTGGGTAATGTCGGTCCGCGCGTCTTGAATCCCGACGGGACGCTGCAGAGTTCGTGCCGCCGATTTCCGAGTCTGTGGAACAATTTTTGTTCGGCAACAAGCCTGGCGAGAAAGTTCAAGACTTCGCGCTTTTTCGCGGGTGAGCACATGTTCTACTTTCGCCATGACTGCGCGATGACCGTAGATGTCCTTGTGGGTTGTTTCTCGATGATTCGTCGCGAAGCCTTTGAGGACGTAGGCCTATTGGATGAAGGCCTGTTCATGTATGGCGATGACGTCGATTGGTGCCGGCGGTGTTGGAATGCGGGATGGGAGGTAGTCTTCTTCCCGGGCGCACAGGCAATTCACGACCGAGGTAAAATCACGGCCCCGTATCCCGTTCGATTCGCAGTCGCCCAACAACGGTCGGTGATCCATTATTGGGCCAAACATCACGGCTCGCTTGGTGTATGGGGAATCCGGAGTATCATACTCTTCCATCATCTTCTACGGTATACGCTTGCGGTTCTGTCGGGTCTGGCGCACGCCCAGGGAAGTGCGAAAAGCAAAGTGGGTAAGCAGGTCAGCAGCGCCTGTCTGCGGGAACTGATCTTTGGTCGCGGTTCGATCACAGTCTAAAGGAATCAGGCATCATTCATGGCAATTTCTGCTTCGATGTCGCGTTTCGCGGCCTATTACAAACGCCACGGCATCGGCGCGATAGTCCGCCGCGCCGCGCTCGCCGCGAAACGGGCGCTATTCTCCAGCGAGATGGTCCTTCTCTATTGCGACCTCGCCGAGGGGACCGCGCGCCCGGAAGATTCCGAGGGCTTTGTCAAGGTGGAGCTGAAGACAGGGTGCGCCGAAGTAAGTCAGCAGGATTTTCAAACGATGACCAGTTTCTGGAATCCCAAGCTGGCCAAGCGAAACATCAACGAGCGGTTCGCTAAGGGGGCACTGTTATGGTTGATCAAGTCCGAAGATAGGCTAGCTGGTTACGGCTGGACCTTGCGAGGGGGAACGATCGAGCCTCATTACGTCCCTCTAGGCCACAATGACGTACACCTTTTCGATTTCCACGTCTTTCCGAAGTATCGAGGGCGGGGAATGAATCCGTCCCTGGTCAACTACATTCTTCACAGAATGGCAGCCGACGGGAAAGGGCGTGCGTTTATTGAAGCGGCCGAGTGGAACCAGACGCAGTTGTCATCTCTAGGAAAAACCCCGTTTCATCGGTACGGTCGTGCCAGAAAGTGGACCATCTTTGCGCACACCATCGTGTGCTGGACTCGGAACGACACGCTCCAGCAAGGCCAGAGAGACAGCGGCGAGACATCATCGACAGTCGCCGCTCCGGAGAATGTCCAATCTTCTCGATTGAACTCCACTGTTTTCTAGTGGGTGGCCGGCCCTGGTCGGTTTAACCAAACTCCTCCTTTGTTTGCATGCGGTTACCAATTTGCAGCAGACGCGCCAGAAATCGAGCCGTGGCGCCCACGGTCCAAAAGCTCGGAGCGCCCCCTTACCCTCTTTCGGAATACTGGGAACATTTACTAAAGTTCGGATTGACCACCCCGAAGATGGACTGTTAACGTTCCCTTAGACGCTAGACTTGTGCGATCGGCCAAAGCCAGGTCGGATTCGCTACAATTCGGGAACAGACAATGAGCAGACATTTTCGGTTGGCACGTCGCGGCTTCGCTTTCCTGCCCACGCTCAGCGGCTCTTCCGCTCGGATTCAGAAACTTCCACTCAGGCGGAGTCGAGATCCACTCCGCGTTCAGGATCTATCCTAATTCTGCCGCTACTGATTCTGATCGCAGCCCCCGCTTTCGCCGCGGGTGGAACCTGCCCCAGCGGTAGTACCATCGATCCGAACGGCAATCCGATCAGCCTGTCCAGCTTGGGGATCACCAATTGCTTCTATATCTCCAAATCAACCGGATCCGACACGAATGCTGGGACGACTGAGGCTGCACCATGGGCGCACCTTCCGGGGATGCCGAGTTGCACGAACACTTGCAAGTCTCTATCCCCATCCCCTGGACAAGGATTTATTCTGCGTGGCGGCGAGACTTGGGCCAACAGCGACCTCGGAGTAGGTTGGGTGTGGAGCGGCACAAGCAGCAACCCATTTTACATCGGCGTTGACAAGACGT
The DNA here is from genome assembly GCA_963803725.1 of Bryobacterales bacterium. Taxonomy (GTDB): domain Bacteria; phylum Acidobacteriota; class Terriglobia; order Bryobacterales; family Bryobacteraceae; genus JOPF133. Next base: position 322,377 of record CAWDOH010000003.1, on the reverse strand, counting down.
GGTGGAATACCAGCGTCTGCGGATCTTCTTCATGGTGCCGACCGATTTTCAACATGGGCCTTAAGGATTCCTCGGTGACCAATAACATGTTCCAGGTCATCAACCAATCTTATGTAATTGCTGACGACATCGAATGGACGGGGATGCAGAACGACCAGAATGGGGCCGTTAACACCGGTGGCGGCAACGTCCGGTTCACTCAGTTATACATCCACGGGTGGCAGCACACTGGAAACTCTAATAACGTGGGTTTCTTTTCCCAAGGTGGCCCCGGCTCAATGGCCGACCACAACATCATCGACGGCTCTGACAGCACAGAAAATACCTTCAATGGATTCTACTCCCAGTGGTCGCAGATCCAGTACAACTACATCCAGTACGTCGTCTCAGGAATCCTAGCATCGACCGACGCGGTGCATGACAACACCATCCAGCACACGGTGACCTCCGCTGACGGAGACCATTGCAATGCTCTTTTTACCTTCATGCCCGCTACCGGCAACACACAACTTATCTACAACAACGTGATTGATAATGGCGACAGCTGTCCTGGCGGAGTGGTTTTGTGGTTCAACGGGAATGGTAGCACGGACTCATCCTGGATTGGATACGGTTTCGGCAACGTAATGTATAATCTGAGCAGCAACCCGGTGAACATTGGCAACCACGGGTCAGGGAACTACGGTACTTATTATTGGTTCAATAACACCGTTGACTGCACCGCAGGCGGTTGCGGGGGACCGCCTCCGAGCGGGCCTTACTGGACGATATATGACAACAATAACGATACAATCGGCGGAGCACTTGATTTTACCTGCTCCGGTTGCACCGTTCCAATCTGCAGCGACGGAACCGGCACGGGATGCACTGACCTGAACCAGAGCGAATCTGTAGCTAATGGCCAAGGATACACATCGACCGAGACCTACCCATACTCTCCCGCCAGCGCCTGCACATCCTCTACTTGCGGTACACTACAAAACGGCACTAACGTTATGTCTTACTGCAATGCGCTTTCGTCGACCAGCGGCGTTGGCACGTCGGCAGCGGCTACGGCATGTCAGTCGTCTACAAGCGCGGGTTGTGCCTACAACACTAGCAATCATACGTTGAGTTGCCCCAACGACGGAGAGACTGCGCGACCCGCAAGCGGGGCTTGGAACATCGGCGCGTACCAGCTCGCCTCAACTGGATGCGCTGTCACGCCGGCCGGCATCGGGCCGTACACAGTAGGACAGTTGGTCTCGCAGCAGTTTACAGCGTCAAGCTGCAGTACGAGCACTTTTACAATTTCGTCGGGCTCTCTGTTAGGTTCCGGATTGACTCTTAGCTCCGGAGGATTGCTGAGCGGCACTGCCCAAGCGGGATCTCTCAATTTCACGGTTGCCTACGGTACGGCAAACGATGCGATTTCCCTGACCATCAATGCGGCGCCAAGTATCACAACCAGCAGTCTTCCCGCTGGTCAGGTAAACGTTTCGTACTCGCAACTACTAAGTAGCAGCGGAGGAACCGGCGCCGTAACTTGCGCCATGACGAACGGTTCTTTGCCGGCAGGCCTGACTTTGAGTGGTTGCACAATTAGCGGGACGCCAACAACGGCTAATACTTACGGCTTCAGCGTGACCCCGACTGACGCAAACGGTGTGTCGGGAAGTGCTCAAGCGCTGTCTATCTTGGTGAATTCGACGACGCAGGTCAGTTCCGGCGCTGTGTCAATTGTTCAGGAATACGCTCAGGGCCATGGGACTCAAACGGGTACTTATGCCTTTCCTCCGACAGGTACGTTTACCAACTCGCAGGCCGCTGGCGATACGAACGTGATCGTATTTGAGTATTGTGGCCTTCCGGGAGGCGCTGGAGGCGGGGACGACTGCTTGGCCTCCGGTTCTCCCGGTCCCGCGATCTCGGTTACGGATACGGCGGGGAACACCTACACGAGAGTTTGCGGGCCGCTTACGACTCTTTTGAGTGGAAGCTATGTTAACGAGTGCGGAGGAGGGACTCCGACAACTGATGGATACACGGTTACCGTCGAGGTCTGGGCATCCGTTGGCATCAAGACGGCGTCAGCCGGAAACGTCGTAACCGCGAATATGCCTACCATTGCGAATATGACCGGATGGAATGTCTGGTTGTTTCAATTACACGCGGCGTCGGGGACGGTAGTTTTTGACCGCTATGCCAGCCTGCAAACTGGAACAGCTGCGGCGCCGCGGGCCGGGCCGATTTCGACGGGAACCACGCCTACGACAAGTTATGCCAACGAATTTCTCTTCGCTTACTGCAGCACGGCAAACGGCACCTGCCCGCCGTCTCTCAGTACCCCTACTTGGACGGAGTTTGGGCTCAACGGCGAGACTTATTATGATACGCACTCCGATGCCGCTACTCAGATCGTTACCAGTACCGGGACCTATAGCGAGAGCTTCACGGCGGGTTCCGGCGCAACTGAATGGCTCGGTATGATCGTTACGTTTGGTTCGGCGACCGCCGGCAGCCCTCCCTCCGCCCCTATGACTGTTACTGCGATCGTGCACTGAATCCCTTTTTGCTTCATGTTCAAACACGAAGACCTCTTCCGTGTTGAGTTGGCCGTTTTCGCTTGGTTAGGTCAAGACGAAACCACGAGAAAATAGCGGCTAAAAATTGAAGCTTGGTCATGCAATTTTAGCGCACTACGCAAGACCGGCGGCGTTAGCACCAAGTAAAACACACCCAGTAACATCCTCGTTCCGAAGCGGGATCGCGCCCCGTCCACTGAACCGGCGCTGTCCCTTGTGCACGCTGGAATGCGATCCTGCCTACCAACGATCCTAGATCGCTGCACCCCGAAAGACGCAAGAAGTGATTGAACATGGCGCAATGGCGCAGTTTCGATTTGGAGGCGGGGCGACGGGAACAGTGCTGCATCCGCTGGTTGCGGTCGGGATGTCGATCGCGATTCTGCTCATCCTGATGCAGCCGCGCAACAGGGCTATCACGCCATTTATGTTGGCTTTTTTCACGATCCCGGCCGGGCAAGTGGTAGTGTTGGGAGGCTTACACTTTACGGTGCTTCAGATCCTTATCCTCACCGTATTAGCCCGAATGGTCGCCTTTCGAGGGTCATCTTCGAGACAGCGGTTCGTGGGGGGATTCAGCGCTTTGGACTGGTTGGTGGTGCTCTGGGCGTTATTGGAATTAACCATGTTTTCTCTCCAGTGGATGGACACGCAGGCGTTGATAAAGGGCCTGGGAGATACGGTAGTAAGTCTTGGCGGCTACCTAGCGGCGAGATTTCTGGTTCCCGACCGTGAGGCAATTCGGCGCGCGGTTAAAGCGCTAGCCGTGATTTGCCTGATCCAGGGCCTCTGTATGGTCAGCGAACAGTTCACTCACCAGAATGTGTTCAGCTCTTGCGGAGCGAATTCGCCCACGATAAGAGACGGCCACATCCGTTCCGAGGGATCGATGGGCACGCTTTATGGCGGCACTTTTGGGGGGCTGGCTATTCCGTTGTTTCTCTGGCTGTGGACGGAAAGAAAGTTTCGGATAGCAGCGTGCGCAGGATTTGCCGGAGCTACTGCCATGGTGCTAGCGTCCCACGCGAGCACTTCTTGGTTAGCCTATGGCGCGACATTCGTCGGGCTCGCTTTTTGGCCTCTACGCAAGCAGATGCGACTCGTCCGCTGGGGAATGGTAGCCACTTTGGTGGGATTGCACCTTGTTATGCATGGGCCGGTTTGGTCCCTCATCGAAAAAATTGACCTTACTGGAGGATCATCCAGCTATCATCGTTACATGTTGGTGGATAATTGCATACGGCATTTCGGGGACTGGTGGCTTATCGGATATAAGTATTACGGCGACTGGGGATTTGATATGTGGGATCTTTGTAACCAGTTTGTAGTCGCCGCCTTGACGGGCGGGCTTGTGACCCTGATCATTTTTGTCATGATTTATAGCAGTAGCTTCGGGGCGATTGGAACAGCAAGGAAGCGTGTGGCCGGGGACCGTGCGCAGGAATGGTTCCTTTGGTGCCTGGGATCAGTCCTGTTTGCCTATGTAGTGGCGTCTTTTGGAATCAACTATATGTTTTACCTAACGATGTTTTTTGTCTCCCTGCTGGTCTTCATTTTGGTCGCAACCTTTGAGTCTGGGCAAAAGAAAGTTCGAGGCTTGGAACACCCAGACCGGCAACAACTCGCGTCCGCTGCGGGAGTGGCGAAGAATGTGTCCTGGGTGAATGGTTGATTGGAGCGGTGCTGGTGCCGACGCAGCTCTTGGCCACACACGCGGTCCCGCAACTGTATTGGAAAGAAAGTATGAAAGTCAGCGTCGTCATCCCGGCTTACAATGCCGAGGCCACAATTCAGGCGACCCTCGATTCCGTGCTATGCCAAACGGTACCGGCAGACGAAGTACTCGTTATGGACGACGGAAGTAGCGACGAAACATTTGCGATCTTGAGGCAGTACGAGCCGCGAATTAGGGCGTTCAGGCAGTCCAACAGGGGCCTCTCCAGCGCGCGCAATGAGCTGATCTTGAGAGCGCAGGGGGATCTCGTCGCTTTTCTCGATTCCGACGATCTCTGGCACCCGAAGTATCTTCAGATGCAACGTGAGCTCGTCGAAAGATACCCGGGGGCTGCTGCCTTCTTTATTGGACACGCAAATTTTTGCGGTCTCGGATCTTATGAGTGGGGAAGTACCGATCCCGACGGCGATCTCCGCGTTGAATGTTTTGATCCCTCGGGTTTCTTGAGACGGTTCCGGACCGCGCCTGGGCACATGATCATGAGCTTTTGCTGCGTTCCTAAGCGAGTCCTTGAAGCCATGGGCAGTGAGCCATTTAAATTGAGAGTGGCGGAAGACGTCTATTTTTGTAACTTATTGCCCTTTTGGGGGCCAGTCGTGGTGGCCTCGGCGCCGCTCCTTGGGGCGTATCGAGGCCGTGAAGGTTCCCTGGCGTCGAATCGCCTCAACTGCGCCGAAGGAGAAGTGAGAGCATTTGAGCTCATAGAAGAGCGCTACCGCAACGCCGATGTGAGGCTGGTCAGAGAATTCGAGAGAGCCTTTCCTTCGAAAAGGCGGGCATACGCGAAGATGCTGCTAGGTGTGGGTAGGAGCTCGGACGCGCGACGTCAATTGCGACGTTCCCTTTCCCAATCTTTCGATCCCGTTTCGCTCGCGAAATCACTTGCGTTGCTCTCCCTTAGTTACTTTCCTGGGTCGCTTCAGCCGAAGTGGCCATCGGTTGATCGTCAGTAAGGTTCAAGCTATGAAGCGACGACACAAAGCTGAGGATGTAAAACCAAGGAACAGAGTGGCCAGAAAGGAACGAGCGAGTGCGGGTGCTATACAGTTTCCCCAATAAACTAGGGGCGGACCGGATCTGTTATACGGCTTGGCAGCAGGTGAATGGCTTGGCGGTCGCGGGGGCCGACCTCGTGGTTGTTCCGGGTGTACTTCATCGGGAAGTCCCCGCCAACGTAAGAGTTCGCCCGACCCTTGCCCGGGGAAAGCTACGCATCTCATACAAGCTTGTTGGGAGCCTGCGGGCCTGCGCTCTGCACGACTGGATTGTTTCGCGCCGAATTGAGAAACTGGTTGGACAGATCGATATCATCCACACTTGGCCCCTTGGGGCGCTCGAGACTCTCAAGACGGCCGCCCGCCTGGGCATCCCGACTGTATTGGAAAGGCCCAATGCTAATACGCGGTTCGCTATGGAGGTTGTGCGGAAGGAATGTCAGCGGCTCGGAGTGAAGCTTCCGCCCGATCATGAACACGCCTTCAACGCGGAGAAGCTCCGGAAAGAGGAAGAGGAATACCGCCTAGCCACGCGCCTCTTGTGTCCTAGCGATTTTGTGGTGAAATCGTTCCTCGACAAGGGATATCCGAAGGAGCAGTTGGCCCGGCATATCTACGGCTTTGACGAGAGAATGTATTACCCCAGCAGCGAACCGCGGGACCCCGAGCGAGGGCTGATCATGCTGTTTGTGGGGGTGTGCGCGGTGCGAAAGGGCGTGCATTACGCCCTGGACGCATGGCTCCGATCGCCGGCTTCCAAGAACGGCACTTTTCTGATCGCCGGAGAATTCCTGCCGGCGTACCGGGAGAAACTCGAGCCCATGCTCGCACATCCCAGCGTCAGGGTGCTGGGTCACCGAAACGATGTGCCCGAGCTGATGCGGAAAAGCGATATTCTGATTCTTCCCAGTATCGAAGAGGGCTTTGGGCTTGTCATCACGGAAGCGATGGGTAGCGGATGCGTTCCCCTGGCATCCGAAGCCTGCACGGAACTCTGCAGACACATGGAAACTGGACTGGTACATCGTGTCGGCGACATCCCAGCCATTACCCAACACATCACCATGCTCCACGAGGATCGCGCCCTCCTGGATCGGCTCCGGGCAACGTCGCTCGCGACTGTCCCAGAGCTCACCTGGACGGCGGCTGGCGAAAAACTTCTTCAAGTCTATCGCGATACGATTGCGAGCTACACTAGAGGAACGTCAAGTGAGTTCGGCCAAGATCGAGAGGCCGTCTGCGTCAAGGGCACGAATGGGTCTTCACCTCTCGCCGATCGCTCGACGGATTGCTGAGAAAACAGGGGCCAATCGGTAGAGAACTGGTATCATGAATCCCAAAGTATCGGTCGTCATCCCGACCTATAACAGGGCGGACAAAGTCCGCGACACCATCGATAGCGTCTTGGCCCAGACTTTCACCGACCTGGAAGTAGTCGTCGTCGATGACGGGTCCTCGGATGGCACAGGAAAGATTCTCGGGGAAACCTTTGGCCATCGGATCCGTTACTACCCTCAAGCCAATCAGGGGGCGAGCGTAGCGCGGAACAGGGGAATCGCGGAGGCGCGCGGCGAATGGATCGCGTTTCTGGATTCTGACGATCTCTGGGAAAAGGACAAGCTCGAATGGCAGTTCAAAGCCCTGGAACGCTTTGGCGCCGAGTGCGGCGGGTGTTACACGGATACCCGGCTCTTCAATCACTCCGAAACACGCACCTTATTTCAAATGGGGGAAGACAGTTATCGGCATGCGGGCACCATGGGCGTCAATAAGGACGTCCTGAAATTGCTGGTGAGGCCTGGCGGCGCCGGCATGGTCGTCTGCTTATCATCGTTCCTGGCCCGCGCCGATGTGGTGAGAAAAACAGGGTTCGATCCTGGACTGCCCTATAGCCAGGACAGCGAATTCCTATTTCGGCTGGCCATGCGCACGGGCTTCTGTTACGTAAACCGCCCCTTGGTCTGGTTCGATCGATCGCCGGCGGAAATCCGCCACGTGGGAGTGAGCGCAGATTGGAACAAGATGGACTTCTTTCTTCGGGACAGCCAACTCCGACTCGAGGGGCTCCTGCGCTTGAGCGATGGCCTGCCGAGGCACATCCGCAAGCTCATTCAAGAGCAGTTGAGCTCGATCCACAGCGGGTGGGCCAACTGGTATTTGCAAACTGGCCAATACGGAAAGGCACGGGAGGCCGTCTGGAGAGCAGCCAGGATGTACCTGACGTTCGGTGTGGCTGTGAAAGGGCTTTTGACGTGGGTTAACCCTCGACTCGCGCTCCGAACGGTACGCCACCACCAGGAGAGCAGGAAAGATCTGGCAAATGTCGTATAAGAATCTGAGCGTCAGAGGCGCAAACCCCCGAGGCGGTGGTGCGCAGTTAGCGCCGATATCAGAACGGGACTCGGCCCCGAACGGCGCGGATGGGATTAGGGGCGGGAATCAGAATTTTGAGCCGTGTCCTACCTGCGGCCGAACAGGCGCGAAAGAGTTGTTGCGGGCGCCAGATCGGCTCCACGGCAGGCCAGAGAAGTATACGCTGGTTCGTTGCGCGGCGTGTTCGCTGGTGTGGCTGAACAATCCGCCCAAGCCGTCAGAAATGCACCGGCACTATACGGATGCTTATCACAAATTGATTTCGGCTGGGGGCGAGAATTCGCCACATCGCTGGCGGGACCGCAAGTCGGCGCTCGCGCCACACAAGCGGTCCGGGGCGCTCCTGGACCTGGGCTGCAGCTCGGGAGCGTTTCTCGAATCTCTGAAGGGCGAATCCTGGCGGTTGTATGGAATCGAGATGTCAGCCGAGTGTGCCTCGACAGCCGAAGCGCGGAGCGGGGCCCAAGTGTCTGTCGGGGATATCCTGGACGCCCCCTTCCCGCGCGAATCCTTTGACGTGATTACCTGTTTCGATGTGTTTGAGCATCTCTATGAGCCGCGGAGGGTGATGGCTCGCGTCGCCCAATGGCTTAAGCCAGGAGGAATTTTTTACGTCCTGGTGCCTAACGTCGAGTCCGCCGAAGCGCGCGTGTTCGGAAGCTACTGGCATGGGCTGGAGCTGCCACGACACCTGTTCCACTACTCGCCGGAATCTCTCAAATTCCTGGCCGTGTCTGTGGGCCTTCGGGAGGTGTCGCTCGAAACGCGGCGGAACCCTGCCGTCGGGACCAGCCTGCGTTATGTGTGGGATGACATCTTCCGGACGGTCGGCATTAGGCCAACGCCCGTGGCGTTCCGAGGCGATGCCGGCCTGCCCTGGAGGGCGGCGCGAAAGTTGCTCCGCATGACTGTTTTGCGCGTTCTGCTGGCGATGGCCCCTCTGGTAGGTCAAGGTGAGTCCATCCATGCCATCTTCCAGAAGGAAGGGGCTTAAGGGGCTTAATTGTGAGAAGCCGGCGTCGATCCATTCATCAGATCTGTGGTCTCTTCGAACTTCCAGACGACCAAGCACCTTCGACTCGTTTTGACTCGTTCAGGACCAAGGCGTGCGCAGTGTGGGTTGGCTGGCAACCGGCGGCTGAAGAGCAATGCCCTCTTTCTATCGCCGGGAATCAACTCTAAGGATTAAAAAACGTGCAGCATTGGAACAACCGCCGGCCGTTTGCGGACCCATTGGAGATTTTCCCAAGGGGCCTTACGAAGATGTATAGCGGCTGGGTTAGCCTTACGTACCCTTTTGCCTCAATAGGGCGTAATGTGTCGTTTCATTTCACGAATAAACTGAGCCGGCAACGGGCGCCTAGGATCAGTATTGGAAACTCGGTAAACCTGCTCGAGCGCGTGTGGCTCAACGTCGCCACGGCTGATCTCATCGGTGATCCCACGATTGTCATTGATGACAACTGCAGCATAGGCTCCGACAGTGTTATATCCGGCAAGAATCGAGTGCACATAGAGCGCGATGTGCTCGTCGGCCAACAAGTCGTCATTCAAGACCACAACCACGCCTATGAAGATCTCGAATTGCCAATCATCAAACAAGGAATAACGGAAGGCGGCACCATCCGAATTGGCGAAGGATCTTGGATCGGCCGTGGGGCGGCCATCTTATGCTCGAGAGGCGAGCTGACGATAGGCCGTCATTGTGTTGTTTCGGCCAATTCAGTCGTGACGCGAAGCATCCCCGACTACTCCGTAGTTTTTGGGATGCCAGCAACGATAATTAGGCAGTACGATCCCGAGAAGCGAGCCTGGCGCATGGGACAGCTCAGAGGCCCGGGCGCAATCGATGCCGTCCCGATTGACTCCGCAGGCCATGGGGCGGAAGTTAACGCAACAGCTCGGAGTGCTGACCTAGCAAGCCGTGGTGCCCCTTTAACGCCGACTGCACCTAAGTGGAAAGCTCCCGAACGACAGACAGAATAGGAGGTCTATACGGATGAACATTACGCAAGATCCCATGGTGAGCATTGTCACTCCTGTGTATAACGAAGAGGAGTACCTGGCGGAGTGTATTGAAAGCGTCCTCGCTCAGACTTATCGCAATTGGGAATTAACGATCGTCAACAACTGCAGCACGGATCGATCTCTAGAAATCGCTCATCGCTATGCCATAAAGGATTCAAGGATTCGGATTCATGAGAACAAGCGGTTTCTGAACATGATAGCCAACCACAACTTAGCACTCCGGCAGATCTCGCCCGCGAGCAAATACTGCAAGGTGGTCCTTGGCGACGATTGGATTTTCGCAGGCTGTTTGGAGAAAATGGTCGCCGTTGCCGAGGCGTATCCCTCTGTAGGGGTCGTGAGCGCGCACCAGCAGTTCGGGCAGCAAGTTCGGATTACTGGGTTGCCTTACGGGAAGCGGCTGGTTGCAGGCACTGAAGCCTGTCGTCAATTCCTGTTAGACAAACTGCTATTATTCGGCTCACCAACCTCCGTCCTGTACCGGGCAGACCTAGTTAGAACTCGCAATCCCTTCTACCTCGAGACCGACATGTTCGCGGACTTCGAGGTGTGCTTTGCACTTCTTGCGAAGTCGGACCTAGGTTTCGTCCATGAACTGTTGACGTTCTCCAGGCCCCGCGCTGCGTCAGTTGCGGCTCTTTCCGCGGACATAGGAGCCCACTTCAGAAGCTCGCTGGATCTACTATTTAGTTATGGCCGTGCGTGCCTCACTAGTGGGGAGTTTGACGAATGTCTTGACCGTCAGTTGTCTCAGTACTATAAGTTTCTCGGCCGCCGTCTCTTCGTCGAGCGCGACCCCGAGTTTTGGTCATACCACAAGAGAACCTTCGCCACGATGGAAATAGATTTCAACCGTGCGCGTTTGGTAAGGGCGGCGGTCGTAGAACTATGCGATTCGGTGCTGGAGCCGAAGTCCGCCTTCGCCAGCATGAGGAGGTTGTTGTCATTGAGAAAGATTAGAAACCACCAGATGAGAAAGGTTGTTTTGGAAGTCGGTGCGGTTAGTCCGTCTTCGGAAGCGGCGGAGTCGCGAACAGCGATCAATCGATGACGACCTACTTGGCACATTCGAGAGTACGTAAGAAGATCGCGATTTGGGAGACAAAGCGTTGAGCAGAATGTGTTGCGACGTAAGCGCCCCTCAACCCGAACGGAAGCCGAGAACCTTCGCATTGTTTGGGAACTTTGGCCTGGGTAACTTCGGTAACGACAGTACCCTTAGAGCCTTTCTTTATCATCTGCGTCTACTCGTGCCCGACGTTGAATTAAACTGCATCTGTACTGGCCCCGCCGCCACCGCGAGCAACAACAACCTCACTGCTGTTTCTATGTGCCCGACGTTCCTCGAGTTCTGGATGCCTCGCAATCGAGCAGCGAGAGCACTTCGGTCCTTCTTTGTTGGCGTTCCCAGCGAACTTTATCGGTGGGTCAAGGCCTTTCGGACACTCAAGCATACAGACGTCTTCATTGTTCCAGGAACGGGGCTGCTTACGGACGCCTACGGCCTCAGAACTTGGGGACCTTATGGACTACTCAAATGGTCATTGATCGCGAAAATACGTGGCTGCAGACTTCTCTTCGTGAGCGTTGGAGCGGGGCCGATATCCAGCCGCATGGGCAGGTGGCTGGTAAAGTACGCGCTTGCCCTGGCAGACTTCCGTTCTTATCGAGACGACGCTTGTAAAAAGTATTTGACGTCGATCGGAGCGGCGGCAGCCAGCGACAGAGTATACCCTGATCTCGTCTTTAGCATAGCGAACGAATTCAAACTTCGGTCGGCAATGCCCATAGCGCGCCGGCCTGTCGTCGGGCTCGGTTTGATGCTGTACCACAACTCGCTCAGCGATGATGCACCCAGCACCCGCACTTATTCGACGTATTTAGAGCAGCTCGTCGTCTTTGTGCAATGGATGCTGCTACATGGCTATGATATTCGTTTACTTATCGGGGATCTGAGCGATAAGCCTGTCGCGACAGAATTTAAACTGCTGCTGAAAGCTCGCCTTGGGGTCTGCGATGACGAACGAATCATTGATGAACCAGCAACGTCTATTGAACACTCACTTGCACAGCTCTGGGAAACGGATTTCGTCGTTGCCACACGGTTTCACAATGTCGTTTGGGCGCTCGCTCTCAACAAGCCCGTCATTTCCATCTCATTCCATCCCAAGTGTACGTCCCTCATGCAAGACATGGGTTTGGGGGAATATTGCCAGGATATCAAGCAGTTAAACGTGGAGAGGTTGATCGAACAATTCTGCAGACTTGAGACAAATGCCCCGCGCCTGAGAAACATGATCCGACAGAGAGTGGACGAGTTCCGTAACGCGTTGGACGAACAGTACAGACTAATTGTCAAAGAAGTACTAGCACGCGATGCTAAGAGGCGAATAAAAAGTGTTATGGCTGTCGCAGAGTGAGTCTGCCGAGGTTCGGCGTAACTTTTCAAAAACCTTGGCATCAAAACCGAAGAAGAGGATAGCATAGCAATGCCGTATAAGTATTCACTGCCAACCTCGGTGTCATTTACGGGCAAAGGGTTGTTGGGGTACGCATTTGGACCCCTCAACCAAGATGCCGACGTTTACTATATTGAGGTCGAAAAGGGGCACGATACCTTCATGGTGAGCAAGAAGGTGACGCGGACCTATTATGTTCTCGCGGGAATTGGGTATTTCACTATCGATAGTCAAAGATATGACGTTGCGCCTGGGCTTCTGGTTGAGGTGCCGCCTGGAGTCGAATTCTGTTATTCAGGCAAAATGACACTTATAGCGTTTGCAAGACCGCGGTTGTTCAGCGGCAATGACACCCACACCAAATGGAATCCGGACGTAGTGGATCCAGATGTTGGTAGTGTCATAGATCGCGGAACCTGGGCGCAACGGTTATTGAGAGGGACGGTCTTCGGGAAGTCGCCGCTGAATTTGTTTTTGCGGCTCAATGAGCGTCTTTGGAATCATCTTCTCGGGTCCTGGACCGCGCTTAGGCCCGTACGTTCGTATGGCAACTTCTTGCATTGGTTAGTTCGGACGCGAAGCCTGCGGGGCCAAGCTTTTTGCACACTGTTTCTTCGGAATCGCGCCGAGATCGACTTGATCCGGCGTCTCCTGGATGCCAAGAGGGAAGGCGATATTTTAAGGGTCGCCGTATTGGGTTGCAGCACCGGCCCACAGGCTTATTCGGTGGCGTGGGGGATACGGTCTGCACGGCCCGACTTGAAGTTGATCCTGCATGGGGTGGATATTTCTAGGCAGGCGGTGGAAGTTGCACGATGCGGGGTATACTCGCTGACGGCCTCGGAACTGACGGGTATGAACATCGCGGAGCGCATGACCGCGGCAGAGACGCAAGAATTGTTTGACAGAGATGGCGATGTCATTTCGGTTAAGCGGTGGATCAAGCAAGACATCAGCTGGCATGTAGCAGATGCCGGTGCCCCGGATTTAGTCAATGTCTTGGGGCATCAGGATATTGTGGTAGCGAATAATTTTCTTTGCCATATGGGTGTCCCGGAAGCGGAGAGGTGCTTGCGTAACATCGCTCGGTTGGTAACTCCGCATGGGTATCTTTTTGTATCCGGCGTGGATTTGGATGTCAGGACCCGGATTGCAAATGAGTTAGGATGGAGGCCGCTGCAGGAATTGCTCGAGGAAATTCATGAAGGCGATCCGTGGTTGAGAGGCGTATGGCCGTTTCAATATGCCGGGTTAGAGCCGTTGGACAAGAGCAGGGAGGATTGGAGGATACGCTACGCAGCGGCTTTTGAAGTAGGTCCCGGCACCGCGAGAGGGTCCGCGCAGCACGAGACTACGGTTCGGGTATGACCTTTCGAGAAACCAAGCTGCAGGGCGTTTTCGAGATTCATGTCGAGTCCAAACCCGACGAGCGTGGTTCATTCGCGCGTTGCTGGTGCCAGAAAGAATTTGAAGACAACAAGCTGAATCCCAAACTGGTGCAATGCAGCGTATCCTTTAACGCCCGCAAGGGAACGCTGCGTGGCATGCATTATTCGAGCGCCGCCTTTTGCCGAGACTAAATTAGTGCGCTGCACCAGGCGATCGATCTATGACGTGGTGGTTGATCTGCGCCCGGACTCGCCAACGTTCAGGGACTGGATCGGCAGTCGTTCTGACGGCTGATCAGACGGAACATGGTCTACGTCCCGGAGGGATGCGGGCACGGCTTTCTGACCCTCGAGGACGAGGCTGAGGTCTTTTATCAGATGTCGGAATTCTATCACCCGGAGTGTGCCCGAGGACTCCGATGGAATGATCCGGCATTCCGGATTGCCTGGCCGCGAGAAGTCCAAGTGATTTCCGAACGGGACCGAGCATACCCGAACTTTGAATAAAGCGGTGGCCTCCTTGAAGCAATTGGATCAGACGGACGTGGCAAAAATCGGTCAGGAGTTGCATCGCTTCGCGTCGGATCTTTACCCGATTTGCCGGAGCATCACCGGCAACGGGATCCGGCGGACTCTGGCCCTGATTCAGGATCGAATTCCGCTGCAGACCAGCGAAGTACCAACGGGGACGCCTGTCTTCGACTGGACCGTGCCCAAAGAGTGGAACATTCGAGATGCATATATCAAAGCGCCGGATGGCAAGCGCGTTGTGGACTTTCAGCAATGCAACCTGCACTTGATGAATTACAGTACACCGGTGCACGCGACCATGCCGCTGAGCGAGACTCAAGCCGCATCTCTTCACAATTCCGGAGCATCCCGATTGGATCCCCTACCGAACGTCTTACTACAAGGAAGACTGGGGATTTTGTCTTTCCCATAACCAAATGCTGGCCCTCGAGGATGGCGACTACGAGGTACGCATCGACTCTACTCTCGCAGATGGGCATTTGACATATGGAGAGTGCTATGTGGCCGGACGCTCTTCGGATGAGGTTTTGATCTCATGTCATGCCTGCCATCCGTCCCTGGCGAATGATAACCTCTCCGGATTAGCAGTGGCGACGTTTCTGGCGCAGTTTCTGTTCGGACAGGACCTTCGCTACTCCTATAGGTTCCTGTTCATTCCCGGCACGATCGGGGCTATCACATGGCTTGCGCGAAACCGCGAGACGGTTGGCCGCATCCGACATGGCTTGGTGCTAACGTGTATTGGAGACGCAGGCGGATTCCACTACAAAAAGAGCCGCCGCGGGAACGCCGGGATTGATCGAGCCGCTGCACATGTTCTCCAGCACCATGCGGAATCCTTCAAGATTCTGGAATTCTCCCCTTATGGCTATGACGAGCGGCAGTATTGCTCACCGGGTTTCAATCTCCCTGTCGGCTGCCTGATGCGGAGTGTTTGGGGCACGTTTCCGGAATATCACACCTCAGCTGACAATCTTTCTTTTATCCAGCCGCTCCAACTGGCCGGATCGCTTCGCGTGTGTTCCGCCATTGTGGATGTATTAGAAAACAATCTGCGATACCGCAACCAAAGCCCCTACTGTGAACCGCAACTAGGGCGCCGAAACCTCTACCGGTCCACAGGCGGCGAGGCCCTCGGACTTGAGATCTCAGCGCGCCTCTGGGTGCTGAATCTCTCCGATGGAGAGCACTCCTTGCTGGATATTGCGGAGCGGTCCGGGATTCCCTTCTCAGTTGTCAGCGAAGCCGCGGAGTTGCTATCCCAGAGTGGCCTGCTGGCCCCCGTCCCAGAGGAGGCCTGTGGTGGGACGGTTCCCTCTGCCTCACCCGACGTCTTGTAGTGGTAATCCATCAGGGCCTTGTGGTATTGCTTTAACCCGATCTTGTAGGGATGCGCGGTTGCATGAACCGAAAAGCAATCTGGCACTCCCCGATTTTCCCCGAAATCGAAGAAGGCGTTGCCATGTTACGCAACAGATCCCAAACTTTGGGATTAGCGACCTCGGGGAATCCTCGCGCCTTGATATAACTGCTTTAGCATCAGTCTAATAGCATTGTCGAAATCGATTGGGCGCCTGAGTGCTAAATAGGGGTACGACATGAGATTACTATTGACCGGCCATAAAGGGTATATCGGCGCGGTTGCCGGGCCCATTTTGCGCTCCGCCGGGCATGAGGTTATCGGCCTGGATGTAGACCTCTTTGCGGGCTGCGAGTTTGGTGAACGGACGCGGGACATTCCAGAGATTCGCAAAGACATCCGCGACTTGACGACAGCAGACCTCGATGGCTTTGACGCCGTGGTCCATCTGGCTGCGTTGTCGAATGACCCGTTAGGCAACCTGAATGGCGACCTTACATACGACATCAACCACCGGGCCTCGGTCCGGTTGGCCGAATTAGCCAAAGAGGCAGGAGCGCGTCGCTTCGTCTTCTCCTCGTCCTGCAGCACGTATGGTGCAGCCGGAGAAGCGATCCATGATGAAACCGCCCCGCTCAGCCCAGTGACAGCTTATGCCGAGTCCAAAGTCCTCGTGGAGCGTGATTTGACACTACTCGCCGATGATAATTTCAGTCCGACCTACCTTAGGAATGCGACGGCTTACGGCGCCTCTCCCAGGCTGCGGCTGGATGTTGTTTTGAACGACTTGGTGGCTTGGGCATATACCACCGGCAAAGTCTACATCAAGAGCGACGGGACCCCGTGGCGTCCCATCGTGCATATCCGCGACATTACCGCAGCCATCCTGAGTGTGCTCGAAGCTCCGGAAGACGCCATCCACAACGAGACCTTCAATGTCGGCCGGACTGAGGAAAACTACCGCATCCGCGACTTAGCCGCCATCGTCGCTGAAACTGTTCCAGGCTGCCGTATAGAGTACGCTGCCGACGGTGGACCGGACAAGCGTTGCTACCGCATCAATTGTGACAAGATCGGGTGCGTTCTGCCGAACTTCCGTCCCCAATGGAACGCCCGCAAAGGGGCGCAAGAACTATATGAAGCGTATCGGGAGGTAGGGCTGAGCTTCGCCGATCTTGAGCGTGGCCGCTACACACGGATCAGCCACATACAGAAGATGATGAAGGCAGGGCGGTTGAGCAGTTCGCTGCGATGGTTTCCCCAACCTGTCGAGGCTGCAGTGGTTGCCTGATCCGGCCCCAATTCCCGAAGAGCACCTATGGCCACAATAACGACTCCAGCCGACACCCGACAGCAAGGAACGTCAACTAAACTGTGCCGCTTTTGCAGTGGGGGCCTGCGGCGCACTTTCGTTGATCTAGGGATGTCCCCCCTTTGCGAGACCTATCCGTCGCCCTCCGAATTTAACCGTGGCGAGGTCTACTACCCACTCCATGTCTACGTCTGCGATCAGTGCTTCTTGGTGCAACTGGAGCAATATGAGAGCGCGGAGAATATCTTTAGCGACTACGCATATTTCTCTTCCTACTCCGATTCCTGGCTCAAACATGCCGAGAACTATTGCAACAAGATGGTCACGCGACTCGCCTTAAGCGGGGAGAGCTTCGTCGTTGAGGTGGCCAGTAACGATGGTTACCTGTTGCAATACTTCGTCGAGCGGAACGTGCCCGTGTTGGGCATTGAGCCGGCGGCGAATGTGGCCAAAGTGGCAGTCGAAAAAGGGGTCCCCACTCTGGTGCGGTTTTTCGGCGCGCGCCTGGCGGAAGAATTGGCGGCAGAAGGCCGTTGTGCCGACTTGGTTCTCGGCAACAATGTGCTGGCGCAAGTCCCGGACCTGAACGATTTTGTGGAAGGGCTCAAGATCCTGCTTAAGCCCGATGGTGTTCTTACCCTGGAGTTCCCGCATCTTCTCCGGCTGATGGAGCGCAACGAATTCGACACGATATACCACGAGCACTTTTCCTATTTTTCCATGCTCTCCACTTTACGCATCCTGGAGTCTCACGGACTCAAGGTGTTCGACGTAGAAGAGTTGACGACGCACGGTGGTTCGCTCCGTGTCTACGCCTGCCGGTCGGAGAACCAGACACGCGGTATTGAGCCGACCGTCCGGGAGTTGATCGCGGCAGAGGAGGAGGGCGGGGTTGGCTTCGGTGGAAGGTTACGATAGTTTTGCCCGCAACGTGAAGCAGACAAAGTTGGCCCTTATGGAATTCTTGATCACGGCGGCTCGGCAGGGCAAGTCAGTAGCCGGGTATGGAGCGCCCGGCAAGAGCGCAACGCTGCTGCATTACTGCGGCATTGGCAAGGACCTCATCGAGTATACGGTCGATCGAAACGCCTACAAGCAGGGGCGCTTTTTGCCGGGCACGCACATCCCGATCCATCATCCCGATCGGATTCGTCGAGACAAGACCGGACTATGTCGTAATCCTACCCTGGAACCTGAAAGATGAAATCATGGCAGCAACTGCAGTTCATTCGGGAGTGGGGTGGCCGCTTTGTAGTGCCGATTCCGAAAGTGGCGCTCTATTGAGACGGAACAGGCGGAGGTGAGTTTATGAAAGTGGTTCTCTTCTGCGGAGGAGCCGGGATGCGGCTCAGGGGATACGCCGACGATGTCCCCAAACCGATGGTGCAGATCGGAACGCGACCGATTCTCTGGCACCTGATGAAATATTACGCCCACTTTGGTCATAAGGACTTCGTGCTCTGCCTCGGCTATAAGGGTAACTGCATCAAGGATTACTTCCTGCACTACGACGAATCCGTCTCCAACGATTTCGTCTGGTCACAAGCCGGGAAAAAGATCCACTTCTTGAACCGCGATATAGACGACTGGACGATCACCTTCGTAGAAACCGGAGCCAACGCCACGATCGGTGAGCGACTCAAAGCAGTAGAACCCCATCTAAACGGAGAGGAGATGTTTCTAGCGAACTATGGCGATGGGCTGAGCGACCTCCCACTGCCTCTGATGCTTGAGGTATTTCGTCAGAGTCACGCCATCAGCTTCCCTGCTGCTGGTGCAGCCCACGGCAAGTTTTGACATCGTCAATGTCGGTCCTGGAGGAATAGTCACGAACATTTCCGCGCTGAATCGGACCGACATCTGGATCAACGGCGGATTCTTCGCTCTGCGCAATGAGATCTTTCGTTATATTCATCCGGGCGACGAACTGGTTCGAGAGCCGTTTCAGCGGCTGATTGATAAGCAGGCCTTGTTGGCTTACAAATACACCGGCTTTTGGCAATGCATGGACACCTTTAAGGACAAGCAACGCCTTGAGGAACTGAACCAGGGGTCGGCGCCATGGAAGGTCTGGCACAAGCTGCCCGGTCCAGCCGCGAATGACGCGAGTGCCGATTGCGGCTCAGCGCATGATCCACCTGAATCTGGGTAGTGAGGCGCAGCGAAGCCTTGCAGATTTTGTGCCTAGGCTGCCATTCCGACGATATCGAAATTGGCTGCGGCGGCACGATCCTCCGATTGGCCGACGAATACCCAGGCTGTGTCCTTTCACTGGGTGGTCTTCAGCGCAATTGGAGTCCGAGAGGCGGAGGCGCAAGTCGCGCGGCTTCGCTGTTCGCCGGTCCTACCGGACTGAAGGGACCAGTGCTGAAGACTTTCCCGGACGGATTCATGCCGTTTGTGGGTGCCGAAGTGAAGGCAGTTTTCGAAGAGTTGAAGCAGTCGGTCTCGCCGGACCTCATCTTCACTCACAACCGCAAAGACGCGCATCAAGACCATCGCCTGATTGCGGAACTGACCTGGAATACATTTCGGGACCATTTGATTCTGGAGTACGAAATTCCGAAATACGACGGTGACTTGGGACAGCCGAGCGTGTTTGTGCCGCTCCAGGCCGAGGTGTGCCAGAAAAAGGTTCGTTACATCATGGATGCCTTCCAGTCCCAACACTGCAAGCGCTGGTTTCGAGAGGACACCTTTCTCTCGCTCATGCGGCTGCGGGGGATGGAATGCAACGCCCCCAGCGGTTACGCCGAGGCTTTCTACTGCCGCAAGCTAGTGCTGTGAATGGAACAAGATCGCATGAAACTTAGCATTGTAAATTGCTCCGAAATCTGCGACCCGGAGAGTACGCGGTTGACAACGCCTACGGTGGACTTGGGAACGCGATGAAGGATCTGAAGCAGCGAACTATTCGTGGTGGTCTCGCAAGAATCTGCGCCCAAGGGGCAAATTTCCTCCTTCGTGGAGGATCTCTCATGGTATTGGCTCGGCTCTTAGGCCCGAAAGACTTCGGTTTAGTGGGTATGGTCACAGCTTTCACTGGAGTCTTGGATCTGTTCCGGGATTTTGGGCTTTCTTCCGCCGCAGTGCAGCGTACGACCGTTACGGAGGACCAGATTTCAACTTTATTCTGGATCAATATCTCGGTTGGCGCACTGCTCGGGCTTCTGGCAGTGGCAATGGCACCCGTCATCGCTGCCTTTTACCACGAGCCACGGCTTTTTGGCGTGACGGTCGTTTTGGCGGCCGGCTTTCTCTTCAACGCGGCAGGAGTACAACACTCAGTGCTTCTCCAGCGCCAAATGCGATTTACCGCTCTGGCAGTGATAGGCGTAGTCTCCTTGATTGTGGGTACTGCAATTGCGATCGGGGGGGCCAAGGCTGGCTACGGGTATTGGTCCCTTGTAGCGATGACGCTCACACTTCCAATCGCAAGCACGACTGGTCTCTGGCTGACCACGAGATGGATGCCAGGGTTGCCTCGCAGGCGTGCTGGGATTCGCTCGATGATGCGTTTTGGCGGCACCCTCACTCTGAATGGTCTCGTAGCTTATGTTGCTTATAACGCTGAGAAAGTTCTAATAGGCCGCTTCTGGGGGGCCGATGCAATCGGGATCTACGGAAGGGCTTACCAGCTGGTCAACATTCCGACAGCCAATTTGAATTCAGCCGTCGGTGAGGTAGCGTTTTCGGCGTTGTCGCGGCTCCAGGACGACCCCAGTCGGTTGAGGAGCTACTTTCTGAAGGGTTACTCACTAGTCCTGGCAATGACGCTGCCTATGACGATAGCTTGTGTGCTATTTGCTGACGACGTCGTTTTCGTTCTCCTGGGGCCGAAGTGGAAAGAAGCGGTCCCTATTTTTCGCTTGCTGGCTCCGACCATTCTGACTTTCGCGCTCATCAATCCTCTGGGATGGCTCCTCTACTCACTCGGGTTGGTGAAGCGGAGCTTGAAGATTGCTCTGGTCTTCGCTCCTTCCATTATTGCGGGTTACGTTATCGGATTGGCGTATGGACCAAGGGAGTCGCATTCGCCTACTCAGTGGTGATGATGTTGTGGGTTATTCCGTTTATCGCGTGGTGCGTACACGGAACGGCGGTTTCCTTCCGAGATATTTTCTTCGCCGCGAGTCGACCGCTGGCCTGTGGCATCCTGGCTGGAGGTATCGCCTTCGGATTCCGTCTAATCTGCGGTCCGTTTTTTTCTACTTTGCCCCGACTTGTTCTAGAAACTAGCGTTCTTCTTTTTACATTCTTCGGGATACTCTTGTTTGTCGCGGGACAGAAATGTTTGTACCTGGATCTCCTCCGCGAATTTAGGAGGCGTTCCCCGGTTGCAGAGGAAATCTTGGCTTCGGCGTAGCTAGGAGAGATCATAGTTTCTCGTTCTTAAGGGTCAGTCTGACCGGCTCAGACGATCGCCGTAACTGGCCGTTGAGTAAGTCTACAACCGGTTTGGTTTGAATTGGCGCTTTGAAGCAAACGTACTCCAGTGTAATGATTACAATGCGAAGAATCTTAGTTACAGGCGCAACTGGCCACATCGGTACGCACTTGCGCCGCCGCCTCTTGAGAGAGGGTGCGGAGGTCCATGCGGTTTCGCGAACAGCCCAAACCGATGATCGGGGCGAGATTCGATGGTGGCGTGCTGACCTTCGGGATACAGGAGCGACTCGCAGCCTGCTGGCTGCGGTGCAGCCGGATGTAGTATTCCATTTAGCTGGTTGTGTCACCGGAGGGCGCAACATTGAGGTGGTGCTTCCGACTCTCGAACACAACCTTCATGCAACTATAAACCTGCTTCTTGGGGTCACTGAATTGGGTTGTGGGCGAATCGTGCTGGCGGGATCATTAGAGGAGCCGGCCGAAGATGGCGTGAAGGTGTGCAGTTCGCCCTATACTGCCTCAAAGTGGGCGGCGCGAGCCTACGCTCAGATGTTTCACACATTGTATCGATCACCAGTGGTAAACACCCGGATCTTTATGGTTTACGGGCCAGGACGCCAACCCTATTCGCGCTGCGTGCCTTACGTTATCTCCTCACTCCTCTCGGGCGAGGCGCCGAAATTGAGTAGTGGCGAACGAAAAGTCGATTGGATCTACATCGATGACGTGATCGAGGGATTGCTCGCATGCGCCTGCTCAGAGGATGTCTTGGGTAGGACGGTTGACCTGGGATCGGGCTGTCTGACCGATGTCCGTGCCATTGCCTTACTGATTGCGCGACTGATAGGCACTGACATTCGTCCGAAGTTCGGAGCGGTTGCGGATCGGCAGATGGAGCAGGTGCGGGTTGCAGATGTTCGGCGCACGTACGATCAACTGGGCTGGCGGCCAAGAACCTCCTTAGAACTAGGGTTGAAGGCGACGATTGCGTGGTTCCGGGCACGAGATCCCCAGGCTGATTGGGCGGCAACTGGCGCACTGGATATATGTTGTTAAAGATGCTAACCGTATCCGGCAAAGCTCCCGAGCTAAACGCGACCGCCGTACCCGGGCCGAGGTTGGCGAGCTTTGTCCTTGGTGAGAAATCAAATCTCTACATATTGCTCGTTCTCATGGTGGCTCTTGGAGCCTGCGCGTACGGCCTCAGGAGGTACGGCATATTCAGTTGCACGGCCACTGGATACGCTTCGGACCGGTACCTCAGCTACTGCAACGTACCGAGTTACGGTGACTACGACCACGGGGCCATCTGGTTTGGTCTCGAGCCCGCGGCAAGCGCCGCCGCGGCGAGAGCGCAGGTGCTTTTCCTCGGGAATAGCCGCACGCAGTTCGCGTTCTCTAGTAAGGCGACCGCTGATTGGTTCTCGTCGCTCTCCGAGAGCTACTACCTGCTGGGTTTTTCGCACTCTGAGAACTTTACGTTTGAAGCGCCCCTTCTGCGCAAACTCCGCCCCAAGGCAAAGGTTTATGTGGTCAACATCGACTCGTTCTTTGATGGAACCGAAACTGGACCTGGCAGGACCGTGATGCTTGGGGAGTCCGCCAAGAATCAGTATGAGGAGAAGCGGCAGTGGCAAGGGATACACAAAGGGATCTGCGCGACCTTTGAGACTGTTTGCGGAAACGAAGGCGCCTTCTTTCGGGCACGATCGACCGGTGCTTGGCTCGTCACTGGCGGCCCATTCCCGAGCGAGCCGGTGTCCTATGATGACGATGTCGACCCGAAGAAGCTCGCGTCGTACACAGCGCTCGGAAGCGACTTTTTGGCTAGGCTCTCCGCCGACCGCAAATGTACAATATTAACAATCGTACCGACGGTGGAAACCGGCCTTGGAACCGCCAAGGCCGTTGCCGGTGCGATCGGTATGAACCTAGTGGCGCCCAGACTAGCCGGGTTGGTCACATTCGATCGGGTGCACCTCAATCCGGAAAGCGCGCAACGTTGGTCTGCCGCGTTTCTTGAGGAGGCCGGCCCGCGGATTCGGCAGTGTCTGAGCGAATAGCCGGGGTAGGGATGTCGCGATATGCTAGTTAGCTTATCGAAAGAGCTTCGTGCTTTTGAACTCATCGGAGAAGATTTGACATGGCAGCGCACTCACGTTTACCCAAGGTGTGACGCCGCTAAGCCCGCGCTTTGGCCGACGACGCCCAAAGCGGGCAGAATGCCCACACCTGCCGGACACGTAGTCATGGGCGCGAGGCTTCTGACCCGGATTGGCCGGCGCGCTCGGATGGATCGATGCGGAGGATGTTAATGGTAGACGCTGAGGCTTCCCGCATCAATTCGACCGACGTACCGAAGCGGAGCGGTCTTGGAAGCCTCCTGCTTGCGGCCAGATCGGGTTCGTACACGTTACTCGTTCTCGTTGTGGCTCTTGGTGCCGGAGGGTACAGCCTCAGAGAACACGGCATATTCAGTTGCCAAGCTTCGGGATACGCTTCCGACGGGTACCTCGGGTATTGCGGCGCGACAAGTTACGGTGACTACGACCACGGTGCTATCTGGTTTGATCTTGAGCCAGCGGCCCGAGCCGCCGCCGCGAATGCGCACGTGCTTTTTGTCGGAAATAGCCGCACGCAGTTCGCGTTCTCTAGTAAGGCGACGGCTGACTGGTTCTCGTCGCTCTCCGAGAGGTACTACTTGCTGGGTTTTTCCCACTTTGAGAACTATACGTTTGAAGCGCCCCTGCTGCGCAAACTGCGCCCGCAGGCGAAGGTTTATGTGATCAATATCGACTCGTTTTTTGAGCGATCCGAAACTGGACCCGGCGGGACCGTGATGCGGGACGAGTCGGCGAAGAATCGATATGAGGAGAAGCGCGAGTGGCAAGGAATCCACAAAGCGATTTGCACGGCCTCTGAGGCGATTTGTGGACATGACGAAGCGATCTTTCGGTCGCGATCCACGGGTGCATGGCGCGTGACCGGTGACCGGTTCACGAGTGAGTCAGTATCCTATGATGACGATATCGACCAGAAGAAGGTCGCGTTATATACAAAGTTGGGAAATGAGTTTCTGCCTAGCCTCTCCGCCGACCGCGCATGCACCATATTGACAATCGTTCCAACGGTGAAGACTGGCGTCGGGACGGCTAAGGCCGTTGCCGCTGCGCTCGGCATGAACCTGGTGGCGCCAAGGCTGTCTGGGTTGACCACATTCGATCAGGTTCACCTCGACACGGAAAGCGCGGAACGTTGGTCTGCTACATTTCTTGAGGAGGCCGGCCCGCAGATTCGAAAGTGTCTCAGCCAATCGGCCGGAATTGCATCCCGCGACACGCGGAACGCTAGGGTCGTGAACCGCTAACTATGATGGATTGGCTGCCTGCCCCCCAGGACTTTCGAGGTTCTCTTCGACTAGCGATGGAGCCGTCGGCGGATCGGCTGGAGAAGCTTGCTGCGCTGGCCGAGCACCGGCTCGGCTATCTCGAAACCATCCAGATGAATCGCGCTCTTGGTACAGTTTGTGCGGAATCACCGAATGGATTCTCATCTGTTCGGCTGGCGATTCTCGCTTCCGCGACAGTTGACCATCTAGTGCCAGCGATCCGAGTCTCGGGTTTGCGATGGCGGTTGCTGATCGATGTCCACGTCGCGCCATACGGGCAGTATCGGCAGCAACTGCTCGACGCGGAGTCGCCACTCCATCGTCTGCGCCCCCAGATCGTCTTGCTTTCTCTCACCGCGCGGGAGGCGATTGCGGCCGTGCCACTAACAGCGACGGCTACGGAAGCGGATGCGGCGATCGGCCGTTCGATCGATGAGCTTCCGTATGCTTTGGCGAAAAGCGCGCGAGGTATTCCATGGGACCGTAATCCAACAGACTTTCTTAAACGTCGCCGAACCCCTGTTCGGCAGTTATGACCGTCTGGTTGCGGGCGCGCCGGCGCAGTTGATCGCTCATCTGAACGAACGTGTGTCACAAGCAGCCGCTCAAGATGGCGTTTTGCTTCTGGATATAGCACGAGCCAGTGAACGTGATGGATTGGATGCGTGGTTCGATGTGACGCGTTGGTTACAAGCGAAGCTGGAAATCGCACCACAGGCTGCTCCCACGTATGGAGACTTGCTCGCCAGGGTCATCGCCGCCCAGCGCGGATTGTCCAAGAAATGTCTCGTCCTTGATCTAGACAACACTCTTTGGGGTGGCGTGATCGGCGACGACGGGCCGGAAGGGATTGTCCTGGGGGAGGGCACAGGGACCGGTGAAGCGCACCTTGCGCTGCAGCGTTACGCCAAGCAACTGAGAGAGCGTGGTGTGATTCTGGCCATCTGCTCGAAGAATGATCCTGCGGTCGCGGAAGCAGTGTTTCGTGACCATCCAGAGATGCTGTTGAGGCGGAATGATATTGCGGCCTTCGTCGCGAACTGGGAAGACAAGGCGGTTAACCTGAGGCGAATTGCCGATCAGTTGAACATTGGAATCGATAGTTTGGTCTTTGTCGACGACAATCCCGCTGAGCGAGCGCGCATTCGGCAGAGCCTCCCCATGGTAACCGTCCCCGAGTTACCGGGTGACCCAGCCCAATACGTCCGGTGCCTGGCGGACGCCGGCTACTTCGAGTCTGTCCTCTTCACCGCCGACGACTCCCGGCGCGGGGAGCAGTACTCAGCCAACGCTTCGCGCGACGCTTTTCTCGAGTCGTCGCAGACCATGGACGACTTTCTGATCGGACTTGAGATGTCGGTGACCTTTGGACCTTTCCAAACCGTCGATCTGGCGCGTGTCGTACAGCTGATCGGGAAGACCAATCAGTTCAATACGACGACACGACGTCATTCCCTTGAAGATGTGGCGAGATTCGTCGCCACTGACCGATGTCTCACTCTGCAATTCCGCCTCGTCGACAGGTTCGGCGACAATGGTCTCGTCAGTGCGATGATTCTGTGTCCAGACCCACAGACGCCCGATTTGCTCGAGATCGATACCTGGGTCATGAGCTGCCGGGTATTTGGCCGGCAACTGGAGCGGGAGGCGATGAATATCGCGGTCGAGACGGCGCATCGAGCGGGTGTACGGACGTTTCGTGCCGACTACATACCAACTTCGAAAAATGGTGTCGTCAAGGAGTTGTACTCGAGCCTCGGCTTCACCCTTGCGCAACAAGCTATGCCCCATGACGGCGCGACGCAGTGGTTCTTGCAGTTATCGAACTATGTGTCCCAGTCTACCCATATTGCCCGGAGGTCGGAGTAGCATGACAGATCAAGACATTCTAAACAGGTTAACGCGGATTTTACGCGACCTTTTGTCCGACGAGTCCATCGTGTTGACAATGGAGACCAAGCGTGAGGAGGTGCCCAATTGGGATTCTTTCGCCTACGTGAACTTCATTGTCGCAGTCGAGATCGAGTTTGGCATCAAGTTTCGAGTAGCTGAGGTCGAGTCGTTTGAAAACGTCGGCGCGATCGTGCAAAGGATGAGCGCGGTCTTGCCGGCCCTGTAACGACTGACATATAAGGAGCGACTTCGCGAATGTTGTTCAATTCTTACGAGTTTATCTTTGCCTTCCTGCCGGTAACCGTAGCTGTATTTTTTGCGCTGGGCAGGGTCTCTCGTACGTGGGCGCTTCGTTGGGTAATCGCCGCATCCCTCTTCTTCTACGGTTGGTGGAGGCCGGTGAATATCCTAATTATCGCACCTTCGGTGCTGATCAACTTCGTGCTGGCGCGCGTGCTGCAGCGTTTGGGCAAACAGGGAAGCCGCGGTGCGGCCCAAGCTATTCTCCTGGTGGGCATCGCGTTCAACGTTGCGTTTCTTGGGTACTTCAAATACTCGAATTTTCTGGTAGGGGCCATCAACGACGCGTTTGGCACGCAGCTGTTTTTGGCGCGCATCATCCTACCGCTCGGAATATCGTTCATTACCTTTCAGAAGATCGCCTTCTTAATAGACGTTCAAGCGGGTCGGATTGAGTCATTCACGCTGCAGGAGTATTGCCTATTTGTGCTCTTCCTTCCCCAGTTGATCGCAGGTCCCATTGTGCACTACCGCGAGATGATGCCGCAATTCCGCCGCGCATCCTGCCATTTCGATAAGGAAAATTTAGCTGTTGGTTTGACGTTGTTCGCGTTCGGACTGTTCCAGAAGGTTTTTCTCGCTGATAGCATCGCGCCACTTGTAACGCCCATCTATGAGCAGGCTACCTCGGGCACCAGCATCGCGTTGTTGCCGGCCTGGATTGCGGCGGTGGGCTTTACACTGCAGATTTATTTTGACTTTTCGGGGTACACCGACATGGCACTCGGCATTGCCCGGTTGTTCGGGGTCCGGCTGCCTCCAAACTTCAACTCACCTCTTCGGGCTTCGAGCATCATCGACTTTTGGCTGCGATGGCACATGACGTTGACCCGCTTCCTAACGGCGTATATTTACAATCCGCTGTCCCTCTGGTTGACGCGACGCCGAGCGGCCAGCGGACGCCCAGGTTTCTCCGGCCTGAACCGGCGTCCCGGGGCATTCATCGAGCTAGTCATGTTCCCCACTTTGTTGACGATGCTTGTGTCGGGAATCTGGCACGGCGCCGGTTACACGTTCATCGTATGGGGCCTGCTTCACGGCCTTTTTCTCGTAGTAAATCATGCTTGGCGGCTGCTGGGGCCAAACTCTGGCGTGATAAATCACGCTATGCGCGATTGATGGAACCCGCTGGCTTTATGATTACCTTCACGTGCGTGGCGGCATCGATGGTGATTTTCCGTTCCGTAAACCTGAAAACTGCGGCCGATCTCTTTCAAGGAATGCTCGGTCTGCATGGCATTGGCTTGAAAAGTGGCATCGGTTTGAAGAGCGTGGCAATCTGGATCCCCGCCGCCGCATTCATTGCCCTCGCGTGCCCGAACACTTTGCAGATATTGAGCCGGTATGAACCAGCGCTTGGCTGGAAGCCAAGTCCACATGACGTCGCGACTACCAACCCCAGGATCCTATGGGGACCCTCGCTGGCATGGGCGGTCGCAGTTTCGGCCATAGTGGCGATCGGCGTCCTTCATCTTGGCGGCCAGAGCGAGTTCCTATACTGGCAGTTCTAGTCAGGATGTTGGTGCTTCTGGGGGTATTGGGAGTCAGTTCACGGTCCCAATACATCTCTCATCGTCTTCTGGTGATGTCTTCGGCATCGCAGCACGAGGTGTGATGTCGCGTATTCTGTATAAATGTAAAGATAGGTCCACTTTAAATAGTACATCCCAGCAAACGACTCCGTGCGGGTAACATTCATCATCAAAGACCATAAGCGACTGCGAGGGTTTTGTTGTGAGAGTCTGGCTTTTCCTGGTCCGGAGGCGCCCGGAGAAACCATGATCTTGTGGCGACCTGCGCGGGGTGAACGCCCCAATTCGGCACTTTAGGACATTACTTGCGATCATGTTTATAGCAATCTTACCCAAGAACCGGGATCATCGCTGCGCTAGAGTTAAGTACTTGCGCAGGCGTTTTTGCGGCATCGCTGCCATCGGTGTAATTGGCGTCACCGTTTGGGCAGCCTTCAAGTGGAAGCCAGTAAACTCGCTATATCCCGTCACCGATGGTTGGACATGGGAAAGGATTTCGTGGCGCGCGCACTTGTTTGCGCGCAAAGTGGAAGGCAACCTCCCTGGCTTGTCGTGGGGTGAGCTTTGGTTTATGACGCACGTTCGCGGTGGTTTCGGCCTGGAAGGCTTTCTCAAGCAGGGATTTAGCTTGGAAGGGGCGGTCACGAATCCATTCTCGACAAGCAACGATGAGCAAATTGGTGCCCGGGTATTCCGCGAACGCTGTGCGGTGTGCCATGGTAAGGGTGGAACGGGGGGGCAGGCCCCGCGGCTGAACCGTTCGGGGCTCAGCCATGGTGACAGTGACCTCGCTCTCTACAAGGTCGTAAGAGACGGTATTGCTCAGACAGGCATGGCCGCCGTCGCAATGTCACCCCAAGAGCGATGGCAGGTCGTCGGCTACTTAAGAACCCTACGGCTTGCGACTTCCGGACAGACGACGGAACAATCAGCCCGCACTGACATTCAAGTGAGCGGTGAAGAAATTCGGATGGCTGGAAGCAGGCCGGATCAGTGGTTGACGTACTCAGGTTCTCTCGATGGACGACGTTACACGCCATTGGCCGAGATCAGGCGCGAGAATGTGTCGCGACTTCGAGTTCGATGGATCCGTCAATTCGGCACATCCGAATCAAAGACCGAATCAACACCGGTCGTCGTTGGCGGGGCCATTTTCATCACGCAACCGCCCTCCGATGTTGTTGCCTTGGATGTTAGATCCGGGGAGGTGAGATGGCAGTATAGGCGAAGTCTGCCCGATAAACTACCGATCGAGGTCGGCATGCCGAACAGAGGTCTCGCCGTTCTGGGGAACGTTTTGTTCCTGGGTAGTCTCGACGGTTTTCTGGTCGCCATCAATGCAACCAATGGGAATGTGATTTGGCAAACTGCCGTGGTCAACCCGTCGGACGGTTTCACTTTGACAGGAGCGCCCCTCATCGTAAACAAGTCGGTCGTCGTTGGCGTCGCTGGTGGCGAGTATGGGATTCGCGGTTTCGTGTCGGCCTACGATGCGCAAACTGGCCAACAACAATGGAAGTTCAACACAATCCCCGGTCCGAGTGAATTCGGACACGACACATGGAAGAACGATGCGTGGCGAACCGGTGGCGGCGCGACTTGGATTACGGGGAGTTACGACCCGTCGCTGGATCTTCTTTATTGGGGCGTAGGCAATCCCGCCCCGGGTCTACAGGGGAATGTCCGTCCAGGAGACAACCTCTTCACCGACAGCCTAATCGCCCTGCATGCCGGCTCCGGGAAACTGGCATGGTATTTCCAATTCACTCCTCACGATGAACACGACTGGGATGCTATCCAGACTCCTATCATGGCGGATATCCCGATCAAGGGTGTCCTGCGCCGAGTGATCTGTGTTGCCAATAGGAACGGGTTCTACTACGTACTCGACCGAACAAACGGTGAATTTCTCGTGGGTGTGCCTTTCGTCGAACAAAACTGGGCGAAAGGTCTCGATTCGGCGGGGCGTCCGATTCTCGCCTCAGAAGCCGAGGGTTCACCCGAGGGCCGACTGACGAGACCCGGCGTCGGGGGTGGTACTAACTGGCAAAACGCCGCGTTTGACAACAAGAACGGATTGATCTTCATCCCGGCCACGGAGGGGGCTTCCGTATTCACGAAGTCCCGGAACCCTAAGCGCGGGGATCTTGGATTCTACCCTGGCAGCGCCGGTCTCGCTGCCGAACGGGACCACACAGTCGTCCGAGCGGTAAATGTTGTAACCGGCGCCAAAAAGTGGGAGTGTTTTTCTCCAAATTGGAGGGAGTCTTTCGCTAATGGTTATAGTGGCCTCTTGGCGACCGGTGGGGGCCTCGTGTTCGGGGCATCGGAAGGGTTCGCTTTTGCAATAGATTCGGTGACGGGACGCGAGGTGTGGCGCGTTTTCCTGGGAGGAGATACCTACGCGGCGCCGATCTCATTCAGCGTCGACGGTCGCCAGGTCATCCTGGTATCGGCGGGTCGAGCATTGTTCGAGTTCGGATTGTAGTCCAATTAGGTTCAATTATGCGAGACTTTATCTGGACCCCTCTAAATGTGCAAAGCTATCTCCGATCGTTACCGCTGTCCAGAGCAGTTCATCCGAACGTCTTTAGCAGCTCAATCGCCCTATCAAAACGGCAATCTCCGGCCCGGGCGCGGTCTTCTCTGTCTCGGCCGACCCAACAGGGGAACTTGGATGGTTTCTGACGATGACCAAGCCGCGAACCTACTGCATAAGGTACGGACAGCCCCGCATCACCCCCCGTTTCCGTCCGACCCTACCGAACTCGTCGAAACCCTCACCAATGAGCGCTACGCGGCAAACTCAGGTGCAACCCTGCACGACTACGCCCTGAACCCCCTCCTGAGCGGAATATATTACTTCTTGCGTCCTTTTCTCCCGACGTGGCTCCGCATCTCGCTTCAGAGGATGTACTTTCGCGGTTCGGAAAAGACAAGCTTTCCTGCTTGGCCGGTGGATCTGACCGTAGAGAGCCTACTCGAAACTCTTCTGCGGCTATGCATGGAATCCAGCGGAATCGCGTCAGTGCCCTTCATCTGGTTCTGGCCTGACGGCGCTTCCACCGCGGCGATTCTGACCCACGACGTCGAGACTGCCCAAGGGCGGGATTACTGCCCAGGCTTGATGGACGTCGATGAATCCTTCGGGTTTCACTCCGCCTTTCAAATCGTCCCTGAAAAGCGGTACAGGGTCACTGCAGCGTTCCTTCAAGAAATCCGTGACCGAGGGCACGAGATCAATGTTCAGGATCTCAACCATGATGGCAACCTCTTCCGCGATAGGCACCAGTTCCTGTCCCGGGTCAAGGCCATCAATGAATACGGTCGCACTTGGGGTGCCAAGGGCTTTCGCTCCGCAATCCTGTATCGAAACCTCAACTGGTACGGGGCGTTGGAGTTCGAATATGACATGTCGGTGCCCAACGTAGGGCGCCTGGATCCCCAGCACGGGGGATGCTGCACAGTCTTCCCGTACTTTATTGGCGGCATTCTCGAACTCCCGCTCACTACAACGCAGGATTACTCCCTATTCCACATCCTCCGCCAGCACCGGATCGACCTGTGGAAGATGCAGGCAACCATGGTGATGCAAAAGCATGGCTTGCTGAGCTTTATCACTCATCCGGATTATCTGCTCGACAGTCGCTCTCAGACCACCTATCGGGAACTATTGGCTTTCCTGGCGGAGATTCAGTCCGCGCAAAGAGTCTGGGTCGCGTTGCCAAACCAAGTCAATGAATGGTGGAGGCAGCGGAGCAAGATGACTCTGGTGCCGGACGGCAACACCTGGCGAGTCGAAGGCCCCGGCCAACAGCGCGCCCGTCTCGCCCATGCCCGGCTCGACGGGGACCGCCTAGTCTACGCCGTTGAGTGGGTCGTTCCCACAGCCTCATAGATAACCGGCCGCTCCATGCGTCACCCACACGTGATAGGGCGGCGTTGAAGGTGCGCCGGATTGTCCATCACCAGGAACCAGTCCA
Organism: Bryobacterales bacterium; assembly: GCA_963803725.1. Taxonomy (GTDB): domain Bacteria; phylum Acidobacteriota; class Terriglobia; order Bryobacterales; family Bryobacteraceae; genus JOPF133. The sequence goes on along the minus strand of CAWDOH010000003.1, from coordinate 290,147 downwards.
CAAATTGGGAGGGAGCCCCAATTGTGTTCCCTCCCAGTTAGCCCTCCAGCTTTGTTCCGCCGAAGTCCCTCTTTAAGTTATTGAAAATAAATCGGCTGGCTCGCTCTTTAAGGGTGGTAGTCGAACTGCGTAACTACCATCAGGCTCAAGCAGCAAAATGCTCTCAGCCATGGTGGCCGATGACAGTTTGACTCATTTGTTAAAAATTTCAACACGGTCGGCTTCAAACCCGTCAGAAAATGGGGCTACGCATTCTTGCCTGAACTTGAAGAGGACGATAATCTAAACCTAAACGAAATGCTGGCCCGAGGCGTGGGTTTCCTCACTCGGCGCCGCTGGTGGATCGTCCTGCCATTCGTTGGTGTGGCCCTCGCAACCCTAGTGGTTCTGTCGTTCTTGCCGAATCGCTATACCTCGACGGCCACCCTCTTAGTCGTGCAACAGCAGGTTCCCCAACGGTACGTTGTCCCTAACAGCACGACGGACGTCACCTCCGCGGTTCAGGCGATGAAGCAGGAGATCTTATCCCGCACTCAATTGCTGCGGATGATCAACGATTTCGGCCTCTACTCAAAGCAAAGAAAGCAGTTGGCGCCGGAACAATTGGCCGAGTTGATGAACAGCAACATCGACATTGCACCTACCAGAGCGACTCCCCAACAGAGCAACAAGGACTTCGACTCCTTCGATATCTCCTTTACCACGGAAAACGCTGTGCTGGCCCAGCAGGTCACCAACAATCTGACATCGTTGTTTATCAATGAATACCTGCGCACTGGAACGGAACAGTCTACGAATACGACGAATTTTTTACACCAGCAAGTGGAGGAGAAAGGCAAAGAGCTCGAAGCCCAGGAAGACCGTCTACGAGATTTCAAACTGAGCCATGTCGGGGAACTCCCGGAACAGCAGCCGGGAAACCTCGGGATTCTGACCGGCCTGCAGGGGCAACTCCAGAACACCATGGCCAGCCTGGATCGTGCCCAACAGCAACGCGTACTTTTACAAGCGCAACTGGAGGCGACACCCCGGCGGCATTCTTCCACTGAGAACAGCACACCCATTTTCATCCCGGGAAATCCCAATCCGACACAAATCATCAGCCCAATTGAGGCAGCGCTAAACGATCTCGCGCGCCTGGAAGCTACCAAGAAGGCGCTGTTGGGCAAGGGGTTTACCGCTCAGCACCCGGATGTTGTGCAGAACCAGCGGGAGATCGCCTTGGCGGAGGCCACCCTCAAACGGCTTAGAGCAGCTGCGCCCGTGCCTGACAAAGCTCCACCTTCCCCCCCGGTCACTAGCCGGTCCCGCATCATTGATGCTACCGAGGACCCCGCCGTGGCCCAACTCAAGATGAACGTCGAAGCCAACCGGATGGAGATCGAGAGCCTTACCAAAGACGAAACCCAGTTGAAGGCGCAGATTGCTCAATACCAGAACCGCATCAATGAAACGCCGGTCCGGGAGCAACAGGAGGACGGAATTCTCCGGGACACGGAAGTGCTGCGGCAGCAATACGCAGACTTGCAGAAAAAAGAACAGGAATCGCAGCTAGCGACCAATTTGGAAAAACAGCAAGGCGGACAGCAGTTCCGGCTCATCGATCAAGCCAGCCTTCCCACCGTCCCTTCCAGTCCGAAGCGCGTCAAGATCAGTCTCGGAGGTGCAGCCGGCGGCTTGGCTCTGGGTCTCGCGCTGGCGTTCTTAATGGAAATGCGGGATACCTCCTTCCATACTGAGAAGTCCCTGACGAAACAACTGGCCCCGCCCTTCGTCCTGGGAATTCCGTTGCTTCCGACCCGCCGGGAAGAACGGCGGCGCAAGTTTCGCAGCCTGTTCCAGTGGGCAACTGCCTCTGCCATGCTGTTGGTCGTCGCAGCAGCCGAGTTTTACGTCATCCACTCGAGCCGATGAGCCACTTCCTCAACCTCTTCCATAAGCCTCCGGGACACGGACCAGCGCCGCAGGCGTCTTCCGTGGTTCCGGAGAACTCCGACACGTCTGCCCACGCCGCCGCTTTGGCGCAGGCCCTCCCGGAGTTTCCCGCGGAGGAGGCTCAGCTTCGTCCGGAAAATCGCCTGATTTATCATGACGATCCGCGCAGCCCGGCAGCCGATCGGTTTCGGCTGCTCCGCATGCGGCTGAAAACCCATTGGAAAGCCGGAAAACTCAAGAAGCTTCTGATTACCGGTCCGCTGGCTCACGATGGAAAGTCGACCGTCGTGCTGAATCTTGCCACCGCGTTGTCGGAACGTGGAAAGCGCACCGTCTTGGTGATCGAAGCCGACCTGCACCACTCCTCCCTTGCGCAGATCCTGAGGCTCAGACCCTGGGCGGGCTTGACCGAATGCCTCGTTGACGACGCGACTCCCCCGCTTTCCGCCATTCGTCGCATCGATCCTCTCGGATGGTATCTGCTACCGGCTGGTGAACCTCGTCGAAATCCCACGGAACTGCTGCAGACTCCTTCGTTCGGCCACATCCTGGAACAGCTCTCCCCTTGCTTTGATTGGATTCTGATCGATTCTCCGCCAGTCATCCCGCTCACCGACTCCCTATCTCTCCAACAGCATGCGGACGCCAGTTTGTTGGTGGTCCGGGCCGGCCGGACCCCCCGCGAGGCGGTTGAGCAGAGCATCGAGCTGCTGGGGAAGAAGAACATCGTCGGCATCGTCCTCAACGGAGTCGAGGCGCGCGACCATCTCTATTACCAATATTATGACCCCACTCAACGCCACCCTGAAGACTGAGCGGCACCAACCGCCGTGGTTTCTGTGGGTGTCCGAAAGAGCGCCGCACAGCTATGCCTTGATCTTCTGGCTGCTCTCCCTGGTCATGTTCGCGAAGCCATTGAGCAGCCTGGCAAGCCTCTCGTTTCACGACCAACTCGCTTCCCACATCCTCGTGATTCCTTTGATCAGCGCCTTCCTGATTTACATGGAGCGGAAACGGATCTTCCGCACTCTCCGCTACAGCCCTGCGGTCGGAGTTCCTCTGCTCCTCGCGGCCTTGGTCCTGTGGTTCGGCCTGAAAACCAGTTTATCCTCGCTCGGGAGCACGGACCGTCTCTCCGTGGTCGCCGTCGTGATTGTCCTAGTGTGGACGGCCGGATTTATGCTCTTTTACGGCACCGCTTCCTTCAAAGCCGCAGCCTTTCCCCTATTGTTCCTTTTCCTCATGAGTCCCTTGCCGGTGGTCGTGTCGGACCACCTGATCGCCCTCCTGCAGAAAGGCTCTGCGGGGACCTGCTATGCCTTGTTCCGTGTGATCGGAGTGCCTGTTATTCGAAACGGTTTCCAATTTACCTTGCCCGGAGTCCAGATTGAGGTGGCGGAACAATGTAGTGGCATTCACTCGGGTCTGTCATTGTTCATCGCCGGCCTTCTAGCGGAGTACATACTCCTTGCGGGCCTCTGGAAGAGAGTCTGCTTCACCCTTTTCATTTTTCCCATCGCCATATTCAAGAACGCCGTGCGCATCGTGACCATCGCCTGGCTCGGCATCCATGTGAATCCCAACTTCTTCCAGGGACCCCTTCATCGCCAGGGTGGCCTGCCCTTCTCGTTTTTGGCGCTTGCCCTGATGGCCGCTCTGTTGTGGTTGCTTAGGCGCCCGCTGGGTCTTGCCAGAAGTCACGAACCTTCCTGACGGGCGTCACGTTCGATTGGGTAGGGAAGAAATCACGAGCGCTCTACTACCCCGCCGTGGGGGAGTGCACTCGTTTGGTAGAAATTTACCCGATTGAATCTACAGCTTGATGACGCCGAAAGCGGCCAGAATTCCCGCCCACAGGCAAGCTCCGAGCACGATCCCGCTAATTACCCCGCGGGAGGCTCGGTTGCGGCAACTCGGGCCTTCGACGAACTGCTGGCGTTCCTCGCCTATCGATGACGGACCAGATTGTTGGTCTCGAGTACTACTCGGGAGCACGAACCCCGTGCGACTTGCCATGCAGTAATACTAGTACGTTTCGGCAGATTTGTCGATACTGTCATTGGTTAGCAATGGACGATTGACTACAAGGGAACTCTCGGGGAAGCTCAGCCGACCGGTGTGACGTAGGCGGCGTCAATCTCCACAGCCACGGAACGCTCGAGCAAGGTCACGGAAACCACCAAACGCCACGAGTTCTTGACCCTGACCAGGATTCCATCGAGGCCAGACAGTGATCCATAGTTGATGCGAACGGTCTGGCCAATCTTGAGGAAAGGCCAAGGTTCGGTCGGCGCTTGGGAGTCCACGATCCGCCGGATCGCGTCAATCTCCGACTCGGTAACCGGAATCGGTTGCCGACCAGCGCCGACGAATCCCACCACGCCTTCGGTAGTAACGACCCGGTTCCTCTCGTCCAGCGCGACCCGGCAGAAGACGTAGCCCGGGAAGAGCGGCAAGTCCATAGTCTTGACACGATCAGTCCAGACCCGGCGCGAGCGGTAGGTGGGCAGAAATTGCTCCACGCCCTTGTGGCTCAGTACAGTACTCACTGTGCGCTCGTAGTTGGACCGCACGCGCACGGCATACCACAAGGGTGCTGGTTCAGGAGGAACGATCATCGATCTCGACTTTTTACATTCTAGCCGAGTTTATGTGAAAGTTCCCTCTATGCGAAGAAGCGCCCCTGTTTTGCTTTTAGCTTTGATGGATCCGAATAATCCTCAATCGGAGGCACGCAACCAAGCCGAGCACCCCCAGCAGATCGAATGCAAGCACAGCAGGAAACGACGGCTCATCCATCCTGACTTGGAGGAACTCTTGCGCATTGGGCCCCGGAGGGACCACTGGCGTGTACACCGTGAAGCTGCTGATCGGCGATCCATTGACAGAGAGCTGGTTGAGATAAAGAGTGTCGTTTCCGGATGCGTTTAGAGCGGCGGTGACCACATTTTCGGCGGCCGTCAAATCGTTAGAAGCGTCGGTACATTGCGCGGAAGTTAGCGAGCCATACGGGTCGTTCCCACAAGAACTTGATCCAACCAAGCCATTGTCGAATACATCCCAAATTGCAAAGCTGTACCCAGCGATTTGGTCCGAGCTCAACCCAGGGGTTGACATCAACTCGGCGGCCAAGACCGCTGCAATCCCGTAATCCTCAACAGTATTCGAGGACAAAAGGTTCGTGCCATTGGGTTCGTCACCAGCGTTTCCGAACTTCAAAGCCGTGACATTGCTAGAATCGAGATAGGTGAAAGTGTTCGCTGATGCGGGCCACGATTCCCCCACCGAAATATCGGTCGTGAAGTCATCACAAATGAGCTGCATCGGCGTGCCGTTCACACTGATGTTGTAGGGACTGGTATACACTCCGCCGGCGGAATCTCCATTATTCGGTGGATTCAGGAGCACCAGGGTGTCCTGGGCCAACAAGCCGGTCCCACAGCAAACCAACAGCACTGCGGCGCATAACAGCGATCTCGATATCAACGTTCGGTGGTGCATCGGTGCCTCCTAAGAGCCGCCAAGAGTATGTCCCAGTAACCTAACGCCCCGGCCAGCAACACAAATCCGGCGTCGCGTAGACCTGAGCACGGCGTCGTAGGGTTAGCACGTGCGATGCCATTATATAACTGACTAAAAACAAAGGGTCTATAGTACCTTTTGCAATAATAGTTTAGGCTAACTTATCCCAAGTTTTGGGTGTCTGTCCCAGTCTAATCTGCTCCGACACCAGCAGTCAGGTGATCTCCGGATAGCGTATCGGGAAGGCCGGCTGGTTTCGATTTCCCGGAATCGACGATGGCGCGGCCTCGGAGTCCCTCGGGCACCCCAGCCAGCCGTGGGGGAGCCTTGCTTGAGTTGAGAGTCAAAGACGGCTAAGCCTGCGGCCGTCGGAGACCTTCCTTCCTCCCGGACCGACCCGCGTGCACGGGCTACTTACTCTCCGAGCACCGGAATGAGCGGACGGCCCAAGATCGGTTTCACCTTTGAACCCATATGAAAATCGTCCAAGTTTCCTCAGTACCTCTGGTACAGCTCGCCCCTTGCTCCCTAGCGGTAGCTTTTCAGGAAACATCTCGGGAAACAGAGCCGAATCTCCTATTACCGAAAAAGTACTACATGCCCTTATGTTTCAGATATTTATGGCGTGGCCCATGGCGTGCTAGATTCGTGGCGATCCATCCACAAGCTCAACGCCGTGGATCGAGTAGGGGTAGTGTGCAGCCGCGCAAGCTTCATCCGTCCGGTTTGAGCCGGGCGGGCCTTGCCGCAAAGGATTGCCCTCGAACGCTGACGGCAACCACGGCGCATCGAAAAAGGAAACGAGGAAAAAATGGGGCACACCATGCAGAAATCCTGGTACTTGATCGTAGCCGCACTCACTTTAGTCCTTTTGGCACCCAGCCGAGTAGCTGCGCAACCACCGACGACCACCTTCAACCTCACGGGCGTGGGCTCCGGGACTGTACTGGCAGGAGTCTACACCAGTCCCTATAGCGGCAACCTCAACGGCGGTTCCACAATTCCCGTGATCTGCGACGACTTCGCCGATGAGAGCTACGTCCCCGAGAGTTGGACGGCCTATGTCACGCAAGCTTCGAGCCTCACCTCCGGGACGCCCGACTCGTACCTGAAGTGGCTGGGCAACGGATCCACCATCTCCGTGGATGGCTACAATTTGAACCAGGAAGAGGCGTACACGGTGGCGGCCGTTCTGGCGGTCGACATCGTGACCAGTTCCGGAGAAGCTCAGGAAGACTACAGTTTCGCCTTGTGGGACCTGTTCGATCCTCCCAACGCGATAGACCAGCTTGACGCCTACAAGGACTACACGGACGCAACCAACGCCTTGAACGACTTGGACAACGCCGTGTCCTACGCCTCCAACGCTGCCAACGCCGCACAAGTCCAGGGCGACGTAGACGCTGTTACCATTTACACCTACGACGCCAGCGCCGGAACGCCCACAGGCGCGTGCAGTCCGACTTGCCCGCCACCCCAGGAGTTCCTCACCGTCAGCATGGCGGAGCCCGCCGCTCCCGCTCTTCTCGGTCTGGATCTGCTGGGTGTCGCCGGATTGATCCTTTTTGCCCGCCGGCGTCTGGCCGGCTCGGCGACTTTGACTCGATCTTAGTCCCGCCCGGAACCTCACCGCGGCTCGAAGCCGGCCTCCGAACCGCGGGCGTGTTTCCCCTGAGCCGAGAGTCAGGTGCAAGGACCCTTCTTCCGGTTTACGAATGATGACGTTCTCCGAATCTCCGCAGGATTGGACATCGGCGGGATTAGGTTGGCATGGGCGGGTGGATTCCAGGAGCGATTCTGAGGAATTTCGCACGCAGGCCGAGTGTCACCTACGACCCTGAAGACACAACTTCTCTTTGGGTTTTCGAAAGGCGACAACGTAAGGCGGTGGGATCTATCGATTGCGCGAGCGCCGTCGCCGCATCAGATAAACCAAGGCTCCGACGGAGGACAAGTCAATCGCCAGCAGGGCCAGACCGGAAGGTTCCGGCACCTGAATAATCAGCACCGCCGGTGTCCTCCAGCCTTCCGTCCCCGCATTCGAGTGGTTTTGAGCCAGCGCCGCCGGCGCCAAACTCGCGAGTCCCAGAGCAATCCAACAAAATAACTTGTGCATCGGGCCTCCCCTCTCGCCTCCAGGTGCTTGCGCAGCATCCCGAGTCGATGAAAACTCCGCAGCACCCCGAGGTCCACAGGTAAGTCGCTGAAAACCCACGGGGTCCCGACCCGCCGTTGGGAAAAGACTGAGGTCGATATCCTAGTTTTTGGACCGTCCGCGCGATGCCTCTCCGCTAACCCCCGGGTTGCCGCAAGCTCATCAATAAGATACGCGGCCTCCGCCGCACATCCTGACGGGCGGCCCCTCACATGCTCCTCGGAAGGCTCGGAACTCTTCGACGGCCTATGAACTCGTACCCAAAGGTAACCTTCTTGATCGCCGGGCTGGTTTTGCTCAACTCCTGTTCCTCGGACCCCAACAAGCAAAAGCTGAAATACCTCGCCAGCGGCGAGCGCTACTTCGAGCACGGTAAATATCCGGAAGCCGTCATTGAATTCCGCAACGCGCTCGATATCGATCCGCGGCTGGCCGCCGCCCACCTGCAGCTCGGCCGGGCCTACCTGGCCCTGAAGAGCCCCGAATCGGCCTATCGGGAGATCAATGAGGCTGTGACGCTCGATCCGGGCAATACCGAGGCGCAACTCCAACTGGCCGCCCTGCTGCTGGCCCGCGGACAGCTCGGCCCGGCTCAGGCAGTCGCCAAAAAAGTCCTCGATGCCCAGCCGGCCAACGTCTCGGCGCACAAGATTCTGGGCGAAAAGGATACCCTTGCCCACGATTTTGCGAATGCCATCCAGGAGTTTCAAAGGACCGTGGAACTGGAGCCGCAGCGGGTCGAGAACTACGGCGCTCTGGGTGCCGCCTACGCCGCCGCCGGACGATTCTCCGAAGCCGAAGAAGCCTACCGCCAGGCGAGCGAGACCCATCCCAAGTCGCCCCAGGCGCACCTGTCGCTCAGCCAGTTCTATTTCTCCCAGGGCAAACTCCCCCAGGCCGAAACCGAGATGCGGACCGCCTGCGGGCTGGATCCGCATGCCATCCCTACGCGACTCTTCCTGGCGCGGATCTACCTGGCTGAAAGTAAGCCGGCGGACGCTGAGAGAGTCTATGCCGATCTGAAAACCGCCGCTCCCAAAGATCCGCAAGCCTATCGCGCCCTGGGAGGCTTCTACTTGTCCTTGGGCCAGCGGGAGAAGGCCCTGGCGGAGTTCCGTTCGGTCTTATCCGCTCATTCGAAGGACAACGCCGTCAAAGCGCAGTTGGTAGAAATCCTCCTCGACCTGAACCGCGTGGCGGAGGCCACTCCCCTCAATCAGGAAATCCTGCACGCCAACTCCGCGGACCCCCAGGGTCTGCTCTCCGAAGGCCGTATCCTGTTTTCGAAGGGTCAATACGAAAAGGCCAAATCCGCGCTCGAGGGGGCGGTCAAAGGCGCGCCCAACGTGGCCATCGCCTATTACTTTCTCGGCCTCTCCCAACAGGCTTCCGGCCTTCCGGATCTGGCCAAAGTTTCCTTCTCGCGCGCCCTCGAACTGCGGCCCCAATTGGCTGTCGCGTCCGCGGCTTTGGCCAGCCTGACCGTCAAGAACGGCAACCGCGACGAGGCCTTGCACCTGGCCGATAACGCGCGCCGTGCCGATCCGAACCTGCCTTCGGCTTACCTGGCCAGCGCCCAAGCTCTCATGGCGAAAGGCGACGCCCGGCAGGCGGAGGCTGCGCTCCAGGAAACCCTCCAGCGGGATCCGGTCTCTCTCCCGGCCCTCGCGACCCTGTTGAAACTGTACGACCTCGAAGGGCGGGTTCCGGAAGGTCTGCAGCGGATCTCTGGACTCCTCCAGCAAAATCCGCAGAACGCCGGCCTTCACTTACTGCAGGGAGTGGCTTATTACAGCCTCAAGGATCTGGACAAATCGGAAGCCAGCGTCCGCCAGGCCCTGACGCTCGATCCGCGGACACCAGACGCTTACACTTTGCTCGCCGACATTCATCTGGCGCGCGGCTCGGCAGAACAGGCCAAAGCCGACCTTCGCTCCGCGATCGCGGCCCATCCCCGAAGCCTGGTCAACTACATGGCCCTGGTCACGCAGTATGAAAAAGAGGGGAACTGGGAAGAAGCCAGGAAGCTCTGCGAGAAGGCCCATGATATCGATCCCACTGCTCCCATGGTGGCGGATGAACTGGCCTTTCTCTACCTGGAACACGGTGGTAACGTGAATGCCGCCGTCTCGCTCGCGCAAGTCGCCAAACAGAAAATGCCTGACTCCGCGATTACTGCCGATGCGCTCGGCTGGGCCTATTACAAACTCGGATCGGTGAGTTCCGCGCTGGTACAACTCAAGGAGTCCTCGGAGAAGGTCCCCGGCAACCCGATCTACCACTATCACCTCGGCATGGCTTATATCGCCGCCCGGCAATTCGATCTGGCGCGCCAATCCCTGCGGGCCGCGCTCCGGACCGATCCGAAATTTCCCTATGCCGCCAATGCCCGCACCGCCCTGGAGCAAATTCCCCAGGTAGCGCGCTAATCCAAGCCCGGCCTGGACTGCGCCCCGCGTCCGGTGATGGCGCCCCGGCGGATGACAAGTGAATGGCTTCCCAGCCATCGAAGAACCTGGGAACCGCCTCGCCAAACGAGGACTTTCTCCGAATCAACCAACTCCGCCTCCTCTCACAAGTCCCGCTCATTTTGTCTTGAGGATTCGAAGTGAGAAACTTTTCCGAATCCTCGGCGGCGCCGATCCTCTACTGAGCAGGAAATTTACGGCCGAACTGAATCGGTCCCAGGCAGGTTATGGTCCGTTAATTACCGGTTAGTACCAAGATGCGGCAAGAAATCCCAAATCGCGATATGTCGGTCAAGTGTTAACGGTTGGGCGCTCCCCTTCGGGGGCCCATCGGCAATCCTGTTCCGCCGTGGAACTCAAAAACCGATAGTCCTCGATCTCGCAGCCCACACCGCAAAAGCCGCTTTCCCCCAGCACTTCCACTCGGATCACCCGAACTTTACAGAGGACTGGCAGCGCGGGCTTGCCGCCATTCGGATGGTGAGTCGGTACCACCAAAGTGCACTCCGTGAGTTCGCCAGGCACAAACCCCGCATTTGCAATGCAATAGAAACCGTGGCTGCTCAGATTGTGAGTAGTCGTGCGGACGAGGTCCGGCGTGCCGGGACGGGAGAAACAGAGCGGCCAGTGTACTTGAGCCCGGGCTCGTTTTCGACGCTCCATCGAAACAGGCTTCTCGGACACCTCCTGGATGTCGACGAAGACGGGCAAGCGGTTCCTTGGGTCTATTGCCATAGAAAAAGTACCGTACCAGGAAGCATTTTCCTTGCCATCATCAGCGAGGCAGAATTTCCTTCGTTCGAGTTACTTGCACTAATTGTCAATGTTTTGCTCGACAACCTGAGCCGAAAAAGTACCATGACTCCTAACGATTAGGCTTTCTTGACATCTTTTTATATTGCGTTATGATCGCATTACGTCTTGGGATATTCCGCTAATACAAATCTTATGAATGTGTTGCTCACTACCGCGGACACCGATCTGTTCAAGCTTTGCGGTGACATTCTGAATGAGTACGAAGGTCTCGACTGTCACTTTTCGAAGGTAGCTCCCGGTGTCAGTCCTACCGACGCGGACTTATATATCTGGGATGGCGCACCGGCGGTCGATCTGCCGGGTTCGATCGATGACCACTTTTCCAAACACCTCTTTCTGCTGCAGCGCACGGAAGTGGCCACTTTCCGCGAAAGCCTCGGGACAGCGGAGGCTGCGATTCTCCTGAAGCCGGTTGCCCGCGCCACACTTTCGGCGTTTCTCGGTCTCGCGGCGTCGAGTTTCCACGATCACATTTCCACTGCGCGGTCCCTGCGCACCGATCGTGATGAAATCCTCCAGTGTCTGATTCACTCGAACCTCCAGCTACAGCAGTATGAACAGGACCGGACTAATTTCCTGACTCGGGCGGTACATGACTTCCGCGCACCATTAACTGCGACTGGCGGTTATTGCGGCCTCCTCCTCGGCGAAGCCCTAGGCCCTCTTTCGGAGGAGCAGAAAGAAGTTCTACGGCGGATGCAACATAGCATCAAGCGGCTTTCGCGGATGGCTTCGGCTATGTTTGAGTTGGGAGTAGGGCGGCACCTCAAGAGGCAACCGGATCTCCAGCCGGCGGATATTCGCGAACCCATCGAGCAAGCTCTCCACGAGATCACACCGTTCGCCGAGGCCAAGAACATTTCCCTTTCCGTTGACCTCGTTCCCGGGTCGGGCATGGTACACCTGGAGCCTGGGCAAATCGAACAGGTTTTGATCAACCTGCTCGATAACGCCTGCAAGTTTACTCCCAAGGGCGGAGCGATAGAAGTCCGGGGTTACCCTTCCTTTTGGGAACGCCGGACGGCACGCCACGGCTGTGCCCCGGTCGCCGAGCGCCGGTGTAGCGATTGCCGCTTGCCGAATGCCTACCGGATTGACATTCAGGATTCCGGCCCGCAGATCCCGCCCGAGCACATCGGAAGGCTTTTCGAGGAATACACCTCCTACGCAGGAGGCAAGGACCGGTCCGGAGGAGGACTCGGTCTGGCAATTTGCAAGATGATCATCACCGCGCATGAAGGCCGCGTGTGGATGGAGAACACAGAATACGGGCCGCGGTTCTCGTTTGTCTTGCCGGTACACGCCGCGAAGTCCGGAACGACCCGTACCGATCACGAATTACAACTTTTAAGTTCGGAGAGAAATTAACCTCATGCAGCCACAGCGCAATGGACAGAGGATTCTGGTTGGAGAAGATGAGTTGGAAGTCAGAGCCTATCTGAAAATGGCCCTGGAATGCCTGGGCTATTCAGTGGAACTGGCGCAGGACGGCGAAGAAGTGATGAGCGCCCTGCGGTCGCCTCAATCGGACTTTGTAGCGGTGTTGCTGGACTTGGTGATGCCCCGCAGGGATGGCATGGAGGTGCTCAGAGAGATTCGCCGGATCGCCCCCGCCTTGCCCGTGATCATCGTCTCAGGTGCGGCATCCACCCTCAACGTGGTAACCGCCATGAAGTGCGGAGCCACCGACTTCCTCTGTAAGCCGGTCGGACATGACGATCTCCTCGAGGGCCTGAGAAAAGCCCTGGATAACCGGAGTCCCAGTTTCGAGCCCGCGGCGCCGCGTGCTCCGGCGCCTGCTCCGAAGATCCGAATCTTTTCGGGTACTAACCCGAGAATGCAGGAAATTCAGGCATTGGTAGGCCATGTGGGCTGGTCGGAAGCACCCGTGCTGATCCAGGGGGAGACCGGAACCGGCAAAGAGATGCTGGCCCGCGAACTGCATGCCAACTCGCCGCGCGCCGACAAGGTATTCCTCAAGCTGAACTGCGCTGCGTTACCCTCCGAGCTGGTGGAAAGTGAGCTGTTTGGTTATGAGCGCGGAGCTTTCACGGGCGCTTTCCAGAAAAAGATCGGCATGTTCGAAGCAGCCAATGGTGGTACGGTCCTGCTCGATGAGATCGGCGACATGGACTTTCGTCTGCAAGCCAAACTTCTCCAGGTGCTCCAGGATCGCGAGTTCCAACGGGTCGGCGGCAAGGACGTGATTAAGGTGGATGTTCGGGTAATGGCGGCAACCCACCGGGATCTGGAGCAGGCCATCGTGGACAGCACATTCCGCGAAGACCTGTATTACCGCCTGAACGTCATCAACCTGGAACTCCCCCCCTTGCGGGACCGCAAAGAAGATATCATCCCACTCGCGGAATACCTGCTCCGCAAGCACGCCGTGGCCGGAAAAAGCGTGGTGATTACCCCTGACTTGAAGCAGGCGCTCATGGCGTACCAGTGGTGGGGGAACGTGCGCGAATTGGAGAATGTAATGCGCCGGCTGATCGTTCTTCGGGATCCGAAACTAATCGCCCGGGAGCTGCAGACTAAGGCTGCTCGCAGGCCGCACGCGGTGTCGCAAGTGAGTACCGCCGCCCCCGCGGTAGAACCCGCCCAATGGAAGCCCGTTGATCTCCAATCGACGCCCATTCTGGAACAGGTTACTAAGGCCAAGGAACAGGCCGAGACCGACGCCATCTTAGCCGCGCTGGCTTCCACACGGTGGAACCGCAAGCAGGCCGCCACCCTCTTAAAGATCGATTACAAGGCGCTGCTGTATAAAATGAAGAAGCTGGGAGTCGAGGACAACCTGGTCTCGGTTCCTCCTTCCTCCGAGGATTCCGTTCGCATGATGGCTGCCTCGACCGTGGCCTGAGGTCAGCCTTCTCAAAGCGGGTGAGTCCGAAGCCGGGTGGAGCTTAGCAGTTAGCCGGCAGCACCAAGTGCCAGGATGCCCGGGCCGGCCGGAGAACTGGCGAGCGGCCAGCGAAGCGCCACAACGCTCCGGTTCCTGGCATTCGTCGGCGGACGCCCTGCGCTCGGACCTCCAGGTCTATTTGGACAGCCGCAACATGCTCGATGCGACTTGCATGAACGCGGCGGAGAGCTGGTCGGCCGAGTCTACTTCCACATACAACCCGGTCTGTTGCGACGGATTATAGGACGTAGAGTCCTGGGTGTTAGCCAGGCGTTTGAGTAACCCGGCGTCCGTTCCTCCGTCTCCCGTGTACCCGATGGTATAAATAGTGACCGGACCAATGGCTGTCTGCGAGCGGATCGTTTCGCCCACATTGTCGGTGGCGTTCCAGGCAGCCAGTGCGACCTGATATCCGGTTGTGGGGGCATTCGGATTATAAGCGGTGCCGTTGTAATCCAGGGTGGAATTGATGTAGGCGTTGCCGCTCGTCGAGTTCCCGTAGATATCGTAGGGTGGGATCTTGCTGAGGCCATTCAAATTGAAGTTGTTACCGTTGTTCCCCAGAGAACTGCAGCCGCTGAGAGCTGCGGTGGGGTTGCTCTCCACCTCGTCTCCGGTGGGATTCTTCAGCCAGTTGGTCAGAGTGTATGCCGAGCTGTATGCCGACAGCAAGTAGAGTCCCTGGCTGGTTCCCCAACTCGGTGGGTTGCCGGGCGCCGCGATCCACCCCATCATCGTGTCGGCCGTGGCAGTAGTGGATTTATAGGTACATCCGCTGCCGCTGCTTACCACGCTGATGTTAGGCGACTGGGCGCTATTGGGACTCACCGCGATTGAATCCGCCACGCCATCCGTGAACAGCACGACGGAGTTCATGTCATTATCCACCCCGTTGGTGTTTAGGTCGCGGTTATGCGCCTTTTGCAATTCGATGTAAGCCAGGGACAGTGCTTCCGGAGTAGCGGTGCCGCCGCCGCAGACAATCGTGCTGATCTGGGTAAACATAGGACCTGCGGTCGAAGAGGTTGCAAAAGCGGTATCGGGACCGCCCGAGCTGCTAGGGCTGTTGTTGTAAGGGCGAGTTTCCGGATAGGCCACCAGCGCGCTTCCCTGCAGTACCACCAAGCCCAGTTCGTCGGTGCCCGGCGTGAACATCCCGGTGAACTCCTCTGCGGAGTCTCAGCATGGTGGTGCACACGTTGAGACCACTGATCGGGTCCGTGGTGTTCATCGAGCCCGAGCGGTCCAAGATCAGCACGACGCGAGTATCGCGCCGGGTGGCTGTGGCGTTGGCTCCCACAATCGAATAGCTCTGTCCGAGGACGCGCATGAATAGCAGCGGCACCTGAACGCTCGTCGAGATCGCAATGGTGTGGGTGCCCAGAGAATCGGTGGAGGTAATGTTGGATTGCAGGTTGCTCGATCCCCAATACCCCGCGGGGAAGTTGACATTCAGAAATTCGCCCGCAATTTCCGTGGTGTTGGCCGTCGTGCCCAACAGGCGGCCGGCTCCCAGCACCGCGCCATCCGCGGCGGACGAGAGCTTCGTCTGCACGATAAACAGCATGGTGCCGTCAATGGCCAGGCCCACCAGGGGGATCAGAAACAACGGCAGCATCATTAGCACCAGGATCAGAGTGGATCCACGGGTTCCGCGTCGGTTAGGAAGAAAGCGTCGCATGGTATTCCTCAAAACAAGCCCCAGGAGTAACTCACCGCATTGGAAACGAAAGGTGGCATGTTGAAGCCCGTGGAACCGGCCTCGGCCACATACAGAAGCTGCCCGGAAGGCAAGCCCTCGGCGGTTCCATTCACCACTTGATAGGGATTTACCCCCGTGAAGTTGGCTACTGCCCCGGCTCTGGTGACATATTGCTGCTGCGTGATCTGGCCGGTCTGGGAGTTGATCGTCACGCCCGTGGGGCCACTGGTGAGCGGACTGCCATAGTTACTGCTCCGCACGCCATCATTGCCGATCTCCAGGCGCTGCGTGAACACCCACTTGGTGTAGTTGGTGCAGGCGCTGGTCGGGTTTCCGCTGCCATCCACTGCACCCACCGCCGCGCAGGCATTCTTATCGACGTAGGTAAGCGCCGACAGGATCACAACCGCGGTTCCCTGTCCGGAAGTGCCGCTCAATCCCAGGTTCGATCCCAGATTCACCAGGATGGTCTGATTGCCAGGCTGGGAAAAATCCACCCCGCGCGCATACATGTGACCGGCATCGCGCGCCAGTTGCACGGTCTGTAGAGTGCGGATCATGTTGATGCCGGTCACACCGGTGCCTAGCAGCAGCGGCAGCAGCACCAGCATCCCAAATGCGAATTCGACGCTTGAAACGCCTCGCCAATTTCGATGTTTCATACTTACCCCCACGATTCCTTATCCCCAGCCTTCCCCGATTGCATGCTCTATGGCGCCGTTCCGATGCACGGTGGATTGCGCGACGGCTCAATCAAATCCGCGGACGAGACGGTGATGTTGAGCGGCGACTTATCCGCCGCCTCTTTCCAGTTAAAGATCCGTGGTAAAAGCGGGATCAGGGAGAAGTTCTGCACCGAGACTTCCATGATATTGCCCGGAGTATCTCCCGTAGACTGGTTGGACACGTCCACTGCCGCCGCGGTTGAGCCGGGCTCTGGCGGCTGCAGATAGTTCACCTTAATCATCGAGAGTCCAGTGGTGCCGTTCAGTATCCCCAGGGAACTCTGTTGCACGATCCCTTTTACAGTGTCGGTGAGGCAGGCGCCCGTCGCCATTTGCGAGGCGGTCAGAGTTACACCGCTGCGCACTCCCAGGCGCACGGCGCGCTGCAATGCGCTCTTCGCAAAAACCGCCCAGGAGGTGTCCACCAGAACGGCGGTTAAGCTGAAGAGCGGAAGCAGCACCAGCGTGAATTCGATGGCTTCGGATCCCCGCCACCGGAACCGCCGCCCGCGACGGCTCTGCATCTTGGTCGGAACGTCTTGCCTGGACGACATATGTACCTCTGTAACTGTAAGAGTGCCGGAACAAGGATTTCCTTTACGACTGTCGGGGGGAAATTTCCTTATTGCGGTTTTCATTCACCATAATTTTGGTCTGTGGTCTCAATCTAACCAAAGTTAATTACTAGGTGGATTGCATGTTGGCCTAAGTTAGTAAATGAGGAGAATGTCGGCCGGAACGCGGCCTTTCACGGGTTCGCCGCCCGCCCTGCCGGCAGCCGGCGCCAGTCGCGGTCCGTTTTCAGCGCTGGACCGCTCCGGCGGGCCTCAAACTGACCACTTGTACCCCGTACCGCAACCCCGCCTCACGGCCGGTCCGGCCCGTTGCGTGCCCCGTTCGCCATCTCTCCCGAAGCGCTGCGGGTCTCATGTATTATTGAAGACTTATGGATCGAAGAACGTGGCTGCAACTCCTGGGCATGCTTTCTGCGGTGCGGCCCGCCTTCCCCCAGGGCCGTGGTGGGCAGGCCCAACAGCCTATGCGCGTCACCCGGGAGCAGGTCTCCGCGGCCTTGGTCCTGTTGGGGTTGCAGTTTCAGGACGCCGAAATCGATATGATGCTGCGGCGCGTCAACCAGGCGCTCGGCAACTACGAATCGCTGCGCAAGGTGGATGTGCCCTACGGGACGGAGCCAGCCTTCGTCTTTGTTCCGGGAATTGCTGACCGGGTGCCTGCCAAGGGACCTGCCCATTTCACCACCAGCATCGCGCGGGCCCGCCGCGCTCACCCGCCCAAAGACCTGGAGGATCTAGCCTTCTCCCGGGTGACGGAACTGGCGCCGCTGGTGCGGGCGCATGCAGTCAGCTCTACCGCGCTCACTAAAATGTACCTGGAGCGCATGAAGCGCTATTCGCCCAAACTGCTCTGCCTGGTAACACTTACGGAGGACTTGGCGCTCGAGCGCGCGGCCGAAGCCGACAAGGAAATCCGCTCCGGCCATTATAAAGGGCCCCTGCATGGCATTCCGTTCGGCGTGAAAGACCTGTTCGATACCAAAGGCATCCTGACCACCTGGGGAGCCGAGCCGTTCGAGAAGCGTATCCCCGATACCGACGCCACCGTGGTGGATCGGCTGCAAAAAGCCGGCGCCGTGCTCATCGCCAAACTCTCCATGGGCGCCCTGGCGCAGGGTGACCTCTGGTTCCAGGGCCGTACCAAAAATCCGTGGAATCTGGAGCAGGGTTCCAGCGGTTCTTCGGCCGGCTCGGCTTCCTCTACCTCGGCCGGCCTGGTGGGATTTTCCCTGGGCACCGAAACCCTGGGGTCGATCGTTTCCCCCAGCGGTCAGTGCGGCACCGTCGGCCTGCGGCCCACCTACGGCCGGGTGAGCCGCTACGGCGCCATGGCGCTGAGCTGGACCATGGACAAAATCGGCCCCATCTGCCGTGGAGTGGAGGATTGCGCCCTGGTGCTGCACACCATCCACGGACCCGACGGCCGTGACCGCAGCGTGGCCAGCGATCCCTTCCACTGGAACCCCCGCCGATCCCTCAAAAGCATGCGCATCGGCGTTCTGCAATCGGCCTTCGACCGCTTCCAGGGTCCCAACAAAGACATCTACACCCAGGCGCTGGCCGATTTGAAAAAGGCCGGCGTAGAGATGAAGCCAGTGGACTATCAGGAGGATATTACCCAGATCCGCTTCCTGCTGGAGGCGGAGGGAGCGGCGGCTTTCGACGATATCACCCGCGATGGCCAGGTGCGCACCCTCAAGGGTCAGAGCCCCGGCGATTGGCCAAACACCTTCCGAACCTCGCGCCTGATTCCGGCGGTCGAGTACATCCGCGCACAGCGCGCGCGTACGCTGCTGATCCGGAAATTCGAAGCCTTCATGTCCGATTGGGATGTCATCGTCATTCCGCCCAACGCGCTACTCACCACCACCAATCTTACGGGCAATCCGCAGGTGGTGCTGAAGTGCGGCTTTGCCGATGCGACCCTGCAGGACGGCACCACCAAGGTCAAGGTGCCGCGGAATATCGGCTTCCTGGGACGCATTTACGATGAGGGTTCGCCCTTGCGCGTGGCTCTGGCCTATGAACGGGCCACCGAATGGCACAAACAGAACCCACCCCTGAATTTCGTATGAACCGACGAATCTTCCTAGCCACAGCCGCCGCGGGCGCCGCGAGCCTCGACGCGCAGGACCGGTCGAATGTACCGGAGGCGATCCGCAAGTTGGGGCCTATGTTGAACGGCGTTCAGCCCATCACCGATGCCGAGCGCCGGGCGCGCATGGAAAAGGCCCGCCGCCTGATGAGCCAGCACCAGATCGGCGCGGTGGTGTTCGAGGGCGGCAGCAGCCTGTTCTACTTCACCGGCACCCGCTGGCCGCAAGGCGACCGCACCTTCGCGTGGGTGCTGCCGGCCAGGGGCGAGCCGGCCTGGGTGGTCGCGCAGCCGGACGCCGCGCGGGCGCAAAGCGCCATCCACATGGGCGGCGAAGTGCGCCTGTGGGAGAACGACGATGCCTTCCCCAAACTCGCGCAGCTGTTAAAAGACCGCGGCGCCGGCGCGCGCGTGGGCATTGAGGAGCGCGTCCGCTTCGCCGTCTTCGATGGCCTTCGCAAGCAGATGCCGGCCTGCGAATTCGTCAGCGCCGACGCCGTAACTGCCGGTTGCCGCACGATCAAGTCTCCCGCCGAAATCGCCCTCCTTCAGCGCGCCAACGATATCACCATCGCGGCTTACCAGGCGGCCTTCACCACGCTCCGCGAGGGCATGACCCAGCGGGAACTGAGCGCCATCATCGCCGCCGCCTACCGCGCCTTGGGCGTTTCCGGCAACGCCATGACGATTTTCGGCAAATACACCGCCTTCCCGCACGGCAGCATCGAGCCGCAGTCTCTGCACGAAGGCGACCTGGTCCTGGTCGACGATGGCTGCAGCGTGGAGGGCTACCAGTCCGATATCACCCGCACCGTTATCTTCGGTAAGCCCACCGCCCGCCAAGTCCAGGTGTGGAACCTGGAGCGCAAGGCGCAGGATGCCGCTCTGGCGGCGGCCCGTCCCGGTGCCACGTGCGAATCGGTCGACGCCGCGGCGCGCGGGGTCATCACCAAAGCCGGCTTTGGCCCCGGCTACAAAGTGCCCGGGTTGCCGCATCGTACCGGCCACGGTATCGGCCTGGACGGCCACGAGTGGACTTACCTGGTGAAGGGCAACCGGACGCCCCTGGAGCCGGGAATGTGCTTCAGCGACGAGCCAACCATCGCCATCTATGGAGAATTCGGCGTGCGTCTGGAAGACTGCATGTACATTACCGAGGCGGGCGCCCGCATGTTCACCAAACAAAGCCCCGCCATCGATCAACCTTTCGGATAGGACTTATGCCACAAAGCGCCGAAACCACCGTTGCCACTTACCGGCAGAGGATCACCAGGTTACAGGAGGCCATGAAAGAATTCGGCCTTCAAGCTGTAGTGCTGGAGCCGGGGCCGGCCATGCAATACCTCACCGGCGTGCGTTGGGGCAAGAGCGAGCGCACCTTCGCCGTGGTTCTGCCGGCCAAAGGCGAACCGGTTTGGGTGCTGCCGGGCTTCGAAGAGATGCGGGCGCGCGAGTTGATCCACCTTGGCAACGATGATATCCGCATCTGGCAGGAGGACGAAAGTCCTTATGCGCGCATCGTCGAAGGCCTCCAGGCGCGCGGAGTGGCAACGCCCGGCAGCCGGGTCGGCATCGACGAGGCCGCCCGCTTCTTCGTATTCGACGGAATCCGCAAACTGGCTCCGAACCTCCAGTACGTCGGCACCCAGCAGGTTCTCCACGCGGCAGGGGTGGATACCACGCAACCGGCCGGCCGCGGTCGCAAATAGGCGAGTCGCGACGTCCCTCGGCGGGTTCGGCTCCGCCGAGCGACGGTATAATCGGTGCGGGAGAGACGACCATGGCGAAAATGCGTGCTGTTCCGATAACGGCCCCGGGAGCGTCCCTGGAAATCGTGGAACGCGAGATTCCCGATCCAGGCCCAGGCTCGGTCCGAATCAAAGTGCAGGCTTGCGGCATCTGCCACAGCGATTCTTTGACGAAGGACGGGACCATGCCCGGCCTGCAGTATCCACGCGTGCCTGGCCACGAGGTAGTCGGCCTGATCGATGCCGTGGGACCAGAAGTTGCCGGCTGGAAGCCCGGCCAGCGCGTCGGTGTGGGCTGGCACGGTGGAAGCTGCGGCTATTGCGACAATTGCCGGCGCGGCGATTTCTTCGCCTGCCAGACCGTTACCCGGATCACCGGCATTACCTACGATGGCGGCTACGCCGAATACCTGGTCGCGTGGGCCGGCGCGCTGGCACGCGTCCCCGACGAATTGTCGGCCGCCGACGCTGCCCCGCTGATGTGCGCCGGCGTCACCACGTTCAACGCGCTTCGCAATAGCGGCTCCCGGCCGGGCGATCTGGTCGCCGTTCTGGGGATTGGCGGGCTGGGCCATCTCGGCGTGCAGTTTGCGGTCAAGATGGGCTTCCGCACCGTAGCCATCGCCCGCGGAGCCGATAAGGAGCCGCTTTCCCGCCAACTCGGGGCGTTCCACTACATCGATAGCCAGGCGTCCGATCCGGCCGCGGAACTGGTCAAACTGGGCGGCGCCAAAGTGGTTCTGGCTACCGTGACCAATGGCGATGCCATGAGCGCCGCGCTGGGCGGCCTGGGGATTAACGGCACCATGCTGATCTTGGGCGCGGCCGGGCCGATCAGCGTGTCTCCATTACACTTGCTTATGGGCAAACGAGACGTGAAGGGCTGGTATTCGGGCACCTCCATCGATTCCCAGGACACCCTGGCGTTCAGCGTTCTCACCGGCGTCCGATCCATGAACGAAGTCTTTCCCCTGTCGCGCGTCGGCGAAGCTTACGACCGCATGCTCAGTGGCAAGGCGCGTTTTCGTGCTGTGCTGACAATGGACGGGGCATAACCCGTCGGGGCGATCCGCGCCGCGTTTGCCAGGTCCGCCAGCCGGGAGCCGCCGGCGTCCTGGACCCGCCGTCCGCTCAGAACCCTACGGCTGTCTGTGACGCCATCCCCGAACCACACTGGCGTCCCGGACGCGCATCCTATGCCCCTAGCCACCCTCGTACCCGTCGCGCTATCATATCCACCGAGTGAGTGCGGTTCAACACATCCATTGTCCCAACTGTGGCGCGGGCGATGTCCGCGAATCGCACCGGCACAGTCTGGTTGACGCCGTTCTGGCCATGTTTGGCTTGGTTGCCTACCGTTGCCGGGCCTGCCGCAGCCGCTTCCATAAGCGCCCTCCCGACGATTCCGAAGAGGAACTGGAGGAAGAGGACCAGGAAGCCGCCGACGAAGGGTCCGGCAAGGACCCGCGGTAGCCGGGTTCCGGGCTGGTTTAAACGCAGTTCCAGCCACCAGTACGGCCATAAGTACCGCAATGCGTATTGCGATCTAATATAATGATCGTTCGCCGAACCTTGTGGGCAGCCAGGAACTTTTTGAGCATTATCTCGAAGCCTCGATCCCCGGCGATGACCCCGACAGCATCCTCGAAGCCCTGCTTACCGATTGTGCTCCGCCGATTCTGAACCGCGTGGTCCGGCGCCGCATGGGGTCGCTGTACACCCCTGGGGATGCCGCCGACCTTTCCAGCGAAGCCATGCTGGAACTGCTCAGTCGCCTGCGGGCCTTGCGCGATGGCAGCGGAGCGGTCTGGGACCTGCCCTTCGACGCGCTGGCCGCCGGCGTGGCTGCCAACACGGTCTACCGGTTCCTGGCACGCCGCTTCCCGGAGCGCAACCGCCTGCGCAAGCGGCTGCGCTATGTGATGGAAACCAGCGGCCGTTTCCGTTTGTGGGTAGGTCCCAATGGGACCGCCATTTGCGCGCTGGCGCGCACTTCGCTGTTCCGGCGGGCGGCGTCCGGTACGGATAAGGAGGTATTGGCGGACGCGGCCGACATCCAGCACTGCCTCGAGCAGCTTGGCAAACGGCCGATGCCCGCCGATCCGCTGGAGCCGCTCCTGCTGGAGATTCTGCGGGCGCTCGGGCGCCCCATCGACCTCTCGCGCCTGACGGGCCTCGTGGCCGAGATCACCGGCAGCCGCGAGCCGTCCTGGGTTATCCCGGCGCCCGGAAGTGAGGAAGAGATTCCCGGCCTGCCGCCCGACCCCGCACCCTCCGCGGCCATGCGCCTGGAGTTGCGCCAGCGTGTGGAACGGCTGTGGACCGAGGTTCTGCTACTCTCCGCCCGCCACCGCAGCGCGTTGTTACTGAGCGCACGGGGTCCCAGCGGAGCGGCCGTCTGGCTGGTGGTGGACTTGAGCGTGGCGTCGTTTCGCGAGGTCGCCGGCGCGCTCGAAATCGCCCCGGCGGAACTCGCCGAAATCTGGAACCGGCTGCCCCTGGAAGACCGCGAGATCGCCGAGCGGCTGGCCGTGGACCGCCAGCAGGTGATCAATTTCCGCTCGACCGCCCGCGAACGGCTGGCGCGCCGCGAAAATCCTCCCAATAAACGTGGGGCCGGGCCAATAACCAAAGGAAATCGCTGATGAAGAGGGTATAACAGCATGAAAGGGCACCTGAGCGGCGATCACATCGACAGGTATCTTGCGCGCACGCTAACGCCGGCGGAAGTCCTGGCGCTGCACGAGCATACCGAGAACTGCCCGGACTGCCGCAAGGCCCTGGGAGAGGCTTCTCTGGCGCGTATGCCCTGCGCGATGGCGCCGCTGCTATCGGAGGACGTCGACCGGCACCTCTCCGAAGAGGAGATGGTGGCGTTCGTCGCGCGGCGGATGCCGGAACGGCGCCGGGCGCAAGCGGCGCGGCACGTGGCCGCGTGCGACCTCTGCCTGGATTCCGTGCAGGCCATGGAATCGGTGCGGGATCGGCCTGCCCCGGGCCGAGTGGGCCGGCCCGGCATAGCGTGGTTTGCCGTGGCCGGAGTCGCGGCGGCGGCCCTGCTGGTGGCGGCGGTGGTTTTCTACAGCCCCAGGCATCCCGTTGGCACCCCGCAGCCCGCATTGGTGGCTTCGATACACGATGCGGGCGGCACCATTGAACTGGACTCGCAGGGAAGATTGATCGGACTCGACGCGGCTTCGCCCGAGGAACAAAACCTGGTCCGCGAGGCCCTGGAGCGTGGATCGCTTCCCACGGGGCAGGCCCTGCCGGCGGAGGCGCCGGGCGTGCTCTTAGGCCCTGGCACCACCGCGCCGCCCTTCGCGCCCCTCGGACCGCTCAACACGCGCGTGCTTTCCGACCGCCCCGTGTTCAACTGGCAGGTCTATCCGGGCGCTGCGCATTACCAGGTGCTGGTGACCAATGAGAATCTCGATCCGCTGGCCCGCAGCGGTATGCTTACCGGCACCGAATGGCAGCCCGAAAAGGGATTGCCGCGCGGAGTGGTCCTGCTGTGGCAGGTGCGCGCCTGGCATGGCAGCGAAATGGTAAGTGCCCCGGCGCCCCCCGCCCCGCCCGCGCGCTTCGAGATTGCCGCAGAGCCGGTGGCTGAGAGAATCGAGCAGCTTCGCACATTGCCGCGTCCTTCTCACCTGCTGGCCGCGGTGCTTTGCGCCCAGGCCGGTCTGCGCGACGAAGCCGCGAAAGAACTGCAGGCCCTGGCGCAGGAGAACCCGGATTCCAAGGTGGTAGGGAGCCTGGAAGGCGCGGCCGCGGGACGGTAAGGACGCGTTCGGAGGGACCTGCTAAGCTGGCTACATCTGTGGATCCATTTGAGTTCTTCGTCGAAGGTCCTCCCCTCTCCCAACAAACTCGTAACCCGGGTAGACTCCGCGAATGGAAAGAGTATGTCCGAGCTGAGGCGGCCAGACTCTGGTCGAACCAAACACCGGTCGAGGGTCCCCTAAAATTGACGGTGGTTTACTACCACGAGAGACAGTCCGTGTCGATTGACCATGACAACATGGTCCAACCGATCCAGGATGCTCTCGCGGGGCTGGTTTACAGGAACGACCGCCAGATTACCGATGCGCAAACTCGGAAAACCAATATTGACGGACGGTTCCGCCTACGACACCTCTCGGCCGTCTATGCCCGTGCATTCGGTGGCGGCCGGGAGTTCGTTTATATCAGAATAGAAGAAGCGCCAAACCATGAGGAACTACTATGAAGTCTACGTCTGTCACGGAGCGTGAACGTCGGCGATTGGCAAGCGTGGCATTCGATTATGAGCAACGCGGATATGAAGTAAAGGTGAACCCGAGTGCTGACGAGATGCCCGAGTTCCTGGCAGGCTTTGCGCCTGACCTGCTTGCCATTGGTAAGGAGGAATCCGTGGTTGTGGAGGTCAAAACCAGGAGTGAGGTCGAAAACGCGTCGGCAATCGCCGAGATAGAAAGTACCCTCCGAAATCGGCCTGGGTGGCGGTTTGAGCTCGTAATTGATGGATCGGATACTGCCGATGGGCGATTGTTGGGCGCACCTCAAATCGGCGCCTCAATTGAACAGGCGAATGAACTACAGCAACAGGGATATATCATACCTGCCTTTCTGCTGTTGTGGTCGGTGACCGAGGGCATCTTAAGATTGCTGGCGGCTCGCGAAAATGTCGAGTTGGAGTCTCTAGCGCCTGGGTATGTGAGCAAACGGCTCTACACGCTCGGTCTGCTCGGACGCGACCAATATCGGACCTTGGACGAAGCAGTACGTCTACGCAATCGGGCCGCCCACGGTTTCGAAGTCTCGGTGACGCAAGAGGATGTGGCAAATGTGTCGGCACTGGCGCGCGAACTGCTCCGCGATTTGGAGTCCAGGGCCGCATAAGGCCGCAGAAGGCGGCTTTTGCTTTCTGGTATACCCCGCCGACCCCCAAAGCTACCCCCCAAGTGTGCTACGGTAATGATTTCGCTGGAACTGGAGGAGAAATGGGTGAGGCCCTTGGCCTGATTGAAACGAAGGGTTTGGTGGGCGCCATTGAAGCCGCCGATGCCATGGTCAAGACCGCTAACGTGGTGCTGACCGGGAAGGAATTTGTCGGCGCGGGGTTGGTTTGCGTCATGGTGCGCGGCGATGTGGGCGCGGTCAAGGCCGCCACGGACGCGGGCGCGGCCGCGGCCCGGAGGGTCGGCGAACTGGTCAGCGTCCACGTGATTCCCCGGCCCCACGAGGAAGTCGAAAAGGCGCTTCCCACCGGCGGCCTCAAAAAGTAAGGGATGATCGAGGATAAAGACCTTCTCTCCATCCAGGAGGTCCGCACCAAGGTCGAGAAGGCCTACGCAGCCTGGCAGAAATACCGCTACCTTTACCCAGGAGCAGGTGGACGCCATCGTGGAACGCATGGCCGCGGCGGCGCGCGCCAACGCCAGGCGCCTGGCCGACCTGGCCGTGGAAGAAACCGGCTACGGCAACGCCAAAGATAAGTACGTCAAGAATCTGCTGGACTGCGACTGGCTTCCGCGCCGCATGCGCGGCATGAAAACCGATCGGCATCCTGCGCGAGCTTCCCGAAGAAAAACTGGTGGAAATCGGCGTGTCCCGTGGGCGTGGTCGCGGCCATCCTGCCCACCACCAATCCCACCTCCACCGCCATCTACAAGACGCTGATTTCGCTCAAGGCCGGCAACGCCAGTCGTCATCAGCCCGCATCCGCGCGCCCATCGCTGCACCTGCGAAACCGCCGCGGTGCTGTACCGCGCGGCGCGTGGAGGCGGGCGCTCCCGAAGATCTGATCCAGTGCGTGGACACCGCCACGCTCGAGGGCACCAATGCGCTGATGCGCCACGAACGCACCGGCGTCATCCTGTCCACCGGCGGCGCACGGCATCGTGAAGGCCGCCTATTCCAGCGGCAAGCCCGCGTTCGGCGTGGGTCCCGGCAATGTGCCGGTGCTGGTGGATACCTCGGCCGACCTGGAAGATGCCGTCGCCAAAATCGTCGCCGGCAAATCCTTCGATTACGGCACGGTCTGCTCCAGCGAGCAGGCCATCGTGGCGGAAGCATCGCTGCGCGACCGCATCCTCGGCGCTGCTGAAAGCGCAGAAGGCCTTACCTCGCCACCGACGCGCAGAAAGACGCGCTGGGCAAACTGCTGATCACTCCCAATTGGACGGTCAACCCGCAGTGCGTGGGCCAGGCGCCCACCAAAATCGCCAACATGGCGGGCTTCGAAGTGCCGCCCGACACCTCCATCATCTGCGCCGAAATCGAGCGGCGTCGGCAAGCAGCATCCGCTCTCGGCGGAAAAGCTCTCGCCGGTGCTTTCGCTGTATTTCGTGCCGGATTTCGATGCCGCCCTGGATACCTGCTACGCGCTGCTGAAATTCGGCGGCCTGGGCCACACCGCGGTGATCCACGCCAACGATGACGCGCGCATCCGCGAATACGCCCTGCGCATGCCGGCCATGCGCGTGCTGGTGAACACGCCTTCGCCGCAGGGCTCCACCGGCATCACCACCAACGTATTCCCTGCCATGACGCTGGGCTGCGGCGCGGTGGCGGGCAACGCCACCTCCGACAACATCGGCCCGCTGCATCTCATCAACATCAAGCGGCTGGCCTACGTGGTGCGCAAGCCGGAAGAGGCCTTCGAGATGCCGCTCGATACAACGCCGCGCTTCCGCCGGCGCCGGCCGCCGCGGCGGCTGGCCGTCGACCGCGGCGCCGTGGTCGCGGCCGTGGAGCGGTATCTCGCATCGCGCGGATCGCCGTGGCGGCAGCTCCGCCGCGCCCTCCTGCGGCATCGCCACCGCGCAAGCCGGCTGCAACGTAGCCGCCGAAGTGGTGGACCGCTTCCTCGGCGACGGACGCGCCGGCGGCGTCCGCCGAAGCCGCCGGCGGATATGGCTGACTGACGTCCGCATGCCCCGCCGAGCTCCGGCCCGCGCAACCTCCGCGCCGCGCCGCCGCCGCCCGACACCCGGTGGATTTCGTCTGCGAAGCCGACGTGCGCGCCGCCATCGCGCGAGAAGCGCAAAATATTACATCGGGCCGAAGACGATCGTTACGCCTTCCGCCCGCGATCTGGCCGGTCCCTCTGATATTCTGGTGTTGGCTCAGGGCTGAGGCATATCAACGTGGATTTGAATCTCGACACGCTCAAACGCGAAATCCTGGAGTATCTCGAAGCTCGCGGCTTCGCCGTGTTCCACAGCAGTCCGGGCGGCCTGGAAGGCCAGCCCATGGTGCTCTGGGATGCCGAACGCCATCCCGATTACCAGATTTCCTGGAAGTCGCGCCAAGAAGAGCGGGACCAAGCTGATCATTGTTCGCCGCGCGCGAATTCGCAGCCCGAGCGATACTGGACGATCTGCTGGCGCAACTGGACGAATGCGATCTCAACGCGCGAAGAGCAGCGCGACTATCGAAGCGCCGCCTGCGCGAGCTGCGCGTCTATCGAGGGCGTCACCTGCACGCTGGAGCTGGCCTTCGACTACCATTCGCGCCTCTACGTTTACGAAGTGCAGCCCGACTGGTACGACGAATTCCTGAGCATCGAGGACGAAATCGTCTCGCAGTCCGAATCAGGCGAGGAAGACGAGGACACTCGGCGGTACTACCAAGAGCGAGTTCGCTGCGGCGGATATCTTCTGCCCGACAGAACTGAAGTCCGCGCCGAATGCGCGCACCCGTGAGGCTGACCCGGCTCCGATTCCGTCAGCCGATGGATGTCGACTGCGCGATCCGCGCCTCGTCCGCGAGCTGCGCATCGCGCGCTGCCCGCCGCGCCAGGTGCTGGTGCATCGCGGCTTGGCCGACCCCGCCGCCGCGCGGCGTTTCCTCGCGCCCGTCGCTCGACGATCTGCACGACCCTTGCTGCATGCGCGGACATGCCGCAAGCCGTCGAACGGCTGCGCTCGGCCATCCGCGGCGGCGAAAAAATCCTGATCTACGGCGATTACGACGTGGATGGCACCACCTCCGTGGTCCTGCTGACCAAAGCCATCGAACTGGCCGGCGGCAAAGCCGATTACCACGTGCCGCACCGCCTCAAGGACGGCTACGGCATGCGCGCCGAAGTGGTGGAAGCCGCCGCCGCGCAGGGCGTGAAGCTGATCGATCAGCGTGGATACCGGCATCCGCGCCGCCGAAGTGGTGGACCGCGCCAACCAACTCGGCATCGACGTCATCGTCACCGATCATCACCTGCCCGAAGCCGCTCTGCCGCCCGCGCTGGCCGTGCTCAATCCCAACCAGCCCGATTGCCCGTATCCCGAAAAGAACCTCTGCGGCGCGGGCGTGGCGTTCAAGCTGGCGCAGGCGCTGTTGGCGCGCGTTGGCTGGCCGGAGGACCGCGCACGGCGCATGACCGAATCGCTGCTGAAGATGGCGGCCATCGCCACCGTGGCCGACGTGGTTCCGCTCACCGGCGAAAATCGCATGATCGTGAAGCACGGCCTCGACGGCCTGGGCGATGTGCGCAATCCGGGCCTGCGGGCGCTGCTGGATGTGGCCGGTTTCACCGCGGACAGCGTGCCCACGTCGCGCCAGGTGGCCTTCCAGATCGCGCCGCGCATGAATGCCGCCGGCCGCATGGATACCGCGCAGACGGTGATCGAGCTGTTCCTCACCGCCGATCCGGAGCGCGCGCGCGAGCTGGCCCAGCAGCTTCACGATCAGAACACCGAGCGCCAGCAGGTGGAAGGCGAAATCCGCGAGATCTGCGAGCAGGTGGCCGTGGACGAAGCCGCCGCGGCGCTGGTCTACTACGCCGAGGACTGGCATCGCGGCGTGCTGGGCATCGTGGCCAGCCGCCTGGTGGAGCGGCTTCACCGCCCGGTGTTCGTGCTGGCCGCAACTCCGAGGATGGCCTGGCGCAAGGCTCCGGCCGCAGCATTCCGGCGTTCCATCTGCTGGAAGCGCTGGAATCGATGCCCGACCTGTTCGTGAAATTCGGCGGCCACAGTCACGCCGCGGGCGTGACGCTCGAGCCCGGCGCGCGTCGACGAATTCCGCCAGCGCTTCAACGCTTACGCGGCAGCCCTGCTGCGGCCCGAAGATCTGGCGCCCGCCGAAGACATCGATGCCGTCCTGGAACTGCGCGAGATCGACCAACGCAGCGTGGCGTCCGTCTTTTCCCTGGCGCCTTTCGGGCACGGCAATCCACCGCCGCTATTTGCGGCGTTGAATGTGGAAGTGGCCGGACCGCCGGCGGTCTGGAAAGAAAAGCACCTGAAGGTGATGGTGCGGCAGAACGGGCGCACCCTGGCGCTGAAGGCCTGGAACTTCGCCGAACGCGCCGCGGAACTGCCGGCGGGAGGGCGGGTGGATGTGGCCTTCCGCCTGGAAGAGGACTCCTATTCGGGCTGGGCCGCCGTGCTGAAGGACGTCCGCGGCGCCAGCGCGGCCGCGTCGACGTGATCCGCCAGGCGAGTTCAGCGGCTGCGCACGGCCTTACCCAGCCTCACTGCATTTTCCATCAGCTTCAACCCGTGGTCGCCCTTCAGCCGTGAGAATCGACTCGGGATGGAACTGCACGGCCTCAATCGGCAGCTCGCGATGGCGCACGCCCATGATTACGCCGTCGGTCGGATCTCGGCGGTCACTTCCAGGCAGGCCGGGAATGTCTCCGCGCCGCGCGTAGAGCGAATGGTAGCGGCCCACCTGAAACTCCTCCGGCAGCCCTTCGAAAATGCCTTGCGCCGCGGTGCCGCACAGTGGAAGGCTTGCCGTGCATCGGATAATCCAGCACGCCCAACTCGCCGCCGAACGCCTCCACGATTCCTTGCAGCCCCAGGCACACGCCGAACACCGGCACCCCCAGCCGCACCGCGGTTCGCACCAGTTCCGGGCACGCCGAAATCGGCCGGGCGGCCCGGGCCGGGCGAAATCAGAATCAGGCTGGGCGCCACCTGCGCGAATCAGCTCGGCGGGAAATCCGGCGCGGTAGGTGACCACTTCGGCGCCGGTTTGCCGCGCGTAATTGGCCAGCGTGTGGATGAAGCAATCGTCGTTGTCCACCAGCAGCAGGCGCGCGCCCGACCCTACTGCTTCGCGCTCCGCGGCGCCGTTCCACAGCGTCCGGTACACCCGCGCCCAGAGTGCGGAAAAATCCGGTGGCCTTGAGCCGCGTCTCCGCTCCTCCATCGCGGGCACGGAATCGTAGAGCAGGGTCGCGCCCACGGGATACCGCGCCATGCCGTCGCGCAGGTACGTGGTGCGAATCAGGATGCCGGTGTTGATGTCGCCATTGAGCGAAATCATCCCCACCGCGCCGCCGTACCAGCCGCGCGCGTCCTTCTCCAGGGCTTCCACGGTTTGCGCGGCGGCCTTCTTGGGCGCGCCGATCACCGTCACCGCCCACATGTGGCTGAGGAACGCGTCCAGCGAATCGAAGCCTTCCTTGAGGAAGCCCTCCACGTGATCCACGGTGTGAAACACGCCGGCGTAGGATTCGATCAGCCGCCGGCCGATCACCCGCACCGTGCCCGGCTCGCACACGCGCGACTTGTCGTTGCGGTCCACGTCCGTGCACATGGTCAGCTCGGATTCTTCCTTGGTCGATTTCAGCAGCTCGCGGATGTTTTCGGCGTCGCGCAGCGGGTCGCCGGTGCGCTGGCGGTGCCCGAAATCGGGCAGGTCTCCACGCGGTGCCCTTCCACCCGCACGAACATTTCGGGCGACGCCCCCACCAGTTGCTCTTCGCCGAATTGCAGCAGGAACTCGTACGGGCTGGGGCTGGCGCGCTGCACGCGCTCGAACAGCTCGGAGGCCTTCCCGGAATACGGCGTGCGGAAGGTCTGGCGCAGCACCACTTCGTAATAGTCGCCGCGGCGCATGCCTTCGCGCACTGTCTCCACGTTGGCCATGTACTCTTCGGGCGCGTGATCGGAAACGATGGGGCCCGGTTCGCGGGCCGGCGGCGCGGGCACCAGCGCGCCATCGCGCGCCAGGCCGCGCGTGGATACGCCTTCGCGCGAGAAATCGTAACGGTAAGCGCTCGATCTGCTCCTTCTTGCGGTCCATGAACCAGATGTCGTCGCAGAGGAACAGGTGCAGGTCTTTGTGGCCGCTGCGCGGCAGCTTTTTCTCAATCGGCTCGAACTGAAACAGCAGGTCGTAGCCGAAGGCGCCCACCAGGCCCAGGCGCGACTCCTCTTCGCCGCGAAATTCTTCGATCAGCGCGCGCAGAATGGAAAACGCCGAAGGCTGCTTGCTGCGCTCCTCTTCCGGAAACAGCTTGGGCAAGCGGCTTCAGCCGGCCGTGAATGCCGCCATCCGAAACGGCGAAATCATCCCAATGCGGATGCTCCGCCACAACCGGCGCCAGCAGTCCGCAGATGATTTTGCCGCGCTCATTCAGCGGGCGGAACTCCACCTGGCGATCATAGGCGACCACCTCCAGGGGCGGGCAGGTAGAGGCGATATCCCAGCGCGAATACCTCCCGGGATATTCGTATCCCGAAGAGAGATAGATGCCACGGTGGCGGTCCAGATCGCGCAGCAGATGCTTCAGGCCCCGGCGGAAGCCGGCCTTGGAAACGCTGCGCGTGACCTCGATCCCGTGGGGAGTCGTATAGCTTGTTTCGCGCATGGGAATTTCCCTGTGGGTGAGTCCCAGGATAACACGCGGACCGGGCACTTACAGGGAATCGGCATCCGCGGCAGGCCAAGCGCAACGCAGCGCGGGACCAGGTCTCCGACCGCGTGATTCGGTTCGCCCGCCAGCCAACGCGCGCGCCTCAACGTCGAATCGGAGCCGCGACCATAGGGAGCGGACCTCGCGGTCGGCAACCTAAGCCCGGACACCCCGCCAACGCAGCATCCCCAGGGCGATCAACCCAAGACCGAACAGCACCAAGCTGCCTGGCTCCGGAGTGCTATCGAGGAATTCCGAAGGGCTCAGCGCCTGATTGGAAAGTAGAACCTCGTCAATCAACCCCGAAAATTGGCAACACGTGACACCTGCCTCGGCATCCCGCCCGTTGATCGTCCACCCTGTACTGTCAGGCAGGTTAGGGCTCGAATCCGTGGTCGTCACCGCGGGGTTACCGTTCACATAGATCGAATAGATATCGCCGCTCTTGACTATGGCGACAAAGTTCCATTGATCGGCGGTGATTTCGCCCGTCGCCGTATCTCCCAATTGGTGAAGAACCCCGCTCGGATCCCGGTAATCCATGAAGACAGCGCCGTCGGCGGCAATCCCGATGTTAAAACGGTTCTGATCGCCAGTGCCCGTCGTCGTCCAAAAGATGTCCTGCTCCTGTGCCACCGAAGATGGATCGACATAGAATTCCAGCGTGGCATCCGGGAGAGTCTCGAACGGGAAGTCATAGCTGAAAACTAAGTCAGTGGAAGCGTCCAGGCTGAGGCTGGCCGAATCGGTCTGGCCTGTTTGGGGAATCGTCGACGTTGGCACATTGCTGCTGAAGGTAAGTGTGCCATTCAGCACGGCATTATTGCCATCGGTTCCGGAATCCGCGAGACTGTTTTCGAACCGGTAATAGTCGATCGCTCCGGCGAATCCAACATTGGAGAACAGGTGCACTGCCAGTGTAACCAATAGGCCCACTGCATACCGTTTCATCGCATTTCCCTCCGAGACCGCAGTCGGTCGAAACACGAGTAGTATCTGTGGGTAGCTTACCATCAGATATGCAGGTAATCTATTAGTACACGGGGCTGACTTGTGACACGGAACACGGTAAGAAGCAATTCCGGCAGTTAGACGCCATCTATCCCCGGCTCGGATGGGAGTTCCAGTCCATCTAATGTGCCGGCCGCCGGCAGTAAGGCTTCCAGCCGCGTGAGGATTTCGCCAGCCAGGCCGGCCGCGCGCTTCAAATCGTGAGCGGCGCCTTCCACCACCAGCACATCCGTGCGCGCGCGAATGGCCCCCGCGGCCTCCCGCAGCTCTTCGGGGGAGCCGAACGGATCGTTGGTCCCGTGCACGAACAGGGCTGGAATCCGCCAGTCTCCGAAAAACGCCGTGCGCTTTTTCTCGGGCCGTCCCGGTGGGTATAAAGGATACGAGAACAGCAGCAGCGCATCGGCCAGGCTGTGATGTTCCGCGCCGGTCATGGCCGTCTGCCGCCCACCGTAGGAATGGCCGCCCGCGATGATGCGGCCGGGCGCCATCGGCCGCAGCGCCGCTACCGCTTCGCGGACGCCCTCCCGGTCGCGCGCCGCCCCGGAGGGATATGGCGGACCCTTGGGCCGCTGCTGCCGAAACGGCAGGTCGTAACGCAGCACCAGGTAGCCCGATTCGGCAAAGTCCCGCGCCAGTTTCACCAGCAGAGGCGCGTCGCGGTTGCCGCCGGCCCCGTGCGTAAGCGCGATGGCGTCGCCGCGCGGCCGCTCCGGACGGTGCAAAACACCCCGCACTCCGCCGGATTGGAAAGGCTCTTCCATGTTTGGACGCGCGTTCCCAGTCGACCCGCTCGCATGGGCACCAGCCGTCGGCGGGTAGCCCCCATGCCAAATCCCCGCCACCGCTCATCACCGCTCATCCGCGGCGCCCGGCAGCCTGGCTTACTCCTTCTTTTTCAGCCGCGAATCGTTGTCCTGGATGAACCGCCGGATCTCCTCAGACATTCCCAGCAGTTTCTCCCACTGCTCCCGATACAGCGTCACCGGAAAGCGCCCCAGCCCATATACCGAGAGCGCCCCCTTCTCGCTCACTTTCAGGGACATCTGGCCCCGTACCGCAGGCTTCTTCAAATTCTCATTTTCGGCGCGTAGGCGCTCTATCTCAGCTTGTAGTTCTTCTTCAGACGGCATAGCTTGTTTCCAGTGATACCACACCCCGCGCATGCTACGCTAAGCTTTCCCGCGGCATGCCCGACTTCCAAGCCATTCTATTCGACTTTGACGGTGTCCTGCTGGACAGCGAACCGGTCCACTGCGCCTGCTGGGCCGAAGAACTGGCGCCCTTGGGCGTCACCCTGACCTGGGACTTCTACCGCCAGTGTTGCATCGGCATCGACGACCGCGACATGCTGCGGATGATGGCCACTCAGTCCGACCCGCCGCGCGACTGGCGCGACCTGTGGGCCTGCTACCCCGCCAAAAAAGCGCGTTTCCGCACCCGCATGATCGCCCAGCCCGCGTTCGATCCGGTCCTCGACGGCCTGTTGGCGGGCTTGCACCGCCGTTACCGGCTGGCGGTGGTCAGTTCCAGCTCCTGTTCAGAAATCGAGCCGCTGCTGGTGGCCGGGGGCCTGCGCGCGCACTTCGATACCGTGGTAGGCGGCGAGGAAGTGGAACACCATAAGCCCGCGCCCGATCCGTATTTGCTGGCCGCCGGCCGCCTGGCAGTCACGTGCGCGCTGGTGCTGGAGGATTCCCAGGCAGGCATCGCCAGCGGACGCGCCGCCGGTTTCGAAGTGCTGCCCGTGGAGCGGCCGTCGGATGTGCCCGAGCTGCTGCGGCGAAGGCTGGGCGAAGAGAGCGGCTAAAGGGCAGCGCTGAGTAGCGCTTGAGCCGACCGGATCCCCACCTCGATGAAAGGGCGACGGCACCTCCGAATGGACGACTTCCAGGCTGCCGTCTGGACGGGCTGGCTTGAAACTTGCCGTAATTGGCGCCCTCCGCCGAAATGACACGGGTATTGGAGGCCCGCTGCGACTCGGCAATTCGGCCGTTTGCCGCACCGCCGAATTCCAGGCGTTTGGCCCGTCGTTGTGCCTGTCACGGGCAGATTGTGTGTAGCCAAACGACACACCCGGCGGCGGAGGGCATTGATTTACAAGGTGCTTTCGCGGTATCCGGCGTGCTCCCAGCCAACACCATGCCGGGGAGAGCGTTCGCGTGCCTCACGCTGTTGACCACGACCGCTTTCGCCGCGGCGGGGACTTCCACCAACCTGCTGGGAGTGAATTACCTCGAATGGTTTGCCCCCGACGCGAATCAGATCGCAACGGACAGTTCTGGCGCCCTGTACATATTGGGGTACTATTCCCTTCCGAGCGGAATGTCGGCTACCTCGGTGACGAAGCTCTCTGCGGATGGGACGACCATACTCTGGCAGAATATGCTCGGTTTGACGAACACCATGGCGGTGTCTCCCGCGGGCGATGTCTTCGTCGTTTCCAACTTCCAGACTCCAGACACCGCCGTTTACGTGACCAGGCTGGCTGCCGGCGGATCGGGTGTGGCATGGACCGCTGCGGCTGGATTCACTCCCCTATTTCTTCAATCCTATCCGCCCGTAGTGGCGGCGGACTCTCAGGGCCGGGCGTACCTGGCCGCCCCAATCAGCCCGGCCGCCTCGACCGTGGTCAGAATCAACGCCGCGGGCAGTGCGATCGACTACACGGCCAACCTAAACGGGCTGCCGTCAGCGATCGCTGCCGATGGGTCTGGCGCGGTAGTGGTGGCAGGGAACAGCTACACGGTTGGCTTTGTAACGCGCGTGGCCGCGGATGGTTCCGCGGGTTATTACACGACGCTCGCTCAGGACGAATCCCCCACCGCTCTCGTGCTGGACGCGAGCGGCAACGCGGTAGTATACGGTTCGGGATTGCTTCAGCGTCTGGATGCGGCGGGCGCGATCACCGGTTCAACCACTGTTCCCGGGTCGGGGTTTTCGCTTGGCCTGGATGCAGCGGGCAACGCCTATGTCCCCGGAATCATCGGCCAACTGTATCCGGTTCGAAACAGCATCGAGGCGTGCCTGCCGAGCGGTCTGCCCACTGGGACGTTGTTGAACACGCCGGTGGGCGCCGCACCCATCCTGACGGTAGTCGCTCCGGATGGCTCGATTCCGCAGATTACTTACATCCCGGGAGTTAGTCCGACGGGCCGCCCGCTCCTCGCCGTGGGTCCGAATGGGACGGTCTTTGTGTCCACGACGCCGTCGCCGGGATTTGTGCCCACCGAGACCGGTCCGTTCCCGCAAGGTCCTCCCTATACGAACAACGTTCTGGTGCAGTTATCCACGCAAGCCGCTGTGCAGACCGTATCCCTCGCATGCGTGGGCAGTGCGGCTACCTATGTCATCTGGCCGGTGGCGCCGGGCGAGGTGGTGGCCCTGATCGGGAGCGGACTCGGGCCCATCGAGGGGGTCCAGACGCAGGGGACGGCGCAGACCCCGTTTCCGGTCCACGCTTCCGGCGTGCAGGTGACGTTCGACGGAACGCCCGCGCCCTTGTTGTGGGTGCAGGATTCGCAGATCAATGCAGTGGTGCCATGGTCTGTGACGACGGGCACGAATACGCAAATCTGCGTTTCGTCGGGGAGCACGAAGACCAACTGCCTGACCTGGCCGGTGTCGCAGATTGCCCCGGGGGTGTATACGGTGGACGGCGTTCACGCGGCGGCAGTGAATCAGGACGGATCGATCAATTCGGCGACCAACCCGGCAGCCGTGGGATCCATCGTTTCGGTCTACGCCACCGGCCTTGGTCCCATCAACCCGTCTCAGGCGGACGGATCCATTGTGGGTGTTCCGCTGCCCACGAACGTTCTGCAGACGGATGTCGAAGCTTTGCAGCTCGGTGAGCCGATCCTGCCATTCGGCGGCGGGTACTATTCGGTCCCGGTGCCTGTGACTTATGCGGGACCGGCGCCTGACCTCATTGCGGGCACCACCCAGGTCAATTTCCAGGTTCCGGCGAACCTCTCGTTTTATCTGTCGCCGGGCGGCCTGAACTCCATCAACCTGCCTGCCTCCACGCCAAGCCAGATTTTCCAGGTCTACGTGGCAGGTCAGTAGCACAGGCTCCGGCACTCTGCCTTCACTTCAAACAGAAGCGGAGTGCCGTAGCCACGGAGCTTTCCGCAAGGACCGCTGATTCACACGCTCGCAGAAATCGATGGCCAATTCAGGAGCGGCCGATTTTGTACCCCGTCACTAGTCGCCCAGCGTTTACCTGCCGTTGACGGACGATGCTGACAAACCCAGCGTTCTCTTCCGGTAACCGCTGCCAGACCGGCTTATCGGAGACTAACTGGTCACCGGGCGTGTAGACGTCCACTCGTAGAAAGCGCCGCCCGTCTGATCGCTGTCCTGATCTCGGTCCCGCCTTTGTGCCAGTAGCGCGTGATCCAGACGAAACGGACGTTTCCGCGTGTTCACGTCAGCCTCGCCGGGCTGCCTCGATGGCGGCGATGTCAATCTTCTTCATCGTCATCATCGCCTCGAAGGCACGCTTTGCCTCACCGCCACCAGCCGCAAGCGCATCGGTTAGCGCGCGCGGGGTGATCTGCCAGGAGAGGCCCCAGCGGTCCTTGCACCAACCGCACTGGCTTGCCGTGCCGCCATTGCCGACGATCGCGTTCCAGTAACGATCCGTTTCTTCCTGATTCTCCGTCGCGATCTGGAAGGAAAAGGCCTCGGAGTGCCTGAACGCCGGGCCGCCGTTCAGACCGAGACAGGGAATGCCCAGGACGGTGAACTGCACCGTCAGCACATCGCCCTGCTTGCCGCCCGGATAGTCGCCGGGAGCCTTGTGAACAGCGGTTACTTTACTATCCGGAAAGGTGACGGCATAGAAGCGCGCCGCCTCATGTGCGTCTTTGTCGAACCACAGGCAGATCGTGTTCTTTGGCTTCATGTTCGTGTGTTCATTGTGCTCGATCCGGGAGAGGATCGCGGTCTTTGCGTCGGTCCGTATCAGTGGCCACCGTTCATCTGGCTGATTTGCTGCGGCCGACGTCTTAAATTGGTCGCCAACCGTCGTGCCCTTCTAAATCATATCGCTGGCAGGGATTGACTTCGAGATCCGAAGCTGGCGCTACGCCTCGCGCAGCCGCTCGGCGGCCATTTCCGCTGTGATGTCGCGCTGCGGGCCGGCCAGCATTTCATATCCCACCAGGAACTTGCGCACGGTGGCCGACCGAAGCAGGGGCGGATAGAAATGCGCGTGCAGGTGCCACTCCTCGTGCGGGAGCCCGTCGGTAGGCCGCTGGTGGAAGCCGAAGGAGTAAGGGAACGGCGTCTGAAACAGGCGGTCGTAGCGCCCGGTCACGTTGCGCAGTATTTCCGCCAGCCCTCTGCGTTCCGTGGGGTTCAGCTTATCGATGCCGGTCATATGCCGCTTGGCGAGGAGCATGACCTCGAAGGGCCACACGGCCCAGAAGGGCACCAGCGCCAGGAAGCTCTGGTTTTCCTCCACGATGCGTTCCTGCGCCGCCTTCTCCAGACGCAGATAGTCGCACAGCAGGCAGGCGCGGCGGCTCTCGCGCCAGTTGCGCTGCGAGGTCTCCTCCTTGACGATTTCGTTGGGGATGCTACGGCTGGACCAGATCTGGCAGTGCGGATGCGGATTGCTGGCGCCCATCATGGCGCCGCGGTTTTCGAAGATCTGCACGTAATTGAGGATCGGCCGCGCGCCCAATTCGGTAAACTGGTCGACCCAGGTGTCCACTACCAGGCGCAGCGCGTCCAGTTCCATATTGGCCATGGTGAGGTTGTGCTTGGGAGAGAAACACACCACGCGGCAGATGCCCGGCTCGGTTTCGGCCAGCAGCAGGCCGCCGCGCTCAAAGCGGTCGGGCCCGGTATCCGGCTTGAGCGCGGCGAAATCGTTATCGAAAACGAACGTGGAGGTGTACTCGGGGTTGCGGACCCCGCCCGCGCGGGCATTTCCGGGGCAGAGGTAGCATTGCGGATCGTACTCCGGCTGCTTCTCCACAGCCACTTCCTCGACCTGCCCTTGCCAGGGCCGCTGGGTGCGGTGGGGCGAAACCAGCACCCATTCCCGCGTCAGAGGATTGAAGCGGCGGTGGGGGTCCTGTTTCCAATCGATCATTCATACATAGGGTAGCTTGAAGTTGCCGGAGGGGAGCAACGCAATTGATACGATCGGGTCGGGGCAACATGAACCGTGACCAGATCATAGCCCGGCTGAGGGAAAACGAGGCCGTATTACGTAAGCGGGGTGTGGCTCACGCCGCCTTGTTTGGTTCGCGTGCTCGCGGCGAGGAACGGCCGGACAGCGATACGGACATTATGATCGAGTTCGACCCCTCGGCCCACCTGCCCGTCTTTGACTATGCGGGCTTGAAGAACTATATCGCCGGCTTGTTCGACGGCCGTGTGGATGTGGTGAATCGCGACGGGCTGAAGCCTTACGTGAAACCGGCAGCCACCTCTGATGCCATCTATACGTTCTGATGCCGCACGCACGGCCTTGCGCGACATCGAGTACCATATCCACCTTGCAAGCGAATTCGTCGCGGGCATTAATTACGAGGCGGTTCAGAATGATACGCGGACGCCCTTTGCGGTAATCCGCAGCCTCTGAGATTATTTCAGAAGCATCACGGCGTCTCCCCGATGAGATGAAGGTCGATACCCTTCAACCTCAATCCGGCGGTTGCAGCCCCGCGGACCGGGCGGCAGCCGTTCGCGGCAACCGGTTGCGGATAAACCGCTTGTCACCCGGAAGGTGATCTGCGCCGCAGTTGGAAATTGGTGGCCCCAATGGCCCTACGCGGCGGGGCGGCTGGCTAACTGCCGGATTTAGATTCAATCGTTTGGAAGGACATGGCCGGTGCAGGTAACGTTTACCGTCACGATTACGAGGCCGTTGCGGCACAATTAGTTTGGGAGACTCTTAAACTCGCCCTGCCATCGTTACACGATGTTGTTGCTCGTGAACTTGCGGCATTGGAGTAAGGAAGGATTTCGAAGGGTCGGCAAGGACCTATCTTTTACTTGAGTTCTACTTCCCGCAACGGCAAAAAACCCCGCCGCCCCAACTACCATAGCTCGGCTACAGATCGATTTCCACATCCCCCTTGGGACGGGAGCAGCAGATTAGCAGGTTACCTTCTGCGGGTGGCTCCAGCGGTTCGGGTTGATAATCGACGGCGCCGCCGACAAGTCCGCATTCGCAGGTGTGGCAAACGCCCGTTCGGCAGGACCAGGCCGCGGGAACATGGCAGGCTTCGGCAAGTTCGAGCAAACTTTGGAATGCCGAGCTCCACGAAGCCGTAACCCCGCTGCGGGCGAACGATACTTGAGGCCCCGAACCCGGTAGCGATCTCTGCGGTCCAGGCGGCGTCTTGGGCGCGGCGATGCCGGGGGTGATGGACTCGCCCGGTCCGAAGACCTCGTGGTGGATGCGCTGCGCTTCGACGCCCCAGTTCCTGATCCCCGCCGTGAAAGCAGCCAGGAAGCCGCCCGGCCCACAGAGGTAGAAATCCGCTTCCCGCGGAACGCCGAGCCGTTCCAGTGTGGCGATGTCCAAATGGCCGGCCGCATCAAAGTCCTTCCCGACCTGATCGCCTGGTTCAGGCTTGCTGTACGCAATATATCTTCGCCCGTTGGCAACCTCCGATATCAGCTTGCGCGATTCATCGGCGAACGCATGCTCCCCGCGATTACGGGCGCCCTGCAGCCACCAGACCGGCCGTTGCGCGTTGTTCTGCGATGCCAGCGCGTAGAGCATTGCCATTACCGGCGTGGCTCCGATCCCTGCGCTCAAGAGAACCACCGGGTCGCTATCCTTTTGGAGTGTGAAGCTGCCGCGCGGCGCGGCCACTTCGAGCGAGTCTCCGGCTCTGACGCTGCTCTGCAGGAAATTGCTCGCCACGCCATTCGGTTCCCGCTTCACGCTGATGCGGTACACGCCTGCGTCGGGAGCGCCGGAAAGCGAGTAGCTGCGAAGCACCGGCGGCAATTCCGGCTTCGGCCGGACTCTCAGTACCAGAAACTGGCCCGCGATTGCGGCCGGTAACGGCGCGCCGTCCGGGGCCTCGAACACCAGCGATACGACGTCGGCGGTCTCCGGTTCCACACGCGCCACCCGCAGCAGACGAAATCCCGTCCAGGCGGGCGGGGGAGCAGCCGCGGTCAAGCCCGCATTGCCCCTCCCTTGGGAGCCACTGTCATGCTGCTCCAGCAAGGCCTGGAGGGAACCCTTCCACCCCGGACTCAGCGCCTGTACCCGCAAGGCGCGCTCCAACCCATCGCGTGGATGGCCCGGAAGATACAGCAGGCCGTCGACTTCCGCGACGGTCACATGCTCCTCGCCCTCGGCCACCTTCACGATCTCGTCGCCCGCGCCAACCAGGCCTTCCTGGATTACGCGAAAGTAGAAGCCTGGACGCCGATGCGAAACCAGCAAGGCCGCCATTTGCGGCTCGTTCATGCGAATGCCCACCCGGTAACACGTGACGCGCGGCTGCGTTACTTCGAAGACCGCGCCGCCGATACGGTAACGGTCGCCAATGCAGACTTCGTCGTCTGTCAAACCCTCGACAGTCAGGTTTTCGCCAAACTGCCCGAAGACGAAATCGTTGCGGTTGAGGTGATGCTCCCAATGGCGATAGGAGTCGAGTTGATAAACCATCACCGCGCGATGCTCTCCGCCGTGCCCCGCAAGGTCGCCTTGGCCGTCGCCGTCGATGTTGAGCCGGCGAACCATGCGGCGGTCGCTCACGGCCTGCTTCCAGATGGCGGTGTGAACCGTGGCGCCGCGCCAGGCCACATCCCGCGGAAGACCGACGTTTAGTGAGATCAGGCGGGGCATCTGGTCATCCTCCGAACTCCGAACCAAGCTGATCCTTTAATAGTGGCACCAAGCAACGCAAAAACGCCTCGCGATGGTGAGCCCAGCGTCCGGGATAGGGCAGATCGATCATCGCGCCACGCCAACCGGCGCGTTCGGCCGCACGCCGCACGTTCCCTTGGATGGACCGCAACAGGATCACGATGGCGGCTGGTTGGAACCGCCCGATTCTCCGGCTCAGAAACGGCTCGCCGGCAAGGCAGCTCGCGCGCCGCGAGGGCCCGTCCAGACGGTCCACCGGCTCGGCACAAACATCGATCAGGTAGCAACCGGCGCTTTGAAATCGCCCGAGGAACTGTTCATCCGTCACCGAGGGATCGATGGCGCAAAAGGCATCCCGTATCGCGCGATACAGCCCCGAATCCTGCCGGTAGAAAAAACGGCCGGAAGCAGGTGGCGACTCCCCGACAAATAGAAGTCGAACCTTCGCCGGCCGATACCGCCGCCGCAGGCGTTCGTGGCTGGTTTTCACGAGAGTTCTCGGGGGCAGACGTGCAATTGAAT
Organism: Bryobacterales bacterium; assembly: GCA_963803725.1. Taxonomy (GTDB): domain Bacteria; phylum Acidobacteriota; class Terriglobia; order Bryobacterales; family Bryobacteraceae; genus JOPF133. The sequence goes on along the minus strand of CAWDOH010000003.1, from coordinate 247,479 downwards.
GACCGCTACTCCATCTCAAACACCAGGATAGCCCGCCCGAGATGGATCTCGTCCCCGGGTTGCAGCTTCACGCCGCGGGAGGTGCGGTGAACTTCCTGGCTCATGCTGTCCCGCACGATCCAGGCGCCGGGACCGGAAAGCTCTCCGGCGGGGACGGCCACGGGCGCGCCCCCGCGGGCGTACCAGCGGTCGTTGAAGAGGCGGTATTCGCCGGTGGTGGGGTCGTAAGTGATGTGGGCGTGCTCGCGCGAGACGGAGCGGTTGATTTCGGTGTCTTCGGCGAAGACCAGGTCGTTCCGGCGATAGATGCCCTGGGAGCGGTACACGTCCACCACGCGGCCGATGTTGGTGCGGACTTTGTCGAGGCGCATCTCGGCGACGTTGGCGGTCCCCTGGCGCACGATGAGGCGCGCCGCGGCGCGGGCAACTCCGGCAGGCCGCTGCGAAGTGGCTTCCACCAGTAGCCAGGGTTCCTCGGCCTTGGGCAACTCGGCGGTGGCGCGGACCTCCACGCGGAGATTATCGGGATACTTGCATCCGGCCGCCGTCAGGGCGCTGCGAACCTCCTGCTCCAGGTACCGGCGGAAGAACTGGCCGCTGAACACGGACTGGCGGGCTTCTTCGGCGCCGCGCAGCTCGACGCGCAGCAGGTCGAAGGGAAAAACCTTGCGGCCGCCCAGGGTTTGGATCTTCTCGCGGATCTGGTCGAGCAACGCCAGCCGGATTTCCGCCAACTCCGGCGGCTCCGCGGGACGTCCCTCCGCCAGCGGGGCTTCAAAGAGGGTTCTGCCGAATTTTTCCAGGTATTCGCCAAGCTTCATCGGTTATACCTTCGGGTGAATGGGCGTTCGAGGGGAAGGGTTATAGCCGCTGATGAACGCAGATGAACGCTGATAAAGATGAGATTCATGAGGTGCCTGGTGTTATCAGCGTTCATCGGCGTTCATCAGCGGCTAATTTCTTCGCGCGGGCGACCACAGACAAGCACGGAAAAAACCGAACCGCATGTTTTTGTCTGTGTTGGATTAGATTCATGAGGATTTTCCCTCACAGCAACCCCAGAGCGTGCGCAGCTTCCATGATTTCCCGGGCGATGGGGGCGGCGGTGGTGGCGCCGTAGCCGCCGTGTTCCACCAGCACCGCGAAGGCCAGGCGGTGCGAGGCGTCGCCATCGTAGGGCGCGAAACCGGTGAACCAGGAATGCGGCATGCCCTCATCCAGTTGCGCGGTTCCGGTCTTGCCCGCAAACTCGATCTGCGCTCCCGCCATGGGGCTTCGCGCAGTGCCTTCGGTGACCACGCGGCGCATGGCTCCGGCAATAAACTGCGCCTGCGCCAGGGGCAGCACCGCCAGCGGCGGGTCGGTGCGCGGATTGCTGGCGTCGTCGATCCAGCGGCCCTCGGGCATCTGTCCGCCGGCCGCAATCGCCGCGGCCACGCGCGCCATCTTGAAAGGCGTGATCAGCACCGGCCCCTGGCCATAGGCGGCGAAAGGCAGCATCTTGCGCAATTCCTTCGGGTCGCCGGTAGAGATGCCCATCTGGCCGGCGGTATCCGCCAGGGCCTTCGAACCCACATCGTGTACTCCCAACTGCGCGAAATACGCATTGCACGAGACGGCGATGGCCCGCCCCATATCCAGGGTCCCGTGGGGATGGTCGCCGATGTCGTCGTTGATGGGGCGGTTCCACCCGGGGATCCAGATGCCGGCGCGGCCATCGGCAAGCTCGTGGCAATGATAGATGCGGTGGGTAAGCTGCGGGTCCAGGCGCAGGGCGGCAATCGCCGTCACGAGCTTGAACGTCGAACCAGGGGGATATTGGCCGTAGCGCGCGCGGTCCAGCAGTTCGTCGGGGGTGGGGTCCGTCTGGCGGCTGCCGGGAGGCTCGGGCGATGGCGAACTCACCAGCGCCAGCACACGGCCGGTGGCGGCTTCCATCACCACCACCGCGCCTTTCAAATTGCCGTCTTTTTGCAGGTGCGCGTTGAGGATGGCGCCGGCCTGCAGTTGCAGCCGGGCGTCCAGGGTGAGCCGCACGGTGCGGTCGCGCGCCAGCACTTTCGCCAGCGCCGGATTGCCCGGCTCATGCCGGTAGCGCACCAGCGCGGCCAGCTCGCTGAAATCGTAGCCTAGCAGCTTGCGGTTGGAATCGTGTTCCACCAGCGAAGCGTTGCTGGCGTGAAAATTCTCGCCGCTGCGCAGGTCGCCGAGCACCTGCTCCAGGGCCGCGCCGAAGGGATACTGGCGCGAATCGAAGCGCGAGCAGGCCTGGTCGATGGAAACGCCCAGGGCCTCGTATTGCGCGCGATGGCTCTCCAACTCCGCCCAACTGGAGGTGGCCAGGGGGAGGCCGTTGCGGTCGTAAATGGTGCCCCGGGGGATCTCGCGGGCGATGGAATTCAGGCGCGGATTGTGCTGCGGGCGCTTGATGCCGTCCTCTTCGTAAGAGTGGGCGTCGCGGGCCAGGTAATCGCGATCCTGAAAAACCTGGTAGCGCGCCGCCACGGCCAGCAGCGCGGTGGCGGCAAACGCCAGCACCAGCCGCAAGGGCCGCGCGGAGGCGCGGAACAGCTCGTGCGGCTGCTCCTCCCGTTCGCCCGCGGAAATCGAGAGGATCAGGGCGAAGATCAGGAAATTGGCCAGCATGGCGGTGTTGCCGGAGCTCAGAAACGGCGACACGACCCCCGAAAGCGGCAGCACACCCAGCACGCCGGAGCTGATCAGCAGCATCTCGAAGGCGATCAGGCAGGCCAGGCCGATGCCGAGGAATTTGCCGAAGTGGGTGGCCGAGCGCAGCGCCACGCGCAGCGAGCGGGCCACCAGAAATCCGATCAGCAGGCAGACGGCGATGACGCCCAGGAAGCCCCATTCCTCGCCGATGGCCGGCAGGACGAGATCGGTATTGCCTGCGGGGATCATGGCGGGGTCGCCCCAGCCCGGTCCCGAGCCGAAGGGGCCACCGGTGGAGAAGGCCCACAGCGAATGCGCCAGTTGGTTGCCGCCGTGGACGTTGTTATCCCAGGGCGAAAGCCACATGTCGATGCGCTCGACCACGGTGTGGGGCTGGCCCAGGCGATAGCCGATAGCAACCGAGGCCACCATCACCACCAGGCCGGCGATCACCAGGCCGGGGCGGCCGCGCGCGACGCCGAACATGGCCAGGAAGACGAAGAACATCACCAGCGCGGGGCCGAGATCTTTCAACTCGAAGAAAAAGACCAGGGCGATGCCCACGGCGATGGCCACGGGTAGTATGTGCTCCAGGCGCGGCAGGCCGATGCGGCGGAAGAAGGCCGGCAGCAGGCGGCGTTCGCGGAGGTCGCGCAGGCGCTCCCAATTGCGCGTGAAGTAGCCCGCCAGAAACAGCACCAGCAGAATTTTAATGATCTCGACGGGCTGGAACGGGCCGAGGTTGACTTTGATATCGGTGGCGCCGCCGGGGCCGCGGCCGAAGCGCAGTAGCAGGCCGAACAGCACCAGCGCGCCGAAGAGCGGGATGTAGCACCAGTCGGAGAGGCGGCGGTAATCGAACCACGGAATGGCGGCGAGGGCCAGCAGCAGGCAGCCGAGGAAAACGCCGAGCGCGAACTTATGGACCTCCAGGGTGTCGCGCAGGGGATCGCGCATGCTGGCCATGAGCAGAAATCCGATGCCGCTGAGCAGATGGATGGCGGGAAGGAAGGTACGGTCGCCGCGGAACCGGGCGGCGCGCCACACCAGCGCGACCAGGTAAAAGCCGGCGAAATAGAGCAGGGCGGAGCGCAGCAGCTCCAGGCGAAATTCGGCGGGAGTGCGCACCATCAGCAGCGGCTTCAGGCGGGCTAGCGGAAGGCGCGCCGCCAGCGGTCCCCAGACGGCGCCCCAGGTGGTGTTGCGGCGGCGCAGCGCCGAGAGGGCCCCGATGTTCGGAATGGGCCGCGCGTGCTCCAGAAACTGGAACATGGTTTCGGCGGCGTTGTCGCGCTCGGCGTGGTCGGGGATGGGTTCGAGCACGGGCAGCAACTGGTCAGAGGAGGTGACGCGGTTGACGTTCACCAGTTGGGCGGCGGCGGGGAACTGCTGGCTCTTGGCGGCGTAGACCATCGCCAGACCGCCAGCGATCAGCAGGGATGCGGCGAGCAGCCAGCCGATCCCGCTGGGGGGTGCTTTGGCCGTGCCGCCGAAGGAGACCAGCATCGGGCGGGTGCCGGAGCCGCTCCAGCTTCGGGTTACCGCCATGGGGAGGCCTCGGATTCACCGCGGAGACGCGGAGGGCGCGGAGGAAGCGCGGAGAAAGGCGTAGTTGGGGAGGGTGCGGTGTCTCCACCGCGGGGGGTGCCCCCTGGGCACCGAGGCCGCGGAACAAACGCGGAGAAAGGCGTAGTTGGGGAGGGTGCGGGCGTGTCTCCATCGCGGAGGGTACCCCCTGGGCACCGAGCCCGCGGGACAAGCGCGGAGAAAAACGGAGTTCGAGACTGTGCGGGCGTGTCCCCACCGCGGAGGGCGCCCCCTGGGCGCGGAGGGCACGGAGGAAGCGCGGAGAAAGGCGTAGTTGGAGAATGTGCGGGCGTGTCCCCACCGCGGAGGGTGCCCCCTGGGCACCGAGGCCGCGGAACAAACTCGGAGAAATGCGTAGTTGGGGAGGGTGCGGGCGTGTCCCCACCGCGGGGGATGCCCCCTGGGCACCGAGGCCGCGGAACAAACGCCTGGGAAACCTTGAGTTGAGGTTCGCAGCACCCCCAGCCCTGAGGAGCCCGCTGGCCCGAATCCGGGGCACTGCTCACGCCAATTCGGCCACGCGTGGCTTCGGTGTGCCGGCAAGTCGGCGAAGACGGACGGGTCATTTTTTGCTTTACCGCCATCGCCGCCTCCCGCTATACAGCACCCGGTATCGATAGGGCCGATGGATGCGATCCAGCTCTTTCGCATGCCGGTCGGCCTGGTCGAAACGGGGGATGCGCTGATATAGCGCGCGGGCTTTTTGCGCATCCGTCCAGGACCACAGGCGCTCGGCGCGCAGGCGGTAGGCGTCGGCCGTTTGCTCGATCTGGCGGCGGCCCTCCACGGCACCCAGCTTTTCGGCGGCGGCGAATTCGGCCATGGCGCGTTCCGGAGAAATCTCCTGATAGGCCGCCAGCCGCGCCAGCGCCAGGTGCGGCTGCGGACTCTGCGGCAGGGCGCTCCGGGCGGCCTCGAACTGGCCGCGCGCCTCGTTGCGCTTCCGGGTTCGCGCCTCGCCGGAATACTCCCCATCTTCCACCCGTTCCAGGATGGCGTAGCCGCGGCTGAGCGCCAATTCGCCCAGAGCGGTGTCGGCCGCAGCACCCAGTTGAATGCCGCGCGCGAGGCACAGTTCGGCCTTTTGCCAATCGAAATCGTCGAGCGCGTTGTCCTGGCCGGCGGCGTAGGAAGTCAGCACGCGATCGGCCTCTTCCACGTACAGCCGCGACAGGTCGATGGCCGGCGGCGCGGCGGCCACGGGAGCCGAGGGGCGTGCGGGGCTGGGCTTGGCCACGCCGGTGGTGATGGAACGCCGGGCCGGGCTGGGGTGCCACGCGTGCCAGCCCAGGTTACCGGCGATCCATAACGCCATGCCGGCCAGGAAGGAGGCAGCCGCACCGCGGGCCCGGACTTTGAGCCAGCGGGCCCCGCGGCCCTGGCCCACTGTGCGCCCGGCGCGGCGGAGACATTCGCGGGCCGCTTCCAAAGTGGAGGTGGGACTCCAACTGCGGCGCTCCCGTTCGGCCTGCGTAAGCCGTTGCTCGAGGAAGGCTTGCAAATCGGCCTGCATCTCTTCGGCCGAGGTGTAGCGCTGGGAGGCATGCGGGCCAAGCGCCTTGGCGACTATGGCGCGCAAGCCGCGCGGGCAGGAGCTGGGCAGGGCGCGCGGAGGGCGCCGCGAGCGAATCAGGCTTTCCAGTTTGGCGGTGTCATCGGCCTGGTAGGGCGGCGCGCCCGAGAGCATTTCATGCAGCGTGGCGCCGAGCGCCCAGAGGTCCGATTGCGGGTCCACTTCGGAGCGCGCCAGCCGCTCGGGCGAGCAATAGCCGGGGCTGCCGAAGTTGTGGTTGGTGGCGGAGGGTTGCCCTCCCGGCCCGGCGCGCAGTCGTTTGGCGATCCCGAAATCTAGCAGGCGCACGGTATCGTGCGGCCCCAGGTGGATATTGGAAGGCTTGATATCGCCGTGCACCACGGTGGATTGCCAGGAGTGGAACTTGGCCAGTTGCTCGCAGATTTCCAGGGCGATGGCGGCCGCGCGGATGGGATCGATGGCGTGTTCGGCGCCCAGGACCTCGGCCAGGTTGCGGCCTTCCACGTATTGCATGGCCACGAAGAAGTAGCCGTCGAGGTCGCCGACCTCGTAGATTTCCACCATGCGCGGGTCGATAGCGTGCAATTCCATCTGGATGGCGGCGCCGCGGCGTTCGGCCTCCAGCACCAACTGGCTGACGCGGTCGCCGTCGGTTTTCACCAGCTTGAGCGCGGCCTTGCGGTTTTCCACGGTGTCGTGGGCCAGGTAGACTTCCGTCATGCTCTTGCCGATGCGGCGGATGATTTCGTAGCGGCCCAGGCGTGCAGGCGCAGTCATGGTTTATCCCCTGCTGGCGGCGCGGACGACCGCCCACAGCAGCATGCCGATTATGAGGCCGTAGGCCAGAAACGCCAGGCGGCTGGTGAGCCGGTTGCGCGGCGCAATGGCGCGGGTATCTCCGAGACGCGGCCGGGTGGCGCGGCTGGGCCGTGCGGGAGCCCCGCGGAAGTCCGCCCCGGCCACGAACAGCGCGGTCACGTTGTCGATACCGCCGGCCTGGTTGGCGGCCACCACCAGATCGGCCGCCACGCGGGCCGGGTCGCCCTGGTAGCGATCGACGATGTCGCGCACCTGGGCCGCGGTCACGAGGTCGGTAAGACCGTCGCTGCAGAGCAGCAGTGCGGCATCGGGCCGGAAGCGGCAGCGGCGGATCTCGATGAAGTCTTCGTCATCCGCCGTGCGGAGGCGCGAACCGACCTCCCGAAACACCTCGTGGCGTCGCGGGTGCAGCATGGCCTGCTGTTCTTCGAGTTCGCCGGCGTCCTCCTCTTCGCCCACCGGCGAGTGGTCGGAGGTGAGCTTGCGAATGGCACCGCGCCAGATGAGATAGAGGCGCGAATCGCCCACGTGGCCGATGGTGACCTCGCCGTCTTCCACCAGGGCCGCCGTGAGGACGCAGGCCATGCCCTGGAGTTCGCCGGTGCCCAGCTCGAAAATACGATTGTTGGCGTGGGTGATGGCAGCGCGGATGCGCTCCTCGGGCGTGCCGGGCTGGAAAATGGTTTCGCGGATGGCTTCGACGGCGGTCTCGGCGGCCACTTCGCCGGCGGCCTGGCCGCCTACGCCATCCACCACCAGGAATATGCCGCGGGCGGCATCGACCCAGAAACGGTCTTCATTGCGCTCGCGCACCAGGCCGGTATCGGTAGCGGCGGCGGAAACCAGGGCTTGGCTCATGAGCGCGAGGAACCTCGGAATCCGGCCAGGACGAACAGAACCACCACCGCCAGGAAGGCGATCACGAACGGAATATGCAGGCGGTAAAGCTGATCGAGGCCCACGGCTACCTCCGGGCCTCGAAGGCCAGTTTGAGGACTTCGGCGACGCCGATTTCCGCGCGGTCGGGCAGCTTTTCCTCGGCCCCGCGGCCCACGCGCTTGCCGTTCAGCCAGGTGCCATTGCGGCTTTTGTCGAGCAGGGTGAAGGCGCCGGTGGCCGGGTCGCGGCGCAGGCGCAGATGCTCGCGGGAAACCTCTTCATTGGTGTAGAGCGGCAGGTCGACCCAGAGGTCTTCGCCGCCCCGCCCGATGCTGATCTCGTTCTGGGTGACGTAATAGGTTTGCGGACCGGAATCGTCCTGGTAGCGGATTTCGGCGAACACCTCGGGCGCCAGGCGGGTGATGGAGGCCCGCAGCGGTGCGCGCTCGGCCCGGTCGCGCGCCACGCGCACGGAGGTGATGGAGGGTTCGCGCTCGATGAGGGTGGTTTTGACCCCCCGGTAGCCGGGCTGAGCGACATCGTTCAGCTCGGAGTGGATCTCCACGTCGCCCTGCGGGACGGCACCCTCGGTATCGGCGAAAAACTCGATCCACCAGTCGCTTTGGGCGATGCGGTAGTCCTTTCGGGGCCGCGCTCCCAAGGCGCCGCCGATGGCTCCGCGGGCGCCGCGGCGGAAGAGCGAGCCACCGCGGTTCCATTCGGCCATGCGGGCGCTGAGAACGCGCCGGGCGTCGTCCTTGATGATCTCCTGCACGCCGGCGATGCGGGCATAGTCGTCGGGATGCAGGTAAATGCTGAAGATGCAGGGCAGCAGGATGCTGTAACCCATCTCCAGGCGGCCCAGTTCCATGTTGCGGATGACTTCGTCGATGATGATTTGCCCGCTCATGCGGGTCTGAGGAAATTTAGTTCCGGTCTGCGCCATGAGGACACCCGTTTTTAGAAGCGAGCAAGCTCCTTGCGGCGGCGGTCCTCGCTCCTTACGACCGTCGCACCAGACGCGGGACTCCACTGTAGACGAAACTGGAGCGGGCAGGTTTCAGGGTTTGGGGCAGGGGGCGGCAGGGAGTCACATTAAAATCCGGTAAGGGGGGCCCGGTTCACCGCGGAGACGCGGAGGGCGCGGAGAAAGCGCGGAGAAGAAAGCGGAGAGGAAAAAGGGGGGGAGGGCGACGGGGGGGTTGGTGCGGGCTCCGGTTCACCGCGGAGCACACGTATCGACTGCTGTCGATGTTCTTGGGGCGAGGAAACTCCAGACAGGCCAGCGGCGGGCGCGGGCCCATTCGACGCGGAGACGCGGAGACGCGGAGAAAGCGCGGAGAAGAAAGCGGAGAAGAAAAACGAGGGTACGCTTGGCCGACATTTTCGCCATTTGCGCCGGCTGAAAATAAAGGACTTCCCGGAAGTTTCCGGAGAGACGCGGAGGGCACGGAGAAAGCGCGGAGAAGAAAGCGGAGAAGAAAAAGAGGGGGCGCTGGCGGAGGGGCGACCGGGGGCTGGTGCGGGCTCCGCTTCACCGCGGAGGAACTGATGGCGCGCAGGTATTGCGCGGGGCTGGCTGGAGAGGGGGCGCGGCGGCGGCGCGATGGGGAATTGCGGTGTTTTCGGGCTGCTTTTTTCGTTCGGTACGTTTAATCCTGCTGGTTTGCGGCGCTGATTGGCGCCGCCGGACATTGGAACCGGTTCCGTAACCCGTCCGACAACGACCGATTCTCTCCGCCCAGAAGAGAACTTGCCGCTGCCGGTCGCCTTCCGAAAGCTCGAATACGCATCTCAACCGGACTTTAAGGCCCCTGATCAGTTTAGGCGCCGGTACGTACTCTACGAAACGGGCTGCGCTCGGCGAGCGAGCAGCGTTGTTTACAAGCCCACGGTAGCACGCGGGTTTGAGGGTTCCGGAAGGGTAAGTCTGTAAATGGTTGACAGGACTGAGAAGATTGGTGAGCGACTTTTGCGAACCGGGTTTGGATGTCACCTCCGGCTCACGAATTGGTTTCCCTGGATGACAAAGCGCAACGGCAGGTCGGCGCACTGGGTGATGCCGATCCGGGGGGTCACCTGGATGGCGATGTCGGCAGGTTGCGACGGCTCGCGGACTACCAAGGAGCCCCGGGTGACGTCGGCGCCGTTGTGGGCGCGGGTAATGGCCATGGCCAGGGTGAGCTTGCCGGGGCCGGAGGTGAGGTCTTCCAAGCGGCGGGCCGCGGGACGGCGGCGCTGCATCAGTTCGATTCCGGCCACCGGCTCCAGGGCGCGGATCAGCACGCAGCCGGTGGAGCCTTTCGGTTCGCACACCAGGTTGAGGCACTCGTACATGCCGTAGATGAAGTAGACGTAGGCGTGGCCGGGCGGCCCGAAAATCACGCGGGTGCGAGGGGTCAGACCTCGGGCGGAGTGGGAGGCCAAGTCATCCCCGCCCAGGTAGGCCTCGGTTTCTACGATCATCCCGGCGGTGGGGCCGTGCACCAGGATTTTGCCCAGCAGGGCGCGGGCGACTTCGGGGGCCGGGGGACCGTAGAAAGCGCGCCGGAGGATGGGGCCAAATGGCATGGAATCTCACTGTACAATGAAAGGCGCTCATGCGCCTGTTCACGGGGCTGGACTTACCGCCGGAAGTGGCGGGGCGGCTGGCCGATCTGCTGGAGCGGCTGCGACCGGCCGCGCGGATCGCCTGGAGCCCGCCGGGGAACCTGCATATCACCACCAAATTTATCGGTGAGTGGCCGGAGGAACGGCTGGAGGAATTGCGGGCGGCGCTGGCGGGTGTGGCGGCGGGTTCCGAGGCGAACCCGATTCCGGTGCATGTAGGCGGACTGGGGTTCTATCCCAATCCGCGCGCGCCGCGGGTTTTCTGGTGCGGGGTGGAAGCGCCCGGGCTGGCGGAGTTGGCCGCCCAAACCGATGCGGCCACCGCGCGGCTGGGCGTGAAATCGGAGAAGCGGGCCTACTCGGCGCACCTGACGCTGGCGCGGATCCGCGAGCAGACGGATTTGACGACGCTGCACCAGTGGGTGGCGGACCTGGGCACGGCGGAGATGGGCCGCTTTGAGGCGCGCGGTTTCTTTCTTTACCGAAGCCAACTGCGGCCAACCGGTTCTTTGTACACTAAACTTGCGGAGTTTCCCCTCTCAAAATGATGATCGGTCTGATGACAGTGGTGCTGGCGTATGTGCTGGGGGCCATTCCTTTCGGCTACCTGCTGGTGAAATGGAAAACCGGCGCGGACGTGCGGGGGTCGGGCAGCGGGAATATCGGCGCGACCAATGTGCTGCGGACGACCGGGCCGGTGGCGGGCGTCGCCACGCTGCTGCTGGATTTCGCCAAGGGCTACCTGGCCGTGTGGCTGGCGGGACGGCTCACGGCGGCGCCCGGAGTGCCCCCCGGGCCGGGCGACCCGTTCTGGATGAGCGCGGCGGCGCTGGCGGCCATGGCCGGGCACGCCTATCCGGTATTTCTGGGGTTTCACGGCGGAAAGGCGGTGGCCACCTTCATTGGCGCTTTCCTGTGCCTGACGCCTCTGCCGATGGTGGCGATCCTGGTGGTCTTCCTGGGGGTGGTGGCGGTGACGCGGCAGATTTCCATGGGGTCGATTGTGGCGGCGGCGGTTTTTCCCTTGGGCGTCTGGCTCATCCAGAAGCCGCCCGCGCCCGTAATCCTCAGCGCCGTGGTGGCGGGGGCGTTCATTATCTACAGACATAGGAGCAATATAGAGCGGCTGTACCAGGGGACCGAGCCGACCTTCCGTTTCGGGGGCGGCAGCGGCCGGTGAATCGGCTGGCGGTGATCGGGGGAGGGAGCTGGGGCACGGCGCTGGCGATCATCCTGGCTTCCCGGTTCCAGACCCTGCGGCTGTGGGTTTACGAGACCGCCCTGGCGGACCGGATGGGCACCAGCCGCGAGAACGATGTTTACCTGCCTGGGTTCCAACTGCCTGTTCATGTGGAGGTTACCAGCAATCTGGGGGAGGCGCTGAAAGGCGCCGATACGGTGCTCAGCGTGATGCCATCGCACCTGGTGCGGCGGCTCTACGAGCAAATGCTACCTTGCCTGCACCCCGGGATGCGGTTCATCAGCGCTACCAAGGGGCTGGAGAACGGCACACTTCTACGGATGTCGGAGGTGATCGAGTCGGTAGTAGCCCAGAGCTTCCCCGCAGAGGTCGCGGTGATCTCCGGGCCGACCTTTGCACGGGAGGTGGCCCGGATCGATCCAACGGCACTTGTAGTAGCTTCCCGGTCGAATGATCTCATGGCGGACGTGCAGGCGGCTTTCTCGGGACCAACGTTCCGGCTGTACACCTGCCCGGACCCGATCGGCGTCGAAATTGGAGGCGCGATCAAGAACGTGGTGGCGATCGGCTCCGGAGTGATTCATGGGACGGGTTTGGGCCATAACGTAACTGCGGCGCTAATCACCAGGGGGCTGGCGGAAATGACGCGGCTGGCCGTTGCGATGGGGGGAAGACCGCAAACTTTAGCGGGCTTGGCTGGGTTAGGCGATCTAGTACTTACCTGTACCGGCGAGCTGAGCCGCAACCGCATGGTGGGAGTGGAATTAGCGCGCGGGCGGAGGCTGGAGGAAATCGTCGGTTCGATGAAGATGGTAGCCGAGGGCATCAAAACCACTGATGCTGCGGTAGATCTAGCAAAACGATACTCGGTAGAAATGCCCATCTCCACCCAGATGTTTCAGATGCTACACTTCGGGGTAACACCTCGGGAGGCGATCGAGCGCCTCATGGAGCGGTCTCTTAAGGGAGAGTAAATTTCCCTTCGGAAGCGCAACCTCGGATGGAAGAACGGGTTAAGACGAGTATGGGGGCGGCTGCGGCGGCTCTGGACTACGACGCGGAGTTGATGCTTCGCGTCAAGGAAGGTGACGGCGCCAGTTTTGGCGTTTTATTGGACAAACACCGCTTGTCGGTGGTTCACTTTCTACAAAGGATGGTTCAGAATCATGCAGTAGCGGAGGAACTGGCGCAGGAGGTGTTCCTGCGGGTTTACCGCTCTCGTAGCACGTATGAACCGACCGCGAAGTTTACAACGTGGCTCTTTCGGATCGCCACCCACCTGGCGTTAAATTCGCTGAGGGACGGCAAGAACGAGCGGTCGCAGGAAAGGCTGGATGATGACTCTTCCGAGCTGCCAGTACGACAAGTGTCGGACAGGCAGCCGACGGTAGAGCAGGCGATGGTGTATCGGGCGAGACTCGACGAAGTACGCCGGGCCGTGGCAGGGCTGCCGGAAAAACAGCGAGCAGCCGTACTGATGCACAAATATGAGGAGATGGAATACTCGCAGATTGCGAAAGTGCTAAGCTGTTCGGAATCAGCGGTGAAATCTCTTTTGTTCCGGGCGTACGAGACGTTGCGCGCCCGTTTGGCCCATATGGCATAGGGAAGAAGAGGTCTGTATGAATTGTCCGACCGAAAACCGGGAAGGCGCTGAAATCCTGCTGGCTTATACGGCGGGTAAGCTGGATCGGGCCCGCTCGGCCGCGATCGAGGAGCACATCAAGGTCTGCCCCGCGTGCCGCACGTTGGCGGAGGCGCAGGATTCGGTGTGGAAGGCGCTGGACGCATGGGAAGCGGCGCCGGTGTCGCCGGACTTCGACCGGCGGCTGTACGCGCGAATCGAAAAAGAAGTCTCGCTGTGGGATCTGATCCTGCGGCCCTTCCGTCCGCTCTTTGTGAGCCGGGGGTTGCCGATTGCGGCCGCAGCGGCGGTGGTGCTGATGGCGGGATTCCTGCTGCAACGGCCGGCGGGGATGAATCCAGCGTCTGCGCCCGAAACTTCGGCAACTGTAGAATCCGTGGGACCGGACCAAGCCGAGCAGACGTTGCGCGAAATGGAGATGATGCGGGAACTCAATCGGCTGGTACACCCGGAAGGCGCCGATTCGAAGATTTAGTTTCCGCACACGCTCATGATCCGCTCCGTTCATGTGATCGGGCTGCTGGCCCTGGCAGCGGTGGTGGGAATTTGCGCGGACCAGCCCAAGCCGGCTAAACCGCCTCCGCCGCCCAAAGCGCCGGCTCGCGGTGGGGCGCCTAAGGGCGGAAATCCCAAAATGGGGCCGCGCCCAAGCAACCCGGCCGGTTGGGCTGCCCGGCTGTACCAGCTAAGTCCGGCGGAGAGGGAACGGGCGCTGGAAAAGCTTCCTCCCGCGCAACAGCAAGGGATCCGCAATCAACTCAAGTATTACGACAGTTTGCCCAAAGATCAGCAGGAGATGATGCTGCGGCGCGTGGAGCGCCTTGAGGCATTGTCACCACAGGAGCGCCGCGAGTTTTTGCAGACGTTTCAGGCCTTCAACCATTTACCTCGCGAACGGCACCAAATGGTGGCTCAGGCATTGCGGAGGCTGCAACTCATGCCCGAAGCGGAGCGCGTGGTGCGTCTCAACAGCCCTGCCTTTAAGAACCGCTTTACTCCGGAGGAACTGCACATGATCGATAAGCTCTCCGAAGTGATGCTGCCACCCATGTAGCGCGAGGCGTCAGGCATCAGCCCCAATCAGGCCGCTGCCATTTGACAATTGGTGTCCTCCAGCAGCTTGATTCTCTTTTCCCTGGCGGTGGCGTGGGCCTACTGGATGAACCGCGCGCGGGAGATGAAGGTTGTCCAGGTGAAGGCCGCCGGTTTGACTTCCGGACGCCGGCCAAAGTACACTCCGTAGCGTCCACAACTATCCGGGAGTCTCCATGTCCACTCGATTTTTCCGACGCGTTCCCCTTGCGCTGGCCCTGATTGCCATTGGCGCCAATGCGGCGGTCGCCCAGCTTTCGCAGAACATGCAGAGCTGGATGGAGCGGCTGAATTCCGGCGAATTTTCCGGCGGGGCGGGCGGACGCGGAGGGCGGGGCGGCCGCGGCGGGGCAGGCGGCGGACGCTGGGTGGATGGCGGCAAGGGCTACACCGCCGTAGAACGCGGCGAGGTGGTCCGCTACGATTCCGCGACAGGGGCCCGCGAAGTGCTCTTCACGGGCGCGCAGTTGACGCCTCCGGGCGGGCGTCCCTTGCTGAACTTCGAGGCTTCGGAGGATGGCAAACACCTGCTCTTCTCCACCAATCCGCGGCCCACCATGATCCGCAAGACGGCTTACGATTACTGGGTCCTGGACCGGACGGATCACTCGTGGCATAGGTTGGCGGCTAAGGCGCCCGCGGGGGTGCTGTACGCCAGGTTATCGCCGGACGGCACGCACGCGGCATACGTGCGCGACAATAACATCTACGCCGAGGACATACGCACAGGGGCGGTGCGGCAACTTACTTCAGATGGCTCGCCTTCCATTATCAACGGCACCTCCGATTGGGTTTACGAGGAGGAATTCAGCCTGCGGGAGGGTTTTTTCTGGAGTCCAGACAGCCGGAAGATCGCCTACTTTCAGTTCGACCAGAGCGGCGTGCCTGAGTTCGCCCTGATCAATTACACCGACACCTTGTACCCGGTGATTACGAAATACCATTATCCGAAGGCCGGGCAGACCAACTCCGCGGTACGGGTGGGAGTGGTGAGCGCCGAGGGTGGGAACACGCGGTGGATGAAGGTCCCCGGCGATCCGCGCAACATCTATATCGCCCGCATGGACTGGGCAGACAATTCGCGCGAGCTGATCCTGCAGCACCTGAACCGATTGCAGAATACCAACACGGTGCTGCTGGCCGACGCTGAAAGCGGCGAGACGCGCGCGATGTACCGCGACCAGGATTCCGCGTGGGTGGATATTAACCGCACCTTCGAATGGCTGGATCACGGACAGCGGCTGCTATTCACGAGCGAACACGACGGCTGGCGGCACGCTTATGCGATCTCGCGCGAGGGCGACGCGCGGCTGATCACTACCGGGGCTTTCGATCTGCTCTCGACCGCGGGAATCGATGAAGCGGGTGGCTGGCTGTATTATATCGCGTCACCTGAGAACGCCACCGGGCGGTATCTGTACCGGTCGCGGCTGGATGGCAGCGGCCACAACGAGCGGGTAACTCCGGCGGATCTTCCCGGCACCCACACTTACAATCTGTCGCCGGATTGCCATTGGGCGTTTCACACCTGGTCGCGGTTCGATTCGCCGGGCGGTTCGGATCTGGTGAGTCTGCCGGACCACAAGACTGTGCGGGTGTTTCAGGACAACGCGGCGCTGAAGGCCAAAGTGGTGCCGATTCTGGCGGGGCGCACCGAGATGGTGCAGGCGGCCGCCGGGGAAGGCGTGAAGTTAGACGGCTGGCTGATCCGGCCTTCGCACTTCGATGCGTCCAAGAAATACCCGATCATCGTAAATGTTTACGGCGAGCCGGCGGCCACCACGGTCAACGACAGTTGGGGCGGGAACAACCGGCTGCTGATGGCCGCGCTGGCGGATGACGGCTACCTGATCGCCAGTTTCGACAATCGCGGTACGCCGTCGCCCAAGGGACGGGCCTGGCGCAAGGTGATTTATGGATCGGTGGGCGTGCTGGCGTCCCAAGAGCAGGCGGCCGCGCTACGCGACCTGGCGCGCACCCATCCTTATGTGGATTTGACACGCGTGGGAGTGTTCGGGTGGAGCGGCGGTGGTTCCATGACCCTGAACCTGATGTTCCGCCATCCCGAGTTATATAAGGTGGGCGTGGCCGGAGCGCCAGTTCCGGATCAGACATTGTACGATTCCATTTACCAGGAGCGCTATATGGGCCTGCCCGCCGATAATCCCAAGGGCTATCATGACGGGTCGCCGATTAGTTTCGCCGAAGGCTTGCAGGGTAAGTTGCTCATCATTCACGGCAGCGGCGACGATAATGTACACTTCCAGGGCACCCAGCGGCTGTTGAACCGGCTGATCGACTTAGACAAGCAGTTTCATTTCATGGAGTATCCCAACCGGCGCCACGGAATTTCGGGCGTTCACCTGGACACGTTGCGGTACGGCTTTTTCGAGGAATATCTGCCCGCGGGCGGACGGTAAGCGGCCCGGCCGGCCCAGCGGCTTGCGGACCAGCGATTCGCGCAACGAATTCTAATTGGGGACGACGATTGTATCGCTGGGCACGAGCATATAATTCTGCTCCATCCGGATGCCCTTGACGACTTCCTCATAATTGAAATCGAGGCGATATTGCCGTCCATTTTCGGTGCGCAGGATGTAGATCTTTTTGCGTTTGGCGTAGTCGGTGAGCCCGCCGGCTTCGCTGATGGCCTGCATCACCGTCATTCCATAGGTAAATACGACGGGGCCTTCCTTCTTGACGCCGCCCGTTACATAAACCTTTTTGGGACCCATGGCGGTGACGACAACGGTCACATTGGCATCCGTATAGAATTTCGTGAGCCGTTCGGTGACGATTTTTTCGACTTGTTTCGGTGTCATCCCAGCGACTTCGATTTCTTTGATTAAGGGAACGGTAATCTTACCATCCGGCCTCACGATTTCGCTCGGGACGGACACTTCCGGTTCTTTCCAAACGGAGATTTCCAGGGTATCGCCGGGGGCAATTTCGTAGTCTTGCGGGACCTCTAAGTTGCGGGCGCTGCCGAGCGCGCTGGTCCCCTCAGCCGGAATGGTTACGGCGGGTTCGGCGGGAGTAAGAGGTTGGGTTTCCGCAGGCGCCGCCTCAGGTTTTGCAGGACTGGCTGCCGGGGCTGGTTGGTTGGCAGGCGTCTCCGGGGGCACAGGCTTCCCGCTTTTCTCGTAGGCAAGTGCCTGGTCGATCAGGCCGGCCGGCCACCCTACCAGCATGGCCTGCTGCTTGATCTTGTCGTCCTTAACGCCGCTCCGCTTGGCCTCCTGTATGTACTGAAGCAACTCTTTGGGTGGAACGTTACCCGCCTGTTGCGCCGGGGCAAGGCCGGCAATACCTGCCGCCAGGAACAAAACTGCCACCGTGGTTTTAAAATGGAGCGCCGTTCGAATCACTATCTTTTGGTCCAACAAGTACTGAATTGCTAGGAACTTGCAAGTTCCAGACCACTCTCGCAAGATCATCCAAGACCACCCTTCGACCAGCCGTATCGCTCCCGAAATCGCAAACACTAGGAAGTCTTCTCAATGTTTTGCACCTCGCCGATTGCCGTCAGCCTCATAAGCGACTTGCGGGTTCGCTCAACCATTCGATCTGGCCTTGCTATCTGAACTACATCCAATATTATCGCCGACTCGGCGTGTAAATTGCATATCGGAGCCTCGTGTCCCGGCTGTATTATGTCCTAAGAAACATGAAAAATCATTGGTCAAAGAATTTGGTCACGGTGGGACTCTGTCTTCTGGTCGCCCTAATGCCTTCCGTATCTATGGGGCAGGGTGTCCCCGTGCGGATCAGCGTGGTTGTTGTGGAGGGCGAAGGCCTCACCACGAATGTGCGCACGAAAGTCGCTCGCGATCCGGTGGTTCGGATCGAAGACGATGACCACCGGCCCGTGGATGGCGCCGTGGTGGTATTTGCGCTACCTGTATCGGGCACAAGCGGTGAATTCTTCAACGGCGCAAAAAACCTCACTGTAGTCACGGCGAAGGACGGCCTGGCGACAGCGCGGGGTCTGAAGACCAATGAAATTCCCGGCCCCCTGCAGATTTACGTGATGGCGTCTTACCAGGGATTGCGTGCGCGGGGGCTGATCAACGAGGTGGTGGACGCTCCGCCGGGAACCGCCGCTGCGCGTCCGGAGGTGCACACCTCCAAATCCGGTGGAAAGTGGAAGTGGATTCTGCTGGGAATCGCCGCCGCCGGCGGGGCTGGCGCGGCGATTTATTTCACCCGGCATTCCAGTTCCACCCCCAGCTCACCCGTTTCCATCACTTCCGGTCCGGTAGTATTCGGGACTCCGTAGATCATCATGGCTTATCGTTTCACCAGGCTCGCTTCGGCCGCCGCTTTACTCCTGCTAACCAGACCCGCAATTCCCCAATCGGCTAACTTTGGGGGACCGATCTCCGGGTTTGTCTATAGCCCCACTTCGCGCATGATCCGGCCTCTGCTGGGTGTACCGGGCGCCACCTACGCCGGCCCCTCGGTGATGAAGGCCATTGACTGGGCTTCCATCGCGCCGGGCGGCACGTGGGCGTATATCACCCGACAGGGCAAGGGCGGCGGCTTTGTGGGCGGTCTTTCCACCCTATCGCCCACGGCGGTCGCTGTGAATGGACTGATTGGCGGGGTGGACCGCGTCGCCTGGAGCCGCGACGGATCGTATGCGCTGGTCTATTCCACATCCGGGAGCCAACTGCAGCGGGTCCGGTTTTCCACGGGCGGCGCGTCCGCCGACCCGCCCATAGATCTCACTCCGTTCGGCACACCTGTGGCACTGGCGATTGACCCAACCGGTCAAAACATCGCTTTTGGCGTGGCCGGTTCGGGTCTCTACCTTTTTACCGCCGGGCAATCGCCGGTACTGGTTTCGGCCATGTCCCAACCGGTAGCCATTGCATTTGACGCAACGGGTCTGTTCCTCTACGTGGCCGACCTGGGGCAAGAGCAAATTGTAGAGTTCAACTCGGGCGCCGGGCCGTTCCCCTTCGCGTCGCTAGTCCAGCCGGACGGGTCAATTCTCCATCCCGTCGGTCTGGCGGTTTCCGGAGAGGGTCAATATCTGCTGGTTGCGGATAGCGCGGGCCAGGCGGTGCGCGTTTATGCCACCACCACTCAGAGTCTGATGAATACCATTTCCTTGGCCTTCGCTCCGTCCCACCTCGAAGCTCTTTCCAGCGAACCTTCCTTTCTTCTGAACGGCGGCAACGATCAGGAAAGCCTCCTGATTCTCGACGCCGGGCAGGCGCCGAGCGTTTACTTTGTGCCGGCCACACACGAGGCTCGTAAATGACCAAGGGACTCTCCATCCTGCTTCTCGCTCTGTCTGTGCCGCTGGCCATGACGCCCGCGGCCTTTGGCCAAACGCTGCAGGTCTCAGTAGCCGTAAACGGATCCACCACCGTCGTCCAGGCGGGAGGGTCGCAAACTCTGAGCACGGAGGGCGTCAACCAGCCCGTTTACGCTACGGTCACGGTTGGAAACAGCGGCACTGCGGCGGCCACCATCACGGGAGTTACCGTCACCGGTACGTCCCAGATTGCGTTGTCCGCCGCTCCGGCTGTCCCGATTACTCTCAACCCAAGCGACACTACGACCTTCACCGTCGAGTACCTGCCGACCTCCGGAACTTCGGTCACGGCGCAGGTCGCCATCGCGTACACCGTCAATACTCAATCCGCTAACTTCCTGTTCAATTTGACCGGGACCGCCCCACTGCTGACATTCACTTACGCTTTCCCGCCCAACGAAACGCTCACCACACTAACTCCAGGAAACACCATCGCTTTCCCGGCGACCAACGTGGGGTCGCCAGTTCCCGTGACGGTAAACATTCTGAATTCCGGATCGGGCGCGGGATCTCTGGGTTCGGTGAGCGTAACGGGCGCGGCCTTTCAGGTATCCAATTCCCCGGCGCCGGCCAGCATACCGGCAGGACAGCAGATCTCGGTCACGGTCCTGTTCGTCCCACAGGCGGCCGGCAGCAGCCAGGGATCGCTGACCCTGACTTTTCCTGGCAGCGGAGCCACATTCCCGCTTCTGGGCACCGGTACCACGCCCACCTTCTCCGCCACTTATACCCTTGCCAACGGCAATGTGTATCCGCTGTCCACGGGAACCGCGATCACCTTTCCCTCGGTGGATATCAATGCCACCACCACGGCCGTCATCACCATCGCAAACCAGGGGACGGGATCCGGTACGGTGACGGGAATCTCCATAACCGGCTCGGCCTTTCAACTTACCGGACTGCCGGCGCTGCCGGCCACGGTACCGGCCGGACAGAGCGTACACTTCTCCATCGTCTTCGCTCCTACGCAGAGCGGCTCGTCCAGCGGCACATACTCCATCACTTTCAGCGGCGGTTCGATTGCGGGCGCCCTGACGGGTTCTACTGCGCCCTCGAATATCTCCCTGTCCTATATCGATCCCAGCACTAACAGCACGCTCCCCCTCTCGAACAATTCCACTCTTCCGTTTCCCAACACCGCGGTTGGGTCAGTTACCAACGTGACTGTACTGGCAATCAATAGCGGCACGGGAACCGGATTCGTCAACTCGGTGACTCTCGCCGGCGGCTCCTCGTCGGCTTTTCAGTTGCTGAACCTGCCTCCATTCCCCGCGTCCGTACCACCGTCGCAGCAGGCGACTTTCGGGGTTCGGTTTACACCGCTGCAGCCGCAGTCTTATTCGGCCACTTTGTTGGTCACGGTGAATGGAACGACCGTGACCATCAACCTGACGGCCTCGGGAACGGGTCCGCAGTACACCTATTCGGTGTCGAGTAGCTCGGGCACCACAGCTTTGTCCGTGGGCGGCACGGTCGCGGTTCCCAATACCAGCGTCGGACAAACCACCAGTTTGACGATATCGGTCACCAATGGCGGGAATGCCAGCGGACAGATCCCGAACATCGGCGTCACCGGCCAGGGACTTTCGTTGGCGAATCTGCCGGCCCTTCCACTAACCCTCGCCGCGGGCGCCTCGCAGCCATTCACCTTGAGTTTCGCTCCCACGCAGGCGGGCTCGATTACGGGACAGTTGATCATCGGCAGCGCTACCTTCGCGGTAACCGCCACGGCTAACGGCGCCACCTCGTTCGCCATCACTTATACGCTGGCGAACGGCAATGTGCTTCCGATTTCCAGCGGAACCACCATCACCTTTCCCTCGGTGGATATCAACGCCACATCCACCGCTACGATCACCATCACCAACCAGGGCGCCAATTCCGGCACAGTGACGGCGGTCGCGGTGACCGGCTCCGCATTTCAACTGAGCGGCGTGCCGGCGCTGCCTGCCACGGTGGCCGCTGGGCAGAGCATTCACTTCGGCATCAATTTCACTCCGACCCAGAGCGGGACGTTCAGCGGCACGTTCGCGATCACCGACAGCACCGGCTCGGCCTCCGGGACCTTGTCGGGTGCGACGGCCGCATCCAATATTTCGCTGGCCTACACCGATCCCACGACGAACAGCACCCTGCCATTGGCCAGTGGTTCCACTCTTCCGTTCCCCAGCACCCAGGTGGGGTCGGTGGCCAATATCACGGTCCTGGCGATCAATAGCGGTGCCGGCACGGGCTTCATCAATTCTGTTACGCTCGGGGGCAGTTCCGCGTCGGTATTTCAGTTACTAAACCTGCCGGCGTTTCCGTTATCCGTGCCGCCCAATCAGCAGGCAAATTTCGGGATACGCTTCACGCCTCTGCAGTCGCAGACCTATTCGGCCACTCTGGTGGTTACCGTGAACGGACAGGCCACCACCATCAACCTGTCGGCCCAGGGAACCCAGCCGGCCCTTTCGATTACCTACACCCTGGCCAACGGGAATGTGCTTTCGCTAACCACGGGAACAACCATTACCTTTCCTCCGGTGGATATCAACGTAACCACCACGGCTACCATCACTATCACCAATCAGGGCACCGGCTCCGGAACGGTCACCGGGATTTCCTTAAGCGGATCGGCCTTCCAGCTTACGGGACTGCCTGCGCTGCCCGCCACCATCGCCGCCAACCAGAGCATTCACTTCGGGATTGCCTTCAGCACTACCCAGAGCGGCACTTACAGCGGCACATACCTTATCAGCTACAGTGGCGGCTCGGTTTCGGGCGCGCTTTCGGCGTCCACCGCGCCCTCAAATATCACTCTGGCTTATACCGATCCGACCACCAACAGTACTCTGCCGTTAGCTAATAATTCCACCCTTATGGTTCCGACCACACAAGTGGGATCGGTGACTAACATCACCGTTTTAGCGGTCAATAGCGGCACGGGAACCGGTTTCATCAACTCGGTCGCCCTCGGCGGCGCTTCCTCCTCAACCTTCCAGTTATTGAACCTGCCGCCGTTTCCGTTATCCGTGCCCCCCTCGCAGCAGGCTACCTTCGGAATTCGCTTCACTCCCCTGCAGCCGCAGGCCTATACGGCAACCCTGGTGGTCACGGTAAATGGTCAGCCCTCAACCATCAACCTTTCGGCGCAGGGTACTGGCGCACAGTACACTTATACCGCTTCGACCAGCTCAAGCACCACGACGTTTGGTCCCGGCGGTACACTCGCGATTGCCAGCACGACGGTGGGACAAACGACCAGCGAGACGATTACGGTGGTCAACAACGGGACCGGCAGCGGACAGATTGGAACCATCAGCGTGAGCGGGCAAGGTCTGACAGTCACCAATCTGCCGCCGCTTCCGTTGACTCTGGCCACCGGCGCATCGCAGCAGTTTACGCTGAGTTTCGCGCCTACGCAGGCCGGCACGATTACGGGACAATTGACGATCGGCACGGCCACGTTCATTGTCAGCGCTCCTGCCGTGGCGGCGCAGCCGACTTTTGCGGTCACCTACACTCTGCCCAACGGCAATGTGCTCCCGCTGAACACCGGAACCACCATCGCTTTTCCGGCGGTGGATACCAATGGCACCACAACCGCTTCCATCGTGATCTCCAATACGGGAGGTTCCGGCACGGTCACCGGCATCACTGTGACCGGCTCGGCCTTCCAACTTACCGGGTTGCCGGCTCTGCCCGCTACCGTCGCGACGAACCAGAGCATCCACTTCGGAATCGCCTTCGCACCCACGCAGACCGGCAGTTACACGGGCACATTTCTGATCACTTACAACAACGGCTCGATCTCCGGGACCCTTACCGGATCCACGGCGCCATCCAACATCTCGCTGGAGTACATTGACCCGACCACCAACAACGTGGTCCCGTTACAGAACAATGCCACTCTTCCATTTCCCAATACTGCCGTGGGATCGGTGACCAATATTACCGTGGTGGCGCCCAATACCGGTACGGGCACGGGGTCGATTAACTTAGTCGCCCTGGCAGGAGTTACCGGCACGGTCTTCCAGTTACTGAGCCTGCCGCCGCTTCCTGTATCCGTTCCGCCCGCGCAGCAGGCTACTTTTGGGATACGCTTCACGCCGGCACAACAACAGAGCTATACGGCCACATTGACGGTGACAGTGAACGGGCAACCAATCACCGTCAACTTGAGCGGACAAGGCATCGCACCGGTGTACAGCTATTCGGTGACCAACGCTACCGGCTCGACGCCTCTGGCCGCCGGCGGCACAGTCGCCATTGTCAACACCAACGTTGGCCAGACCACCAGCGTGACCATCTCGGTGACGAACAACGGAACCAGCAACGGCCAGATTCCCACCATCAGTGTCAACGGCCAGGGACTTTCTTTGTCCAACGTGCCCGCTCTTCCACTGACGCTCGCACCCGACGCATCGCAGCAGTTCACGCTGACCTTCACCCCTACGCAGCCAGGCGCCATCACCGGGCAACTGACCGTTGGCGGCGACATGTTCACGGTGACCGCCACGGGCATCGGGCCCTTGTTGACTTACAGCTACGCTAACTCGGCGGGGACTACTTCGGTTTCGGCGGGCGGGACGGTGGTTTTCGCGCCCCTTGCGGTAGGCAGCACGGAAAGCCTGAACTTCACGGTCCAGAACACGGGCACCAGCGCGGCCACCATTTCCAGCATCAACCTTGCCGCGGCGAGCACCGTTTTTACGCTGGCACAACTGCCTGGCTTGCCCCTCAGCCTGGCGCCGAATGCGACCGTTTCTTTCACAGCCAGTTTCGCCCCCAACAACACCGGAACCCTGACGGCTACGCTGGCCGTGAATACCACGACATTCGTTCTTTCGGGCACAGGGACACCGCCGCCTTCCCTGCCGGCATACCAGTTTCAGGGGCCGAGTGGCACGCTGCAGGCGGCCCAGCAACCGGCCATCGGGCTGTCGCTTTCTTCGGCTTACCCACTCGCCGTACAGGGTACGCTGACGTTGACGTTCCAGTCCGATGTTTTCACGGATGACCCTTCCATTCAATTCGCCAATGGCGGACGCACCGTGAACTTCACGATACCGGCTAACTCGACCCAGGCGGTGTTCGGTGGAACCAACACCACAGTATCGATGCAAAGCGGCACAACGGCCGGAACGATCGTGATTACTCCCTCCTTCGCTACCCAGAGCGGCTTCAACCTGACGCCCGCGTCGCCCACCGTTCTGACTCTGACGGTTCCTCATTCGGTTCCGCAACTGACGGCGGCCAGCATTACCTCCGCCACTACCAATAGCTTTACGCTGCTGGTGAACGGCTACTCCACGACTCGCGTGCTGACCACGTTGAACGTGCAGTTCACTCCCATCGCGGGCACCAACCTCACCACCACGAATCTGGCCATCTCCGTCAGCACGGCTTCAGCCTCGTGGTTTCAGAGCACCGCATCCGACGGCTTCGGCGGCAGTTTTGTGGTGGCGATTCCGTTCACTCTGCAAGGCGGCAGCTCGAGCGCCAATCTTGTCAGCCTCCTGCAATCCCTAAGCATTACGGCGGTTAACGACGTTGGAACGTCAAGCGCCCTGTCGGTAGTGCCTTAAGTTAATTTCATTAGGTTAGGGTCGTTAAGCTCAATTTGGTTAGGTTGTAGCAACTTGACCCCACGGGAAGGGACGCGGAATCTGCTTTGCCTGTAATTCGGCCTATTAACTGTAAATAACACGGAGCTGCCGGCTCGAAGGCCAATTGCCCGCGGGCGGGCAACCCGCCGGCACGTAACGCCTCACCTGGATTTGATCCCGCGCGGCCACGGCTACAGTCGGAACGGCGGAGGCTAACCTATCGAATTCAAATCTCTGAATTGCCCCTCTTCAATTTCAAGGGCCCTTGCGGAATTGTCCCCGGAACCGCTACGAGTGCGGCGCCCGGCGCTTCGCGGCATGCTAGTCCGAAGCCGCTGAAACTCCCGCTGCTGCGGACTGGTTGCGGACCAACTGTTGCATTCGCGCTAAGACAGACACGGCGATCAATGTGCGCCGGAGTGGATTGAGTCAGAACTACGCCAAGGGATTTGTAAGCCCGGGTCATTCTATCTTAATTCTTAATTAGAAACGCGCCTCGCGGCGCGCGCCGGCGCTATGCGAACAGGGGAGTTTTTGTGCAAATCCGGAGCGAAGACTGGAGGTACTCCGAGCGGGAACATGTCCTTGGTTAATGCTAACTGACAGCCGATTCGTGACCCTAACTTTTTCAGGGATGGTCGGCCTCCCGGCGGGACTGCTAGAATCCGGATTCATTTTGAAAGTTCTAGTACTTTTCCGCTAGAGGACCGACCTGTGGCGCTCATAACAGGATCTTTAACTCGAGGCCGGATGGCGAAGATGTTCGCTCTTGCCGCCTTGCTTTCCGCCCGGGCCTCTTTCGGCCAAGCGGGTCCAGACACACTGGCCCTTTCCTCTGGAACGGCTGCCTCCAATGGCACCGTAGCCCTAAACCTGGTTTTAACTTCCCCATCGGGCAGCGGGCCGGCCGGCATTCAGTGGACGTTGACCTATCCAACAAGCAACGTAGTCTCGATTTCGCTCAGCGCAGGGGCGGCTGCCACCGCGGCTGCCAAGACGCTTACCTGTTCTACTGGCGCCGGGACTTACACCTGTGTGCTCTCCGGGATGAACCAGGGGGTTATTTCGAATGGCACCGTGGCGGTTGTCAATCTGACCATGGCGGTGGGTGTAAGCACTACTGCCGTCGGAGTTACGAACACTGTCGCCTCCTCTCCCGCTGGAGCCGCAATCCCCCTGAATCCAACCGGCGGAACTGTTACGGGCGGGGCACTGCCGTCTGTCAGTTCCTTATCGTGTAATCCCGGTACCCTGAACACCTCCAGCAACTCCACCTGCACGGTGACTCTAAACGGACCCGCCCCGTCCGGTGGCGCGGCCGTGACTCTGACGAACACCAACACCAGCCTCACGGTGCCGGCATCGGCCACTGTAGCGGCGGGCACCACGTCGGTTAACTTCACGATTTCCACCGGAACCGTCAACAGTAATCAAAATGTAACTATCACCGCCAGCTATAACCAAACCTCGGCTAATACCACGGTTAGCCTGGCTGTGACGCAGTATCAATTGACTACCTCGGCGGCGCCGGCGGCAGGTGGGACAGTCACGCCGGCGTCGGGCGGTTCCTACAACGCCGGAACGGTGGTCAACCTGACCGCCACGGCGGCGAGCGGCTATCAGTTCAGCAGTTGGACCGGGCCGGTGGCCAACGCCAACAGCGCCTCGACTACGGTGACGATGAGCGCGGCAGAGACCGTGACGGCCAACTTCGTCGCGTTGACGGGCATCACCATTCAGACGAGCCCCACGGGGCTACAATTCTCGGTGGATGGTGGGGCGGCGCAAACGGCCCCGCAGACGCTGAGTTTGGCGCCAGGGACCCATACCATCGCGGTGGTGACGACGCAAGCAGGGGCGACCGGGACCCAGTACGTGTTCGCCTCCTGGAGCGATGGCGGCGCGGCCTCGCACTCCATCACGGTGACCAGTTCGGCGGCCACCTATACGGCGAGTTTCACCACCCAGTATCAGTTGACCACCTTGGCGGCGCCAGCAGCGGGAGGGACGGTCACACCGGCAACGGGGGCCTACTACAACTCCGGGACGGTGGTGAATCTATCAGCCACGGCGGCTAGCGGGTATCAGTTCGGCAGTTGGAGCGGATCGGTGGCGGCGGCCAACAGCGCCTCTACCACGGTGACGATGAGTGCGCCCGAGACGGTTGCAGCCAATTTCACGGCGTTGACGGGCATCACCATCCAGACCAATCCGACAGGTCTGAAATTCAGCGTAGACGGAGGGGCGGCGCAAACGGCCCCGCAGACGCTGAGTTTGGCGCCAGGGACCCATACCATCGCGGTGGTGACGACGCAAGCAGGGGCGACCGGCACGCAGTATGTGTTCGCCTCCTGGAGCGATGGTGGGTCGGCCTCGCACTCCATCACGGTGACCAGTTCGGCGGCCACCTATGCCGCCAGCTTCACCACGCAGTATCAGTTGACCACCTCGGCGGCGCCGGCGGCGGGCGGGACGGTCACACCGGCAACGGGGGCCTACTACAACTCTGGGACGGTGGTGAATCTATCAGCCACCGCTGCCAGCGGCTATCAGTTCAGCAACTGGACCGGGCCGGTGGCCAACGCCAACAGCGCCTCGACTACGGTGACGATGAGCGCGGCAGAGACCGTGACGGCCAACTTCGTCGCGTTGACGGGCATCACCATTCAGACGAGCCCCACGGGGCTACAATTCTCGGTGGATGGTGGGGCGGGGCAAACGGCCCCGCAGACGCTGAGTTTGGCGCCAGGGACCCATACCATCGCGGTGGTGACGACGCAAGCAGGGGCGACCGGGACCCAGTACGTGTTCGCCTCCTGGAGCGATGGCGGCGCGGCCTCGCACTCCATCACGGTGACCAGTTCGGCGGCCACCTATACCGCCAGTTTCACCACCCAGTATCAGTTGACCACCTTGGCGGCGCCGGCAGCAGGTGGGACAGTGACGCCGGCGTCGGGGGCCTACTACAACTCTGGGACGGTGGTGAATCTATCAGCCACCGCTGCCAGCGGCTATCAGTTCAGCAACTGGACCGGGCCGGTGGCCAACGCCAACAGCGCCTCGACTACGGTGACGATGAGCGCGGCAGAGACCGTGACGGCCAACTTCGTCGCGTTGACGGGCATCACCATTCAGACGAGCCCCACGGGGCTACAATTCTCGGTGGATGGTGGGGCGGCGCAAACGGCCCCGCAGACGCTGAGTTTGGCGCCAGGGAGCCATACCATCGCGGTGGTGACCACGCAGGCTGGGGCAGCCGGGACGCAGTATGTGTTCGCCTCCTGGAACGATGGAGGGGCGGCCTCGCACTCCATCACGGTCACCAGTTCGGCGGCCACCTATGCCGCCAGCTTCACCACGCAGTATCAGTTGACCACCTCGGCGGCGCCGGCGGCGGGCGGGACGGTCACACCGGCAACGGGGGCCTACTACAACTCTGGGACGGTGGTGAATCTATCAGCCACCGCTGCCAGCGGCTATCAGTTCAGCAACTGGACCGGGCCGGTGGCCAACGCCAACAGCGCCTCGACTACGGTGACGATGAGCGCGGCAGAGACCGTGACGGCCAACTTCGTCGCGTTGACGGGCATCACCATTCAGACGAACCCCACGGGGCTACAATTCTCGGTGGACGGAGGGGCGGCGCAAACGGCCCTGCAGACGCTGAGTTTGGCGCCAGGGACCCATACCATCGCGGTGGTGACGACGCAAGTTGGGGCGACCGGCACGCAGTATGTGTTCGCCTCCTGGAGCGATGGTGGTACGGCCTCGCATTCCATCACGGTGACCGGTTCGGCGGCCACCTATACCGCCAGCTTCACCACGCAGTATCAGTTGACCACCTCGGCCGCGCCGGCGGCAGGCGGGACGGTAACTCCCGCCGCGGGGGCCTACTACAACTCCGGGACGGTAGTGAATCTATCGGCCACGGCGGCGAGCGGGTATCAGTTCAGCAACTGGACCGGTTCGGTGGCGGCGGCCAACAGCGCCTCGACCACCGTAACGATGAGTGCGCCCGAGACGGTCTCAGCCAACTTCACGGCCCTAACGGGCATCACCATTCAGACGAGCCCCACGGGACTGCAATTCTGGGTCGACGGAGGGGCGGCGCAAATGGCCCCGCAGACGATTAGCTTGGCACCGGGGACCCACACTATCGCGGTGGTGACGACGCAGGCTGGGGCGGCCGGCACGCAGTATGTGTTCGCGTCCTGGAGCGACGGCGGGGCGGCCTCGCACTCCATCACGGTGACTGGTTCAGCAGCGACCTATACGGCCAGCTTCACCACGCAGTATCAGCTCACGATGGCAGTCTCTCCGGCCGGATCGGGGTCTGCGACACCGGCTAGCCCCGGTTTCTACACGGCCGGTACACCCGTTTCGATTAGCGCGACGCCCGGCAGTGGTTTCAACTTCGTGAACTGGACCGGCGGGTCGGTGACCAGCGCCAGCAGCGCCTCCACCACGGTGACGCTTAGCGCGGCAACTGCCCTGACCGCCAATTTCCAGGCTGTTGCGACGACACAGGTTTCCTCGCTGGGGTGTACCCTCACCAGCTTGGGAGCCAATTCGAACACCACCTGCACGGTGACTTTGAGTCAGGCGGCACCCACCGGTGGAACCAACGTCACCCTAACCAACACTAACACTACCCTCACCGTGCCGGGATCGGTCCTGGTGGCCTGGGGCGGCACGTCGGCGACCTTTAACATCAGCACGAACACCCTCTCTACCAGCGGGTCCGCAACCGTGACGGCAACGCTGGGGACCAGTTCCAGTAGTGTCACGATCAGCCTGGTAGCACTTGTGACGCCCGCCTCTGTGAGTTGCAGCCCCACAAGCCTGACTGCCGGAGGCTCCAGCACCTGCACCGTCACGCTCAACAAAGCGACCGTGGGCCTTAGCGTCCTTAGCGTCGCAAGCAATAGCGCCAATGTGACCGTGCCATCCGGTTTGGTGATTGCCACAGGGACGACCGGCAACTTCACAGCTTCCGCGGCAACGACGATTACAGGCAATCCGGCGGCGACGATCACCGTCACGCTCAACAGCGTCTCGGCGACGACAACCATCAGCCTGACGACGGGACAGTACCAACTCGCTACTTCGGCATCCCCGGCGGCGGGCGGAACGGTCACGCCGGCTTCGGGCGGCTCCTACAGCGCCGGAACAGTGGTCAACCTGACGGCCACGGCCGCAACCGGCTACCAGTTCAGCAGTTGGAGCGGACCGGTGGCCAACGCCAATAGCGCTTCGACTACGGTGACGATGAGCGCGGCTGAGACGGTCACGGCCAACTTCACGGCGTTGACGGGCATCACCATTCAGACCAACCCCACAGGGTTGAAATTCAGCGTGGATGGCGGGGCGGCGCAGACGGCGCCTCAGACGATTAGCTTGGCTCCGGGGACCCATACCATCGCGGTGGTGACGACGCAGGCCGGGGCGGCTGGGACACAGTATCTGTTCGCCTCCTGGAGCGATGGCGGGGCGGCTTCGCACTCCATCACGGTGACTGGTTCGGCGGCCAGCTACACGGCTAGCTTCACCACACAATATCAATTGACCACGGCGGCTTCGCCGGCAGCGGGCGGAACGGTCACACCGGCCACAGGCGCTTACTACAACTCCGGAACGGTGGTCAATCTGTCGGCCACAGCGGCGAGCGGCTATCAGTTCGGCAGTTGGAGCGGTTCAGTGGCGGCGGCCTACAGCTCCTCAACCCCCGTGACGATGAGCGCGCCCGAGACGGCCACGGCCAACTTCACGGCCTTGACGGGCATCACCATTCAGACCAACCCCGCAGGGCTGCAATTCAGCGTCGACGGGGGAGCAGCCCAGACGGCCCCGCAAACGATTAGTTTGGCGCCGGGCACGCATACCATCGCGGTGGTGACGACGCAAGCCGGAGCAGCCGGTACGCAGTATGTGTTCGCTTCCTGGAGCGACGGCGGAGCGGCCTCCCACTCCATCACGGTCACCAGTTCGACGGCCACGTACACAGCTAGCTTCACCACGCAATATCAATTGACAACCTCGGCCTCGCCGGCGGCGGGCGGGACGGTCACACCGGCAACGGGGGCCTACTACAACTCTGGGACGGTGGTGAATCTATCAGCCACCGCCACCAGTGGCTACCAGTTCAGCAACTGGACCGGTTCGGTGGCGGCAGCCAACAGCGCCTCGACCACAGTAACGATGAGCGCGCCCGAGACGGTCGCAGCCAACTTCACGGCCCTGACGGGCATCACCTTTCAGACGAGCCCCACGGGGCTGAAATTCAGCGTAGACGGGGGAGCGGCGCAGACGGCGCCGCAGACGATTAGTTTGGCGCCGGGGACGCATACGATCGCGGTGGTGACGACCCAGGCGGGGGCGGCCGGCACGCAGTATGTGTTCACCTCCTGGAGCGACGGCGGGGCCGCTTCGCACTCTATCACCGTGAACAGTTCGGCGGCCACCTATACGGCCAGCTTCACCACGCAATATCAGTTGACCACTGCGGCTTCGCCGACAGCGGGTGGGACTGTAACGCCAGCCTCGGGATCCTACTACAACTCCGGAACCGTGGTGAATCTGTCGGCCACAGCGGCGAGCGGGTACCAGTTCGGCAGTTGGAGCGGTTCGGTTGCAGTCGCCAACAGCGCCTCAACTACCGTCACAATGAGCGCGCCCGAAACGGTCACAGCCAACTTCACGGCGTTGACGGGCATCACGATTCAGACCAATCCCTCAGGACTGCAATTCACGGTCGACGGAGGGGCCGCCCAAACAGCCCCGCAGACCATCAGCCTGGTCCCAGGGGCCCATACTATCGCGGTAGTGACGACGCAGCCCGGTGCTGCCGGCACGCAATATGTCTTCGCCTCCTGGAGCGACGGCGGAGCAGCTTCGCACTCCATCACGGTTACCAGTTCAGCGGCGACGTACACAGC
This sequence comes from Bryobacterales bacterium, assembly GCA_963803725.1. GTDB lineage: Bacteria > Acidobacteriota > Terriglobia > Bryobacterales > Bryobacteraceae > JOPF133. Next base: position 215,590 of record CAWDOH010000003.1, on the reverse strand, counting down.
TAGTTTCACCACACAATATCAATTGACCACCTCGGCTTCGCCGGCGGCAGGCGGGACGGTCACACCGGCCACGGGCAGCTACTACAACTCCGGAACAGTCGTGAATCTGTCGGCCACAGCGGCGAGCGGTTATCAGTTCGGCAGTTGGACCGGCTCCGTTGCCAACGCCAACAGCGCCTCGACCACAGTAACAATGAGCGCGCCGGAGACGGTCACGGCCAACTTCACCGCCTTGACGGGCATCACCATTCAAACCAACCCGACCGGGTTGAAATTCAGCGTAGACGGAGGGGCGGCGCAAACGGCCCCGCAGACGATCAGCCTGGCGCCGGGGACCCATACCATCGCGGTGGTGACGACGCAGGCTGGAGCGGCCGGCACGCAGTATGTCTTCGCCTCCTGGAGCGACGGCGGAGCAGCTTCGCACTCCATCACCGTGACGAGTTCGGCGGCCAACTACACGGCCAGCTTCACCACGCAATATCAGTTGACCACTGCGGCAGCACCGGCGGCAGGCGGGACGGTGACTCCGGCCACGGGTGCTTACTACAACTCCGGGACGGTGGTGAATCTGTCGGCCACGGCAGCAAGCGGCTATCAGTTCAGCAGTTGGACTGGTTCGGTGGCGGCGGCCAACAGCGCCTCAACTACCGTCACAATGAGCGCGCCCGAAACGGTCACAGCCAACTTCACGGCGTTGACGGGCATCACGATTCAGACCAACCCCTCAGGACTGCAATTCACGGTCGACGGAGGGGCGGCGCAAACAGCCCCGCAGACCATCAGCCTTGCGCCGGGGACGCATACCATCGCGGTGGTGACGACGCAAGCCGGAGCAGCCGGTACGCAGTACGTGCTCGCTTCCTGGAGCGACGGCGGGGCAGCTTCGCACTCCATCACCGTGACAGGTTCGGCGGCCACCTACACGGCCAGCTTCACCACGCAATATCAGTTGACCACTGCGGCTTCGCCGGCAGCCGGCGGGGCGGTCACACCGGCCACTGGCACCTACTACAACTCCGGAACGGGGGTCAACCTGACGGCCACGGCCGCAACCAGCTACCAGTTCAGCAGTTGGACCGGTTCCGTTGCCAACGCCAACAGCACCTCGACCACAGTAACAATGAGCGCGCCCGAGACGGTCACGGCCAACTTCACCGCCTTGACGGGCATCACCATTCAGACCAACCCCGCAGGACTGCAGATTCAGCGTAGACGGAGGGTCGGCGCAGACGGCCCCGCAGACGATTAGCCTGGCGCCGGGGACCCATACCATCGCAGTGGTGACGACGCAGTCAGGGGCGGCCGGGACGCAGTACGTCTTCGCCTCCTGGAGCGACGGCGGGGCGGCCTCGCACTCCATCACCGTCACCAGTTCGGCGGCCACCTACACTGCCAGCTTCACCACGCAGTATCAGCTCACCATGGCCGCCTCCCCGGCAGCAGCCGGGACCTTGACACCAGCCAGCGGCGGCTTCTACACGGCGGGAGCACTCGTGGCGATCAGCGCGGCTCCGGCCAGCGGATTTAGTTTCGTGAACTGGACGGGCGGGTCGGTGACCAGCGCCGTCAGCGCCTCCACCACCGTCACCCTCGGCGCGCCCACCACCCTGACCGCCAATTTCCAGGCGGTTGCGACGCCACAGGTTTCCTCGCTGGCTTGCACGCTCACCAGCCTGGGAGCCAACTCGTACACCACCTGCACGGTCACTTTGAGCCAGGCGACACCCGCGGGTGGAACCAGCGTCACCCTTAGCAACACCAATACCACGCTAACGGTGCCGCCGTCGGTCACGGTGACTACAGGCACTACGTCGGCAACTTTCAACGCCAGCACCACCACTATTTCCACCAGCGGGTCCGCGACCGTGACGGCGACGGTAGGGAGTAGTGCCAGCAGCGTCACCATCACCCTGTCGGCGCTTGTGACGCCGGCCTCCGTGAGTTGCAGTCCCGCAAGCTTGACCGGCGGCGCCACCAGCCTGTGCACCGTCACACTCGGCAAACCGACGTCAGGCCTCAGCGTGGTCATGATCGCCAGCAATAATGCCAGCCTGATTGTACCCTCCGGTTTGGTGATCACCACAGGAAGCAGCGGCAATTTCACAGCGTCAGCGGCCAGTACAATCGCCAGTAATCAGACCGCCACTCTTGCGGTCACGCTGAACAGCGTTGCCGCCATTACCAGCATCAGCCTGGTCGCTCCGGCTACCGGCGACAGCGCGCAACTGAGCCAGATATCCTGCGCTCCGAAATCACTGGCGTCCCATTCGCGGGGGACCTGCCGGCTCACTCTGGATAGTGTGGACAAATCCACCACGGCCACGATCCAGCTTTCCAGTTCCAGCGCGTCACTCCGGCTGCCGGAAACGGTGGTCACGCGGCCGGGTCAATCGACGGTGGAATTCCAAGTCGACGCGGTTGGAGCCGGCGCACAGATCGTCGTCGCGGCAAGTCTGGGGCCGGACACGGTTCGGGAAACCCTCGCCGTCACTTCCGATCCTTCCACGCCCATCCACGTTCCCGGCTCGCGCTCCGTAAAACCTGGAACCGAGGTTCGCTTCCAGGTGTCGCCGTCCGATTCGGCCGCAACCTTATCTACAGGCGCACTGCCGGCCGGCGCCTCGTTCGATTCCTCAACCGGGGAGTTCCGGTGGACGCCGGACGCCACCCAACTGGGCGCTCACAACATCACCTTCCACGCCACCGATGCAAAAGGCGCCGAAAGAGACGCTTCCGTGGCCGTCCAGGTCGATTCCGGCGAACCGGTGGTTACGGGTATTGTCAACGCCGCCACCCGTTCACGGGATCGGGCCTGCGGTCCCGGCGCCATCGCAGCGATCGAGGGCCGATGGCTGACCGACGGCACGGCGGCTTCCGATCCCTCGGGCAATTCCACGGAACTCGCTGGCACCAAAGTGTGGGCTGACGGGATGCCGGTTCCGATCCTCTCCGCCTCGTCGACCGAGTTGAGCATTCTGTGCCCGGACTCGGTGGCGGGCAGTGAAATCCAGTTGGTGGTACAGACCGGCCAGGGCGCCGCCACGCCGTTGCGAACGGTGTTTCGACCGGCGGCGCCGGGGATTTTCGCTCTGGACGGTTCTGGAAAGGGCCAGGGATGGATCGAGGCTGAAGGCACGGGTGCCGCGGCGGTGGTCCGAAACTATCGGGTGCCCGGCCAGCCGGCGATCGCCGGTGAGCGGCTTCTGATCTACGCCACCGGCATCGGCAACTTGACCGGTGTCTCCGTGCAGTTCGGAGCGAATCCGGCCCTACCGGCGGCCGTCACCGCCGTGCCGAACCACGCCGGGTTGTACCGGATTGTCGTAACGATGCCAGACCTGGACTTGCAACAGGATTCCCTTCCCCTGTTGGTCATAGGTTATGGTCCGGAAGGTACTGTTAGCACTAACGTAGTTAATATTGCAGTGGAGGGGGATTTCAGGTAGCATCCTGAAAAGACTGGAATTGGCCGTCTGTGCTCCGGGTGGGTGGAATTCCAGCCGCGGGCAAAACTGTGACGCGTAACCTGCTGCGTAGGTGATTACAAGGGAGTTACAGATGCGAAAATGTTCAATCACGACCCTAACGAAGGTATCCCTTTTGGCAGTGGCCCTAGCGGCGATTCCGCTCGACGCCAGCACCATCTTCATCAATGGAACGGATGAACCACTGGCGACCTATACGCCATTCTCGGACACGATCAATGGCATCACCGCTACGTTCAGCAGTAGCAGCGACCCTCTAGCCTTTCAAACCAATCCGACGACGAACTATGTCAGTTGGGGTCCGGAGATGCTCAGCACTAATCTCTTCGGATCCACTTTAACCATTACGTTCAGCCAGTCTTTCGATTCGATCTCAATGGAGTTTGGCACCTACACCGCCGACCCGCTTGAACTCCTCGCCTATTCCGGAGGGACCCAGGTAGGTTCACCCGTCGATATGACGGGAACGCAGATTGTGACCGATGGCTTCTATGAAAATACCATCGCCTTAAGCGGTGTGAGCTTCGATAGCGTCGTGCTGAGCGATGGCAGTAGTGGTCTCCCAATTTTCGGGGTCGGCAACATTACGGTGGCCGAAGCGCCCGAGCCAGGCTACTTCTGGGTGTTTCCGGCCGTCGGCATCTGTCTGGCAATGTGGAAGCGGCGAAGTTAGGCCCATCCTATACGCCGTCGCCGCCCGACGAAAACTGAGAGAAACCCGCCCCCTCATCCACTAGTCATTCCGCCCATGTTTCGATTCTTTCTGGCCGCCCTGCTTGCCTTGCCAGCAGTGGCCGCCGACGGGGGCGTTCGGGCCCAGTATATTGGAGGCACGGTACCCGGCTTGGCCGCCAAATCCAGCGCCTCCCTGGATCTGACCGGTGGGGATGCGCTGTTCTTCTCCAGCGGCCAGTTTCAATTGCGTATCGACTACCACAAAATCGACACCCTCGAGTACGGACAGACCGTGACCCGGCGGTACGCCGCGGCGGTTCTGATCTCCCCCGTTTTGCTGCTGAGCAAGGCGCGGAAGCACTTCGTGACGGTGGGATACGTGGACCCGGATGGCAACCAGCAGGCGCTCGTGTTTCGCGTGGAAAAAGGCGACATCCGTACCGTGCTGGCTTCACTCGAAGCGCGCACCGGCCGCCGCATCGAATTCCAGGACGAGGAGGCCCGCAAGAGCATAAAATGACCAAACTGCTGCTGTTCGCATGGCTGGGCTGTGCGCTTGCCCTCCAGGCCCAGCCCTCCTCCGCGGCCATCGAGGAGAATGGCCTTCGCCAACTGCTGTCCATTCGCCGCGTCTACGTGGACCGCCTCACGGGAGGCGAAACCGCCGCCCAGATGCGCGACATCCTCATCAGCTCTCTGGCGCAAGCCAAGCTCTTTGTACTGACGGAGAATCAGGAACGCGCCGACGTGATTCTGCACGGCGCTTCCGAAGACCTGGTCTACACCGATACGCATCAGACCTCCGACGGGATCAACGCCCATTTGAACGGCGCGACCGGCCGGAGCGCCAGTTCCTCGTATTACAGCCACAGCAACAATACTGCCAGCGCCGGCTTGACCGTTGGGGAGAATGAATCGGAGCACGATACCGAGCGCCGCCACGAGGCCATCGCCGCCGTGCGCCTGGTGAACAAGGATGGCGACGTGATCTGGTCCACCACGCAAGAGAGCCTGGGCGCAAAGTACCACGGCGCCAGCTCGGACGTGGCCGATAAGATCACCGCCAAGCTGAAAGACGATTTTGACAAGGCCCGCAAGCTGCCGCGCTGAAGGGAAGCCTCGTCGCAGAGCCTCGGGAACACCGCGGCCGGGCGAGGCTTCCCGGTCGCATGCTTACGGCACGAACCGGTAGCCCACGCCGTGCACCGTCAGGAAGTGCTTGGGCGCGTTGGGGTCGGGCTCCAGTTTCTGGCGCAGTTTCACCACGTGCGCGTCGACCGTGCGGGTATTGGGAAAGAACTCATATCCCCAGACGGAGTTCAGAATCATGTCGCGGGTCAGCGGCCGGTCCGGATTGTGGACGAAATAACTGAGCAGGTTGTATTCGGCCGGAGTGAGCTTCAATTCCTCGCCCTTGCGCATCACCACCCGGCGCTCGAAATCGATCTCAGTGTCGGAAAAATGTACAATCTTGTGGGCATCGGCCGAGGAGCGGCGCAGCACCGCCCGGATGCGGGCCATCAGCTCGCGAGTTCCGAAGGGTTTTACCACGTAGTCGTCGGCGCCGACCTCGAGCAGCAGAACCTTGTCGAACTCATCGCCCACGGCACTCAGCACGATGATGCCGGTGGCCACCCGTGCGGCGCGCAACTGTTTGCAGATCTCCGTGCCGCTCATGCCAGGGAGCCGTAGATCCACTAGTACCAGGTCCGGTTTGAGAGTCACGGCTTTCTCGAAACCGCTCTTGCCATCGCCCGCCAGAACCGCGCGAAAGCCTTCCTGCTCAAGCATTACGCCGATTGTGTCGCGCAGGCTTTCGTCGTCGTCAATCACTAAGATGGTCTGCATTCATCCAATCCGATTGTAACCAATCCAACCCAATCTGGCCTTGGCAAATTGGTATACTGGCGCAACGGGGCTTCCTGGACAGAGTATGCGAGTGGTCGTCATCGGGACCGGTTACGTAGGGACAGTGACCGGCGCCTGTTTCTCTTATCTTGGTCACCATGTGACTTGCGTGGATACGGATGCGGCGAAGATTTTACGCCTGCAACGCGGCGAGCCAACCATTTACGAGCCGCACCTGGAGCCTTTGCTGCGACTAGCGGCGGAGCGAGGCGGCATCGAATTCGCCACCGATCTGCGTCCCGCGGTAGCCGCCGGCGACGTCATCTTTATCGCCGTGGGCACGCCGCCGCTGCCCAGTGGAGAGGCCAACCTGGCCTACCTGGAAGCGGCCGCGCGCAGTATCGGAGCGGCCATGGATGGCTCCCGTTTTCGCGTGGTGGTGAACAAATCGACCGTGCCGGTGGGATGCAGCAACCTGGTGGAGACTCTGGTGCGCGAAGGCATCGGCGAAGCGCACCCGGCCGAAGACCGCAGCGTGCGGTTCGGGGTGGCCAGCAATCCCGAGTTTTTGCGCGAGGGCTGCGCGGTGACCGATTCCCTGTACCCCGACCGAATCGTGGTGGGGGCTTCCGACGATTCCACCATGGAGATTATGCGCCAGCTCTATGCGCCGCTGGTGGCACAGAACTTCGACCCACCGCCCGGCGCCGCGCGCCCGGCCGGGATGACACGGGTCCCGCTGGTTTCCACCACCCTCACCAGCGCCGAGATGATCAAGTACGCGGCCAACGCCTTTCTGGCCATGAAAATCGGATTCGCCAACGAGATGGCCAACATCTGCGAGCGCGTGGGCGCCGAGGCTACCGAGGTGATGGCGGGCATTGGACTCGATTCGCGGATCGGCGCCCGTTTCCTCAATCCGGGCGTGGGCTGGGGCGGCAGTTGCTTCGGAAAGGACATCCACGCACTGCTTCACACCGCGCGGGAGTACGGATACGACAGCAAGCTTCTGCAGGCTTCCCTTGATGTCAACGCGGCCCAGCGCCACATGGTGATCCAGAAACTCCAGGAGAAGCTGTTCATCCTGAAGGGCCGCACCATCGGTCTGCTGGGGCTGGCCTTCAAGCCTGACACCGACGACCTGCGCGACGCTCCCAGCCTGTACATCGCCGAGCGGCTGCTGCAGATGGGCGCGCGAGTCAAGTGCTACGATCCGATCGCCAACGAAGCTTGCCGCGAGCAGCACCCGGAACTACGCTTGCGATACTGCCAGTCGGTGACCGAGGTGGCGTCGGGTTCCGATGCGCTGGTGGTAGTGACCGAGTGGCAGCAATTCCGCTCCATGGACTTGGCCGAGACCGCCCGCCTGATGGCCAAACCGATTCTGGTGGATGGCCGCAACCTGTTCGATCCCGATGCAGCCTCGGCGGCGGGATTCGATTACATCGGCGTAGGCCGCACCCCCCGGCCTCGCAGCACCCCGCAGCCGCCGCGCGAGGAAGGTTTAGCCACGCGGATCCCGGTGTCCTGACGGTGCGGGTTGGGGCTCCGCGAGGGCGATTACTTGAGCAATTCGTCGAGGGTCTGTGCCCGCAGCGGACGGAAGGCCAAGTCTTCGATTTCCGCGGTGGGACGATTGGCGAGAGGCTCACCGGCCTACTGCGGCAGGACCCGAATCGCGCTTCGATCTGACGGCGCACGATTCTCAAAACGCCTTGCTTAAAGCCGTGCTTAAAGGCTAGCTTCAGGCCTTCCCGAATACCTTCCTCGTGCCCCCGCTTGTATTTCCGGCCGAGCACCTTATTGTCCAGATGTCGATGTAGAGCGGCATTTACGGGATAACTATTTCAGTAGTTCCTCAAGACTCCCGGCCGTAAGCAAGCGCACACCCAGCTCCTCGATTTCTTTCGTGGAACGATTCGCGATACGCTCCTCCGCCCACTTCGGCAGGCCCCCGAATCGCGCGTCGATCAGACGGCGGATGAACTTCAATTCGCCCCGCTCAATACCTTGCTCAATACCTTGCTCAATACCTTCCTGAACCCCCAGCTCGCGCCCTCGTTTGAACTCTCGGCCGAGCACCTTATTGTCCAAAATCTCGTTGAGTATGGGCACCTTTCTGGCCTCCTCTTCTACCAACTTCTACCAACTCCTCCAGCCCGCGCAGCCCCGCCAGTTCCAATAACGCCCGCAGGTAGAACTCCCTCGGGTCGTCTTCCAGTTCCGCCACTCTGCGGATCACCTCTTGCACCGTTTTCTTGTGACTGCGCAACCGGGTCAGGATCGCAATCACATTATCGCCTACCTGGCCGCTCGCCAGCAGCGCCTGCCCGTCAATCTTGCGGATGTCGATCAGGTCGTAGCGGAAGGATTGCCGGGGTCCCACAAGTTCCGACGCCATTCGCAGCCGTCCCTTACCCACGTACAGCACGATTTGCCGGGGGAACTTCTGCAACTTCCGGTAAATCCGCAGGCAGTATTCGGCCATTCGCAGAGGCATGGCTCCATCGTTCTGCCCTTGAAGCTCAATGTGGATTAATTCGCCATAGGCGGTCTCACCGAGCAGGTCGGCCCGGCGGTTCCCGATCTCAGGCAGTTCGACATTCAGCCACCGCGCGATGGCCGCTCCGGTCAACTCGCGAAGCGACCGCTCCGCCGATCCCTGCAACAAGAGCTTCAGCGTGGTGTCGTATTCGTGCATGGCGGGGCCTTCCCATTATCCCCACCTCGCGCGTGTGCCGAAAAGCCAGCTCCAACGAGGCTTCGCCCCAGACCGGCCCGCGCTGCGGCAGGTCGGCTTTCAAGCCAACCGACGTGTTGTCGAAGTCGAGCGCTTCGGCCAGGGCTGTGCCGTTGGAGAAGAAGTCATGTTGCAGTTGAATCGGCCTGTGGAGGTGAATGGACAACGGGCTGCGGCTTTGCGCATGACGGACCTCCGCGTACTGGCGCTCTGGCATCTCGTGGTCTGGTTCCGCTACAAGCATCTTTCGGAAATCGAACGCAAGCTGGCGCCCCTCGTTCAACGGACTGTTGGCTCTCGGCTACATTGCCAAATGCACCGTTGAGGCGAAGGCCAACGAGAAGGCCTACAAGCCCGGCAATTTCGGTAAACGGGATGACTAGCAGCTCTTCCGTGGCCATGGCCAGATTCGCCAGCGCGGAAACAGGATAGTCTACTGCTTTGCGGTTTCGCCAATTGAGATCTGCGGAAACAACTCGCAATCCTCACCGGCCAAGATCCCAATCACATCCCCAGGGCAGAATGACATACGACCTAAGGCGCCTGCGTATGCACGCAACGATCGAGAGGATTCCCAAAACCCGCCGATACCGGGTCACCAGCTTCCGCGCCGCCTTGTTCTTTTACGCGGACTCACGCCCGCCTCTATCGTCCAAAGTTCGCTGAAGCGCTAGCAAAGCCGCCAAACGCACCGCCTGGCGCCTCACAACTGCAACGGCATCTCGCGAAAATCGAGGCCGAAATCGAGGCCACGTGCCCGAAGCAAGACTCGTCGCCTAAACTTGATTCAAAGACAAATACTTCTCAAAAGCAAGAACCCTGGCTAGCCGGCGGGGGGCCGAGCGCCAGCAGCAGGTTGGCGATATTGGCGCACGCCAGCGCCAGTATATGAGCCAAGGGCGATTGCCGGCGGCCGCGCCCGTCACTTTAAGTTCTTCACGAACAGCACCGCATTGCCGCGCTCGTTATATAACAGCTCGTCCACCATGTTGCGGGTCATGAGGATGCCGAAGCCGCCTGGCCGCTGGCCCTGTTCCAGCCGCACCTCGACGTGCTTGATGGGGGAATCCTCGGGGTTGGAGATGGCCGCGTGGGGCAAGGAATTCAGGGAGAACCCAACTCCGGGGTCCTGCACGTAACCGATCAGGGAGGTCGAAGTGCGCAGCAGGCTGACCCGCACGCGTTTGTGGGGGTCGGATTTGCCGCCGTGCTCGATGGCGTTCATGAGCAATTCACGGAAAGCCACCGCCACGTCATCGCGGATGGCAATGGGTAAATCCGGCTGCATCTCCCGCAGGAATTGCGTGGCCCGCTCGTTGGCCCCGAACTTACACCGGATTTCCAGGGTGACCCATTCGGGGCGCGCGGAGACTACCCGGATATCGTCCTTCCAGGAATCCGCCTGCAACGCCTGTTGCACCATGTCGGCCAACGGGGCCGCCGACAGAGGTTTGTGAAAATAACTGAAAGCCCGGCCGCGAATGGCGTCGATCACGCGGCGCGGATCGGGTTCGCCCGTCAAAATCACCCGCGCTTCCGGCCGGACGGCCCGCACCCGCCGGAGCAGCCGGACTGCGTCCTCGAAGCCGTTGCGATCCTGGCCGGCAACCACCACATCCCAAGCCAGGCTTTTGAGCTGCGCCAGAGCTTCGCGGCCATTATAAACGTCCTGGACCGTTCCCGCCCGCCCCAGGGCCGGCCGAAGCAGCTCGTGCACCGCCGGATCGGCGTCCACAACCAGCAGGCGGCTAGCATTCACGGCGGCACCCCCCCTTTTAATTTAAACGATCGGGGAGGGCCCGTAATATTTACTACGGAAAACTCGATATAACCGTTATGATCGAAAACTCAGGTGATCCAAAACTCAGGTAACCTTCCGGGCCGGGCAGGCATCTCACTCCGTGTGATGCGGTATCCAACCTTGCTTGCTCGTAGTGTCGGCCTACTGGCCGGTATGGTCTTCGGCCTAGGCGTGGTTTCCGCCCAGATTTACCCCCCTGGTGGTTACCCTCCCGGCGGCTATCCCGGAGGGGGCTACCCTCCCGGTTCCTATCCCCCCGGATCTTACCCTCCCGGCAGCTACCCGGGCGGCGGTATCCCGATTCCTACCCGGGGCAGCAAGACCCCCAAGCCCAAACAGGACACCGGGGCGCTTCCCAACTTCCGAGGCAAGTTGAAGAATCTGGACGCCAAAGTCGTCTCGCTCGAGTTGGGCGACCACCGCGTGCTGGATTTCAAGCGCACCGATAAGACCAAGTTCTACAAGAACGGCAATGAGCTAAAGGATCCCAAGTTCAACGTGGGCGACCAGATTTCCATCGAAGGTCCAGAGGCGCAGGACGGCAGCATGACGGCCGCCAACGTGTACTGGGAAAAGCCGGCCGAAGGAACCGCCACAGCCAGTAAGGATGGTGACGCGGTGGACACCTGGGCTAAGGACGCGCCCAGCGGCTCCCAGCATGGCACCGCTCAACCCAGCGCCGGCAACTCCAGCGCCGCCAACTCCAGCACCGGCAGCTCCAGCACCGCCCCCGCCAATTCTTCGGACAGTCCTCCGACTTTGTCCCGTTCGGCGGAAAACGCTCCGCCGCCTTCCCAGGATCCCGACGATCCGGGCCGTCCGCGACTGGTGCGCGGCAAACCGGCCGATGCCACGCGGGAGCAGTCGGCCGATAATCCGCCCGACATGCAAGCCCCGCCGAACGGCACCGCCAATCCGGCCCCGGCCGCCAATCCGACCCCGGCCGCCGCTCCTGTAGCCGTAGCTAGCGCCGCGGGCAACGGCAGCACCGGTGGGCCCCTCCGGGCGTCTACCGCAGCGGCGATGAGGACACCACCCCGATGAGGTTCCCCCGGCAGGGGGACGATCTGATCCGCCGCGCTGCCGATGCCGCCTTGGACTTCACCGAAACCCTCCCCGCCTACGTCTGCACGGAAGTCATGGCCCGTTACCAGAGCGAGTCTGCGCACGTCAACTGGCAGCCGCTCGACGTGGTTTCGACCAACGTGGTCTACGAAAACGGCAAAGAGGATTACCGTAACATCACTATCGACGGCCGGCCGGTGAACAAGAAGATCGAGGAAATCGGCGGATCGTGGTCCACCGGCGAGTTTGGCACCGTCTTAATCGACCTCTTCTCACCCGCCACGGCCGCGGATTTCCGCGCCAAGGGCGAGTCGCGCAGCTCCGGAATTGTGTCCAAGCTCTACGATTTCACGGTGAAGCGCGAGAATTCCCACTGGGAGATCCACATGGGGTCGCAGGGTTACCAGCCGGCCTACCAGGGGTCGGTGTGGATCGATCCGCAGACCGCCCGCGTGCTGCGCATTGAGATGCAGGCCGTGGGCTTCCCGTCGGACTTCCCGACTGACCACGTGGAATCCGCCACCGATTACCAGTACGTCCGGCTGGGGGACGCTAAGCAGCACCTGCTTCCCGTGCATTCGGAATCGCTGAGCTGCCAGCGGGGCACCAATTATTGCAGCCGTAACGCCATCGATTTCCGCAACTATCACAAGTACGAGGGCGAATCGAGCATTACGTACGGCACGCCCAAGGACAAGTAGCCCGGAGCCGCGACCTCGAGGGAGTGCTCCATGGCCCGCGGCGGGCCACCAAAAGCGATGAAGACGCGAGTGGCCGACTTAATAGAATCAATGGCTTGCGGCGCGTCTTCAAAGGAGCCGATTGACACGGCCCCCTACCGCGCCTGGTAGGTCTTGCTGACATCGTTGCGCAGATTGGTCACCGTGTACTGGCCTTTGGAATCCACCGAGGCCTCGATCAGGTTGCCTTTGCACTGCGGGGTAGGCTCCAGGTTGGCGATCATCTTTTCGTCCGTATTCACTTCCTTGGGGGTGCCCAGCGCCAGGTGCCCCTGCCAGATGTCTTCGAGGCCCGGCGATTTGCGCAAAATCTCGAACACGCTGGCAGGCCCACCCTTGTGGGGTCCGTTGTTCATCACCACCACGCGCGGCTGGATGGCCCACACGAATTGCGGCGAGTTGGAACGCTCCAGGCCGTGATGGGTGGTCTGAAAGAGGTCTATTTTCCCGATCAGGTTGTTGGGGCAAACCAGCTTCTGCTCATAGTTCCAGGTGAGGTCGCCCATGTCGATGAAGCGGAACTTCCCGTACTGCACCACGATGCCTACGCTCTGGTCGTTGTCCGGGTCGGGTTCCACGCCGTGGGGCTGAAAATCCGCGCACGCCGGGTTCGGCTCGCCGGCGCCGGGCAGTGCCTTGGTAATGGCCTTGCCGGCCGATTCGATCACCTGCACCTCAACGCCCTTCAGCGGGATCCGGTCACCCGCCTTGAGGATACGGCGCTTGCCTTCGCTCTGCTCCACATATGCTTTGTAGGCCGTGGCCACCTGCGGGCGCGCCATTTCGACCGATTCGCCGTGGTCCAGGTACATCCCGATGGGAATCATCTTGGCCAGCGCCGCCATGCCGCCGATATGGTCGCTGTGAAAGTGGGTCGTCAGCAGGAAGTCGATCTTGGTTAATCCCGCCTTTTGGGTAGCCGCGTAGATCCGTTTGGCGTCCCGGTCGTCCGGCGTGTGGTTGGCGGTGTCCACCAGCAGCGATTCGCCGCTGGGGCTGACGATCAGGGTAGCCGCGCCTCCTTCGGCGTCGATCCAGTATATTTGCAGGTTCCGCGACGCGGCGGAGAGTCCGGCAGCCAGGCACAAGCCAAGAAACATCCCGATGAATTTTTTGGACATGCTCTTACTGTATCTCCGATGACACCTGCGCATGGCGGGCGGCGAGGCGCCGGGGCAGGGCCCTTGACAACCTGCCGTGTTCGCGCGACTCTATGCATAGATGCTCAAGGCATAGAGCAAAATTATGAAGGACGAACGGCGCGATCTCTTTCCCGGCGCTTTAGAGATGATGGTGCTGCAGACGCTGCGGCGCGCTCCCCTGCACGGCTACGCCCTCGCTCAAAACATCCGCCAGTTCTCCGGCGATCTGCTCCAGATCGAGGAGGGCACCCTCTACCCCGCACTGCAGCGTCTGCTCCGCGAAGGCTGGGTGGATGCGGAGTGGGGCCTGTCGGCGCGGAATCGCAAGGTGCGGATTTACAAAATCACCTCCGCCGGACGGAAGAAACTGCAGCGTGAGGTGTCCAGCTTCGACCGGATGCTCGCGGGCATCAGCCGGGTGATGCGGCCGGCGGAGCCATGAGCCGCCTCGGCCGTCTCTTCGGGCGCCGGCAGCTCGATGACGAGTTGGCCGGCGAGATCGCCGCGCACATCGCCGAAAAGGCCGATGAGCTGGTGGAAGCCGGTATGAGCCCGGAAGCCGCCGCGCTGGCCGCCCGCGCGCACTTTGGGAACCGCACGGCCATCCTGGAGCAGAGCCGCGAAGAGTGGGGTTTCCGCGCCCTCGAAACCCTGCTGCGCGACTTACGCATCGCCGCGCGGGGATTGCAGCGCGCGCCACTGTTCACGGCAGTCGCCTGCGCCACCCTGGCCCTCGGCATCGGCGCCAACGCGGCCATCTTCAGCCTCATCAATGCCGTGCTGCTGCGGCCGCTGCCGTTCCCCCAGGCAGATCGCATCGTGATGCTTTGGGAACATCCTCCGAAACGGGACACCACCGGCGACCTCGGCGCGCGGAAACAACAGAATCCGGCCAGTCCGGTGAATTTCCTGGAATGGCGCGATAAGACCGTCTCGTTCAAGGCGATGGCTGCGATGGTCGCCGTTCCCATGGGACTGAGCGGGTTCGGACAGCCGCGCGAAGTGGCTGCGGTGCAGGTCTCCGCGGCGTTTTTCCCCATTCTGGGCGTGCGCCCGCTTCTGGGCCGGACGTTCACGGAAAGCGAGGACGTCCCCAACGGCCCCAACGTGGTGGTTCTCAGCTACAGCTTGTGGCGGCAGCAGTTCGCGGGCGATCGGTCGGTGATCGGCCGTAACGTGAGCCTATGGGATGAACCCTACAGAATCCTCGGTGTGATGCCCGCACAGTTCGATCTCCCCTTCGCCCACGCGGAGCTGTGGATTCCGATCCAGATCGTCCGCGGCACGCGCTCGGGCGAAGGCCGCTACCTCAGCGTGATCGCCAAATTGAAGCCCGGCGTTTCGATAGCCCAGGCGCAGACGGACCTCAACCGCGTGGCGCGCCAGATCGCCAGTGAACGGCCCATGCTCAGTGAGGGCTGGACCGCCGGCGTGCTCTCGCTCTACCAGCAGACCACCGGCGATGTTCGCGCGCTGCTGCTGGTATTGTTCGGCGCGGTGACGCTGGTGCTGCTGATTGCCGCAGGCAACGTGGCCAATCTGCTGCTGATGCGCGGAGCGCAAAGGGGCCGCGAAATGGCCCTGCGCGCCGCTCTGGGCGCCAGCCGCGGGCGCATCGTGGCGCAGCTTCTGGCGGAAAGCCTGCT
The DNA here is from genome assembly GCA_963803725.1 of Bryobacterales bacterium. GTDB lineage: Bacteria > Acidobacteriota > Terriglobia > Bryobacterales > Bryobacteraceae > JOPF133. The sequence continues at coordinate 200,445 of CAWDOH010000003.1, read as the reverse complement.
GCTTTCGGTCACCGGCGGCGTCTTGGGCATCGCGCTGGCGTTTGCCGGGCTGCGCGCGATTGCCGTCTCGCTACCGGCGCTGGGGCTGCCGCGCATCGATGGCGTGCAGGTGGATTGGCGAGTGCTGATGTTCGCGGTGGCATTGTGCCTTGGCACCACACTGCTGTTCGGACTCGCTCCGGCACAGGCGCTTTCGCGAACCGATTTCGATGAGGCGCTCAAACAGAGCGGACTGCGCACAACCAGCCGCGGCGGCCGGCGCGTGCGCGGTTTGCTGGTGGCGGGCGAAGTGGCCGTGTCGCTGGTGCTGCTCATCGGCGCCGGACTCCTGACCCGCAGCTTTCTGAACCAGATCAAGGTGAGCCGCGGCTTCCGCACAGACCATATCCTCACCCTGCGCATGTTCTTTGCGCCCGTCCGCTACTTTGATAACCAGCGGCGGGCCGCGTATTGGAATGAGATTCTGGCGCGTATCCGCGCGCTGCCCGCTGTGGAGGCTGCCAGTTCGGCACAGTTTCTTCCCATGGTCGGCGAGGTCGCCGGATCGGGTTTCCGCCGCATGGATCGCCCGGAACCGCTTCCGGGATTGCAGACCAATGCCGACTATATGATCGTCAGCCCCGCATACTTCGCCACCATGGGGATTCCCCTCATCCGCGGCCGCGATTTTGACGGGCACGATACGCTCTCCTCCGAACCCGGCATCATCGTGAATGATGCCTTCGTCCAAAAATTCTTCCGCGGCGAAGATCCCATGGGCGCGCAACTCGGGCTCGGATGGAACATCACCCACGGCGTCATAATCGGTATCGCCGCCAACGCACGCCAGACCGATCTCACCGTCGAACCGCAGCCCACGATATTCCTCGACGAGGCGCAAACGCCCACCTATTTCGGAGCGCTGGTGGTTCGCACGGCGCTGGCGCCGGAGTCGGTCGCTTCGGCCGCCATCGCATCTGTGCATGCCATCGATCCCGACCAGGCCGTCTCGCACATCGAAACCATGGAGCAAGTGGTGGCCGAATCGGTGGCCCGGCCGCGGGTGACCTCGGTTCTACTAGGCATCTTCGCGGGCGCGGCGCTGCTGCTGGCGGTGGTCGGCCTCTACGGCGTGCTGGCGTATTCGGTCTCCCAGCGCACGCGGGAGATCGGCATCCGGCTGGCGCTGGGCGCCAACTCCGCTCAACTGGTGCGCGGCATCCTATACGACGGCCTGGGCCTCATGCTGCTGGGAATCGCCGGCGGCCTGGCGGCATCGCTGGCCCTCACGCGCCTGCTCGGTTCCCTGCTTTACGACGTCACCCCGACCGATCTGCCCACGATTCTTGCCGTCTGCGGCCTGCTGCTGGCCGTGGGGCTGTTCGCCGCCTGGCTTCCCGCCCGCCGCGCCGCCGCAGTGGACCCGGCCGGCTCGCTGCGCTGGGAATAAGAAGGTTTACCTCCCCGCCGGCCGAAAACCGCCCTTCCCGGCCAGAAAGCGGTTGGCCTTCCACTGGTCGGCCTCGGCCGCCGTGAGTTGGTGCGCGAAGCGTTCGCGGGCCTTGGGATTCGCGCCCGAGCCGGTGCGATGGTATTCCACATAGTAAGCCGTGGGCAGGCTGGGCTTGCCGAAGCGCAGCCACTCGATCCAGCCCGCCGGAATCACTGGCGCTTCTATCTGCGCCTCCAGAAACACCACCGTGGCTTACGGGTGCCAGGGCCGGCCGGGCAATGGTCGAACACGTAGCCGCTCTCGCGCCGCGCGGCGGTGTGGTGGCTTTTGCATCGTGGACATTACGCTGCCGGTGGCGATGCCGTGCAGTTCGCACCGCTCGAACACCGCCATGCTGTCGCCGAAGATGAAATCGGTGTTGCCTCTATGTAGCCCCCCGCGGCGACGTTACACTGGAAGCATGTCACTCAGAGAACGCCTGCGGGGCGCGCTGGGCTTCCCCGTCACTCCTTTCCGGCACGACCTCTCGCTTGACCTGGATGCCCTGGCTCGCAACGTGGACGAAATGGCCCACTTTCCGTTCTGCGCCCTGGTGGCGGCGGGCGGCACCGGCGAGGTCTACTCGCTGACGCCCGGCGAGATCGAAGACGTGGTGCGGGTGACCGTGGACGCGGCGGCTGGCCGGATGCCGGTGGTGGCCGGGACGGGCTTCAACGGGCCGTTGGGCGCGGAGATCGCGCGGCGCGCCGAAAAGGCGGGGGCCGCGTGCATCCTGGTTCTGCCGCCCTACTACACCAATGCGCCGTTCGAGGGCACCGTCGCCTATTACCAGCAAATCGGCGCCGCCACCGGGCTGCCGCTGATGATCTACAGCCGCGATTGGGCGGTCTTTACGCCGGCTATGGTGGAGCGCCTGGCCGACCGCGTCCCCACCCTCACCTTCTGGAAGGACGGCCAGGGCGACGCGCGCAAATACCAGCGCATCATGCAATCGGTGGGCAACCGCCTGGCGTGGCTCGGCGGCCTGGGCGACGATTGCGTGCCCGCCTACTTCGCGGTGGGCGTGCAGGCCTACACCTCCAGCATCTCCAACATCGCCCCGCGCCTTTCGCTGCAACTCGCCGAGGCTGGTCTGGCCCGCGATTTCGCCCGCCTCGATGGCCTCATGGAGACGTACGTCCACCCGCTGTATGCGTTGCGCGAACGCACCAAGGGATACGAGGTCGCGGTGATGAAGGCCGCCATGGAGATACTCGGCATGCCCGCCGGGCCGGTGCGTCCGCCGCTCTGCAACTGCGCCGAAAAGGACCTCGCCGACCTGCGCCAGTTGATGGAAGTCTACGCCGATGTGATTGGCACTCCGCGCGTCTCTGCCGGGGCACACTAATCGGCCACGCGTCCCCTTGCTCGGCGGCCGCCCCTCGCCGCCGTACCAGTACCACAACAATTCCTACCCGCCTGCAATTTTCCGCCTCGGGTGGTAATTCCCGCCGCGCCTTGTCGCATTTATGGATGAAACCAAAAGGGCGCCGATCGGTGCCCATCGAAGGAGAATCCAAATGGCAAATACGACATGGAAGCCTAACGGTTCGGGCGCTCCCACCACGATTGAGCAACTGCGGGAGGCCCTCACGAAGTTGGCCAAGATGAAGATGGGCAAAGCTCTCATCGATGATAAGTTCACCAAGGATCACATCTACGCCGGTCACGACGGCTCCATCGAAAAGCTGGCGTCCTCGCTGGCCAAAGTGCGGGAGAAATCCCTGAGCACGCTGATGATCACTTCGATGGATAAGAGCGCCCAGGCGGAGGTTCTGAACTGGGTCAAGAAAGTCCCCGCCAATAAGGTGACTTATCGTGGCGGGACTTGGACCATCAGCACCAGCGACAGTACGGTTACGGCGGTGAACAGTTACAAGTTCGCCATCGTAGACCTGGAGGCGCTCAAGGCGATGAATCCCAGTGACCGCATCCAGAAAAGCCGGAAGTGGCTAACGGTTACCATGAAAACGCCCAAGGTCGCCTGCCAGTTCGCCGGCGATAGCAAGCCGATGATCTACCACCTGGATTATTGACGGCCGGCTCCGCCTCAGCCCCGCGTGAGCGAATACACGGTGATCTCGGGCGGCGCGCCAATGCGGATGGGCACGAAAACGGTGCCGATTCCGCGATTAACGTACAGTTGCCCGCCCGGCTTGCGGAACCAACCGGCCACGTACGGAGTGATCAGGCGGCTGGGAGCCAGCTCCGGGCTGATGAATTCCAGGGCGGCTTGCCCGCCGTGCGTGTGTCCGGCCAGGCTGAGGTCGATGCCTAACTGGGCGGCGCGGTCAAAGGTATCGGGATTGTGGCTCATCAGAATGTTGACGCGGTCGCGGTCCACCAGGCCCTCGATATTCGCCAGAAGGTGCGCCACCGGCGGCGAAGGCCCAAAGCCGTGCAGGCTCTGGAAATCCACACCGATCAGGTTAAACGACTCACCTTGGTCCGCAATCGGCACGTTGGTTCCGCGTAGAATCCGGATGCCCGCCTGGCGGAACAGCTCGGTAATCGAGCTCTCCACGCCGGCCCAGGCGTCGTGGTTGCCCAGGCTGCCGTAAACCCCAAAGGGCGCCCGTAACCCGCGCAGGGCGTCCACCACCGGGCCTTGCGTATCGGGGTCGAAGGTCACGAAGTCGCCGGTCAGGACGATCATATCGGCCTTCTGGGCGTTGGCAATGTCGGCATACTTGCGGATCTGCTGGGCGGTCATGAAGGGGCCGATGTGGATATCGGAGAGCTGGCAGATGCGAAACCCCTCGAAGGCGCGGGGAAGGCGCGGCAGGCGGATGGTCTGCGGGGTGATCTGCAGGTTGAGCCGCCCGTAGAACAGGCCGTATACTCCGGCCACGAACGGTGCCCCGGCGGCCACTGCCGCAGTTCGCTCCAGGAACACCCGCCGCGGCGGCGAGGAAAGCTCAGGGTGGGTGCGGTGCGCCGCGCGCCATCGGGTCGCCAGCCAGCGCGCGCCGCCCACGATGGACTGCGGGATGGCAAACACGATCACCACCAGAAACGCCACCAGCGAACTGGCGGCCCACCACCAGAAGGGCGCTACCAGCAGGGCGTCGTAGAGCGTGAGGCGCACCGGCGTGGCGCGTTCCCGCCAGGAGCCGATGTTGAGCCGGTACAGCACCAGCCAGACCGCCAGCACCGCGGCGCACACGGCCCAGCGCCAGGCGCGCCGCTGGATATGGGCGGTGGCGAACCGATAGCCGCGCCAGGCCCAATAAAGCTGGCTAGCTCCCAAAATCAGCAGAACGATGGAAAAAATGGACATGGTGGCGGGTGGGTTCTGGTTCCATTGTCCGACATTCGCGATCCACGGAGGGATCAGCGCAGACCGTCCGGCAGTATAGCGGAACGGTGCGCGGAGTCTAGGGCTGTTTCGGACTAAACCGCCAGACATTTTGCTGGCGCAGATTGGAAAGCCACACCGAGCCGTGGCCCACGCGCACGGAATCGCCGCCCGCGCCGAACCATTGTTTGATTACCTGGTTGGTGGCCGGGTCGATTTCCGAAAGCGGAATCTGGAAAACCGTGGCCCACACGTGCCCTTCGCCGAAAGCGATCTCGCCGCCCGATCCGGGCACGCCCACGGCGATATTGGTAATCAGCCGGGCGGTCTTGGCATCCACCCGCGAGATGCTGCCATCGCCCTGGTTCAGAGTCCACACCGACCCGGCGCCCACGGTGACGAAGCGCGGCTGCGGCCCCACATCCACGGTCGCCGTCACCTGGTTGGTTTTGGGGTCCACGCGCGTCAGCAGGTTCTTCTCCGGGGTGGTCACCCAAATGGCGCTCTCTCCGTAGATGCAGGCGGCCGAATTCGGGGCGATGGTCACCTCGGCCGCCACCTTATTGGTGGCCGGGTCGATACGCGAGAGCACGCCCTTGCGATCGGTCACCAACCAGACGCCCTCGGGGCTGGCCGCAATTCCGCCTTCGCTCTCAGCCGGCCCCACCGGCACGGTGGCCACCACCTGGTTGGTCTTCGCGTCGATGCGCGTGACGGTGTGATCGCCGCAACTGGGCGACCAGATGCTGCCGAACCCGGCGGTCAGCCCGGAACACGGGCGCTGGCCTACCGTGACGGCGGCGGCCACGGTGCTGGTCTTGGGGTCCAGCCGGTGGATGGTGTTCCGGGGGCCATTGGCGACCCACACGGCGTCTTCGGTAAGCACCTGCCAATCGGGCGTGCCTTCAATCGGAAATACCGCGTCGGGAGTGATGGCCGACATTTCCCTTCGCACACCGGGGGTGGAGACGCCCGGCTTGGGGGGCCTCCGCATGCCCGCCTTCTTAGGTGGCGCGCCGGAGGCCGGGGGCGCGTCCTGGCCCGCCAGCAACGCCGGAAGGCTCGCGGCGATCAAAATCGGAACAACGCGCAGGGTGGATTTTTTCATGGTGTGGTCTGTTTTCGGCGGGCCGATCCGGCTGGATATCTGGCCGCCTCATTCGGCTAAAGTGGCGGCCACCCGTTTGGGGTCGATACGCCACAGGGTCTTCTCGTTGCGGTTGCTCAACCACAGCGAATTCCCGGCCACCTGAATGGCGCCGCCGCCTGCGCCCCAGAACTGCTGCACCACGGTTTCGGTCTGCGGATCGATGCGGGTGAGCGGAAAACCCGGCTGGGTGACCCAGACGGAGCCTAGCCCAATGGCGATTGCGCCATCCACCGCCGGCACCCCCAATTCGATAGTCTTGGTACTTTTGTTCGTTTTGGGGTCGATGCGCTCCAGCTTGCCCTCTTTCCGGCAATACACCCACACGGAGTTTTCGCCGATCGCCAGGGTCTCCGGCTCGCCCGGCACATCGATGTACTTTTCCACCAGGTTGGTTTGGGGGTTGATGCGCAGCAGGCGGTCGTCCGCGGGGCAGGTCACCCACAAGGCAGCTTCGCCGAAGATCAGGCTGTGGCAAGCGGCCGGCAAGCGGATCTCCGCCACCACCACATTGCTATCGGGATCCACACGCAAAAGGCTGGTTTTGTTGTCGCCCAGCACCCAAACGCTGTCGGCGCTGGCGGCCAGGGCCGGTTGCGCGCTGCCCACGCCGGTGGCGGCTTTGCCGGTGACTTTCCAGGTTTTCGGATCGAGCCGCACCAGCGCCTGGCTGGCGCAACTGGGAACCCACACGCTGCCGAAGGCGGTGATCGCGCCGCCGCAAGGCTGGCTCAGGTCGGCCACCGGTTCGCCCAGCTTGTTGGTCTTCAGGTCCAGGCGGTCCAGGGTGCCCTTGGCCGCATCGGGCAGCAGCAGCACGTCCGCGACCCCGATCCACGGCGGCGCGGCGGCCACTTCGGCCTCGGCCTTCAGGCTGGCGAACGGAATCTGTACGCCCGGTGTCTTGATGCCCGTCCTGGGCGCGAGTGCGGCGTGTTTGGCATCCTTTCGGGCCTGAGGTCCGCCCTCCGCTTTATCGCTGGCGGCGTAGCTTACGATTACGCCGGCGGCTGCCAGCGCGAATGCCACGCCAATCGGATTACGCATGATCCCCCTTCGGAGTTTGGGCTGAGTGCTTCGGAACAACCATTCCCGCAACGCGACGGGCGGCGCTCGTAGCCGCGATTTGGATTAGTATAGCCCGAAACCCACCGCCCCGCATAGAATGCGCCACAAGAATGCGCCGCGGGCACGGTCACGCCGCGGGCACGGTCACGCTGCGGTCACCCGCACGGTCAGCCGCAGCCACGGTCACGCCGCCGGCCAGCCGCACGGTCAGCCACAGCCACGGTCATGCCGCGGCCAGCCGCACGGTCAGCCGCAGCCACGGTCACGCGGCGGCCAGCCGCACGGTCACGCCGCAGCCACGGTCACGCCGCGGGCGCCGTCGCCGCGGCGGCACCCAAAGGCGACGATCGCGTGGCAGACCTCCATTCAGGATAGAATCCGAGAACAGCTATGACCACGCGGTTCCTCATCCTCCTGGCGCTCGTCGCCCTGCCTTCAGCCGCCCAGACCGGCCACCCTGCGGCCCCCGCCAACCGGAACGACCCCCAGTTGGTGGAGAAGTTCCGCGACCGGGGATTCGGTCTCTTTATCCACTGGGGAGTGGATGGCGCGCTCGCCGGAGTGATCTCGCACTCGCTGGTGGGAGCCTCGCCCGATTTTGTCGACCGCTTCTTCGGCACCCTCCCCAGCTATTTCAATCCGGAACGCTACGACCCCGACCAATGGGCATCGCTGGCAAAACTGGCCGGCTTCGAGTACGTGGTTTTCACCACCAAGCACCACGCCGGCTTCTGCATGTGGGACACCGCCACCACCGATTTCAGCGTCATGCACACGCCTTACGGGAAGGACATCACGCGGCTGCTGGTGGATGCGTTTCGCAAGCGCGGAATCGCCATCGGTTTCTATTTTTCGCCCGACGATTTCCACTGGCTGCACCAGCACGGCATTCCCATTAACCGCGAGGTCAAGGGAGTCTATCCTTTCGAAATCCCGGAATTTCTCGATTACACCCGCCGGCAGCTCAAAGAGCTGCTGACCAACTACGGACCGATCGATTACTTCTTCTTCGACGGTCCCGCCACAGGGCTCACCGATTACGCCTGGCAGCTCAATCCCAAGCTCATCATCACCCGCGGCGCCATGGAAACGCCGGAACAATACACCCCCGGCGTGGCCCTGAAGGGCGCCTGGGAAGGCAACCTCACCATGGGAACCGAATGGCCTTGGAAAGCCACCAACGAGGATTACAAGTCCGGAACGGAGCTGATCGACACGCTCATCGAGACGCGTGCCAAGGGCGGCAACCTGCTGCTCAACATCGGCCCGAAACCGGATGGCGAGATCGCCATTGAGCAGGAATCGCGCTTGCGTGAGATCGCGCTGTGGAACTTCGTCAACGGCGAATCGATTAAGAACGTGCGCCCGTGGGTCATCACCAATGAGAGCAACGTCTGGTTTACCAGGAGTGCCGGCTCCAACACGGTCTACGCGTTTCTGACGCGCATGAGTCCGTGGAAGCTGGGAGATGCCAAGACAGTGACCTTGCGCTCGGTCAAAGCCACCGCCGCCACTCGCGTGACGGTGCTGGGCCAATCCGATGAAATCGTGGAGTACCGCCCGGAGGTTAAGCCCAAGACCACCTGGAAGCAGGAGGGCAACGGGCTCCACATCACCGCTTACCGCGCCCAACGCCTGTACACCGACCGGCGCTGGCCGGACCCGCTGGTCCTGAAGATCACAAACGTGGAACCGGCGGTGACGCCGCCCGAGGTGGCCACCACGGGCGCCGACTGGGATGCCAACACCGGCGTCGCGCTGCTCCATGGCAACCTGCTGAGTCTCGGCCTGGCGGCGCAGGTGGAGACCGGGTTCCAGTACCGCGAGAAGAAGGGCGGCACGGACCTCTCCGAGAAGACCGAGCCTTGGACCGACCTGCCGGGATCCGAGCAATCGTCGCCAAGCGAATTCCACTACCGGCTCACCGGACTGGCCGCCGGCAAGACCTACGAATACCGGGCGCGCGTGCGGCATCCGCTGATCACCATGTACGGGGAAGAGAAATCGTTCCGGACGGTTCGCGGGCAGTAGGCGGCTCCCAAGCTGCCAGCGCCGGGTTTCGGAGCCGCGCGCGTCAGAAGCCGTGAAGAAATCCAATCCGGGCAAACCAAAGTATGTCCCACCCCTTGCAGGGCAGGACTTGCAGTACTGGCGCTCGCCTTAGCCGGCGCGCGTCAGATTATTCCACGGCTTCTCAGGAAGCCGTAAGCGGACCGCACATTACCCCGCCAGCAGCACTTTCAGCGTCCCTCTCCGGGCGGCGTGCGCGAAGGCTTCCGGCGCCTGCTCCAGCTTATAGCGCGCGGTAATCAGCGACTCCACCGGGATGATCCCGTGCTTCAGCAGGGGGAGGGCCGCTTCCATGCGGCCGCAGCGCGATCCCACCAGAGTAATCTCCTGGACGATGGCCGGCGCGGTGTCCAACTCCACGGCACCGTGTACGGTGGATTTCAGAATCACCGTGCCGCGCGGGCGCACCATGGAAATGGCGCCGCGCAGTCCCTCCGCGCTGCCCGTGGCGTCCACAACCCAGCGGTATGCGGCTGCCGGCAGGGGTCCGGCGGCTATTTCCACAGCCACGCCCTCGCTTTGCGCAATCCGAAGCTTGTCGGCGTGCCGGCCGAACTGGCGCACTGGGTAGCCATGGGCGGCCAGCAACATGGAAACCAGCAGACCCAGTTTGCCATCGCCCAGTACGGCGACCGTCTCATGGCGCGGGATCTGCACCTGATCCAGAATCTCGCAGGCCGCGGCCAGCGGCTCGGCAAACACGGCCCGCTCGTCGGGCAGGTCGTCCGGCAGCACGTGCAGATTGCGGTCGGGCAGCACGAAATATTCCTCGAAAGCGCCCGGCTGGTTCACAATCCCCAGCACCGTGCGCCCGGGGCAGTGCCGCCCCAGACCTTTCACGCACCAGGGGCATTGGCGGCACGGCAGGTTGATTTCGCCCACCACGCGCCGGCCGCGCAGCGTGGGCGTGTCGGACTCCACCACTTCGGCCACGAATTCGTGGCCCGGCGTGCCGGCGAATCCGTAATAGCCGCGCAGCAGTTCCAGATCGGTGTTGCAGATGCCCGCCACCAGGGTCCGCAGCAGCGCGAAGCCCTCCCTGCGCCGCGGCAGAGGCACCTGCCGGAGGGAAATCTCGCCGTTTTCCAAGTGGACGGCCAGCATTCTGATGTGCCGCGGCCGCTACGCTAACACGCCCGCGGGCAATTCCTTGACGATCTCGGAAACGAACGCCTTGGCGTCGCCGAACAGCATCAGGGTCTTCTCCATGTAGTACAGTTCGTTCTCGATGCCGGCGAAACCGGGGCTCATGGAGCGCTTGATTACCATCACCGTGCGGGCCCGGTCCACGTCCAGAATCGGCATACCGTAAATTGGGCTGGATCTTGTCGTTGCGCGCGGCGGGGTTGGTCACGTCGTTGGCGCCGATGATGAGGGCCACGTCGCATTGGGCGAATTCGGAGTTGATGTCGTCCATCTCCATCAGCTTGTCGTAGGGGATGTCGGCCTCCGCCAGCAGCACGTTCATGTGGCCGGGCATGCGGCCGGCCACCGGATGGATGGCGAATTTCACGTCCACGCCGCGGCGCATGAGGGTGTCGAACAGCTCGCGGATCTTATGCTGCGCCTGGGCCACCGCCAGCCCGTAGCCCGGCACGATGATCACACTGGTGGCGCCTTCCAGAATGGCGGCGGCCTCTTCCGCGCTGGCGCTGCGCACGTGGCGCTGTTCGGTTTTGGCCGCTGTGGCCTGCAGTTGACCGAAGGCGCCGAACAGCACATTGGCGAAGGAGCGGTTCATGGCCTTGCACATGATGATGGAAAGGATCAGGCCCGAGGAGCCATCCAGAGCGCCGGCGATCACCAGCAGCTTATTATCCAGTGCGAAACCCATGGCGCAGGCAGAAAGCCCGGCGTAGGAGTTCAAGAGCGCAATGACCGTGGGCATATCGGCGCCGCCGATGGGGATGATCAGCAGCACGCCGAACAGCAGGGCCAGCCCGGCGAAAATGGGGAACATCCAGGTGTCCGTGGGAACCAGGATCAGCCGCACACCCAGCCCAGCGGCGATCGCGAACAGCAGCAGGTTCACCAGATTCTGGTTGCGGTAGGTGATGCGGCCGCTGGGGCAGCACCTCCTGCAGCTTGCCCATGGCCATCAGGCTGCCTGTGAAAGTGAGAAAGCCCAGCAGAGTCTCGATGACCAGCGCCACCATGGTGAACCCGTGCGGGCGTCTCGCGATAATATTCGGCCGTGCCCACCAGCGCCGCCGCCAGCGCGCCGCAAGCGTGGGAGAGCGCGGTCCGTTGGGGCACCGCGGTCATCGGCATGATGTAGGCGATGGGAATCCCGATGGCCGTGCCGATCAGGAACGCGGCGAATACCCACTCCCAGTTGAAGACGTGCTGCGACACCAGCGTGCCGGCGATGGCCAACAGCATACCGGTCTCGCCCGCAAACACACCGCGCCGCGCCGTGACGGGGGAGTTCATCCACTTCAGGGACAGAATGAACAGCGCCGCGGAGACGATATAGATGTAATGCACCAGGTGCGCCATTTACTTCCTCTCCTCGCGGCGCTTGAACATCTTTAGCATTCGGTCGGTGATGAGGAAGCCGCTCACGATGTTGGTGACCGCAGAGGTGATGGCGATGAAGCCCAGCACCTTGCTCAGGGTGGTGGCGCCCTGGGCGCCGGTAATCAGGATGGCGCCCACCACCGAAATGGCCGAGATGGCGTTGGTGAGCGACATCAGCGGCGTGTGCAGCAGCGGCGAAACCTTGCGGATGACTTCCAGGCCCACGAAGGTGGCCAGCATGAACACGTAGAGGCTAAGTTCCAGGTTAGAGGGCATGCGCGGCTCCTAATGATTCCAGCACTCGCGGATGGACCACTTCGCCCGCGTGGGTCACCAGCGTCTCGCGCACAATTTCGTCGGCGCGGTCGAGCGCGATGCGCCCGTCTTTGATCAGGTATTTCAGAAAAGTGGCGATGTTCTTGGCATACATCTGGCTGGCGTGATACGGGATGGTGGAGGGCAGGTTGACCGGCCCCAGAATGCGCACGCCGCGATACTCCGTCTCTCGTCCGCGCCGGGTCAGCTCGCAGTTGCCGCCGCGCTCCGCCGCGATATCCACGATTACCGACCCCGGCGCCATGCGCGCCACCATCTCGCGGGTAATCAGGATGGGCGCCTTCCTGCCGGGTACGGCGGCGGTGGTGATGACCACGTTCTGCTGGGCCAGCACGTTACCCAGCAGCTCGCGCTGGCGGCGGTAGAAATCCTCACCCATGGCTTTGGCATAGCCGCCCTTATCCTCGGCACCGGCGGCTTCGATTTCCAGCACCACGAAGCGCGCGCCCAGGCTTTCCACCTGCTCCTTCACCGCCGGGCGGATATCGTAGCCGCTCACCACCGCACCCAGGCGCCGCGCCGTGGCGATGGCCTGCAATCCGGCCACGCCGGCGCCGATCACCAGCACGCGCGCCGGCGCCACCGTGCCCGCAGCGGTCATCAGCATGGGGAACATGCGCGGCAGGTTATCGGCGGCAATCAGTGCGGCCTTGTACCCGGAAACCGTAGCCATGGCCGACAGTGCATCCATGGACTGCGCGCGGGTAATGCGCGGCATCAGCTCCATGGCCAGAAAACTCACGCCGCAGGCCGCCAGGTCGCGCGCCGCATCGGCGGCCGTCAGAGGCTCGCCGAAACCGATCACCGTCTGGCCGCGGCGGTAGAGTGCCAGGTCGGCCGCCGCCTTGGCGGGGTTGGCGCCGGGGCCGCGTACTTGTAAAATTACGTCCGCCGCCCCGAAAACCTCGACCCGTTCGCCAGCCAGGCGGACGCCTTTGGCGGTGTACTCGGAATCCGGAAATCCGGCCGCCACGCCGGCTCCCGGCTCCAGCAGCCACTCGACCCCGGACTTATTCAGCACCCCGAGCGCGCTAGGGACCATTGCCACGCGCCGCTCTCCCGGCGCGCATTCGCTGACCACTCCTACCGTGATTCCCAAGAATCTCTCCAGAACCGCTGTTTTCTCAGTGGCCTCACTGTTTCACCGCGGAGACACGGAGGTGCCGGACGCAACGCGGAAAAACCGGTAACGGTTTCCTCTGCGCGGCCTCCGGTCCCGGAGGGCACCCCTCTGTGTCACTCCGGTAAATAGTGAGGCTTGGCTGGGGCTTCACTGCCTGAACTTTCAGTGTACCGTGCGCGCCGACGTGGGGCGAACGGCTCAAAAGGGCTGCCCTCACGAGCCTACTGGTCCACGCCGAAACAATACGCATCGTTGGAGCTGGAGGGGCTGAACGAATATTCGCCGTTGGCCAAATCTTCGACCGTCAGGCTGTAGGTCGAATCGCTCAGCTTGGCGACCGTGAAAGGCAGCGTCACGGGGCTGCCCTGGCGGCCGCGCGGGACTTCGGTGCGCCGCGCGCCCTTGACCGTCACCATGGGATAGAGCATGTACGCTTGGGGATCGGTGCCAGAGGGCAACTTGATCACAAACACCAGGTTGGAGGCGGCCTTGACGCGAACCGGCGATCGCGCGGCCGGCATTTCCCAATATTGCGTGGAGCCGCGGTGCTGCTCGGTGGCCTGATTGCGCTCCAACGGGATGAGGTCGCCCGAGGCGTTCTGGAAATAGACCACCCCGACCTCTTGCGGCTCGCGGGTGGTGTGGGCAGCCGGTGGCAAGTTGATGGAGCGGGTCTCCGGCGCGGAGCCAGGTGGCGTAGCGAGCGATGGCGGAGCGCGCCGGGTGGGCGCAGGGGCCGGCGTAGCGAGCGACGGCGGAGCAGCGAGCGATGGTGGCGCGGCGGCCCGGGCCGGGGTCGGCGTGGGTGCAGGCGCAGGTGCGGGCGCCGAGGGCAGCGGAGGCACGGGCGTGCCATCTCCGAAGGTCACCGCCGATACTTCCGAGCGGGCGTAGTGCTGCAGTTGCTGGTCCACCAGAAAATGGACCTGGCTGGCATCCAGCGACCACCACCGGCCTTTCACCTGGGTGCCATCCTTGAGAAACAGGGTGTCGGCCGGCGCGGCCAGCAGGATCGCGAAAAACAGAACCGTAGCGTGCGTAATCCGCCTAATCATTGTTGGGCCTGCTGAGGTTCGATCACCACCGGCTGGGTGAGTTTGTAGGTGAAGCGGGTCTCGGGAGCAATCTGAACGCCCTTGCCGGTCAGCTTTCCGGCCACGGTTCCGGCAGCCGCGCCGGCCCCCGCCCCTGCCGCCGCGCCGACTCCGCCACCGGCGGCCGCTCCAATCGCCGCACCTGCACCCGCGCCGACCGCGGTCCCGGTGAGGGTTCGTTTGGCCTGCGAGCCGGCCTTCGAATCGACAGTCCCAGTTTCCACTTTGACCTTCTGGCCGTGGATGACGACGGCCACCAGGCAAGTGGACATGGAGGCACGATGAGTCAGCCCGGGCGACTTGGCTTCGGTCACCCGCAGGAAGGCGTTGGCGTTGGCCGGCACGACTTCCACTCCATTGACGACCACCGGGTCATCCAGGCTGGCGGTGTACTCGTGGCTGAGGTCGGCCTTCTTGGAATCGATCCGGTCGATGGTGCGCACGGCGATCTCCGTACCGGCGGGGAGTGTAATGTTACCAGCCGTGGAGGCCGGAGCCGTGGCGGTCCGCAGCGTCGGTGCAGCAGCCGCAGGAGCGGCCGCCGGAACTGGAGCTTCGATCGTGGCGGACCGGAGAGTCGGGGCCGCCGGCGCAGACGCCGCAGGAGCGGCAGAAGCTGGAGTTTCAACCGTGGCCGACCGCAGAGTCGGCTCCGAGGGGGCCGCAGGCGAAGCCGCCGGAACTGGACTTTCGACCGTGGCGGACCGGAGAGTCGGGGCCGCCGGCGCAGGCGCCGAGGGTGCCGCAGCAGACTCCGCGGCAGGCGCCTGCGGCTGCGCGGCCGGCTTCGCCGTGGGTCCAGGCACCGGCAAGGTAACCCCGAACTGGATCGCCCGCACCTCTTCGATATCGATTGCCTGCGACTGGTCCCCGACCTTGATTCGAATCTCCTGGGTGTTTCCGCTTTCCACCTGACCGGAGATCTGGCGGCCATCTTTCAAGGTGACGACGTCGGCGAAAAGGCTGGCGCCCGCCAGTGGGCCGAACTGCCAGACCAGGAGCAGCAAGGTTCTTTTCATAACGGCCTCTTTGGTTACGGATTCACGCTCCAGTGCACCGTGCAGCGCTTCTGCGGCCCAGACTCCGGTTCGTGAGGATCAGCTTTTGCGTCTGCCCATCCGGGACCAGGCGCGCTTCCCAGTTTTTGGTGTCGTAATTGAGTTGCATATTTCCCAGCGGCAGATCGCGGAAGACATATTCGGCGTTCTGCGGGACGGGGCCTCCGGTGCATTTGAGCGTGCCGGACCTGGCGCCGGCATAGAGCGAAGGCGGCGCGGGGGCACGGGCGGGGGCCGGAACGCCAGGGGGAAGCGGGTTGGAATCGGCCTGCGCCAGTGTGGGGCGCCCGTCTTGGCCGATCCGCGGCGCCACCGGAGCGGTCGGGGCGGCAGGAGCGGCGGCAGGGGCGGGTGGTTGGGAGACCACCAGCCGTCGGCGCTGGCTGGGCTGGTTGTCAACGCCCGGCTCATCCCCCTGCAGTTCCGACCGCCAGATTTGAGCACGGTAGCCCTTCTCGCGGTCCCCTCCCTGAATGTCCTGGGTGAGCAGCCGCTCGGCTGCCGGGAGGTAATGCGGAAGGATCTGCAAGGCGTTTTTGCGCCAGGTCCCCACATCCGGCATGTCCAGCAGAATCCGGCAGACGGCCTCGGCCACGGTATTGGATAGAGACGGCGGCGTCCCCAAAAGATCGGCCAGAAAAGGCTTGGCGCTATCCGGATAGCGGGCCATCAGTTGCCCCAGCATGGGCGCGTAGGCCAGATTGAAGGTGGCTTGCGGCGCCTGGCGCCACGAATAGTGGACGACTGCCGTGGCCACCGCCTCATCGGCCAAGGGGCCCATCACCACCGCCAGATTGCCGCGGGTGTCTTTTTGCCAGCCCGCGATCAGTTCCTGGTCCAGAATATCGCGGTACCAGGGAACCAGGCCGAAAAGCGCATCGATGGAAGGTTGAGGGTTGGCCGGATCAACTTTGTCCAGCAAAGTCTGGATTTTCTGCCGGGCTACCGGCGGCGGATACGGAGCTGGACCTACCTCTTTGAATTGCGCCCACGCCGCGGTGGCAAGCGCCAGGAGGATCACCAGCCACCGGCCCAAGCTGGCCGCCGGGAGCGGGGTTTTCGAGCGGCGCGAGAAGATCATATTTGCCGGATTTGGATGAATCCACACAGGAAGAAGACCGCCAGCCAAGCGATGGATACGGGAGCCTGCGCGCTCACAACTAACTTCTTTATTGTATCCAAAGCGGGCCCTGGAGCGCTCACGCGGAGGCCGGTGGGGGGCCGATGGGAGTGCCGGAGCCTAACATCCCTGGCTTCAGGATGCGGTTGCCCCGAGTAGTCCGGCGTGACGCCTGGCGACCGGACGCCGGCGGGGCGGCGATTCGCCCGATGCCCACTGCCGGGAAACCGCGAGTCGGCCGCAAAACATTTCCGGGCCGCTGCGTTGTCCCGCAAAAACCGAAGAATTCGCCTGAAAACAAGCTAGTTACCTTCGAGCGACGTGCCTGGCCGGCCAGCGGCATCTTTCCCGCGGGGGGCCTTGGCGGAGGTGCGGCCGTAACTGAAATTCAGCCTTAGCGGCAGAATTCAAGCGATTTCCTGATGCCAGTACCCTCTATCTACTGTCCCGCCCTCAGATGGCGTCCGAGACCCTTCCGGCGGTGCTATACTACGCTCCGTCTCTGCTTCGCGGAGACACCGTTTGCAGGAAGGGAATCTCGATAGGGTGCCCTGGCCGGAACGGACCAACTTGACATCAATCGGGAGGATGCACGTATGGGACAGATTTTTGTATTTAACAAATTGAAATGGAAACCGCCGATCGCGTCCAAATTTCTGACGCCGCCGGAGTTGGAGTCAACCTTTCCTATCCAGACGAGCATATAGCGCCGATGCCGGGGAAGCAGAGGACGATCTTCGACGCGAAATTCAAGGGATCCTTCGATGCGAAATTCCACGCCCTGAGCACAGCTAAAATGAAGCAGGTTCAGGATGCCGTGAAATGGACCGAAGAACGGATCCCCAACAAACAAACCAAGGAGGAAAAGCTGGAGGTCGTCGAGACGGCCAACAAGCTCCTCAAGCAGGCCTTCGACGTGTGGCAGTCGGAGATGGCCAAACTCTGCGATGAATGCGTGCTGAAGGCCTACGAAGAATCGGTCAAGGCCATGAAGATGAAACTGGCGAAGGCCCAGTTCAAAAGCATTTGCAAGATCGTGCTGATCGCCGCCCTGATTCTGACCGCGGCCGGGCTGGCCATCGCCGTGGCGGTGGCATCCCACGGGGCCCTGGCTCCGCTGATCATTGGAGCCATCGCGACGGGGGCTTCGGCGCTCTACAAGGCGTACAAGGTCTACGATTCGGAATGGGCCAACTCCTCAAACAAGATCAAGGAGATTGAGTCCGACATCAAAAATCTGCAGGCTGCCGTCGAGAAGTACAAGGTGGTGGAGGCGGGCGGCGGTAAGGTCGATAAAGCCAAGGCGTTCGTGGCCGCTCTGCAGGCGCCCGTGGATGCTCTCGACAAGCACGTCGGCCAGTTGGATAAGTACATCTTCGAAATGCAGCAGAAGTTGAAGGAGCAGAACGCCAAGCTGGACGAGATGCAGAAGAAAGCCGCCAATTCCAACGAAGTGGCCGAGGCGGTGAAAACCTGCAAGGTAGCGATTCTCAAAGCCCAGCAGTCTCTGACCAAGATCACCGAAGCCGGCGCTGCGGCGGCGGAAGTCAAGAAAGCCTACAAGGCCCAGAAGGTTCCCGAATTCGGCAAGCTCAGCACGGTGATTAACTTCGCTTCGAGCAACTCCACCACGATCTCCAACGTGGGCACTGCCATATCGAGTTGCTTTACCTCGCTGAAGAAGCTGGGCGTGGCCATTCCGACCTAGGCGACGGTCACCACGCGAGTTAGGGGAGCTTTCGAGCCGCTGTTTTCCGTTCAGATCGGCGGAGGCAGCGGGCCGAAAGCTCCTTTTTCGTTTCCAACCTCAGGAAGCCCTACAGGAATTCCGCCGCGCTAAAAAAGAACCGCAACTCCACTTCGGCGGTCTCCGGCGCGTCCGAGCCGTGAATGCAGTTGCGTTCGATGTTCTCGGCGAAGCGCTTGCGGATGGTCCCCTCCGCGGCGTTGGCCGGGTTGGTGGCGCCCATCACTTCGCGCAGCTTCTTCACCGCGTCCTCGCGCTCCAGCGCCATCACGATGATGGGGCCTTCGGTCATGAACTTCACCAGGCCGCTGGAAAAACGGCCGCTCGCGATGCACCGCGTAAAAGCCCTCGGCCTGCGCCTGGCTAAGGCGCGTCATGCGCAGCGCCAGGATTCGAAAACCTTCCCGTTCAATCATGGGCGAGAATCTCGCCCGCCTGCCCCGCGGCTACCGCGTCGGGCTTGATGATGGAAAACGTCGTTCCAAACTCATAAGCGGCTTTTTACCTTGTCTCCAATTTCGGCGGGCGACGAGCAGACCGTGATGCCCGCCTCTTCCATCGCCTTGATCTTGTCCGACGCCTTGCCGGAACCGCCGGAGATAATCGCGCCGGCGTGGCCCATGCGGCGTCCGGGAGGCGCCGTCTGGCCGGCGATAAATCCCACCACCGGCTTCTTCACGTGGGCCTTCACGTAGGCCGCCGCGGTCTCTTCCGCATTGCCGCCGATCTCGCCGATCATGACGATGGCGTGGGTGTCGGGGTCCTCGTTGAACAGCGTCAGGGCATCCACAAAGTTGGTGCCGATGATCGGATCGCCGCCAATGCCGATGCAGGTGGATTGGCCGATGCCCAGCTTAGTCAACTGGCCAACGGCTTCATAAGTCAGCGTGCCGGAGCGCGAAACCACGCCCACGTTGCCCTGTTTGATGGATATGGCCGGGCATGATGCCGATCTTGCACTTGCCGGGCGAAATCACGCCGGGCAATTCGGCCCGATCAGCCGCGACCGCTTGTCTTGCAGGAACTTCCACGCCTTCACCATGTCGATCGCCGGAATGCCTTCGGTGATGCAGACCACCAGCGCCATGCCGGCGTCGGCGGCTTCCATGATGGCGTCGGCCGCAAACGGCGGCGGCACGAAAATCACGGTGGCGTTGGCGCCGGTCTCCTTCACGGCCTGGGCCACGGTATCGAAAACCGGCAGGTCCAGGTGCCGGCTGCCGCCCTTTCCGGGCGTGACGCCGCCCACTACGGTGGTGCCGTACGCAATCGCCTGCTGGGCATGGAAAGTGCCTTCCCGGCCCGTGAATCCCTGCACGATCAGTCGGGTATTTTGGTCTACCAGTACGCTCATCTCGTCGTCGCCTCTAGTGTGCCTGTGCCGCCAGCTTGACTACTTTTTCGGCCGCGTCGCGCATGTCTTGCGCCGACGGTGAAGTTCAACCCGGATTCGGTGAGGATCTGCCGGCCCAGCTCCACGTTGGTGCCTTCCATGCGGACCACGATGGGCACCCTGATATTCAGATCGCGCGCCGCCGCCACCACGCCGGTGGCCAGCGTGTCGCAGCGCAGAATGCCGCCGAAAATGTTGATCAGCACCGCCTTCACGTTGTGGTCGGAAAGCAGGATGCGGAAGGCGTTCTTCACCTGCTCGGCGCTGGCGCCGCCGCCCACATCGAGAAAGTTGGCCGGGCTGCCGCCGGCGTATTTGATGATGTCCATGGTGGCCATGGCGAGGCCCGCGCCGTTCACCATGCAGGCGATCGTGCCATCGAGCTTGATGTAGTTCAGCCCGAACCTCGAAGCCTCCACTTCGAGCGGATCCTCTTCGTTCAGGTCGCGCAGTTCCAGCATCTCCTTGTGGCGGAAGAGCGCGTTGTCGTCGAAGTTGATCTTGGCGTCGAGCGCGTAAACCTTGCCGTCCTTCGTCAGAATGAATGGATTGATCTCGGCCAGCGAAGCGTCCATGTCCAGGCAAGCCTTGGCCAGCGCCATCATGGCCGCGGCCGCCGCATTGACGCTGGCCGCCGGAATGCCGATGCCGAACGCCAGGTTGCGCGCCTGATACGGCAGCAGCCCCAAGCCCGGGTCGATGAGTCTCCTTGAGGATCAGCTCCGGCGTTTTGGCGGCAACTTCTTCGATCTCCATGCCGCCCGCCGCCGAAGCCATGAACACCGGCTTGCCCTGCACGCGATCGAGCACGATGCCGAGATAGAGCTCGCGCTCGATCGGCAGGGTCTCTTCCACCAGCAGCCGCTGCACCACGCCGCCCTTCGGGCCCGGTCTGGTGCGTCACCAGCGTCATGCCCAGACATCTGGCCGGCGATGTCAGCGGCCTCCTCGGCGGTCTTGCGCGACCTTGACGCCGCCGCCCTTGCCGCGGCCGCCGGCGTGAATCTGCGCCTTCACCACCACGCTGCCGCCGATTCGCTTCGCGGCCGCTGTCAGCCTCTTCCGCGGTGAACGCCACCTCCCCGCGCGGCACAGGGACGTTGTACTGGGCCAGAATGGCCTTGGCCTGATACTCGTGAATTTTCATGGGAACGCATCCATGATGGTAGCGAACCGCGCGCCCGACCTGCAAGACTCGGTACCATATCAGCATGTCCCTGGTGCCCTATCTGGAGAGGCTCGTGGAGCGCCGGCATCTGACCGCCGCGGAGGCCGAAGCTGCCATGCACACGATCCTCGGCGGCCAGGCCAACCACCCCCAGATCGCCGCGTTGCTGATGGCGCTGCGGGTCAACGGCGAAACCGTTGAGGAGCTCGTCGGCTTCGCACGCGCCATGCGCCAGATGGCTGCGCCGGTGAATGCGGGCTTAAACGGCGAGGCCCTCCTCGATACCTGCGGCACCGGCGGCGACGGCTCGGGCACCTTCAACATCTCCACCGTGGCGGCTTTTGTAGTGGCGGGCGCGGGCGTGCGCGTGGCCAAGCACGGCAACCGCTCCATCACGGCCGGCAGGGCGGCGGCAGCGCCGACCTGCTGGAATCCTTCGGCATGCGCATCGCTATTCCGCCCGCCGAAACGGCCCGCGCCATCCGCGAAGATCGGCATCGGTTTCCTGTTCGCGCCCGCGGTGCACACGGCCATGAAGCATGCCCAGCCGGTGCGCCTCGACCTGAAGTTTGCGCACGGTTTTCAATCTGCTGGGCCCGTTGACCAATCCCGCCGGCGCCACGGCCCAGCTGGTGGGAACGCCCTCGGACGCGCGCGGCCGAACTGCTCGCTGGCGCCTTGGCCGGCGCTGGGCTTGCAGCGCGGCTTCGTGGTCCACGGCTCGGATGGCCTGGACGAGATCACCACCACTGGCCCCACCCTGGTTTTCGAAATCCGCGACGGCAAAGTGGAGCGCCGCACGCTGGAGCCGCGCGATTTCGCCGTGCCGCGCGCCGATCCCCAGGAGTTGAAGGGCGGCGGCAAGGAGCGCAACCTGGAAATCGCCAAGCGGTGCTGGCGGACGAGCCGGGCCGGCCGCGACATCGTGCTGGTGAATGCCGCCGCGGCGTTGGTGGCAGCGGACCGCGCTGAGACGTTTCTGGCCGCCATGCCCCTCGCGGCCCAGTCCCTGGCCAGTGGCGCGGCGCGGCGAAAGCTGGAGGCGCTGGCCCGCTTCACGCAGGAGTTGGCGGCCCAGCCATAGAGCAGCGATTCAAGAAAATACCGCGTCCTCGGTAAACAAATTCCAGCCGCCACAAAGCGGGCAGCGATACGGCTGGAACCATTTCGGAAACCGCGGCACCACGCCGGTGGTTTTCAAAAACACCTGCGCGTGGCCCGATCCGCAGCGCACGCACACGTTGATCCATGCCTCCGGCCGCGCCGGCAGGGCTTCGCCGCCGAAGTAGAAAGCCCAGCCGTATTGGCTCCAGCGCGTGCCGTGGCGGACATCCCACTGCCGCAAGATCCACACGAACACGGCCAGAAAATATTCGCTTCCGAAGGCAAAAAGCGCGATCTTCCGCGGCGGCCGCGTTCTGAAGTTGTGGCGGTTCAGAAAGGAGAGCGAACTGAACAGGATTTTGGTGCCGCGATGCGGGACCCCCGCCAGGCGCTCGACCGCCCCGGTCACCTGTTCGGGCTTGCAGAACGGGTTGACGTGGCCGCCGCCGCGCGCCATCCAGCGGTAGATGCGGTCGGTCAGAGTGGAGGCATCCGGCACCGAAACGAAGAGCCGGCCCTTGGGGCGCAGCACCCGGCCCATTTCGCCAAGGGTTTCGTCGAGTTGGGTGAAATGCTCCAGGCTGTGGTTGGCGATAATCAGGTCGAACGAATCGGAGGCGAAGGGCATGCGCGCGGCATCGCCCGCCACCCAGGCGTCCGCGCCGGGACCGCCGGGGCCGACGCCGCGCGGCTCCAGATCCAACCGCACCACCGCAATATCCCGCCGGGCGGTGGAGAAACTGCCCGCCGCCGCACCCAGATCGAGCACCCGCGCGCCGGGTGGTAAGCTTGCGATCAGTTCCATCATGAGGGTAGCCCCACAGAATACAATGAAAGTGGACCGGCTTATGGAAACCCGCCAGATTACCATCACCCTCCCCGAGGACTTGGTCCGCCAGGCCGAGGCCTTCGCCGCCGAGTGCCACACGACCCTCGATGCCATGGTGGAGGAACTGTTGCGGCCGAGGTTCCCGGATCCGGAGAAGGCCCGGGAGGCGGCCCGACACTTCCTTGAGATCGCCAGACGGGGGCCTCACTTTACCGGCGACCCCGGCTCCATTTCCCGCGAAGAATTGCATGAACGGCGGTAAGGTCTTCTTCGATACCAATGTGCTGCTGTACATGCACGGAAGCGATCCGGGAAAACGGGCGTGGGCTGAAGAACTGTATCGGGAGTACACCGAAGCCGGCCTTGCGCTACTGAGCACCCAAGTCGTCCAGGAGTTCTACGCGGCCGCGTCGCGAAAATTGCGCATGACCCGCGAGGAGTTGGTCGATGCCACTGCCACTTTGCTGAACCTGCCCCTCATCGTCCTGGATGCTCCGCAGATCAAAGCCGCCATTCGAATTGAGGAGCGCTACCAGATCTCCTTCTGGGATGCCCTTATCCTGGCCGCCGCGGAATCCGGAGGCGCCGATATCCTCTACACCGAAGACTTGAACGACGGCCAGCAATATGGACCCGTCCAGGTGCGCAATCCCTTCCGCGCCCCCGCCCCCGCCTGATCCCGCCCCACGCCCCTACTTATCCCCCGTCGCCAGCATGGTCTCAAAATGCGGCGCCTCGGTCTCCCGGTAGACCACCGCCGTCTCCACCCCGCGGAACCCGGCGCCCTTCAAATACCGTTCCATCTCCAGTTCAGTAAAACCCAGCCACAGGTCGGCATACATCTCACGAGCCTCTTCGAACTCATGGCGGTTCAGGTCCAAAACGGCGATCCGGCCGCCCGGCTTGAGAATCCGCCAGGCCTCCGCCACCGCCTTTTCGGGGTGGACGGCGTGATGCAGCGCCTGGCTCAGAAATGCCAGGTCCACGGTGCCCGAACGGATGGGCACGTCCTCCAGGTCGCCCAGCCGGTACTCCAGGTTGCCGATGCCGTGCTTTTTGGCCAGTTCGCCGCCAAATTCCACCATCTTCTCGGAATTGTCGATGGCGATCACGCGACTTGGCCCGCTGCGCCATCAGTTGCGAGATGGTCCCCTCACCGGCCCCCAAATCGGCAATCACCATCGGGGGCATGAGCTTGAGCAGTGCCTCGGCAATCCCCTTCCAGGACCGCCCGGGCACGTACTGGCGCCCGAACTTGCCGGCCAGTTCATCGAAATAGCGGCGCATTTTGTCGCGCCGGTTGCGCAAGGCCAGGCGCAGCGCTTCGCGGTCCTCCGCCGCTTCGGGAATCTCGCCCGCGCCCTGCCGCAGCAGCGCCATCAGCTCCGCCGGCGCCGTCAGCCGGTAAAAGGCGTTCTTCCCGGTGCGCCGGTCCTCCACCAGCCCGGCCTGCTTCAACTGCGCCAGCCAGGTGGATATCTGGCTCTGGCCTTTGCCCAGGATCTCCTGGATCTCCGCCACCGACAGTTCCTCCCGCTCCACCAGCAGCAGGATCCGCAGCCGGTTGGGATCGGCGGCCGTGCGCAGCGATTTCAGGATTGACGGCATCGGTCGCATAGTTCTAATATCAATGTATCAAGATTTCTTGATGTATACGAAAGGAAACCCATGGGCACTGCCACGATGAACCAGACCGCGACCGATTTCAAAGTAGCCGACCTTGCACTGGCCGAATGGGGCCGCAAGGAGATCTCCATTGCCGAACACGAAATGCCCGGCCTGATGGCCATCCGCCGCAAATACGCCGCCGAAAAGCCGCTGGCCGGCGTGCGCATCACCGGGCTCGCTGCACATGACCATCCAGACCGCCGTGCTGATCGAAACCCTGGCCGACCTGGGCGCTTCGGTGCGCTGGGCGAGCTGCAACATCTTCTCCACCCAGGATCACGCCGCCGCCGCCATCGCCGCCGCGGGCGTGCCGGTGTTCGCCTGGAAGGGCGAATCGCTGGAGGATTACTGGTGGTGCACCTACCAGGCCCTCACCCATCCCGGCGGCATGGGACCGCAGTTGATCGTGGACGATGGCGGCGACGCCACGCTGCTGATCCACAAAGGCTATGAACTGGAAAAAGGCAGCGACTGGGTCAATTCGCCCTCCGCCAGCCACGAAGAAAAGGTCATCAAGGACCTGCTGAAGCAGGTTCACGCGCGAAAACGCCTCGCCACTGGCACGACGTGGTGAAGGACTGGCGCGGCGTCTCCGAAGAGACCACCACCGGCGTGCACCGCCTCTACAAGATGCAGGAAGCGGGCAAGCTGCTGGTGCCCGCCATCAACGTCAACGATTCGGTCACCAAATCGAAGTTCGACAACCTCTACGGCTGCCGCGAATCGCTGGCCGACGGCATCAAGCGCGCCACTGACGTGATGGTGGCCGGCAAAGTGGCCGTGGTCTGCGGGTACGGCGACGTGGGCAAGGGCTCGGCGCATTCCCTGCGCGGCATGGGCGCGCGCGTGATGGTCACCGAAATCGACCCCATCAACGCCCTGCAGGCGGCCATGGAAGGCTTCGAAGTCACCACCATCGAAGACACCCTCGGCCGCGGCGATATCTACGTCACCTGCACCGGCAACTGCGACATCATCACGCTGGAGCACATGGAGCGCATGAAGGACCAGGCGATTGTCTGCAACATCGGCCACTTCGACAACGAGATTCAGGTGGACCGCCTGAACGAGTCCGGCGCGGCGAAAACCAACATCAAGCCGCAGGTGGATATGTACACTTTCCCGGGCGGCAACACCATCTTCGTGCTGGCCGAAGGCCGCCTGGTGAACCTGGGCTGCGCCACCGGCCACCCCAGCTTCGTGATGTGCAACAGCTTCTCCAACCAGACCCTGGCGCAAATCGACCTGTGGAAGAACCGCGACAGCTACAAGCCCGGCGTCTACACGCTGCCCAAGAAGCTGGACGAAGAAGTGGCCCGCCTGCACCTGGAGAAGATCGGCGTGAAGCTGACCACCCTCACCCCCAAGCAGGCCGACTATCTGGGCGTCCCCGTGGAAGGCCCTACAAGGCGGACCACTACCGGTACTGATCCGCGCGGCCGGCGTCTATCGAATTCAAATCCACATGTTACAGTGAGATCAATCGCAGGAGGACATTTTGGCAAACCAGCAGAGATATCTTTTCACCTCGGAATCCGTAACAGAAGGTCACCCCGATAAAATCGCCGACCAGATTTCGGACGCCGTGCTAGACGCCGTTCTGGCGGACGACCCCACCGGCCGGGTGGCCTGCGAGGTTCTGGTGACCACCGGCACCTGCATCGTGGCTGGTGAGATCACCACGAAGACCTACGTGGACGTTCCACGCATCGCGCGCGGCACCATCGAATATGTGGGCTACAACGACGCCACCTACGGATTCGATTGCAACACCTGCGGGGTGCACAACCTGATCCAGTCGCAATCGCCCGATATCGCCATGGGAGTCGACCCAGGCGGCGCCGGCGACCAGGGCCTGATGTTCGGTTTCGCCTGCGACGAAACGCCCGAACTGATGCCCCTGCCCATCATGATGGCCCACAAGTTGGTGCAGCGGCTTTCCACGGTGCGCCGCGAAGGCCTGCTGGATTTCCTGCGGCCCGATGGCAAAAGCCAGGTCTCCGTGGAATACGCCGGCAGCGTGCCGGTGCGGATCGAAGCGGTGGTGATTTCCACGCAGCATTCGCCGGAGGTCTCCACCGAGGAATTGCGCGCGGAAGTGAAGAAGCACATCATCGACGCCGTAATTCCTTCCTCCATGGTGGATTCCCAAACCAAGTACCACATCAACCCCACCGGCCGTTTCGTGGTGGGCGGCCCGCACGGCGACACCGGACTGACCGGCCGCAAGATCATCGTGGACACTTACGGCGGCATGGGCCGCCACGGCGGCGGCGCGTTTTCCGGCAAGGATCCGACCAAGGTGGATCGTTCGGCCTGCTACATGGCCCGCTACATCGCCAAAAATATCGTGGCCTCCAAACTCGCCAGCCGCTGCGAAGTGCAACTTGCGTACGCTATCGGCGTGGCCGACCCGGTCTCCGTGCGCGTCGATACCTTCGGCACGGGAGTGGTGCCGGATGCCCGGTTCACCGAATTGGTGCGCGAGAATTTCCCGCTGACTCCGCGCGGGATCATCGATCACCTGAAACTGCGCCGTCCGATTTACCGCAAGACCGCCGCCTTTGGCCATTTCGGCCGCACGGGCGACACCTTCACCTGGGAGTCCGCCGATAAGGCCGAAGTGCTGAAAGAGCAGGCCGACGTCGCCCAGGCCGCCGCGCAATAGCAGGGGCGCTGGAGAATCCAGAATGCGGGCCGGTACGATTAACCACGCCGGCCCTTGCCCTGGTCGGCCACTCTTCCCAATCCCACGCCGCCGCCCTCAAGAAGTTCCACAACTGCCGCCCTCAGAAGTCTCCATTCGACCCTTGGTGCCTCAATTGCACATCTTCTGACCAACCCCGCTCACGGGTAACAGGAAGATGCTCATGAAGAAGTTTTGCTGTCTTCTGCCGTGGTTTTTGATGACCATCGCACTGGCACAGGACCAGACCCCGCCCCAGGGTGCAGTCCCGTCCGCACCCGCCCCGGCATCCAAAACTCCAGCGCCGCAGTCCGCAGACCGGACCATCGTCAAGGAGAAGAGCAAGAGCCAGAAGCCGGGTAACGGCACGTCGAATGACCGGCTCTTTTTCACTCTGCCGAACTTTCTAACCCTGGAGAATGCGGGCAAAGTCCCGCCCCTCACCGCCGGCGAGAAATTCAAGGTGACTGCCCGGGACACGTTCGACCCCGTCGAACTCGTCTGGTATGGCGCGCTGGCTGGCATCGCGCAGGCGGAAGACGATGAACCCAAGTACGGCCAGGGAGCCGAAGGGTATGCGCAGCGTTATGGCGTACGTTTTGCCGACGGCACCATTGAAAACTTTATGACCAAGGCCATCTTCCCCTCCCTGTTGCACCAGGACCCGCGTTATTTCCAGCTAGGCAAAGGCGGATTCTGGCATCGCACCGGCTATGCCGTGAGCCGCATTTTTGTCACCCGCACGGATTCAGGGCACAGCCAGTTTAACTACTCGGAGATTTTCGGTAGCGCCACGGCGGCGGCTATCTCCACGTATAGCTATCATCTGGAAAGTGAACGAAACCTGACCAGCACGGCCGGTGTCTGGGGCACCCAGGTGGCCTGGGACACCTTGAGCTACGTGGTCAAAGAATTCTGGCCCGACATTCACCGCAAACTGCGCCCACGCAAAACGGCCCAGGCGCAGGCCCAGTAACCTCACGGGCGGCCGGCGTGTTCGCGCGATTCTGCCAGAGCGGCAATCCGCAGCAGGGCCACGCCATGCTTCGGAACGAAGGTCTCGTAGCTTTCGCGCAGCGGGCCCAGGTCCTTGTGGTCCCACAGGTCCCGCGCCGTCACCGGCCCGCGAAAGCCGGCGTCGGCAAAATTCACCCGCATCTTCATGCCGGACCGGCCGCGGTTGAACAGGCCCACGGCCTTCGATCCATCCGCCAGCGGCCGCACCCAGACTTCCAGCGGACCCTCGATGGCCACCCGGTCGCCCTGCTTGCCGCCCATGTCCTGATCCACCGCGATCACCTCGCGGTTGCACAGAATCTCGCGGGTCTCCGCGGTCATCCTGGTCAAATCGTTTCCCGCCAACAAGGGCGCGGCCAGAATGGCCCACAGGCTCATCTGCGTGCGGCCGTCCTCCACGCTTATCTTGCCGTTACCTACCTCCAGCATGTCGGGGTCGTTCCAGTGGCCTGGTCCCGCGAACCGCGCGAGGCCGGCCTCGTTGAAGCCGTTGCCCGTGATGCTGCCGTAGTTGTCCTTCACATCGCTGGTGGTGCGCCACAGGTTCGCGCCCACTTCCGGCGCCCAGCGCCACACGGCATCCAGCCCGTACTGGCACAGGCTGTATACAATGGGCCGGCCGGTTCCGCGTAACGCGTCGTACATCTTGCGATACCAGTCCAGCATCGCGGCATGCGCTGCCGCAGGGTCCGAGGCCAGCATGCGATTGTATTGGTCCTCCAGGTCGCAGACGTCGTATTTCAAGTAGTCCACGCCCCATCGCGCGTACGTTTCGGCGTCCTGTGTTTCATGCCCCGCGCTGCCCTCGTTTCCGCCGCAGGTGCGCCGCGCCGGTGACGAATAGATGCCGAATTTCAGCCCCTTGGAATGAATGTAGTCGGCCAGCGCCTTCATATCCGGAAAGCCGGCGATCGGATGGATGAAGCCTTCCGAATCGCGCGCTCCGGCCCATCCCTCGTCCAGGTTGACGTACTGGTAACCGGCTTCCTGCATGCCGCTGGCCACCAGCGCGTCCACTTGCGCGCGGATCAGCGCATCGTTAATCCTGCTGCCGAACGCGTTGTAGCTGTTCCAGCCCATGGGCGGGAGCGCGGCCAGTTGGGGCGCATCCGCAGCACCCAGCGTCACAGCCATCGCCACGGCAAAGACCACGCATCGCAACAACATCGCTCACTCCTTCGCCTGATAAATCGCGCGCGCCTGACGGTATTTCGACACCACCTCGTTGCGTTCGTCAGCGTTGCGGAACCGCGCCGCCTCGCGCATCGTCCGCGCAATCAGGTCGTCGATCCAGTCCACGAAATACGCCGCGTCGGCGCGGCTGTCCGGATGCCCATCCAGGTAAATCGGCGTCGAGTGCGCCAGCCGGATGTTGTCCGGCGTCTTCAGGAAGCAGCGCACCGCGCACCACCCGTAGCGCCGCGCGTCGATTTCAAACCGCGCGCTCATCGCCAATCTCGCCTCGCCCGGCGCCGCGGCCTTCTGCACCACCTTGCCGTCCGCCACCAGCTCGATGCGGTCAATTGGCTCGCGCGCCACCGCCCGCACTGCGATCGCGGCCATGCCACGGCGCCGCTCGACGTCTGTGAACAGCATCGGCCCGTTGGTCACGAAACTCCGGCCCGCGCGGATCGCCGCGTACCACTTTTCCACCGTGAAGGGTCTATCGATCTGTGCGTATACTCGATCGTACCCCGCGGGATTCGGCATCACGCCCGTGCCGGTTCCGGCCGAAGGCGGCACGCGAAACCCCAGGTTCAGGTACCGGTAATACAGGTCCATCGAGTAATCTACGAAGCCCTGCCAACCCGGATACTCGCGGCGGTCCCGCGGCCGGCCCCAGTATTCGCTGTCGTCGATCCCGTACTGCATGAACTGGTTGTGCAGAATGTCCAGTGAATCCGGCGTCGCCAGCGCCATCATCACCGGGACTTCCCACCAGAAGGGCATGTCGATATCGAACCACGGCAGCACGCCGCCCGCCTCGGGCTGCGCGCGCGCCTGCTCCACGTACCGCAGGCCCATGGGGTACCACCCGCTCTCCGGACCGAGTTGCAGCGGAGAGCGGAGGGAGTTCAGAATCCACGATCCGCCGCGGCGTTCGTCCTCCGCGTTGCGCAGCGAAATCCAATATCCCGGCGCGGCCTCCACCGCCTCTTGCGTGGGCCAGTGATCGGCGCGAAATAAATCCTGCTTGCCGCGATTCACCAGCACCGTGAAGTTCAAGTCCTCCGCCTGCGCAATTCCCGGAGCGTCCGCCAGCGGCCGGTGAACGTGCACATCGCCAGACCACCAGCCTTTCTCGCGCATGCGAATCCACGGCCGCAACTGGATCGCAACCCGTGCAGGCGCGTCTTCCACCACCCGCACCTGCCGCTCGATGCGCTCATATTCCAGGCCGTGTTCCGCGATCACGGTGTACCTACCCGCGGGCACCTCCAAATCAGCGCCGCCATGCACGATGAAGCTGCGCAGGTAATACGGCTTCCCGCCGCGCGCCTTGGTCATGGTCTCATGAATGCACACGGCCGGCTGAAACATCTCGCCCACCGGGTTGCGCACCTCAAGCCGCGTCCACACCGGTGCCCTGCGCTCATCGGCCACGTCGATGCGCAGCGTGGCGGCCGGGCCTATCGCGGGAGCGGCAAGCAGGAGGGAAAAGACCCCGACGCGGAGACGCCGAGGCGCGGAGAAAAACGCCGAGGAGCAGCCCTGTTTCGTTTTCTCCGCGTCTCCGCGCCTCCACGTCAAAGCTCTGCGCACCTCAGTCCTTCTTGTATCCCTTCTCCCGCAGGTATTCCACCAGCGGCCCCGGCCGGTCCGTCTGGATGCCGTCGGCGCCGGCGTCGATGGCCGATTGCCATCCCTCCGGCGCATCCGTGTTCCCCATGCGGTCCACGTAGATTTCCGCGTGCGCTTCCTTCGCAGCGGCGATGATCTCCGGCGTGAAATCGCCCGCGCTGTACGCAATCACCTTCGGATGAAGCTGCTCCACCAGCAGGTGCACGTTGTCCACCGTGCGCGATTCCGGCATCACCTTCAGCCGCGGATTGAGCGCCAGAATCTGCTTCGCCAGCTCCAGCTTGCAGTAGATCACCACATGGTCCGTCATGCCGTGCCCGTCGATGTGGCTCACCAGGTCCGCGGCCGAAGCGTTCTTCACATCCACATAGATGCCGATTTTGCCACGCGCCAGATCCAGCGCCTGGTCGAACGTGGGGATTTTGACACCCGCGAATTGCGGCCCTCGCTTGATGCCGGCATCGAGCGCCTCCACCTGCTCGAAGGTCATGTCCGCGACCTTCCCCTTGCCGTTGGTGCAGCGGTCCACGGTGTTGTCGTGGCTCAGGACCAGCTTGCCGTCCGCGGTGGTCTGCACGTCTACCTCGATGAAGTCCGCGCCCACGCGGATGGCCTCCTGGAATGCCGGCATGGTGTTTTCGGGGCGCACCAGGTGCTCGCCCCGATGCGAAATCGCCACCACCTGGCGCGTCTGGCACCAGGCGGCGGCCGTCAGGAATACTGCTATCGCAAAAGTTCGCATAGCTCGCTCAGAATTGAATGCGCCCGCTGAACTGCACCGTGCGCGGGTCCATTGCCGAGGTCACCGACCCGAACGCCGGGCTGGTGATGCTGGTATTCAGCCCGCTCCACTGCGGGTGGTTGAAGGCGTCATAGAACTCCGCGCGAATGCGGAAATTCAGTTGTTCGCGAATCGGGAAAATCCGCGCAATGGCGATGTTCCAGTTGTTTTGGCCCGGGCCGAAGAACGACGCTCGCGGCGCGTCTCCCAAGGCGTCCTGCGGAGCGATGGCGAATGCCTTGGGGTTGAACCATTCCGCGATCGACCGGTTGGATGGGTTGGGATTGCCCACGGCGTTGGGATATTGAATCGGCGAATACAGCCCCAGCGTGTTGGTCTGCGTCACGTTGTAAGGATAGCCGACCTGTGCCTGGTACACGCCGCTCACCTGCCAGTGTCCGATCGCGTAACTCAACCCAGGTACCCCGCGCGCCACCTTCCCGCCCGATCCGAATGGCAGGTTGTACACCCACGTGAACGTGAATCGCTGCGGGATATCGGTCATCCCCACTCCGTACTGCGCCCGCAGGTTGTACACATTCTGGTTGGCGACAGCGTCTGCACGGGCCGCGGCGTCCACGTCGTCCATGGTCTTCGCCCAGGTGTACCCGGCGAGCACCGACAGCCCTTGCCGCCAGTAGTGCTGCACCTTCAGGATCAGGCCGTTGTAATTCGAATTCCCGCTGTAGCTGAAGCGCGCCACGTTCAGCCATTGCGGATACGGGCGCAGCGATTGCGAGTTCGCCACCCCGAAGCAGCAATTCGGAAAGGGATAAATCTGGTTCTCCTGCAGAGACACCGGCAGCTTCGCGCCCCGATTGCCGATATAGTCGGCCTCCGCAAACCAGCCGCCCCGGAATTGATGCTGCAAGCTCATCTCCCATTCCTGAAGGTATGCAATGGCTGGCGTGAGTTGCTGCCACTGCACGTTCTGCGTGGGCGACGTCAGGCTGGAAACAAGATTCGGCTCGCCGTTCGCTCCCACGTTCGGAGAATATGGCGGCACGCCCTGATCCAAAAGGTAATACGGTGTGGTGCCTCCGTTCTGTGCCGTGAAGCTCGTCGAGACGCTGTATTTCGAGGTCTGGCCGTTGGTGATGAATCCGATGCTGGGGAGCTCGTAAATTCCGTATCCGCCGCGGATCACCGTGTTCTTGGGCAGGCTGTAGGCGAAGCCCACGCGCGGGAGGAAACCGCGATAGTCGTTGGGCACGAAATGGTCCGGTGCGCCATTCAGGCCCGCGAATTGAATCGCGCCCAGCTTGCCCGTCGTCGGATCGACCAGGCTCGGATTGAAGCTGTACATCTGGTGGTTCAACTCCGTCGGCGGCCCGTCGAACTCCCACCGGAGTCCCAGGTTGACGGTCAGTTTGGGCGTCAGCTTGTAATCGTCTTCGATATACAGCGCCGCATAGTTGGTAATGTACCGGAATTCGTAGTCGTTGAAGCTGAGGCTGGTGGTGTTCGGCATGCCTAACAGCAGGTCCGCCAGCCCGTACCCGCTCGTCGTGCCGGGCAGGGAGGTAAAGGCGCCGGTGAACGAATACGATCCCGACAGCACTCCCGGATTGTAGGTATGGTTCAGGTAGGTCATGAACTCGCCGCCCATCTGCAAATGGTGGCGCCCCACCTGCCGCGTCAGCGCGTCATTCCAGATCCAGTGGCGGTCGCGCGTCCGCGAGTAGCCGCCGGGGCCCAGGCTGAGCAGGCCGCTCGTGGCAAGGCTCGGAAACTCGCCGAGATCGACGCCTTTGAGGCCTAGTGACGACACATCCTGCGTCACCGGACTGGTGAAGTTGTCCTCCTGCACCATGCCGAAACGAAATTCGTTGGCCATGGCCGCTGAAAAAATGTGGTTCCAGGTGGCCTGCGCGTGGAAATCCTTCCACCCGTTCAGCGCCGACGGATTGGCGGCGTTGTCGAAGATGGGAACCGCTCCCGTGGTCGGGCCGTCGCGCGCGAACCGGAACCATACCCGGTCGTAGTCGCTGATGTTCTCATCCACGCGGTCTGTATTGTACAGATAGGTGTGGCTCTGCGTGGGCGAGACGCAGAAGTTGAATGTACTCAGATCGCAGTTCGGCGCCGGGTAAAAAGAGGCGATCTTCGCCCCCACTGGGTCGAAGCGGCTCTGTGGAATGATGTTGCCTGGAAATGGCGAGCGGGTTACCTTGCCGTTGACCGTTGCGGTAGTCGAGGGATCGTAGACGATGAGCGGAGCGGTGTTCTGCGGAGTCGGACCCGAAAAATTGCCCTGCAGTTCCGCGGCCGTCGGCACATCCGTGTTGGTCAGGGATCCCTTCGGCTCCAGCGTGTCCTCCCAATCGGTGAAGAAGAAGGTCAGGTGTTTGCGGCCGTTGAACAACTTCGGGATATACACCGGTCCCCCGATGGCGCCTCCGAAATTATTGAAGATCGCCTTGGTTCTCACCGTGGTGGCCGCGCTGAAGAAATTCAGCGCGTTCAACGATTGGTCATTGTGGGTTTCGAACAGCACGCCATGGACGTCGTTGGTGCCCGCCTTGGTGGTGGTCAGAATCGCGCCGCCTCCGGTTTGTCCATACTGCGCCGAAAAGGCCACCGTGAGCACCTGCAACTCTTCGGCCGAGTACGGCGAGGGCACGAAACCGTAAGTGTTGTCGGCGCCCATGTTGCTGGGCAGTCCGTCGATGATTATCGGAACCGTGTCCGGACGGCCGCCGGCGAAGCTATTGTCGTTCAGATTGCTATAGTCCGGACTCGATCCAGAAAGGCCAGGAAATACCAGCAGCATTCCCAGTGCGCTCGCCCCGTGCGAACTGATTGACTCCGGAAGATTGATCAGATCTTCGTGGCCAATCTCGCCGCTGATCTCGGAAGAGACCCGGTTCACCTGTGTCCCGGTGGCTTCCACCGTCACCGTCTGCGTAACGGCGCCCGGCTGCAACACCGCATCCAGCCGCGCGTCCTGGTTCAGCACCAGTTGAATGCCGCTCGACACGATCTTGGCGAAGCCGGGTTTTTCGAACGTCACCTGGTAGGTTCCGGGCTTCAGAAATGGGACCACATAGTTGCCGGAGTGGTTGCTCACAACGGCCGTGGCCACCGTCGTGGCTTCATCCGTCACGGTGACCTTGGCTCCTTCCACCAGTCCTCCGGAAGAGTCCCGGACGATGCCGCCGATAGACCCCACCGTGCTTTGCCCCGGCAGCCATGCCGCGGTAAGCGCTAATGCGCAAATCAGCCGTGTGGCTGCACGGGCACACCTTTGCTGCGATCGATTTCGATTGGCTGGAAGCATATTTTAGAGTTTCCACCAGCCCGATCGCTACAAAAGAAAAATTGGGTTACAGCCTCGTGCCAAGTCGGTTAAAGCTGAGGAAGGTGTGCGGGCGAACACTTTGGCCCCGGCGTCGAAGGAATGGCTGGCGGTGGGAGGCGGTTAAATCTGAATCGGGCGGTTCATCCGCCGCACTCCGCGCGGCGTTCGCCTGCCTTTCTGCAAGCCTTTGCGGCTATGGTCACTGGCGGCTTTCGCCGCGCCACCCCTGGATTCAAGTAACGATCCTCCGGCAGAGCCGGAGGCTTTTCGGTTGCTCGCCCCTCAAAGGGGCCTGATCGCAATCGCTCAAAACCACGTGCGCCGCCCGGAACACTGCCGTTGGTCGCGTGCCGTCTCCGGGCGCAACGGAAAGCATATTGCCGGAAACGTTAAACTTCTACTGCCTCCCGCGCAGAGCCGGGGGATCTCCCGACTGATTAGGGCAAACCGAAGCTGGTGGGGCGCAAGCTTCGCCACGCGGGAGGGGGCAGGCCGCGGGTGAGGGGCCGGCCCGTCACCGCCGCACCACCCGCATGCGGGAATCGCACTCGGAGCGGCCCGCGCCCCGGCCGGATTGCCCGCGCTACTTCTTCTTCGAGCCGCCCGCTTGCCGCGGTTCGCTCGAAGGCGGCACGATGCCCTTCAACCGCATGTAGGTCACCAGGTTGCCGTAGTGCTCCATGGTGTGGGCGGTGTTGAAATCCATGGCGCCCAGCTTGGTGATCCGCATCCCCATGAAGTTCACCATCTCCGCCGCGTTGGCGTCCGTCATCTTGGCGTAGGCCGCATCGCAATACGCGAAAGCTTCCATCAGCGCGGGCACAATCTGGGCCTTGGTCTTGTCCGTCTTCTCAATCCCCTTGGAGACGCTGTGCCCCTCCGCCGCCACCCCGCAGAATTCGTATTGCGCATCGGCGACGTGAGCAATCAACTGCCCGAAGGTGCGAACCTCGGGGGTCGGCTGGAAGGACCACATGCCATCGGGAACCTTTTCCGCGGAACGCAGAACATCGGTTTTGGCGATGCCATAAACGTTCTTCGAAACGGTGACAAGCGGGTTTGCCGGAGTCTCCTGCGCGGAGGCCACAGCGGTCACTAGCAGCGCGGCGGTTAGTAATTTCATAAATGTCCTTGTCGGGTGATGTGGACTATTATGGCATTTCGCCCGGTTGCCCGCTCTGGGCGCCGCAGCGGCACCGGGCCTGGCAGGCGCGGCAATAGACCTTGCCGCAGCTCGCGCACGGCGCCAGGCAGCCTTTGCACAGGAAGTGGACCCGCTCATCGCACAGAAAAACCGGGTGCGCCGGGGCACGGCAAGCCTCGCACCATGGAAATTCCAGCGTTCCCAGCACTGGATTCCAATGCAGCCGGGCCACCCGCTCGGCCTTCTTGCGAATCACCCGCACCTGAATCTCGCGCACCGGCAGAGTCACCGCCAGAATATCGCCCGGCTCGATGCGGATCTTCAGCGAATACCGGCGCGCCAGGTCATCCAGCTTGGCCGCGCGATCCAGTTCGGTGGCCGCCGCGCGGCCGCGCTCTTTTTCGGCGGCCGGCGGATCGCCGCTGTGGCGGGCGATGCGCTTGTCAATCTGGCGCTGCAAATCGCCGTAGTAGGTGTTGATGCGGTCGCTATCGCGCGCCAGCCGGCGGTTGGCGTTTTGTTCCATCGCCGCCGCGGCCAGGCGCACTTCCGGCCGCACCATCGCCAGCGCCACACCAAACATCTGGGCCAGCTCCTCGCGCGGAATGGCCCCATCCGGATCTTCCTCCAGATCCTCGCCCAGCGTATTCAGCAGCAGCTCCGGCCGCGGCGCCACCGAGTGCGCGGTGGCATTCAGGCAGGTGGTCCACTGGCCCAGGCTGGTCTCGTCCGATTCGATGGTGTATTGGAAACTGAGGAAGTAGTAGCGCGCGGTGGATTGGGACTGCTCCGGCAGCCGGTAGATGCCGTTTTGGAGCACCAGCTCGCGGTCCAGCACCGCCCCCGCGTCAATGGACCGCGGCGTCTTCGGAAAGCGCAGCCGCGCGGCGCTGGCGCGGGCCTCGGGCGGCAGCAGGCGGCCCAGCCGCTCCAGCCAATCGCCCTCATCGTCCGATCCCGCCCCTGCCCCGAAGCGCAGCGACAGCCACTCGCTCGCGCCCAGCGCCGTGGCCACACCGGAAGGCAGCATGGCGCGCAACGCTCCTGCCTCTTCGGCTTCGACGAGCGCTCCCCGGCTCATCAATAAGTCCTTGGTCCAATCCAGAATCCCGGCCATCTATACCTCGAAATCGTGCGCGAACAGCGACTCGTCCAGCTCCTGCACCGCCACGTGCACCTTCTTGGCATCCAGCAGCCGCCGCGCCAGCTCTTCGAAATTCCGGTCCACCTGCCCGGATTCCTGGCCCGAAATCCACAGGTCCATCACGATCTCGGCGAAATCGCGCGAATCGTTCAGTGACCCCAGGATGGCGTCCATCTCGCCCACCACCAGCTCGAACATATTGATCTTGTCGTGCAGCACGCGCAGGAGCTGCTCTTCCACCGTGCCTTCCTGGCAGAAATTGAAGACGAACACGTCGCGCGTCTGCCCGATGCGGTGGACCCGGCCCACTCGCTGCTCGATGCGCATGGGGTTCCACGGCAGGTCGAAGTTGATCACCGTGTCGGCGAATTGCAAATTGCGGCCTTCGCCGCCCGCGCCCGTGGAAAGCAGCACGCGGCTGTGATCGCGAAACCGCGCGATGGCCGCGTCCTTCTCCGCGCGCGCCATGTCCCCGCTGAACAACGCATACGAAATGCCGCCCGCTTCGCAAACCCGCCGCAAGTAGTCCAGCGTGGGCAGGAACTCCGTGAAGACCACGCCCTTGCCTGCGCGCGCCTCCAGCATATGAACCAACCGCGCGGCCTTGCCGCTCTCACCCACGCCGGCGGCCACTTCCAGAATGGCCTCCAACTCGCGGCGGTCGCCGGCCGCACCCAGGTTTCCTCCCCCAGCGCCCGCGCAACCGAATGGCGCAGCGCCATGGGACTGCTCCCGGCCTGCCGCTGCATCAGGTCGAGCACCATCCCCGGCGTGCGATTCGCGTGCGTCTGCCGGTAGCGCTCGCCGACAAACTTCGACACCATCCCGTACACCTCCGCCTCGGTCTCCGAAGGCGGCACCGTTACGGTGGCGGCAATGCGATGCGGAAGCTGCACGTCCGCGGCGGCGCGCGTATTGCGGATCATCACTTCGCCCAGCATGGCGCGCAACTGCTCGGGCATTCCGCGGCGTTTTCGGTTTGCCGGGGTCATGAACGGTCTTGCGGAAATCGGCCTCCGTGGCCAGCAGCCCGGGCTTCAGCAGGGTGATCAGGTTGTACAGCTCCACCAGGTTGTTTTCCACCGGCGTGGCGGTGAGCATCAGGATGAACTTCTTTTGCAGCGAATCCACCAGCTGCCAGTTGGCGCTCGTGCGGTTTTTCAGGCAGTGGGCTTCATCCACGATCACCATATCCCAGGGCACCGCCGCGATGTGCGGCGCGTGCGCTTCCATGCGGCCCATAGCGATGGAGGCCACCACCAGCGCTTCGTCCTTCCAGAACTGCGGCGGGTCGTGCCGGAATGCGGGCGTATCCGGCGAGACCGGAGCCAGGCCAAATTTCTCCACCAGCTCGCCCTTCCATTGCGATACCAGCGAGGGCGGCGTCAGCACCAGCGCCTTGCGCACCAGCCCGCGCATCCAGTATTCCTTCAGCACCATGCAGGCTTCGATGGTCTTGCCGAGGCCCACTTCATCGGCCAGCAGCGCCCGTCCCTTGAAATGGCGCAGCACTTTGCGCACGGTTTCCTGCTGGTAGACGTAGGCATCCACGCCTTCGAGCGAAGGCAGGCACAGCAGGTCCTCGAAATTCTGCTCCAGGCGCAGGGCGATCCACCGCTGCCGCAGAAAGTAATCCGCCAGCGAGCCGCGGCTCTCGAAGGCTGGCGTAGCGGCGGGAAGAAAGCGCAGGGTGACGCGCGGCGCCGCGGGAAGCTCCTTCGCTTCCGGCACAGGCGCCGGGCCGTTGGCGGGAGGCGTTGCGGTGGCAGCCGCAGGCGGCGCCGCGGCCGGCGGCGGTTGCGGCGCCGCAAGCTTCAGCCCGCTGATTGCCACCTGCGCCTGGGCCAATTCCCGCAGCCGTTTCACCTTCGGGCTAGTCGCGGCTTTCGTCTCCTCCAGAAACTCGCGCAGGGCCTTGACCGCGTTCTCAGGCTGCTCCAGGTCGCGGTACAGCACGCCCACGTTATATAGGGCGAAGGGGTTGCCGCTGACTTTGTACAGGCGCTGCCAATAGCCGATGGCTTCGGCCATGTGGCCCGCCTCGGTATGAATGCCGGCCAGCAGCAGGAGCGCCTGTTCATGGTCCGGGTTAAGCTGCAACGCTTTCTGTAGAAAACGCGCCGCGGCCGGCAGGTCGCCCTGGCGATGCGCCTTGTGGGCATCGCCATAGAAAAGGTTCGCCTCGCGCAGGTCGAAACTCCGCTGCTCTTCGGCGCGCCTTTGTTTGAGGACCTGCTTGCGGTGCTCCTCGCGGCTCGGCATGACCTTACTCCGGACGCCGCTCCATGGGGAAGCGGAAGACCGGCACGGGCGGCCGCACGCCCAGCCCGCACTCGGCGTGGACGGCGCGCACAGCCTTTTCCAGGCCGTCGCGCCGCACCACGATTGCGATGGTCAGTTCGCTGGACCCCTGCGCGATGGCGATGATGTTCACCTGCACGCGCGAAATCGCGGTGAAGATGCGGCCGGCAAGTCCCGGTTTGCCCTGCATTCCTTCGCCCACCGCCGCCAGCAGACCGACATCGCGATCCACCTCGATGGGATGCACATAGCCGTGCGCCAGTTCCAGCGCCAGCGCCGATTCGAGGGCCTGCACGCTTCGTTCCAGCTCCTCTTCGCGCACCAGGAAACAGAAGCTCTGGCGGTAGCTGGAGCTGGAAATCGCCAGCACCTCCACATTCGCCCGCGCCAGCGCATCGAGCGCCCGCGCCATCACCTGCACGCCGCTCACCCCGGCGCTGGCGGGCTCGAGCGAGACCAGCGCCACGTTGGCCATGGAGGTGACGGCGCGCGCGCCCGCGGCGTCGGCGTCGGCTAGCGCGGGCACGATCTTGGTGCCCGGCTTCTCGGGCGCGAAGCTGTTCTTGCTCCACACCGGGATCCTGCTTTCGACCAGCGGCGCCAGCGTGCGCGGATGCAGCACCTTGGCGCCCGCGTAGGCCAGCTCGGCGGCTTCGGCGTAAGTGATTTCGTCCAGCACCTTGGCGTCCGGCACCAGGCGCGGGTCGGCGCTCATGATGCCGTCCACGTCGGTCCAGATCCACAGTTCGGCGGCGTCCAGCGCGGCGGCGAGAATGGACGCCGAAAAGTCCGAGCCGCCGCGGCCCAGCGTGGTGGGCCGGCCGTCGGCGGTGGCGCCGTTGAAGCCGGTGACCACCGGCAGTATGCCCGCGCTCGAGCAGCGGCAGCAGCACGCTGCGCGCGCCTTTTCGCCGGTCGGCTCCATCAGCGGCGAGGCGTTGCCGAACACGGCGTCGGTCACGATCACGTCTCGCAGCGTTGACCGCCTCCGCCGGGATGCCCGCGGCGCTCAGGTGTTCGGCGACCAGCAGCGCGGAGAGCCGCTCGCCCACCGCGACGGCTTCATCCACCGAGCGCGGCGGCCGCTCGCCCAGCATCGCCATGCCGTTGACGATGCGCTCGAATTCGCCGATCAGCTCGTGGATCTGCGCCAGCACTGGCCGCGTGGCGCGTTTCCGGCAGCAGTTCGCGGCAGGCATCGGCGTGGCGCGCGCGCAGCGCCGCCAGGTTGGTCTCGATGCCGGCGTGGTCGCCGCCTTCGGCGTGGCGCATGGTGTCGAGCAGCAGGTCGGTGATCTTCGACATGGCCGACACCACGATGGCCACCGGCCGGCGCTTGCGCCTCGCGCGCCGCCAGCTCGCGCCGCCACCCGCATGCGCGCGGCGGAGCCCACGCTGGTGCCGCCGAACTTCATGACCAGCAGATTTTTCAACTGAAATCCTTTCCGTTGGAAACGCGCGCGCGCACCAGCTTCAAGATGGCCTCCTCCACTTCTTCGATGCCCAGCCCGGTGGAATCCAGGTAGACGGCGTCCGGCGCCTGCGCCAGCGGCGCGTCCGCGCGGGTGCTGTCGCGCTGGTCGCGCTCCTCCATCTGCGGCCGCCAGGGCGCTCTCGGTCACCGGCTGCCCTTTGGCGCGCAGCTCCGAAGCCCGCCGCCGCACGCGCTCGCTCGGATCGGCGTCCAGGAAGATCTTCACGTCCGCCTGGGGAAAGACCACCGTGCCGATGTCGCGCCCTTCCATCACCACGCTGGCGCGTTCGCCCATGGCGCGCTGCTTGGCCACCATGGCGCGGCGCACGCCCGGAATCACGGCCACCTTGGATGCGCCGTCGGAGACCTCCGGCCGGCGGATCGCCTCGGTGACGTCCTCGCCATTGAGCAGGATGCGCCCAGGCGCCAGCTCGATTTCCGCCGCCAGCGCAAGTTGCTCCATGCGGTGCATGTCGGCGAAATCGACCTGCCTGCTCGCAGGGCCCACAGCGCCACCGCCCGGTACATGGCGCCGGTATCGATATAGATGAATCCCAGCCGCTCCGCCAGCCGCCGCGCGATGGTGCTCTTGCCCGCGCCGGCGGG
This sequence comes from Bryobacterales bacterium, assembly GCA_963803725.1. Classification (GTDB taxonomy): domain Bacteria; phylum Acidobacteriota; class Terriglobia; order Bryobacterales; family Bryobacteraceae; genus JOPF133. The sequence goes on along the minus strand of CAWDOH010000003.1, from coordinate 158,975 downwards.
CCCGTCGATGGCCACCACCACCCGCCTTGTCGCTAAGTTGGTCAATAAGACAGGATAACGCGGGTGCGGGGGCGAGAAAACCTGACGCGGAGGCGCGGAGACGCGGAGGCGCGAAGAAAAACGCGGCGAAGACCATAGGCCATTCTTTCAACTCCGGACCCCGATCGCCCCCCGAGGCGGAAGCCCACGTCCCGCGCGGCACCACCGCGGACGCAACGAAGGCGGCCGAGGCTACGCGAGAGAAGCACGAGGTTTCTCCCCGTTTTTTCGCCTTTTCCTCCGCGCCTCCGCGTCAGATTTCCCCTGGCCGCTAGCGCCGGTCGCTGCACCACCGAAGACGCAATTACAGGGTTGAGGGCTACCCGAGAGCATCACCAGGTTTCTCTCCCTCTTCTCCACGCCTCCGCGTCTCCGCGTCCGGTTGTTGCGGCCCCCCGCTACTGCTGCTTGATCACCCCGCTAGACCCGGTCGCGCCCGTACTCCCGCTGGCGCCGGCAGTGCCGTTCTGCTGGGACACGATGTCGTTCACCGAGGTCCCGATCTGGCCTTGCGGCATGCTGCCGATCTGGCTCGCGGGCGTGCCGGGAGGCGGTGAGCCGGCCAGCGGATTGGCGGGCGGCCTCCACTTGGAAGGATCGAAGATAAACTCCCACTCCTTGTAATTGGTGTGGTCGTTGTAGACCATGATGCCTTCCTCATCGGCCTTGCTGGCCACGCCCGCGATGCCGCCGCCGATCACCAGGCCGCCACCGGCCGTAGTGGTGCCGATGGGCGCCCCGCCCGGCCGCGGCGATCCCAGAATCTGCTGGATCATGTTCTGCGCCGTGTTGGCCCCTTGCGCCGAAGCGCCCGGTTGTGCAAACCCCGGAGGCATGCCGTTGGCCCCCTGCGTGGTCGAATAGGGCGAGACCCCGCCATTCTGCGAATTCACCGGCGCTCCGGGTATCCCCGGCACCCCCGGCGGCATCCCCGGCATCCCCGGCATTCCCGGCATGCCTGGAGGCATCCCCGGCTGGCCGGGTTGGGAGCCATCCGGATTCGGCGGCGCGGTGGGCGCGGCTACCGGGCCGTTGTCCTGCGATCCCGTCGATCCCGTGGACGGCGGCGCCGTGGCGTTCCCATTGCTCGCGTTGGTCCCGCTCGAGGGGTCCATCGACACCATCGTGCCGCCGCCGGCACCGCCATCGCTGATTCGCCGGCGTCCCAGGTTCGGACCGGTGGACCCTGTGGCGCCCGACGATGTATCGAACATTCCTCCCGACAACCCCACGTACTGCCCTGCCGTGGCGATGTCGCCCTGCTGGCCCGCCTGCTGCTTGGGCTTGTTGGTGATCGAATCGGTGAAGATGCCGTTCTGGATGTGGATCAGCCGCCAGTCGTCCGTCCCCGTCATGGGGTCCTTGAAGCGCCGCCGCAGGAAGTGCCGGTTGTTGGTGTTCTCCAGGTCTTCGATTTTGGCGGGCCAGCGGTTGAAGGCCTTGTAGTAGACCAGGATAGCCCGCTTGTACTCTTCACCGCGGCCGATCAGCAGCTGCTCCTTCTGCCGCTGCGATTCCACCGCCACGCGGGGGAGTTCCATGTACAGATTGATGGCGATAATGGCCGCCAGCAGGAAGACCAGCAGCAGGGCAAATCCCGATTCTTTGCGGGCGCGTTTCATCTCAACCTTTCGATTCCTGAGTCAGCGGAATGGTCTGTTCGCGCTTCGACTCGGTGTCCTGCATGGTCACCGAGCCGTTCCCGATCTTCAGCACCCGGTACCGCCGCTTCAACACATCGCCTTCGGTGGCCAGCAGAATCTCTTCGCCGTTGTCCAGAAAGCAGGCGGTCTTTTTGCCTCCCCGGGATAGCGACACGATGCCATAGTATTTAAGGTTGATGGTCGCTGGCATGTCGCCATGGGGAGCCGGATGCGTCAGAGCCTCCTCGCCCTTGCCTCCAGGCCCGAGCGGCACAATGGTCTCCTTCCCCTTGGGCAATTCGGCGACCTTGACCGGTGGAGGCTGCCCGAAGGCGAACAGGTTGCGGGAACCGCCGGACAGGTCCACACTCTGCACTTTGGCCAGCAAGTCCAGCCGCAGGGTGGGATCGATGGTGGTTACGTCGGGCCGTTCCTCCGGCCTCTTCGGAATGTAGACCGGGTGGAATTCGTCGCTACGCGCGCGATTGGCCAGCTTCTGGCGCGGCGCAGTCTTGGGCACCGCGCCCACCATCGTCACTGGCGCGTCCATGGCGCCCGGGGCGCTCCGGGGCGCCGTCGCGGTTGGCTCCTGGGACGGAACGGACGGGCCCGAAAACAGGTTCACATACATGACGATGGCCAGCAGCACTCCCAGCCCGGCCAGGAATATGAGCTTCTTCTTGTCTTTGCCGCCCGCCGTCATAACGCAGCTCCCGGTACGTATTTGACGAACGCGTCGATCTTGAGGGTGACGTTCAACGCCTGGTCGGGCTGCGCCTTGGCGCCCAACTGCTGTTGCTGCGGCGCGGAAGCCTGCATCGATTCGATGATCAGGAACCGCTGCGATTTGTCCAACAGGTTGACGAACTTGGTGAGGTTCGCATAGCTGCCCTCCAGGCCCACCTGCGCGGAAACCATTTGCAGCGTATCGCTGCCCTCGATTTCCTCCGGAGTGTAGGCTTCGTTGCCCACTTTCACACCCGCTTCCTGGGAAGTTGAGGTGAGCTCCATCAGCATCTGGGCGGCTTCCAGTTGGGAATTCATGAAGTACTTGGCCAGGAATTCGTCGCCCTGCGTGCGGGCGGTATGTACCTTGCCCACCAGTTGCTGGCTGGTCTTCAAGCGCGCCTGCGCGGCCGCTAACTGCGCCGTCAGGGACACCTGCTGGTGACGCAAATCGTCCGCCCCGCCGCCGAACGGGTGAAACGCCATAATCGCCGCGGTCAGGTTGGCCGCGAGCAATACGCCGATGATCGCGCGCATCACCACGCGTGGGTCCTTTACCGAAATTTCGGGCAGCTTAAAGCTTTTGGGCATAATCCACCGAGATCTGGTAGCGAAATAACGGGTCCGACTGGCTGGGCGACTGCTCATGCCGCAGATTCGGGTTGGCGAAAATCTGCGATTCCCCGAAGGCCTGTAACAGCTCGGCCACTGGCACGGGCGTTTCCGAAGCCACTTGCATTTCGAGCGACACTACCTGCCCGCTCACCGTCGGCCGGATCTGCACCAGCTTTACGTTGTACGGCAGGATCTTTTCCAGGTCGGAGAAAATACGCGTCCAACTGATGCCTTTGCGCAGCAGCAGCGAGTTCAGAAGACGGCTGCGCTCCAGCACCTCGGCGTTTTCCGGCTGGTGCAGCACGGCGTCGAGTTTGGTCTGCTCGGTTTGCAAACTCCTGGATCTGCCGGTTCAGACGGCTCGATTCGCCGCGCAGGTCGCCATACTGGGCACGGTCCGCCATGGCCAGACGAAACCAGCACCGTCAGGCGTCGCCACCAGCACCGCACACACGCCCACGGAACCCACCAGCAGGGCGCGGTCGCGGCGGAACGGCTGGCTGGCGAGATTGATGGGAATCTTCATTTCAATTGTTCCTGCGCGACGGAGCGCAGATAGCCCAGCAGCCCCGCGTTATTCTCCCCCGGAGCGCCCAGCGGCGACCGCACCGGCTCCACTTCCACTCCCAGCTCTTCCTCGAAACGCCGCTGGGCCTCCTCGGTGCGCTCGCCGAATCCGCACAGCATGCAGCCGCTCCGCGCGGCCGCCGAGGTTATCTTCCACGTACACGAAGGTCGGCACCAGCACTGCCGCATATCGTCCAACTCGCGGCGAAGCCAGCTCCAGGCAGCGCACCAGCTTGAGCCGGGTCTTTTCGCGCACCAGCAGCGTGAGCACGTCGCGGGACAGTTTGGCCATCACGGTCAGCCCGCCGTCCGGCGCCAGTTCCAGCGCCGCCAGCGATGACGCCGTCACCAGCCCGGGATTCATCCCCGCCGCCCGGAAGGGCGCCTCGTAGCGCGAGACGATTTCGAGCGGCGCCATCACCACCACCACGTCGACGTGCTTGTGCGGCGACGGGCTGCGCAAAGTAGCTGAGCGCCGCGGTTTCCACGTCGAAGGGCACGCTGCGCTTCAACCGGAACCGCACCAGCGCAGCCTGCTCCTTGGCGTCGGCGGGGAAGCCGTCGAAATCGAGCACCGCGATGCGCGCGCAGAAATCCGGCAGAATCAGCGCCACATCTTTGCCTTTGCGCGCCGCCTGGCCCGGCCGCCAGCGCCTTGCACGGCTTCCGGAACAGCCGCCGCATCGAGCACGTTTTCCTTGAACGGCGAAACCGCCAGCGCCCCGGCCTTGAGCGGCCGAAACTCCATTTCCGTGCGCGCCGCCGATCCGCGCCGCGGCGATGCCGGCTTCGCGAAATCTCGAACGCCATCGCCGGCGGCGGGTCCTGGAGGAGCGACTTGAATTTTCTAGTAACATGAGAGGCTCTCTGTTGCCGTGGATTTACCGCGCAGCCTCCACGCCGACGGGCGCCGTCGTTCATGGAACCAGAACTGGCTTGCGAAGACCGCCTTGACGCGGAGACGCGGAGGCGCGGAGGAAGGCCAAGAGAGGCCGAAATGTCTTCTCCGCGAATTTCTCCGCGTCTCCGCGTCTCCGCGTCGAATCCAGTGCCCCGCTTTCTCCTCACTCTCCTACCCTTCAATGAACGTCACCTTATTGATCTCGCGCAGGGTCGTAATCCCCGTGCGCATCTTCTCCACCGCCGATTCGCGCAGGAAGGTCATGCCGTCTTCCTTGCGCCGCGCGCTTGATCTCCGAGGTCGGCCGCCGGTCCAGAATCATCTCGCGGATTTTGTCCGTCAGGTCCAGCAGCTCGTGGATCGCCGAACGGCCGCGGAAGCCGGTGCCGCCGCATTCGAAGCAGCCCGCGCCCTCCATACATCGGAATATCGCGCCACTCGTCCGGGATTCAGCCCGCTCTCGATCAGCATGCGCGTCCGGATAGCTCGTCTCGCCGCTTGCAGTGCTCGCAAATCACGCGCACCAGCCGCTGCGCCAGAATGCAGTTCAACGCCGAGACGAAGTTGTACGCCTCCACGCCCATGTTCAGGAAGCGGCCCAGCACGTCCAGCACGTTGTTGGCGTGCACCGTGGTGAACACCAGGTGGCCGGTGAGCGCCGAGTTGATGGCGATCTGCGCGGTCTCCTGGTCGCGGATTTCGCCCACCATGATCTTGTCCGGGTCGTGGCGCAGAATCGACCGCAGCCCGCGCGCGAACGTCAGGCCCTTTTTCTCGTTCACCGGAATCTGCGTGATGCCCTTGACCTGGTATTCCACCGGGTCTTCGATGGTGATGATCTTGTCTTCGTCGTTCTTGATCTCGCTGAGCGCCGCGTAGAGCGTGGTGGTCTTGCCCGATCCGGTCGGCCCGGTCACCAGCACCATGCCGTACGGCTCCATGATGTAGCGGCGGAACTTCACCAGGTCGGCTTCGGCGAACCCCACCACGTCGAGCGACAGCTTGGCGAACTTCTCGCTCATCGATTCCTTGTCCAGCACGCGGAGCACGGCGTCTTCGCCGTGGATCGTGGGCATGATGGAGACGCGGAAATCGATCAGCCGGTTCTTGTAGCGCACGCGGAAACGGCCGTCCTGCGGCACGCGCTTTTCGGCGATATCCAGCTCGCTCATCACCTTGATGCGCGAAATGATGGTCGATTGCCAGTCCTTGGCGATGGGCGGCATGGCGTAATGCAGCACGCCGTCGATGCGGTACTTGATGGCCACTTCCTGGTCGCGCGATTCGATGTGGATATCGCTCGCGCGCCGCTCGAGGGCGTTGAAGATGGTGGTGTCCACCAGCTTGATGACCGGCGCGATGTCGCTATCGGTGGCGGTCAGCTTGTCGATGGAAAGGGTCTCGTCGCTGTCGCCCTCTTCCGCCACCACGTCCAGCGCGAAGCCTTCGGTGACTTCCTCCAGCACGCGCTGCGACTGCTCGGTCTTCTTGAGCAGCTCGGCGATCTGCGAAAGCGTGGCGACCTTGACCGCGCAGCTTCTTGTTGAGCAGCAGCGTCAGCTCGTCGATCAGGTTCGAGATTGCGCGGATCGGCCAGGGCGATATCGAGCGTCCCGTTGTGCGCCTGCATGGGCACGAAGTTGTAGCGGAACATCAGGTCCACCGGAATCGACCGGAACAGGTCGTGATCGATGGAGGCCTCGCGCAGATCCACGTACTCGCAGCGGTAGCGGGCCGCAATGGCCTGCGCCTGGTCCTTCTCCGCCGCGCCATCCGGAAGCCGCAATTTATCGGTGGTTGCCATACACTAGAACCTGGACGCGGAGACGCGGAGACGCAGAGAAACCCGCGGAGAGGTCTCCGTAATGTGTTTCTCCGCGTCTCTGCGTCTCCGCGTCAAAGTTTTTGCCTCTCCTAGTGAATCGTGTCCGCCAACGAGAATATCGGCAGATACAACGCAATCAGCACGAACGCCACGAACGTACCCATCAGGATCATGATGGCCGGCTCGACCAGCGAGAGCGTGGCGGTCATGCGCGTGTTGACATCTTCTTCGAAAAACTCGGCCACGCTGTTGAGCATGGCCGGCAGCGCGCCGGTCGATTCGCCGACTTCGATCATGTCCGTGGCCAGCCCCGGGAACATCCCCGAGGCCTTCAGCGATCCCGAGAGCGGCTGGCCTTCCCGCACGCTCTTTCCGGCGCCTTCCACCGCCCGCCGCAGCAGCGGCGTATTCAGCGAATCGGCGGCCGTCTCCATGGCCTGCACCAGCGGGATGCCGCCCGTCAGCAGCGTGCTCAGGATGCGCGACAAGCTGCGCCACCTGGTACTTCATCCAGATCTCGCCGACGACCGGCATCTTCATCTTGACGCTGTCGATGCTCTCCCGCGCCGCTCGGCCGCCGGGCCCACCACCGGAACAGGAAGATGGCCGCCACCATTCCGCCGGCCAGCGCCAGAATGTAGCTGCGCGCGGTGGTCCCGATGGCGATCAGCAACACGGTCATCGTCGGCAGCTTGGCATCCATGCTGCTGTACAGGGTGGCGAAAGTGCGGCACCACGTAGGTCACCAGGAACACCATCAGCAGGCATCACCAGCACGATCAGCACGCACGGGTACATCAGCGAGACCATCACCTTCTTGCGCACCGCCAGAGCGATCTTCTGGTAGCTGATGTAGCGGTCCAGCACCTCCGTCAGGCTGCCGCTTTTTTCGCCCGCCATCACCGACGTCACGTACATCTTGGGAAACATGCCCTGCTGGCGGAAGGCTTCCGAGAGCAGCGTGCCGCTGCGCACTTCGTCGCGGACGGCCTTGATGTACGGCTCCAGCTTGGGGTCGGTCAGACGCTCGGCCAGCAGGTCCAGCCCCTTCAGGATCGGCAACCCGGCGCGGATCAGGGTGACGAACTGCTGGTTGAAGATCAGGAACTTTTCCAGGTTAAGCTTTTTCTTGCGGCCGAACAGCCCGCCCGAAAGCGCCGCGCTGGCCGACCGCGGCCGGATGGAGTAAATCAGGAAGCCCTGCTGGGTATACTGCTCGCGGAGCTCCTTCTCGGAGCCTGCCGAGGCCACCTGCTGGTGGATCTGCCCGCGCCCATCGGCGTACTTCAAAACGTAATCGGCCACAGCTATTGTCCCTGCCCCGACTGCACCAGCTCAGCCCCCTTGGGCATGCTGAACTGGAAGGATTTGTTGTTCACCGGCGGGTCCATCTTCTCCTGGTCGAAGACGTAACTCAGCACCGAATGGTCGAAATTGGTCACCTTGACCGATTTGATATGGCTGTCCGGCGCCACCACGAATTCCACCGAGGAGTACGGCAGATTCTCCGACTTGGGCTCCGCGGTAATTTTCAGATCGAACCCATCCGCCTCCGAATGGATGTTCCGGAACTCTTTTTCGAAGTGCAGTTTGCCCAGCAGGAAGGCCAGCGGCAGGCGCATATCGTCGCTTTCTTTGACGGGCGTCTGCTCCACGCTGTTTTCGGCCGGGTTGTAGAGCCACAGAAACTTGCCGTCGCAAACGAAGAGCTTGCCTTTGGGCTGGCTATAATCCCAGCGCATGCGCAGGGGCTTGCGCAACAGGATCACCCCCGACTCCGTGCGCCGGATGCTGCCCGGCGGCGTATATTGTTCGGTGAAAAGGACTTGCAGCGTTTTGGCGCTGTTGTACCGTTCCTCCACCTCACGCAGGCGGTCACTCAGCGGGGTATCCGCCGCCAATACCCACACCGCCAGCAAGCTGATCGAAAGCCGCAAAGCCCTCACGTTTCTTTGACGCACCGGGGGGCCAAAACGTGTAAATTGACCGACTCGAAAACCCGTCCGGCCCCGCCGCTACCCAGTCGCGGAGATGACCCGATCCTATTTGGGCCGACGGATTCCACAATCCGTTGAAACTAAATCACTTACGAAAGCGCCGAGCCGACTCGGACGCCAAACCTGGCGCGGGGGGTGCCCCTTCGGCCCAGAGACGCGGAGGAAAAACCCGCCGAGAAGACTCGAGGGTGCTCTCTGCTTCCTTTCTCCGCGTCTCCGCGCCTCCGCGTCAGGTTTTTCCCTCAGCGGGTGAATCAGAGCCCCAGTTCACCGACACCGTAACGCCGTTCTGCGTGAACCGGCCGCCGATTGAAACCGCCACCGGGATGGCCCCCGCGGGCGTTCCAACCGGAATCAGCACGTTGACCTGCAAGACGCCGGCTACGATGCCCGGCGCTTCCCCGGCAAACTCTATGGTGGCCGGGGAGTTATTGACCAGCGCCGCCACCGGCAGCAGCGGCGAAGGAGTATACGGGGGACTCGCCAGGGCCTGCGTCACCGACCCGGTAACGCCCGCGGGGCTCGTCTGGCCCTCACCGGTCAGGTACAGCACTACCACGCTGCCCGGAGCGGCCGGATTGGAAGGCGAGTTCACGCTCAGGTTCTGGTTCAGGATGGCTCCCGGCCCGGTCCCCGACGCGTTCGCCGTGAACAATCCCGGCGCCGTGGTGGCTACGGCTTCCTGCATGGCGTTGGAACTCTGCCCCAGGAAGGTCACGTACACCTGAGCCGTCTGGAAGATGGCCACGGCATATGGTACTACCGCCGAAACCTGCGTGCTGGAAACGTAAATCAGCGGGCAGGCCACCCCGTTGACCAGCACCTGCACGTTGCCGATGTTGGTCGAAACCGTGCCGGTAGCGGTCAGGGTAAGCTGCACGGGCGTCGTCGGTCCGATCGCCGAGCCGAAGATCGTAATCAGTTCGCCCGGCGAGATCGACCCGCTCACGTAGCTGGCGGCGTTGGAAATCTGCGTAACGGTGGGCAGTGGCGCCGTCACCGTCAGGCTCACCGTGATGGTGGCGGAACCGGTCGATCCGCCGGCCCCGGCCACCGCGATGCTTCCGCTATAGCTCCCCGCCGTCAAACTGGCCGGGTTCACGGAAACCGAGAGGGTGGTCGGGGAAGTCCCGGAGGTCGGGGACACCGACAGCCAGTTGCCGTTGCTGGTCGCCGTGGCCGTGAAACTCCCGGACCCGCTCACCGAAACGCTCTGGGTGCTGGGTGTCGATCCGCCCGCCGCATAGCTGAAGCTCAGGCTGATGGGCGAAACCGTGATCGGCGGCGCCCCGGTCACCGTGAGCGTCACCGGAATAGCCAGCGTTCCCGTGGTGGTAGTGAGGGTGATGGTGCCGTTATAGGTCCCCGCCGTCAGCCCCGAGGTGCTGACGCTGGCCGTGAGGAAGTTGTTCGAGGGTGTAGTCAGCGTCTCCCCCGGCGTCACGTTCAGGTTCAGCCACGTTCCGCCGCTGGCGGTACTGGCCGCGGCCGTAAACACGGTGGCCACTCCGCTGGCGGATTGCACGCTGATGGTTTGCCCGGCCGGCACACTTCCGCCCACGTTGTAGCTGAAGCTGAGCGAGGATGGTGTGGCCGTCAGCCCGCTGCCGCCGCTGGTTCCTATCCCGAGGCTCACCGGCAGCGTCTGGGTCACCCCGTCGGCGAAGAAGGTCAGGTAACCGCTTTGGCCGCTAGTGAGCCCGGCGGTATTCACCGAAACCGTCAGCGTGGCCGGCAGCGATGCGCTGGTCGGCGAAACGCTCAGCCAGGAAGAACTGGAGGTCACCGAGAAAGTGGAGGCGGAAGTCGAACTCACCGTCAGCGCCTGGCTGGGAGCCGTCCCCCCCACCACCGCGTTGAACGCCAGCGAACTGGCGCTGAAGGTGAGCGGCCCGGTGGTGGACGTGCTGCCGTTCACAATGATGGCTACCGGCAAAACCCAGGTGGTGTCCGTGGCGTTAGCCACCGTAAAGGTGACCGAGCCGGTATTCAATCCATTGGGCAGCCCGGCGGGATTGAGCGTCAACAGGAATGTGGCCACCGTGGTGGGGTTGGCGTTGGAAGCGACCGTGATCCAGGATGCCGATGTGGTCGCCGTCACCGCCTGCGAGGAATCGTCGCTCGCGTAGACCTCGACATCGGTTTGCGGATTCACACTGCCGGAGGTATAGCTCGACACCAGGTAGGCCCCCGGCGCTGTGGTCGCCACCATGCCATTGGTCACTGTCAGAGTGACCGGAACCGTTGCTGAGCCGTTGTTCGTGGTGGTGACCGTAATCTGCCCGGTGTAGGTGCCCGCCGAGAGGCCCGACCCACTCACCGAAACCGACACCGGCTGGCTTCCGCTGCCGTTGCCGGCGGCCGAAAGCCAGGTCGAGCCGCTCGAAACGGTGGCCGTCCAGGTCCCCGTAGTGTTCACCAGAATGGCGCTCGATTCGCTTTGCGTGGCCCCCGCAATCTGGTAGTAGAACGTCAGCGAGGTGGGAGCCAGCAGCCCGCCCGTTCCGCCCGTCGTGGACGACCCCACCGAAAGGGTGACCGCGATCTGCGAGCTTCCGGTATACCCTCCGGAATAGGTGATCGTCACCGTTCCGTAATATGTGCCGGTGCTCAAGCCGCCGGGGTAGGCGTAAATCGTCAGCGGATTGTTCACATTCCCAGCGGTCAAGGACCCGGAATATTGCGATACCGACAGCCAGCTCTGGTTTGCCGAGATGCCGTAGCTGATGTTGGCGGTGCCGGTGGTCATCTCAATGGTGCCGGACTGGGTGGTGGTGCTGCCCGAGGGAACGCTGAAGGTCAGGCTGGATTGCGAAAGGTTCACCGTGCCGGTAGTTGACCCGTTCACCGAAAGAGTCACGCTGATGGTGGCGGTGGTGCCGTCGAGCGAATAAATGGTCACGTTGCCTGAGTAGGTCCCAGTGGACAGGCTGGCCACCACCGAGGTATTGAGCGCAAGGGTGATGGTGGTGCCGGAGCTGTAGTAGCTGGTGGTCCCGGTGCCGCCCTGCACCAGCAGCCATCCGCTCGGATTCGAGCTTGGCGCCGCGTAGAACTGGTATCCGCTGCTGGTGACAATGGTGGAGGTCGCATTGATGGGTCCATTGGGATATCCCAGTGTCACCGAACTCGGGCTGGCCGAGGTACCCGTAGCCGAGGTATAGGTCACCGGGATCTGCACCGACTGGCCCGAGCTGGGCGTAATCAGAATGGTGGCCGAGTACGAACCCGCCGGGGTATACGGTTCGCCGACGATGCTGAAAGTGAACGAGGATCCCGACGAAACGGAAAAAGAGGTGGCCGAGAGCTGTAAGTAGCTGCCCGCCGTGTTGGTGCTCAGCGCAATGCTCCCGCTGAGGGCGGACGTGCTGGTCGTGGTAATCGTGATCGAAGTGCTGGTCTGAGTGGCGGTGTTGGGATTGGTGGACATCGTCACGGCAGTCTGGCTCACGCTGAGGGTCCCGGAGCCTGATCCACCGCCGGGAGTGTAGGTCACCGTAATCGTCTGCCCCGGATCCGACGAGTTGGTGCTATCGCCCAATTTGATGGTGCCCTGCGTGGTCGTCCCCGCCTGGGCATAGTTGAGCGAAATGGTAAGGGTGGTCGGGCCGGGGCTGGTTGAGGTCTGGGTAATGGTGGAGGAAGCGTAAACCTGAAACCAGTTATTCACGCCGTTGCCATAATTCGGCGTGACGGTGAAGCTGAGCGGGGAAGTCAAGCCTCCGCTGCTGCTCACTGTTACCGTTTGGGCCTGGGCGCCCACGGTAACGGTGTTGGCGCTGACCTGCAAGATCGCTTGCGCCTGGGCGGCGGCCGGCGCGGCAATCAGCGCGGCAAGTAAAAGAGCATATTTCGACGAAAATCGAGTTGTAGCGGCGTCCATTTTGTGTCCTCGGCCAGATTCAGAATACAACATCAGTGGCTTCAATAACAGACTGAAAGCTCTGATGGAGAAACGGACGCGGCTGGTTTTATGTTACCGCTATTTCAGAATCTGGAAAAGGTTGCTGTAATCGTCGGTCCAGAGCCGCACTTTTCTTTTGGTCTCGATGGGCGCCGAATGGCCCGTCACGTCTTCGTCGAATCCGCTGGCGGGCGAGGTCAGCAGCACCCAGGTGGCCCCGAACACATCCTGGGAATCGTCGTCGTCGGTATCCACCACCCGCGCCAGCTTCCCGGTAGCCGCGGCTTCGCCCGCCAGCACCGGCTCCAGGTCCAGGTAACGGTTGGAAATATGCACCGCCAGGATGCCGTTGGGCCGCAGATGCCGGAAATACAGTTCCATGGCCTCTTCGGTCAACAGGTGTACGGGGATGGAATCGCTCGAAAAGGCGTCCACCGCCAGGACATCGAAATTCTCAGCCTGGCCGCGCGCCAGCTCCCGCTCCAGCGAGAGGCGCGCATCCCCCATGGCGATCTCGTGCCGGGCCTTGCAATCCGTCAGAAAAGTAAATTGTTGGCCCTGGGAAATCCGCGGAACCAGCGGATTGATTTCATAGTAGCGGTAATAATCGCCATCGCGCCCGTACGCCGCGATGGTCCCGGTGCCCAGCCCGATCACCCCCACCCGGATGGCCCCGCTTTTCTCCTTGTCGCGGATGGCGATGCCGACGCCGGTGTTGACGCCGTAATAGGTGGTGGGCAGGTCGCGCCGCGCGGGGTTCAGAAACTGCTCGCCGTGGTTGATGGTGCCGTGGGTCAGGGTGCGGGTGGCGTCGAATTCGGTGGGCGGACCGGAATCCCGCACCCGCAAGGCGCCATAGAAGTTGCGCACATTCAGCCGGTAGCCGCTGGTCATCTGGCGGCTCTCGAACCCCAGGTAGCCCACCAGCACCAGCAGCAGCGCTTCGGCGGCCAAGGCCCCCCACTGGAACCGCATCTTTCCCAGGCGCAGGGCCGTGAGCACCAGGGCCGCCTCAACCACCAGCAGGATCAGCAGCATGGTGACCTGGAAATCGTCGGGCGCTTCCCAGGTTTTGGAGAACCGCTGCACCACCACGGTGCCCAGGCCGATCAGGCGGCCGCGTGCGTCGTAGGCGAAATAGCCCGCCAGAGCCGCCGCCAGGGTAGCCGCCGTCAGACGCACGGGCGGCAGAAGGCCGCGGTACCAGGCGGCTTCCTCATCGCCCGAAAGCACCAGCAGCACCAGCAGCCCGCACACCATCAGGCTCAGTTCGAATTCGTACAGTGCGTTGAAGACGTAGGGCGCCACCAGCGCCACCATCACCCCGCCCAGCGCGCCGCCCGCCGAAATCATCAGGTAGAAGTGGGTCAGGTAGCGCGGATGCGGTTTCAGCCGCGCCAGCTCGCCGTGGCAGACCATGCAGCAAACGAACAGGCCCATGGAAAACAGCGGCACCAGCACCTTGATGGGAACGGCGCCGTGCGCATCCACGCTATCCGCGTAGGCCATGCTGGCCAGGGCCACCGCTAAAAGCTGCAGGTAGGGATTCCGCCGGTACCAGCCGCTGCCTTCGAAGCACAGGATAAAGGAGAGGAGGTAGATGCTGAGCGGCAGCACCCACAGAAACGGAATGGCCGCCACATTCTGCGAAAGATGATTGGTGACGGCCAGCAGCAGCATGGAAGCGACGGCCGGCAGGGCGATCCAGAGGACATATTGCCGCCGTCCGGGGCGATGCTCGCTGGCGTCCGCCGCCACGTCCAGCACCGCCGGCGCATTGCCCGACTGCAACGCCGTGAACCCGCACAGCAGAATGAACACGCAGTAGGCCCAGGACCACATGGAGGCCTGCAAATGGGTTCCAAACACCGGCTCAAACAGGAAGGGATAGCTGATCAGCGCGAACATCGACCCGGCATTCGAGAGGGCATACAGCCGGTACGGCATGACGTCTTTGAAGCGCCGCGCATACCAGGCCTGCAGCAGCGGCCCGGTGGTGGAGAGCAGGAAATAGGGTAGCCCCACGGTTCGCGCCAGCAACAGCAGGATGGCGATGGATGGCTCCTCGGTGCCCGTAGGCTTCCAGGACATCTTGGGGTAGATGGGCAAGGCCAGGGCGCTCACCAGCAGCAGCCCGCTGTGGACGATCATTTGCATCCGCGGCTTCAGATAGCGCACGATGGCGTGGGCGTACAGGTAGCCCAGCAGCAGCGCCAACTGAAAGAACAGCAGGCAGACCGTCCAGACGGCCGCCGACCCTCCAAACCAGGGCAGGATAATTTTCGCGATCACCGGCTCGACCTGAAACAGCAAAAAGGCGCCTACCAGGATCGTTAATGCGTATAAGAACATGACCCGTACCATTTGAACACAATAGCCCTCGGGGGGTGGGGGCCGGCGGAGGATGTGCCAAGGCGGAGGATGACGGCTCTCGCCCGTGGTGGAGTCCTCAGCTTTCAGTTCTCCGTTGTCAGGATCTCTCCGCGTCCGTCGAGAGCGCGGCCAAATGCTTGACTCGGCAGCCATGAGCGATGTATCGTTGGTCGCGATATGGGCAAATACGATAAGGAAGTGGCCGCGGCCAAGAAGATCCTCGACGACTGGGTAAAAGAGTCCGAAAAGTATGAGGGTCAGCTGATCGTTCTCAAGAAGGAGAATCTGGCCTGGGAGAAACACGCGATCCAACGCACCCGCGAGTTGCTGGACGGCAAGAAGTACGAGACCGACAAAAATGCGGCCGGAGAGATTGAAGGCAACCTCTCGGTTGGCCCGGAAAGACTGGAGATGTTCGCCAAGGAGGCACAACGGCTTTTCGATGCCCACAAAACATGGGCTATGGGGGAACCTCGCGAGAGCTATTTGACGATCGCCAGAAAGCTCAAGCTGGGCAAGGCGGGCGAGGAGCGCTACGAGGGAGTCAAAAAGGAGCTCGGAGCGATCCTCGAAAAGGTGTCGAAGACGATCCGCGAGACGGAGGGTGTTTTTACTAAAGATGTGAAGTTCGCTATTGAAAATCAGCGGCTGAAGCTGAAAGCGATTGCCAAAGAGTACCAATCGGGCGGCGAGAACCGCGAAAAGGCGCTTGCCAAGCAACTGGCGAAGGTCACCGAGGAATTCAAGGCTGCCACCGAAAAAGCCCTGAGTGGCATCCAGTTCATCAAGGACAAGGACGATTGGAACCGGGTGGTTAAAAAGGACCCAGTCTTCGAAACGATGCATCCCGATAAGAGGAAAGAGAAGTACCAGCAGTATAGAAACAAATTAGGCCTCATCCCCAGCAGCCGTGAGATGATCGACAAGAACTTCGGCAGGGTTCAAAAATCGTTTCCGCAGGACTTTATGGATGGAGCCGGGAAGGCTGGTTTCGCCGCCGTCGCTAAGATCAGAAAGGAGGCGTTCGACGCACTCACGCGCTACGACAGTTACTACAACAACGTGATGGAGGAGTTTCAAAAAAGAAAGTGGAACTAGCTTCAACCGCTCAGGCGCCATTGAACTTGAGCGGGAGCGGCTTCACCGGTATGCCGCGACTCCGGTCACCCGTTCGCCGATGACGAGGGCGTGGATGTGGTCGGTGCCCTCGTAGGTTTTGACCGTTTCGAGGTTGCACATGTGGCGCATGATGGGGTACTCGTCGGTGATGCCGTTGGCGCCCAGCAGGTCGCGGCTGAGGCGCGCGCACTCCAGCGCCATGGCCACGTTGTTCCGCTTGAGCATGGAGATGTGCGCCGGCTCGATCTTCTTCTGGTCCTTCATGCGCCCCGCGTGCAGGGCCAGCAACTGCGCCTTGGTGATCTCGGTAATCATCCAGGCGAGCTTTTCCTGCACCAGTTGGTGCGAGGCGATCGGGCGGTCGTCGAACTGTTTGCGGAGGACCGAATATTGCCGCGCCGTCTCGTAACAATCCATGGCAGCGCCCACTACGCCCCAGCCGATCCCGTAGCGGGCCTGGGTGAGGCAGGAAAGCGGCGCCCGAAGCCCCCGCGCACCGGGCAGGCGGGCGCTTTCCGCAACCCGGCAATCCGCAAATGCCAGGCTGGAAGTGACCGACGCCCGCATGGACCATTTTCCGTGGATATCCGAGGTGCTGTATCCCGGCGTGCCGCGTTCCACCAGGAACCCCATGACGCCCTCGGCGGCGCGCGCCCAGACCACTGCGACATCGGCCGCCGAGCCGTTGGTGATCCAGGTCTTCTCGCCGTTCAGAATCCAGCCGTCGCCGTCGCGCCGCGCGGTGGCGCGCATGCCCGCCGGGTTGGAACCGAAATCCGGCTCGGTCAGCCCGAAGCACCCCACCGCCTGGCCGTTTTGCAGCCGCGGCAGCCATTTCTGCTTTTGCGCGTCCGACCCATAGCTGAGGATCGGAAACATCACCAGCGCGCCCTGGACGGAGACGAAGCTGCGCACCCCCGAATCGATCCTTTCCAGCTCCTGCATGATCAGCCCGTATTCGACGTTGCTCATGCCGGCGCAGCCATAGCCTTCCAGGTTGGCGCCCAGGAAGCCCAATTCCGCCAACTCGGGGATCAATTCGGAGGGAAAGCGGGCCTCGCGGTAGCAATCCCGGATCAGCGGCGCGATCCGCTCGTCGGCGAACCGCCGCGCCGTCTGCCGCACCAGCAACTCCTGCTCAGAAAACAGCGAGTCGATGCAGAAATAATCCACACCTCGAAAAGCCATATCGGGTAATCTCCTATTTGAGCACGTCTTGAGGCGCTTGCGGGAAGGCTGGCTTTCTTGAAGCGGAGACGCGGAGACGCGGAGGGAAAACGCGGAGAACACAATCTTTGGCCTGCTCCGCGTTTTTTTTTTCTCCGCGTCTCCGCGTCTCCGCGTCTCCGCGTCGAATGGGCCCGCGCCCGCTGCTAGCCTGTCTGGAGTTTCCTCGCCCCAAGAACATCGACAGCAGTCGATACGTGTTCTCCGCGTCGAATGGGCCCGCGCCCGCCGCTGGCCTGTCGGGGGTTTCCTCGCCCCGCGAACATCGATATCAATCGATGCCTGTGCTCCGCGGTGAGACAGAGCCCCGCCGCCTCCTCCCGGCTCGTGTTACTATTCCGTTTTAAAAAGGAAGACAACCCGTGAAAACCTACGAAAGCAAGGATATTCGGAACGTCGGTGTGGTGGGCCACGGCGATTCCGGTAAAACCACGCTCACCGCCGGGTTGCTCTTCACCGCCGGAGCCACGAACCGCCTCCTCCGTGTCGATGAGGGCAACACCATTACCGATTTTGACGAGGAGGAGATGCAGCGCAAGATCAGCATCTCTACCGCCGTGGCGGTCGCGGAGTGGAAAAAGGCCAAAATCAATATCCTGGACACCCCCGGCTACAACATCTTTATTAATGATGCGCGCGCCGCCCTGGTGGCCGCCGATTCCGCCCTGGTAGTGGTGGACGGGGTGGCCGGCGTGGAGGTGCAGACCGAAAAGGTGTGGCAGTTCACCGAAGATTTCAAACTCCCGCGCGCCATTATTATCAACAAGCTGGACCGCGAACGCGCCGACTTCCAGCGGGCCCTGGCCAGCGTCCAGGAGGCTTTCGGCCGCGCCGCCGTGCCTATCCAGATGCCCATCGGCTCCGAGCGCGATTTCCTGGGCGTAGTGGACCTGATCCGAATGAAGTCCTACGGCTTCACGCCGGATGGCGATGGCAAGGGCAAGGAGGGGGAAATCCCCGGCAACCTGGCCGAGGCGGCCCAGAAGGCTCACGAAGCGCTGGTGGAAATGGTAGCGGAGGGCAACGATGCCCTGATGGAAGAATTTTTCGAGAAAGGAACCCTTCCCGCCGAACATATTATCGATGGCCTGAAACAGGGTGTGCGGGAGATGCGAATCTGCCCGGTCATGTGCGCCTCGGCCCTGCACAATATCGGCACGGAATTGGTTCTCAACTTCATTGTCGAAAACCTGCCGGCCCCGGTTGATCGCGAAGCGTCCCCGGTGCTGGTAGGCGGCTCGGCCGACGGCGCCACCCGCAAGATTGCCGACAGCGACCAACCCGCCCTATATGTATTTAAGACCACCGCCGATCCGTTCGCCGGCCGGATCACCTTCTTTAAGGTGATGAGCGGCGTGGTGAAGAACGATGCCAACATTTATAATGTCCAGCGCGGAGGGGCCGAGCGCCTGGCGCACCTGAGCAGCCCGCAGGGGAAAACTCTGCAGCCGGTCACCGAGCTGCACGCCGGGGATATCGGCGCGGTCGCCAAGCTCAAGGAAACACTGACCGGCGACACCCTGGCGGACAAAGGTACCAACGTCACCTATCCGCCGGTGAAACTGCCCGAGCCGTCCATCGCCTTCGCCATCGAAGCCAAGTCCCGCAACGACGAGGATCGCATGGGCAACGCCGTCCACAAGATCCTGGAAGAGGACCAGTCGCTGCGCTTCTACCGCGACGCCGCAGACCCGCGAGTTCCTGCTGGCGGGCGCCGGCCAGCAGCACGTGGAAATCGTGGTTAGCCGGTTGAAGAAACGGTATGGCGTCGATGTGACGCTCAAGGCCCCCAAGATTCCCTACCGCGAAACCATCCGCGGGCATGCCGACGTGCAGGGCCGCCACAAGAAGCAGACCGGCGGGCACGGCCAGTTCGGCGATTGCTGGATCAAGATGGAGCCGCTGGCGCGGGGCGCCAAGTTCGAGTTCGCCAACGAGATTTTCGGCGGCTCCATTCCCAAAAACTATCATTCCGGCTGTGGAAAAAGGAATTGTGGAGGCCGCCGAGAACGGCTTCCTGGCCGGGTACCCTATGGTGGATTTCAAGGTCACGGTCTACGACGGCTCCTATCACGACGTGGATTCGTCCGAACTGGCGTTCAAGCTGGCGGCCCGGAAGGCTTTTAAGGCGGCCATGCAGGAGGCCAAGCCGGCGCTGCTGGAACCGATCATGAATGTGGAGATCCAGGCGCCCGTGGAGTACGCCGGCGACCTGATGGGCGACCTCAACGGACGCCGCGGCCGCATTTCCGGCATGGAAACCAAAGGCAGCACCCAGTTTCTGCGCGCTCAGGTACCTATGGCGGAAATGTTAAACTATCAGAGTGACTTGACGGCCATGACCCAGGGTCGGGCTTCGTTCACTATGGAGTTCGACCACTACGATTTCGTGCCGCAGTTGCAGGCGGACAAAATCATCGCTGCTGCCAAGGCCGCCAAGGCTGGCGAAGAAGAAGAAGAGGAATAGAGACACATACCCGCCCGCATTTGACACATTGGGCCGGTTCGGGGGGATGGGAGCGCCGGATGGATAAACGGACGCCCGGCGTGCAGAATGCGCATTTTTTCAGCCGCGAGAAGGCAAAAGTATCCTCTTGTGTTGCAATTCTCACGTTGCTGTTATAGTCTTTTAGTTTCCGTTTGGGGCGTAAGCCTCGTGCAGTCGTTTTGTATTTTACGAGTCCGAGGTATTGATGGATTTTCGAACGACGACGCTTTCTTCCTATGTCCTGATCGCGATGGCCTCCCTCACCGTTTCCTGTGGGTATCCCCAGCAATCCAGATTCCAAATGGCGTTCCTTCCAGCGGCCCCCAGTGCATCCATCCCCGAAGTAGAAGCCCCCAACGTTCCGCTGCAACCTAACCTCTATTTAAAGGACCTCCCTCCCTCCATAATTGCCACCACGACCACTGTCCCCCAGCGCAAAATCGGCTGGGACGTCAATGTGCAGCGCGCCGAACAGGCGTACGAACGCGGCAAGCAGTTGTACCAGACCAACGATATCGACGGCGCCCGCAAGGAATTCGACAACGCTGTTGATTGGATGCTGGAAGCCTCCGCGCAGACTCCCTCGGATCGCGAAGAGTTGGATAGCCGCCTGGATGAAATGGTAGACAGCATTCACAAGTTCGACCTGGAAGGCATGGGCGCCTCGGCGGACTCGCAGACTGCCACGGCAGAAGGCCAGTTTGAGAAGGCTCCCCTCGAGGACATTCTGCAGATGACCTTCCCGGTGGATCCGAAACTCAAAGACCAGGTGCTCGACCAGGTGAAGGCCACGGTTTCGAAACTGCCGCTCTCGGTAAATGACGCGGTGCTCGGGTACATCAACTACTTCGCGAAAAGCGGCCACGGCACCATCGTCGGCGGCACCGAGCGCTCGGGCCGCTACCGGTCGATGATCCTGCGCATCCTGGATGAAGAGGGTGTGCCGCAAGAGCTGTTGCACCTGGCGCAAGCCGAATCCGGGTTCATTCCGCGCGCCGTATCGACGGCCGCCGCGGGGGGCATGTGGCAATTCCTCACCTGGCGCGGCCAGCAATACGGCTTGAAGCAGACGCCTTACACCGATGACCGCATGGACCCCGAGAAAGCCACCCGCGCGGCCGCCCACCACCTGCACGACCTGTACTCCGAATTCGGCGACTGGTATCTGGCCATTGCGGCCTACAATTGCGGCCCCGGAGTGGTGGAAAAGGCCGTGGAGCGCACCGGCTATGCGGACTTCTGGGAGTTGCGCAACCGCGGCGTGCTGCCCGCCGAAACCACCAATTACGTGCCTATCATTCTGGCCATGACGATCATGGAGAAGAACGCCAAGGCCTACGGGTTGGACGGGTTGACGCTGGACCCGCCGATCGAGTACGACACCATCGAAACCCCCGCGGCGACTTCGCTTTCCCTGGTGGCCGACATTACCGGCGCGCCGCTTTCCGACCTGGAGAGGTTGAACCCGGCGGTCTTGCGGGGCATCGCTCCCGAACATTATCCGATCCACGTGCCCAAAGGGACCGGCAATCAGTTGATCGCGGCGCTGAATCTGGTTCCACCCAGTCATTGCGATACGTGGAGGATGCATACGGTAACCCTCGGCGAGACCCTGCCGGTGATCGCTAAGAGGTATGGTGTCGCAGCGGCCAGTATCGTTGCAGTCAATAATCTGAATTCCGCCGAACCGCAGTCAGGAGACCGGCTCATGATTCCGCTGGCGGCCCGTCCGGATCCCCCGCGCGCCGTGGTGTCCCATTCTGCGGCAGGACGCCGCACCACCACGCAGCACACCACCCGTGCCGCCATGCATCCCGCGGTTACCAGCCGTGGTGCAACGCCGCATGCGGCCACTGCGCGCACCCACGCCCCAGCCAGCAAGGCCCCGGTGCGCCGGAATACCGCGTCCGTCAAGCCGCCGCAGCAGAAGGCCTCCGTGCTGATCGCCGGCGTCTCGAACCAATAAGGCGGCGTTTCGTCACAGCGTGTCGAAGGGTCGACACCTGCCCTCGCGTCCTCGAGTTGCTGGCTTCGACATGGTCCTCGGCGGTGGCTCTGCTGCTGGTGCTGGCGCTGATTGCGGCGGCCAACCTGGCGAACCTGCAGCTGGTGGATGACGAGAGCCATCGCCGCGAGGCCGGCATCCGGCGGGCGTCGGGCGCGGGCCTGATCGGCGGCGTGGTGCTGGCGGCGTGGCTGCACCAAGCCCCTGCAGCTTCGCAAACCGCGGCACAAACTTGCGCACCTGGCCACCCACTGATCGACCGCGACCGCCCAGGCGGTAAGCCCAACAAGCTCCATTCGCATACCATTCGCATACCACGCTGCGAACTTGCGCCCTTGGCCGAAGCGTAAGGCAAGCTTATCGACAGACCTCAACCCGTGCGGTTGCGAATTCGGCACTGCCTGCACAACGCGCCGGCTGGCGCAACGGTGAGGCGTAACCGCGAAGAGCCTTGGCTGGCATCCCGCCACCCAGGTTCTTACCGAACGCCCATGCGCGAGCAGCGTGGCGCTATCGAATACGTTCCATATCGCGGCACCTGCGCCCATGGTGCCGCAGCCCCAGCCAGGGCCTGAAAAGCGGGGTTTCCGATCACGCGAAGCACGATGCAATTTAGCCAGTTGTTGTTTTTCGTTGTTGCACAATCTTCAAAACGGGGTATTCTATGGGTGATTGCTGGTTGATCAGAGGAGGCTTGCTTTAATGTTTGACAGTCCGAAATTCTTTGCCGCAGACGAAGAAGAACTGGAAGACTTCCACGACTACGATGACGAGGAACACGCCGAGCACGACTCCAAACTTGACGACTACGAAGACTCGGAAGACGACGAAGACGACGACGAGGTAGAGGAAGTCGCCATAATCGCCGTGGAAGTTCCTGTGCCGGAACCGGCCCCGGCAGAAGCGCAAAAGCCCGCCGAGCCCGAGCCGGAAGCGCCTCCCAAGAAACCGGTAGAGAAGGCCACCACGCCCAAGAAGACGCCCGCCAAGAAGCCGGCCCACGCGGCGAAGAAAGTCCCGGCCAAGAAAGCTCCTGCCAAAACGGCTGCTAAGAAAGCGCCGGCCAAAAAGGCTGCCAAGAAAGCTCCCGCGAAAAAGGCAGCCAAGAAGGCGCCCGCCAAGAAAGCACCGGCCAAAAAAGCGGCCAAAAAGGCTCCTGCCAAGAAGGCTCCTGCCCAAAAAGCGCCGGCCAAAAAGGCCAAGAAGCGCTAGCCGGTGCGCCGCCTTGGCGCGCGGTGGAACCGTAGGGCGATGTGGCCCGGCTTGCGCCGGGCAGCCGCTCAATTCTCTTTGTTCACCACCCGCCGGCAGCGCTCGAACAGATCCAGCAGCGCATCCGCCTGCTCCTCCGGCGAGCGGGCCACGGGCTTACCGGAAAAACCGGCCGATGATTGCAAAGCTCGTCCGAATCCCGTATTCACGGCAATGAATTTCATTAGCTCCAGGGCCACTTCGTCTTTGCTGCGAGGCGTGCCGGATGTACTCTCAGGCACCGGGTTTGCAGCTTGCGGTTCCGCCATCTTTTCTTCCTCCGTGTGATACAACTCTAGGGTACTAGATTTCCTCTGCGATGCCGCTGACCGCCGCCGGGCTTGTCCGAAAAATGCGAGGAGGGGCCCAGGCCCATCTGCTGGAGGCGGATGACGGCAGGTGGTACGTGGTGAAGTTTCGCAATAACCCGCAGCACCGGCGGGTTCTGGTGAATGAGCTGCTCGCGTCGGCGCTGCTCGATTACCTGAAGATCGCCGCGCCGCCGGTGGCTCTCATCCAAGTCACGCCGCAATTTCTGGAGGCCCACCCGGAGGTGCACCTCACACTCGGATCGCGCCATTTGCCGGTTGAGCCGGGCTGGCATTTCGGCTCGCAATATCCGGGTGACCCCGCCCGCCTGGCCGTCTATGATTTTCTGCCCGACTCACTGCTGCCCGGCGTGGCCAACCTGGAAGACTTTCGCGCCATCCTGGTCTTCGACAAGTGGGTGGCCAATGCCGATGGGCGCCAGTGCGTGTTTCACCGCGCGCGGGTGCGCCGCAGCGATTCGCGCGCCGCCGAGGAACCCAGACCGGCGTTTGTGGCCCGCATGATCGACCACGGATTTGCCTTCAATGGCCCGCACTGGGACTTCCCCGAATCGCCGGTGCAGGGCCTCTATGCCCGGCGGCTGGTCTACGAATCGGTCACCTCGCTGAACGACTTCCAGCCCTGGCTCGAGCAGGTGGTGAACTTTCCCGAAGAAGTCGTGGACCAGGCCTGGAAACGTATCCCGCCGGATTGGATCGCCGGAGAGGAGGATGAGCTGGATCGCCTGCTGGAACGGCTCTTCGAGCGCCGCAAGCGCGTGCCGGACCTGCTGGCGGCCTGCCGCGACGCCCGCACCGATCCGTTCCCCAACTGGAAGTAGGCGGAAGTGCGGTTGCTGCCGGACGCGGCGCGTTAAAATAGCAGCGTGCTCCACCGTCACGTTCTCCACAACGACACCCTCGGCGCGGTCTCCGACACCACGCTTTCCCCTGGACAGGTTGGACTATTGGCCGGGTGGGGCGTGTTCACCACCATGAAGGTCACCGAGGGCGTGTTGTTTGCCTTCGAGCGGCACTGGGCGCGCATCGCCCGCGACGCGGCGGCGTTTCACGTGGCCATTCCGCCGGATTCCGAAGCCGTGCGGCGCAAGCTGCTGGAGCTGGTGGAGGCCAACCACGCGTACGACTCGACGCTCCGGCTGGTGATCGTGCGCAACGATGGCAGCATGTGGGCCGGTCCCTCGAACGGCCGCAAGAGCGACCTGATTGCGCTCACTGCCGACAGCAAAGAGTGGGGCGAGCAGGTGAAGCTGAGCTATGTGCCCAACGCCCGCCACGCGGCGTGCGGCTTCGCGGGCACCAAGATTATTTCCTGGGCCATGAACCTGACCTGGATCGAATCGGCGCAGCAGCGCGGTTTCGACGAGGTGGTTCTGCTCAACGAGCGGGGCGAGGTGGCCGAGTGCACCTCCGCCAACATCTTCGCCGCCCACGGAAACCGTGTGTGGACGCCTCCGCTCACTTCCGGATGCCTGCCCGGGATCACCCGCGAAGTGCTGCTCGGCGAAATTGCGGTTACGGGCATTCAGTTAGAGGAGCACACTCTGATGCCCGCGGATTTGGAGAGCGCCGACGAGGTGTTCATCACCTCCACCACGCGCGATCTTCTGCCCGTGGCGCAAATCGAGGGACACGCTCTGGCGGGCCGAAGGAGAATCTGCACGCTGCTCAAAGAGGCGTTCGGGGAATTTGTGGCGCGTTACGTGGCAGACCGGCGGAGCGTCCCGGCGGTTTGACACCACCCGGATCTGCGGTTGGCCGGCCCGCTGTTGAGCCAGCCATCCGCCTCGCGCCCCCAAAAAAGAAATGGTTCCAAGTGACCTGATTCCCAGCTTTGCTCGCAACCGGCATGCACGGTATCGAACAAGTCATTCGAAATTTCCGGACGCCCAGCCTGCCAGCTCCCCGATTACCGGATTTTCCGGCCACCGGATCAATGCCGACAGACGCGCCGCGTATTCATTTCGAACGGGGCTGTCCGCTCGCAACGGCCTTTCTCTCGCCCGCGATGATCTCCGCTCGCGCAGATTCCGTCACGGGGTCAAAGTTCCCGGCCTGCTGCTTCGTTTCCGAGCCCAATCGGCTCCTCCGCCCGGTCCGTCTTGGCGCTCCGCAACCAAATTTGCCGGTTTGCCCCGGTTTTGGCTACTTCCACGCGCCAGACCCGTTGCGGTCTCGCCGCTAGACTCCCCAAGCTGCGCTTCCAGCTCCCGCTCCCCTTCGGGACTCTTACCTCCCTCGGGATCGACGCTTCCACTGGCTTCGCCGCTCGGCAACCCGCCTTCCAGGACCTGCCCGATCTCCGGTTGCTCCCCGAAACCTGTTCTATTACTAGGTTTGGCTTCGGATCATCGTTTCCAGTCCGCTACTGCCCCGTAGGCTTGCTGTTCCTCAAACCTCTTGGAACCACCTTAACTATGCCTCCGAACGCGTTTTCCGTCAACGCCTTTTGTGCGGGAAACCGCACCTTTTCCTCAATTTTTATTTGGTTTGTTACGAAAGAGTTACCGAGCTGAAACAGTGCAAGAGTTGTGCATAAAACACGCTCCAGCCGATCTGTTTAGGGTGTTTGGGGGGATTTGCGGGCATTTTTGCGGGTGGTGGCTTGGTAGGCGGCTGGCAATGCACCCGGAACCGGGGTTTGCGATACTGAACCGCGATGCGTACGCTGGCCATTCGGCCGGGCGCCATCGGCGACCTGATTCTTTCGCTGCCGGCCCTGGAATGCCTCAAGAGCGAGTACCTGGAGGTGTGGAGCGCGGGCGCGTGCGTGCCTCTGGTCCGCTTCGCCGATCGGGTTCGTTCGATTGCCGCCACCGGAATCGGCCTTCTGGGTGTGGCCGAACCGCCGCCAAGCCTTCTGCCGGAGCTCCGCGGCTTTGACCGGATCGTTTCCTGGTACGGCGCCAATCGTCCTGATTTTGTGGGGCTTACGCGATCGCTCGGGCTTCCTTTCCGGTTTTTGCAGGCGCTGCCGCCGGAGGGCGGCGGTCACGCGGCGGATTTCTACTTGCGGCAGGTGGCCGCCATGGACGGTGCCTGCCGCGATCCGGCCGGCGACGGGATTCCGCGCCTTGCCCACCTTGAGTGCCGCGGCCCGCGCGGCAATTTCGCGGTGATCCATCCGTTCTCGGGCAGCGCGCGGAAGAACTGGCCCCTGGGCAATTTCCGCGCGCTCGCCGGGGCGCTCGGGCGCGCGATGCCGGTCGAGTGGTGCGCCGGCCCCGATGACCCACCGCTTGAGGGCGCGGTACGAATCGCCGATCTCTACGAGTTGGCCTGCTGGCTGGCCCGCGCCCGGCTGTACGTGGGCAACGACTCCGGAATCACGCACTTAGCGGCAGCCACCGGCGCCCCGGTGCTGACCTTATTCGGGCCCACCGACCCGCAGGTCTGGGCGCCGCGCGGCCCGAATGTCCGGGTGGTGCGTTGGCGCGCCGATACGGTCGCGCCATAAGGTCGGCAACGGCGATGGCAGCCGCTGAGGCGGCGGTCGGAGCGTGCGGCCGGGTGCCGTCGCCCGTAACCGGGCGCAACCATGCGTGCGGGCCGGGTGGTGCGATGACGGGCCGATGCAATCCCGCCATAGCGGTGGCAACGGTTCAGATCGCCGAATCGGCGGCGGTTGCAAGGTGTGGGCAGAACGATGGCAGCCGGACGCCGTCGCCCTGTAACCGGGGGCAACCATGCGGGCGGCTACTTCGGCTCTGGCCCGAATGTTCGGGTGGTGCGATGACGGGCCGATGCAATCCCGCCACAGCGGTCGGCAACGGTTCAGATCGCCGAATCGGCGGCGGTTGCAAGGTGTGGGCAGAACGATGGCAGCCGGACGCCGTCGCCCTGTAACCGGGGGCAACCATGCGGGCGGCTACTTCGGCTCTGGCCCGAATGTCCGGGTGGTGCGATGACGGGCCGATGCAATCCCGCCACAGCGGTCGGCAACGGTTCAGATCGCCGAATCGGCGGCGGGTTGCAAGGTGTGGGCAGAGCGATGGCAGCCGGACGCCGTCCTGTAACCGTGGGCAACCGTGGGGGCGGCTACTTCGGCTCTGGCCCGAATGTCCGGGTGGTGCCACAGCAGTCGGCAACGGTTCAGATCGCCGAATCGGCGGCGGTTGCAAGGTGTGGGCAGAGCGATGGCAGCCGGACGCCGTCGCCCTGTAACCGGCAACCGTGCGGGCGGGCCACTGCGCCCCCGGCCCGAATGTCCGGGTGGTGCGATGACGGGCCGATGCAATCCCGCCACAGCGGTGGCAACGGTTCGGGTAACCGCCGAGGCGGCTGTCAAAGTGTATGGGTTAGGCGCGTGCTGGTCGGCCCATTAACCGTGCGCAACTGTGCGGGCGGGCCACTCCCCCCGGACGGGGTGTGCGGGTAGGGCGGGGCCGACGGGCGCGGTGGTCCTCAATTGCCGCCAACGGTTCGGATGGCCACTGCACCCCGGCCCAAATACGCGGGTAGTCCGACGGTCACGGCGGCGAGCCCCTGCAACGGCGCTTTAACCGTGGTTTAACATAGGAGACAAGAAGAATATGTTGCGGTTAGCGATTGTTTTTGCATTTGCGGCACTGGCGGCCGTGGCCCTGGCAGCCGACAACCACGCCCTGGTGGATCGCATCGCCACCACCGGTTTCGTCCAGTTGGAGGCCAACAGCTTTCAAGGCCTGACTCCCCGCCAGCAGGCCCTGGCATACTGGCTGAGCCAGGCATCCATCGCCATCGACCCAATCAATTACGACCAGAACTCGCTCTACGGGTTGCGCCAGAAACGTTTGCTTGAAGAACTGATGCGCCATGCGGATGGGCTGAATCCGCAGGTCCGGCGGAAGATATCCGACTTCACCAAGCTGTTCTGGGCCAATCGCGGGAACCACAACGAAATGACCGCGCAAAAGTTCCTGCCGGAGTTCACCTTCGAGGAACTGAAGACCGCGGCCGCCGCGGTGCTGCGGAGCGGCGGATTTCAGGGCGCTCCCTACGGCGTGCCGCCCATCCGCAACCAGTCCGACCTGGACCGCGAGTTGACCGTCATCCAACCCTCGTTCTTCGACGCCACTTTCCAGCCTCTGATCACCGCCAAAAGCCCGCAGGGCGATCTGGACATCCTGGAAGCCAGCGCCAACAACTTCTATTTTGACGTCAGCATGAAGGATTTGAAAAACTTCCACGACGCCCATCCGCTCAACTCCCGCCTCGTGCGGCTGCGCGATGGGCGGCTGCAGGAACAGGTCTATCGCGCCGGCACGCCGGATGGCAAAGTGCCGCCGGGTTACTACGCCCTGTTCCTGAAGAAGGCCTACGAATGCCTGGAACACGCGCGCGAGTATGCCGAACCGGGCCAGGCAGAGGTGCTGGATGCGCTGATCCGCTACTACCAGACTGGCGACCCAGCCGACTGGATCCGCTTTGGGATCGCCTGGGTGCAGAATAATCCCACAGTGGACTTCGCGAACGGCTTCATCGAAGTCTATCGCGACGCACGCGCCGCCAAGGGCACGTCTCAAAGCTTCGTCACCATCACGGACCAGAAATTCAGCGGGCTGATGACCAAGATTGCCGCCAACGCGCAATATTTCGAGGACCACGCCCCGTGGCTGCCGCAATACAAGAAGCAGGGCGTGAAGCCGCCGCTGGCCAAGGCGGTGGAGACGGTCATCGAGACGGGCGACTTCCACGTCAACACCATCGGTGATAACCTGCCGAACGAAAACGAGATCCGCGAGAAGTACGGCAGCAAGAGCTTTCTGTTCACGGGCAGCTCGCGCACGCTGCGCGAGGCCACCGGCTTCGGCCCGCTGGAGGAGTTCGCCGCCTCACCCGAAGAAGTGGCCATCTGCAAGAAACACGGCGATGAGGCATCCGACCTGATGACCGCGCTCCACGAGGTCATCGGGCACGGATCAGGCAAGCTGAATCCCAAGCTGAAGGGCGGTTCGGAAGCCTATTTAAAAGAATACTTCTCGACGCTTGAAGAGGCCCGCGCGGACCTGATGGCGCTGTGGAACGTGGTCGATCCCAAACTGGGCGAGCTCGGTCTGATCTCCAACCCGGACGTGGCCAAGGCCATGTACTATGCCGCCGTGCGGGTGGGCCTCACGCAGCTTGAGCGCATCCCGCAAGGCGACACCATTGAGGAAGACCACCAGCGCAACCGCCAGTTGATCGTCAACTACATCATGGATAAGACCGACGCGATCGAGAAAATCCAGCGCGGCGGCAAGACCTACCTGCTGCTAAAGGATTTCGACAAGATGCACCAGGGAGTCGGGATGCTGCTGGCCGAGCTGATGCGGATCAAAGCCGAGGGCGACTACCCGGCCATCAAGGCGCTGGTGGACAAGTACGCGGTGCACTTCGACCCGAAACTGCGCGATCAGGTGGTGGCGCGCTACCGCAAGCTGAACGTGCCCACCTACTGGTGCGGGATTAATGCCGACTTGACGGCGCGGTTCGGCGGGGATGGAAAGGTCGCTTCAGTATCTTTGGCTTACCCGCGCGATTATATCCGGCAGCAACTAGGTTACGCCGCGATGTACGGGGTACAATAGCAGGAATTCCATGGCCGCCCGGCTACATCCGGCCCCGTGCCGGCCTTCCGAAATCGTCGATTTGCGGCGGGTGACCGCGCGCGACCTGGAAGCTCTGCTTGCCGAGGAGACCGATTCGTGGCATAGCGAATTGGAGTGGGATTTTGAAAAATCGGCCGACCTGGTGCGCCGCTTCGTCGACATGCGGGCGTTGAACGGCGGCGCCCTGATTGAGAACGGGACGGTGGCCGGCTACCTGTATTACGTGCTCGAAGACGGCAAGGGGCTGATTGGCGATCTGTACGTGAGGCGCGCCCAGCGAACCGTGGAGCGGGAAAATTCGCTGCTGGAAGCCGCACTGAACGAGATCATGGCCAACCGCCACATCCGGCGCATCGAATCGCAACTTATGATGCTGCAGTTCGCTCCCGCCCGGCCAGCCCCGGCGGAGCGATACCTGGGCGCGTACGCGCGAAACTTCATGCGCGTGGAGCTGCGGCGGGCGGATTTGGGCGATGGCGAGGTGCGCCGCCCGATGTACATCGACAAATGGTCGGAGCAGTACCACGACGCAGCCGCGGCGCTGATTTCCGAGGCCTACCAGGGCCACGTGGACAGCCTCATCAACGATCAGTACCGCAGCCCGGGAGGCGCCCGGCGGTTCCTGGCCAACATCGTGCAGTATCCCGGTTGCGGAACCTTTTTCCGGCCCGCCTCGTACGTAGCGTTCGACGCGGTGACGCACCGGCTGTGCGGCATCTCGCTGGCCAGCCTGGTAGCGCCGGAATCCGGCCACATTACGCAGATCTGCGTTTCGCACGCGGTGCGGGGAACCGGCATCGGCCACGCCCTCATGCGGCAGTCGCTGATCACCCTGCGGGACTTGGGCTGCCGGTCGGCAAGCCTGACCGTGACGGCCTCCAATACCGCCGCAGTGGACCTTTACGAGCAAATGGGATTCGAGACGGTGCGCCGGTTTTCGGCTTACGTTTGGGAAGGGTTTTGAGCCATGCCGCAAGCCGTTCCGGAAGGGTACAGGGGCGCCACCCCGTACCTTTGCTGCCGTCATGCGGCGGAGGCCATCCGGTTTTACGGCGAGGCCTTTGGAGCGCGCGAAGGGTACCGGCTGGCGGACTCCGATGGCAAAATCGGGCACGCCGAAATCCGCATTGGCGAGGCGGTCATCATGCTCTCAGACGAGTTCCCGGAGTTGGGTGTGCGCAGCCCTCTGGCGCTCGGCGGCTCGCCGGTAACGATTCACGTTTATGTGGAGGATGTGGACGCGCTGGCCAGCCGTGCAGCCACCGCGGGCGCCAAGGTGCTGCGGCCTCCGGAGAATCAGTTTTATGGCGACCGGGTGGTGAAGCTGGAAGATCCTTTCGGCCACCTATGGATGTTTGCCAGCCATCTGGAGGACGTCGGCGAAGCGGAAATCCGCGAAAGATCCCGCAAGCTGTTTGGGCAATCGTGACGTCCAGCCAATTTGCCTCAGGAGGCGGTGTATTCCCGCCGGTGGCTAGCCGTCGGTGGTGGTTCCGAATAGCCGGTCGAGGCCGGCAGCGTGGGTCTTCAGGCCAGTAGACTGCTCGGCCATCTGGTTGCCGGCGGTGGCTTCATCGGCGGCTAAGGCGGCGGTATGCTGGGTAACCGATTCCATCCGCGTCAGGGCTTTGGAGATCTGATCCATGCCGCGGGTCTGTTCTTCACTGGCCACGCGAACCTCATCCACCAGGTTTTTGACCTGCACCGCGCTCGCCACCATGCTGTGGACCAAATCGGCCAGGTTCTGCAAATTTACGCTGCCTTCTCGGGACCGGCTGACAGATTGGTCGATCAACCCGGCGGTGTCCTTCGCGGCCTGGCTGCAACGCCCGGCGAGCGAGCGCACCTCCTCAGCCACCACCGCGAACCCTAAGCCAGCCTCGCCGGCGCGCGCTGCCTCGACCGCGGCATTGAGCGCCAGGATGTTGGTCTGAAAGGCAATCTCGTCAATCACGCGATTGATTTTGGAGATTCCGTGGCTGGATTCGGCAATCAACTTCATGGAAGCCAGCATCTCCGCAAGCGCGGCGGTGCCGGCCTTCATCTGCCCGTCCACCCGCGCCATTAGTTCGGCCGCCTGGCTGGTGTTCTCCAGGTTGCTGCGCGTCATGGCGTGGATCTGCTCGGTTCCGGAGGCGGTTTCTTCGAGTGATGCGGCCTGCTGGCTGGCGCTCTCCGACAGGGATTGGCCCGCCGATCGCACGCGGCCGGCAGTTTCCGCCGCCTGGCAGGCACCCTGGCGCAAATTGGCAGCGACCCCCCGAATCCGGCGGCCAACGCGGCGAATCCAGACGACCATGGAAATTCCGACCACCACGAACGCCGCACCTAAAAGAAGCTGAACCAGGTAGGCCCGCGCCGCAGCCGATTCGGCATCGGCTTTCTCCTGCGCCAGAGCGGCGGTCCCCATGGCGATCAGTTGTTTGGCCGCGGCATCCATCTGGTCGGCCGTGGTGCGGACTTCGCCGGTCCGCAAACGCGAAAGCCCATCGGTATCGCGGGCCGCCGCCAGCCGTTGCATCTCGGGACCCAGGTTCCGCCACTTCTGGAGCTTCGGCCTCATGGCTTCCACCAGCAGACCGCCCTGCCCGCTTTCGAGCAAAGGCTCTAACTGATTCAAAATACTATCGATCTGCGCGCCGCTGTCGCGAAACAGGATTTCCGCTTTGAGCAGGTCTTTGGGAGACTCGAAAACCCCCAGGGAGATGCCCCGCTGCGCAAAGCGCATCTCGTAGATGGCTGTCCGGATCTGCTCCGCCAACGGCAGCTCGTAGGAGGCTTTGGAGAACGCATGGTCGAGATGGACACCCAGAACCCGAATGGCCAGGAAGGCCCCCAAGCCCTGAAAAACGGCGAAGAGCGCCATGACGGCGACTGCGCCCGCGATTTTGGTGGTGACCGTGTAGTTCCGATGCATCATCGCCTTCCGCAAGATCGGCCGACTGCAGATATCGGCGGGAGCGAGCGAAACCTTTAGAGCCGCGGAACTTTTTTACTCAGGCGCAGTACGGCGAAGGAGAAAGAGCTTAATGCGCTTCGCCTTGCAATTCCATGCTGTCGATTTTGGACCCGTCGGGAGCGAAGGCCACCACGTGGGCCACCGTCCCATCCACTTGAAAGCGCACGAAATTCTCGGTCTTCATGACCTTGATGGTGATGCCCGCCGGGGGCTTATCCACATCGTAGAGCGGCGCCCCGCCGCCCCCGGCGATGAGATAGTGGACGCCGTTTTTCAGGTAGTGCTGGTAGTTGTGATCGTGGCCAAACAGCGCGGCGGTCACGTGGTATTTCTCAAACATCGGCATGAGGGCGGTAATGTGCGGGTTATCGCCCTGGCGGCTGGCCACCGCGGTCATGGGCGGATGATGCGCCGCCACGAAGCGGAACGTGGCGCCCTGGCTCTTGCGCAGGTCTTCTTCCAGCCAGGCGGTCTGCTCTTTCCAGAATGCCTGGCGGGCGGCTTCCGTGGGGGCGGAGTTGGCGAGGTCGCTGTTGAAGATGGCGAAGTGCGCCTTGCCCCAGTCAAAGGAGTAGTAGGGCGCCGCCTGAAAGAAATCGTAGTAATCCGTGGCGTTGTGTTCGTGGTTGCCGAGCGAGGGGAAGAACGCCACGTGGCGCAGCAATTCCCGCTCGATGTCGAAGAAAACGGGCCACAAGGAGGCATCCGCGCCATCGGCCACCATGTCCCCGGTTTGCACCACAAAATCGGGGTGGCTGTTGGCCAGCACCGCCTGGATCACCTTCTTATGCGCGTCCGGCCGGGTGCGGTTGTCGCCGTACAGCACAAACTCGAACGGATGATCGCCGGAGGGCGGAGTCTTGAAGCTGCCGCTCAGTTCCTGCCCGGGCACTTTGTAGGAATATTCCACACCGGGTTTCAGCCCACGAAAAACCACCTTCTCGGCGCGCAACGTGGGCACGGTGTGGGCTTCGGTGCTGCCTTGGGCAACGATGGAGGCTTCGGCAGTCGCCACGATCCAAACCACCGTCGCCGACCGGCCGCTGACATTGACGGCAAAGGGTCCACCGACGACTTTGTCGGCCGCCGCCGCGGCCAGAACGGCACAAACCAAACCACTAACCAGTTTTGGGAGCATTGCACCCAGCATAATGCGCGGGAGCTGAGGTATTCAAATGAACATCCGGTGACGCCGGTGACGCCGGTGCCACGGGATGAACCGCCACAGACTGCCAGTTACCCCGGGAGGTACCGCGGCTTCCGGGCGGGCTGGCGAGCGAGTACCGCTGGTAAACTGGGGGCGGGGGATTTCCGCGTGGCTTCCGGCTCGACAACCCAAGAATCCGCGGCCATTCGCTTCGCGGGGCTGGATGCCAGCCAGCTCATCCGCGCCTTTCGGATCATGCACACCTCGCGGCGGCTGGACGACCGCGAGATCGCCCTCAAGCGGCAGAACCGCATCTACTTCCAGATCAGCGGCGCCGGGCACGAAGCCGTGCAGGTGGCCGCCGGCATGGCGCTCCACGCCGGCCATGACTGGGTCTATCCTTATTACCGTGATCGCGCCCTGTGCCTGACCCTGGGCGTCACGCCCCACGAAATGCTGCAACAGGCCGTGGGTGCGGCGGCCGACCCGGCATCCGGGGGCCGACAGATGCCTTCCCACTGGGGCAACCGCGAGCTGCACATCGTCAGCTCATCCTCGCCCACCGGCACGCAATTCAACCAGGCGGTGGGGTGCGCTGGCGCCAGCCGCTACCTTGGCGAGGGGCAGGAAATCACCCTGGTCTGCGGCGGCGAGGGCGCTACCAGCGAGGGCGAGTTCTGGGAGGCGCTGAACGCTGCGTGCCTGGAACGGCTCCCGCTGCTTTTCCTCATCGAGGACAACGGCTACGCTATTTCCGTCCCCATCGAAAGCCAGACCGCCGGCGGCAGCATTACGCGGTTGGTGGAGGGCTTCCCCGATCTGCTGCGGCTGGAAGTGGATGGCACCGATTTTCTGGCCTCCTACCGCGCCCTCAAGGAGGCTGCAGCGTCCTGCCGCCAGGGCCGCGGCCCGGCGCTGGTGCACGCCCACGTCATCCGCCCCTATTCGCATTCGCTTTCGGACGACGAGCGGCTCTACAAAACTTCGGCCGAGCGCCAGTTGGAGAGCCAGCGCGACCCGGTGCTGCAGTTCCCCAAACTGCTGGTCGACGAAGGCATTCTGGACCGCCGCATGTTGCAGGACCTGACCCACGAAATCGACCTGGAGGTGCACCAGGCTACCGAACAGGCCCTGCGCGACGAGCCGCCTGACCCCGCCTCCGCCCTGCGCCACCTGTATTCCGAAACTATCGACCCCACCGGCGCGGCCTTTGCGGCCCGGCCCGATCCGCGCGGTGAGCCGCTCACCATGGTGGACCTCATCAACGCCACCCTGCGCGAGGAGATGCGCCGCGACCCCGCCATCCTGGTGTTTGGCGAGGACGTGGCGGATTGCGGCCACCCCGCCAACCTGGGCGAGGTGAAAGGCAAAGGCGGCGTCTTCAAGGCCACCCACGGGCTGCAAACCGAGTTCGGCTCCGAGCGCTGTTTCAATACGCCGCTGGCCGAAGCGGCCATTGTAGGGCGCGCCATCGGTATGGCCACTCGCGGCCTTAAGCCGGTGGCCGAGATGCAGTTCTTCGATTACATCTGGCCGGCCATGATGCAGATCCGCAATGAGCTGGCCACTTTGCGCTGGCGCTCCAACGGCGCATTTTCGTGCCCCGCCGTCGTCCGCGTGGCCATCGGCGGATACTTGAATGGCGGCGCCATCTATCACAGCCAGTGCGGGGAAGTGATCTTCACCCACTGTCCCGGGCTGCGCGTGGTGATGCCCTCGAACGCACTGGACGCCTGCGGGCTGCTGCGCACGGCACTGCGCTCCGACGATCCGGTGCTGTTTCTGGAACATAAAAAGCTGTACCGCGAACCGTACAATCGCTCGCCGCATCCGGGCCCGGATTTTACCATTCCTTTCGGCCAGGCGCGCCTGGTCAAGCCCGGCCGCAGCCTGACGCTGGTCACTTATGGAGCGCTGGTGCAGAAGGCCCTCGCCGCCGCCACCCAGGTGGAGCGGCGCAATTCGCAGGCGACCGTCGAAATCCTGGACCTGCGGACCTTGGCACCCTACGATTGGGAGGCCATCCGCGCGTCGGTGGCCAAGACCAGCCGCGTGCTGATGGCCCATGAAGACTGCCTCTCGTTCGGCTATGGCGCCGAGATCGCCGCGCGCATTGCGAGCGAGTTGTTCGAACACCTGGATGCCCCGGTGCGGCGCGTCGGCGCGCTGGATACCTGGGTGGGCTACCATCCGCGCCTGGAAGCCGCCATCCTGCCGCAAACCGAGACGCTGGTGGCGGAGATGGAGCGGCTGCTGGCCTATTGAGTTCCCCATGGGCTCGCCGGACACGATCTACGAGGACAACCTTCGGCTCAGCCAGATCGAGTATCTCCAGCAGCATATATACCTGCGCTCGCAGCCGCGGTTTCTGGGCCTGGTGCTGGGGAATGCCTGCAACATTTACTGCCCGCATTGTTACCAGTCCAAAAACGGGGATAACCTGCTCAAGCCGGCCGAAATCGGGCGGGAGCTGCGGCGCGAATTCATGGGGATTTACCCCTACCTGGGCACGCTGCGGATCCAGGGCGGCGAGGCCATGGCCTACCCCGGATTCGCCGAGCTGATCGAAGACGTGTCGGTAACTGTGCGCCGGCCCGTGTTAAGCATGAGCACCAACGGGACTCTGATCTCCGAAGAGTGGGCGGAACGCATCGTGCGGCTGCCGTTCGGAAACGTGACGGTTTCGATTGATGGCGGCACGCCCGAAACTTACGCCCGGATGCGCCGCGGAGCGGATCTCGGCGCGGTGCTGGCCAATGTAGCGCGAATTCAACGCTGGAAGCGAACCCTCGGGAGCGAGCTGCCCCGGCTGGATTCGTTCTTTGTCATCATGCGTTCGAATTTCCGTGAGATTCCGCTTTACTTAGACCTGCTGTGCGAGTACGGATTCGAGGAAGTCGCTTTGCAAACCGCCGAGATCAACGCGCACAACAGCTCTCGCGAGCCGAAGCTGGCGGAGGACGAAGCTCTTGCCGATGCCGGCGAGATTGCCGAACTGTATACCTTGATGCAGGGCTCGCTGCCGGCCGCGCGGAGGCGCTTCCGCAGCATTCGCATCAGCGGGTTGACGTCGCTGTTCGAAGTCCACGGGCTGGACGCCGGTTTTCTGCAGGAAGGCAGCCGGGGGCTTTACCCCAACAGCGGCGATCTGGCACAGGACGACGCGGCCGGCACCCCTCTCTGTCCGAACCCGTGGACCACCATGTTTGTGGCCGAGAACGGCGATGTCCATTTGTGTTTCCTGGCCGAACCGGTTGGCAATTTGTACGAGGCGCCGCTGGCGGAAATATGGAATAGCCCGCGCGCGTTGGCCAAGCGAAGCCACATGATCTCGGGACGCTACCTGGCTTCGGGCTGTTCCGCGCGCTGGTGCTCCTGGAGGGAAGGAAAGCCGGCCACGCCGCCGGACGGCATCGCGGGATTGCGGACGGAGATGCGGCAACTGGCCGAGCGGGCCGCCGCAATGGAACCGCTGGTCCGGATCGGCGAGGCGCACACGGACGATTCCCAAGGCATCGCTCAGGTGCGCCGCGTAGCAGCAGGCCGCGACCGGAGGATCCGCGAACTGGAGGCCCTGTTCGTCGATCTGTGCGCGACCAATGCGGCCATCCATGAGAAGGGGCAGCGGAAAATCGACGAGTTGGAAGCCGGCCAGGAAAAGGCTCGCC
This sequence comes from Bryobacterales bacterium, assembly GCA_963803725.1. Classification (GTDB taxonomy): domain Bacteria; phylum Acidobacteriota; class Terriglobia; order Bryobacterales; family Bryobacteraceae; genus JOPF133. The sequence continues at coordinate 121,623 of CAWDOH010000003.1, read as the reverse complement.
GGCGGATCGAGCATCTGGAAGCCAGCCAGCAAAAGGCCCTTGCGGATTTCGCCGATTTGCACCGCGAATACAGCCGGCTTCGCGGGATGCTGCCCGTGCGGATCGCGGACAAGGTTTCCCGGTTATGGCGGCGCCGGCCAGCCGGGGGAGCGCCGTAGTTGGGCCTCGAAGGACAGTCCGTCGCGCATCTTATAACCTAAATCCGGGGCCGTGGCCGCAGCGGATTGCGGAAAGCTGGTTGTCGCCCGCAAGGTGACCTGCACGGCAATCGGACGCGGCTGACGAACGCGGAGGCGGCACTGGCGGATTAAGGATCCGGCGTTCCTGGTGGCCGGAATTTCCATGGTCGTCTGGATTCGCCGCGACGGCCGCCGGGTTCGGGGCGTCGCTGCCAATTTGCGCCAGGGTGCCTGCCAGGCGGCGTTGACCGATGCAAACCGGCGGAGCGGCTGTTGGCCTATTGACCGGAAGGGCCATAGCGGGCCGGCGCTATACTGTCAGCATGCGGTGGTGCTGTCTGGCGGTATCGATTCTTTGGGCAGCGGCCCTCGGCGCGCAAACGCCCGCGCCCATGCCTGCGCCGGTGCTGGTGGAGCTGTTTACTTCCGAGGGCTGTTCCGATTGCCCGCCCGCCGACGTGCTGCTGGCCCGCCTGGACGGGCACGCCGTCGTGCTCAGCGAACACGTGGATTATTGGAACAGCCTGGGCTGGAAGGACCCTTTCTCCTCGGCCCTTTTTTCGCGCCGGCAGGAGACCTACTGTTCCGAACTCGGCGCCCAGCAGGGTCCTTACACGCCGCAGATGGTGGTGGATGGCGAAGCCCAGTTTGTGGGCAGCGATGCTGGCCGCGCCGCTGCTGAAATCGCCAAGGCCGCGCGCCGCCCCAAAGCCGACGTGAAGCTGACCCGCACCTCCGCCGGGCTACAGGTGGAGATCGCCTCAGCGCCCGCGTCGGGCGACGTCTGGATGGTGCTGGCCGACAACCGCGATGCGTCCCAGGTGGCCGCCGGTGAGAACAAGGGCCGGCGCCTGGAGCATATTGCGGTGGTCCGCAGCCTGCAGAAAATCGGGACGGTGAAGCACGGCGGCACCTTCAGCCACCTGGCGGAAGTGCCGGCCTCAACCGTTCCACAGCGGGTGGTGGTGTTTGTGCAGCAGCCCGGGCAGGGGCGCGTCATGGGCGCGGCCATGTGGCGCGCGGACGCCTCACCGTCCGGATCGCAATAGAGCCGCCACTACTGTCCAGTAGATCTCCCCGGCGTGGCTGCGCGCCAGCTCGCCGAAGACCGGTCCGTACTGCGCCGGGCCGGTCACCGACCGTGCATGCAGGCCCTTCAATCCGCCGCCCAGGGTCTTCTCCAGAACCGGGTCTTCCTGCCCCGCCAGGGTGACCTTAACATCCACAGCCAGGGTGACATCGTCGGCCGATTGCTGCTCCACGCAGGCGGTAGACGGGCGCAGCCGCAGCAATACGGCGGCGTCGGCATCGGAGGGGTCGGCATCGCCAGCGACCAGGCCGGCGGCGCCCTTCCCGGAAGTGCCCACGAACTCGCGCAGCGCGTCCAAAGCCACCACCCCCAGTTTCAGGTCGCGGACGGCTTCAGCCACTTGCGGAGGCATCAGAAAGCAGGAAGTGGTCAGGTTTTTCGATAACACGTCCACCGCCACGGCCAGGCGAAACGGTCCCGGATGGGGCAGTTCCCGGATAGCCTCCATCGTCCCCGCGGAAGACGAAAGCACCGCCAACCCATAGGCCGTGTAGCCCAGATGGTCGCGCGCCTCGGGATGTGCCCCGCCTGCCAGCAGCACGTGGACCGATTCGGCGCGCCCGTGCTGCGCCGCCAGCATCAGCGGCGTGCGCCCATCTTTATCCTGAACTTCCAGATTGATCTTGTGGCTGATCAGCGTGCGGATGAGCGCGTTGTCGCCCTTGCGCGCGGCGTTCAGCAAATCGGCGGCGCGGGGTTCGGCCGCCAAGGCGGCTGTTGCCACCAGTGCGGCCATAATCCAGGGAAATCGCACCCACTCAACGTATCACAGCGCCGGCGCTACTCCGGACGCTCGCTGCAGTACCGCACCACGCGCAGTTGGGAAAAGAGCTTGGGCAGTTCACTGGTGTCGAAGACCACCGCCGTGCCGGTCGAATGGCTCTTGGTGGCATCGCGGTGGAACGCCTCCGCCACCGGCACTCGGCCGGGTTTGAGGGCGCGTTTCACCACGTCACCCCCTTGCCAAATGGCGAATAAAAGACGAAAATAAGCTATGGCACTTGTGGGTATCGCCCGGCTGGCGGCCGCAAGCGAACTGCTGGAAGCCAAGCGCGCGGTGGAGTATTTCGAACTCCCCGCGCGCAGCATCCTCAATCGCACCCGGCCGAACATGCCGTTCCAGTGGACCATTAATCCCTACCGCGGCTGCGAGTTCGGCTGCAAATACTGTTACGCCCGCTATACCCATGAATTCATGGAGCTGGACGCCACCGCGTTCGAGGACAAAATCTACGCCAAGCAGGCCGCCGCCGAGCTTCTGCGCCAGGAACTGGCCCGCACGGACCGGAAGGAGCACATCGCCCTCGGCACCGCCACCGACCCTTACCAGCCCGCCGAACGCCGTTTCCGCCGCACCCGCGCCATCCTGGAAGTCTTCGCCCGGGAGCGCGGCCGATTTCTGGGCATCACCACCAAATCCGACCTGGTGCTGCGCGATGTCGATCTGCTGTGCGAGATCGCCCGGGCCAATGTGCTGGGCGTGAACCTCACCATCACCACCCTGGACGAAAAGCTGGCCCGCCTGCTGGAGCCGCGCGCGCCACGGCCGGCCTTGCGCCTGGAAACGGTCCGCCGGTTGAGCGCCGCGGGCATCTGCGTGAGCGTGTTTCCCAACCCGATCATGCCCGGAATCACCGATGGTGAGCGCGCCCTCGACCGCCTGGCGAAGGCCGCGCGCGAAGCCGGAGCGCTTTCCTTCGGCGGTGGCCCGCTGTTCCTGATGCCCTCGGCGCAGAAGGTCTTCTTTCCCTTCCTCGAACGCCATTTCCCGGAACTCGCGCCCAAATACAAGGCCTCCTTCGCCCGTAGCGCTTACCTGAGCAAGGCCTACAAGGACGCCCTTCATGAGCGCGTCCAGCGTATTCGCGACCGCTACGGCCTGGCCTCCGGGATGATCGAATACCAGCCCGAGCTGTGGGCCGGCGAAGAGCAGGGCGAATTGTTTCCGCTACAGTGAAGCTGGATGGACCTGGCGGAATTCGACTATCACCTTCCCGAGGAGCTGATTGCGCAGGAGCCTCTGGCCGACCGCGCCGCCGCGCGCATGCTGCTGGTCGATCGCCGGCGCGGCGGCTGGGAAGACCGCCAGTTTCGCGAATTCCCCTCGCTGCTGGGCCCCGGCGATTGCCTGGTGCTGAACGATTCGCGGGTGTTTCCAGCGCGTCTTTTCGGGCATCGCGAAGGAGTGCGCTCACTGCCGGTGGGCAAGCACAATCCCAAACGCCACGAATTTCTCAGCGGCGAAGTGGAGGTGTTTCTGCTGCGCGCGGTCACCCCCGGCGGCCGCGATTGGGAGGCGCTGGTGCGGCCGGGCCGCAAGATGGGCGTGGGCGAACGGATTCATTTCGAGGGCGGCCTGGAGGCGGAAATCGTGGCCCGCGGCCCCTTCGGCGAGCGCACCATCCGGTTCCTGGGCGACCGTGACCTGTTCGAGGCCTTCGAGCGGATTGGCCACGTGCCACTGCCGCCCTACATCAAGCGCCCCGACCGGCCCAGCGACCGCGAAAGCTACCAGACGGTCTTCGCGCGCGAAACCGGGTCGGCGGCAGCGCCCACCGCGGGCCTGCACTTCACCAGCGAGATTCTAGACCAGGCCCGCACCTGCGGAGCGGCAATCGCCTGGGTCACGCTACACGTCGGCCTCGGAACCTTTCAGCCGCTGCGCCCCGAACAGTTGCAGCAGGGCCGGCTCCACTCCGAGTGGTACCGCATCGCGCCGGAAAACGAGGCCCGCATTCGCGCCGCGCATCGCGTGGTGGCGGTGGGGACCACCAGCGTCAGGACTATCGAAAGCGCCTGGCGCACCGGCGCCATGTCCGGCGAAACCGACCTTCTGATTGCCCCCGGTTTCGAGTTTCAAAGGGTCGGCGCCCTGCTGACCAATTTCCACCTGCCGCAAACCAGCCTCCTGCTACTGGTGGCGGCCTTCGCCGGTAAAGACCTGGCGCTGGCGGCCTACCGCCACGCGGTGGCCGAACGCTACCGGTTCTACTCCTATGGCGACTGTATGTTGATTGTGTGAGGCGGTGCGGCCCAATCAGCCCGCTGCCGCGTCATATGATGAGAGCCAGACGATGATGAGGTCCGCTGCCTACGCCCTCCTGTGCCTGCCGGCAATCGCGTTGGCGCAGCCCGTCCCGGAGGAATCTGCCTGGAAGGATCTGGTGCTGGCAGTCTACCGCCACGCGGTGGCCGAACGCTACTGGTTTTACTCGTACGGCGACTGCATGTTGATTGTGTAAGGTGGCGCGGCCCAATCGGCCCCCTGCCGCGTCATATGATGAGTGCCAGACGATGATGAGGTCCGCTGCCTACGCCCTCCTGTGCCTGCCGGCAATCGCGTTGGCGCAGACCGTCCCGGAGGAATCTGCCTGGAAGGATTTCACCAGTTGGCTTGAAAAACAGCCGCCCAACAGTAAGCCCAGTGATTTGATTCAGTCCTATCGGGAAAGCCTGGCCAGAAAGGGAGTTCCCGCCGCGGAAATCAGCCGGCGCATGGCCATCGTTTCGAATGGCATCTTCACGCGCCGGAAAGGGGTTGAAGTTCTTTGGGACAAGGTCTACGCGGGAAAGAATCCCATCTTCATCCAGAGTCCCAGTGCCGTGGTGAGGCAAGCCATTGAGGGACGAAAGCCGGGGAAAGCGCTGGATGTCGGGATGGGCTAGGGCCGGAACTCCGTTTACCTGGCGGCGCACGGATGGGACGTCACCGGTTTCGACCCATCGGCCGAAGGGGTTCGCCAGGCGCTCTCCAATGCCGAAAAGACCGGGGTGAAGATTCGGGCTTTAATCGCCAGAGACGACGAATTCGATTATGGGTCGGATGCCTGGGACCTGATCGTAGTAACCTATGTCCGCGATCTGACCCAGGACGATGCGGAGCGTTTCTGGAACGCCCTGAAGCCCGGCGGGATGGTAGCCTACGAAAACGGCGCGGATGAGAACAACTCGGTGTTGCGGGCTTTTCTGCGCTACCAGATCCTGCGCTTCGAGGACATCCAAACGGCGGCGGACTGGTATCCGCAGAGACGGACTCGGCTGCAGCGCCTGATCGCGCAGAAGCCCTCAGGCAGCGGAGCGAACGCCGGTCATCCGCCGCCGCAGTAGATCCAGCGCCATTTGCGCGGTGAAGATGCGGATGCGCTCGCGGTCGCCGAAGAACAGCCGGTGCGTCACGTGCGTGCCGGAAGCATCCGCAAGTCCCACGTACACCGTGCCTACGGGTGCGGCCTCGCCGCCCGCATCCGGGCCAGCCACTCCGGTCACCGAAAGCGCGTAGGTGGCACCGGTGCGCCGCCGCGCGCCGAGGGCCATGGCTTCAGCCACCTCGCGGCTCACCGCGCCGTGCTGCTCCAGCTCCTCAGGGCTGACCCCAAGGAGATCCACTTTCATGGCGTTGCTGTAAGTGATGAACCCGCCCAGAAAATAGTCCGAGCTGCCGGGCGTCGCCGTAAACCGCGCGCCCAGCAGACCGCCGGTGCAGCTTTCGGCCACCGCCACGGTAGCGTGCGCCGTGCGCAACAGTTGGCCCACCACCACTTCCAGCGGATCGCCATTCCGCGAGTAGAGGAAATCGCCCAGGAGCGCCTCGATCGGCCCGCCCACTTCAACCAGCAGCGCGTCGGCTTCGGCCACCGTCGCCGCGCGTGCCCGCAGATGAACCTGCAAATCGCCGTTAGCGGCCAAAATGGTCGTCGCCGGGTTGGTGAAGTTCTTGTAGACCGGGGAAATCAACTGGTCCAGATCGGACTCGGCCATTCCGGTGACCCGCAGAAACAGCGTGCGAATGGCCAGCGGCGGCACAATCCGCTGCAAGCGCGGCAGGCACTGGCGCTCGAACATGGCTTTCAGCTCATGCGGCGGTCCCGGCAGCAGCATAGCCACGGCGCCCGATTCTTCCACCCACTGTCCCGGCGCCGTGCCGCGATCGTTGGGCAGAATGGCCGCTCCCTCGATGACGAAGGCCTGGCGCTTGTTGATCTCGGCCATCTTACGGCGGGCGCGCGCGAACCGCTCGGTTAGGGCATCGGCGATTTCGGGATGGAACACCAGCTTGCGGTCGAGCGCCTGCGCCACGGCTTCGCGGGTGAGATCGTCTTCGGTGGGTCCCAGGCCGCCCGAGAGGATCACCACGCCCGAACGCCCCAGCGCCCGGTGCACCGCATCGGCCAGGCGGTCGCGGTCGTCGCCAACCACGCACTTAGCCACCACCTCCACGCCCAGCCGGTTCAATTCGCCGGTGAGGTACAGGGAGTTGGTATCGACGCGCGACGGCGTCAGCAGCTCCGATCCGACTGCAATGATTTCGGCGTTCATCCGATCAGCGGCTGGCCCTTGATCCCCACATCCACGCGGTAGAGCGCGTTGGTGGTCGCCACGATCAGGGCACGCGAAGGCGCGAAGGCCAGCCCGACAATGCCCGGCCCGGAGAGAAACAAGTCGGAGCGGCGGTCCGGGTAGATCCGCACCACGCCCTTGCGCCCGGCCAGCGAGGCGGCCACATACATCCGGCCTTCCTCGTCGAAAGCCATCCCCTGCGGGCGGCCCAGCCCGCGGTAGAACACCTCCACTTCGCCCTCGCGCGAAATGCGGTAGACCGAATCGAAGCTCGATGTTGTCGGCCCGGCCACGTAGAGGTAGTCTTCGGGCCCGAACGCCAGGTGATAGGCGGCGATGGACGGCTCCAGGGTGGCGAAAACGAAAATCTGGCGATTGGGGCTGATTTTGAAAATGGTGCCGCTGCGGTCGCCCACATAGAGGTTGTGGTCGCGGTCGAAGGCGATGCCGGTAGCCACGCCCATGCCTTCCACGAAGACCGACATGTTGCCGTTGGGGGTCACCTGGTAGACGAACCCGTCGTAGCGGCTGGAGATGTACAACAGACCTTCGGAATCGAAAGCCAGCCCGGTAGCATTCATCAGGTCGTTGATAAAGGGCTTCAGATTGAAATTCAGATCCACCTTATAAACCGCTACCGGCACTTTCTGGCCGCGCGAGCCGCTGAAGGTGGTGTAGATGTTGCCGAATGAATCGAACGCCGGGTTGGACACCGGATGCAGGCTCTCGGCCACCAGAATGCCGATGTCGCAGGCCCAGGATTCGCTGGCCTGCTCGCCGCTCTGGATCACCAGTTCCCCGGCCGTGGCGCCCTCCGGAACGCGGGCGATGACCAGGGAATCGGAGCCGATGATGACCGGCGCGCCCACGTCGCCGATGGTCACGCGCGGCCGGTTGGACTTGGCGAAGCCCTTCCCGCGAATCTGCAACTCGCCTCCCGCAATCGCCGCGGGGGGCGTCACTTGCGAGATTTGCGGCTTGTGATCGGGTGGTTTCCGCAGAGCCATAGTCAATCAAGATTGTATCAGCCTGCGGCGCGCGGCCCGCGGCGGCCGGCAGTTCGTGGGGCGGTCTCCGAGCGGCCGTAGTGGCGCGGCGCCGAGCCGCCTCGAAACCACGCTTGGCTCAGAACGCTGCGGCCCGGTCAGCGGGCGGTAGCCGCGGTCCTGCCGCAGATCCGCCAAACTACCCGCCTCGCCCGGCGCGCTGTGCGGCGGCCGCAGCCGGGCCGCCAAATGCGCGAAACCGCATGGCCCCGGAACGGCGGCAGCGCACTGCCGTATCATGGTTCGGTGGCCCCAAAAGGTAGCCTTGCAGAAAAATTTGCACTCGTCACGGACCGCTGGCGGCCCCGGGTAATCGCCAGCTTAAACGGACAAGAGGTCAAGATCGTGAAAGTGCAGGGCGAATTCCCGTGGCATCACCACGACAGCGAAGACGAATTCTTCCTGGTCTGGAAGGGCCGCTTCCGCGTCGAGTTCCGCGAGGGCATTGTGGAACTGGCGGCCGGCGAGTTTATGGTGGTGCCGAGAGGCGTCGAGCACCGCACCTGCGCCAGCGAAGAAGCCGAGGTTCTGTTGTTCGAACCGGCCGGCGTGCGCAACACCGGCAACGTCAGCGACCCGGTTTACACCGCTCCGGCAGGTATTTCGATCTGAGCCAGCGGCCCGCGAAGCTGGCCCGCAGCAATGCCGCTTCGGTACACCTGCGCTGGGACGTTAAATCCCGCTCCGCCAGGAGATTCCCCTCCGCGGCTGGCTGTGCTCCGATACAATCGCAATAGTGAGGAATGGTGTAGCACTCCTTCTCGTGGCATCCCTGGTGAGGGCTGCGGCGATCCCCATGACATTGGTCTCGGAGGACGAAGCCGAACCCATTCACAGCGCCATCATCCGCAAAGAGGCGTGGACCCAGGACTCCGTCCGGCGGCTGCGCGCGGAGGCCGAGAAGCGCCTGCGCGAGGGGCCGTGGAGTATCACCAGCGACCGGCCGAAAGGGATGGAACTGGACTCCCACGAGTATTACAGCGAGGCGCCCGACTGGTGGCCGGACCCCGAGAATCCCACCGGGCCGTACATCCGTCACGAAGGACAGTTCAACCCCATCCGGTTCATGGGGAACCGGAACGCTCTGGACGCCATGTGCGACGCGGTATTCACCCTGGGCACGGCGGCCTTTCTGCTGGACGACGCGCGCTACGCCCAGCGCGCGGTGCGCGTGATCAACGTGTGGTTCCTGAGTCCCAAAACGCGAATGAACCCGGATCTGGATCACGCGCGCGCGGTGCCGGGTATCGACACCGGCACGGGCAACGGAGTGCTGGACGGGCGCGGGTTCATCCGAGCGATTCAGGGGATGGAATTTCTGGCACAGACGCCCTCTTGGGATCCGCGCGAGCAGGCCGGCGTACACAGGTGGTTCCTCGAGTATCTGCAATGGTTGATCCACAGCGCGAGTGCCGAGGAAGAGCGCACCAGCGGCAACAACCACGCATCGTGGTGGACCGCCCAGACGGCCGCGGTGGCGACCTTCGTGGGAGACCATGGCGCCGAACAGATGGCCTTCAATTTCTATAGCGAGCGCATCTTGCCGCGGCAGATTCGGGCCAACGGGAGCGCTCCGCGGGAGGAGCTGCGCACCCGCTCGCTCTCCAATTCGGCCCTCAATCTGGAGGCGTACGCCATGATCTGCCGGATTGCCCAGGTGAACGGCGTGGACCTGTGGGACGTGCGTGCGCGCAATGGAGCCACCATTGCCACGGTGATCGATTACCTGGCCCCGTTTCTTTCGGATCCGCACAAGTGGACCATCGAGCAGGTGGCCGATTTTCAGAGCGAAGGACTGTACTCGCTGGCATTCGCGGGCATGGGACTGAAGAAGCCGGAATATGTTGCTTTGTATCACAAACTGGAGAAACCGGAGGGAGCCTGGCTGAGCCTGGTGGACCTGATGGTGGGCCGCTGGGAGGCCGCCGGCCACCAGACGCGGCATTGAGGCGGGCCCGCTTCACCGCGGAGCACACGTATCGACTGCTGTCGATGTTCTCGGGGCGAGGAAACTCCCGACAGGCCAGCGGCGGGGCCCATTCGACGCGGAGACGCGGAGACGCGGAGGAATCGCTGAGAAGACCCAAAGTAAGGAAAGGTCGCAGAGAGAGCGGAGTTTCCGGAGAGGCACGGAGGGCGCGGAGAAAACGCGGAGAAAACCAAGAGTCTTTACCCGCGGAGTCTCGGCGTTTTCGGCGCCCTGCGGAGCGGCGATCCCTCAGAGAAAGCGGAGGTTCTTGGAAGTTGAAGGCGCAGCGCCGTTTTCACCGCGGGGGGTGCCCCCTGGGCCCGGAGGGCGCAGAGGAAACGCGGAGAAATACTTTGATTTTCTCCGCGTTTTCTCCGCGCCCTCGGTGTCTCCGCGGTGAAGCGGGGCCCACCCAGGAAGCCGTCACAAAATGCCCCTAAGAATCGTTATCCAGGGTGTGGAACGCGCCGGGGAACTCGCCTTGACCGAAACCGGCGGCGGCGATGGCTTTGAAGCCGTCTTTCAGGAGCATTACCCGCGGATTGTGGGGATGCTGGCCCGGCTCACCAATGATCGCGGCCAGGCCGAAGAGATCGCCGCCGACGTGTTTTGTAAGCTGTCCCGACGCCCGACCCTGTTCCGGCGCGGTCAGTCTCTGGCGCCGTGGATCTACCGGGTGGCCACCAATGCCGGACTCGACGCCTGGCGCGCCAACACCCGCCGGCGCCGCCGGGAGGAATCGGCGCATGCCGAAAGTTTGCGCCTGGTATCGCCGGGTGGCGCCCTGGAGGATATTCTGCGCGAGGAGCGCTGCGCGCGCGTGCGCGCCGTGTTAGCTTTGCTGAAGCCGCGCGAAGCCCAAATGCTTCTGCTGCGGGCGAGCGGGTTGGCTTACCGGGAATTGGCGGAGACCCTCGGCATCCATCCCAATTCGGTGGGCACACTGCTGGCGCGCGCGGAAGCGGAGTTTGAACGGAAGTTCCGCGCCCGGTATGGAGATGACCTATGAGCGAGTGTTGGCCGGATGGGGCATTGCGGGCCTTTCTCGACCGGGAATTGCCGCAGGAGGAACTGGGCCTGCTGGCGGCTCACCTGGAAAAGTGCTCGCCGTGCAGCGAACGCCTGCGGGAGTTGTCGGCACGGGCAGTACGGATTCTGGAACTGATGGAAGGGTTGGAGTCGCCGGCCGCGGTGGAACCGAGGCTGCAGGTTTCCCGGAAGCCGCTCGGGAAGCCGCGCGCGCACTCCGGCCGGTGGGCGGCTGCCGCGGCGGCCCTGGCGGCGCTGTGGACGGCCCTGGCGCTGTTCACGCCCAAGCCGGTAGAGGCGCCGGTCGAAACCCGCCAAACCCGCGTGCAGGCTCCGGTCGCGGTGGCAGCGCCGCCGGCGCCCGATGCTCCCGCACCTTCCCAGCCGCTTGCGGTTCGCGCGCCCGGCCGGGCGATTGCGCGAGTGGTGCCGCATGCCTTGCCGCGACCCGAGCGTCGGGCGTTTCCTGCCGGTGCGCCGCGCGCAACCCTGGCCGGCTTTGTGGCGCTGGATGACGACCCCATCGACGCCGGCGTGGTGATGCGCGTGGCGCTGGCCCAGGGACAGATGCAGGCGGACGTGCTCTACAGCCTGGACGGGCGCCCCCGCGCCATCCGCCTGGTGAACGAGGCAACCGGGAAATGAGAGGAGGACTGAGATGAAGATCGTGTGGATGATGGCCCTCGCGGCGGCCGTAACTCTGGGCGCCGCGGCGGCCCAGGATACCGTTTCCGTCCAAGAGCGGACGGTGATCAAAAAGATGCTGTCGGAAGCCGAGGTCCTGGGCGCCAAGGGCGGATACCTGAGCGCCGCGGTGAAGGGCGCACCGTACTCCGGCGAAGAGGTCACCGAGTTCACCCAAATGTTGGCGGATGGCACCCGCATCCACAACGAAACCCACACCCTGGTCTACCGCGACGGCGAAGGCCGCGTGCGCCGGGAAACTCCCGACGCGGTCACCATCTGGGACCCCGTGGCCAACGCCAGCTACTTTCTGAACACCAAGGACCAGACGTACCGCCAGATGCCCCTGGCCGTGCAGTTCATGACCACCTCGGTGTCCAAGGATGGCAGAGTGGGGGTCACCATGCGGATGGGCAGTGGCATGCCCACGTCCGACGCGGTAATGATGTCCACGGCGCCCGGCGGCGCTCCTCCTCCACCGCCTCCCCCGGGTGGCGGCCAGCTCTTCTTTACCCAGGGTTTGAACCGGGTGAGCGGAGCGGAACAGGCGCCCGCCGAATCGCTGGGCCGCCAGACCATGGAAGGCGTGCCGGCCGACGGCACCCGCCGGATCGACACCATCGAGGAGGGCGCGATTGGCAACGACCGCCCGATCCAAATCACCTCCGAGCGCTGGTACTCGCCGGACCTCCGCACCGTGGTGATGACCCGCCACAGCGATCCGCGCACCGGCGAGGAGATTTTCCGCCTGACCAACGTGGCCCGCGGCGATCAGCCGGCCAACCTGTTCACCGTGCCGCCGGGCTACCAGAAGTTAGAGAATAAGTAGCCGTCGGCCGGCGATCCCAGTTTGGGTTCTTCACCGGCGGGGTCCCTCCTGAACCGCCCTTTCAAGTGGCGCTGGGTGGCCGGGTCATGGCGTCCGTAACCGCCGGCAAGGGCGAGAAAGGAGTCGGCCGTCAGCGCAACGGAAAACGACTCGATCATTCTCCGCATCCTCGTCATGACGCGCTTCCACACTGGCTGGCGGGCTTCTTCGGCGAGTCGCTTTTCCCGGTTTCTGGCTTTCTCCTGGTGATACCAGACGCCATCCTCAAAGAGTAATTTCGGATCCGGCCGCTTGTTGGGGATCACTGATCCGTCTGGAAGCCTGAAGTAATGGACCTCCGCAACATCTTCGCCCGTGGCGCGAACGCGATACCGCGACGTAACACTTACCGCTCCTGGATGGCGTCGGATGACCTCCGGGTACCTCGTGTTGGGGTGATATACAATGCTGTGCTCTTCCAGTTCCCCGTTCCGGAGCCGGTCCCAATATTTGCCCTTGTTGAAGCGACGGCGCATTTCCTCTATGCTAATTCTTGGATGAGGATTTCCGTCTGCCATGGCTAGCGTCCACGAAATTTCTGATCAGGTAGCAGCGTACCTTGCCAATCGCTTGTCTCTTGAGCAGTTGGAGGATTGGTCGGCGGAATATTCGTGGAACATCCATGAACGGGCGGACGAGGAAACCAAAGCTCTCGCATATCGGGTCCGCGCAATTCTAAATGCATACAGCGACGACGCCGATGAAAGCTCGCTTCAGGAGGAGTTGGCCGCCGCCATCCGTCGCCCTTTTGTAGCACCGAGATCCAGTTCTTCGAACGCGACCTTGATTGAGACTCGAAAAGGACCCCTCCTCGCGGCCGCGGTCGCCGGTTGCGGTAATGTGGCACTGATCTCCATTTCGGCGATGGCAGGCTCGATAATGCCATGAGACCTTCCAGATATACCTACACGGCAGGTTCGAATGGTGCTTCTATAAGCGAAAACCCTGCCTTAGCAACTTCTGCTCCATCAAGCAATGCGGCGATGTAGTATATTCCAGGATCTCGGGCACGCAGGCCAAAACCAAATGGGGCATTAAATCCAATTGGGGTATCGGGTATTCTCACTTCAGCCCTTACATCGTTTGGACCCCCAAAGGTTTGGTTCTCACCATCCGGTCGAACTAGCCGCAGTTCCAATGAGTGCTCCATAGGAGCATCTGGAAGAAAGCGGACCATGAAATATCCATTTACGATGACAACTGGGGTTTCCTCTGGGCGCTCCGGATTCTTACGAAAATAGAATGTGTCGGCAAGCCGGATTGCGCTGGGGACTTCGTCTTTTTCTACCAGGATTTTTTCACAAATAAGAACCGCCGCTGAAATGATGTACTCGGACAGTGGCATTGTAGTATCGAACATCATACACCCAGCACGGTTTAGGAAAAGCAACTCCTCCCATCGCGATATTGACCACCGGCTGCATGCGGCTACAAGGAATCGCCTGCACCCGGCCGCGCTGCCAGGTACAGCAGCCAGAACAGCGCCAGCGCTACAGCACCCGCGGTGAACAGATACACCGGCCAGGGACCCAGAATGTTTAGCGCCGATTCGCTGGCGGGCTTGCGGCAGAGGTACATGTAATCGGTCTTCGCCAGCAGGTTAAACCCGCCCGCTATGGCGGCCCAGCCCAGCAGCAATCCGTAGGCCCGCCATACCGCGCCGCGGCGCAGGGGGCAGATCCGGCCGAACACCAGCACCGCCACCGCGATCACAATGCCCCCGTGGGCCAGGAAGAAATAGATCGCCGGGTACGACGGCCAGGGCGACCACAGGTCCGGCGTCAGCAGGGCCATTCCCGCGCCGGCCAATCCCACGAAATAGGCGAATTCCACCACCCACGGGGTCACTCGCAGGCAGGCCAAAACCGAAAGCCACACAGCCAGGTCGCAAAGCTGCAGCGGCAGGTTCGCAAGATGCACGCCCTCGTGCGAGTAGCGGAACACCCACCACACCAGCTCGTTGGCCGCCAGTCCCCAGCCCAAGGCCAGCCGCACCGGGCGCGCAACTTGCGGCCGGCGCCGGCACAGCAGCGACCACCCCACCGCGACCGCCGCAATCGCCGCCAGCAGCGCCAGGTGGAGCGGGCCGACCAGGCGCATCAGAGCACGGTCGGCAGCACCTGCATTTCCGGCACCGTGGCGCGCGGAGGCAGCTTCGCCACCGCCAGCACCGCCTCGGCCACATCCACCGGCTGCAAGGCCTGCGCCAGCATCTCGGGCGGCGGCTTCACCGGCCGGAATTCGAGAATTTCGGTGTCCACCAGGCCGGGCAGGATGGCGCAGGTGCGAATGCCGTTTTCCTTCTCCTCCACGCGGATGGCGTGCGACAGGCCGATCAGCCCGCGCTTGGCGGCCTGATACGCGGCGCCCGAGACGTCCGGCACCAGTCCCGAAATCGAGGAAATGAAGATCAGGTGGCCGGATTTGCGCTCGCGCATCGACGGCAGCACCGCGGCCGTGGCGTAATACGCGCCGTTCAGATTCACCGCCACCATGTGGTCCCAGATTTCCGGGTTGAGGCGCTTCAGTGAACGGTCGGGCGTGTTCGTGCCGGTCACGTACACCATCACGTCCACCGGGCCGAGCCGCTCGCGGGTGCGCGCAGCAAGCTGCTCCATTTCGGCCGCGTGCGAAGCGTCGCAGCCTTGAATCTCAATCGGCAGCCCTTCCTGCGCCAGCGCCTTCTGCAGGCCCAGCAGGCGGTCCTGGCGGCGCGCTGCCGCCATAACACGCGCGCCTTCGCGGGCAAACAGAATTGCGGTTTCGCGCCCAATTCCGCTGGAAGCGCCAATGATCAGTACTACCTGGTTCTGTAAGGTGACGGGCATCGCTCTTCACCAAGTATACTTTGGTTGTTGGGATCAACATGGGCGGATACGATAGCGAGCTTTCCAAAATTGTCGCCGAATTAAATCGCGCGGCGCCCAGCCAGAAGACGCCGGGCGCCGGTTTGCGGGCCACGCCGCAATCCACCGCGTCGCTCGATGAGCTGCTGCGGTATGCCGGTGCGCGGGGCGCGTCCGACGTCCTGGTGATCGCGGGCGCGCCCGCCATGTTGCGCGTGAACGGCGCGCTGGTGGCAGGCGCCGGCTCGGTCATGGACCCGGAGGATGTCCGCGCCATGGTGCTGCCGCTGCTGGAATCCTGGCAGTTGGATGAGCTGCAAAAGAAGAAGTCGGTGGACCTGAGCTTCATGCGCGAAAACCTGGGCCGCTTCCGCATCAACATCCACCACCAGCGCGGCACCCTGGCGGCCAGCATCCGGCTGCTGCCCTCGCGCATTCCCTCGCTCGAATCGCTGCATCTGCCTTCCTCGCTCGCTAAATTGGCCGAGCGGCGGCAGGGCCTGGTGCTGGTGACCGGCGCCACCGGCTCCGGCAAAACCTCCACGCTGGCGGCGCTGATCGATATCGTCAACACGCGCCGCGCGGCCCACGTGGTGACCATCGAAGACCCCATCGAGTACCAGCACTCCAACCGTAGCTCCATCATCGAGCAGATCGAAGTGGGCCGCGATACGCCGGATTTCGCGGTGACCCTGCGCAGCGTGATGCGCCAAACGCCGGATGTGATTCTGGTGGGCGAGATGCGCGACGCCGAGACCATGGCCACCGCGCTGACCGCCGCCGAAACCGGCCACCTGGTGCTCTCCACCCTGCATACCAACGACGCTGTCCAGGCCATGGGACGCATCCTCGATTCGTTCCCCGCCTCCAACCAGCCGCAGATCCGCCAGCAGCTCTCGCTGGCTCTGGGCGCCGTTCTGGCGCAGCAGCTTGTGCCCGGCGTGGACGGCGTCTCACGCTGGCCCGCCACCGAGATCATGATCGCCACCGACGCCGTGCGGGCGCTGGTGCGCAAGGGCGAGGATCACCAGCTTCGGTCGCAGATTTCGGTAGGCCGCGCCGACGGCATGATGACCATGGAGCAGTCCCTCGCCGAGTTGGTGCGCGCGATGCGCATCAACCGCGAAACCGCCTTCGCGCACTGCTTCCGCACCGACGACTTGCAGCGGTACCTGGGGTGATCAGCGATTATTTCCCGCGCCCGCTATAATGCAGACGGAGGCCTTCATGGCACCTCAGGAATACGTGGAAGAGCGCGAAGGCGGCTATTTTGTGGCAGGCAGCGGCGTGTCGCTGGCCTCGGTAATCTTCGCGTTTCGGGAGGGAGCCTCACCGGAGACCATTCGCCAGAACTTCCCGTCTTTATCACTCGGCCAGGTTTACGGGGCCGTCGCCTTCTACCTGAACCATCCGGCAGAGTCGGAAAGATACCTTCTGCAGTTGGCGGCGCGATGGAAGGAAATGGAGCAACAGGGACAGCCGCCCTCCGGAGAACTCCACGAAAAGCTCGAACAGGCGCGGCAGCGTCTGCTTGCCGGGCATCGATGATCCGGCGATTCCTGGCGGACGCTGACCTTAACGGCTCAATCATCTCGGGCGTGGTCCGCCTCAACGCGGATTTGGACTTCAGACGTGCGGAGCGGGTACCGCTGGAGGGTCTCGCCGACGATGTCGTCCTGGCTATCGCCGCCGGGGAGAGTAGAGTTCTTGTAAGCCACGACGTCACAACCATGCCCGGTCATTTCCCCGAATTCACCCGCCATCGCAGCAGTCCGGGGGACATCTGATTCCGCAGAAATTGGGCAGTGGCAAAGCCATTGACCACATTCTGCTCATCGCAGAGGCCTGCAACGAGCGCGACCTGGCGAACAAAGTGTGCCTCGTTCCGAGTCTTGTGATGTACGGATTTTGAAGATGCCCGGTATGAGGTCGCTTCAGCGCCGCGCGGCCCAGGCCAGTCCGTCCGGCCCTTTGCCCGTCTTCACCTGGTCAATCACGGTCATGGTCGATAGGTCGATCACCGCCACCGAATCCTGCGTATTCAGCGTGGCATAGGCACGCTTGCCGCCCGGCTGCATGAGTAAGCCCTCCGAGGGGCCCGGCATGAAAATCCTGCTGTACTCCTTGCGCGTGGCCGCGTTGATCACCAGCAAATTCGGGCCGTCCATATCCGAGACAAACACGAATTTGCCGTCCGGCGAGATTTTCAGGCGGTTGGCGGCCCCAGTGGATGGGATGGTATCGACTACCTTCCTCTCGGCGACATCGATGATCGAAATGGTGTGATCCTGCGCGTTGGCCACCCACAGCTCCTTGCCGTCGGGAGTGAGATCGAAGCCCTCCGATCCCCGGCCAACGGGGATGTCGGTGATGTTCCAGTCGGGAGCGCCGCGGCCGCCCGGCCCTCTCCCGCCGGGGCCCCGGCCATCCGGCGGAAGGCCCCCGCGGCCCGGACCAAGAGGCGGACCGCTGGGGCCGCGCCCGGGTCCCCTTGGCCCCGGTCCCTGCATCTCAACCTGCTGGATCACGCTGATGGTGCCCGAGCTGACGTTGGAAGTGAAGACCGTCTTCAGATCCTTGGCCACGATCACCATGTGCGTGCGGTTCTGGCCCGTCCCCATCACCCAGTCGATCTTGTGCGTGGCGGGGTCGTAACGGCCCACCACCTTGGCGGCCTCCGCCGTGAAGTACAGCTTGCCGCTCGCAAAGGTCAACCCATGCGGCGCGCGCAAGGCGCCCAGGTCAATCGGCTCCAGCGCTTTCTGCTCCACCAGGTCGACCACCGCGATGGTGTTGTAGCCGCCCGGGCCGCCGCCGTAATTCGAAACGTAGGCGGTGCGGCCGTCTTCCGAAACGGCCACTTCGTGCGGATCGTTGCCCACCGGCACGCGCGCCACAATCTTGAGGCTGTCCGGATCGACGATTACCAGGGTGTTTTGCGCCTTTTCGAGCACCAGCAAGGCGTTGGCGGGGGTCTCCGCGGCACGAAGAGCAGAGGCGCCCAGGATGAGGCACCACGCGCAGATGGCCGGCTTGGGGATGAGCGATAGCAGACTCCGGGGGTTCATGGCTTCCTTTCGAATGCTCTGCCGGTATTGTCGGAAACAATCTGCCGCACCGGCTATTGTCCAAGTCTATCCCCTGGCCGCCTCCGTTTCCACGCCGGGACACGTGCCCTCAAAATTTCCCTTGACTTGTATCGCTAAACTAGTACACTATGACTATAGATGAAGAACACAGCGCAACTCGGAAAGCAGCCCTTCGAGTTCCGGCTGGACCAGCACAGCGGCGTTCCGGTCTACCGGCAGATCATCGATCAGATCATGGGCGGAATGGCGGCCGGCGTGCTGTCCGGCGGAGATCAACTGCCCACTGTCCGCCAGGTGGCGGTCGATCTGGCCATCAACCCGAACACCGTCGGAAGGGCCTATCGCGAACTCGAAATCCGCGGCGTGCTGGACACCCAGCAGGGCACCGGCACATTTGTCAGTCACCAAAAGGTGAAGCGCGACGACGTGGAGCGGGAGCGCCAGCTCAACCAGTTGGTGAGCGATTTTGTGGCCCGCGCCGGGGCCGCCGGCTTCACCATCGAAGACCTGATGGAGCAACTACATGAGCGTCAAAACGATACTACTAAGAGGAACAGGAGATGAAGCCATGAAAGATCAATCGCCATTGCGCGTGAGCAATGTAGGGGTGGCCCTGTTCGTGATTTGCATTCTGGCGGGAGGCGGCATCACCATGGCCGTCAGAAGCCCGGCAGGGGTAATCGCCGGCGCCGTGGTGGGCCTGTATTTCCTGTACGCCATCCGCATTGCGGACCAGTGGGAGAAGGTGGCCGTGCTGCGCTTTGGCCGCTACACCGGGCTGCGCGGCCCGGGCATGTTCCACATCATTCCGATCGTCGATTCGGTGGCCCGTTATGTGGACCAGCGGGTGCGCGTCGCCAGCGTCTCCGCCGAATCCACCCTCACCCGCGACACCGTTCCGGTGAACGTGGACGCCATCGTCTTCTGGATGGTGTGGAACGCCGAAAAGTCCATTCTGGAAGTGCAGGACTTCGCGCAGGCCATCCTGCTGAGTGCGCAAACCGCCCTGCGCGAATCCATCGGCCGCCATGAGCTGCACCAGATGGTAGCCGAGCGCGAGATGCTCGGCCGCGAGCTGCAGCGCATTCTGGACGAGAAGACCAACCCGTGGGGCATCACCGTGCAATCGGTGGAGATCCGCGACGTGCAAATCCCCTCGGAGCTGCAGGACGCCATGTCGCGCGAGGCCCAGGCGGAGCGCGAGCGGCGTGCCCGCACCATCCTCGGCCTGGCCGAAACCGAGATCGCGGACAACTTCGCCAAGGCCGCGCTTACCTACCAGGACAATCCGGTGGCGCTGCACCTGCGCGCCATGAACATGCTGTACGAAGCCATCAAGGAACGTGGATCGATGGTCATCGTGCCTTCCTCGGCGGTCGAAACCATGGGCCTCGGCGGCATGTTGGCCACCGCCTCGCTGGGCGGCGTCAAGGCTCAATAGCGGCCCGGGCGCTGCCGTACAACTCACGGAAGCGCCTCCCATCTGCCGTGGTAGAATCGCCAGCAAAGGAGGTATCACCTACATGGCTTTACAGGTTTCCGGCGGATCGGTCACCAAAGAAGCGTTCGCCCGCAATATGAAGATCACCGGCGCCGGCAGTGTCATTGGAAAGCTGGTGCCCGATAAGGACAGTCACCTGAAGGCCACCAGTAACCTGGTGTCCGACGGGAATTTTCGGATAGACTCCCAGGCTCCGTCCAGCGGACATGCCAACTTGCAGGTTCAGGTGAATGGCGTGCACGGCGAAAAATCGTCCGTCGGGGGAGCGCTGGTGGAGAGCCGCCTGTATAAGGAAATGGGTGACGCGAATGCTTCCGGGACTGCGGGGGTAACGGCGAAGGCCCGCAAGGCCGAGTTGACCAGGTGCATTCAGAGCGCCCTACGGCGCAGCGTGGGGACCTGGAAAGTGATCGCCGGAAACAATCCCCATGGGGAATACCAGACCTTCTCCGTGAGCGGCAAGTTTTCATCCTGACGCGAGGCGCAGCGAAGCACACGCCAGACGCGGCGCATCGATGGCTGTCGCAGAGCACTACCGTACTTGCGGCCTGTCGGCGGCAATACGCCACAGCGTAAGGCGCCAGAAACAGGCCTGCGACAGAATCAATCGACCCAGGCCGCTAATTCGAGGGAACCGTTTCGGTTCCGCCACGGGAAACCACTTCCGCGCGCGTTACTATGGTCTTATGCGCTTGATCACATTGACGATGACCGGGACCTTCCTGGCGGCGATGGCTGTCGCACCGCTGATGGCCGAACAAAAGACCAACGACCGGCTGGACGATGCAGCCGCGCTTTTCTCCGAAATCATGGGGACCCCGGATCGCTCCATCCCCCAGGACTTACTGGATAAGTCCGCTTGCGTGGTGCTGGTGCCCGGCCTCAAAAAGGGCGCGTTCGTGGTGGGCGGTAAGTTCGGACGCGGCTATGCCGTCTGCCGTGCCGCCTCGGGACAGGGATGGGGACCGCCGGCGGCCATCCGCATCGAAGGCGGCAGCTTCGGATTGCAAATTGGCGTCTCCTCCACCGATGTGGTCCTGCTGATCATGAACGAGCGGGGCATGAAGCGCCTGACCACCAGCAAGTTTACGATTGGCGGCGATGCCGCCGCGGCCGCCGGTCCCGTGGGCCGCAATGCCACCGCGCAGACCGATGCTCTGATGACCGCCGAGATCCTCTCGTGGTCCCGTTCGCGCGGCCTCTTCGCCGGGGTTTCCCTGGACGGCGCCACGCTGCGCAATGACATCGACGAAAACCAGAACATGTACGGCCAGCGCTGGGACAACAAGCAGATCCTGACCAGCGGTGCGACCCCGCCTCCCGCCGCCGCCAAACTGCTGGCTGAGCTGAATAAATATTCCCCGCGCAAGACCCGCTAGCGGTTTCAGCTTCAGTCCTTGCGCCATCAACGTGCGCCGCAGGTCCGTCGCGCATAGGGCCATCCGCAGTCCCAGTTCGCACGCAGGTCGATCCGGCGTTGCAAAATTCGTTCGCGAACTGTTCTCTTAGTGACCTTCAGAGGCTGGAATGGAACAGCGCAAACTCCACCACCGACCCTCGGCCGAAAGGAGTTTCTATGCCGAAGGTCCGAAGGCCGCCCTGAAACAGATTGCCGAAAAGCTGAAATCCGCCGCCGCCGCGGCCAAGCAATTGAAGGAACAGGCCACCAACGCCGATGCGTCCATCGACCAGGTGGACAAGGAGGACAAATAATCACGGAAAAGACTAAAATGACCACCGATATAGAGCAACAATCCGGTAAGGTTTTTGCTCTCACTTTGCACTTGGCCGGTGACGTCGGCGACGGAATCGAACGATAGCCACAAGGCGCGGTTCAAGGAGGTCGACGCGGAGATGGACAAACTGGGTCAGTTGATGGCCAAGTTAGAGAAACCCATAAGTAGTCGGGATAACTCCCCGGGCTTGAAAGGCAAGCTGCAAGATCCCCAAACTGACGGAAGCGAGAACTAAAGCAAAGAAAAAACTCGCTGCCATGAAGGAGCACTATAAGAGGCTGGACAAGGACCTGGTAGAAATCTTGCGGGAGATTTCGAGGAGGTGCTGGGCTCCGGCAAGGCCTGCGGCTCCCCCTCCCGGCCGCACGCCACCTCCTCGTCCGGCGCAGGGGCCGGTTGTAGCCGCACAGCACTAACTCGCGGAGATGGGTTTGTTGATTCGCCGGTACCAGAAGACGGTAAATTCACTGATCCAGATGGTAGCAATGCTTCGATCGGGTGGCCCAGTTGCTTCGGCGTAGCTACCCTTTTCGGTTTCCCGGCAGCTTGACAGCTGTCCCGAATGCCTTGTTGTTCTTGCGCGCTGGCCGTTGCGCGCGATGTGATCCGTTAAATGGCACAGGAAACCATCGAGGAAGATGAGCGGGGCGAGACGTTGCCGATGGATGACCTGCGTTAGTGCAGTTTCGCCGCTATCTCGCGCGCCTGCCCTTTCTGGTCCCGCCTAACTATCCCGCAGCGAGCGCACCGGGTCGATGCGCGTGGCGCGCCAGGCCGGCAACAAGCAGGCCGCAATTGCTGCCAGCGTCATCGTCATCAACGCGGAGACGAATGATTCCGGATCGAGTGGACTCGTCTTGTAGAGCATATCGCCCAGCAATCGGGTCAGGCCCAACGCGACCACGGCCCCGGCGGCGATCCCCGCGAGCGTCAGCCCCAATCCTTGCGCCATTACGATGCGCAACAAGTCGGACGGTCTCGCGCCCAAGGCCATCCGTAATCCAAGTTCCCGCTTACTCTGCGAGACCGCAAACGACATCACACCGTAGAGGCCCACGCCGGCCAACAGCAGCGCCACGCCCGCGAAGATCGCGAGCAGACTGAAAGCAGCACGCTGGCTCCATGTCCGCCGCGCGATATTCTCGCGCATGGTAATCACTTCGCCGCCGGCCAGGTTGGGGTCAATCGCTTTAATCTCGCGCGTCAGCGCACTCGCGATGGCAGCCGGCGTGAGTCGCGTGCGGATCTGAAAATTCTGTCCGCTCGCGGCGCCTTGCCGCAACGCCGTATAGAAAAATGGTTTGGACGTTTCCAGCATGCTGGAATACTTCGAATTCCGCGCCACCCCGATCACCTGCAGCCATCGTCCGTTAACCCCCAGACGCCTGCCCACCGGACTCTCGCCACGCCAGAAGCGTTGGACCATCGCCTGGTTCACAATCGCCACAGGCTGTGAGGCTTCGTTATCGGCCGTGGTGAACTCGCGGCCGGCAATCAGCGGAAGCCCGAGGGTGGAAAAGTACCCGGCACCCACTTCGTTGTAATCCACCGCAGGCTGCTCGCCAGGCAGCGTCTCGAATCCCTCCACATCAACGGGCGCCGAAGCGTAGGGCCTATACGTGAGTGGCACGCTCCGCGACCACACCATCGATTGCACGCCGCCCAGCGCCTGGACGCGAGCCACCAGTTGGTCCTGGAAATTACGCACGCGCGCGGCGCCGTAGCCGGCGGAGACCATGTCGACACTACCGATCAGCACGTGATCAGTGGCGAAGCCCGGATCGGTTTGCTGCATGCTGCGAAAGCTCTTCAGCAGCAGGCCCGCGCCCACCAGTAGAATAAAGCTCAGCGACACCTGCACCAGCACGAGTCCGGAGCGGACCCACGCTTTGCCGCGAGCGCCCAGCACGCCGCCGGACTCGACCTTGATGGCCGCAGCGAGGTCGATCGTGCCGGCCTGCAGCGCAGGCACGAGGCCGAAGATCAGCGTCGAAAACAGGCACACACCGGCGCTGAGCAGCAGCACCCGCAGATCCAGTTGGGCGGGCAGATGAATCACGATACCGGCGGGGGTGGGCGGAAACTGAAGCGTGATCAGGTTGCGACACCAGTAGGCGGCCAGCAATCCGCCGCCGGCCGCTGCCACGGCGAGGATCAAACCCTCGGTCAGGAGCTGCCGGATCAGCCGCGCACGGCCCGCACCCAGCGAAATCCGCATCGTCATCTCATGCCGGCGGGCGAACGATTTCACCAGCAGCAGGTTCCCCACATTTGCGCAGGCGATGAGCAATACCAGTGCCGCGACTACCAGCGAAGCACGCAGCGTGGGAAGCAGCGAACCGGCATTATTGAACGGTGTCTGCCATAGCGGATAGAGCTGGAACGTGCGGCCGCGATTGCTGTTGGGATAATCGGCCGCCAGACGAGCGCCGATGGCCGTGAGTTCCGCCTGCGCCTGGCTTATGGTCACGCCGGGCTTGAGAATGGCGAACCCCTCGCTCCACCGGGCGCCGCGATTATCCAGCTTGTAACCGCCGCCCTCCAAAACCTCCTCCATCGATGCCGGAACCCAAAAGTTGAACGAGTAACCGACGAAGGTACCGTAAAAACCTTCCGGTGTGACGCCGATAATGGAATGCCGCACCCCGTTCAGCATTTGAGTTTTGCCGACGATATTCGGATCGCCGCGATACCGCTGCTTCCACGTCTGGTAGCTGATCACCACGACCGGGTGGCCATTGCGGCCGGTGTCTTCCTCGGGCCGGAACGTGCGTCCGAGAATGGGATGGATGCCCAGGACATCGAAGTAGTTCGATGAGACAACGCTGCCCGTGGCGCGGTCGGCGCGCTCGCCGATGCTGAGTGTGGCGCCGCCGATGTGCTCGGCCACAAAGGCCTCCACCAGCGTGGAGTTCTTTCGCAGGTCTTCGAGATCGGGCCAGGAGACATCGGTGCGGCCGTCGCGGTCAATGCCGGTGAGGGCGAACATGCGGTCCTGGACAGTGACCATCGGGAACGGGCGCAGCAAAATTCCTTCGATCCAACTGAAGACAGCGGTGGTGGCGCCGATGCCGAGCGTCAGGCAGAGCACTGCCAGCAGCGAAACGCCGGGATTGCGGCGCAGCATGCGAATACCGAAAAACAGGTCTTGGAGCACGGTTCAGCCCTCCATTAGTATCCCAGTGGGGCGCAGACAACACCAATTGATATTACAGAAAACGACGCACCAGCGAGCGATCGGTTTGGCGCTCTCACCCGCAGGAGGTGCTGCGCGCCACCAGCACTACCAACCGCGGACGGCCGGTTTCAAACCGGCGCCACAGGTTGTTGGCGCGTCTCCTCAAGCATTTTCGACATGGATGCGAGCCGTAACCGATTCCGATCATCGGCTGCCGGCCACCGGCCCGTCCAGCTCCAAACGGTTGCGCGCCCATTACGGCGGTTCGTTACCCCCGCCGCCCGCGTTCGATCGCCCCCGAGGGCGCGCCACGCCCGGCCAGCCTCGCTGTCTCCGGCCGCTCCCTTCCCCGCCAATGCTATGCTTTGAAAAACGATGCGTCGCGTGCTCATGGCTCTGTCTACGTTAGCCCCTCTTCTCTTTTGCCAGACCTTCGACCCGAAATTGTACTCCGGTCTCGAATGGCGGATGATCGGCCCATTCCGCGGCGGGCGCACCGTGGGCGCCGCCGGAATTGCCGATCAGCCCAACGTCTTCTACATCGGCGTCAACAACGGCGGCGTGTGGAAGACCGACGACTTTGGCCGCACCTGGAATCCCCTCTTCGACGGCCAGCCCACCGGCTCGATCGGCGCGGTAGCCGTCGCCCCCTCCGACCCCAACGTGGTCTATGTGGGTAGCGGCGAGGGACTCCAGCGCCCCGATCTTTCGGTGGGCGATGGCGTGTACAAAAGTACCGATGCCGGCAAGACCTGGCGCCACCTGGGCCTGCGCGATGGCCAGCAGATCCCCCAGATCGCCGTCGACCCGCGCAATCCCAACCGCGTCTTTGTGGCGGTGCTCGGCCACCCCTACGGCCCCAACGCTGAGCGCGGCGTCTTCCGCTCCACCGATGGCGGCGCAAGCTGGCAGAAAGTGCTCTACAAGGACGAGCGCACCGGCGCCGTCGACCTCGCCTTCGATCCGCACAATCCGCAAATCGTCTACGCCGTGCTGTGGGAAGCGCAGCAGGGTCCCTGGGAAAACGGCGCGTTCTCCGGCCCCAATAGCGGCATCTTCAAGTCCACCGATGGCGGCGATCATTGGACCCAGCTCACCGGCGGCCTGCCCACCTTCGCGCAGGGGTTGGGGCGCATCGGCATCGGCGTCGCGCCCAACGACCCCAACCGCATGTACGCCCTGGTCGAGTCGCGCGAGGCCGGCGGCCTGTACCGCTCCAGCGACGCCGGCGCCACCTGGACGCGCGTCAACAGCGAGAAGCGCATCTACGGCCGCGGCTCGGATTTCGCCTGCGTGCGCGTCGATCCCAAAAACCGCGACGTGATCTACGTGGCCAACACTTCCACTTACCGCTCCACCGATGCCGGCCACAGCTTCACCGCCATCAAAGGCGCGCCGGGCGGCGACGATTACCACACCATCTGGATCAACCCCGCGAATCCCAACATCATCCTGCTGGCCAGCGATCAGGGCGCTACCATCAGCGTCAACTACGGCGCCACCTGGAGTTCCTGGTACAACCAGCCCACCGCGCAGTTCTATCACGTGATCACGGACAACCAGTTTCCCTACTGGGTCTACGGCGCGCAGCAGGAAAGCGGCTCGGCGGGCATCGCCAGCCGCGGCAACGATGGCGAGATCACCTTCCGCGACTGGCATCCGGTGGGCGCCGAAGAGTACGCCTACATCGCGCCCGATCCGCTTGACGCCAACATCATCTATGGCGCGGCGCGCAACGGTGTCAGCAAGTGGAACCGCATCACTGGCGAAGTGGAGCAGGTCGGGCCGCACGGCACGTATCGCTATGTGCGGACCGTGCCGCTGATTTTTTCGCCCGTCGAGCCGCACACGCTTTTCCTGGGAGCCCAGTTGGTGCTGAAGACCACCGATGGAGCGCACACCTGGCAGGCCATCAGCGACGATCTTACGCGCGCCTCTTATGAACTGCCGGCCAGCGTGGCCTCGTACGGCGAGGCCGCCAAACGGGAGGCCACGCGCCGCGGCGTGGTGTATGCGCTGGCGCCTTCCAAGCGCGATGTGAATGTGCTGTGGGCGGGCACCGATGACGGGCTGATCCACCTCACCCGCGACGGTGGCAAGACCTGGAAGAACGTCACGCCGCCCGTGCTCACTCCGTGGAGCAAGGTCTCGCAGCTTGACACTTCGGCATTCGACGACCAGACCGTCTACGCCGCCATCAACCGCATCCGCCTGGACGACATGAAGCCGCACATCTACCGCACCCACGATGGCGGCGCCACCTGGCAGGAGACCGTGCGCGGCCTGCCGGATGGGCCGGTCAACGTGGTGCGCGAAGACCCGGTGCGCCGCGGCCTGCTTTTCGCCGGAACAGAGCTGGCCGTTTACGTTTCTTTCAACGATGGCGACGATTGGCAGCCGCTGCGCCTGAACATGCCCGCCACCTCGATTCGCGACCTGGTAATTCACGAAAGCGACCTGGTCGTCGGTACTCACGGGCGCGGTTTCTGGATCATGGACGACATCTCGCCGCTGCGGCAGCTCACCACCGAAACCGCCGGCGCCGCCGCGCACCTGTTCGCCCCGCGCGCCACCTACCGGCTGCCCCGCGATACTAATACCGATACGCCGCTGCCGCCCGAGACGCCCGCCGGCCAGAATCCGCCCGATGGCGCGATCCTCTACTACCATTTGAACGCGGCCGCTTCCGGGCCGGTGACGCTCGAAATCCTGGATTCCACGGACCGCCCGGTGCGGCGGTTTTCGAGCGACGACAAACCCGAGCCAATCAGCCCCGAGGTGAACGTGCCCACTTACTGGATTCGTGCGCTCCAGCCGCTCTCCTCCGCCGCCGGCATGCACCGCTTCATCTGGGGCCTGCATGCCTCCCACCAGGCTGGCGGCGGCGGGCGCAGGGGCTTCGAATATCCCATCTCCGCGGTTCCTCATGACACCCCCGGACCGCAGGGAGAGTGGATGCCGCCCGGGACTTACACGGTCAAGCTGACCGTGGATGGCAAGAGTTACACGCAGCCGTTGGTGGTGAAACCGGACCCGCGGTTGGGGCGCTGACGCCGGACTTATGCGCTTTTCCAGCATGATTACCGCCGTCGACGCGCACGCCTGCGGCGAGCCCGGCCGCGTGATTACCGGCGGCGTTCTAGACGTGCCGGGGCGCTCCATGTTCGAAAAGAAAACCTGGCTCGAAACGCACGCCGACCAGTTGCGCCTGCGCATGCTGCGCGAGCCGCGCGGCTATCCCGCGGCCAACTGCAATCTGCTGCTACCGCCCACGCTTCCGGAAGCCGATGCCGGCTACGTCATCATGGAGCAGGTGGAGTATCCGCCCATGTCCGGTACCAACACCATCTGTGTGGTCACGGTGCTGATTGAAACCGGCATGGTGCGGGTGACCGAGCCGGTCACTTTCCTGAAACTGGAAACGCCCGCCGGCCTGATCGCCGTAGAGGCCGAAGTGCGCAACGGCAAAGCGCGCAAGGTAACATTCCGCAACGTGCCCGCTTTCGCCACCCATCTGGACGCCAGGATCGAAGTTCCCACCCTGGGCACCGTCACCGTGGATGTGGCCTATGGCGGCATGTTCTACGTGATCGCTGAAGCCGCCCCGTTGGGCCTGCGGCTCACTCCCGATGAAGCCCGCGAGATCGTGCGCGTGGCCGAGACCATCAAGGCCGCCGCCCGTGAGCAGTTGCCGGTGGTGCACCCGGAAAATCCAGCCATCGCCGGAATCTCAATCGCCCAGCTCTCGGGCGAGCCGCTGCGCCCGGAAGCCCATCGCCGCAACACGGTGGTGGTGTCCACCGGCAAGCTGGATTGGTCCCGCCCCGCCACCTGGACCGGCGCGCTCGACCGTTCTCCCTGCGGCACCGGCACCTGCGCCAAGATGGCCGTGCTGCACGCCAAGGGGCAATTGCCGCTCGGCCAGGACTTCGTCCACGAAGGCATTCTCGGCACCACTTTCACCGGCCGCCTGCTGGAAGAAACCCGCATCGGCCCGTACACCGCCGTCGTTCCGTCGCTCTCCGGGCAGGCCTGGATCACCGGCTTCGCCCAATATGTGGTGGACCCCGAAGACCCTTTCCCGGATGGCTTTACCGTGGGCGATATCTGGGGTTGAGCTTGCGAATGGGGGATGGTGCACCGGCTGCGTGACCGGGGCCATGATGCGGGTTACTCACCCTCTTGTTCCCTAAGCAACTCATCCATAAGTTCCTGGCGGTAGCGAAAGCTCGTGCGCTTGAGGTGAGCGAAAGCATCGGCGAGATTAACTAACTTGCGCCGCGCGGCCAACTGCAGAATGCCCAGCGTTCCGGTAACCTCGAAGCCCTTACGAAGGGCGACGTTGGTCCCTTTGCGCTCGTCGATCAGAATCAGATCCGCATGCAGCGACAGCGCGAGCGTGATGGCGGCCCGCTCTCCGGCGCCCAACGTCTGGAGCGCGGCATCATCTATCGCGTCAACCGGTACCACCTCGGCCCACTCAGGAGTTGCCGCAGCCCACTCACGAATCATGCGCGGGGCCGACGGATGGCTGAGCTCCTTGTACACGGCGTCGGGCACAACAATCCGTCCGAATAATCGCGGCAGGAGGTCGATTTGCCCAATCGACAGCAGGTAAAAAATGGGGCTGGTATCGGCGATGACCCGCCGCATCAAAAGCCCAGGCGCTCAAGACCCTTCCGTTCGCGCTCTGCGTCTTCCCTGGTGTATTCGATCCACACATCGTGGGCCTTGAGGAATTCGTCAAGCTGGAAGCTGGTCTCGATTCCCAAAAGGCGCTGCAATTCGGGCTTCGTCAGACGATCGCGCTTGTACTCTTCGGCCGCCAAGGCCTCCAGGGCACGGCGTGACAGGTCGCCGCCCTCAGCGCAGAGTCTGGCGGCCAGGTCGTCGGGGATTTGCACGGTCACGTTCATAGACCCGTCCCCAGATTAACATGCGCTACAGAATATACCGGCTCAAATCCTGGTCCTTGACAATATCGCTGAGCTGCTTGCGCACATAGGTCGCGTCCACTTTCACCGTCTTCTTCTTCAGGTCCGGGCCTTCGAACGAAACATCCTCCAGCAGCTTCTCCATAATCGTATGCAGCCGCCGCGCGCCGATGTTCTCGCTGCTCTCGTTCACCTGGGCGGCAAACCGCGCCACCTCTTCCAGCGCATCGTCGGTCAGCACCAGCTTGATGCCCTCCGTCTCCAGCAGCGCCGTGTATTGCTTGGCCAGCGCGTTCTTCGGTTCCTTCAGGATGCGGATGAAATCCTCTACCGAGAGCGACTTCAGCTCCACCCGAATCGGGAAGCGGCCCTGCAACTCGGGGATCAGGTCGCTCGGCTTGGACACATGGAACGCGCCGGCGGCGATAAACAGAATGTGATCGGTGCGCACGAAGCCGTAGCGCGTGTTCACAGTGGTGCCCTCCACGATCGGCAGGATGTCGCGCTGCACGCCCTCCCGGCTCACATCCGGGCCGTGGCCCGATTCGCGGCCGGCAATCTTATCGATCTCATCCAGGAAAATGATGCCGCTCGATTCCACCCGCT
Source organism: Bryobacterales bacterium (assembly GCA_963803725.1). Taxonomy (GTDB): domain Bacteria; phylum Acidobacteriota; class Terriglobia; order Bryobacterales; family Bryobacteraceae; genus JOPF133. The sequence goes on along the minus strand of CAWDOH010000003.1, from coordinate 91,531 downwards.
CCAGCGCCACGCGCGTGCACCTGGTCCATGTCGATGAGCTTCTGCTCCTCCTCCTGCACCAGGTAGTCCAGCGCCTCGGCCACGCGCATCTTGCGGCGGCGGGTCTTCTGCCCGAAGAGGTTGGGCAGCATGTCCTTGAGGTTGATGCCCATCTCCTCAATGCCCGCGTTGGTGGCGATCTCGAACGTCGGGCCGCGGTCCTTCACTTCGATCTCCACCAGGCGCTCGTCCAGCTTGCCCTCGCGCAGGCGCTCGCGCAATTTTTCACGCGTGCGCTCGGCGGTTTCAGAGGGTTCCGGCTGCGGCGGCATGAGAAGGTCGAGCAGGCGGTCCTCGGCATTCAGCTCCGCCCGGTCGGCCACTTCATCCAGGCGCTCTTCGCGCACCATGTCGATGGCGATATCCACCAGGTCGCGAATCATCGACTCGACATCGCGGCCCACGTACCCGACTTCGGTAAACTTGCTGGCTTCCACTTTCAGAAAAGGCGAATTCGCCAGCCGGGCCAGGCGGCGGGCCAGTTCGGTCTTACCGACGCCCGTGGGGCCGATCATGAGGATGTTCTTGGGCATCACCTCTTCGGCCATCTCGGGGGCCAGTTTCTGGCGGCGGATGCGGTTGCGCAGCGCGATGGCCACAGCGCGTTTCGCCTCCGCCTGCCCCACCACGTGCTTATCCAGCTCGCGCACAATCTCGCGCGGCGTCAATTCATCGAGCAGCGGTTCCTCATCCACGGATTGGCCCGGCAGGTAGATGACCATGGCTATTCGAGTTCCTCGTAAGTGACTTTATCGTTCGTGTAGATGCAGATTCTGCCCGCGATGGCCATGGCCTCCTCAACGATGCGGCGCGCCGAAAGCTTGGTATTACGGATGAGCGCGGTGGCCGCGGCGGTAGCGAATGGACCTCCCGAGCCGATCGCGGACACGCCCTCATCCGGCTCGATGACGTCGCCGTTGCCGCTCACCATATAGGTGTTCTTCAGGTCGGCCACCAGCAGCAGTGCTTCCAGGTGGCGCAGCACCCGGTCGGTGCGCCACTCCTTGGCCAGCTCGACCACCGACCGCGAAAGGTTGCCGTTAAACTGTTCCAGTTTGGATTCGAAGCGCGAAAAGAGCGCGAACGCGTCGGCCGTGGAACCGGCGAAACCGGCCAGGATTTTGTCGTTGTAGAGGCGGCGCAGCTTGTGCGCGGAGGCTTTCAGGACTTCCTGTCCGAGGGTGACCTGTCCGTCGCCGGCCATGACCACTTTGTTGTCGCGGCGAACGCAGATCACCGTTGTGGAGCGGATCTTCTGTTCCATGAGGTGGGCTATTCCATTGTAAGGCACGGTGGGGCAGGCGATTGGCTCGATGAGAAAATGCTCTCGCCCCCACCTCTCCCGCCGGCGCTGCTCAGTTGCCGCTCTTGACGGTGATCAGAACCGGGGCGCTGTCCTGCGCGGTGGCCAGCGAACGCACTTCCACCACCTGCTCTCCGGAGAGCAGCGTGGTGGGGATCTGCCCCTGAATCTGGCCGCCGGAAGTCTGCAGCAGCGGAATCGTCACGTCCCCGAACGTGACGCAGGAGCCGCCTAGCACCGTCGGCGGGGGCAGCGTCTGCGCGGTAGCCGCCGCGGCCAGATTCGTCCCGGTAATCGTGATGAATGAGCCGGGCCGAAATTCTGCGAGCCATCGGCCGCATTCACTATCCCCTGCGTGCCCGTCGCAATCGTGGGCAAAGTGTTGGCGCCGCTGGGAACCAGCGAAATCACGCTCAGCCCGGACAGCGAAATGGCGTAGGCATTGACGCCCGCCGAGTCGGCCACCATCATGCGCGCGCTGGTATTCTGGCGCGTGGTGCCGAAAACGCTCACCACCGGATTCTCGGGCGTCACCGCGGCCAGGGTGTCTTCGCCGGTGGTCAGATTCACCAGCTCCAGCGTGGTGCGGGAATCGTCGTTGGTCACCGTGGTGATGCTCTGGCGCACCGGCGTAGTCAGCCGCAGAAACGCGTTGCTTCCGAGCGGGGCCAGTGCCGCCACGTTCCGGTTTCCCACATTGACCACCGTGGCGCCGCCTCCACCGCCGGGACCGACGATCGGCGTAGTGCTGGTCGAGCCGGGATTAGCCGTGCCCCCAATCACCGTCAAAGACGGGTTCATGATCACGCCGCCGGCCAGGAAGTAGGCTCCGCCCGGGCCTGCCCCCAGCGGACCGTAGTAACCCTGAATGGTCGTGGTATATAGCAGGCGGCTATCCTGGTAAGCGTCTTCCAGCGAGTTATAAAGGTAGACCGTACCGCTTCCATTGATGGTCAGGATATAGCTGTAATCCGGCGCCGCAATCATTCCATACACCGGGCTGCCGGCAAACTTCACCGGAGTTACCGAATCGGCCGGCCGGACGGTGGCCTGATCGCCGCTCACCACCTCCCATTGCGATCCGTCCGACATCACGACCTGCAAGCCGAACAGGCCCATAGCAGTCGCCTGTGGATAAATCAGGGCCGCCGTACCGTTGCGCGGGACCGGTGGAAAGACGACGTTATCCACCACTTTTTGCTGAGTCAAATCCACAATACTGATGGATTCTCCGCCGGTGTTGGCGACGTATAGAGTATGGCCGTCGGTGCTCATCGCCATGGTATGCGGAAGCTGCCCCACGGGAATGGGAGGATCGAAAACCTGCTGCACCGTGTCGAAGACTTCCACGCGGTTGTAGCCAGAGTTAGTAATGTAGACTAAGTTACGGGCTTGGTCCAGCACGATATCCTGCAAGCCCTCGTTACCCGCCGTGGTAGGCGTACCCAGGCTGGCCACGGCAATGGCCGAGTTATTCGGATTCGTGTTGGGGGTGGTCGGAACAGGAAAAATCACGCCCCGCTGATCGGACTGGCGGTAATTCATGTACACGCGAATGACCGGCGGTATATTGATGGCGTTGGGCGACGAGAGCGTCACGTTGAACGGCGCGCCGTCGGAAGTGCCTGCGCCGGTCCAAAGGTTCGTGCCGGGGTAGCGCGTGACGCCGGAACGGCCCGGTTCCAGGGTGAAGGTGATGGTCGCCGGCGCCAGCCCGCTGGACTGCTGGTACACCAGCGCGGAGTCGTGTTGGTGGCCACCGAAAAGGTCAACCGGCCCTGTCCGGCGTTGTTGATCTGCAGCGTCCCGGAGGCGATCCCACGGTTGCAATCGTCCGAGGTCAGAAACACGTCCGTGGTGGCCGGCGAAATGATCGGGTAAGTATACAGATTTCCCAGCGGCAGGTGCATGATACCGGAATCCGACAGCGCCCATGCCTGCGAGCCATCGGAAAGCAGCACCATTTTCGCCACAATGCTTTCGGGCAGGTTGATGCCCAGGTGGATCGCGAGATTGGTCGGATCGCCCACCAGCAGCGTGGAGGAAAGCGGCGGCGGCGTGGGGGTGGTATTGGCGGCCGTGTTGAAGGCGCTGTAAATGGTGGTCCCGTCCGGCGAAAACACGCTGCCGCCCACGTTCTGCGTGGTGTTCACCGCGTTGGCGAAAGTGAACGGCGCGTTAGCGTTGTTCTGCTGCGCGATAATCGCCAGCGTCGAAATGTCGTACATGGTCATCCCGGCCATGAAGCGGGAGCCATCTGGCGAGACCGAAAGCACCGATGATGATCCCGAAATCGTCCGGTTCTGCAGCACAATGCCTGAGGCGACTTCATAGACGAAGATGTACGTGGTGCTGCTGGTCGGGGTGATCACGCCCACGATGTGGGAGCCGTCCGGAGTGCGCATCAACGTGCCGCTGAAGGTGCGGACGGGCCGCGTGAGGGTGGTTACCGGCAGCGGTGCGGGCGCCGCGGGCAGCGCCGGAACGGTAACCGGCTGAAGTTGCTGGCTGGCACTCTGGGTCGGGTCATAAATCGCCAATACGCCGCTGGTGGCGCTGGTGCCCAGCATGCTGATCAGCACCCGTCCGTCTGCGCCCACTTCCACGCCCTGCGGAGTCGAGGGTAGCACCACGCTGGCGGTCACAGCATCCTGTGACAGGTCGATGACGTTGAGCAGCGGCGAGCCGCTGGCGGTCTGGGTAGGCGTCACGCCGCTGGTCACATACAGGAACGCGCTGTCCATCGAAATGGCGCCGGCGATCGGACTCTTGCCCACCGGAATGCTGCCCACGATCTGGTCTGAAGTATAGTCGAAGATCAGCACCTGACTCGTGGTGTTATTGACCAGGTAAAGAACATGGCGCAGTTCATCCAGCACCACGTCCGAGGGCGTGCCGCCGGCCAGCGGAATCACATCCCCGAAGGTGGCGCTGACTGCCGTCTGCGCGTGCATGGGGTTCCCTCCCATCAGCCAGAGGGCGGAAAGCAGCGGCGCCAGGCGGGCCACAGCAAGACGCATTCGAAACCGCGAGATCACGGAATGTTTATAGTACAACCAAACCCGCCGCCGTATGCCCGATAATCGAGTTCTCCGGGCCTTCTCCGCATAATTCTCCGCGTTTCCGCGTCCCCGTGCCGAAGCGCCCCCCGGGTGGCAGGATGGACCCCACCAGTACCAGCAACTTAACGCTCTCCCGCACTAAAATTCTGGAACTTTTCACCTCTTCCGCGCGAATCATCATCGCCGTACCAGAAATCGGTTTTCTGGTAACATCGCGGGCCGCTCTCGTGTTATAGTCGTCAAAATTGAAAGTTCAGGTGCGGAATCAGACCCGCGAAACCGTCTTGGCGGAGTTCGCGGAGGTGGCGGACACCAGTGCGAAGCGGCGAACCGGCTTGTTGAAGCATACGCGATTGGAATCCGGGGAGGGCCTGTGGATCATTCCCTGCGAATCGGTTCACACGTTCTTCATGAAGTTTCCGATCGACTTAGTGTATCTGGATAAGAACCGGAAGGTTCGCAAAATCCGCCACGCCATGGGCCCGTGGCGGCTTTCGGCCTGCTTGACCGCCCGGTCCGTCTTGGAATTGCCGGCGGGAACGGTGGAACGTACCGGAACCCTGCCGGGTGACGAATTGGCGATTGAGAAACGCGATTGACCGGGACTCCGATGCGGTTGCAAATGGCGATGGCGGCGGTTGTGCTGCTGGCGGGCGGTTGCGTGCGGCAGTCGCGGACGCAGACTCTGGCCCCGGTGCGGGCTCCGTGAGTACGCCCTCGGCGAAAACCGTCTGGGAGCGGCAGATCCAGAACGCCAAAGACGCCGGCGATGGCGATTATGAATTGCGCGTGCTGCGCGAGCGTGTCGAAGGTAACCCGTCGAGCGTCCCGGCACGCCTCGAATTAGCCCAGGCCTACCGCCAGAGAGGCTACCCGGAGGTGGCCCTGGAGATCTGCCGACTGGCCGTAGCGCGCTTTCCCGAATCGAGTGAGGCCCAACTGGGCCTGGTGCGCGCGCTCCACGATGCCAACCGGCGCGGTGAGGCCATTCAGGTGGTGCAGGCTTATCTCGCCGCCCATCCCCAGGCTCCTTCGGAATATCACTCCTGGCTGGGCCTTCTCCACGACGAATCGGGCGAGTGGGCGCAGGGTGAACCGCATCATCGCCAGGCCCTGGTGCTCCAGCCGCAATCTGCTGCCTTGCACAACAACCTCGGCTACAACCTGCTGATGCAGAAAAAGAACGACGAGGCCGCCGCGGAGTTCCGCGAAGCCTTGCGCCTCGACCCCGCCTCGCAGGTGGCGCGCAATAACCTGGGCCTCGCGTTGGCCGCCGGCAACGCCGCCGAAGCCGTGGCCAACTGGAAGACCGCCTCGGACGCCGCCACTGCCCACAACAATCTGGCGGCCTTCTGGATCGAGCAGAAAGATTACACGCAGGCGCGCAAGGAATTGGAGATCGCGCTCAGCTATAATAAGTCCCACCCCGCGGCATTGCATAACTTGGAGCTGGTGTCCCGTTTGGACGGGAAACCGGCCGTCATCGATACCAAACCGCCGGACTCGCTTTGGGAGCGTTTAAAGACCGGCTTTATCCGGCTGTGGGTCGGCCCGTTGGACAATGCCCAACCGGACGCGGATAAACTGCAGACTTCGAGTTCACCCGGAGACAAACAATGAAAGCCTTAGTTGTTCGATTTATTCGAGACGAGCAGGGCCAGGACTTAGTCGAATACGCCCTGATCGTAGCGGCCGTCGGGTTGGCCCTCATCACCACCGTGAACCAGCTTTCGGCAGGCATCGTCAGCCTGTACCAAAGCATCACGGGAGACCTGGCCTCGATCGGCACTCCCGCAACCTAACCCGGACGTCGATGTGCGTCCGGTTTCCAGTTGGTTCGTGCCCGACCTGGCGCTGGTAGCCGCCGCGGTCACGCTATTTTACAGTCTGTTCCTGTTCCAGGGCTATACGCGTTTTTTTCGCGATTCGGATGCCGGGTGGCACATCCGCATCGGCGAAGCGATCCTGGCCTCGGGCGAATTCCCGCGCACCGACCCCTATTCTTTCAGCCGCGCCGGCCAGCCCTGGTTCGCCTGGGAGTGGCTTTCGGACGTGGCCACCGGGGCCATTCATAGCGCCGCCGGCCTGCGCGGTGTGGCGCTGTTCTACGGAGTGATCATCGCGCTCGGCGTGTGGCTGTGGTTCCAATTGCACTGGGTCCTGGGCGGCAATTTTTTGCTGGCCTGCGCCATGGCGCCCCTGCTGCTTTCCACCTGCAATATTCACTGGCTGGCGCGCCCGCACGTGGAAAGCTGGGCGCTGCTGCTCGTCGCCATGCTGTATCTGGAGACGCGGGGCCGTGCACGCGTCAGCCAACAACCGCCTGCCGCCGCCTTGACCCACAATGGCGGCGACTCGAGCTACCACCGCACCGAACCGCAACCCGACCGTGTCGACTCGACCTCCTACAGTGCCGACTCGAGCCGCCACCGCACCGAACCGATTTCCCACCGCACCGAACCGAGCCTCCACTGCACCGACTCGACCCACCACCCCGCCGAACCGAGCCACCACCACACCGGCTCGACCTCCTACAGTGCCGACTCGAGCCGCGACCGCACCGAACCGATCTCCCACCGCACCGGCTCGAGTCTCCACCGCACCGACTCGACCCACCACCCCGCCGAACCGAGCCACCACCGTGCCGACTCGACCTCCTACAGTGCCGACTCGAGCCGCCACCGTACCGGCTCAACTGCCCACCGCACCGGCTCGACTCCCCACCCCGCCGATCCGGGCCGCGACCGTGAGGGAGCGGTGCCCCCCCTGCAACCGCCTGCCGCCGCCCACTCCCACACCCGCTTTCCCTGGCCGCACGCCCTGGCCGTTGCCGCCTTCACGGCCCTCTGGGCCAACCTCCATGGCAGCTTCTTCCTCGCGCCTTTGCTGGCCCTGCTCTACGCCCTGCGCGGCAGGCTCTCCTGGTGGCTGGTGGCCATTGCCGCCGCGGCGCCCCTGGCCAATCCTTACGGCTGGCGCCTCTACGAGCACGTCTACCGCTACCTCACCGACTCCGATCTGCTCTCCCGCATCGGCGAATTTCAAAGCTTCGATTTCCATACGCCCGGTTCCTCCCAGATCCTCGCCACCGTAATCATAGGAATCGCTGGCGGAACGCTGGCCCTCACCGCCGGCCGCTGGGAGCACTTCGCCCTGGCCATGACGATTTCCGCGATGGCTCTCCGCTCGGCGCGCGCCCTGCCACTTTCGGCCCTGCTGCTGTTGCCGCTGGCCAATCGCGCCATCGCCGAAAATCTGCCCTTCAAACGTTTCCAGGCCTACTGCGGCCGCCTGCGAGCCTTGGATGCCCGGCTCAGTGGACTGGCGCTGGCGCCCCTCTTCGTGCTGGCCGCTGGGGGCTTGCTGCGCGCCACGCCGGCCGGGTTTCCCCCCAGCGAATTTCCCGTGGCCGCTTACTCCCACTTACCGGCGGGCGGCCGCCTGTTTGCACCCGACAAGTTCGGCGGCTATCTCATTTACCGCTCGGCCGGCCGGCGCAAAGTCTTCTTCGATGGCCGCAGCGATTTCTACGGAGCCGATTTCCTGAAACAATATAGCCGCCTCGTCCAAGTGCGGCCGGGCTGGCGCGACCTCTGGGATAGTTGGCATTTCAGCCACGCCCTCCTGCCCAATGACTATCCCTTGGTGCCGGCGCTGGAACAAATCGGCTGGCGCGCAACTTACAAGGACGGCGTAGTTACTCTTCTGGCGGCGCCGGGACTCGCTCCCGGTGCTTGTGCTACAACAGAACATCGGCAAACCCAAACGGCCGTGGACATGTATCTCGCTCCAGGCCCTTGGCGCGCTTCGACGGGGGGCTGAATGGATCGGCAGAAGAAAATTCTGATTTTTGCGGGCGCATGGGTGTCCGCGATGTTGCTCACCTGGTTTTTGTACGCCCGCACCGTGGCGCCGCAGCAGGAGCGCCAGGTGCGGGTGGTAGTGGCCACCCACGATCTGCCGCCCGGAACGCTGCTGCGCGCAGGCGATCTCCGGCAGGTGAACTATCCGGCCCACGATGTCCCCAAAGGCGTCATCGTACAAACTAAGGACGCCGCCAATCGGGTAGCGCTGGTGCCGCTCTATTCCAACGAGCCGCTGCTGGTCTCGAAACTCTCCGCGCCCACATCGCTCGAAGGCTTCGCATCGATCATCCAACCGGGCTACCGGGCCGTGTCGGTGCCCATCACCGATTCCAGCGGCGTGGCCGGCTTGATCCAGCCAAACTCCAAGGTGGACGTGCTGTTCACCCGTACCGGCAGCCTCGCGGAGGCCGCCACCACAACCATCCTGCAGGATGTCAAGGTGATCTCCACTGGACGATTGCTGCCCGCCGGCCAGGTGGCCGATCCGCGTGCTCCCAAATCGCAAACCGTCACCCTGGTGCTGACTCCCGAAGACGCCCAAAAACTGGAGCTCGCCAAGAGCCAGGGCCGCATCAGCTTGTCCTTGCGCAATCCCCTGGACAACTCCGAGACCCAGGACAGCGGCCCCGTCACCACCGATGCGCTCGATCCCGGTCTCTCCGATCGCCTCGCGCTAGCCAGGCGCAACAGCCGCAACAACCCCGCATTTGACGAACTGAAAAGAATGCCGCCGCCCAGGAAAGAGGCTGAAAAGCCCCCACGCGTGGTGGTGGATGTCTACCGCGGCGACAAGCACGTCCAGGAACTGTTCCGATGAGGATGTCCCGCACATCTCCGCGCCTTTCTCCGCGCCTCCGCGTCTCCGCGTCGATTCTCCTGCTCGCGTGCTGCCTCGCCGCACCCGCCGCCGCCCAGACCCACCCGCAGGTCAACAACATCGCGCTCGTCGAAGGAACCGGCCACCTCCTCCAGTTTCAAGAGGACATTCAGAAGGTGGTGATCGCCGAGCCCAAGATCGCCGATGCCGTAGTCATCTCACCGCGTGAGGTGATGGTCAATGCCAAAGGCCCCGGCCACACCACGCTCCTGATTTGGGAAGAGGGCGCCGGCCCGCGGCAGTATGAAATCGCCGTCAGCAAAGACGATAGCGATTGGGACTCCTTCCGCAAGCAGATGCTCGATAGCGTCGCTGGCAGCCCCATTTCCGTGACCGGCTCCGGCGAGACCATCGTGCTTGCGGGCATGGTGAAGTCCTCCGACGATGTCAAGCGCCTGCAAGGCATGGCGCAAACCCGCGCCAAGACGGTCATCAACCTGCTAAAGGCCCCTACGCCGCCCGAGCCGCGGCAGATCCTGCTCCAAGTCAAGTTCGCCGACGTGGACCGCGTCGCGCTCACCCAGGTGGGCTTCAACCTCTTCAGCCTGAATCCCAAGCTCACCGGCGAAACCAGCACCGAGCAGTTTACCCCGCCGCGCTTCAGCCAGGTGCAATCGACTTCCGGCGGCACCAACTCCAATTCGGTGAATTTTTCGGACCTGCTGAACCTCTTCGTATTCCGCCCCGATTTAAACATCGGCGCCACCATTGAGGCCTTGCAGGAGCGCAACCTGCTCCAGATTCTGGCCGAGCCGAACCTGCTCTGCCTGGAGGGCAAAGACGCCAGCTTCCTGGCCGGCGGATCGTTCCCTTTCCCCACCATCACCACCACTCCCACAGGCGGCTCCACCGCGCCGGTGATCACCGTGCAATTCAAACCCTTCGGCGTGAAACTCGACTTCACTCCTACCATCACGCCGTCGGGCGAGATCGATTTGAAGGTGGCGCCGGAAGTCAGCTCGCTCGATTACACCAACGCCGTAACTCTGGACGGCTTCACGATTCCCGCCCTGGCCCAGCGGCGCGCGGAAACCGAAGTCGTTTTACACGATGGCGAAAGTTTCGCCATCGCCGGCATGCTCAACAACCAGGTGATCGAGACCATCGAGAAAGTGCCGGGCCTGGGAAGCCTGCCCATCCTGGGAAAACTCTTCCAGAGCCGCAGTACCCAGAAATCCACCGACGAGTTGCTGGTGGTCATCACCCCGCACTTCGTCAAACCGCTGAGCCCTGAGGAGAGGGCCAAGCTGCCGGATATGCCCTCGGCCTTCCTGCCCACCGTCCAGCAGGAGAACGCCGCCAAGAAGAAGGGCAAGAAAAAAACCACCGCGCCCCCGCCGCCACCCGCGACGACGAGCGATAAACCGGAGTTCGTAGGACCCAGTGGCCAAATCATTCCCAAACAGCAGTAGCCACCGCCGTGTTCGCGCGGACCGAACCTCCCTGGTTTTCTCCGCGCTTCCTCTGCGCCCTCTGTGTCTCCGCGGAAACGCTACTCCCCCTGCGCCCTTTCCTTGCCTTGGGTCTCTTCTCCGCGCTTCCTCCGCCTCTCCGCGTCTCCGCGTCGAATGGGCCCCGGCGCCCGCCGCTGGCCTGTCGGGAGTTCCCTCGCCCCGAGAACATCGACATCAGTCGATGCCTGTGCTCCGCGGAAACTCTGCTCCCTCTGCGACCTTTCCCTCCTCTGGGTCTTCTCTGCGTCTTCCTCCGCGTCTCCGTGTCTCCGCGTCAAGGGGCGCCATGGCCCTCCCCCTCCTCGTCATCCTCGTCCCTGTCCTGTTCGGCCTCATGGGATTCGCCCTCGATCTCGGCCGCCTCTATCTCATCAAGGGCGAGTTGAACCAGGCCGCCAACACCATGGCCCTGGCCGCTGCTGCGCAACTGGTCGGCACGGACGCTTCCCTCGGCAACGCCACCAACGCCGCCAGCCAGTCCCTCGACAACACCAACGGCCTCGCCAACAAGTACAACTTCGGCGCCATCGTCATCGGACAGTCCAGCGGCATCCTCAACAGCACCGTCAACCCGCCCGCTTACTACGACACCATGGCCGATGCCGTTTCGGCGTCCGCCACCGAAGCCTCCGGCGAGACCGCCCGCTATGCCCAGATCACCCTGCTGGCCGATGCGCCGCTCCTTTGGTGGAGCCTCCTGCCGGGCGGCCAGACGCGCAAGACCAGCGTCGGCGCCATCGCCACCGCCGGCCTCAGCGCGCCCCTGTGTACCGCCTGCCAGATCGCCCCTTTCGCCGTAGCCGCGGTGGATTCCTCGGACACAATCAACTTCGGATTCGGCGACCCCACCGCCGGCACCCTCTACACCTTCTATTCCTCCTGCACCGGCACGCCGCTGCCCGCCAGCCTGGCCGGCGCCTTGCTACCCTACATCATCCTGAACCGTTACGACACCGCCAATGCCACCCTCGATGAAACCGGGCAGGCCTACGTCGATGGTGCCGCCGGGTTGGTCCAATCCACCGACCCCAACCCCACCGGCTCGCCCGTGCCCGTCGGCTGCGTCGGCATCAATGACGCCATGGAGACCGTGTGGGCCTCCGCGGTTCCCGGCGCCTGCACCGCGGTGTTGCCGCCGGCCACCGTGGTGGATGCTCTCTGCGGCCTCTATTCGCGCTTCGATAACAACAACCCCGCCTCGGTCTGCACCACCGACGTCACCAATTTTTCCGCGGTCAGCGCATCCTTCCTGCCAGATACCGATGTCACCACCGGCGAAAGCAGCCTCTACACCTCCTACGTGGGCGATGGCCGCCGCATCCTCACCGTTCCCGTGGTGAACGCCCTGTCCCCCAATACCACCACCACCATGACGGTGCTGGGATTCGTCCAGTTCTTTCTGGAGCCGAACCCCGACGGCACCTTCTTCACCGCCGCCGACCCCAACGGCCGCTTCGTGGCCATGTACATCGGAACCCCCGCGCCGGTGAATCAGGGCTGGGTGGACGACCGCTTCGCTCTGGGCTGTCCCGCGCCCGTGGCCACCGGGCCGGGAAAGGTGGTACTGCACCAATGAAGCGCCAATCGAGCGGCAGCGTGACCCTGGAGACGGCGATTTTCCTGCCCGTGATGATGCTGCTGATCGTCGGGATGATCCAGTTCGGCAAGATCACCTACACCTATTACGCTTTGCGCAACACCGTCTACACCGCCGCGCGCTATCTTTCCGTGCAGCGCAACACCAACTTCTGCGATCCCGCCGACCCCAACATCGTCGCCGCGGTCAATTTCGCCGTTACCGGCACCACCGACGGCACTGGCGTCCCGCTGATTACCAACCTGACACCCGACATGCTGCAAGTCTCCACCGAGTGCATTGTGAACGGCGCCGTAGGCACCTGCGACACCAGCGGCTGCGGCATTAGCCCCAGCCTGGCAGCCCGCCCCGACTACATCGCCGTCACCATCCCCAACGGCTACCTGGTCACCCCGCGCCTCCCCTTCACCACACTCACTCCGATCCTGCTCTCGCCCAGCGCCCTGGTGCCCTTCGGAGGTACCAATTGAGGCCACTCTCCGCGTCTCCACGTCTCCGCTTCAAGCCTTGCTCCCAGGGCCAGTCCGCCGTCGAGTTCTCCCTCCTCTTCGCCGGCGTCATCCTGCCCCTCACCTTCATCACCATCTTCGTCGCCGAGATGCTCTGGATCTGGCACAGCGTCGAGGACTTCACCCGCGACGGCGCGCGCTACGCCGCCACCCACTGCTGGATGGCCAATGGCAGCAACGTCCTCGGCTACATGCAGAGCAACGTGCCTGCCATGATCGACCAGAACCAGTTTCAGTCCGGCGGCGTCGCCAGCATCCAGGTGCTCTACTACGCCGAGGACCCGGTCGCCGGAACGCTCTCGCCATTCGCCGGCTGCGGCGCCGATTGCAGCGCCACCTGCCTTCCGGACGTAGTAAGCGTGAGCGTAGCCAATTATCAGTTCACCCGCTTTTCGAGCTATTTCAAACTGCCGCCGGTCACCATTCCGCCCTTCACCGCCCAAATCCCCATGGAAAGCGCCGGCTGCGACATCACCGGGACGTGTATACCATGAAACCGCATAGAAACTCTCCGTCTTTCCCTTGCCTTTCTCCGGGCCGCCCCCAGGCCCAGAGGGCACTACCTGCGCTGAATCCGAGCCAACCGCCAGCTCCCGCGCCCTTCGCGAATCTCGCGTCGAAACCGCACACAGACCCTCCGTCTTTCTCTTGTTTTTCCTCTTCCTCTTCCTCTTGCTCTTGCCTTTCCTCTCGCTTTTCTCCGCGCTTCCTCCGCTTCCTCCGCGTCTCCGCGGTGAATCCGGGCCCCGCGGTGAATCCGAGCCAACCACCAGTTCCCGCGCCTTTCGCAAATCTCGCCGGGAAACCGCACAGAAATTCTCCGTCTTTCTCTTGTTTTTCCTCTTGTTCTTTCTCTTGCCTTTCCTCTTTTTCTTCTCCGCGCTTCCTCCGCGCCCTCCGCGTCTCCGCGGTGAATCCGGGCTCCGCGCTGAATCCGACCCCCGCAACCCCCAGGAGTCTCCATGCCTAACACCGCCCTCATGGTCGCTTCCAGCGACGAACATTTCCGCGAGATGGTCCGCGACAGCCTGGTCAACATCCCCAACGCCAAGATCGTCTCCGAGTACCAGGAAGTCGCCGCCAACCTCTACATCCGCGTTCTCCAGGACCTCGAGCGCAACCCCACCGCCGGCCTCCTCGTCGATATCTCCGGCGACCCCGAGGGCGCCATCAAGGCCGTCGAAAAGGTGAAACAGGCGGCGCCCGATCTGTTTGTGATCGTCTGCAACTTCCATGCCGACGGAGAAACCGTGATCGCCTGCATGCGCGCCGGCGCCAACGAGTTCCTTCTCCAGCCGCTCAAACGCACCGAGTTCCGCGACGCCATGGCCCGCCTGGAGCGCGCTCCCCGCCGCGGCGCGCCGGGCGAAAGCAAGCTAGGCAAGCTCTACACCTTCCTCGGCACCAAGGGCGGCGTGGGCGCCACCACGCTCGCCGTCAATTTCGCCGCGGTCCTCGCCCAGCGCAAACAATCCGACGGTCATGATCGACCTCGATTGGATCGGCAACGACGTCGCCATGCAGATCGGCGCCGCGCCGCAATACACCCTGCTGGAAGTGGCCGAGAACCTGGAGCGCATGGACCAGGCGCTCTTCGAAGGCTTCGTCACCCGCGATCCGCTGGGCTTCTACGTGGTCGGTCCGCCGGATGCGCTCGAACAGCCGGCCAATTTCAGCGATCACATGCTCCGCGAGTTCGCCACCTTTCTGGTGGAAAAGTACGATGCCGTCGTCATCGACGGCGGGCGCGCCGTCTCCAATGAAGTGGTCCTCGCGGCGGCGCAGGTTTCCGCGGCCGTCTTCCTGGTGGTGGACCAGGAGTTCCCCTCCATCCGCAACGCCCAGCGCTATATCACCTTCCTCATGCGCATGGGCTTCAACCAGGATCAGATTCGCGTCGTGGTGAACCGCTACACAGGAAAGTCACCCCCAACATGGCCACCCTGGAACAGATCCAGCAGACGCTCAATCAGCCGGTGTTTTACGGCATCCCGCCCTCGCCGGCGGTGATTGCGTCCATCAACAAAGCGCGCCCATTCGTGGCCAACCGCGAGCAGGCGGGCGACCTGGACCGCGTCTTCCGCGCCTTCGTCGATAAAGCCACCGGCCGCAAGAAGAGCGCCGCGGATGAAAAGACGACGGCGGCCGGAGCTTAGAATGAGAGCCACCTCGTCCTCATTTCCAGGAGGTTCGCGTGGGTAGCCGTCCCCTGATCCGGCCCGGTTCGGGCGCCGACCGCTGGTTCGAAATCAAAAGCCAGGTCCACCGCAAGCTGCTCGATTCGCTCACCGCCGAACAGCTCAAGTACCTGAACAAGGAGAGCGTGCGCGGCCAGATCGGCATGGTCGTCGAGAAGCTGATCATCGACGAGTCGCTCCCCATGACCCTGGCGCGAGCGCGAGAAACTGGTCGAAGAAATCCTCGACGAGGTCTTCGGCCTGGGCCCGCTGGAGCCGCTGCTCAAAGACCCCACCATCAGCGACATCTGGTCAACGGCTTCGACAACGTCTACATCGAGCGCGCCGGCCGCCTGGTCGAAACCAACGTGCGCTTCAAGGACCAGGCGCACGTGCGCATGATCATCGAGCGCATCGTTTCGACCGTGGGCCGCCGCATCGACGATTCCTCGCCCATCGTGGACGCGCGCCTGCTCGATGGCTCGCGCGTCTGCGCGGTGATTCCGCCGCTCTCGCTGCATCGGCCCGGTGCATGTCCATCCGGCGCTACGGCAAGAAGGCTGCTCTCCACCGATGACCTGCTTCGCAACGAAACCTTCACCACCGGCATGCTCGACTTCCTGAGCGGCTGCGTGGAGGCGCGGCTGAACATCGTCATCTCGGGCGGTTCCGGCTCGGGCAAGACCACCATTCTGAACACCCTTTCGCGCTTCATTCCCGAAGAGGAGCGCATCGTCACCATCGAAGACACCGCCGAATTGCAATTGCAGCAGAGCCACGTAGTGCGCCTGGAGACGCGCCCGCCGAATATCGAAGGCGCGGGCGCCATCACCCAGCGCGACCTGGTGATCAACACCCTCCGTATGCGGCCCGACCGCATCATCGTCGGCGAATCCCGCGGCGCCGAAGCGCTCGACATGCTGCAGGCCATGAACACGGGCCACGATGGCTCCATGACCACGGTGCACGCCAACGCCCCGCGCGACGCCTTTTCGCGCCTCGAAACCATGGTGATGATGGCCAGCCAGCACGTGCCCGACAAAGTCATCCGCCAGCAACTGGCCAGCGCCATCAACATCGTGGTGCACTGCGCCCGCCTCAGCGACGGCACCCGCAAAATCACCGGCGTCGCCGAGGTCATAGGCATCGCCCACGACCAGGTGGAAATCGAGGACATCTTCCAATTCGACCGCAGCGGCATCAGCCAGCGCGGCAAAGTCCTGGGCCGCTTCCGCGCCACCGGCACCCGCCCCGTCTGCCTGGAGCGCCTCAAATCTTACGGCATCCACCTTTCCCCCTCCATCTTCGAGGAAGAACGCGAGGTCAAAGAGAAATGAAAACCATCGACGCGGGGGGTGCCCCCTGGGCCCGGAGACACGGAGAAACGCGCGGAGAAGACATTTCGACCTTTTTTGGCCTTCCTCCGCGCCTCCCCACCCGACGTTCCTCCCTCAGGAGCACAGCCTCATCCCCATCCACCGTCCCCGAGCCGCCGGCCGCCCCCATCTTCAACTCTCCGCGCCTCCGCGTCTCCGCGTCAAGTCTTGTTCTCCCGTCTCTCGCCCTCTCCCTATCCACCGTGCCCGAGCAGCACTCCGCCCAGGTCCTCAACTCTCCGCGTCTCCGCGTCTCCGCGTCCAGTCTTGTTTGCCCGCTCGCTGACACGTCCACTCTTCCCCCTCTGAGGCCCTTATGTTCTTCCTAGCCGCCGGTCTCATCTTCTCCGTAGCCATGTTCGCCGCGGCCTACTACGTCTTCACCGTGCCGGAGCAGCAGGCCGCCCAGGTCCTCAACTCCCGCCTCCGCGACCTCCGCGCCAATGTTCGCGGCCGCACCCGCAGCGCTCCGGAACTGCTCCGCCGGGAACATCGCGGCAGCTTTGCGTTTTTGGGCGATCTGGTCACCTGGGTCGGCATCCTCCGCCGCCTGCAGGAAATCATCGAACAGGCCAACCTCAAATACCGCGCCGCCGACGTGTTCGGCTTCAGCGTCCTTCTGGCGGTCACCGCCTTCGTCGTCTTCGGTGTGGCCGGCGCCGCCTTCGTCTTGCTGCGGCTGCTGGCGGCTCTGCTTGTCGGCGCCGCGCCCATCTTCTACATCACCCGCGTGCGCAGCCGCCGTCTCCACAAATTCGAAGAGCAGTTGCCCGATGCCATCGACCTCTTCACCCGCACCATGCGCGCCGGCCACAACATCCACAGCGGTCTCGAAACCATCGCCACCGAGACCGCCGACCCCGTGCGCATGGAGTTCAAAAAGCTCATGGAAGAACTGGCCCTCGGCTCGCAGGTGGAACCCGCCCTCCACGGCCTCGGAAAACGCGTCCCTCTGCTCGACCTGAAGTTCTTCATCACCGCCCTCATCCTCCAGCGGCAGACCGGCGCCAACATGGTGGCCGTGCTCGAAAACCTTTCCACGCTGGTGCGCGAGCGCCTCAACATGGCCGCCAAACTCCAGGCCCACACCGCCCAGCAGCGCTTCTCGGCCGCCTTGTTGTGCCTGCTGCCGGTAGTCGTGGGCCTGGGATTCTACATTCTGAAGCCGGAGTACGTGCGGCTGCTCTGGACCGATCCCACCGGCACCAAGTTCTTCACCTACGCGATCGTCTCCGAAATCATCGGCATCCTGATCATTCGCAAGATCGCCAACATCCGCGTATGAGGATTTCATGCTGACCAACCTCTTCTTCTTCCTGATTGCCGGCGCCACCCTGAGCCTCCTCGCCTGGAGCGGCATGGAGCTTTTCCGCAACCAGGAAGATCCGCTCGGCGACCGTTTGGAAGAGTTGCAGTCGCGGGCCATGGTGGTGGCCAAAAGCGCCGCGCGCCGCAAGAATAGCGGCCGCGGCCTCGACCGCATCCTGTTCCTGGTGGCCTCCGTGCCCGGCGGCGACGATTGGATTCACGGCAGCGAAAAACTGCTCAACCGCGCGGGCATCCGGCGCCGCAACGCCACCGCCATCTATGTAATCCTGACCCTCCTGTTCACCCTGATCCTGGTGGCCGGCCTGGTGTATTTGCAGCGCAACAACCCGCCCACCTCGCTCCTGGGTGGTCTGGTGGCGGCACTGCTCCTCGGATTCCTGCTTCCCAAAATGGTCCTTCAGCGTTTCGTCAAGCGTTACCGCCGCAAGCTCCAGGAGGCCCTTCCGGATACCGTGGACCTTTTGGGCATCACCCTGGGCACCGGACTGGCGCTCGACCAGGCCATGATGCGGGTGAGCGAGGAAATGGAGTACATCTACCCCGCCCTGGCCGCCGAATTCGCCACCGTGGTGATGCAGGTCCGCGCCGGGCAGGAACGCACCGTGGCCTTCCAGCAGTTGGTGCGCCGCACCGGCATTGAGGATATCAAGTCGCTCGCCGCCATGATCGTTCAGAGCGAGAAGTTCGGCACCAGTCTGGCTCAGGCGCTCAAGGTGTATGCCGATGCCCTGCGCACCCGCCGCCGCCTGCGCGCCGAAGCCGCCGTGGGCAAGGCCGGCATCAAGATGCTCTTCCCCATCGTGCTGTTCATTCTGCCGGTGCTCTTCGTCATCACCCTGGTGCCCGGCATGTTAAGCGTCCTCAAAGACCTTAAAACCCTGGGCGGCCATTAGGCCCCTGCGTAGGGCATGCTTTAGCTTGCCCGCCGGCGGGGCCGGTTGGAACGAAAGTGTGACTCCGCCGCCGGCCGCGGCCCACGAAAAACGCTACCAATCCGTGCGCATTCATCGCCTGCAGACTGCGGCCAACCAACTAAACTTCAACCCACAAACCTTCGCGTGAGGAGCCGCTAACTGATTGAGCGGCAATGGGGTCACAGATGAGCTTGCCCTGCTTCGATTTCTTCACAGCTTCTGACTCATGCGTCTCACCATCGAAACCGGGTCGCGCCCGTCAGAGAGCGTCTGTCGCGCCGTCGCAGACCGCCGCCGCCCATCCTCAGAACTTCACCAACAGGTCGATATCGATGAGGAACTCCCGTTTCCGCAGATTCGGAAACCACACCCCGCCGAATGGCGCGCAACTTGACGTGGCCGCCGACAGCAACGTCTGGCCGGAAGCATTGCCGTTCATACAGGCGTATTGCGTGGGGGAGCCGTTGTTCGTCCCCGGCGGCGGCGTAATCCCCCCGGATCCCGACCAATACGGCACGTTAGCATGCCGGAAGTCACCTTCGAAGCGGAACGTCAGCCACTGTCTGGGCATGTAATCGAAGGTCCCCGAGGTATCCCAGGCCTTGAACGGATCGCCCGGATTCTCCGTGAAGTACGGCGAATTGATCGCCGCCGAGGCGGCCGTTTCCCCGTTGATCGGTGGAAGCAGCACCAGGTACCGGCCCGGATTGTTGATCACGCCGCCGCCCAGCGTGAAGGCGAACAAATCGTGGTGAAACCAGTAGCGGTCGTACACCATGATACCGACAAAACTCTGTTTGGGGCCGCCCTTGGTATCGCCGTGGCAGCTTACACCGCCGCCGAATTCGCAACCGAGATCGCCGGTAAAGGAGAACGCCATCTTATCCAGCATCTTATCCGGCTTATCGTAATACTTGATCTCCACGCTGTTGTCGGTGTGGATCCGGCCCCGGTTCGGAATGTACAGGTCATCGTGCCCTAAGCCGTAGTTATTGGAGATGATATTCAACCACGGATACGGAGTCCACTTGATCTGGCCCCCGAGGCCCTTGCGGGAATTGGAGGACGCGTAGGATTGCCACCCGTTGATGAACCAGGGCTCGATCTTCAAATGGTGCGTAGGAAAAATCTGCACGCGGACGCCCTGGAAGAACCACGGTGTGTTCGACGACACATAAGACGGTTGGTAAGCCCAGTTATCGAAGTTGTAATAGCTGAACAGGCCGATGTAAGACATAAAGATACCCGCATCGATGTTGATGCCGTGCAGCTTGTTGATGTGGTATCCGCCGTAGGCCTCCGATAAGTAGCGGTCGGCGTCGGCCAGGTCCCATTGGCCCTTGGCATAGCTTGGGTCGTTCCGTATGGTGGCCGTGGAATACTCGCCGAACTGCGTCATGAACCGGGCGCGCACATTATCCCAGTGAAAATCGCCGCCCACGCCGAGCTGCTCCAACTGGATTTCATTGGACCGGAACAATTCGCTCGATCCGCCCATGGAGTTGTCCTGCGGTTTGTTGAAGTCATAACTATAAGTAATGTCGGCCCGGATTTCCGGGGTGAAGAATTTCGAATCGAAGGCTACGTCCTTGTTCCGCGGGTTGCCGTTCAACCACGTCCAGTCGTAGTCCGCAAACGGCGTGAAGTTATCCACCGCCGGCGGCGGGGGCGGGGGCCGCGGCGCTGGCGAAGTCTGAATGGGTGGGTCGTTCGGGACAGCCGCGGATGCCGGGGGATTCGTCAGCGGTTTCGGAGCCGGCACGCTGTCCGAGGTGGGGTTGGAGACTGCCGGCGCGTTGAGTGGCGGGAAGGAATTCAATGCCGGTGTGGATACCGATGCGTACAGCGGCGCGGTCGCCGGAACAGCGGCTGGTTTCGAATCTTTGGCGGGCGCGGCCGGCGGTAATGCCGCGGAAGTCATCGCCGCGGGGCGCAATACCACCGTCAGGTCGGCGCGCGCCGCTCTTCCGGCAAGCACCTGCACTGCCGGCAGCGTAACTTCGGGATGGCCGGGCACCTCCGCAATCAGCGAGTAAGTGCCCGGAACCATGTCGGCAAACGAGTAAACTCCGTCGCTCGCCGAAATCGTGCCGCGAACTGAGCTGCCGCCCTGCTGCGCGGCGGTAATCGTGGCCCCGCCTACGGGCCGGTTCGCACCATCCACAACCAGACCGGTAAGTGCTCCCAGCCTGGCCTGCGCCGTTGCAACTCCGGAACCAGCTATGCCGGCCAGCACCGCGGCCAATAACCAGCCCTTCCATGCCCCGGGCGGAAGGAAAAAGTAGATTCGGCGTTGAGGTGTGCGGTTGGATCTGAGCATATTCTGCGGCTCATAGCCATTCTTGGCTGGCCCCCATAAAGAAGCCATAAAGAGAGTGTGGGGAATTCCTAAAGAAACCATCAGGATTTTCGGATGACGCGCCGTCCCGCCCCGCAAGATCTGTCCCGCGAGATCTTGCCAACCCGCGGCACGGCGGCGATAATGTGATTGGTTCAGCTCATCCGCATCCACGGCGTGGAGCGCGAAGCCCCATGACTCCCGTCGCACCCGGCACCCAGCTCGATCATTACCGCATCGATCGCGAAGTGGCGCGCAGCGGTATGGCCACCATCTTCCGCGGCGTCGATCTGCGCAACGGCCGCGACGTCGCCATCAAGGTCCCCCATCCCGAAATGGAGGCCGACCCGGTGCTCTTCGACCGCTTCCGCCGCGAGGCCGAAATCGGCGCCGCCCTCGATCATCCCGGCGTGATGAAGGTCTACCAGGACCCCGACCGCAGCCGCGTATACATGGTGATGGAGTGGGTCGACGGGCGGCTGCTGCGCGAGATCCTGGATGAGGAAGGCAAGCTGCCCCCCGAGCGCGCCATCCGCATTGCCCTGGCCATCTGCGATGTCTTGCAGTACATCCACACCCACGGCGTGGTCCACCGCGACCTCAAACCTGAGAACATCATGGTGGACGCCCAAGACCGCATCAAGCTGATCGATTTCGGAATCGCCGGCAAGACCGGCTCGCGCCGCCTCACCTTCAGCAAGCTCTCGCAGGTGATGGGCACCCCCGAATACATCTCGCCCGAGCAGGTGAAGGGCAAGCGCGGCGATGGCCGCAGCGATATTTACTCCCTCGGCGTGATGCTCTACGAAATGCTCACCGGCAAGACCCCGTTTTCCGGCACCAACGCTTTTGCCATCATGAACGACCGCCTGCTGAACCACCCCCTGCCGCCGCGCGAGGCCGATCCCGCCATCCGCCCCGAGTTGCAGGAAGTGCTCTATCGCGCCCTGGAGCGCGATCCCAAGCAGCGCTACTCCACCGCCAACGAATTCGCCTGGGACCTGCAGCATCTCGATCAGGTCGGAATCGCCGACCGCATCGAGCTGCGCGACTGGCGCCACCGCCGCAGCTCGACCGGCCGCACCGTAGCATTCTATGTGGCCATGGCCCTCATCCCGGTGGCCATTTTTGCCCTGCTGCTATACGTCGCGCGGCACGGGTAAACGCCCCGATCCTGCCCTTCGACTCAGCCCATGTTCGCGACCCAATCCCTCACTCCGCGGGTGCCGGCCCGGTTCACACTCCCAATGCCACAACCTCCCGGCCCGGTCCGCTTCGCAACGCCGCCACGCGCCGTGGCCCGGCCCCGCCTCCCAACGCCACCACCCTCCCGGCCCGGTCCGCTTCGCAAGGCCGCCACGCGCCGTGGCCCGGTCCCGCCTCCCGATGCCACCACCCTCCCGGCCCGGTCCGCTTCGCAAGGCCGCCACGCGCCGTGGCCCGGTCCCGCCTCCCAATGCCACCACCCTCCCGGCCCGGTCCGCTTCGCAAGGCCGCCACGCGCCGTGGCCCGGTCCCGCCTCCCAATGCCACCACCCCCCCCGGCCCAGTCCCGCTTCGCAACGCCGCCACGCGCCGTGGCCCGGTTCACACTCCTCAACGCCACCACCCTCCCAGCCCGGTCCGCTTCGCAACGCCGCCACGCGCCGTGGCCCGGTCCCGCCTCCCAATGCCACCACCCACCCGGCCCGGTCCGCTTCGCAACGCCGCCCTTGGGTCATACTGAGGATTGGATTATACGAACGTTGCGGACAATCTGCGGGAGTCCTTTCGCGTGATCGCGGCCAGCCGCGCCGCCGGAGAGCTTCGCGAACTGCCGGGCGTCAGCGTGGCCTCCTCCGGGGTGACCTTTCAGATGTTCAACGCCGCCTTCCTCTCCGCCCCGGTCGCCGGCGACGGAGAACTGGCCCAGCGCATCCTCATGCCCGCCATGCACTTCAACACCCGCAAGCAGGAGTGGGCCTATTGGGTCTGCGTGGACTGGATGAAGCCCCCGCGCGCGACGCTACGCCCGCCGCGTCTTTGAACGCTTCGGCCTGCGCCACTCGGTGGACCTGCCGGGCATGGTGGCCGACGAAATCCGCCCGCCCATCAAGCCGCCCGCCGCCATCGAGGTGCGCCGCGTCTCCAATGGCCCCACGCGCGACGCCTTCTGCGCCATCGGCTCCATCTGTTTCCACGTGCCGCTGCCCTGGTTCCAGGAGGTTTTCGAAAGCCCCACCGTCTGGGAAAACTTCGCCGCCTACGTGGGCTATGCGGATCAGGAACCCGTCGCCACTACCGCCATCGTGGTGGGCGGCGGAGTGCTCGGTGTCTATAACGTCGCAACCCTCCCAGGCCGCCAGCGCCAGGGCTACGGCGAAACCGTCATGCGCTCCGCGCTAGCCGATGCCCGCAGCCGCCTGGGCATCCACCGTTCCATCCTGCAATCCACCCCTGCGGGCCTCCACCTGTACGAACGTATGGGCTACCGCAAAGTGACCACCGTGGCGGTCTACGCATCTTAGTGTTAGACGAGTGGCCCGCGCCCGCTCAGAAGTTCACGATTGACGCGAATGATACCGGATTGAGACTCGCGCCGCCCACCAGCACGCCGTCGATTTCCGGCTTCGCCATCAGTGTCCTGGTGTTGTCCGGCTTCACGCTTCCGCCATACAGAATGCGGATGGCCTCGCCGGCCTCCTTGCCGAACGTCGCGCGGGCCTGCTCGCGGATGATGCCATGCGCATCGGCGGCAATTTCCGGCGTGGCGGTCTTCCCGGTGCCGATGGCCCATACCGGTTCGTAGGCGATCGCAATCCGCGCGAACTGCGCCGCGGTGAGCCCCGCGATGCCGTTCTGGAACTGGCTCACCAGTACAGCCCCGGTGTTGCCGCTTTCGCGCTCCTCCAGACGTTCGCCCACGCAGACAATCGGCGTCAGTCCGAACTCCAGTGCCGCCTTGGTCCGCTTGAGCACCGTTTCGTCGGTCTCGCCGAAGTACTGCCGGCGCTCGCTGTGGCCCACAATCGCGTGCGTGGCCCCCGTGGCGGCGATCATGGGTCCCGAAATCTCGCCCGTAAACGCGCCTTCCTTGGCCCAGGCGATGTTCTGCGCGCCCACCCGGATGGCGCTGCCCTTAGCGGCATCGGCGGCCGCGGAGAGACTCGTGAAAGGAGGACAGATCACGATCTCGCAATGCTCCGAATTCGCGGTCAACGGCCGGAATTTCTCGAAGAACGCGATGGTATCGGCGGGCGTCTTGTACATCTTCCAATTGCCCGCCATGATGGGTTTTCTCATAAGATTTGCGGTAAAAAGCTGGTGCCGTGCGCCAGGCATGCGCCGAAGTTGGCGGCCACCGTCTGCCCGATGTCGGAGAGCGTGGCGCGCAGCCCCAGGTCCGCGCCGCGGTGCACTTTGCGTCCCGCCGCCACCAGCGGCACGTACTCGCGAGTGTGGTCGGTGCCCGGCACGGTTGGGTCGCACCCGTGGTCGGCGGTGAACACCGCCAGGTCGTCTTCCGCCAGCGCGCTTTCCAGTTGGGGCAGCCACGCGTCGAACTGCTCGAGCGCGGCTCCGTAACCTTCGATATCGTTGCGATGGCCGTACTGCTGGTCGAAGTCCACCAGGTTCACGAAAATCAATCCCTCCGGCGTCTCGTCCAGCGCCGCCAGCGTCTTCTCCATGCCGTCGCAGTTGTCTTTGGTCTTGTCGGAATGGAGGATGCCGCGCCCCAGGAACACGTCGAAAATCTTGCCCACGCTGTGTACCGTCACCCCGCGCGCTTCCAGTTGATCCAGCAGCATGCCTCTGGGCGGCGGCACGGCGTAATCGTGGCGATTAGCCGTGCGGGTGAAGTTGCCCGGCGTCCCCACAAACGGCCGCGCGATCACCCGGCCCACTTCATAGGGTCCGCGCAGAATCTCGCGCGCCGTGTCGCAGATCTTGTACAGCTCCCACAGCGGAATCACTTCCTCATGAGCGGCCACTTGAAACACGCTGTCGGCGGAAGTGTAAACAATCGGCGACCCGGTGCGCATGTGCTCCGCGCCCAGCTCCTTGATGATCTCGGTGCCCGATGCCGCCTTGTTGCCCAGCGACCGGCGGCCGATGCGCCGCTCGAACGCGTCCATGATTTCCGCCGGGAACCCGTGCGGATAGAGTGGAAAGGGCCGGTCCAGGTGAATGCCCACCATTTCCCAATGCCCCGTGGTGGTGTCTTTGCCAGGAGACGCCAGCGTGCAGCGCCCATAAGCCGCTTCCGGCGCAGCGGCAGGCGCAATCCCGTCGAGCGGCTTGATGTTGCCCAGGCCCAGCCGCGCCAGGTTGGGCAGACGAAGCCCGCGCAGCCGCGCCAGGTTGCCCAAAGTGTCCGCGCCCGGCGGATCGCCGAAGGCAGCCGCATCCGGCATCGCCCCGATCCCCACGCTGTCCAGAACCATCCAAATCACGCGGCGGAACATGAAATCTGAGAGTAACATGCGGCGCGGATAGGGTTCGGCCGGCTCCTGAAAACCGTTCCGTCGCCCGCTCATTGCGTCCCGGTCGGAAGTGCCAAAATGGATTCTAAATGTATATTCGCAAAGTCACCATTCGGGGAATCCGATCCATTGCGCACCTGGAGTGGGAACCTGACCGCAGGGGATCGGGCTGGCACGTCATTCTTGGCGACAACGGTTCGGGAAAGTCCTCGTTCCTGCGATCATTAGCTCTGACCCTGGTTGGACCAGAGGAAGCGCGAGCGGCAAGGCAGGACTGGAAAACCTGGCTTCGAGTGGGTGAGGCGGATGCTGCTGTGCGCATCGATATCGTGCGCGACGTCAAATACGACCTCTTTTCCGGGAAGAGTAAGGGCGGCAAGGCCGGCGACGTTAGTGCCGAGGTTCGCCTGGAACGGATACAGGAGCCGATAATCACACCCGGTTCGCCGGTCACTACCGGACCTGAGGTCGAACTTACGGTCCCTGCCAGCACGCATGTAGGGCCTGAACGGCACGTCTGGGGAACGGGCGCCGGATGGTTCTCAGCGTCCTTCGGTCCGTTTCGCCGATTCACGGGGGGAGACAAGGAAGCGGAACGGAGTTTCGTGTCGAATCCCAAACTTGGGGCACACATTTCGGTCTTCGGAGAAAACGTCGCGCTAACAGAAGGCCTTTACTGGCTCCGGGAACTGAACTACAAGAAACTGGAGCACGCGAATTCGCGAGAGGGCGGACTATTGGGCCGGATTACGCAGTTCGTCAACCAGGAGGGCTTCCTGCCTTTCAGAATCAGGCTGAAGAGGGTTACATCCGGAGGAGTTGAGTTTGAAGACGCGAACGGCTTCCCTGTCTCGGTCGAAGAACTCAGCGATGGATATCGATCCGTTCTCAGTATGACGTTTGAACTGATCCGCCAACTTAGCCGGTCCTATTCAGAAGAACAGATTTTCGACCACCAGAATCGGCAAGTCATCGTCCCAGGTGTAGTATTGATCGATGAAATCGATGCACATCTGCACCCTACCTGGCAGAAGAAGGTGGGATTCTGGCTCACCGAGCACTTTCCGAACTTCCAATTCATCGTGACAACCCATAGCCCGCTGATCTGCCAGGCCGCGGTGAAGGGATCGATTTTCCTGCTGCCAAGGCCGGGTACCGAAGAAAAGGGGCGAATGCTCGAAGGAGCCGATTGTGACCGGCTCATCTACGGCGACATACTCGACGCCTACAGTACCGAGGCCTTTGGCGCGGGCGATACACGGTCACAGGAGGCCCACACGAAGCACGAGCGCCTGGCAAGCCTCAACGTCAAAGAGGTGAAACACGGCCTGTCCGCGAAGGAGAAGGAAGAGCAGGAGCGTTTGCGGGCAGCGTTTCCGACCTCTTCTCATTTGCAGAATACCCGATAGGCTTACGATGATCCGGATACCACCCGGGGAACTTCCCCCCGATGCCAGAAAGGCGTTAAGGAAATACCAGGCCGAGGTGGATGCCGAACCGGATTTCGGGAAACGAGTCGCGCTCGCGGCGGCCAAATTCAAACGTCGGAACCGCGAGAGCAATCCGGCGTTTCGCCACGTCCGGCAAACGCTCACCTCCATGTGCGCCGGTGCCAGACGCTGCATGTATTGTGAGGACTCTGCGGCCGACGAGGTAGAGCACCACCGGCCCAAACACTTCTACCCCGAGCACGTGTTCGTCTGGGAAAACTACCTGTACGCCTGCGGTTCATGCAACGGTCCGAAGAATAACCGATTCGCCGTGTTTGCGTCCGACGGGTCGTCAATCGACCTCACCCAGAGCCGCCACCAGCCAGCCGTGCAACCGATTTCTGGCACGCCCGTCCTGCTGCATCCGCGCATTGAGGACCCTCTGGAATACATGATGCTCGACATCCTTGGGGACACGTTCCTGTTTGTTCCGACGGCCGCAGCGCAATCGCAGAAGTTCGAACGGGCGAAGTACACCATTGAACTCCTTCGACTGAATCGGCGCGATTACCTCCCCGTTGCCCGCCGCGAAGCCTACGGGAGCTACAAGGCGCGCTTAGTGGAATACGTTCATCAGCGCGATGCCGGTGCAGGCCGTTCTGCGTTGCGACTGATGGTCGATGCTTTGAGGAGGATGCAGCATCCCACCGTCTGGTCGGAAATGCGCCGGCAAAGCGGCCGGATACCGGAGCTGACGCGTCTCTTCAGGCTGGCGCCAGAGGCGTTGGGCTGGTAAGACGGTGAACTGAAGCCATGCGGCGCCATTATGCCGCGCTCAAAATCCGCTCGATCCGCCGCAGTTCTTCCTCTGAAAACCGCCGGTTCTCCAGGGCCGCCACATCCTCCTCGATTTGCTTCACCCGGCTGGCGCCGATCAGCACGCTGGTCACGGCCTCGTGGCGCAGGGTCCACACCAGCGCCATCTGGGCCAGGCTCTGGCCTCGCTCCGCCGCCAGCTTCTGCAACTCGCGGGCCTGCCGCAGGCGCGGTTCCTCCAGTTGCTCCGGACGCAGGTAGCCGTGTGGCTTGCCTGCGCGCGAATCGGCCGGGATGCCCTCCAGGTAGCGGTCGCTCAGCATCCCCTGCGCCAGCGGCGAGAACACAATCCCGCCGACTCCCTCGTTCGCCAGCACCTCTAGCAGCCCCTCTTCGGGCCCCCGCACGAACATCGAGTATTTGAACTGGTGGATGACGCAGGGTGTCCCCATCCGGCGCAGAATCGAAATCGCCGCGCTGGTCTGCTCCGGATTGTAATTCGAAATCCCGGCGTACAGCGCCTTCCCGCTGCGCACCGCGTGGTCCAGCGCGCCCATGGTCTCTTCCACCGGCGTCTCCGGGTCCGGACGGTGCGAATAGAAGATGTCCACGTAGTCCAGGCCCATCCGGCCCAGGCTCTGGTCCAGGCTGGCCAGCAGGTATTTACGCGATCCCCAGTTGCCGTACGGCCCGGCCCACATGTCGTAGCCCGCCTTGGTGGAGACGATCAGCTCGTCGCGGAAGGCCGCGAAATCGTCCTTCAGCAGGCGGCCGAACGTCTGTTCCGCCGATCCGTACGGCGGTCCGTAATTGTTGGCCAGGTCGAAGTGCGTGATTCCCAGGTCGAAGGCGCGGCGCAGCATGGCGCGGCAATTTTCAATCGGGTCCACGCCGCCGAAGTTGTGCCACAGCCCCAGCGAAATCATGGGCAGCCGCAGGCCGCTCCTGCCCGAGCGCGGATAGGGCATCGCGTCATACCGCGCGGGATTCGGTGTGTACAAGGTGAAGGTCGCTCCCCCACCATCCTACCAGCGGCGCCGCTATCATCGAAGCAGTGACCATCCGCTCCGCCACGCCCAATGCGGCCGACCTGGATGCCATCGTCAACCACCGGCGCGCCATCTACCAGGAAGCCGGCTTTGGCGACCCGTGCGCGCTGGATGCCATGAGCGCCGCGTACCGGGTGTGGCTCGGCCCGAAAATGAAAGCCCGTGAGTACCTGGCGTGGTTCGCGCTCGCGCCCGATTCTTCCATTGCCGCGGGCCTGGGCCTCTGGTTGATGGATTCTCCTCCCAACCTGTTCGCGGCCGGCCCCTGGCGTGGCAACATCGTGAACGTTTACACCGAGCCGCCCCACCGGCGCCGCGGCTTGGCGCGCGCCCTGATGCAGGTGGCCATGGATTGGTGCGCGGCCCACCTGGTCGACATGATCGTCCTGCATTCCACGCCCGCCGGCCGCCCGCTCTACGAATCGCTCGGTTTCACCGCGGGCAGCGAAATGCGCCTGATCCGCCCGATCGTATCATCGAAGAGATGACCATTCGCTCCGCCACGTTGGATCCCGCCGACCTGGATGCCATCGTTCATCACCGCCGCGCCATGTTTCGGGACATGAGCTACAGCGACGCGCACGCCCTCGACACCATGAGCGCCGATTTCCGTCCGTGGTTGCAACGCAACATGCAAGCCGGCGAGTACCTGGGCTGGTTTGCCCTGGCGCCCGATTCCGCTATCGCCGCGGGCCTGGGCCTGTGGTTGATGGATTGGCCGCCCCACATGGTGGCGGCCGGGCGCTGGCGCGGCAACATCCTGAACGTCTATTGCGAGCCGGACCACCGCCGCCGCGGCATGGCTCGCGCGCTGATGGAGGTAGCCCTGGCGTGGTGCGCGGCCCACCAGGTGGGTGCCGTCATCCTGCACGCCAGCCCCCACGGCCGCGCGCTGTACGAGTCCCTCGGATTCACCGCCACCAACGAAATGCGGCTGATCCGGCCGCTGGCGTGAGTCTTCAGACCTGCAGGCTGTCCTTGTGCGTGTGGCCCAGCAGCGAAACAGAGCCGCGACCGAAGGGAGCGGACCCCGGCCGTCGAGGACCCAGGTGGCGAATGTGATCGGGTTGAGCAGCGCGCAGGTGACGCGGCCATTCCGGTAAATGACCAAGGCGCCGCCGGGCAGGCCGCGCCACGCCTGCGCAGGAGTCGGGTACGGGCACATCACCAAATTCGGTTCGCCCGCCTGCTAACCCTCGCGGCCCAACATCCAATCGGAGCCGCGACCGGAGGGAGCGGACCTCGCCGTCGAAGACCTGGTCGGCGTGGCAAGCACCACCAGCGAAAGAACAGTTCGAGCGCCGCGGCATTTGCGATCCCATTAAGCCTCATCGCCAGGCTCCGTCATTGCCAGGCTCCGGATGTGAGAACCTGGGGAATCACGAAAGCAGGGTTATGAAAATCGATCAGTTTGCCATGGAGCGGATGCAATCGACGTGGGAGAACGTCGTCGAGATGGACCTGAGCGAGAGCGGCGTCCGGCCGGTGTCGCTGCGGGAGCTGGGGAAATGGGGCTGGACCTGGAGACGATTCTGAACACCCCGCTGGGCTACAGCCAGTCGAACGGGACCATCCCGCTGCGGGAGAGCCTGGCGGCTGTTTACCCCGGGGCGACGGCCGAGCATGTCGAGGTGACCAACGGGACGTCGGAGGCCAATTACCTGCTGGCGCTGGCCTTGATCCGCGCTGGCGACGAGGTGGCCTTCCAGGTTCCCAAT
This sequence comes from Bryobacterales bacterium, assembly GCA_963803725.1. Taxonomy (GTDB): domain Bacteria; phylum Acidobacteriota; class Terriglobia; order Bryobacterales; family Bryobacteraceae; genus JOPF133. The sequence continues at coordinate 61,214 of CAWDOH010000003.1, read as the reverse complement.
TACATGCAGTACTGGGGATTGCCCAAGAGCCTCGGGGCGCGGGTGAACACCTTCCGCCTGCACATCGACCGGGATTGGGAGCCGGACTGGGAGGAGTTCGAACAGGCCGTGCATGCGGGGACCCGGCTGGTGTATCTCTCGAATCCGAATAACCCGAGCGGGTCGGTGCTCTCCGCGGAGGCCATGCGGCGGATGGTGGAGCGGTGCGAGCAGGTGGGGGCTTACCTGCTGGCCGATGAAGTCTACCAGGGCGCGGAAATCGAGGGGCCGCGGACGGCCAGTTTCTGGGGCATGAGCGAGCGGGTGATTGTGACCAGCGGACTTTCGAAGGCGTATGGGATTCCGGGGGTGCGGATCGGATGGATTGTGGCGCCCAAAGAGGTAGTGGCGGAGTGCTGGACGCAGCACGACTACCTGACCATCGGTCCGAACAAGATTTCCGACATGGTGGCGCGGGTGGCGGTGGAAAACCGCGAGAAACTGTATGCACGCACGCGGGCCATTTTGCAAGCCAACCTGCCGATTATGCGCACGTGGGCGCAAGGCTTCGCGGGCTTTTTGACGTTTCGCGAGCCGCGCGCGGGGGCCCTGTGCCTCATGCGGTACGCCTCGGCGACGCCCAGCTACGCGCTGTGCGAGCGCATTCGCGTAAACCAGAGCGTGCTGATCGTGCCGGGCGCGCACCTGGGGCTGGAAGGATTTCTGCGGGTGTGGCTGGGCGGAAAGCCGGAGTTCCTCCGCGAGGGTCTGCGGCGGATCGGGGTGGAGCTGGAGGCCGAGCGGGACAGGGAGACGGCGGTTGGAACTCAAGCGTGAGCTGGGCCTCAGAGACATCAGCCTGTTCGCCATCAGTTGCATTGTGGGGACGCGCTGGATTGCAGCGGCGGCGCACGCCGGTCCCGGGGCCGTGTCGCTGTGGCTGCTGGGGGCGGTGTTCTTCCTGGTGCCGCTGGCGATTGCGGTGGCGACGCTTTCGGCCAGGTACCCGGGGGCGGGCGGGCTGTACCTTTGGACGCGCGGGGATTACGGACCGTGGCACGCCTTCCTGGCCTTTTGGGTGTACTGGATGGGGATCGCGTTCTGGTTTCCGTCCGCGGCCCTCTTCTACATGAGCGCGGGGTTTTACACGCTGGGGCCGCGGTACCAGATGCTGGCGGGGAACCGGTTGTATTTGTTGGCGGCGGCCCTGGCGGCCATCTGGATTGCGCTCGGCACCAACCTGGTGGGGGTGCACATCGGCAAATGGACCGAGAACGTGGGGGCGGCGGCCACCTGGCTGCTGGGCGGAGCGTTTATCGCCCTCGCGGTGGTGGCGTGGCGCCGCGGCGGCCCGGCCACGCCCATGCACGTGGTGCCGCATTGGGATTGGGAGACGGTGAGCTTCTGGTCAACGATCGCCTATGCCATGAGCGGGATGGAGCTGGCGGGGTTTATGAGCGGGGAGATTCGGGATCCTCTGCGGACCCTGCCGCGGGCCGGGTGGATTTCGGCGGCCTTCGCCACAGTCTTCTACGCGGGGTCCACCATGGCGCTCCTGGTGCTGCTGCGGCCGGAGAAAATCAGCGAGCTGAACGGGCTGGCGGAGGCCGGGGAGGCGGGCGGCCGGCTGCTGGGGCTGGCGTGGCTTTCCCCGGTGATCGCACTGCTGGTGCTGGCGAGCGCCGTGGGGCAGATCGGCGGGCTGGGGACGGCGGTATCGCGGCTGCCGTTCGCGGCGGGAGTGGACCGGCTGCTGCCGAAGGCGTTCGGGTACGTGCATCCTCGGTGGGGGACGCCGTACGTTTCGATCCTGGCGCTGGGCGGGGTGGCCACGTTCCTGCTGGTGGCAATCCAGCTCGGCGACACCCTGCGGGCGGCTTATGACGAACTGGTGTCGCTGATGGTAATCGTGGGCTTTCTGCCGTTCGGGTATATCTTCGGAGGCGCGTGGAAAGCGGGCAAACGGCTGAGCGCGCTTTCCGGAGGCGGCATCACGGCACTCGCGATTGCGTGCGCAGTGGTACCCACGGCCTCCATTACGAACGTGTGGCTGTTTGAGGGCAAGCTTGCGCTGGGCACCGGCGCGGTGATCGCGTCAGCGATGCTGGTTTACCGGCGGCACGCCCGCGGCCGGTAGGGCGCTGCCTAGGCCTTGTCGGAATCCGAGGGCACCTTGATGGCGTCCTTGAAGCCTTTGATGCCTTCGGCGAGGCCTTTGCCCAGTTCGGGCAGCTTTTTGGGGCCAAACATAATGATGGCGATGGCCAGGATCACCAGCAGGTGCCGGGGTTGGAGAAGATCTTCAATCATAAGGTTATTGCCTCCTATTAGAGTAACAGGTTGCGGCGCGAGGGGTTGCGGCGGGCTGGGAATCTTTTGGGGGCTATCTTTTGATTGGGGGGCAGCCAGCCCTGTGGAACGGTTATTTCGAAAAACCGCGGCACCCGCCGGCCAACTCCGGTTCCACCAACGGCAGTGTACGAAGCAGGCCCCGATATAGTCGGGCGCGGTTCGCAAGTCCTGCTCCTGGAAGAGAATAAAGGATGGTCGTTCCGCCTCCAGGCTGCGAGGATGATGCCGAAATCGGAGTCTGTCGAAATCACAATTCGCTCTACCAGCACCACGGTCTCGTTGTGTATTGCCCGGATCGGCTACACTCGGATTGGGAGGTTCCATGCACGATCGGATGATCGATGAGAAGTCCCATGGAGAGGTGCGCCCGCGAACCGCGGTGTTGACCCGCGGCTTCGACCCGCATCTGTCGTTCGGCTCGGCGCGGCCGGCGGTGTTTCGCAGCTCCACCTATGCGTTCGAAAGCCCCGAAGCGGCTGAGCACGCCTTCGCCATCACCACGGGAAAAATTCAACCGGCTCCGGGCGAGCGGGCCGACCTGATCTATTCGCGCTTTTCTCACCCCAACGCCGAGATCCTCGAAGACCAGATTGTGCCGCTCGAAGCCGGTGGCGCCGAAGCGGCAGTGTTCAACTCCGGGATGGCCGCGATTATGACCGCTTTCTTCGCTTTCGCGCGGCCGGCCGCTTCGATTGTCTATACCACCCCGCTCTACGGCGGCACCACCGGCCTGATCCACACCTTCCTGGAGCCGTTCGGCGTGCGCGGCGTGGCGGTGCCCTCGGGCGACGCGGCGGCGCTCGATGCGGCCATCGGCGCAGCCGCCGACTGCGCCATCGTCTACCTGGAGACGCCCGCCAACCCGACCCTCATCATGAGCGACATCGAGCGGGCCGCCGCGGCCGCTCAGAAGCATCCCCTGCGGCCGGTAGTGATGGTGGATAACACCTTCCTGGGCCCGACCTTTCAGCATCCGCTGCTGCTGGGCGCGGACCTGGTGCTGTACTCGGCCACCAAGTACCTTTCCGGTTTCAGCGACATGCTGGCGGGCGTGGCGATCGGCAAATCGGCCGAAACCATCCGCAAGATCCGCAGCCGCCGCGGCATGTTCGGCAACATCCTGCAGCCCGACGAGTGCTGGATGCTGGATGGCCGCCTGCCCACCGTGGCGCTGCGCATGAACCGCCAGAGCAAGAACGCCCAGCGTCTGGCGGAAGCCCTCGCCGGGCACCGGCACCTGAGCCGGGTGATCTACCCGACGCTCTTCACCGACCCCGAGCAGCGCCGTATTTTCGAAAAGCAATGCGCCTACCCCGGCGGCATTTTTTCCATCGAATTTCGCCAGGGCAAGCCCGCGGCATTCGAGTTCCTGCGCCACCTCCGGATTGCGCGCAACGCCGTCTCTCTGGGCAGCGTGGAGTCGCTAGTCTGCCATCCCAAGAGCACCACCCACTCCGGCATGTCGGCCGGCGAGCTGGCCGAATCCGGCGTAACCGATGGCCTGGTGCGGGTGTCGGTGGGCATTGAAGACTGGCGCGATCTGCTGGCCGATTTCGAACAGGCCCTGGCGGCGGTGGGGTAGTGGTGGCTCAGGCTTAGCCTGTGGATCTCCAGGCGCAGGCTTCAGCAGGGCCGCCCGCCGGGCCGGTTTGAACGAAAGTCTCGCCCCACAGCACAATCTCCTCCGCCCTCCCGACCCGCCGCCGGCCGCGGCCTACGAAAAACGCTACCAATCCGTGCGCATTCATCGCCTGCAGACTGCGGCCTACCAACTCGGCTATAAGCTTCAGCCACAAACGGCTGCGTGAGGAGCCGCTAACTGATGAGCGGCAATGGGGCCATAGATGAGCCTGCGGATCTCCAGGCGCGGGCTTCAAGCCTGCGGTGGGCAGCTTCAGCCTGCGGGATGGGCGCCGCTCTACTGCGTGATGTAGTAGATCACTCCCTCGCCGCGATACAGCAGGTCGGCGGCCGCCTTGCGGGGGTCATTGTCCTTGCGCGGCTCGATCCGGCCCCAGATTACCGCCCAGCGGTCGTAATCCGGCGTGCCGAACCGGAACTTGGCCAGCGTGGTGTGGCGCTGCACCTCGGCCAGTTTCTTATGCAGAGCGGCAGCGTCGAGTTCGTAGTCGTCAGGCAGTTGCGGTCCGTCGCGGGCCACGGCCATCCACAGCTCGGGAGCGGCCCCCGCCGGCTGGCCGGAAACGGCCGGTGTACACGAGTCTTCGGAGATCCAGCTTCCGCCCGTCTCGCGATAGGAATAACGGCCCAGCACCGCCACGGTCTTACCCGTCTGGACCGGTAAATCGCGCAGCACCTCGCAGACCGTCAGCGGCTGCACGGGCGTAGCGCCGGGCGCATCGGCGCGGCTGGGCGCGCCTGCCAACACCACGGCCCACACCAGCGGAAGCAGGGTCCGGTGGAATCGTCTGTTCTCCTGAAGCACGGCTTCTTCTAAGCATAGACCAGCTTTTCGGCCTGGTGGTTACCGCTGTGCTACAACAGGACACAGGCGGAGGCGCGCGCCACGATCTGGGAGCCGGCACCCGAGTTCATCGAGCAGACCAACGTCTGGCGCTTCATGCGGCGGCTGGGCTTTCAGGACCGCGAAGCGTTTCTGCGCTTCTCGCGCGAAAACCCCGAGCGCTTTCTGGGATGAGATCATGCGCGAAATGCGCGTCGATTGGTTCCACCCCTACCGCCAGGTGCTCGACCTCAGCCAACGGCCCCGAGTGGTCCCAGTGGTTCATCGGCGGCCGCATCAATATCGCGCACAATTGCCTGGACCGGTGGGCCACCCCCACGGCCGGCGGCGCGCGCGTGGCCTGCATCTGGGAGGCCGAAAACGGCGCCACCGGGCAGGTTACTTTCGCCCAGTTGCGGCGCGACGCCAACCGGGTGGCCAACGGCCTCGCCGCCATGGGCCTGAAACCGGGCGACCGGGTGGCCCTGGCGCTGCCCATGGTCCCGGCCATCCTGGCCATTCTGTACGGCTGCTGCAAGCTGGGTCTCACGGTGGTGCCGATTTTTGCCGGGTTCGGCCCCGCCGCCATTGCCGCGCGGCTCCGCGATTCGGGCGCCCGCGTGGTGTTCACCGCCGAGCGCCTGGAGCGGCGCGGCAAATCCCTGCCGCTGGCGGCCAAAGTCCCACGCACGGTCGAGCACATCCTCCTGGTCGGACCGGAGCCGCTGCTTCGCCGGCCAGCCCGACCAGGCCTCCACCGCGGCGCTCGATTCGGAAGCCCGCGCCTTTCATGCTCTACACCTCCGGCACCACCGGCAAGCCCAAGGGCACCGTCCACACCCACGCCGGCTGCCTCGCGCAAATGGGCAAGGAGATCTGGCTGGGTTTCGACCACCGCGAAACCGACCGTTTCTTCTGGCTCTCCGACATCGGCTGGATGATGGGGCCGTGGACCATTCTGGGCAACCATCTCTTCGGCGGCACCATTTTCCTCTACGATGGCGCGCCCGATTATCCCGTCGGCGGGCCGGCTTTGGGAGATGATCGAACGCCACCGTATCACCACCTTCGGCGTCTCGCCCACCGCCATCCGGATGCTGCGCAAGTCGGCGCGGGAGCTGCCGCTCATGGAATCGCTGCGCCTGCTGGGATCCACCGGCGAGCCCTGGGACGAGGCCGCCTGGATGTGGTTTTTCGAGCGCGTCGGGCGCCGGCGCTGCCCGATGATCAATATTTCGGGCGGCACCGAGATCGCCGGATCATTCCTTTTTCCGCTGCCCGATTCAACCCTTGAAGCCGTGCTCGGTGGGCGGCCCCGCGCCCGGCATGTCCACCGAAGTGGTGGATGAGCGCGGCGTCCCGGTGCGCGGCCGCACCGGCTACCTGGTGTGTACCCGGCCATCGCCTTCCATGACGCGGGGCATCTGGGGCGACCCGCGCCGCTACCTGGACACCTACTGGTCGCGCTTCCCCGGCATGTGGTATCACGGCGATTGGGCCAGCGTGGATGAGGACGGCCACTGGTTCCTGCACGGGCGCGCCGACGAATCCATGAACGTCGCCGGGCGCAAAGTGGGTCCCGCCGAAGTGGAGGAGGCCATGCTGCAGCACCCCGGAGTGGCGGAAGCCGCCGTGATCGGCGTGCCCGATGAAATCAAGGGCGAGGCGATTGTGGGCTACGCGGTCGCGCGCCCGGGCGCGGCGCTTGACCCGATTGCCGTCTGCGCCACGGTGGCGGAAGCCATGGGAGCGATGTTCCGCCCGCGCGAGGTGATAGTGGCCGCCGAGCTGCCCAAAACGCAGAGCGGCAAGATTGTTCGCCGCCTCTTGCGGCAGAAATACCTGGGCGAGGAACTGGGCGACCTTTCCACGGTGGCCAACCCGCGGGCGCTGGAGTAGGCGGTCGTGGCCCTTAAACAGGCTTCTCCTCATTCCTCCGCGCCTCCGCGTCGGGTGTTGCCGCAGTGAGCCGCGTCCTCAAACCCGAAAATACAGCGGATTTCCGTCGGCATCTTCCAGGGCCACCACCCGGGCCGGGTAGCCCGCCGCGCGGATCACCTGCCGCAGGCCGAACAGGCCGGTGTCCGGGGCCGGAGCGCCGCGGTTGACTCGCATTGCGGAGCCTCGTTCGCCGCGGACCAGATCGTCCGCCGCCAGATCGTCGTAGGCGGCCAGCACCGTGTTTCGGGAGACTCCCAACAGCCGCGCCATCACCCGTGTGGAGGGCAGCCGGGCCCCTGCAGGCGTGGCCCCGCCGCGGATCGCCCGCCCGATCTGCAGGTAAATCTGCCGGTGCAGGGCGATTTCGGACGCCCGGTCCAATTCGATTGGCGGTATCGCTAGCTCCCCGCGCCGGCTCATCAAGTGGCCCTCCCCAGTGGCTCTTTCCATTGTGCACCGGTTCGGCGAACATGAGGTAGGAGGGTAAACACATGATTTCCGGCGGCAACGCAACCGTATTCGTCTCCAACATGGATCGGGCGGTCCGATTCTATACCGAAGTCCTCGGGCTGAAGCTCACCAACCGGTTCGGCGACCACTGGGCCACCGTGGAGGCAGGCAAAGGACTCACCATCGGCCTGCACCCGGCCTCGCCGAAATATCCCGCGCCCGGAACCAAGGGCGGCATGATGCTGGGGATGGAAATCGACGAAGGCATCGAGCGCGTGGTGGCGCGCCTCAGCGAGAAAGGCGTGGCCTTCAAGGGATCGATCGTGCGCGACGAATCCGGCAATTTTGCGCACCTGGAAGATCCCGATGGCAACGTGATTTATCTCTGGGAGGTGAACCACGTGGCCGTCCCCGAAACCGAACTGGCGTACACCGGAGCGGAGCAGCCGGCGCAGCGCTGACCGATCGCTGGGATCGCAGGCCGCTAAAATAAGGCCGTTGCAAAAACGACCCACCCTGTCGCTCGCTCGCTGGCGCACGCCGGCTCAGCATCGAAACCGAGCCGCGACCGGAGGGAGCGGACCTCGCGGTTCGCAGACCTGGAGTACGAGAAGCCCACGCGGAACCGAAAAAGGTTCGACCACTCCGGATTTCCGGCCTCCCAAAGGGGGAGCGTCGTACCGGCTTCTCCACGTCGCTGCATGATTGGTGATGGTTGGTAGATGCGGCCGGGCGGCCTGGCAGAAGGCGGAAGCCGGTCACTTCACATCCGCGCATTGTCCCCGCTCGACGATGGGGGCCACCGGGACCCGCCCCCCGAGCGCTCCCCGGAAGCAACCCCGGTGCGACAACCTGGAGGGATGCGGGCTACCTTGGCCTGGACTTTAGCGGCAGCAAGAGGTCCAACAAACGTCCCGCCGCAAGACCTCGCTTGGCTCACCACTCCTTCCGAAGCCTGGCGATCGCTTCACGTGACGGCCGCCATCGCCTCGGCGTGGAACCACTACTGCACGCCTGCCCGCTCCCGAGTTATAAGGTATATACATACCTATGCGAATGGCGATTGCAATCGGCCTCGCAGCGCTGCCGCTGATGGGCCAGCCGCGATTCGAGGTGGCCTCCGTAAAGCTCGCGCCCCAGGAACCGGCAGGGTCAACCAGGGGGCGCGGCGGTCCGGGCACAAGCGATCCCGGACGGATCACGGAACCGTACACCAGCTTGCTGCGCCTGATTCATGGTGCCTACAGCTCGGGGGGCGCGGAGGATCCGCTGCACAGCCTCGACTGGGACCAGATCTCCGGCCCCGCCTGGCTCTCCACCGAACATTACGCGATCGACGTCAAGCTTCCTCCGGGAACCACCAGGGAGGATCTCAGGCCGATGTGGCAGGCGCTCCTGGCCGAGCGCTTTCATCTTCAGATGCACTACACCACCCGGGATTTTACGGTCTACGAACTGGTAGTGGCGAAGAACGGGCCGAAGCTGCGCAAGACGGGCGAAGGTCCCGATAAGCCGCCTCCCGGTTTTCTGGTGGTGGCGCCTGGCGCTCACCGGGCCATGACTGTCGCGCCGCCGCGCACCGTCCGCTACACCTTTCGCGACTTTCCGATCTCGGACTTCGTCCAACTGCTTGCCTGGCCTTTGACCGAACAGGGCGCCCAGGTCTATGCGGGGGCGTTCACGGTGGCCAAAGTGCTCAACAAAACCGGTCTCGACGGGAAATACGACTTCACCTTCGAATTCGCTGGCTACATGTACGCGGGCGGAGCGTACCCGCCGCCTTTACCGGATGGCGCGGCCGACACGGCTCCGCCTCTTTTCGAAGCGCTCCAGCAGGAACTAGGCTTGCGCCTGGAACGGACGCGAGCCAGGCTAAATGTGCTGGTGGTCGATCACGTGGACAAAGTTCCCACCCCCAACTGAATTCGCCCCGGCCATCCACGCGAGCTACCGCCACGTCCTCCGGGCGATCCTACGCGAGAGTCCGCTTCTGCTGCTGGCTGGTCTCGCCGCAGGGATTCTGATTGGTGGCGCTCGCGGCCACTTCGCCTCGCGGACTTTGGTTCCGGCTTGACGTTTGAGTCCCCCCACCCCTAACGCCCATGGACCCGGCCAATCCGCCGCGCAGGCCCTGATTGCGAATGCCGGCCACCCACGCCGGGTCGATTGGGCGCGCCCCGGACCGGACTCCCAGGCTCTCCGTGCGCTTAGTCAGCAAACCCTGTCGCACGCGCGGCGATGCCCAGCGGACAATTACTGAGCCTGGCCCGAATCGTGAGTGCGCCACGCGTGTATCTTGCGGTGGATGTCGGGCCAGAATTCCTTGGCGATGTTACTCAGGGCGTCATAGCCCACCTGTGTGCCCCAGACATCCACTGCGTCCGTCACATGCCGGTCGTTTCGGGGGTGATAGGTATACGTGGAAATTCCGGCCCCCACAGCCGCCCCGACTACCTCGGAGGCGTTGAATTGCTCCGTTCCGTGGTCGGAGCGGGTGATAAAAACACGCGAGAAGGCATATATGGTTCTGTGCACGAATCCGCCTTGGCCCAACTGGAAGTATCTGGGATCCTGGTGCAGAATCGATCCGAAGATCGGATGCGTCATAAAGTCTTCAATGGTGCCGTCGGCAAAGCGCTCGGCGTATCGCTGCGCGTACCCGTCGAATCCCTGGCCATAGCTGGGTTCGGCGTTCTCAGCCTGGGCGATGCCGGCTTGCATTCCGTACCACGCAAACTGGACCGGATCGAAGGCGTCGCGCGCAGTCAGTTTGAACTTTTGCCCAACGGTAAGAGGCGGAGCATTGGCGGCATCCTCCACCGTCAGAAAGTTCGGCAATGTATAGAAAAGCCGGTTGTTGCCTTGGCTCTTAGTTGGCTTCTGCTTCTGGGTCTTGGCCTTGTCAATCGTCCGATTTGCTGACTGGCTGCCCGGCTGCCCTTGGGACGATGGAGTTGTCCCCGTCCCGGCAGTGCCCTGTCCCGGTGTTTGATCCTGTCCCCACAAAAGAGCCGCCACCAGACAAGGCAGCAAGCTGCACACCTTCCGCATCGCTATCTCCTTTCCATTTACCCCTAGGGAGGCTGTCCCCAACCATGCACTTCGCGCACCAAGGTCCGAAGAAGGGCTCTCCTGGGGCGTAGCCGTTGTGTCAGTTTTCACCGGGCGGCCCGCTGAATCGCGTCATTCGAGTCTCCGTTGACAGCGCCCCGACGACCCGCACAAGCGGCGGAAGGCCTGGAAATACAGGGGTGGAAGGCCAACGCGCTCGAAACTGCCGGGAGCGGGGCTGTCAACCGGATGACCCAAGGTTCGGAGGACTGGCGGGGCCATTCAGACTTCGAATTTCCGGCTTTTGCTGTCGGGGCTGTCGAAGATCTGGCACTGCACCGGCGACCAACCGTCTGTCGCCCTGTCGGCACCGGGCCGTCCATCTTCCGCACAGCACAAGCTGGCTCCGATCTGCGCGCGCACCGCATTGGCCCAGAATGCCGCCGCAAACAGCGTCGGAGGCGATGCGTTTGCTGTCGGGAAATCCGGGATGCGAACTCGCCAGTTGCCGGTTCGCCAACTTCGCCCACAATAACCCCTTTCCATTCCGCCCGATAGACTCGCCGCCGCCTGTCAGCCCCTATATCGCGTGCTATACCTGGAATCGGAGGCTCACCCGCGCCGCCCCAGCCGGAGCGGTACCCGGCCCCGTCCGCTTTGACGACGGCCCCGGCTTCCTCCCCAATGGACATCCGCTTTGTTTTCACCCCATCCCCGACCGGAAATGGCTTCGTTCCGATTTTCGCTCCGACAGCCGGCCGCGCGCCGCGCAACCGTCGCCAGGACAACTTCACCCATCGCAACAACCAAACGGGTTCCTTCACCAGCAGCCATCTGCTTTGCCTTCAATCGCCCACCGCCCAAATTGGCTTCGTTCGGCAATTCTCTCGGCGTCCCCCGCACCACCCACAGCCACCACCTGCCCGGCCGGCCCCCTTCCTCAAAACCCACATGGGTTCCTTCACCAGCGCCGATCCGCCCTGTTTTCAACCCCCACCGCCCCAAATTGGCTTCGTTCGGCAATTCTCTCGGCGGCGTCCCCCGCACCCACCGCAACCACACTCCCAGCCCGCCCTTTCCCCCAAACCCCGCCCGGGTTCCTTCATCAGCGCCTATCCGCCTTGTTTTCAACCACCCACCGCCCCAAAATGGCTTCGTTCGGCAATTCTCTCGGCGTCCCTGCACCACCACACCGCTTGCCCCGGCCGCCCCTTCCCCAAAATCCCGCCCGGGTTCCTTCATCAGCGCCTATCCGCCCTGTCTTCAACCACCACGGACCCGAAAATGGCTTCGTTCGGCAATTCTCTCGGCGTCCCCGCACCACCACACCACCTGCCCGGCCGCCCCTCCCCCAAAATCCAGCGCGGCTTCCTTCACCAGTGCCTATCCGCCCTGTTTTCAACCGTCCACCGCCCCCAATTGGCTTCGTTCGGCAAAAAAATCAAGCCATCCTCCCCGCCCCGCCGCCCTCGCCGAACTTTTCCCTTGACATCGATTCATTCATCCGTATAATTAAATCATTCGTTCGATTAAATCGTATGATTGACACCAAACAGCGCATCTTGGACACCGCCGAACGCCTCTTCGGCGAACTCGGCTATGACGCCGTTTCCCTCCGCCAGATCATCGCCGCGGCCGGCGTCAATCTCGCCGCCGTCCATTACCACTTCGGCTCCAAGGAAGACCTCCTCGACCAGGTCGTCCTGCGCAAAGTCGGCCCCGTCAACGACGCCCGCCTCGCCCGGTTGGACCAGGCCGAAAAACAGGCCGCCGACGCCCCCGTCCCCGTCGATAGCATCCTCCGAGCGTTCCTCGAACCCACCGCCGAGGTTGCCAAGCGGAACCCCGAGTTCGTTAAGGTCATGGGCCGCGTCGTCGCCGAGGGCCACATCGAGCGCATCGCCGCCCAGCACTTCCGCCCCCTGGTCGACCGCTTCGTCACCGCGCTCGCCGCCAGCCTCCCCGCCCTCACCCACGAAGAGCTCGGCTGGCGCATCTACTTCATGTTCGGCGCCGTCTCCCGCGCGCTCTGCGGCGAACAGCAAGCCTGGCTCACCGGCGGCTCCACCAACTTCCCCGACCGCATCGAAAAGCTGATCGCCTTCCTCAACGGCGCGTTCCATGCCCCGGCCGCGCAACCCGCCGCCACCCAAATGGAATCCCTGGAGGTGAGCCAATGAAGCTGGCCTGCCTGTGCATCGCCGCCGCCGTGGCCGCCGTCGCCCAAAGCGTTCCCTCCGGCCCGCTCGACCTCAGCCTCAAACGCGCCGTCCAACTCGCCATCTCGCCCGAAGGCAGCGCCCGCATCCAACTCTCCGACGAAGCCCTCAAGCAGGCTCAGGCCCAGTCGTTCGAAGCGCGCGCCGCGCTCCTCCCCGACGTCGAATCGTCCTTCACCGACGAGAGCCGCACCGAAAACCTCGCCGCCCTCGGCCTCAACAGCTTCGCCCTCCCCATCCCCGGATTCCAGATCCCCGCCTTCGTCGGCCCCTTCACCACCACCGATGCCCGCATCACCGGCAACCAGGCGGTCTTCGATTTCAGCTCCATCCGCCGCTTTCAGGCCTCCAAAGTCGCCGTCTCGGCCGCCCGCTCCGATACCGGCAGTACCGCCGAGCAGGTGGCCGCCCAGGTCGCCCTCGCCTACCTGGCCGCCGTCAAGGGCGATGCCGACGTCGAAAGCGCCCAGGCCAACGTCACCCTTTCCGAGGCCCTTGAACGGCAGGCCGAAATCCAGAAGGAAGCCGGCACCGGCACCGGCATCGATATCACCCGCGCCAAGGTGCAGCTTGCCAACGACCGCCAGCACCTCCTGGTAGTGGAAAACGCCCGCCACAGCGCCCACCTCCAACTGCTCCGCGCCATGAACATGCGCCTCGATACCGGCGTCAACCTCACCGACAAGCTCCAGTACATCCCCGTCGACGCCGTCACCGTCGCCGAGGCCAAGGCGCAGGCCCTCCAGGAGCGGCCCGATCTGCAGGCCCAGCGCCAGCGCGAGGCCAACGCCCGCCTCTCGGCCAGCGCCACCAAAATGGAGCGCCTGCCCACCGTCCACGCCTTCGGCGATTACGGCGCCATCGGCAGCGGCCTCGAAAATTCGCTGGCCACCCGCACGGTGGGAATTTCCGTCAGCGTCCCGCTTTTCGATGGCGGCCGCCGCGACGCCCGCCGTGCGGAATCCGCCTCCCAATACCGCGCCGAACGCGTGCGCAGCGGCGACCTCGAAGAGCAGATCGAACTCGATGTGCGCCTGGCGCTCGATGCCCTGAAGTCGGCCGACGACCAGGTCAAGGTGGCCCGCGAAGGCTTGGGGCTTTCCGAAAATGAGCTGACCCAGGCGAGCCGCCGTTACCAGGCCGGCGTCGCCATCAGCCTCGAAGTCACCGACGCGCAGACCCGCCTGGAGCAGGCTCGCGACAACCAGACCCAAGCCCTCTACAACTACAACGTGGCGCGCGTTCAATTGGCCCAGGCCATGGGGCGCGTCAGACAAGTCGTGCAGTAATCGATACCAGCGGAAGCGGAGTAAACAGCAATGCGCAAACGAATCCTTCTGATTTTTCTGGCAGTGGCCGCCGCGGGCGCCGGCGTCTACGCCATTCACGAAAACGGACGCGGCCCCGATGACCGCATCGTGGTTTCCGGCAATATCGAGCTGACCGAAATCAACATCGGTTTCAAAACCGCCGGCCGCCTCATCGAACGCGATGTCGATGAAGGCGACTCCGTCAGGAAGGACCAGATCGTCGCCCGCCTCGATCGCGACCAGCTTGCCGCCCAGCGTACCCGTGAAGGCGCCGGCCTCAATTCCGCCGAAGCCCAATTGGCCGAAGCGCTCACCACCCTCGAATACCAGAAGGCCACCCTGGCCTCCGACGTGGACGCGCGCCGCGCCGATCTCGCTGCCGCCGAGGCCAAGCTTGCCGAGCTGCAGAACGGCTCCCGCCCGCAGGAGAAGCAGGACGCCAAGGCCGCCGTCGATTCCGCCCAATCCGAAGTCGCTCGCTCCAAAGCCGACTGGGATCGCGCCCAGACCTTATTTAAGAACGACGACATCTCCCGCGCCCAATTCGACCAGTTCCGCAGGAATTGGGAGACCGCTACCGCCGCCCTCCGATCCGCCACCGAGCGCCAGGACATGGTGCTCGTAGGTCCGCGCGTCGAGGAGATCGACGGCCAGATCGCCCAGGTCGCCCACGCCCGCGCCGCCCTCAAAACCGCCGAAGCCAGCGCCCTCCAGGTCAAGCAGCGCGAGGAGGACCTGGCCGCCCGCCGCGCCGATATCGCCCACTCCCGGGCCAGCCTCGCTCTCATCGACTGGCAGCTCTCCGATACCGTGGCCGCCTCCCCGGTGGATGGCGTCGTGCTCGTGAAATCCGCCGATGTCGGCGAAATCCTGGCCCCCGGCACCACCGTCGTCACCATCGGCGATATCGACCACCCCTGGCTCCGCGGCTACATCAACGAAACCGACTTGGGCAAAGTCCGCATTGGCTCGAAAGCTCGCGTCACCACCGACTCCTATCCCGGCAAAGTCTTCAATGGCCGCGTCAGTTTCATCGCCTCTGAAGCCGAGTTCACCCCCAAGCAAATCCAAACCCAGCAGGAGCGCGTCAAACTGGTCTACCGCATCAAGATCGACGTGGAAAACCCCGGCCGCGCGCTGAAATCCAACATGCCCGCCGATGCCGAGATCGTGCTGAATTGAGGCTAGATTCTTATCAGCGTTCATCTGCGTTCATCAGCGGCTAATAATTCTCTTTAAATGCCCATGGAACCCATCATCGAAACCCGCGACCTGACCAGGCGCTTCGGCCGCACTCACCGCGGTGGACCACCTGAATCTGTCCGTGGCGCGAGGTGAAATCTTCGGCCTGGTCGGCCCCGATGGCGCCGGCAAAACCACCACCGCTCCGCATGCTCTGCGGCCTCATGGACCCCACCGAAGGCAGCGCCCGCGTGGCCGGCCACGACGTCGCCCGCCAGTCGCAGGCGGTCAAGGATCAGATCGGCTACATGGCCCAGCGCTTCGGCCTCTACACCGACCTCACCGTCCGCGAAAACATGAACTTCTATGCCGACCTCTTCGGCATCCTGGGCGCCGAGCGCGATCGCCTCAACACGCAACTGCTTCGCATGACCCGCATGGAGCCGTTCCGCGATCGCCAGGCCGGCCGCCTCTCCGGCGGCATGAAACAGAAACTGGCGCTCATGTGTACCCTCCTGCACCGCCCCCAGATTCTCTTTCTGGACGAGCCCACCAACGGCGTCGACCCGGTCTCGCGCCGCGATTTCTGGGCCATTCTCTACCAGCTTCTGAACGACGGCATCACCATCTTCATGACCACCGCCTACCTCGATGAAGCCGAGCGCTGCAACCGCGTCGGCCTGCTCCACAAAGGCAAGCTCATCCGCTGCTAAACCCCCGAGGAGATGAAGCGCGACACCAGCTTCGCCGAACCTGGAAGGCGCCTTTATCAAGACCATCCGCCAGGTGGAAGAGATTGCCCAGCATGAACGGCAACCGACTGGGCGGTCGAAATCGACGACATGGTGAAAACCTTCGGCTCCTTCGTGGCCGTTGATCACGTCTCCCTCGCACGTCCCCAAGGGCGAAATCTTCGGCTTCCTCGGACCCAACGGCGCGGGCAAATCCACCACCATCCGCATGCTCTGCGGCCTCTTGACGCCCACCTCCGGCCGCGGCTCGGTGAATGGTTTCGACGTCGCCACGCAGCCCGAAGAGATCCGCCGCAGCATCGGCTACATGTCGCAGAAGTTCTCCCTCTACGACGACCTCACGGTCGAAGAGAACATCGACTTCTTCACCGGCATTTACGGCGTCCCCAAAGACCGCCGCAAGTCGCGCAAAGATTACGTGCTCGGCATGGCCAACCTCACCGAGCGCCGCGGCGCCCTGACCCGCACGCTCTCCGGCGGCTGGAAACAGCGCCTGGCGCTGGGCTGCGCCATCCTGCACGATCCGCCGGTCCTGTTCCTGGACGAGCCCACCTCCGGCGTCGACCCCATCGCGCGCGGCGCCTTCTGGGACCTGATCCACGACCTCGCCGAAACCGGCCACACCATCTTCGTCAGCACCCACTACATGGATGAAGCCGAATACTGCCATCGCCTGGCGCTGATGTATCGCGGCAAAGTGATCGCGCTCGGCACCCCCGCCGAATTGAAGCGCTCGCTCACCGAACACAGCCTGCTGCAGCTCGAAACCGGCCAGCCGCTCGAAACCATGCGCGCGCTGGAGGGCCTGGCGGGCGTGCGCGACGTCGCCGTGTTCGGCGGCGGCCTGCACGTCACCGTCGACGGTCGGCGCCGCGGCCCTCGAAACCGCCGCCCGCATGCGCGAAAACTCGCCGCCGCCGCATCGCCGTCCATCGCCTGGAGCGCATCCGCCTCCATGGAAGACGTCTTCGTCGCCATGATCGAAACCGAAGAACGCAAAACCGAGAGGAAAGCCGTCATGAGCTACCGCCGCCTGCGCGCCATCTTCATCAAGGAACTGCACCACATCACGCGCGACGGTCGCAGCCTGGGCATGGCGCTGGCCGTGCCCGTGATGATGCTGCTGCTCTACGGCTACGCCCTCAGCCTGGATGTGGACCGCGTCCCCACCCTGGTCTACGATCAGGACGGCACCCAGGCCAGCCGCGACCTCATCCGCCAGTTCCAGGGGTCGCAATATTTCGACGTGCGCGGATTCGTCGATGCATACGGCCCCATCGAGCATGCCATCGACAGCAACGACATCCTCATGGGCGTGGTCATTTCCAAAGACTATTCGCGCGACGTCGCCGAAGGCCGCGAGGCTCCCGTGCAGATCCTGCTCGATGGCAGCGATTCCAACACCGCTTCCATCGTCCTCGGCTACGCCGAATCCGTGCTGCGCGATTATTCCGTGGATCTGCGCACCAGCATGTTAAACCAGCGCGGCGGCGAGCACTCCGCGCCGCCCGTGGATGCGCGCCTGCGCGTCTGGTACAACAGCTCGCTCGAATCCAAAAACTACGTCGTCCCCGGCCTCATCGCCGTGATCCTCCAGATCATCGCCGCGCTGCTCACCTCTCTCACCATCGCCCGCGAATGGGAGATGGGCACCATGGAGCAGTTGCTCTCCACGCCCGTCCGCCCCGCCGAAATCGTGCTCGGGAAGATGATGGCCTATTTCGTGGTCGGATTGGTGGATGCCATCGTAGCCCTGCTCGTGGGCCTGTTCGTCTTCCGCGTCCCGCTGCGCGGCAGCATCGTGCTGCTGGCCGTCTCCATCTGCACGTTTCTGTTCGGCGCGTTGTGCTGGGGCATCTTCATTTCAGCCGCCGCCAAATCGCAGCTGGTGGCTTACCAGATGGGGCTGCTGAGTTCCTTCCTGCCGGCCTTCCTGCTTTCCGGATTCGTCTACGCCATCGAAACCATGCCCCCGGTAATCCAGGCCATCACCTACATCGTCCCCGCGCGCTACGTGGTGACCATTATGAAGGGCGTCTTCCTCAAAGGCGTCGGCCTGAACGTGCTATGGGGCCAGTTGGGATTCCTGGCGCTCTACGCCTTGCTGGTGTTCTTCTGGGCCACCCGGAAAATGAGTCAAAAGCTGGTGTGAACTATGTGGGAACGAATTGTCGTCATTCTGCGAAAAGAGCTGATCCAGGCCATGCGCGAACCGCGCATGCGCGTCTTCCTCTTCGTGCCGCCGCTGGTCCAACTGCTCATCTTCGGCTTCGCCGTCAACCTCGATGTGGACCACACCAGGATCGCCTGGATGGATATGGACCGCACCCCGCTCAGCCGCGATCTACGCGCGCGCTTTGAAGGCTCCGGCCGTTTCGACGTGGTGGCCCTCGCCGCCAGCGAAGACGACGTCCAGCACATCCTCGACCACGGCACCGCGCAAGCCGTCGTCCGGGTGCTGCCCGAATTCGAGCGCGACGTTCTCCGCGGCCGCCCCACCGAAGTCCAGGTCTTGATTGATGGCACCAACTCCAACACCGCCTCGCTGGTCTCCAGCTATGCCGGCGACATCATCGCCACTTTCTCGCAGGACGTGCTCGCCGGCCAGCAGAACGTCCGCGTCCTCACCCGCAGCGCCAACGCCGCCGTCAATCTCCAGGTGCCGCAAATCGACGCGCGCACCCGCGTCTGGTTCAACCCCGACCTGCACAGCCGCAACTACTTCGTCCCCGGCGTGATCGCCAACATTATTATGATCGTGACCGTCATGCTGACCGCGCTGGCCATCGTCCGCGAAAAAGAGATCGGCACCATGGAACAGTTGATGGTCACCCCCATCCGCCCCATAGAGCTGATGCTGGGCAAAACGCTGCCCTTCGCGCTGGTCGGCATTCTCGATGTGGCCCTGGTCACCAGCGTGGCCCTGCTGGTCTTCCGCATCCCGCTGCGCGGCAGCATTCTCCTTCTCTTCGCCTGCGCGGTCCTCTTCCTGATGACCTCGCTCGGCGCCGGCTTATTCCTCTCGACCATCGCGCAAACCCAGCAGCAGGCCATGATGGCCAACTTCTTCTTCACCACCCCGGCCTTCATGCTCAGCGGATTCGCCTTCCCGATCCACAACATGCCCCAAGTGGTCCAATGGCTGACCTACCTCAATCCCCTGCGCTACTTCATCGAGATCGTCCGCGGCCTTTTCCTGAAAGGCGTCGGCGTCGCCGCCCTCTGGCCCGACATGCTAGCCCTAGCCATCTACGGCGTAACCGTCCTGAGCCTCAGCGCCGTCCGCTTCCATAAAACCCTGGATTAGCCGGACCAAGCCGGCTCCAACCCTGACGCTGGGGTGCCTTTGGGCACGGAGACGCGGAGAAACACGCCGAGCAAACCAATCCACGCCCTCGCCCACTATCTTGGTTTTCTCCGCGTCTTCCTCCGCGTCCTCAGCGTCTCTGCCTCACTACCTACCGAACAACTCCAGGACCCCCGGCATCGCATCCGCCGGAGCGGTCACCGACACGTGCACTCTCTCGCCCTCGCGGCGCACATCCGCGGCCTTCAGAATCGCCGCCAGCTCCTTCTGCCGCGCCACACCGGCGGCGGCCAAGGAGAGAAACGCTCGCAGGGTTTCCTCCAGATGATTGGCGGCCGCGGGCGTAGCGCATTGCGCCGCGAAATCCAGTTGCATGGGCGGCTCCGCCCGCAGGCCCGCCGTGGCGAACTGCGCCAAGCGCAGCAGGCGATTCAGATTCGCCGCGTCGCCCGTGAGCGGCAAATTCACACCGCCGAGCGTGGCGGCCCAGATCTCGTGGCCGGCCGCCGCCGCCTCAGCTTGCGCCAGCAGGTCTTTCGATCCTGGTGCGCCCGAGCGCCGCTCGGCCAGCGCGGCCTGCACCAGCGCGGCGGACCCGGAGAGCATCAGGTTTCCTCCCGCCAGCGTGGCTCCCGGAGCGGCCTCGCGAAAATGCCCCCGCGCGATCAGCAGCAGATCCGCGCCGTTGAACACCAGCAACAGGTCGGACGCGTCCCGGAACGGTTGCAGGAACGCCACCGCCGAAGCCGGCAGGCGCGGATAGAGCGGCGAAGCCCGCAACGCGTCCAGCCGGGCGCCGGCCAGAACCATCGCACCCGGCGGAACACACGCGGCCATGTCATTGGGAATCGCGGGCGGAGGTCCCGTGCGGCAGGAAGCCGCCGCCGCGGCAAGCGCCAGGAGCGCGGCCCACAGGCGCTGCTTCATGGGGGGCATCCACTGGCGATTCTATCACCGGCCCGCAGCCCGCTCGGCCACCAGCTTCACGGTCCTCCGCATCCGCACGGTCACTGGACCGAGCAGCCCCGAAGGCATCAGCGGCGAATCGGCGGTCCACTTGGTGATGTTGGTGTGGGTGAGCCGCTCGGCCGCGGGCAGGCGTTGGTCGCCAATCAGCCGGTTGGGCCAGAGGTTGGTCACCTCCACCTCCACATCGTTCCAACCCGGCTTGGCGGCGCTGCCCAGCGCCACGCGGAAGGGCTTCTTCCACAGCACTCCCAGGTCGCGGCCGTTCCAGCGCACACGGGCGATCTCGCGCACCTCGCCCAGGTCGAGCGCCAAGGCGAGCGCCGGATTGAGCGCGAAATCGCCCGCCGGAAGCTCCACGCGGGTGCTGTACTTAGCCGTCCCGGAATAGTAGCGGATGCCGGGATCGGCATTCCCGGTCCAGGACGCCAACCGGTCGAAACTCACGCTCGCCGGCGCGCCCCAGCCGGGGGTGAATTCCACGCGCCACGGCCCGGCCACCGCGGCCGGTTCGGGAATCGCCGGGACCTCGGCGGTCTCCACCGAGCCATCCGAAAGCCGCACCTGGTAGCGGCCGGCCGTTTCCGAGGAGAGTTCGCCCGCCACCAGGTCGACGCGCGTTTCGATCTCCGCCGGGGCCACTGCCACGGCGTGCCGCGCGGCAGGTTTGCGGAACACCACGAACACGGAACCGTTCGGCTCCAGCCACAGGGGCAGGCGCGTGCGGCCATCGGCGGTGGCCTCATAAACCGCGGCCGGCTCCGTGGCGCCGGTATCCGGATGCCACAGTTCGGGAGTTCGCCCGGCCACCCGCAGCACCACCTCGCTACGCACCGTTTCCGGCTGGGTGTTGCGCACGAAGTAGACCTCCGTGCTATCGCCGTAGCGGCGGTGGATGTAGTCCAGCGCACCGCCCGTGAATTCGAAATCCGGCCGCACGCCCATGGCGGCCAGCGCTTGGCGACCGCTCTGGCCCGTCTGAATTTTGTGCGTTCCCCAAAGCTCGCCGGCAATGGCGCGCACTTCGGCATCGCCGTCCCGTCCTGGGGCGGGCAGCCCGGTCATGCGCCGCGGCATCGGCCCGATCACGGTGGCGCCGGCGTACACCAGCCTGCGAATCGCGCCCAGCGCCTCGAGCGAAATGCTGTCGCGCGGCGGCAGCACCAACAGGCGGTAGCTCGGGCCTGCCGGCAGCACCAGGCGTCCGCCGCGGACGCTCAGGCGATCCACGAGTACCTGCTCATCCACCGCGTCGTAATCATAGCCGGGCAGAATCTTCGCCGGGTCGGAGCTTTTGAGCTGCACGAAGTTGGGCACCTGGTCGCCGTAGTAGTAGAGCACATCGGAGACCGGCTGTCCCTGCTGCATCAGGAATTGAACGCGGTTCAGATAGCCGATGAACGCGCCGGCCTCCGGCCACCAGGTCACGTTGGGATTCAGGTGCGTGCCGGCGAAATACTCCTGGCCGGGCAGGCCCGCTTCCTTGGGCGACGAAGTGAAGGTGTGCCACACCAGGCGATTCATGCCCTCGCAGATGGCCTGGTCGAAAGTGGGCTTGAGGTCGTTCCAGAGGGACTCTTCCCACTGCGGGCCGATGCTGGTCATGCCCTCGGCGGCGACCAATGGCCGGCCGTAAATGTGCGCCGCGCTGGCGGCCTCTTTGACGAAGAAGCGATCCGCATCGGCGGTGCGGTGGGTGGGAGAGCGGGCCCAGAATTCGGTCTGCGGAAAGGCGCTCACGCCCAGCGTCTCCAGTGCGTCGATGGGCGCGCCGTGCGGACCGCCGGATTCGGGATGAATGCCCAGACCGAATTGCGCGGCCATGGCGGCAAACACGGCGTAGTGGCGGCTGATGATCAGATCCCCCACGGTGCGGCGCAGATCGTTGAGGAAGCGGTCGCTGCTGTCGCGGCTGTCCAGAATGCGGCCGGAGACCACCGGCAGATAGGGCAGCGGATCGTATCCGCGCAGGCGGCGGAACTGTTCGCGGAAATCGCCGGTCCAGTTCATGCCGCCCAGCTCCCAGCTATCGGTGCAGAGATAGCGCAGACTGCGGCCCCGGTAAGGCCGGGCGTCTTCGAGCAGCGGCTGGATATTGGCGCGCCAGAACCACTCGAACGCGCCGCGGTCCAGGTAATCGATGGCCAGTCCCAGCCACGCGCCGCTCGCAGTGGAGACGCGGGCACCGGAGCTGGTGTAGCCGAGCCGCAGGATTTCCCACGTCCCCGCGGGCGCCTGCCAGGTGAGCCGGCCGCTGGCGTTCATGGCGCTCGAAAGATCGCGAACGTCGCGCACCGCGGCATCCTCTTCGCCGGGCGCGGCCGGGTAGTCTTCAAGCAGCGGCAAAGAGGCCGGCATGGAAAATCCGGCTTCCTGGGCGGCGCTTTTGATGGTGAGCTGGCGAATGGGCTGGCGCTAGTTGCCCTGGCCCGCGAGCGCGGCGCCGTGGCGCAGGGGATACGCCAGCACGGCAATCTCGCGGTAAAACCCTTCGCGGGCTGGCGGTGCGGGCAGGTCGATGCTGACGGGGACGGGCCCCTCCACCGTCGTGCGCGACCAGGTGAGCAGCTTGGGGCTACGCTCCGGCGTGACCATGGGACCGCCCAGGTTCCAGCCGCTCTGCACGTTGAGCGTAAGCTCCAGTCCCAGGCGGGCCGCTTCCTGCACGGCGTGGCGGTAGAGCGCGCGCCATTCCGGGCTGCCGAACGCCGGGCCGGGCGCCACCTGCCGGTTGCCCTGCTGGCTGGAGCCATCGGCATCCACCAGCAAAGCGCCGCCGTAGCCTTTGGCCTTCATCTCCTCCAGGTCGCGGGTGATGGTTGCAGCCGTGGTGTGGCCGTTCAGCCACCACCAGTAGCAGCGCATGCGAGCAGCGGCGGGCGGATCGCGAAAGCCGGCCTCCAGGGCGGTGGGGCTGGCAGGGCTGCCGGAAAGGGCCAGCGACGCGGCCAGAACCGCAGCCAGCAAGAGCGCCGCGGCTCCGGGAAGCGGCCCCGCAGGCGCGCGCATGGGTTCAGCCGGGCGGCCAGTCATGCGACCAGGGTCTCAGAAACGGAGCTACAGCGCCAGCCGCACAGGTGCGGGTCGTTGGCGTTGCGCAACTGCGCCGTAGTGGCGATGTTGCCGCCGTTGGCGCACCGGGCGGCCGAAGGGATCTCGCGCCAAGGTGAGGGGTGCGAGGCACCACCGTTCGCCGTGCCCGTTGCGCCGTATGCTGGATGCATGACACCCGACCGGTCCATCCTGACGATCAACGGCGGATCCTCGAGCATCAAGTTCGCGCTGTACCAGGCGGGCGAAGCGCTGAAGCTCAGACTTGGCGGAAAGGTCGACCGGATTGGATTGAGCGGGACCACCCTGACGTTCCACGATTCGTCCACCAGCCAGAGCGGCGACCTGCCCTTCGCCGCGACGGATCATAAATCGGCTGCGGTTTCGCTGATGGACTGGCTCGACCGGCAGATCGGATTCGACTCGGTGAAGGCGGTGGGGCACCGGGTGGTGCACGGGATGCAGCACACCGCGCCCGAGCAGATCAGCCCGGAACTGCTGGAGGAACTGAACCGCCTCAGCCCGTACGATCCGGAACACCTGCCCGGCGCGATTGACTTGATCGAAGCGTTTCGCCAGCACCATCCCCAATTGCCGCAGGTGGCCTGCTTCGACACTGCGTTTCACCGCAGCATGCCGCGGGTGGCCAAACTGCTGCCGCTGCCCCGCCGCTTCGATGCCAAGGGGCTGCAGCGCTACGGCTTCCACGGCTTGTCCTACGCCTACCTGATGGAAGAGCTGGCGCGCCTGGGCGACCCGTCGGCCACGGCGGGACGCGTGATCCTGGCGCACCTGGGCAACGGCGCCAGCATGGCGGCCGTGCGGGATGGCAAAAGCATCGACACCAGCATGAGCTTCACTCCCACGGCGGGATTGGTGATGAGCACCCGCTCGGGCGATCTGGACCCCGGCCTGGCGCCCTACCTCGCGCGCACCGAGCAAATCACGGCCCGGCGCTATTACGAGATGGTCAACCACGAATCGGGCCTGCTGGGCATTTCCGAGACCAGCTCCGACATGCGCGACCTGCTGGCGCGAGAGGGCGACGACGTGCGGGCTGCGGAGGCAGTCGAGCTGTTCTGCTACACGGCGAAGAAGTTTATCGGCGCGTACGCCGCGGCGCTGGGTGGGCTGGACACGCTGGTATTCGCGGGCGGGATCGGCGAAAACGCTCCGCCGGTGCGGGCGCGGATTTGCGAGGGGCTGCAGTTCCTGGGGGTGACGCTGAGCGAGACCCGCAACCTAGAGACGGCGGCAGTGATTTCCGCGGAGGGCAGCCGCGTGACCGTGCGGGTGATTCGCACGGATGAGGAGCTGATGATTGCGCGCTCCACGCTGCGGCTGATCGACGGAGGCCACGGCGGCGGGTGAGGGCGCCGGGCACAAATGGAATGCATGGACAGGACCATTCGCCTGTACGCCTGCTGGCCGCGAGATGAAGGCGGACGTACCGCTACTGGCAGAGCCGGCCGGCGCACGAGCGCTTAGCAGCAGTATCTGAACTCAGCCTGGCGCTGTACGCGATGAAGGGCGCGGGTCCGGATGTGCCCAGACTTCAGAGAACTGTTGTCCATTTTCAACGCGCACTCCGTTAAATACCTGGTTGTGGGCGCTTACGCTATATCGATTCACGCCCAGCCGCGCGCGACGAAGGATATGGACATTCCGATTCAACCGGACGCTGAAAACGGGAACCGAGTTCGGCGCGCCGCTGGCAAGATTGACTCCCGCCGATTTTGCTGAGGCCGGCTCCTTTTCCGCATGGGACGCGAGCCGATTGCCTGGATCTCCCTTCGGAGATCCCCGCGTTGATTTTGACGCAGCCTGGGAAGGGCGCGTGGAGACCACGGTTGACACGGAGAGCGGAGTGAAGGCGTTTTTCCTTTCACGCGACGATTTGATATCGGCGAAGCTGGCCGCCGGGCGCCCGCAGGATCTGGCCGATGTGCCGGCACTGCGCGAGGCGGTTGAGAGCCAGCCGTTCACAGGTAATCTCGTTTCGCGGCGATGGCGCACAGGCAGGCGGTGAAGCGATGCAGGCCGAGCCACCGGAGCAGCCCGAGGCCGCGGCCATCGCGGCGCAGCGCGTCGAGCCGCGTTTGATAGCCGATGGCCAGGGGAACGAAGCCCGTGTGCAGCAGCAGGTCGCGCAACCCGGCGCGGCGGTACAAACGCTGGTGGAAGGCCTGCGAGCGCCGGCGGCGGTACCACTCTTCGGCCGAGGCGCGGTTGGGAAGATAAGCGATCACCAGCTTCCCGTCGGGCCGTAAGATGCGGTGGATTTCCTTCAGCGATTCGTAATCCATGGGCACGTGTTCCAGCACGCCAGAGGCGATCACCGCGTCGAAACCGGCGGCGGGATAGGGTAAGCGAACGATGTTCTGCAACTGCTGGTACCGGAGGCCGGCGTATTCAAAAAAGACCGGATAGCAGCCGGGCTCGACGACGTCGCAGCCGTCGATTTCCAATTCCGGGCGATGCGAGCGAATCATGCAGGCATCCGGAGCGTGGCGGCAACCCCACTCCAGCACCCGGCCCGCCGCGGGCAGGTATGGTTCGTAGAAGCGGAAGACTTGCGCGGTCCCCGCGAGGAAGGCGGGCTGGCTGTGCCGGCGCAGGTATTCATCCTCCGGCCGCTGCTGCAGTTGCTGTTGATACAGGCGGCGCAGGACGCCGGTCAGCTCGACCATGTCACCGCTTAGGGGCCGCGGAACAATAATCTGAACAGATGCTTCGACGCACCCAACCGCTCCTTGCGGTCGCGGCTCCGCCAGACCGCGCTCTGAGCCGCGCGCGCCAGCAAGCGGTTGGATTTGAATGCACAGAATATTTCTCCGCGGCCCCTTAGTATAGGGTCTGCATGAGGTTCATGCCTTGGCGCGCGGGGGCGATGGGAGGATGGGGCGGGGCCAGTTGGAGGCGGCCTTGCAATCGGCCCACGTGGGGAGCTGCCGGACGGGCCACGACGACTGGAGGGAAGTGGTGAGGTTTGCGCTGGACCTTGTAAAGAAGCCGGCCCGCCAGCTATATCGCCTCTCTGGCCGGCCTGGTGCGCGCTGAAGAACGACTACCGCCAGGACTGGCGCAAGCGCGACCTGCCAACTTTGGCGTAACACCGAACTCCGGTTCCAGCCAGTTCGCGATTGGCGTCACTTCCGCCGCCACGGTGGGGCTGAGGCCCCATCCGACCCCGCTGAGGATCCGGGCAGGCTCGGCTCCCAGTTCGAGGACTGCGGCCGACTCTTTTCCTGGCGCTTGCGACGCAGTACGACAACTTCGAGGACAGCGTGGAGCGCTTCATCGCAGCGGCCGCCAGCGACCCCGAAACCGTGGCCGTAAAGATGACGGCGTACCGGGTGGGCGTCGAGACGCTCTCGATTACCTTTTCTCCGGGTCGCGGCTGCTAAGCTTCCCCGCCGCCGAATTCGTCGTGGGCGGGCGCACCGCGACCTCCGGCGTTCGGTGGGCGATGAAGGCCGCGGGCTGGCCTGCAACCATCGCCGCCGCGGACTTCGGCAGCGGGCGCGACGGGGACCGACCGCGCACGCTCTCTCAGCCGGCCCGATGTGGCGAGCTGGCCCGCGGCGACGACGCCTTCTCGCGGCACACCTCTGCGAACCTGACGCGCACCGGGCGCCGCGTATGAGGATGGCGCCAGCGCGGTGGCAAGCTTCTGAAACGACTTAGCGAAAGCCAAAGAACTTCAACCGCAGCGCGGCCTCGTATTCTCTCTTCGCCGCTTTAGCTTTGTTACGAAGTTCCTCTTCACGGAAGTGGGCGGCCTCCCACCGGTCAACTTCCGCCACTGAATGATTCACCGAAGCAAGAGCTTCCTCTTCGCCGATAGCGGCTCTCCATTCCTCAACAGCCGCCCGATAGGCGGTCTGCAAATGGTCGAGATCTACGTTCTCATTTATTGTTTCCATGATTTACCGTCAGACACGGCTCCAGGATAACGAAGCAAAATGAATAAATGATTTCAATCCAGCCGCCTGGACGTCTCTTCAGGATCAAGATCTGAACAAAAGTGTCAAGTTTTGAAAAAGGACTACACACCCCTGTACGCGTGAACCGGGAGTCACACAGGTTAGCTATGACCGCAGATCGGGTCCATCCAGTGCCCGCACAGAAGCCACGTGGGTAATGCTCTCGGCCATTTTGGCCTAGCCTCGATTTCCACGGCTGCTAGTTGACCTAACGAGTACATCGCGGCAAGCCAAGCCATCGTGGCGCCAAAGGACATAGGCCCGAAATGTGTTTATGTGCCTGCAAAATCGGTGTGGGCAGAGGTTGCTTCGGTCAGGGCGTGGGCATAAAGAACGTTGAATCCACATTAGGCATTGCAAGTACAGAACAGGCTTCCGCTGGCATCGCTATAAAACATTGTTGCATTGAAATGTCCTTACTCTTGGAGGTTCGGCTCGGTTCTGCCGCGGCCTCGTAGGCTTTTTCGGAACTCGCTAATGCTAACGTCCGATGTCAGCAACGGCCCGATTGGCGGGAGCTTCACCGTGAAGGACCGGCGTGAGGCCCACCATCCCGGGGTCCGTGGAAATCGAGGCTAGTCGCTTGAATCGGGATTTCTCCCGTGTGGAGATCGCCAATCGGCGTGATGAGGTAAACCTCGGGACCGATCCGCAGTGTTTGTAATTCCCGCCATAGCCTCTCTCGCTTTGCGTTCTTTGCGACTTGGCGGCTTGGCGAGAGATCTACGAAGGCGTCTAAGATGCCTCGTGGTTTGAGGTCGAAGACATAACCCGCCCCCTCGCTTGACCCTGACGTCGCGTCAGCCTGGAGAATGGGTCTCATGAGCAACGAAACCAGACTCCTCCCCACCATCGATGGCGTGCAAATCCCCGGCATCCTGCTCCGGCCGCCACAGCCGCTGGCCGGTTTGCTGCTCATCCCCGGCTCGCTCAATTCCGATGTGGACGGCAATTACGCCCCCATATTCCCCGGCCAGCCGGCCATCGCCCCGCATGCTTACAAGGACCTTGCCGGGCAACTCGCCGCACGTGGAATCGCCGTGCTGCGATTCGCCAAGACCGGCCCCGGCACCGGATCGGTGGTCGTGGATCAGGAACAGGCCGGCCAGAAGTATCGAACCTTCCCGCAGCGGGTGCGGGTGGCGGAAGCATTTCTGGCGGAACTTCGCAGGCTGGTGCCTGAAGCGCCGCCGTTCCTGGCGGGGCACAGCGAAGGGGCGGTCGTGGCCAGCCTGCTGGCGCAAACGCACCCCGAAATCCGCGGCGTCGTGTCGTTGTCGGGCCCGGCGCAGCCGCTCCTGCGCATGATGCTCGAACAGCAGTTCGCGGCCGACCAGCACGCCCGCCGGGTCACGCCCGATCTCGAACGCCATCATGCCGCGGCGCTCCGCCTGTTGGACGATTTCGTAGCCGCGCGCCCCCTTCCGCAGAATCTGGCCGGCAATCCTTACGCCTCGGCGCTGGCCTTCGCCGCCGCGCCCGAAAACGCCCCCTACCTGCGGAGCCTGGAACAGGTCGATCCCGCCGCGGAGTTCGCCAGGGTCGCGCAGCCCGGGCTGATTGTGCAGGGCGGCCGTGATGGATCGGTTTCGCCCGCCAACGCCGCGCTCCTCCAGCAGGCCAAACCCGATGCCACTATGGAACTTTTCCCGGGACTCCAGCACTTTTACAAACCCGTGACGGAGGGCACGCCGGCGCAGGCCGCCTTCGCCGAGACCTCCGAAAGCGACCCCGCCGTGGCTCAAGCCATCGCCTGCTGGATCGGCGCGCTTCCACTTGTCCCGCCAATTATGTGAAACGGAATTATGCCGGCCGTCACTATAGCTCATATGGACGGCCTGACGGAACGCCAGAAGCTGGAGCAGCTTTGGCGCGAGCGCGTGATCCAGGCGCGGAAACGCTACGAATGCGCGCGCCGTGCCTGCGGCCAGATTGCCGGCGCACCGGCTCAATGCCTGAGCGAATCCGGCGGCATGGAATCCGAAGCGCTGGCGGAATATGCGCATGCCCTGGGCGCTTTTGCCGACCTGGTCCTGCGCGGCCGGCGGCCCTGAGCGGGCGGTGCCTGCCCGCGCACCTGCGATAAAATCGGAGATGTCCTCTCAGATCGCCATCAAATCGCCATGAAACTTCGTTTTCTGCTTGCAGTGACGGCGCTGCCCGCGCTCGCGCTGGCCGCCGACAACGCTTCCGGCGTGGATACCGCCGCGATGAATAAGTCGGTCAACCCCTGCGTCGATTTCTATCAATACGCCTGCGGCAACTGGATTGCCAGCCATCCCTTGCCCGCCGACCGCTCGCGCTACGGCCGCTTCACCGAATTGAGCGAGCGCAACGAAAAGGTGCTCCTCGATATCCTCCAGGGTGCCGCCGTGGTCTCCCCGAACCGCAGCCCGCTCGATCAGAAAATCGGCGACATGTACTCCAGTTGCATGGACACGGCCGCTATCGAAAAGCGCGGCCTCAAGCCGATTCAGGACGAGCTGGCGCGCATCGACGCCATGGCCAGCGAATCGGATGTGGGCACCGAGCTGGTGCGGCTGCACGGCATGGGCATCCCGGTGCTGTTCAATTTCGGCGCGCAGCCCGACGCCAAGGATTCCAATAAGACCATTGCCACGCTGGGGCAGGGCGGCCTGTCGCTGGCGGACCGCGATTATTACTTGAAGACCGACCCGAAATCCGTGGAGACGCGCACGCGCTTCGTGGCCCACATGATGAAGATGTTCGAGCTAGCCGGCGATTCGCCCGATGCCGCCGCGGCCAAGGCCGCCACCGTGCTGGATTTTGAAACCGTTCTGGCCAAGGCGTCGCTCGACCGTGTCTCGCTGCGCGATCCCGCCAAACGCTACCACATCATGACCCGCGCGGAGTTGCAGGCGCTCTCGCCCTGGGATTGGAACGGTCTTTTCCAGGGCTTCGGCGCGCCCGCTTTCGACACCCTCAACGTGAGCCAGCCCGACTTCATCAAGCAGATCGCCCTCACCCTGCCCCAGGATTCGCCGGACCCCTGGAAGGCCTACTTCGAATACCACCTGCTGCGCGCCAGCGCCGCCATGCTGCCGAAGGCCTTCGAAGACGAAGACTTCGATTTCTGGCAGCGCTACCTGACCGGGGCCAAAGAGCCGCGCCCGCGCACCGCACGCTGCGTGGTAGCGGTGGACCGTTCGCTGGGCGACCTGCTGGGCCAGAAGTACATTCAAGTGGCCTTCGGCGGCGACGCCAAGGCGCAGATTAACCAACTGGTGGATGCCCTGGAAAAGGCCCTCGGCAAGGATATCCAGACGCTGCCGTGGATGAGCGAGGCCACCAAGAAGGCCGCCCTGGAAAAGCTCAAAGAAATCACCCGCAACGTGGGCGCGCCGGCCAAATGGCGCGACTATAGCAAGGTCGTCATCGCCCGCGACGACTACCTGGGCAACGTCGAGCACGCCACCGAGTTTCTCACCGCCCAGCGCATCCAGCGCATCGGCAAGCCCACCGACAAATCCGAGTGGGCCATGACCACCCCCACGGTGAATGCCTTTTACCAGCCCTCCAGCAACAGCATCAATTTCCCGGCGGGTATTTTGCAGCCGCCCTTCTTCGATCCGCGGCGCGACATGGCCCTGAACTACGGCGGCGCCGGCGCCGTGATCGGCCACGAGATGACCCACGGTTTTGACGACCAGGGCCGCAAGTACGATGGCGACGGGAACCTGCGCGACTGGTGGACCCCGCAGGATGGCGCAGAGTTCGAAAAGCGCGCCGCCTGCATCGCCAACGAATACTCCGGCTTCACCGCCGTAGACGATGTGAAGGTCAACGGCCGGCTCACGCTGGGCGAGAACACCGCCGATAACGGCGGCCTGCGCGTGGCCCTGATGGCGCTCGAAGACACCTTGAACGGCAAGGGGCAGACGCTCGACGGATTCACGCCGGAGCAGCGCTTTTTCCTGGGATTCGCGCAGATCTGGTGCGAGAACAACACGCCCCAGGCCGAACGGCAGCAGGCGCTCACCAATCCGCACTCGCCCGGCCGCTATCGCGTGAATGGCACGCTCCAGAACATGCCTGAGTTTGAGAAGGCCTTCGCCTGCAAGGCCAGCCAGCCGATGGTCAGCGAAAACGCCTGCCGCGTGTGGTAGACCCGGCGGCCTTCGAACTGGCGCTGGCGGTGGAGCCGGCGGATATCGACGAACTGGGCCACGTCAACAACGTAGTTTACCTGCGCTGGGTGCAGGAGGCCGCCGGGGCACACTGGAACGCCCTGGCGCCGGAGGCCGACCGCGCCGAGCTGCGCTGGATTGTGCTGCGCCACGAGATCGACTACAAGCGCCCGGCGCACCTCGGCGACGCCATCGTGGCGCGCACCTGGGTAGGCGGCGCCACCCGCGTGCGCTTCGCGCGCCACACCGAACTCCTGCGCGCTTCGGACCGCCTGCTGCTGGCCAAGGCGCTCACGCTGTGGTGCCCCATCGACGCGAGGACCGGCCGCCCCGCCGCTGTCAGCGCCGAAGTGCGGGCGCGGTTTTCGGTGCCGGCATAGCATCGCGCTTCCCGGCTTCCCCGGCCTTCTTTGTCCGCGGTTTGCCGCCGCGCTCCTGGTCGAGCGCCCACACCAGCAGTGTCTTGATTACCGCCTGCCGGCTGATGTTCAGCCGGGCAGCACGCGCATCGAGTTCCCGCAGCACGCCCTGCGTCAGATCGACGTTCACGCGGCGAACCGGCCGGACCACTGTGAACCGGTTGGTGAAGTACGCGGAGACGTCTTCGCCGCGAGACGCCATCTCTGCGGTCTCGTCGGCCGTGCGGGTTTTCCTAGGTGTTTTCGGCATAGCTTCGCTCTTCCTCTTTGGTGGCTTTCCAGGCTGTGACCAGGTAGTAGTACTCGCCCTCAGAGTCATGCCGGGTCTCGAAAATCACAGAGCAAAGGCGGCCGCGGCACCAGCCGATTGCGCGGAACCGCTCCGGATCGTCGCTCTTCTGGTCCACGAGATGTACCTGATCGAATATGTCCTGCGCCTCCTTCAGGCTGACGCCATGTTTCCGCTTGACCTCCCGGCTCTTCTCCCGATCGAACTTGAACCGCATCGCCTATATAACGGTTATACCATCGACCGCCGCGCCTCAACCTGCGTCCGGTCCCGTGTCTATCCCCGCCTGGGCCGCCGGGCATCCCGCCCGAAATAATCTCGGGCCGCATTCCCCCTGGCTCCTCAACCCCCAACCCGCCGCTCGCTTAGAATGGAAATTTGGCGGACCTCGAACAAGCGCGCGAATGGCTGGCTGCAGCCATGGCGGTAACCGTCCTCACCGGCGCCGGCATCTCGGCCGAAAGCGGCATCCCCACTTTCCGCGGCGCCGGCGGACTGTGGAAGGAGTACAAGCCCGAGGATCTGGCCACCCCCGAAGCCTTCGCCCGCGACCCGCGGCTGGTCTGGGAGTGGTATAACTGGCGGCGCGAACGGATCGCCCAGGCCGTCCCCAACGCAGCCCACCGCGCCTTGGTGGAGTTGGAAAAACGCAAACCGCGCTTCACCCTGATCACCCAGAACGTCGACGGGCTGCACGACCTCGCCGGCAGCGGCAAGATTCTCAAGCTGCACGGCGACATCTGGCGCATGCGCTGCACCCTGTGCGGCGCCAACTTCCCCAACCGCCGCGTGCCGCTGCCCAAAATTCCGCCCCACTGCGCTTGCGGCGGCCTGGCGCGTCCGGGCGTGGTCTGGTTCGGCGAGCCGCTGCCCGACGGCATGATGCAGGAGGCCGAGCACGCCACCGCCTCGGCCCAGGTCTTTCTGGTAATCGGCACCTCGGCTACGGTCTATCCCGCCGCCAACCTGATTCCGCACGCCAAACAGTCCGGCGCCCGCGTGATCGAGATCAACCCCGAACCAGGGCCGCTCGGCGGCCTGGCCGACTGCCTGTTCCAAGGCCCCGCGGGAGAGTGGCTGCCGCAGTTGCTGTAGCGGGCCTCCGGCTATGAAGACATCGGTCCAATTTCACGAAGAGGCGGAATTGCTGAGAGAATCCAGCGGCTCCACCAATCTGGAAAAGACGCTCCTGAAGGCGCTGCAGGTGCTGAAGCTCTTCCAGATCCCCCATTATGTCTGCGGCGGGTTCGCGGTGCAGGAACAAGGCTATCCGCGATTCACCGTGGATGTAAACATCATCGTGCCCGATGTGGAATTGGCGATCGAGAAGCTATCGATGAACGGCTTCCGGGCAAGTCCCGGCTCCCAAATGCCGGTTACGAATCGAGAGACGAAAGTGGAAGTCGACCTCCTGCCCGGTGGAAGGAGGGTCGACTCTGGGCCATTGGCGTTACCGATGCCGACGCAGGTATCGGACCAGCCTCAAATCCTGACACTCGCCATGCTGATCTCTTCGAAACTCTCCACCTATATCGGACGTGGCATCGAGCGAACGCAGGATCTCGCCGACGTTGTGGAATTGGTCCAGTCGAATCGTCTGCCGCGCGAATATGGAGTCGATCCAAAAGTCCGCCACCGATATCACCAGATGTGGGATGAGCTTCACCAGCCGAAGGATACCTAAGGCGGCTCCCGGGGCCGTTCCGCACCATCATTCCGACTTCTTCTCCAGCGCCAGTTCCACCACTTCCTCCATCGCCTTCACGTAGTGGATCTTCATCTCGCCGATCTGCTCGCTCTTCAGATCCTCGCGCACGTTGACCTCGTTTTCGAGCGGCAGAATCACTTCGCTGACGCCGCTGCGCTTGGCGGCCAGCACCTTCTCTTTGATGCCGCCGATCGGCAGCACCTGCCCGGTGAGCGTGATCTCGCCGGTCATCGCCAGGTTGGGGCGCACGCGGCGGTCGGTCAGCATGGAAAGCAGCGCCGTGGCCATGGTGATGCCGGCCGAAGGGCCGTCCTTCGGAATCGCGCCGGCGGGCACGTGGACGTGGATGTCGCTGGTCTTGAACAGGTCCGGATCGATGCCGTATTTGCGTCGCGTTGCCGCGCACCCAAGTCAGCGCGGCCTGCACGGATTCCTGCATCACCGGACCCAAGCTGTCCGGTCATGATGAGTCCCTTGCTTCCGCCCGGCATGCGGCCCGCTTCGATGAACAGCACATCGCCGCCGACCGGCGTCCACGCCAGGCCCACCGCCACGCCGGGACGGCTGGTGCGCTCGGCCACTTCGGTATCGGTGCGGAAGCGCGGCGCGCCCAGGTCCTTCTCCACCAAATCGCGGCGTCACTTCGACCTTCTCGCGGCGTGCCCTCGGCGATGCGCCGGGCCTGCTTGCGGCAGATGGTGCCGATCTCGCGCTCCAGGTTGCGCACGCCGGCCTCGCGCGTGTAGCGCCGGATGAGGAAGCGCACGGCCTCGTCGCTGAAATGCGATGTCCGCTTCCGGCGTCGAGGCCGTTCTCGCGTCTTCTGCCGCGGAATCAGGTAGCGGAAGGCGATGATCACCTTCTCCTGCTCGGTGTAGCCTTCGAGCGGGATGATCTCCATGCGGTCGCGCAGCGCGTCCGGAATGGGATCGAGCACGTTGGCGGTGGTGATGAACAGCACCTTCGAGAGATCGAACGGCACGTCCAGATAGTTGTCGCGGAAGGTGGAGTTCTGCTCGGGGTCGAGCACTTCGAGCAGCGCCGAAGCGGGATCGCCGCGGAAATCGCGGCCCAGCTTGTCCACTTCATCCAGCATGAACACCGGATCGTTGGCGCCCGGCGCGCCGCAGCGCCTGGATGATCTGGCCGGGCAGCGCGCCGATGTAGGTGCGGCGATGGCCGCGGATCTCGGCTTCGTCGTGCATGCCGCCCATGCGAAATGCGCGCGAACTTGCGGCCCAGCGCGCGCGCGATCGACCGGCCCAGCGAAGTCTTGCCCACGCCCGGCGGCCCGACGAAACACAGGATCGGCCCCTTCAGCACCGGGCTTGCAGCTGCAGCACCGCCAGGTAATCGAGGATGCGGTCCTTCACCTTTTCCAGGTCGTAGTGGTCCTCGTCCAGGATCTCGGCGGCGCGCTTCACGTCCACCTGCCGACCCGGAGGAAGTGCTCCACGGCAGGCTCGCCATCCATTCCAGGTAGGTGCGCGTCACGCCGTATTCGGGCGAGGCCGGCGACATGCGCGGCAAGGCGGTTCAGCTCGCGCATGGCCTCGGTCTTGACCTCTTCGGGCATGCCCGGCGGCTTCCAGTTTCTCGCGCAGCTCGTCGATTCGCGCTGCGCTTCGTCGCCCTCGCCCAGCTCCTTCTGGATGGCCTTCAACTGCTCGCGCAGATAAAACTCGCGCTGGCTTTGCGAAAGCTGGCCCTGCACCTGCGACTGAATGCGTCCGCGCAGTTCCAGCAATTCGAGTTCGCGCGTCAGGTGGCGGATGCATTTCGTTCAGGCGCTGCGCCGGCGTCGGTTGTCTCGAGCAGTTTCTGGCGCTCGGCGTGGCTCAGGCTGGGCAGATTGCCGGCGACGAAATCGGCCAGGCGGCCCGGCTTCGGTGATGTGGTTGGCGGTGCTCGAGCAGTCGTCGGAAAGATTGGGCGAGGCGGCCACGATCTGCTGGAACAGGCTCAGCACGTTCTGGCGCAGGGCCTCCATCTCCGGGGTCATGCGGCGGCTCGATTTCGGGGATGCGCTCGACGCGCGCGCGCAGGAAACGGCTCGGTGGCGGTGAACTCGCGGGTGCGCATGCGCGCGATGCCTTCGCAGAACAGCAGCAGGTTGTCCTTCGGCACGCGCAGCGCTTTGTGCATCACGCAGACGGTGCCGATCTGGTAGAGATCGCTCGGGGCGCGGCGCTTCGACGCGCGGATCGAGTTGGGAGACCACCGCCAGCAGCCGGTTCTCGCCCAGCGATTGCACCAGCGCGATGGATGCCGGCCGGCCTACCGTGATGGGCAGCAGCGCGCCGGGAAAAATCACCGTATCCCGAACCGCCAGGATCGGCAATTCCTCCTCGGTGGGTTCCTCCCCGGTGGATTCTTCGCGGCCGCTCGCCGCTCTGCTCTTCGTCCGAAACAGGACTTCCTCAGTGGCGTCTTCTTCGGTTGCCGTGTCGTCTGCCTGAACCGTCTCGTCTGCGCTCATGGCAACAGTGTAGCGCCCACCGCCGGTTGTTCGCCGAGGCAATTGTTACGCGCCTTTCGGATAGCAGCCCAGCACGCGCAGGAAGTCCGCCAGTTCGCGCAGATGGTTCAGGGCGTTTCGGGCGTTGGGCGAATCCACACGTCCCAGAAAATCCAGGTAGAAGAGATACTCCCAGGGCTTGCCGCGCAGCGGGCGCGATTCGATCTTGGTGAGGTTCAAGTCGCGCAGCGCAAACGCGCTGAGGGCGCGGAA
This sequence comes from Bryobacterales bacterium, assembly GCA_963803725.1. GTDB lineage: Bacteria > Acidobacteriota > Terriglobia > Bryobacterales > Bryobacteraceae > JOPF133. The sequence continues at coordinate 24,909 of CAWDOH010000003.1, read as the reverse complement.
CAGCGCGCCCGGAATATTGCGCGTGCTGAAGACCAGCGAGGTCTTCCAGGGCGCCTGGCGGGCGGCGCCGCACGGGATGGCGCCGCGCATATTCGGGCCTGCGCAGCAGGAAGAAGCGCGTGAAATTCCGGCGGTCGCTTTCGATGGAGCGGCGCAGAATGCGCCCGCCGTAGATCTCGGCCGCCACCGCGGAAGCGATCGCCGCGGCGTCGCTTCAGCCCCTCTGCCATCACCATCTTGACGCTGCCGGCGGTATCGTAAAACGGCACCCGCTCGATTTGCGGATTGCGGGCGAAGAAATCCAGGCACTGATTCAGCGCCACGGGATGCGAAAACACCCGCTTGATTTTTGAAAACGCCACGCCCTTGGGCGCGATCAGGTTGTGGACGATGCGCACGCTGGTTTCGCGCCACGATGGGCAGCTCGAAGTTTGCAGGTGGTCGTAATTCTCGTGCACCGAGCCGGCCAGGGTGTTTTCGATGGGCACGACGGCCCCTCGGCGCGGCCTTCCTGCAGGCGCGGAACACGTCCTCGAAGCGCTCGCAGGGCAGCACCGCTACGCGCGGCCCCAGCAACTGCCGTGCGGCTTCCTCGCTGAAGGCGCCCGCGCTCGCCCTGAAAGGCGATCGGCTTGCCCGCCCGTTTGGCCTTCACTGCGCCTCTCCCTGCCACTGGCGCGCCTGGGGGTCGGGCAGCCCGATGAGGCTCAGCACGCGGTCCACGCTGTGGTCCACAATGTCCATCACGGTTTGCGGGTGATGGTAAAAGCCGGGGATGGGCGGCGCGATGATGGCCCCCATTTCCGCCAGCGCGGCCATGGTCCGCAGGTGCCCGAGATGCAGTGGGCTCTCCCGCACCATCAGCACCAGCCGCCGCCGCTCCTTCAAGGTCACGTCCGCCGCGCGCACCAGCAGGTTGGAGCTGATGCCGGCGGCGATCGCCGACATGGTGTGGATGGAACAGGGAGCGATCACCATGGCATCGGTGGGGTACGATCCGCTGGCCAGCCGGCAGCCGATGTCTTCGAGCGGGTACCAATAATCCGCCAGCTTCTTCACATCGGCCGCCAGCCGCCCGGTTTCCAGGTGCAGAGTCTTCTCGCCGCTGCGCGTGAGCACCAGGTGAATCTCCACATTCTCCCGCTGGCGCAGCCGCTCCAGCAGCCGCACCCCGTAAATCGCCCCGCTAGCGCCTGAAATCCCGACCACGATTCTCATCCACTGACCTTTCCGGGGCCCTGGATTCACCGCGGAGGCACGGAGGGCACGGAGAAAGCGCGGAGAAAACCATTTTTTAACCGCGATTCTTCCGGACCCGCGCCTCGATGAACCGCGGAGGCAACCCCGGGAAAACCTTATCGTTACTCTTCCTCGCGGTGAATCCGAGGTGCCCTGCTAACCCACGGCGGAGAGCTGCTGGATAACCGTCGGCCGCTCTCTCTCCATTCTTCTCCGCGCTTGTTCCGCGGCCTGCGGCCCCACGGGGCACCCCCCCGCGGTCAATCCGTGACCCCGTGCCCCGTAGTAACCGCGATGCACCCTTGCCCTCTTTCTTTCCCGCTCTTCCTCGGCGCCCTCCGGCCCCAGGAAGCACCCCCCGTGTTGGAACCATGCCCGCAGTGAACCCTTGCTCTCTTCGTTCTTCTCCGCGCTTCCTCCGCGGCCTCCGCGTCTCTGCGGTGAATCCACGCCCGCGGTCAATCGAGGCCCCAGTCACAACCGCTTCAGCATCTCCTTGGCTTCCTTGAGCCGCGGGAATTTCTCTTCGGCCTCCCGGAACTCCCGCGTATGCACGCAGCGCCGCACGCGGCGATGCTCCACGGGATGGCGCAAGTGCAGCATCTCATGGTACATCACGTACTCCAGCGCCAGCGGCGGGACCTTGGGATTGTCGAAGATCCGGCTGATGATGATGGCGTTGTGCGAGGGGTCGAAGTGCCCCAGCAGGTTGCGCGACGCTCCGCGGCTCCAGCCCAGTTGCGGCCTGCCCATCAGCCCGTCGAAGTGTTGCGCATTCAGGCGCTCGAAGATTTCCTCCAGGTCGTGGTGCTGGCCCTTGGGGCCGGAGAGGAATTTGCGCCCTCGGATCTGCCGCACCAGTTGCGCCTGGCGCCGCACATCGCGCCGGTTCAGGTACAGCTTGTAGCGGTGCTCATAAGCCCGCGCGGCCGGTTTGCGGTAGAGCTTGCCCAGCAGGATGTGGGCCAGCGACTCCATCACCGGCGCCGGCGCGCCCTCGAGCAGGTCGGACATGCGCACGTGCAGCGAGCCGTTCTCCAGGCGGATGAAGCTGTCGGCGTTGGCGAACCGGCAGAATTCCACCCGCAGCGCCGGCAACGGCGTGCGCGGTTTGATCTCGCGAAATACCCGCGCGTAGATCTCCTCGGGAGTTTCGAAAAACAGGGAAGTTTGCAGCCCCTCCAGGTCGAGCATCCCCTGCGCGTTGTCCATCTTACCTAGCGTACCGCGGGTGTGGGAATCCCGGCTGCCAGAGCCGGCCGGGTGCATCAACCACGGCACAGAACTGCTGCGGAACTCGCCTGACCGCCGGGCGCCAAAGGTCTGATTCGGACGGCGCTGGGTGCGGATACACAGACCGCAGCCGGCCTGGGTCGCGGTAGGAGACTTTCCACTTGAAATCGGTGACCCTGCACGGTTTCGTCCCGGACGCCGAGCTGGATGCGGCCCTGGCCGTTCCGTACCCCGCGGACCGGATCTTCGTTGTGGAACGGCACCCGCGGCCGGCGCGCTTGCCGCGCTCACTGGCCCGTGGCCGCGGTGACGGTCAGATTCACCGCCGGGGTGGCAACTCCGCCTACCGTCACCAGCACGGGTTGATCGCCCAGCGGGGCGTTGGCGGGCACCGTGAAATTGATCTGCGTCACGCCGGCCAGCCCCGGGGGAATTCCGGCAAACAACAACTGGCTCGCCGCCACCGCCACGCCGCCTACGGTTACCGCGACCGGCTGCCGAGGGTGGGGCAGGGAAGCCAGCGGCGTGCTGGAAGCCGGCGTCGCCCCGGTGGCCAGGGTGGGCGTCACATCGCCCTCCCCGGTGATGTAAGCCACCAGCACCGCGCCCTGCTGCGCGGCGGAGGCCGCGGATCCCGAGGGAGTCCACAGCCCGTACAGTCCGGGCGCCGTGGGCGCAATCGTCAAAGGCAAAGTGGCCACCTGCCCATTGTTATTGACCGCCAGAATGGCCGGACCGGCGCTGGTCTCGTAGGGAATCTGCAGATCGATCTGCCCCGGCGACGCGTAGTAGAACGGCGCGGCCACGCCGTTCACCGTGGCGGACACGCCCGCCAAAGTGAGCGGCAAGGGAAACTTGCTGGCCGTGCCGGCGGTGACCGCCGGCGTCAGTTGCGTGCCATACACTGCGATCTGCTCGCCAGGGGCGAAGGCGACGGCGTTCGAAGCATTGTTGGCCGCGCCCGCGATGCTGGTGGTGGTCGACGCGCCCACTACCAGGGCCACCGGAACTGTGAGGTATTGCGGGAGGGCGCCTGCCGACTGAATTGCCAGGAGAGCCTGGTAGACTCCCGGGGAAAGCCCCGCGGCGGCGGCCGAGAGGGTCACCTGTGCCGGTCCGCTGCCAGTAAGCGGGCTGACCGTGAGCCAGCCCGGGCTGCCATTCACCGGCAGAACCGTGATGCTCCACTGCGGCTGGCCGCCCGTGAAATTCAGCGCCAGGCTGGGCGCCGAGGCGGTTGGATCGGCCGGGTCCGCAATGCCGATTGCCGCCGGACTTACGCTGAACGCCGCCGGGGCCGGGGATGCTGCGACGAACTGCACCGTCGCCGACGCGCTGGCCGATCCCGCCGGCGTGGTCCCGGTAATCGTGAAGCCCTGGCTCGCGAGCGGAGTGAGGTTCGCGGAGCAGACCGTGCCCTGCAGCGTGCCGAACGGCGCCAGGCGGTTGGTGCCGAAAATCTGCGAAATGGAGTTGCTATCGTCCGTGGCGCCGGCGGTGAATTTGCTGAGCACCACGGTAAAGCCGGAGAGTTCCTGCACGGTCAACTGCCCGGACCAGGGGCAATCGGCGGCTTGCAGGTTCTGCACGACGGTCTCTGGCGTGGCGGTCAGCGAGATCTGGGGAAACAGGCCGGGACCGGCCGGGGCGAGAAAAGCGACGGTCAGCGATTCGCTCCACCCCGTGCCGTCCGCATCGGCGCCCGAAAAGGTGAACACGCGGTTCTCCGGCGGGCTGAGGCCGGTGGCTTCGAGAGTGGCCGCGAGCGAGCCGTTCGCGGGAATCTTGCTGCTGCCGAAGAAGGCCGCGATCTGCGGGGTCTCATTCTGGGAGCCGATCGTGAAACCGGTCAGCGTTGTGGCCACGGCGTTCTGATTCGACAGCACGATGGCGTAGATCCACGCCATGCCGGACGCGCTCAGGGTGGCGTTGACCGGACTGGGCGAAATCGACGGTACGACCATCGAACCCTTGGCGGGCGGCTTGATCGTAACGGACGTGGTGGCGCCGGAGCCATCGTAGATTGCATCGCCGCTGTAGAGCGCGGAGACGCTTCCGTTCCCCGCGGCGATCTGCAATCCGGTGGTGCTGAGGGTGGCCGCGCCGCCTGAGAGTGCGGCGCTGCCGAGGCTCGAATTGTTCGCCAGGAAGGTGACCGTGCCGGTGGGAGCGGCACTCCCGGCGCCGCTGACCGTGGCCGTCAACTGAACGGTATCGCCCAGGGCCGCGCTGGCGGGGGAGGCCGAAAGAGTAGTCGTAGTGGCGCTGGCGGTGCTCCACTGAGTCACCAGGTTGTTGACGTCCACCGATCCCCATCCGGTGGTGAGGTCGTAACCAGGACCGGCGCTGTAGCCCACCAGTCCATCGACGCATCCGGAGCTGGCCTGCACACAAGGCACCTGGTTATTGCCGGCCGTGACGTCGTGGAAAATGCCGCTGGAGGATTGCGCCAGCCGGTACAGGTCCGGGTTGATGTTGCCCAGGCCCGGTTGCGCCAGCGGGCCCTGCGCCGTCAGGTAGTGGTTGAGCAGCGCCACCACGCCGGCGAAGGCCGGGGAGGCTACCGAAGTGCCGCCATAGATGCCCGTGGCGCCGCCGGTAACCACCTCGTAGCCATCGTGATCGGGCGAAGCTGGGAAAGCCACATCGGGGACGTGGCGCACGCCATCGGTGGGCACGCTGGGGCCGGTCTGCCAGACCGGTTGCGCAAAGACCAGGCTGGCGCCACCGCCGGTGGCCGCGAAACTGCCGCGCGCGGCGGTGTCGTTCCAGGCGTCTTCGGGAATGTAGGAGAGCGCCGAGCCGCCATTGGCATCGTTGGTGGAGGCCCAGTATTTGCCGCTGCCCTCAGTGAGCGTAGTGCCGCCGACCCCCGTGATTTCCGGGAAATCCGCCGGGTACGAAGGGCTGGGACCCAGCGAGCTTTGCGGGGTGGGCGAGCCGTAAACCAGGTCGCAGGTGGCCGTGCCGGCGTCGCCCGAGGCAGCCATCCAGGTGATTCCCTGGGCGTTGGCCTGCTGGGCGATGGATCGCAGGTAGGCCGGAGAAGACGGTTCGCAGGCGCCGAAACTGAACGTCAGCACCGGGGCCAGATTCTGGTCGATGGCGTACCCGGCGGAGGTGAAAGCGTCGTCGGAGTACACAAAGACGATATTGGCGTTGGGAGCCACGGCGCCGGACCATTCGATGTCCAGGTCGGCTTCGGCCAGCTCCAGGCCGCCGAGGTTGCCGGGATTCTGGCCCACCAGCACCAGTTGCGGGTCGGCCGCGGGCAGCTTGAACTGGCTGCGGAAGGTGCGGATGTCGGCCAGATTGATAGCGGTCTGCCCGGCCACGGCGACATTCTGCCCCGTACCATTGATCCCGTTGGCATACAGCGGCTGGATATCGAAGATGGTGGCGAAATCGTCGGGCACCAGGTAGTGGGCGCCGCCGACATTGGCCTCCGGCCCGGCGCCGCCGAGGGCGGGCAGCACCATGGGTTGGGGGTGGAAATCGTGCAGGCCGTAGATGCCCGCCACCACCCCGCGGAAGGCGTTCGGAATGGATGGCGCGGTGGCATTGGCGTAGTGCAGCCGGCCGTTCACCAGGTAATGGTGAAACTCGGTATGGAAGGCGCGGACCGCTGCTGCGGCGTTCCCGGTGGCGGCGATCCAGTGGCGGCCGCGAGCCGTGTCGGTTACCTTCAGGCCGGCGGATTCCAGCCACCGCCGTATGGCCGCCAGATCGCCCGCGCCGGCGCCAAAGCGCTCGCCAAACTGCTCGGGAGTGAGGAACCGGCGGTAATTCGGCGAGGATGGCGTGTGCAACTCCTCAAGGAAGGCGTCCAGGGACGGATCCGGCCGCAACAGCACGGTGATGCGGTTGAGCGGCATCGCCGGATCGACGGGACCCTGGTCGTACCGCGCCTGGGCCTGCGGAACCGTCTGCCCCGTCAGTACCGTGGTACGGCTCAAGTCCACCGGCCCGGTGATGCGGTCCTGGGCCGCCTGGAGCCTGCTGGCCGAGAGCAGCAGCGCCAGAATCGCCAACCAGCGCCAGTGCCGGGTACAATCCGGGATTTGACGGAACCACATGGCTTGAGCCTCAGCGTATGCCGTTATCGGGCGGTGTCGGTGTCCCTGCGGAGCCAATTGCAAACCCGCCGGCAGCGGAGCGGGTCCAGCCCGCATTGTATCAATATAGACAGCATTGCTTAGATAAGCGGCTTTCGGGGCGAAAATAGGACAGACATGGCATGGACAATGGCGGCAATACGGGCACGGGCCGTACACGGACGGGCGTGCCGGATCGCGGCGGCGCTTCTGATGGCGGCCGGCGGGTTGGCCGGGCAGACCGCGGCTTCTTACGACGTGGTGGTCTACGGCGGCACCGCAGCTGGCGTCATCACGGCGGTGAGCGCGGCCCGCATGGGCCTGAAGACGGCGCTGCTCGAGCCGGGCCGGCACATCGGGGGGATGGTGGCCTCGGGACTCTCCCATACCGACGTGGGGCGGCGCGAAGCGATCGGCGGCTACTCCCTGGAATTCTACTGGCGCGCGGGGACCATTTACGGCCTGCCGCAATACCTGCAGGACATCGCCTGGTACGTAGAGCCGAAAGTGGCCGCCAGCATTTTTCAGACCATGCTCCAGGAAGCCGGCGTGACCGTACTCACCGGGCGGCGGCTTCGCGAGACGCAAGGCGTGCGGATGGAGAACGGCCGGGTGGCCTCGCTCCAGATGGAAAACGGCGAGCGCTACACGGCCAGGATATTCGCCGATGCCACCTACGAGGGCGACCTGATGGCGGCTTCCGGCGTGACCTACACCTGGGGGCGGGAGAGCCAGGCGCAATACGGCGAGTCGCTGGCGGGCGTGCGCGGCGAGACACCCAAGCACCAGTTTCTGGTGGACCTTTCGCCTTACGGCGCGGATGGCAAGCTGCTGCCGGAAATTTCGGCAGTGCCGGCCGCCCCAGCGGGTTCCGCCGACCGCAAAGTGCAGGCCTACAACTTCCGCATGATTTTTTCCGAGGACCCGGCCAACCAGGTGCCTTATCCAAAGCCAGAGGGCTACGATCCGCATCGCTATGAACTGATGCGGCGGCTGCTGGCGCGCGAGCCCGGGCTGCACATGGGCGATGTACTCTCCATTGGCCCGATTCCCAACCATAAGGTGGATATTAATAATAATGGCCCGTTCTCCACAGACTACATCGGCGGAAGTTGGGATTTTCCGGAGGGTAATTATGTCCGCCGCGCAGAAATATTTCGCGCCCACGAAGAATACACCAAGGGACTGATGTGGTTCCTGGCGCACGACCCCGGCGTGCCGGCAGCGCTGCAGGCGGAGGTCAACCGTTGGGGGCTGGCCAAGGACGAATTCACCGGCAACGGCAACTTCCCGTGGCAACTCTATATCCGCGAGGCGCGCCGCATGGTCGGCGAGTATGTCATGACCCAGCGGGACATCCAGACCGACTTGACCAAGCCGGACGCCATCGGGATGGGGTCCTATAACAGCGACTCGCACAACGTGGAGCGGGTGGTGAATGCGGCCGGGTTTGTGCGCAACGAGGGAGATATGCAGGTGCCGGTCAAGCCCTACCAGATTCCTTACCGGATTCTGGTGCCGAAGCGCGGCCAGGCCGCCAACCTGTTGGTTCCGGTGTGCTTCTCGGCCAGCCACGTGGCCTATAGCACGCTGCGGATGGAGCCGCAGTATATGATCCTGGGGCAGGCCGCCGGAGTCGCGGCGGCGCTAGCCATTCGCGCCGGAATCAGCGTGCAGGACGTGGATACCAGAGAACTTACGCGCACGCTGGTAGCGCAAGGCGCCATTCTGGAGTATGTACCCTCGGCGCAGGAACGGACCATCGCTATCTTGCGGGCGCGGAGAAAGTAAGTCGCACCCGGTGCGCCGCGAACCACCGCCGCAGGATTTGCATTCCCTACACCCATGGCGGACAATGGCCGTATCGTGAGCAAGACATTGGTTACAAGCATTAATTTTGCGGCTTTCGGCATCGCCATGCTGCTGGGGGCCGGGTCGTTATGGGGACAGACGCCCTCGTTCGATGTGGCGTCCATTAAACCGTCGGAACCCATCACTCCGGCCATGGTCGCCGCCGGAAAACTACACGCGGGGATGCGGATTGACGGGGCCCGCGTCGATATCGGCAATTTCCGCCTCACGCAGTTGATCATGAAGGCATACGACGTGAAGATGTACCAGGTGCAGGGTCCGCCGTGGCTGCTGACGGGCCAGGCATTCGACATCGTCGCCAACCTGCCGGCGGGCGCGACCAAGGACCAGGTGCCGGCGATGCTGCAGAAACTGCTGGAAGATCGCTTCAAGCTCCAGGTCCACACCGATAAGGCGCCGCAATCGGTGTACGCCCTGGTGGTGGGCGAAGGGGGACCGAAGCTGAAGGAGTCCGCGCCGCTCCCCGTGGCGTCGGCGCCGCCTCAAGGCGTCACCGGAAGCAGCACCATGAGCATCACCCAGAATAAGGGCGGCGGCGGAACAGCGTCCAATGGCGACGGTCTCTCTCAGACCGTCACTCCCTCACCCGACGGCAAGTTCCTCCACGTATCGGTTTCCGGCGCCACCCTGGATCAGTTGGCCGAGGGGCTTTCGCCGATGGCGGGTCAGCCGATCATCAATGACACGGGCCTGAAGGGAAGGTACGACGTCGATCTGGACATCTCCATGCAGGAGGTAATGGCGGTGCAGAGGCGGCTGGGCGTCGGCGGTCCGCCTGCCGCTGCGGGTGGCGGCGACCCATCGCGACCCGCCGATGACGCATCCGACCCCGGCACCTCGATTTTTGAGGCGTTTAAGAAGGTGGGCCTGAAGCTGGAGCGGCGCAAGGAGCCGCTGCTGCGCATCGTGGTGGACCACTGCGAGAAAATGCCCACGGACAATTAGGTGCGGGCCGGGATTTTGCCGCTGTTCGCCCCGCCGCTGGCGTTCGCACAGGCGGCGGTATCAATGGAGTGCGGCCGCGATAGCATCGAACGCCATCCCGTGCCTGGGCCCGGAGGCCTGGTGGCGGCTGTCAAGATCTGGGCCGAAGACGACCACAGCAAGATTCACAACTGCCAGGCGGGATACGAGATCCTTCTCGGCGGCCCCGGGAAGAGAACGGAATTCCACATCACCAACACCGGCCTCGACGATTGGGACAGATCGTTTATGCACAGCGACAACGAATACGGCCGCAGGCTGGAGGCCCGCCTGGCTGGCTTCTCGCGCGATGGGGAACGCGTCTTCGGAACGATCTCCGAGGGAGGCCAGTACCCGTTCGCGATGCTCGTCTGGCGCGACGTGGCATCGGGCCAGACGCAAACGGTGGATCTCAAGGACCTCGCCAGGCTGGGCGGCGGCAAATGCAGCACCGGCGTGGCAGTCGCCGGCACCACTCAGACCGGCGCGATCATCCTGCAGCCGGACACCGTCGAAGCATGCCGGAACGATTTTCGATGGCAACTCGACCCGGCGCCGCTTGGGCCGGGAATTGAGAGCAACGACGATCGTCCCTACCGGGACGGCCGGCTGAAACTCCTCCCGCCCGGCGCCGAAATCACCCCGCTCTACCACCAAGGCCAGCCATGATCCGCACCCGCCCGCTCGTCCTTCTCGCGCTCGCCGCAACCGCCGCGGCCCAGACGCCGGCCGGTTGGAAGTTGGTCTGGTCCGACGAGTTCAACCGCGACGGCCAGCCCGATCCTGCCAAGTGGACCCACGAAACCGGGTTCGTGCGCAACCAGGAGTTGCAGTGGTACCAGCCGGAAAACGCCTGGTGCGAAAAAGGGCTGTTGATCATCGAAGGGCGGCGCGAGCGCAAGAAGAACCCGCGCTTCGTCAAGGACAGCGCCAACTGGCAGACCAGCCGCGAGTACGCCGCGTACACTTCGGCCAGCCTCACCACCAAGGGCATCGCAAGCTGGCGTTACGGCCGTTTCGAGATGCGCGGGCGCATCGATACGCGCGCCGGGCTGTGGCCCGCATTCTGGACCGTGGGAGTAGAAGGGCGCTGGCCGCATAACGGCGAGATCGACATCATGGAATATTACCGCGACATGCTGCTGGCGAACCTGATCTGGCAGGGCGAAGGCGGCATCTACCGGACCCGGTCTTTCACCCGCCGGAAGCCGATCGCGTCTTTCGCCGACCCGCAGTGGGCCTCCCAATTCCACGTCTGGCGGATGGATTGGGACGAGGACCGCATCGTGATCAGCGTGGATGGCGAGGTGCTCAACGATTCCGACCTGAACCAGGCGGCCAATCCGGATGGCACCAACGGATTCCGCCAGGCGCAGTCGATGATCCTGAACCTGGCGATTGGCGGCACGGCGGGCGGCGACCCTTCCGCGACGCAATTTCCGGCGCGGTTCGAAGTGGATTACGTGCGGATTTACCAGCGGAAGTGAGAGGCGCCGGAAACGTCTATGTTCTCTCTCGAAATCGAATGCGACGCGGAGGAACGCGACCTGCTGATCGCGGAGCTTTGGGAACGCGGATCGGAGGGCATCGTGGAGCTGAGTCCGCGGCGCGTGCGGGCCTTCTTTGAGGACGCCGCCGGGAGTAGCGCGCTGCTGGGCCTGTTTCCGGGCGCCCGGCTACGCCACGAGGAGCAGCGCGACTGGGTGCAATCGGCGCGCGACCTGCTCCAGCCGATGGAGGTGGGAGCGCGCTTCTTCCTGGTGCCCGAGTGGCGCGACGATCCCACGCCGCCCGGCCGGCTGCGCATCACCGTGAACCCGGGGATGGCTTTCGGGACGGGGGTCCACGAGACCACCCGCCTGTGCCTGGAGGCGCTGGAAGATTTCCTGCGCCCGGGCATGCGCGTGCTGGACGTGGGCACCGGTTCCGGCATTCTCGCTAAAGCCGCGGGCCTGCTGGGCGCGGCGCAGGTGTATGCCTGCGACACCGATCCGGTGGCGGTGGAAATTGCGGGCCAGGGCTTTGTCGGCTCGGCGGATGCGGTGGCCGCCGCGTGTGTGGACCTGGTGACCGCCAACATCAGCCCCGAGGCCATCGTCGCGCTGGCGCCCGACCTGCTGCGCGTGCTGCGGCCCGCGGGAATCCTGCTGGCCAGCGGCTTCGAGGTGCAGGAGGTGGAGCAGGTGAAAGCCGCCTTCGCCGGGGCGGGCGAGGTCCGCGAAAAGGGCGCCTGGGCGCTGCTGCGCATCGGGCCGGTGTGACTGCCTGGCGTTTTTCTCTCAGCGTCCTCCGGGTCCAGCGGCCCCCCGCGGTGACGGGCGTTACGATAGTTTGCCCTCTGCCAAACGACCTCGCCCTTACGCGATCCAATCCGAGAAGGGGGGTCCCCCGGCACTGACGGGGAGGCAGTACAAGTTTGACGGATCCGGCAATCTGCTTTCCGTCGGCTCGGAGACGCAGGCCGGGACCCAGCACTGTCCGTTGGCGCCCGCAGACGGACGGGGAAATCAGCACGGTACGGTCACCGCAAGTGCCCTCGGAGCGGCTGCCATCAGGTCCTTTTGAGGGGGCCGGCAGCCGAAAAGCCTCCGGCTCCGCCTGAGGATGGTTACTCTCGGGTCGACCTGTGGTTATGCCCCCCGGACCGCCGTTTCCATCCAATCTCCGAGTCGCCGACGATCTACCCCAAGGTTAGCTCCGCGTTTCCGCCTTGGCGATTTATCAACAATTGACAACGGGAATCGCGGACCTCGAGAGCGAATCGGCTGAACCGGCCGAAGAAATAATCGCCCGGGTGCAGTCTCCTTGACGGGGAAGGAGAGAGCGTGTTATTCTCCTTTCGCAGATAGGAGAGAGCCTTTGGCGAAACCGGTTGAACTTCCGCAGGGCACACTCGAGATGCTGATCCTCAAGGCGATCTCGCTCGGTCCGCTGCATGGCTACGGCATCCTCCTGCGCATCCAGCAGATCTCCGGCGAGCGCCTCGAAATCCTGCAGGGTTCCTTCTACACCGCCATCTATCGTCTTGAGCGCCGGGGGTGGATCAAAGGCGCGTGGGGTGAGTCCGAGAACCATCGCCGCGCCCGCTTTTACTCGCTTACCGCTGCCGGTACGCGTCAGCTCAAATCCGAGACCGCCAAATGGACCGACATGGCCGCGGTCGTCGCCGGCATTCTCGACAAGAAAGCGGGCGAAATATGAGTCTCCTCGCCGCAATTCGCAAGCTCCGGCACTCCATCGCGCCACGCACCCACCGCGACGTCGATGAAGAGTTTTGTTCTACCCTCGACGCCTACCGGGAAGATTTAGTCCGCCAAGGCCTCAACGAAGAGGAAGCCCGCCGCAAAGCCCGCATCCATCTCGGCCGGCCCGCCGCCCAAAACGAAACTTACCGCGACGCCATCGGCCTCCGCCTCTTCGATGAGTTAGGGGGAGACATTCGCTACGGCCTGCGTGGCTTGCGCCGCAGCCCTGGGTTCGCCGCTGTCGCCGTGCTCTCCCTCGCGCTCGGCATCGGCGCGACCACGGCGATGTTCTCGCTCATCTACGCCGTCCTGCTGCACCCGTTTCCCTACGCCGGCGCCGACCGCATCGTGAACCTGGTCCTCATCGACAGGCAACATCCTGAGGAGTATAGCTGGTTTATGTTCAGTAAGGCACAAATTGATGAGCTGCGCCTTGCGGCCCCCGTCGATTCGGCCCTTGGGTTCAACAACACGCACATGGAGATCACCGGCGGCGGACTGCCCGAAGACATCTCTGGCGTCTACCTCACGGAGAATGCCGGGACTTTTTTGGGTGTGCGCCCGCTTCTCGGCCGCAACATCGAGCCATCCGACGCAGAGAATGGCGGCCACTCCGTGGTTGTTCTCAACTACCGCTTCTGGCAGGGCCACTTCGGCGGCGATCCCCATATCATCGGGCATACGATGGAAATCGATCACGCCCCCTACACCGTCATCGGGATCATGCCACGCAGCTTCGCATTCAATAGCACCATCGGCGTCGGCGATGTCTACCTGCCGGACAGTCTGATGCGGGATATTTCGAACGTTCCCTCCTTGGAATACTTACCATGGCTCAAACTCCGGCCTCACGTCACGCGTGCCGCCGCCAACGCTGCGCTCGAGCCCATCGTGCGCCAGTTTGCGAAAGAGAATCCGCAGCGCGAGCGCTGGCGTCTCGCGCTCGAGCCGATCAATTGGCTTTTCCAAGAGGAAACCGGCCACACCCTGACGCTACTTCTCGCAGGCGTTGTGCTCCTGCTGATCGTCGGCTGCTCCAACTGCTCCATCCTTCTGTTGGCCCGGGGCCGCACGCGCCAGCATGAGATCGCCATCCGCAGTGCGATCGGCGCCAGCCGCTGGCGCATCGTCCGCCAGTTGCTTGTCGAATGCGTTGTCATCTCCTGTACCGGCGCCGTCCTTGGCGTGGCTGCGTCGTACTGGCTTGCAAAGCTTCCTTTGTTGCTTTCTCCGGATTCCTTTGCGGCCGAATCGTTCATTCGCATTAACGCTCCCATCCTCGCGTTCTCGGTCGCGCTCGCACTGCTCTGCGGCATCCTCTTCGGTCTGGTTCCCGCATTGCGTCTCTCGCGTCACGATGCCGCGCGTATGCTCCCCGGCCGGGGCGTCGCCGCGGCTCCCGCAAAGCATCGCTGGAGCGTTCTCATCGCCGCGCAAGTCGCGCTCACGCTGCTTCTCATGGCCACTGCGGGCACCGCCATCCACGGCTTTCTCCGGCTCATGCAGATGCCGCTAGGCTACGATCCCGCAAATGTCATGAAGCTCGGCATCGGGCTGCACATCCACGACGCAGGCGAGTGGAGCCGCATTCAGTCGCGCGAGGCGCGCACTGCTTACATTGAGCAGCTCCGGGAGAAGGTCGCATCCGTCCCCGGCGTCTCCACGGTGGCTGTGGGCACCGATGCCACACCGCCCGACCCTGGCGTTAAGAGATCCTTCACCATCGACGGATCCCGCGATGGTGAGCAGGCGCAGGCCCGGGTGATGCTGGTCGACCAGCGATATTTCGCTGCGCTCCGCATTCCTCTGCTTCAGGGCCGCGTCTGGACTACGGATGAAAACGCCCGAGGAGACTTCATCGCGGTTGTCAATCGCGCTTTCGCGGCGCGCTATCTCTCCTCGTCCAATGCCCTGAGGCGGCAACTGCGCATTCCCGCTTTTAGTCGGGGTCGCTTCCTAGCCATCTCTCCGCAAAGCACCGCCTGGCGTCAGATCATCGGCGTCGCCGGCGATGCGCGTAACGACGGAGTCGATCGCCCCGTCGTCCCCGCCATCTACGTTCCGTACACCACTGTGATGCCGAACTATTTTCAGTTCTTCGTCCGCACCCAGGGCGATCCGCTCGCCAGCCTGCACTCCATCCGCGCCGCCATCGCATCCGTCGCTTCTGACCAGCAGATCTCCAGCGGCTCCTTCAACGGCACCTTCACCCTCAACGAAGCCCTCGAGCGCGACCCACAGTACAGCCGCCAGCGGCTCTTCTCCATATTGTTTGGCGTCTTCTCTGCCATGGGACTCGCGCTCGCGCTGGTCGGCATCTTCAGTGTCGTCGCTTACAGCGTCGCACAGCGCACTACGGAGTTTGGCGTCCGCCTGGCGCTCGGCGCGCCGCGCACGCACGTTCTGTGGGTCGCCGCGCGCATCGCGCTCGCCAGCGCAGCCGCGGGCATTGTCACCGGTCTTGCCTTGGACAGCATTCTCGGCGCGGTCCTCGCCCACTGGATGCAAAGCGCCTTTGCCGCAGGCAGTCTGTTCGCAGCCGCCGCGCTCCTCGCTCTCAGCGCCCTTCTGGCCTGCCTGTTGCCCGCGCGCTACGCCATCGCCGTCCCACCCGCCGAAGCTCTCCGCTATCAATAAAGTGCGTCCCATTTGACCAGAGTGCGGTGCACCACCGGCCGGGTGACGTAATGAGCCACAACATCCTGGACTCAGTAAACACGGATGCGACCGCCGTACCGGCCCTTGTTGCCAAATCCCTTTTTGCCCTGGGCGGAAGTGGGCAAACCTAACCCGGCAGTTAGCCTGCCGCCCCGCCTCGTAGGGCCATTGGCACCACCAGTTCCCAACTGCGGCGCAGATCATCTTCCGGGTGACAACCGCCTTATCTGCAATTGGTTGCAGCGTACGGCCGCTGCTCGTTCCGGGGGGCTGCAACCGCCGGATTTAAGGTAAACGGCGATGTTTGAAAGTGGCCCGGTGTCCTTTCGGGAAGCTTGGGGCGTGTCACGCGCCACTCGGACATTGGTCCATCCTGCCGGCCGGAACGCGACTTCCGGCAGGTCGCAGTCGAAGGCGGCTGCCGGAGCTGGATCGGTCGGCACCAGTCCTCTTCGGAGTGCCTAATTTAGGATCTAACCGGCGCCAACGGTCTCTTTCCGGCAGCCGATGCGGGTAGGCCGAGGCCATTGGCGTCCAATGCGGGAGTTCGCGGGGTAGCTCCGCGCTTCGTGGCGCCCGAGGCTGGCTCGCGGCGGTTACGCCCTACCCCGCAGCCCCATCCTGGCGCTCCACTCCCTCAACATTCCCTTGCGCCTGGGCGTGAAAGGAGTTATTTTCAGATGTGCTCATCCTTTTATTCGGCCCTCCGGGATGTGGCAAAGGCACGCAAGCCGCTTACCTTGCCGCGCGCTTCCGCATTCCCGCCATCTCTACCGGCGAAGTCTTCCGCGCCGAATGCAAGTCCGGCACGGAACTGGGCAGAATGGCTTCCGCCATCATGGCCTCGGGAGGGCTGGTGGGCGACGACATCGTCAACGGCATGGTGGGCAACCGCCTGGCGCGGCCGGATTGCGCGCGCGGCTGCCTGCTGGATGGCTACCCGCGCACGATTCCCCAGGCACGCTTCCTCGCCGACCTCGCCGATGAGCGCGGCATGCCCGAGCCGGTGGTCATCCACATGGACGTTCCTGCCGACCTGCTGGTCGCGCGGCTCACCGCTCGCCGCCAGTGTCCCGAATGCCGCCGCATTTATAACCTGCTCTCCCAGCCGCCCCGCGTGCCGGGCATCTGCGACGACGACCGCGCCCCCCTCCAAACCCGCGATGACGACCAGGAGTGCGTCATCCGCCGCCGCCTCGCGGCCTATCACGAACTGACTGGGCCGGTCCTCGATTGGTACGGTTCCGATGTGGTGTATCGGGTGGACGCCGCTCTCTCGCCGGAAGAGGTCGCCCAGACCATCGAGCAGACCCTCACGGCCTGCGTGTAGCGACCGGTTTACCGGGAGCACGGATCGCACCGCGGAGGCGCGGAGGGCGCGGAGGAAGCGCGGAGAAGACCTGAGAGGAAGACACGGAGGTGGCAGGAGTTCGGGGACGCGCGCGGGGTTTGGTAGCGGGCTCGGGAGCACGGATCGCACCGCCGAGGCGCGGAGGGCGCAGAGGAAGCGCGGAGAAAACGCGAGAGGGAAAAACGGAGGTGGCAGGGATTCGGGGACGCGCGCCGGGTTTGGTAGCGGGCTCGGGAGCACGGATCGCACCCCGGATCCGCGGAGGGCGCGGAGGAAGCGCGGAGAAAACCTAAGAGGAAGACACGGAGGTGGCAGGAGTTCGGGGACGCGCGCGGGGTTTGGTAGCGGGCTCGGCAGCACAGATCGCACCGCGGAGCCGCGGAGGGCGCAGAGGAAGCGCGGAGAAAACCTAAGAGGAAGACACGGAGGTGGCAGGAGTTCGGAGACGCGCGCGGGGTTTGGTAGCGGGCTCGGGGGCACAGATCGCACCGCCGAGGCGCGGGTTCCGGAGCGAGCCAGCCCCCTACGGCCGTCGTGTGGTCGCCAGCGAGCCTTCGAGCGCGATGCGCACCAGCTGGCTGCGCGTGCGCACGTGGGTCTTCTGGAATAACTGCTGGAGCGTGGCCTTCACCGCCCCTTCCGAAACGCCGAGCTGGCCGGCGATTTCCTTGTTGGTGAGGCCTTCGAAAATGCCCCGCAGCACCCGCTGCTCGCGGTCCGTCAACAGGGCCCGGAAGTTGGGATCCTCGCGCTGGTGAACGCCATCGGCCATCAGTTGGATGACCTTCTGGTCCAGCCACATTTCGCCCGCCGCCACCAGGCGGATGGCCTTGGCCAGAGTGCCCGGAGAGTTGTGCTTCAGGAACACCCCCGAAGCGCCCAGTTGCAGGGCGATGGAGGACTCCGTGGCGGTCATCCCGGCGGTAAGCATGAGAAATTTGCCCTGATAGCCCGCCCGCCGCGCCGCGCCGATGAACTGGCTGCCGTGGTCTTCGCCGAGGTCGAAATCCAGCAGCACCAGGTCCACAGGCATCCGGGCCAGCACCTCCAGCGCCTCGGCCTGCGTCCCGCAATTGCCCGCCATCTCGAAGTCCGGCTCCGACGCCAGCAGGCGGCTCAGCCCCTCGCGGAACAGGATGTGGTCATCGAGCAATAACAGTCGTATCGGTTTCATGTGGGATGGCCTCCACGGAACCGGCGATGGCCAGGTCGATGACGAAGGAGCAGCCCGGCCGGGCGGCATCGTGGCGGAGTTCGCCGCGGAAAGAGCGGGCAAAAGCGCGCGACAGGTACAGGCCCAGCCCAGTGGAATCGGCGCCCCTCTGGAACGGCTGGAACAGCGTCTCGGGAGAGGAGATCCCGGGGCCCGTGTCGCTCACCCGGATGGAAACCGTGTGGTGCCCCACGCCCACCGAAATGTCGATGCGCTTCTCGCCGGAATTCTCAAGCGCCCGCTCGCTGTTCTTGGTCAGGTTCAGCAGAATCTGCAGCAGCCGGTGCCGGTCGCCCCACACCGGAGGGATCTCCCGCGGAATGTTCCAGGTTACCTGGATATCGGCTTCCTCGCAGTACGGCTCCAGCACGATGCGCAGCTCATCCAGAATCTCCCCCAGCTCGATGCTGCCGATCTGCGAATGGCTGGTGGTCTGCTTCAGCTCGAGCGAAGCGATCTGGTGCAGCGTATCCACCAGCGCGCCCAGTGCTTCGAAGTCCTTGTTGCCGCGCAGCGTGCCCCCGCGTACGAGGTTCTCGTGAATCACCGCAATGGCACTGCAGACGTTGCGGATCTCGTGGGAGACCGCTCCCACCAGGATGCGCGAGCCGGCCAGCAACTGCTCCAGGTTGCTCTCTTCGCGCTCGCGCAAATCCTCCGAAGCGTCCACCACCAGGGCGGCCATGCGCGGACCCATGGCGGTGCGGTAGGTGGAGAAGAACACGTTGGCCAGGAACACGTCCCCACTCTCACGCTCCCCGCGGCACTGCATCTCGGTGCGGAAGGCCTGCGCCGTCTGCTCGAGCGACGGCACCCGCGCCAGCGAGGGCACGTACCGGCGGATGTTGCGGCCGGGCAGTTGACTGTCGGCCACGCCGAACTGCCGGTGCGCCGCGCCATTGGCCAGCAGGATGATTCCGTCCGGGCTCATGGTGATGATGGCGGCCGGGCTTGAGTCGATCAGAAACTCCAATTGTTCTTCGGCCTCGCGGCGGGCATCCACTTCGGCCTCCACACGCCGCAGTGCGGCGGCCTCGCGGCGGCGGCTGCGGGTCACTTCGAAAGCGAACAGGCCGGTTCCGG
The DNA here is from genome assembly GCA_963803725.1 of Bryobacterales bacterium. Taxonomy (GTDB): domain Bacteria; phylum Acidobacteriota; class Terriglobia; order Bryobacterales; family Bryobacteraceae; genus JOPF133. Next base: position 5,958 of record CAWDOH010000003.1, on the reverse strand, counting down.
CGAGCGAGGTGAAGACCAGGATATCTCCCGGCAGCGAATTGGCCAGGGTGAACGGAAAGGGGTCGAACAGGTCTGAAAGCAGGGTGCACAGCAGGGCGCCCGTAATCACCTGCCAGCGCGGCAGCACGGTGCCCACCAGCAGCATGGGAAACAGATACAGAAAGCCGAACGAGATATTGAGATCGACGCGCCAATCGATCACTGCGATAATGGCAGTCAGCAACGTGGCCCGTAGTAGAACTGCCCGCGGCGTCCCTTGCAAAAGCGGGACATCCATTCCATGATCCTCTTCTTAAATTCTAGAAAAAACAAAACTTTTCGCAAAGCACCTAGCCAAAAGATAGGTCTTGCGGCACTGAAAGATAGATCGTCGGGGCAGTCTGCCGCCAGCTACAGTAAGAAGTACGGAAGACTCCGGCCAGAGGCGAAGCCTGCTTTCGGACGTCCCTGCAGACGACCGCTTCCCAGCCGGACCCAAAGAGCAGGCCGTAACGGAGCGGTTGGCGGCAAGGGCGCCGGTGTTTTCCGGCAGCGCAAATTATCGGGAGGGATCATGGAGCGCCTCTGGCGGCGCCTGTGGCTCGGCATGACGGCAGTGGGTATTCTGGCGAAGGGCGCATGGGGCCAACAGGCTCTCACCTGGCAACAGGTGCGCGAGAAGTTCGAGGCCGCCAATCCCACGCTGAAAGCCGCGCAACTGAATATCGATGAGGACCGCGCCGCCGAAGTCACCGCCTACCTGCGTCCCAACCCGGATTTCACGCTGTTGACCGATGGGACCCAGCTTACGCCGTACCAGGGGGTGTGGCAGCCGTTGGCCGGTACCGACGTTTCCACCAGCATCAGCTATCTGCACGAACGCGCCCACAAACGCGAGCTGCGCCTGCAGAGCGCCGCCCGTTGCGGGCGCTCTGCAGGCGCAGCTCGCGTTTGTGGGCGCGTTCGTGCAGATAGCTGATGCTGGTGGTCACTCGTACCCGCCAACGGCTGCCACACCCCCTGGTACGGCGTAAGCTGGGTCCCCATCGGTCAAATCCAGTTGGACGCGGGTGGGCGGTGACTTAGGCGGCGCATCCTCGTCGCGTTGCGCGGCTTTAGGCGTGGGATTGGCGGCCTCGAAGTTCTCGCGCACCCTCCAGGTGAGGACCTGTGTTGGCCGTGCGCCCTTCGCCGGGACTGCCCAGCTGCCGTCATGCCGACCAGAGAGGGCGCTGCATGATCCCTCCCGATAATTTGCGCTGCCGGAAAACACGGGCACTTACCGCCCGACCCCTCCGTTACGGCCTGCTCTTTGGGTCCGGCTGGGAAGTTGTAGGGACATCCAGAAAGCAGGCTTCACCTCTGGCCGGAGTCTTCCGGTGCTCTAGCTGGCGGCGGCTCAAAGCTCGTGCCGCAAGACCTATCTTTTGGCTCAAAAGTTTTGTTTCTAGAATTTAAGAGAGGATATTCGAATGGATGTCCCATTTCAAGGAACACAGCGGGCAGTTACTACTACGGGCAGCGTTGCTGACTGCCATTATCGCAGTGATCGATTGGCGCGTCAGTGAATTCTGGTTCGGCTTTCTGTATCTCTTCCCAGTGTGCTGGTGACACCGTGCTGCCGCACTGGCCGGGCACCCTGCTGTACACCCTGCTTTCAGACCTGTTCGACCCCTTTCCGTTCACCCTGGCCGATTCGCTACCAGGAGATATCCTGGTCTTCACCTCCAGCGCCGGAACCGGCCTGTTCGCTTCGAACCGCAGCCGCCGCCGCGAGCCGCACTGCAGCCTGCGAGAGTGAAATCTCGCGAGGCCGAAGAACAATTGGAGTTTCTGATCAACTCAAGCCCGGCCGTGAGCACCCAGACAGATGAGTACCTGCTGGCCAATGGCGCACCAGCAGGTCGGCGTGGCCGACGAGTGGACTCGGCCGCGACGTCCGCCGGTACGTGCCCTCGCTGGCGCGGGTGCCGTCGCTGGCGGACGGCGCACCTTGCGCACCAAGATGCAGTGGGGAGCGTGAGAGTGGGGACGTCTTGCTGGCCAACGTGTTCTTCTCCACCTACCGCACCATGGGTCCGCGCGTGGCCGCCCTAGGTGGGTGGACGCTTGCGGATTTGCGCGAGCGCGAAGAGAGCAACCTGGAGCGGCTGCGCCGCTCACGCATCCTGGTGGGAGCGGTCTCCCCGATTCCGCAACGTCTGATGATCCGCGGGACGCGTGGCGCGACCTGGCTCCGCGACGAGACTGAAGCGCCTGGGCAGCGTGGATACGCTGCACCAGATCGCTTCACTGAGCTGAAGCAGACCACCAGCCATTCGCAGGATCGGCAGCATCGAGCTGGGGGAGATTCTGGATGAGCTGCGCATCGTGCTGGACCGTACTGCGAGGAACCTCGATATCCACGTGGAACCCGCGGGCACCGGCTGCTGAATTCTGCTGAACCTGACCAAGAACAGCGAGCGGGCGCTTGAGAATTCCCGGCGAGAAGCGCATCAACATTTCGGTCAGTGGGCGCGCGGTTTCGTCCGGTGAGCGACACGGCGGGATCTCCTCTCCCGAGACGCTGTTCCACCGTTCCTGGGCGGCGCCTGTACCTGTCGCGCGCTTTTGCCCGCTGCTTGGCGAACTCCGCCACGACGTCGCCCGGCACTTCGTCATCGACCTGGGCCGTCGCCGGTTCCGTGGAGGCCATCCACATGAAACATGTACTGCTCGATGACCACATCCTGTTCCGCGAGGGCTGGCGTCGACTGCGACTTCGAGATGGCGGGCAATTGCGGGCCGAGGCGCTGGAGGTGCTGGCCCGGATCCTCTGTGGACCTGGTGCTGAGAGCCTCAGCGAAGCCACGGCTGACGGCCGGCTATGGCGGTGGCCCTGTTACCGCCGGGAACGGAGTCCTCCATCGCCCTGCAACTGGGGCACTTCGGGGGTGTTCCTGAAGCACAACTCTCCGGGCGCTCTCCGCCATCCGCCTGGCAGCGGCGGGCGAAATGTGGCTGGACCAGAAGGTCATCCAACTGATGGCCGATGGCGTTCACCAGCGCGAGGATACCCGGGCCTGTTGACGGACCGCGAGCAGGGTGCTGCGGCAGATTTCGAAGGCCTCACCAACGAAATCGCCGGCCAGCTCGGCGTTTCGGAAGGGGCGGTGAAGGCCACGCTCCAGCAGTTCTACCAGAGACCACGTGCGCACGCGCAGCCAGCTGGTGCGCGTCGCGCTCGAAGGCTCGCTGGCGACCACACCATGGGGCTGGCTCGCTCAACCGGCGCGATCTCTGCCCGACCGCTACCAAACCCCGCGCGCGTCTCCGAACTCCTCCCCAGCCTCCGTGTCTTCCTCTTAGGTTTTCTCACGCTCCTCTGCGCCCTCCGCGGCTCCGCGGTGCGATCTGTCTGCCCGAGCCCGCTACCAAACCGCGCTCCCGACTCCTGCCACCTCCGTGTCTTCCTCTTAGGTTTTCTCCGCGCTTCCTCCCGCACCCTCCGCGGGTGCGATCCGTCTCCCGACGCCTCCGTTTTCCTCTCGCGTTTTCTCCGCGCTTCCCTCTGCGCCTCCGCGCCTCGGCGGTGCGATCCGTGCTCCCGAACCGCTCCAAACCCCGCGCGCGTCCCCGAACTCCTGCCACCTCCGTGTCTTCCTCTCAGGTCTTCTCCGCGCTTCCTCGCGCCTGCCGCGCCTCCGTGCGATGCAGTTGCTCCGGTAAACCGGTCGCCGTGAGGGTCTGCTCGATAGTTGCTGGGCGACTCCGGCGAACAGCGTCCGCCGATACCGCCGCCCGTCGGAACCGTACCAATCGAGGACCAGCCAGTCAGTTCGTGATAGGCCGCGAGGCGGCGGCGACGGCGCGCTCGTCGTGGTGCGCGGGGCTGGAGGGTGGGGTCGTCGGTCAGTGCCCGCGGGGCGGTGTGGGAGAGCAGGTTATAAATGCAGTTGGGACACTGGCGGCGAGCGCCGCGCGACCAGCAGGTGGCAGGGACACGTCCATCTGGATGACCGCCGGTCGTCACACTCATCGGCGAGGTCAGGCGAAGCGTGCCTGGGAATCGTGCGCGGGTAGCCATCCCAGCAGGCGGCCGCACCGCGCGATCCAGCCAGGCGGTTGCCCGCCGTGCCGTTTGACGATGTCGCCTCCCGAGGGCCGTCATAGGAGGGCCCATTCTCCCCAGACCTATTGCGGCACAGAAGTCTTCGCCGGTAGAGATCGCGGGGAGTGCGAAGCGCGCGGCAAGGTAAGCGGCTTGCGTCCCTTTCCAGCATCCCGGAGGGCCGAATAAAGGATGAGCACATCTCAAAATAACTCACTTTCACGCCCAGGCGCAATGTTGAGGGAGTGGAGCGCCAGGATGTAGCTGGTGTGACCCGCCGCGAGCAGCCTCGGGCGCCACGAGGCGTACCCGGCGAACTCCCGCATTGGACGCCAATGGCCTCGCTGCCCGCGTGTACCGAAAAGGGCAAGTTGGCGCCGGTTAGATCCTAATTAGTCCGAAGAAGATCGTGCCGACCGATCCAGCTCCGGCAGGCGCGGCTTCGACTTGCCGGAAGTCGCGTTCCGGCACCGGGTCGAGCCAGTGCCAGTGACGTGACACACCAAGCTTCCCGAAAGGACACCGGGCCACTTTTCAAACGTCGCCGTTTTACCTTAAATCCGGTCTGGCCATCGAGCAGCGGGCCGGGTGCAGTGCGACCAATAAGGCGGTTGTCACCCGGAAGATGATCTGCGCCGCAGTTGGGAACTGGTGGTACGGCCTGCGAGGCGGGGCGGCAGCCTAAGCTCCGGGTTGGTTTGCCGCTGACCGGCAAATGACAACGAGCCGCTGCCGCGGTGGCGTCCCCGTAAATTGCAGGATGTTGTGGCTCGCTGACCGGGCCGTAGGTGCGCCGCGGCTCAATGGGACACTTATTGATAGCGGAGAGCTTGGCGGGTGGGGACGGCGATGACCGTAGCGCCGGGCGACGGGCCGGCCAGAAGGGCGCTAAAGCGAGGAGCGCGGCGGCTGCGAACAGAGCTCCTGCGGCAAAGGCGGCTTGCCTCGTGGCGGCCGCGCCTCGGCCGACCCGTGACAATGCCCGCGCTCGCTGGCGAGCGCGATGCGCGCGGCGACCCAGACGTACCGTGCGCGGCGCCCGAGGACGCCAAACTCCGTAGTCGCTGTGCGACGCTGTAAGCGAGACGACACTGAAGTGCGAGCGCGAGTCCGTGGCAGAGAAGACGCCAAACAATATGGAGAAGAGCCGTTGCGTGGGTCGCGCTCGAGGGCTTCATTGAGGGTGAAGGTGCAGTTCGAAGGAGCCGCTGGAGATCTGCTGGTCAGAAGCAACAGGATGCGATGAGCGGCGCGGATAGGAGTGTGGGCGAGCGGAGTGGCCTGGTCGGACGAAGAACAGAAAATAGTTCGGCATCACAGTAGGTGTACGGAAGAACGTAGATCGCGGGGACGAACGGGCAACGAGCCGTCCGTTACGCGCATCGCCGGCGACACCAAGTGACTTCAGGCGGTGAGATGGCTAGGAAGCGACCCGACAAAAGCGGAATGCGCAGTTGCCGCCTCGGACAAAGAAGGCGCGCCGCGAAAGCGCGATTGACAACCGCGATGAAGCCTCCTCGGAACTTTGAGTCCGTAGTCCAGACGCGGCCCTGAAGCAGAGGAAGCGCAGCGATCCTCGCTGGTGGACCAGTCACCGGGCCTGCGCCTGCTCACCATCGCGGGATCCATCGATGGTGAAGGATTCTCTTAACACCAGGTGCAGGGCGGTGGCATCGGTGCCCACAGCCACGTGACGCCGGGGACGGATGCGACCTTTCTCCCGGAGCTGCTCAATGACAGTGCGCGCCTCGGCGCCTGAATGCCGGCTCGCTCGCCTGCGTGTACGTGGATGTGTCGATGCCGAGCTTCATGACATTTGCGGGATCGTAGCCTAGCGGCATCTGCATGAGCCGGAGAAAGCCGTGGATGGCGGTGCCCGCAGTGGCCAT
>CAWDOH010000002.1:0-88322 GCA_963803725.1 Bryobacterales bacterium | reverse complement strand
GGCCTGGGTGCGATGGGATCGGTCGGAAGTGCCGATTGACGCGGTGATGGAGATCGAGGAGCCGGTTCCCACTGTGGGCGGAATAATGGCATTGATTTGCACCAGCCCGTCCACGGAGCCGGGAGACGTTCCAGCATAGGTGACGACCGCCGGCTGGCCCCCAATATCCACTCGCCATGTCTGGTCGGCCAGGAGCACGGGTGTCGCAGTTGCCACCATTCCATCGGGCTGCGGCGGCGTGGCGTCCAGTTCGCCCATGCCGGTGACAAAGACTTGAATGGTGGACCCTCGCGCCGCGGCGTTCTTAGACCCGTTAATCGAATAATCTTGATTCAGGACCGCGGCCTGGCCCTGGCCTTCGCCTGCAAATGTGAACAGCCCCGGATCTTCCGGCAGGACCGTTACGGTCAATGCGGGGGTGGAAATCGCTGGTCCGGTAACGCCGGCGGTAGTAGTCGTAACAAGCACCTGGATGGTGGCAGTCTGGGCCGAGGTCTGCAGCGCCTGCTCGACTTCGAACGGCACAATCACGTTGATCTGATTGCTGGTGAACATGATGATCGGTGCCGGCACGGTAACCGGGGAGCCGACGATTTCGGGTGGTGTGGGAGGGGGGGTGTAGGTGAAAAAGACCGCTACCGACACGCTGGAGTTGGTGCCGGTTGCGGCGCTCAAGGTGACTGGGTAGTACAGCGGAGGCGGGCTGGCGGCGCCCGAGGTGTTCAAGGGAGTCGCGGTGGTCACCGCCGAGGGCCCGAGATTTTGACCGAAAATGGAGATGATTTCTCGCGGTGCGACGGTGGTTGGGTAGGGATTCCCCACTGGGTTCGGATTGGTTCCGGTCCGGTGAAACTCGAGGTGGACAGGTAACTGGCTGCGTTAACCACCGAGGTAATGGATGGCAGCGTGGGATCAGTCACGTAAAGAGCCTGAGAGGCGATTTGTGGCTGCGGATTCGTCGGGGTCGCGGGATTGTTTACCGAGACCGTCCATTGGATTCCCGCCGGCACCGCCGGCGGGCCCGCTTGGGCGAGCGGGTATGTCGAGCCCTCATAGGCAGGAGTGAAATAAGTCATATTCACGGTTGCCTGGAGCACGCCGCGGCTCAGCAGCGTGGTGGTCACACCGGGCGAGCCGATGGGCGTGTTGGTGCCCAGTTGTAGAGTGACTACCGAAGTATTGAAGAAATTATCGCCATACAGCGTGAAGACCGGATTCACCGTCGGGTTGGCCACAATTGTGTTCGGGTAGATTGAATTCAGCACGGGAAGGCCGGCCGAGACAATCAGGTCCACCAGGATCACCCAGGTACCGTTGGCCGAATTGTTGGCGGCAATGGTGATCTGCCCGGCATAGCTTCCCGGGTTGAGGGTTTGGAGAGTGGGCAGATCGGCAGTGACGCAAATGGGGGCGTAGGATCCGGTGTTGGCCACACCGCTGGTAGCGGTCGTCGGCAATTGCCCGGAACTGTTCACCCGCACCCACACGGCGCTACTTCCGCTGGTGCCGCTGGTGGCCTTGACGTTGGCAACCGTTACGTTGAAGGGGATGATCCCGCCGGTGGAAGAGACGTCCAGCTCCATGTTGCAGGACGGGGCGGTGGCGGGTGGCGGGACGGTGGTGGTGCTCGCGCCGGTGGTGTAGCTGAAGGTCACGATCGGTGAACTGCTCCCCGATCCAGGCGGCGTATAGTAAGTGCCTTGCTGTGGGGAAGTTACCAGCAACGTCGGGGGAAGATTGGACACTGTGAGGGTCACCGGGATCACTGCGGGCGCGTGGCTGGTGGGGTTAGTATCGACACTGATACTGGTCACGTAGCTGCCGGGCGCAAGTCCGGTAGGGTTGACTGTGACAGTCAGGGTCAGCGGGGTGGAGCCGCTGAGCGGCGTGACGGCGGCCCAGTTGTCAGGCGGAGTGACCACAAGGGGCAGGCTGGACGAGGAAGACGGCAGGGTGATCTTAACGGCGGCAGCCGACGGGAGGGTCGTGCTGTTCACGGTGTAACTGAAATTTAAGCTGCTGGGAGTAGCGGTCGGACCTACGGTCTGGGCACTCGCGCAGCAGGCGCAGCCGAGCCATGCCGCCAGCAGGATTACCGATTGAGAAGCGAACTTCTTCATGTCCAGTTTATCGGCAGAACCGAAGCCGAACTTTAGGGTGCGGGCAAAATCAATTTCGGGTGGGCGGACTGGCGCCGGAACAGAGGAGGACCAAACGAGGCACGGGTACAGAAGGCAACTGAAGACCAATTGGCGGGATTCGACAACCGTAAGCTGGGTTGTGCGAATGGATGGAGGTAGCGGCGCCAGGCTACCCGCCCGTTGCTTTGAGTCATTACAATGAAAACATCGTCAGCTTTCCACAAAGCTTTAGAGTCCGCGAGAAGGTTATCGCCTCGAAGCATCGTGTTATGCTGAATCCGGATGTTCGCCCGCCAGCGTAAAGCTCGTGTTTTGTTCGCCCTATCCGACATCGCCATGGCCACTGTCGGGTTTGAGGCGGCCTATCAGACCCGGCCCCCCTGCACCTCAAGTACGAGTTCTACCTGACCCTGCCGCAAGTGGCCCTGGTGTTGGGGTTCTCGCTCGTCGCGCTGTTGTCGATTGCGCTCTGGCTGGGGATCTACGAAAAACTGGATTCCGGCCATCCGCGGATCATCTTGCGGGACTCGTTCCGCCAGTGCGTGTATGCCGGCATGTGCCTGGTGCTGTTCGAATATTCGCTGCGCCTCGATCTGAGCCGCTTTTTCCTGGTTTTCTTTACGGTCTACACCTGGATTCTGATTCTCTTGTTCCGCCTGGTGGCGGGACGCCTGGTAGGCATCATCCGCCGCGAATTCGGAGCCCCCATCCACGTCATGGTGGTGGGCACTGGCGAACGGGCCATCAGGCTGGCAGGAGCACTGGAGCGGTCGGTGGAATTCGGCATACGGCTGGGCGGGTTCTTGAGCGAGGAGCGGGGCCCGCGACCGCCTTCGGAGGTTGTGCTGGGGGCGGCTTATCCGGTGTGGCCGGTGACGGAACTGGCCGGCATCCTGCGCCGGCAGGTGGTGGACGAGATAGTCTTCGCCGTGAGCAGCCAAAGCCTGGCGGAGCTGGAAGAGGTGTTTCTGCTGTGCGATGAGGAGGGCGTGCGAACGCGCGTGGCGGTGGATTTCTTCCCGCACGTGAACAGCACAGTCTCGCTGGACCGTTTTGGCGCTACCCCACTGTTGACTTTTTCAGCAGCGCCTTACGACGAGATCCGGCTGTGGATCAAACGCACCATCGATATCGCTATTGCGGCTGCGGGGCTGGTGGTGCTGGCGCCGTTCATGGCGCTGGTGGCGGCGCTGGTGCGCCTGACCTCGCCGGGACCGGCCATCTTCCGGCAGGAGCGCTGCGGCCTCAACGGGCGCCGCTTCCTTTTCTATAAGTTCCGCTCAATGTGCCAAAACGCCGAGGAGTTGAAGCCTGGTTTGGCGCATTTGAATACTCGCGAAACGGCCTTTAAGATTCCGGACGATCCGCGCCTGACGCCGCTCGGCCGCTACCTGCGCAAATTCTCCGTCGACGAATGGCCCCAGTTATGGAACGTGCTGCGCGGCGATATGTCGCTGGTGGGGCCGCGGCCGGCGGTGCCGAGCGAGGTGGAGCGCTACCAGCGCTGGCAGCGGCGGCGCCTGCGCATGCGGCCCGGCCTCACCTGCATCTGGGCGGTTTCCGGCCGCGACCTGGTGGATTTCGAAACCTGGATGAAGATGGATATGCAGTACATTGATAATTGGTCGCTGGCGCTCGACTGGAAGATTCTGCTGCGCACCATTCCGCGGGTTCTGACGGGCCGCGGGGCCAATTGAAGGACCTTACCGATGCACCTGATTCCCACACAAGATGAGGTGGTCGCCCTGTTTCGCGACACCGGGGCCCTCCGTGACGGGCATTTTGAGTACCCCACCGGGCTGCACTCCAACGAATACCTGCAAGTGCCCCTGGCCCTGCGGCGGTATCAGCATCAGCGGCTGCTTTCGGTGGGGTTGAGCCGGCTGCTGCGGGCCAATGCTGAGATTCGTGCCATCATTCCCGAGCTGTCTATCGTGGCGCCGGCCACGGCCGGGCTGCCGGTGGCTTATGGGGTATGCGAGGCGATTCGCGCGCGCCAGGTGTATTGGGCCGAAAGGGAGCGCGACGACCAGCCCTTGCGCTTCCGCCAATTCGTGGAGCCGCAGCCCGGCGAGCCGGTCCTGCTGGTAGATGATATCTTGCGGAGCGGAAACAAGTTGACGGCGCTGAAGGCCCTGCTGGACGCGGCCGGGGCCAAAGTTGTGGGGCTGGCGGTGATTATCTACCAGCCTACGCCGGACACCCTGGATTTCGGTTCGTTGCCGCTGTACTACCTTGCCAAGCTCGAAGCCAGCTATTACGTGGATGGCAAAGCTTGCGAGCTCTGTAAGAGGGGTGAACCCCTGGAGCAGGTCTGGGTTTAGGGCTGAGGCAGCCGGTTGGCAGGGCTGGAATTCATCGCAAGGATGGGAACTGGGATGAAAACCGTGCCTGATGGTACATTGAATACGTTCGGCTGACGGAAGAAGCCTTATGTGGAAGCTGGGTGTGTGGATCTGTCTTTGGGGGATACCTCTAGCCGCCCAAAACGGAGATGGCGAAAAGCTGGCGCCTTACTATCCCACGCCGGAAGCCATTGTTGAGAAGATGCTTGAGCTGGGCGGCTTGAAGGCCGGTGAGAAGGTCTTCGACCTGGGGTCGGGCGACGGCCGGATTGTGATCATGGCGGCCCAGCGTTTTCATGCGGATGCGGTAGGCGTGGAACTGGACCGCGACCTGGTGAGAGTAAGCCTGGCCAAGATTCAGAAGCTGGGCCTGGAAAAAACCGCCCATATTATTAACGGCGACCTGCTAAAGCAAAATTACAGTTCCGCCGATCTAATCACCGTATACTTGCTGCCGGCGGCGATCGACAGCAAAGTGCAGCCTTTGCTAGATAGGCAATTAAAGAAAGGCGCGCGCGTGGTGGCTCACGATTTCGAGTTTCGAAACTGGACCCCGGACAAGGTAGAAAGCATACCCGACGACGGGGAGGGCCGCAGCCACACGCTTTTCTTATACCGGAAGTGATGGTGTGGCATTTCCTCCCGATTTCGCTTGGCGAACTTATATAGCTAGAGCGCGCGCCGTCCTGGCAGCGGCGGCATTGGCGGCGGTGTTTCTGGCGTTGCCGAAGGCCTCCCTCGCAGTGCGCGGGGTGATGGCGCTGTTCGTGGTATACGCAACGGCTTTGGCAATCTATCGGAAAGGGCCGTCCCGGATGGCCGGCCTGTTGATCCTTTTTGCCGACGCGGTTTATTTCCTGGTGCTGGCGAGCCTTGGGAACGAGCGCCTGGCCTGGATGGCGGCGGTATTTTTCCTGTTCCTGACCACCGAGGGCCTGGCCTCTTATTCCGCGGTGGAGATTATTGTGATCACCGGGATCAGCGTGATTTTCTGTGGTGTATCGCCGAATTCCTCCACCCGGATTCTGGAGCCCACGCTACTGGTCGCGGGCGCTCTGGCCTGCGGTTTTGCGGTGAGCAAAGAGCGGCTGCTCCAGCGGGTGCATTCGCTCGAAGCCAAACTGGAGGAGACCCGGCTGGCCGTGGACAAGGCCCGCGACTCGGCACGCGTGCGGATTGCTTCGGATTTTCACGACGGCCCGCTGCAGAGCTTCATCAGCGTGCAGATGCGGCTGGAGATTTTACGTAAGCTGCTGGAGCGCAATTTCCAGGCCGGCATGGAGGACCTGAAGCAATTGCAGGCTCTGGCCAACACCCAGATCCGCGATCTGCGGCTATTTCTGCACAGCATGCGGCCGGTGGATGTGGACGGCGCCAACCTGGTGGCGATGGCACGGCGGGCGGCGGAGGCCTTTCAGAAAGAGAGCGGCATTCCGGTGAGCTTTGCCGGCTCGGCCTCACCGGTGGGGCTGCCGCAGGAAATGACCAGCGAGGTATTGCAGATGCTCCGCGAGGCGCTCCACAACGTGCAGAAGCATGCGGGTGCATCGCGCGTCGCAGTGAGCATGGAAAAAGCCGACCGGGGCCTCGAAATCGCCGTGGAAGACAATGGCCACGGTTTCCCATTTGCCGGAACGTACACGCTGGAGGAACTGGAACTGCTGCGCCTGGGGCCGGCCAGCCTGAAGCGGCGGGCGCGGTCGCTGAATGCGGACCTGGTGCTGGAATCGCGGCCGGGGCGCGGCGCGGGGCTGAGGCTGCGGGTACCGCTGCAATGACGCTCCGGATTGCCGCCGCCTGGGCAGCCCTGTGCCTGTCCGGCTGCGGGCACTACCCTGCCTTCACCCTGCCGGTGCTCTCCGGCGGCGATCCGAAGCTGAGTTTCGATCTGGAGATGCTGCCCGAACCAGTGCTCTCGCCGGGCGAAGGGTGGGACTCGCACGATACCCTGGCCCCCGCCATGGTGGACGGGCGCAACATGCTGTACTCCGGATTCGACGGCCATACCTGGCGCACCGGGATGGCCACTTCAGCCGACGGTTTCTTCTGGCGCAAGCATGGAACGGTGCTACAGCCGGACGCCCAAAGCTGGGAGGGCGATTACATCGCCGGCAACGGGGCGGCCTGGTCCGATGGGAACCGGCTCTGGTACTGGTATGTGGCGGGGCCGCGGGGATTTCCGCGCATCGGCTTGTGGCGTATGGACGAGGGGCGGGGAACCCTACGGAGCCAGCCACGCCGGGAACCCTGGCCGGTGCTTCAGACCGGCCCCTACCAAAGTTGGGACGAGCGCGGCGTCGCCGACCCTTACGTCATCCGCATCGGCGGTTATTTTTACATGTTTTACCTTGGGCAGGACCGGGCCCGCCGGCAGCGCCTGGGCGTGGCGCGCTCGGCCGATGGGGTTCGGTGGGACAAGGTGCGGGCCAATCCGATCCTGGAATTGGGCGGGGCGGGAGCCTTCGATGAAAACGGGCTCGGCGAACCGGCGGTATGGGACTACGGCGGATTTTACTGGATGCTCTACACGGGCAGGGATATCGGCGAAAACCGGCGCCTGGGGCTGGCGCGCTCCGCCGATGGCGTCCGTTGGAAGAAACTGCCGGTGGTATTCGCAGGCGGGCAAGCCTGGGATTCGAAGGTGGTGTGCGATCCGAGCGTGGTGATCGAGGGATCGCAGATCCGTGTCTGGTTCGGCGGCGGCGACGTGGCCCGGCCGGATGAGAATGTGCACGGGCAGATCGGAATGGCAATTCTGAAGCCCGTGGAGCGGCCGTAGGGAGAATTACGGGCGCGGCCGGTTGGCGAAGCGCCAGGCGTGCTCCACAATGCACCGGAGATCTGTGTATCGCGGTGTCCAGCCGAGCTTGTTGCGCAGCTTTTCCGAGGAAGCCACCAGTTCCGGAGGATCGCCTTCGCGGCGCGGGCCAATCGCGTAGGGAACTTTCCGGCCGGTCACTTCCTCAACCGCCCGAACCACCTCCATCACACTGTGGCCGGTGCCGGTGCCTACATTGAACTGATCGGCTGCGCCGCCGGAGAGGAGGTATTCGAGCGCCAGGATGTGCGCTTGCGCGAGGTCGTCCACGTGGATGTAGTCGCGGATGCAGGTGCCGTCGGGTGTGGGGTAATCGTCGCCGAAGAGAGTAAACGGCTGGCCGGTCAGAACGGCACGCAGCATCAGCGGGATGAGATGGGTTTCCGGTTCGTGTTCCTCACCGAGGTGGCCCTCGGGGTCGGCGCCCGAGGCGTTAAAGTACCGCAGGCAGACGCCGGTAAGGTGGTGGATTTCGTCGAACCAGCGGAGCAGCGTCTCCACCATTACCTTGGATTCGCCATAGGGATTGACGGCGTGAATGGGGAAATCCTCGCGGATGGGGGTCGTGTGCGGGTTACCGTAGACGGCGGCGGTGGAAGAGAACACCAGGTGCTTCACGCCGGCCCGCAGCATGGCGGTAAGCAGCGAAAGCGAGCCGCTGACATTATTTTCAAAATAACGCTCGGGTTCGCGCATGGACTCTCCGACGGCGATGAACGCGGCGAAGTGCACCACTGCTTCGCAGGCGGCCTGGCGCAGGAGTTCGGCCACCGCGGCGGTCTCCAGGAGGTTCACCTGGTAGAGCCGGCCGGCCGGCACATTGTGGCGGTAGCCTTTGGAGAGGTCGTCGATGACGGCCACATCATATCCCCGCTCGAGCAGCAGGCGGACGGTGTGCGAGCCGATATAGCCGGCGCCACCGGTGACTAGAATTTTTCGTGGGTTCACAAGGATCTAAGAACCGATTGTAGTAGCATGGCGGTTCTATGCCAAATGGGGCGGAGTTATTTGTCGCGGCGGCGACCGGGTTGGGGATCGATACGATCTTCACGCTGGTGGGCGATCACCTGAACGAAGTGTTGTGGGAAGCGGCGCGGGCGGGCATGCGGATTGTCGATATGCGGCACGAGTCGGGGGTGACGCATGCGGCCGATGCCTGGGCGCGGATTCATCGGCGGCCGGCGCTGTCGCTGGTCACCGGCGGGCCGGGCCATACCAATTCGCTCACCGGGATAGCGACCGCGCAACTGGCGGCGAGTCCCCTGATCGCGGTCAGCGGCAGCCGTCCTTCTGGCATGGGGGGCCGCAACGCTTTTCAGGATATCGATCAGGTGTCGATGGCGCGGCCGGTAGTGAAGTGGGCCGGGGAGCCGCCGGATGCCGCCGCCATCCCGGCGTATGTGGAGCGGGCCTACCGCGAGTCCGATTCCGGCCGCAAAGGGGCTGTGCATCTTACCATCCCGGTTGACCTTTTCCTGGCCGAAGCGAAGCCTACGGCGCCGCCCGCCGGGACGCCGCTGCCCGAGCAGGTCCGCCAGCCGGCAGCCTGCCGGGAAGCGGTGGAGATGCTGCGCGAGGCTTCCCGGCCGGTGGTGATCGCGGGGAGCGGCGTTTGGTGGGCGCATGCGGAGGAGGCCCTGCGCGCGTTCATCGAACAAACCGGGCTGCCGCTTTACACCATCACCATGGCGCGCGGCGCGGTTTCCGACGAACATCCGCTGGTGATGGGGTATGCCGACCCGGCCCTGAACTACGCGGTCCACAAAGTCTACCGGGAGGCCGACCTGTTTCTGGTGATCGGCAAGCGCATCGATTACCGCCTGGGGATGGGCGGTACGCGGGTGTTTCCGGCCGAGGCGCGGTTTATTCAGATCGACATCCACGCACAGGAACTGGGTCTCAACCGCAAACTGGACCTGGGGATTTGCGCCGATGCCCGCGAGGCGCTGGAACAACTGACGGAGGCTGCCGGCCCGCAAAAGTGGCCGGAACGGCCATGGGTCGGGCGGCTGCGCGATCTGCGGACCGAGTGGCGCGGCGAATTGCAACGCACCGCCGCGGATGTATCCCTGCCGCTGCACCCGGCGGCCTTTTTCCGCGAGTTGGGCGAAGTGCTGCCCAAGGACATCCTGTACTCGTGGGATGGCGGCGATTTCGCCCACTGGGGACGCGCCATGCTTCCGGCGCGGCACGCCGGCGGGTGGCTGCGGCTGGGACCGCTGGGCACCATCGGTTCTTCGCTACCCAACGGGCTGGCGCTGCAACTGGCGCATCCCGACCGGCGGGTGGTGGCGATCACCGGCGATGGCGCGCTGGGGTTTTACATCGCCGAGATGGACAGCCTGGTGCGCCACCGGCTGCCTTTGGTGCTGATCGTTGGGAACGACGCAGGATGGGGGCTGGAGCGCGAATTGCAATCGGCAGCGCCGCATGCCGGAGTGCCTTCGGACGCGACTGCCGCGGGGGCGCCGTTGACGGTGGCTTGCGAACTACAGGCGGCACGCTATGACATCGTGATGCAAGGGTTCGGAGGAGGGGGCGAAACCGTGGAGCGGGCGGAGCAGGTCCGGCCGGCGATCGAGCGTGCGCTGGCAGCCGGCCGGCCGTACTGCATCAACGTGAAGATCCGGGGCGCGCGTTCTCCTTTCACCCAGTGGCAGATCGCCGGGAAGACGAAGCCGCCCAAAACCGCCTGATTCATCGGGTCAGATCCGTCGCCAGCGCCAGTCCGCGCCGGCCTCGGCTCTGCGCGGAGCGCGGCTCAGAACGTAAATCCGATGCCGACCTCAAGCTGGTTGCGCGGCGATACCGTCGATTGATTAGAGAACGTGGAACCGACCCAGCGGGTGTAGCGGATTTCAGGCGTCGTCTTGATGTTGAAATCGTCCACCACGCGAAAGCCCACGCCAATGGTGCCCCCAACCAGTACGCGCTTGGAGGGATCGACGATCTGATCGTTCGTTGTGGTGATGTCCGAAGGAGAAATGGTGGTCAGAAATGAGCTGATATGAGCCGCGTAGCGCACCGTCGGACCGGCCGACACGTACAGCTTGGAAAAGCCGCCGGAGCGCACCGGGCGGTAGTGGAGCAACACTGGGAGATCGAAGAGATACCCCTTGGTATCCTCGGTGAAGAATTCGTGCTCGCGCTCGTCGAAGCTGGTGGCGGGATTGTCGATGCCCCAGTAGACGTTGGTCTGCTCAGTATAGGCGACGCGATTGTAGATTACTTCCGCCGTGATGGTCCAGCGCGAGCCGCCGTAATACTCCATGGCCACGCCGGCTCCCCAGAAGGGGGACCTGGTGGCGGTAGTGAAGTTCCAGTCCTTGGGCTCGGGTGGCGGGGCGTAAGTGGTAGTCGCGATGGATTTGTTCCCCATGGTGCCAAAGTCCTTGATGGGGAAGTCGCGCGCGCGAATGCCGAAAGAGAAGTGCTTCACCTTAACCTGCTGGCGTGCGGTCTCCTGGGGCACCGGAAGATCCTGGGCGTAAGCGGCGGAACCGCTCAAATGCAAACATGCGGACAAGATCAGAACTGGCCCTAGGGCACTGGTGAGTGGTTTCATGTTCGGTAACCTTCGGTTTGCGCCGCGGCCCGCCTCCGACGGCGAGTTGAAGCCACAGGCTGCCGCACGTACGGTTCCACGGATCGGGAGGCCGATCACCGAGTTTACCATCCGTGCGGGCAACTCGGGGAGCGGTCTCGGATTTGCATCTGGAGGGACGCAAAACAGGTGTCCGGGCTGCTATCTTTAAGGTTTGCCGCAAATCGGGGCGGTCCGCCGGGAGTTGTTCAGCGTGCCGGAATTGGGGGCACGGCGGTGCGGTGGACAGGGCACACCTGGGCGAAATTGGCCCTCTTGTCTTGCGGTATGGGAGTCCACTAATACTGGAACTTAACAGCGGCTGTAGCCGCATGGCGGGGCCGCGCCAGGAAATTTTTTAGGGCATCATGCAAGGATCAATGAACGAAGCGTGCATCTCTCGCCAGGCAAAGCGGGTTTTTGTGCTTGCCTTTTTCTCGATTGCTTTTGCCGCCGTGTTGGCGGGCCAGACAGAGACCGCGATCCTTCGCGGCACGATCAAAGACACGACCGGGAAAGCGCTGCCGAGAATTGTGCTGGTGATTTCCGAGATGGCTACCAACATGACCGTGCGGGTCGTGGAGTCGGATTCGAAGGGCGATTACAACGCGGAGTATCTGAAGCCGGGCATCTACAAGCTGTCGATCATGCAGAAGGGTTACCAGACATTCCTGCAGGATGGCATTCAGCTTCGCCCGTCGGAGATCCGCCGCATCGACCCGGTGTTGCCCGCGGGAGAACCGGAGGATACGGCGGCCACGCACGCCAAGTCTGAGTTGCTGGACCACACCACCGGCACCCTCCGCGATTCCCTCAACAGTGCCGTATGGTTCCCCAGCGCGCCGGAGGTGGATCGGTTTCCTTCGCCCTTTCCGATGCTGGTAACCACGCCCGGGGTCCAGGGCAATGGTGTGCCGCTGGCTCCGAGCCTGGTGATGAGCGGCATCTCCGACCGCAATCTGCAGTCGTATCAGATGGACTCGATCCCCGACGATCTCACCTCCGCCTTTTACGGCCATCCCTATTTTTTCGAATTCGTGCAGGCGACCAACGTAGATCCCGGGCTGGATGCTTACCGGCCGACCAGTTTCGACCTGGTGACCAAGCGCGGTGGCGACGGATTCCACGGCTCGGTCTTCGCGCGGCGCGGCGATTCGCGTGCGGATGCGCGGCCGTTCTTCGATCCGCAGAAGGACAGCTACCGGATCCTGGAAGCCGGGGGCGATGCCGGCGGCGTGGTGCTTCCCGAGCGCCTGTATTTCTATGGCGGATGGGTCTTCATGTCGAACCCGAACAGCGAGAATATTTACGCCGATGTTCCCACCCTACAGGAACGGGTGCGCGACTTTTCGCAGTATCTGAATCCGGCGACCAACCCGACCGGGCAGGTGGTGGTGATTCGCGACCCGCGCAACAATGCGCCTTTTCCCGATAATCAGATCCCGTCCAACCGTGTCCTGGCCATCCCCACCAACATTCTCAACGACGGTTACTATCCCACCCCCAACGTAGGGGGCGCCAACACGTTCTTTCAGAACTACACCTTCATACATCCCTTCGGTCCCTATCTGTATCGCGGCAACTGGCCGATCGGAAGATTGGACATGCGCATCGCAGACGAGAATCACGTCACCTTCCGCTGGATGCAATCCATCACCTCGGGCGTGACGCCCGGGACTACCGGCGAAGATCTGGATACCACCCAGGAACACAAATACAGCGGGTTGATGGCAGGCGATACCGAAACCGTGACGCCGTACCTCATCAACCACATCATTTTCGGCTACAACACCGATACCGTGCTGCAAGGTCAGGGCGTAGGCAACGAGACACCGGGTACCGGAGATAACGCGGTAAATTCGCTGGGGATTCAAGGCACCAACGCGGACGACTTTTCGGTGCAGGGATTCCCCTCCATTACGGTCAATGGCTTGACACCTCTGGCGATGCCGGCTGGCGGCGGCGCTACGAACAACGTAGCGGAGAACGATTCGATCCTCACCCTGCGGGACGATGTGGTGTGGTCCAAGTTCGGACACGCAATTACAATCGGCGGCGATTTCACACGCTTCAATTCGCTGCAGGGACAGGTGCCGTTGCTCAACTACGGGGCCTTCAGCTTCACGGGAATGTTTACCGGCCTGGGTTTCGCCGATTTCCTGCTGGGCCTGCCGGCCACCAGCAGCCGCATTCTACAGCCCCGGGTGGATGAAAAGATCATTCAGACCCTCGGCGGGGCTTACATCAGCGACAGCTTCCGGGTCACGTCCAAGCTCCACCTGGATTACGGCCTGCGGTGGGACTACTACGGTTCGCCCCGCTATAAGGACGGGTATATGTGGAATTGGAACCCCACTACCGGTGCTGTTGTAGTCGCGCCAGGCACCCTGACGTACGTCAACGAGTATTATCCGACTAACATCACCGTGGTGGCAGGGAATCCGGTGCCGAAAGCCAAGACGACCAACTTACGGCCGCGAATCGCGGCGGCCTACCGGCTGAGCGACAACCTGGTTGTGCGCGGCGGATTCGGCGAATACACGGATGGCAGCGGCTTAGGGGCCAGCGGGCGCATCAACGATCCCAACGGTCCCTACCAACTCCAGGAAACTTACTATAACAGCGACGTCAACGGCGTGATTGCGTATCCGTGGCCGAACGCCTTTCCCACCACTCTCTCGTCGTCGCTGGTGGGGCCGCAGAGCGTCAACGCCCTGCCGCCCAGAACCCAGGAGGGGGTGATCCGGCAGTACAACGCGACCGTGGAACGGGTAGTGGCGGGGATGATCGTGCGGGCATCGCTGATCGGTGCGCGCGGCGTGGGTATGAACTACACGGTCAACGTGAATGCGGCCAAGCCGAGCACCACTCCCATCACCCAGGCTCGCCTGCCCCTGCCGCAATTCGGCATCGCCAACGACACCTATACCAACGGTTCGTGGCATTACGATTCGGCGCAGGCCCAGGTGCAGAGGCGCATCGGCCCAGTGACCTTCGATTCCAGCTTTACGTGGGCCAACAACATTAGCAATTACGCCAATACCTACGATCCGTACCACGTGACCGACCACTGGACGCGGGATGCCGACGATCGCAGGCTGTACTTCGTCGCCAGCACCATGTGGGCGCTGCCGGTCGGCAAGGGGCAGCGGTTTCTCGGGAATCTCGGGCCGACCGCCAATAAATTTCTGGACAGTTGGAGCTTGCAGGCGATCGTAACGCTGGCTTCCGGGCAGTATTATTCTCCCCTGTTCACGGGTCCGGACCCAGCCAATGCGGTGATCGGCCAGGTGACGGAATTGGCCGATTGCGTCGGCAACCCCAATGCCGGGGCGCGCACGCTAAACGAGTGGTTCAATCCCAAGGCATTCGCTGTGCCGCCGGCCAATGCGGGGCGCTATGGCACGTGTGGAATGAACAGCCTGGAAGGCTACCCCATTCATGTTGCACACGCCAGCCTCTCGAAGCGCATCCCGGTGGCCGATTGGCTTACCGCCACGCTGATTGTCCAGGCTTCCGACATTACCAACACGCCGCACTTCACAATTCCGCAGAACAACCTTTCGAATCCCGGCGCGGGGATGTTCACCGCGGCCTCGATGGTGGACGCCACTTACCCGGAGCGGGACGGCTACCGCCAGATCGACTTGAAGCTGCGGCTGGTGTGGTAGTACTCGACAATTGCCAAGCCGGCAGATTCGCGTATAATTACTGGTAGCGGAAACTGGTGAGCGACACCAGCCCCCGCTGCGGTAATTACCTGGTTCTCTTACGAGTCCACAGGAACTTTACCGTGAAGTGCCCTACCAAGGGTAGAACGGCAATCACCAGTAGTTGGATCATGGAGTGATCCTCCTTTCCGCTTCAATTGGAAGGCCCGGCCGGTTACCGGGCTTTCCTTCGACGAAGCATTCGCAAGGAACCCGCTCTTCCAATCTCCGCGGCAGGAAAGCACATTGTAATCGGACTACAGTGGGGCGCAACTGTGGAGATTTTCAGCAACCTCGGCGAGATTGCCAATCTGGGGGATTCGGGTATCCATTACTGGCCGCAAGCGGGAATTTCGATTTCGACCTGGAGCAACTCGGCCTCCCACTCGCCCTCAGTGAAGGTCCCGTGGCGATGGTCGTCATCGACCACGTAGAAACCGCGCTCGTCCGGCGCGATGCCTTATCATACGGTCTGGAATGCCCATCGACCCCTCTGCCCAAGTAGCTTCCACTGCCCGCATTCACCCCGATGCCGCGATCGGACCGGGCGTCCGCATTGGTGAATTCTGCGTCGTCGAAAGAGACGTCTCCGTCGGCGCCGGCTGCCTGCTGGAACCGTATGTGTACGTGAAGAGGTGGACCACCATCGGCGAAGAAAACGAAATCTCCGCCGGGACGGTATTGGGCACCGATCCGCTGGACAAGAATTTCAGCGGCCAGCGCAGCTACCTGCGCATCGGCCATCGCAACAAGATCCGCGAGCATTACACCATTTCGCGCGGCACGGCGCCCGAATCGGTGACCGAAATCGGCGATTCGAACTACATCATGACCTCCGGACACATCGCGCACAACTGCATCATTGGCAACCACACCGTGATCGCAAGCTGCGCGCTGCTGGCGGGCTACGTGGAGGTCGAAGACCAGGCTTTCATTTCGGGCGGCGTGGTGGTGCACCAGTATTCCAAGATCGGCCGCCTGGCCATGATCGGCGGTAATACCCGCATCAACAGCGACGTTCCCCCGTTTTTCCTGTACGCGGGCCACGACGTGGTAGCCAAAGGCCTCAACATGGTGGGATTGAAACGCGCCGGCTACAAGCTCTCCGACATCAGCGCGCTCAAGCGGGCCTATCAGATCCTGTACCGCTCCGGCATGAAACTCCAGGACGCCCTCGCCCGCATCGAAACCGAAATTCCCACCCCCGAAACTCTGCACCTGGTGGCCTTCATCCGCCGCAGCGAACGGGGCATCTGCCGCGAATGAGGGCCCGCCGATTTTCTGGTTTCCACCGGTTTGGGCGACAATGTGGATGTGACCAGGCGTGAATTCGTAGCCGGCGCTTCGGCGTCGCTCTACGCAGGGGGTGCCGGCGCCCAGGATCGCAACGCCGGCGGATTGGCGCTGTGGTACAAACAACCGGCGGACAAATGGACCGATGCCCTGCCCATCGGCAATGGCCGTCTGGGCGCCATGGTGTTTGGGGGCGTCAACACCGAGCGCCTGCAGCTCAACGAGGACACCCTCTGGAGCGGCGCTCCCCGTGCGTGGAATAATCCTGAAGCCAAACAGCACCTGGAAGAGGTTCGCAGCCTGGTTCTCGACAAGCAGGATTACGTAGCCGCCGATCGCGTTTGCCGCGAGATGCAGGGACCCTACAACCAATCCTATCAACCGCTCGGCGATTTGCGCATCGACTGGGATCCCTCGGGCGAAATCGCCGGCTACCGCCGCGAACTCGACCTCGATACCGCCATCGCCCGCGTGTCCTTCCGCGTCGGCCGGTTTCAGTTCGTGCGCGAGGCATTCGTCTCGGCGCCCGACCAGGTGATCGCCATCCGCTGGACCACTACCGATCCCGCCGGCATGACCCTCTGGGCTGGTATGGACAGCCCGGTGCAATCCCAGAGCCAGGCCGATAACAGCGGCATACTGCGGCTCACCGGCAAAGCGCCGGCGCATGTCGAGCCCAACTACGTGCGCTCCGATAACCCTGTGATTTACGACGCGGCCGAGGGCAAAGGCATGCGCTTCGAAGCGCGGGTGGAGGCCATTGCCGAAGGCGGAACGGTCACCGCCGGGCAATACCGCCTGAGCATCGCCAAGGCCAAGGCGGTCACCATTTTGATTGCCGCCAAGACCGGTTACCGCGGCTACGACCGTGCTCCCGACCTTCCGGCCGCCGAGATTGCCGCCGCCTGCCGCGCCCAATTGGAAGCCGCCCGCCGCCGCGGCTACGCCGAGTTGCGCACGGCCCACATCTCCGACCATCAGAATCTGTTTCGCCGCGTGTCCCTGCAGTTGCCCAAGCAAGGCGCCGGCAACCTGGATACAGGGGAGCGCCTGCGCGCCTTCGCCCAAAAACCCGATCCGGACCTCGCCGCTCTGTATTTCCAATACGGCCGCTATCTGCTGATTGCCAGCTCGCGCCCCGGTTCCCAGCCCGCCAACCTGCAGGGAATCTGGAACGAGGAGTTGCGCCCGCCATGGAGCTCCAACTGGACCGTCAACATCAACACCCAGATGAACTATTGGCCCGCCGAAACCTGCAACCTGGCGGAATGCCATGGGCCGCTGTTCGACCTGATCGAGGGGGTCAGCAAGACCGGCGCGGAAACCGCCCGCGTGAATTACGGGTGCGGCGGTTGGGTCTCCCATCACAATGTGGATTTGTGGCGCCAATCCGCGCCCGTGGGCAATTTCGGCCAGGGATCGCCCACCTGGGCCAACTGGGCCATGAGCGGCCCCTGGTTTTGCGCGCACCTATGGCAACACTATGAGTTTTCGGGCGACCGCGACTTTCTGCGCGCGCGCGCCTACCCCATCCTGAAGTCCTGCGCCGAGTTCTGCCTGGACTGGCTGGTGGACAACCGTGCCGGCCGCCTCACCACCTGCCCCTCCGAATCCACCGAGAACAACTTCATCACCCCCGACGGCCGCACAGCCGAAACCAGCGACGGTTGCACCATGGACATGGCGCTGATCGGCGAGCTATTCGAGCACACCATCCAGGCGGCTAAGATTCTGGGGGTCGATGGCGATTTCGCCGCCAAACTCGACACCGCGCGCGCCCGCTTGCTGCCGTTCCGCATCGGCAAGCACGAGCAACTGCAGGAGTGGTCGCGCGATTTCGATGAGCGCACACCCGGACAGCGCCACATGTCCCACCTGTACCCCTTGTATCCGGGCGCCGGCATCACTCCCCGGCGCACGCCGTCGCTGGCGCAGGCCGCGCGCGTTTCGCTGGAGCGCAGGCTGGCGGCCGGCGGCGCTTACACCGGTTGGAGCCGTGCCTGGGCCATCGGCCTGTGGGCCCGCCTGCAGGATGGTGACAAAGCCTGGGAATCCGTCAGCATGCTGCTTCAGCACTCCACCGGCCCGAACCTCTTCGATACGCACCCGGCGGGCAACTCCTGGATCTTCCAAATCGACGGCAACTTCGGGGGCGCCGCGGCCATCGCCGAAATGCTGATGCAAAGCCACGATGGCGGGATTGACTTTATGCCCGCGCTACCCGCCGCCTGGCCCGATGGCAGCGTCAAAGGCCTGCGTGCGCGCGGTGGGGTCACGGTGGATTTGCACTGGGCCGGGGGTAAAATCACGGAAGCCACGCTGGGCACCGAATTGGGCGGCGAGCGCCTGTTGCGCTTCCCGGAGGGCCAACAGATCCGCAGCCTGCGCAACAGCCGCGGCAACGTCTTCTGGAAGACGGATGCCGATGGCGCCGCCCATGTCCAGTTCGAACCCGGCCGGCTCTACCAGATCAGCTTCGGCTAGCTGCGATCACCGTCCCAATCGCGGCGGGTCAGGTAGCGGTAGACCAGCGCCACCGGCAGCCCCATCACATTGAAGTACGAGCCATCGATGCGCTCCACGTACCTGGATGCCAGCCCCTGAATGGCGTACCCGCCGGCTTTGTCCATCGGTTCGCCGCTGGCGGCATAAGCGTCGATTTCGGCCTCGCTCATGGCCGCGAACCACACCTTGGTCTCCGCCCAGTCGCACACCCGGCGGCCGCCGCGCCGCAGGCAGATGCCCGTGAGGACTTCGTGCCGCCGGTCCGCCAGCCGGGCGATCATCTGGCGGGCATGCGCGGCGTCGAGCGGCTTGGCCAGGATCTCGCCATCGATCACCACCGTGGTATCGGCGCCCAGCACGGTTTCCTCCGGCGAGGCCTCCACTGCCAGTGCCTTCCATTCCGCCAGCCGCCGCACGTAATCTTCGGGCCGCTCCCCATAGAGGGGGGTCTCATCTATCTCCGTACTGCGGACTACAAAAGGTATGCCGGCCTGGCGCAGAATTTCCGCGCGGCGCGGCGATTGGGACGCGAGCACCACCACACCTCAGTGTAGAATAAGGCCGGGATGAAACATTGGTCTCGAGAATTGCGGGTCGCCCCCGGCTCTAAAATCAAGCTGGCCCGCATCGACCCCGCGGACACTCACGGCCTCGAAAAAGCCGCCGCCACCGAGGTGCTGGAGAAGAACCGCGAGCGCCTCGGCGTGCTGCAATATCAACTTTATGCCGAAGCCCGCCGCGCCGTGCTGGTGGTGCTGCAGGGCATCGACGCCGCCGGCAAGGATGGCACCATCCGCCATGTCATGACCGGCCTGAATCCGCAAGGCGTCACGGTGACCGCGTTCAAAGAGCCGGAAGGGGCCGAAAAGCGCCACGACTACCTCTGGCGCGTGCACCACGCGGTGCCCGAGTGGGGCAAAATCGGCATCTTCAACCGCTCTCATTATGAGGACGTACTGGTTGTGCGGGTGCACGGCCTGGTCCCCAAGTCCCAATGGTCGGAGCGTTACGAGCAGATCAACCACTTCGAACACATGCTCAGCGATTGCGGTGTCCACATCGTCAAATGCATGCTCTACGTCGACAAGAAAGAGCAGGCCCGGCGATTGCGTCTGCGCTTGGAGGACCCCACCAAGAACTGGAAGTTTTCGGCCGCCGATGTGAAGGAGCGCGAATACTGGGACCAGTACATCGAGGCCTATGAGGACGTCCTGCGCAAATGCAGCACCAAGTGGGCGCCCTGGTACGTGGTACCCGCCAATCACAAATGGTTCCGCAATTACGCGGTGTCGCAGATTGTACTGGAGACCCTGGAAGCCCTGCACCTGCAGTATCCCAAGCCCACGGCCGATCTGAGCGCGATTCACTTCGAATAGCCGGGCGAAGCCGCACCGTGGCGTCGTGGGAGCGATCAGCCCACCAGAGCCAGCCTACAGGAGTCAGCCCACCATCTCGTGCGTCAGCCCCCCACCTTGCGCGTCAGCCCCCAAACTCGCGCGTCAGCCCACCAGGGTCACGAGCTTGTTATTCGCCGAGGGCGTGAACTTGAGCGACTGGAAGAAGAACGCCTGGTAGCAGGCGCCGGATTCGCCGCACTTGCCCGTGGCGTCGTCGCCGTTGAGGAACGGCGACCCGTCGGGCGTCCAGCCGGTCCATAAGCTCAGATATAGGTAGCATAGCGACTCGTCGTAGTTGCCGGCCGCCGACATGTCCTGGGTGCGGATCTGCTCGTAGCTGGTGCCGCGGCCCGTGCGATCGAACCACCAGGTGATGGACTGGGGATCCCAGTCGATTCGGTAGCGGTACACGTCGCCGCCCCAGCCCGCGGAGGAATCCGGCAGGGAGCGGAACACCGCCGGGTACTGCGCCTCCTGGTCCTGCGGCGTCTTCTTCTTTCTCCACACGTTGGTTTGCACGCACGTGTGATCGCGGCCCGCGAATTCGAAGTCGATCTCCTGGTCCCTATCCTTAGTCTTATGGCTACCCTGATCGTACTCACTCAGATAGAAAGCGGTGCAGATGCCGCCGCCAGTGCCGACCTTGATCGACTGCTCATACTGGCCGAAGCCCAGCGCCACATCCAAGCGCATCTCCGCTGAGCTCCAATCCTTGCCGCCCCATCGGGCCAGGTTCATCGTCGCCATCTCGCCGTCCTTCCACCCGTCGCCCGGCTTCGAGTAGTGATAAGTGTATGCCGCCAACGGCGATTGGTTCATGTTCTTCCAATGCGGCGATCCCAGGCTGTAGTAGATGTTTTGGCCCTTGACGGCGACTCCGTTGGCCGGATCGTTTCTCAACTCTGTAGGCATCTCAACCCCCTGGACATGCCTGTTCCCCTCGCTCACCCAGAAGGTTACCATTTCTCCGATGGCCAGGGTCAGGTTCCCGTGTTCAACGTCGCGGCGTCAAGAGAGCCGCCACATCGCTCTGCTAGAATGGCACGCAGGTGTTTATGACAAGATCGATGTTTCTGTGGAGTGCCCCGCTGTTCCTCTTGCTGGCCGGCTGCTCGGAGACGCCCACGGGATCTACAGAGAAAGAGGCGGAGAAGCCTCTCGAACCGGCCACCGGCCAGAGCGCCCTGTATAAGATGTACCAGGTGGCGCGCTCCTGGGCCCGGACGCCATGGTCCTCAAGATGAATAGCATGCCGATGAGCGATGTCCCAAACGTTCCGCCCGGCAAGGCCGCCGCCTGGCAGGCCACTTTCACATCGGCTGCTAAGAGCCAGGCGCGCAGCTACACCTACTCTATCGTCGAAGACCTGCCTAATAACCTGCACAAAGGCGTTTTCGCCGGCACGGAAGAGAGCTGGGGTGGATCGGCGAATGCCAATAACCAGCCCTTCCTGATCGCCGCTGTCCGCACCGACACCGACGCCGCCTACAAAACCGCCCTCACCGAGGCCGCCGACTACGACAAGAAGAACCCCGGCAAGCCCATCACCCTGCTGCTCGAAAAGAACCAGAAGTTTCCCGACCCCGTGTGGCGCGTGGTCTGGGGCGAATCTGTGGGTACCTCCAACTTCTCCATTTACGTGGACGCTTCCACCGGGCTCTTTCTGGAGAAGATGCGGTAGGCCGATTCGTGGCATAATCCATAACGGTCATGGAACCGTCGTCACAGGGACCGCCAGGCGAAATCTATCGGGCCCGAAAAACCCAGCGCCGGAAACACCTCCACGGGCGGCAGAAGATCCTCTTGCGGGCCACCGCATTGGTCATCGTGCTGCTGCTCCCCATGGTGTGGATTTACTCCCTGTACCGCAAGCGCCTCGCTGAGGCTCCCCGGCAGGCCGACCCCGCCAACCGTCTGGCGCTGGTGGCGGCCGTCAACAAGATCATCGCGCAGACCGGCAAAGACGTGCCGCTTTCGGACCTGGTTGTGGACAGCGCCACGCTGCACGAACGCGATGGCAAGCTCTACCTCTCCGGAACCATCCAAAACCGGTCGTCGCACGCCTATCCGCGCGTCCACATTATTTTCGATACCTTGGACCGGCATCACAATCCAGCCGACGTGATCGAAGGCGATGTGAGCGATTTGCCGCCCCAAAAAGCCACCTTTTTCGAGATCGGCCCCGTCAGTCCCCTGGTCCACTCGTTTTCGGTGCGGTCGATCGAACCGGTGCAGTAAGGCGGCGGCGCCGCCACGCTATCCTGGACTCATGCTGACCCGCCCGCTCGGCTCTGCCGGCCCGTCCGTTTCCGCCCTCGCCCTGGGATGCATGGGCATGTCCGGCGTATACGGTCCCAGTGACGAATCCGAAAGCATCGCCACCATCCATGCGGCCCTGGATGCCGGCATCAACCTGCTCGACACCGGCGATTTCTACGGCATGGGCCACAACGAGTTACTGATCGGCCGCGCGCTCCAGGGCCGGCGGGACCGCGCCCTGCTCTCCGTCAAATTCGGCGCCCTGCGCGCGCCCAACGGGGCTTTCCTGGGCGTCGATGGCCGCCCGCCAGCCGTGCGCAACTTCCTGGCCTACACCCTGCGGCGCCTGGGCACCGACCACGTCGATATCTACCGCCTCTGCCGTTTCGATCCCGCCGTGCCCATCGAGGACACCATCGGCGCCATCGCAGACATGGTGAATGCCGGCTACGTACGCTACATCGGCCTCTCGGAGGTGGGCGCCGAGACCGTGCACCGCGCTCAAGTCGTGCACCCCATCTGCGATCTGCAAATCGAGTATTCGCTGATCAGCCGTTCCATTGAGCGCAGTATCCTGCCGGCCACCCGCGATCTGGGCATCGCCATCACGGCTTACGGAGTGCTCTCGCGCGGCCTTCTGACCGCCTCGCCCGTCGACTCCGCCGGCGACTTCCGCGCTCACCTTCCGCGCTTCGCCGGCGCCAATGGCGAGCAAAACAGGCCCATGGTGCAAGCCCTGGCAGCCTTCGCGGCGGAGAAGGCTGCCACTCCGGCGCAACTGGCGATTGCCTGGGTGGCCGCCCAGGGCGCCGATATTTTCCCCGTAATCGGTGCCCGCACTCGCGCGCAACTGGCCGAATCGCTGGGCGCCCTGGAGGTGCGTCTAACGCTGGACGACATCGCGCGGGTGGAGCAGATCTGCCACCCCGGCCGCGTGGCCGGCACCCGCTACGATGCCGCCCAGATGCGCATGTTGGACAGCGAAAAGGAATAGCAGCCCCCCGGCCGCATCCCTACTTCTTGGCCACTTCTAACTCCACCGGCCGCGCCACCGAGTTCACTTCGGGGTCGTAATACTCGTACACCCTCGATTGGAAGGTACTCGCGCGAATCGGGTACTTGGCGCAGGTGGAAGCTCAATTTCACGGGCGCGCGGTGTCGCCGCGCCGATTGAATGGCATCGCCGGTGGCCGGTCAGCGCTACTTCTTGGCCACCTCCAGCTCCACCGGCCGCGCCACCGAGTTCACTTCGGGGTCGTAATACTCGTACACCCGCGATTGGAAGGTTCGCGCGCGAATCGGGTACTTGGCGCAGGTGGAAGCTCAGTTTCACGGGCGCGCGCGGTGTCGCCGCGCCGATTGAACGGCGTCGCCTGTGGCCGGTCCGCGCTACTTCTTGGCCACTTCCAGCTCCACCGGCCGCGCCACCGAGTTCACCTCGGGATCGTAATACTCGTACACCCGCGATTGGAAGGTTCGCGCGCGAATCGGATACTTGGCCCGCAGGCGGAAGGTCAGCTTCACTGTGTCGCCCGCGCCGATGGAATCGAAGTACAGGATCGCCTGCGTGGCCGTCAGGCTGAACTTTTCCAGGCGCCCGCTCTTGCGGCCGGCGCTCTTCTCCTGGTAGGTTTGCAGGTCTTCGCTCAGCAGGTCGAATCCGGGCGGAATGCCCAGATCCACCATCACCATGTTGGCGGTCTTGGCCAGGTTGTTCTTCGACCGTGGCGGTGGCCGTGGCGATGTCGTCCTGCGCCAGCTGCGTGCGATCGTAAGTGACGTCGATCGAAAGCGGCTCGGCCGCGGGCTTCTCGTTCCACGGCAGGAAGTATCGCCCCGCCACCTGGTAGGCCAACGCCGCCCTTGCCGGCGAACCGAATCTCCACGGCATTGGCGGCCTTGGCGTCCACGTTCCTTGAAGACGAATTGGTGCAGCAGGTCGTTGTTCTTCGGTCCAACGTGAGCTTTTCCACGGGCTTGCCGTTGAGCGTGATTTCCACCGTGCCGCGCACTTCGGAGCTGCCCTTTTCGGTGGACAGCAGCAGCGCGCGCAGCGCCATGATGGTGGCCTGGGTGGTGCCCCAGGTGCCCGCGGCGTTCTTTTTCGAGGCAGATGTAATCCAGCGCCTTGGCGGCCGTCCGCGGAGTGCCTGCCCCCACTTCAGCAGCGCCTGCACGGCGAGGCCGGTGGTTTCCACCGCGGCGCTCTCGCCGGCGCCGTACATGCCGGTCTCCTCCGCGGTCCACCATGCCTGTCGCCCTTCTCGGTGCGCGCATCCAGCAGCATTTGCATGGCGCGGTTAGTGAACTCGCGGTCCTTGGCGTAATCGGCGGCGAAGTTGGCCAGCACCGCCAGCGTGTAGGCGTCGGGCTTGGCGCGCTCGCCGATGTGCGCCTCGATAAACTGTCGGGCCTTTTCCACCGCTGGCCCCTGGTAGCCGGTGCTTTCGAGCGACCAGGCAATATACGCGGTGATGCGCAGCACGTCGCTGTTGTAGCGGTTGGTGGCGCCTTCGTTGATGAAATTCGTGTCCGGCTTCCAACTGCCATCGGCCTGCTGCTGGCCGGCCAGCCACTGCTGGGTGCGCTGGATCAGGCTCGGGATCCACGTCCGTACACCTTGGACATGTCGCTGAATTCCATCAAGCCGTAAGACGTCAAAATCTTGTTGGCGGGCGCTTGCCCGAACCACGAGAATCCGCCGCCGGGCACTTCAAACGTCAGCAGGCGCTGATAGCCGTTGGCGATGTAGCCCTCGGCCTTGGCGTGGACTTCGGGCGTGAGCTTCTTGGTGCGCTTCATGTAATCGAGCGCCAGCACGTTGGGATAGGTAGCCGAAGAGGTCTGCTCGAAGCAGCCGAAGGGCATGCGCAAAATGGCTGTCCATGCCTTCGATCACCTGGCTCAGCGGGCCGGGATAGAGCCGCACGAAGACCGTGCTGGCGTCCGGAATCGAAGCCGCCGGGAAATTCAGGCTGTGCTGCCACAGCGGTCTCCAGACGGCCGTTGAAAACCATCCGTCTGCTCGCGGCCGTTGGGGACCACTTCGATCTCACGGACCACGATGTCGGCGCGGCCGCTCGGCCCAAGGTCGCCCCGCCCATCCTGGCCGCCGAGCGTCAGCTTG
Source organism: Bryobacterales bacterium (assembly GCA_963803725.1). GTDB lineage: Bacteria > Acidobacteriota > Terriglobia > Bryobacterales > Bryobacteraceae > JOPF133. The sequence goes on along the minus strand of CAWDOH010000002.1, from coordinate 63,144 downwards.
AATTTGCCGATGCGGTTCGCCTGGATGGTGAACTGCGATGCCCCCACGCGCCCGGACTTCCACGGCGACGTTCTTGTCCGCGGTGTCCTGAACCAGCGAGAACCAGTCCTCCTGGGCTGAGCTTGCAAGCTGACGTCCCCGCGGCTGCCGGAGTAGTTGTAGACGGCCACGGGAATGGACACCCGGTCGCCCTGGGTGAGGGTCACCGGCAGATCCAGATCGGTGAAGAAATCCTGGAAGACTTTCAGGCTGGACGTGCCGCTGCCCAGCGCGCCGTGCACCGTGGACGCCAGCATGGCCATGCGCCAGGTGGTGATGGAGTCGGCGAGCGGAATGGAGATGCTGGCGCGGCCGTCGCGGCCGGTGATGATCTCGGGATTGATGTACAGCGCCTCGGGGAAGTAGGAGCGCACGCGCGGCGCCGGTGCCACGCCGCCGGAGACGGAGCCGCTCACAACCATGCGGTCCATGGCAACGGCGCCATCGATGCTGAAAGCGCCATTGGTGTCCTTGAGCCGGGCGGCGGCCATTTGGGGTAGCGGTGGAGCAGCCATCGGGACACCCGCGAGTACCCCGCCGAGCACCCCGGCCGCCATCCCCGCGGGGACATTACCGCCCACCCGGATCCGCCCACCTCCGCCGCCGCCAAACCCGCCGCCCATCCCCATCATGCCGGTTTGCGCGGTCACCATTACCGATTCGGTCGTTTCCTCGACATTCAGGGTCACCGCCAGCACCGCGCGGTCGCGCTCGGCCAGAGTAAACCGGCGCGAAGTGGTCTGAAACCCCGCCATGGAGATCCGCACTTCATATTCGCCCGGCGCCAGGCCGGAGAATTGGAATTGCCCGGCGCCGTTCGAATGCATCGAACGCGTCGCCCCAGCCCCAGTCGGGCGCACCGTAATGCCAGCGCCCGGCACCGCCGCGCCGCTCTGGTCCAGCACTCCTCCGGCAATCTGCGCCATGCCGTTGAACGGGCCCACCCCATTCTCCACCCGCAGGTCGATGCTGTTGCCGGTCGCGTTGATCGACCGCACTACCGGCCGCGTGCTCACCATCAGGTAGCCGAACAGGTCGTCCCCCGTGTTGAATTGCTTGTCCGGACCGGCGCTACGCACCAAATACATGGCGCCGGCGCGGTCGAAGCGGACCAGGGTGTCCCACGGGTCGCGCAGTTCGGGTGCGCCCGAGGCCGCCAACCGTTCGGCCAATTTGCCCAGGTCCTTCCCGGCGTGCTGCTGGTCGGCCTGGTTGAAGCGGTCCACAATCCGCTCCACCTGGGCGTTGAACTGCGTCCGGTAGCGGCCGGCATATTCGGGCCAGCGGTCCTCCGGCACGGTGCGCCCAAATTCCCGGTCGTACCGGTTGGTGTTCACCATCTCGGTTGCGGCGAACAGCGCTCGCGCGGCCTGGTTGGGAGCGGGTACGCCTGGCCTGGGCGCCGCGCCCACCCCCGCCGGATGCATCGCGTTCACCACCTCCGGCATCGAAAGCGAGTGAATTTCATAGCGCGGCTTGAGCGCCTCCTGCTCCAGGTAGAAGAAAACCTTGGCAAAGCCGGGCTGCTTCTCGGCCAGCGCAAAAACCGCCTCATCCACCACCTGTAGCCCCAGCGCCGCCTGCACGCCCTCGCCCCGCTCGTTGGTCACGCGGAACTCGATGCGGGCATCGTCGCCCGGCTTGTACTCGGCCCGGTCGGCGGTGGCCTCGATCTTCAGCTCGCTGGCGGGCTGTACAAAAACCAGCCGGTGGTCGGCCACCGGACGCGCATCGCGGCCGAACAGGTAGGCGTTGAAATCCACCGTGCCTGCCAGGTCCGGCGTGGCGGTGAGGTCCAACTCGGCCTGCCCGTTGGTCATCTCCACATCGCGCGTCAGCACGGTCTGCCCGTCCTTCACCGCATCCAGGTACACGGCCCCCTGTTTGCGCGTGGAAAAGACCCGAAGCTGGATGCGATCCCCGGCGTGATACACCGCGCGCTCCGTGCGCAACAGGATCTGCTCGGCGCCCTGGCGCAATTCCAGCGGCACGGAACTCGAAGCGCGATTGCCCTCCGCATCCTTGGCATCCACGTCCAGCGCGTGTGGAGCGGAGGCCGCCGCAATCGGAACCACGGCCACGCCGCTCTGGTCCGTGTCGACCGTCTGGTCGGGATTTCCCGCTGCACGCACGTGCAACTCCGCCTTGGCCGGTGTTCCATCAGCGTAGGAGGCCAGCACGAAAACCTGGTTCTCGATGCCCGGAATCAGCGTACCGCCTTCCGGCACAGCCGTGATCAGCAGCGGCGATTCGCTTACCGTGATGGGTTCGCCGCGCGTCTCCGCGTGGCCCGCCGCATCTTTCACGGTGGCCTCGATCAGCACCCGCGCGGCGCCCTGGCTGAGCGGCCGCCCGGCGAAGTATGCCGGCAGCTTGAGGTCGAAGCGATACGCCCCGTCGCCATCGGTCTTTCCCTGGGCCGCGGCGACCTCCACCACCTCTACATCCATGCCCGAAGCCTTCACCGTGACTTCGGCGTGGTCCACCGCCTTACCGAAGAAGTAGTTGGCGCGCACCGTGCCGGTCACGTGGTCGCCGGGACGGTAGCCATGCCGGGTTTTCTGGTCCTGGCCCGCGAAATCCACGGCGACCTTGAATTTGGGCAGAACGTATCGTTCCACACTCAGGGCGATTTCGGCGCGATTCCCGGCGCGGTTACCGCCCTCTTCGTCCATCAGCGCCCGCAGATGGTAGGTGCCCAGGTTGACTTCATCGGCCAGGGCGAATTCCGCCGAGGCCACTCCGTAGGCATCGGTTTGCGTAGCTTTTTTGAAAACTTTGTTGCCCCGTGAATCTTCCACTTCGAAGGTCAGCTTGCGCGCGCCGGCCGCCCGATGGTTGGCGCGGTCCAGAGCCAGCGCCCGCACGTGGATGGTCTGCCCCGGCTGGTAAATCGGCTTCTCGGTAGTTAGTAAGATGGAGACTTTGTCCTCCAGTCGCACTAGTTGCACAAAGTCAGTCGAGCCAATGGGAGTATCCACCACATACCGCAGAGAGTAACCGCCCACCAGTCCGGCCGGAAACCGGAGCCGCGCCTCGGTAGTTCCGCGCTGGTTGAGCGGACCGCTGAAGAGCGCCTGGTCCGGCGCGTTCGGCGCGTCAGGCTTCACCAGTTCTATCCGTAGCGTGCTCGCGCCCTCGATCGGCTGGCTATTCGTATCGGTCGCGACCACCCGCACAGCCGCCGCCGCGCCGCTCAGATAAGCCTGCTGGGCCATTACGTGAATCAACGGCCGCCGCAGAATCTGCGAGATAGAGTCGATCCCCTCGACGGCGGCGTGCGTATCGCCCGTATACACAAAGCGGTACCGCAAGCGGTGCCACACCAAATCATCGGTAGCCACCGGCTTGCTGAGCTTGAGGTCCTGCTGCCACCATCCCTTGCCCTTGGCCAGCGTGGCCCGATGCTCCAGCCGCGCCAGGGATTCGTCCTCCGGATTCAGTACTTCGATAGTGAGAGTTCCGTCGCCGGCGTGGGGCGCCGTGTACGGAATCCGCACGTGCAGCCCGCCATTTGAGTAAGTAACGATAGGAGCGTCGCTATCTTCCGCGTGCGTCCGTCGAAAAGTTCCAAGAATAGTCATCGATGCCAATACCAGCAGGCCAATTATGACATAGCGAGCTTGCATGGATTCCTCCCTAACTCGTGGGTTAGCCGCTCGCCAATTAGACTCCGGGATTCGCCCAATAGTTACCGGCTCATCCCGTAGCCGCTGCGGCTCACCCGGAAATGCCGCCACCGGCAGAATCCTTTCACCGTTAGGGCAAGCTTGAGCTAGCTTGAGCTTGCCCTGCTCGTTTTCTTCCCGCTCGCCCTGGCCCCACCGCGAAAACCTGCCGCCCCATTCGCCTGCCTCCATTGGTCACCCCGCCCCCCTCCGCGCGAACGCGGGCCTGTAACAGCCCCCGGACCCCTGACCCCTCCGAAAATGCTAACTTCGGTTAACCCTCACATAAGTGGACGCTTTCAGACGGTCACGCCGCCCCGGAAGCATTACAATATCCGTATGCGGAAACTCGCCGGAACGGTCCTGTTTAGCGTCGTTCTTCTCGGCTCAGCGATTGCGGCCGAGGTCTGGTTGAAAGACGATTCGCTGGTCTCCTCGGTGGAAAAGAAAGTCCACGCCTTGCAGCCCACCCGAGAAGACCGCCGCTTCGACCAGATCGGCTGGGCTCCCGGCATCCTGGCTGCGGAAGCGCGCGCCAAGGAAGTCGGCCGCCCGGTATTCGTCTTCACCTACGACGGAAAGATCGAAACCGGCCGCTGTTGAGGGGGGGCATTTGCCTTGAGGGCGGGTCCGCTCTCGAACAACCAGGTAATTGCAACACTGAACCATTATTTTGTGCCGGTGGTCAGCTCGAATTATGACACCGGGGCGCAAGGGTCTGCTACGCCCGCGGAAAAGAAGGAGCGACAGCGGATTTACCACGATTTCTACGACAAGAAGCTCGGGATCGGCGACGTCCACGTTTACGTTCTTCGCCCGGACGGCTCGAGCATGCGCGGGCTGGATATCGGCTCGGCCATGAACGAGGAAAAGATGGAGGCTTTCCTCGAGGGCGTGCGCCAGGAGCTGCAAACCACCGCCGGCGACCCGGCCTTTCCACCACGCGTCTGGTCCTCGGCGCCGGACGCCCCCGCCGATTCCTTGGTCTTTCACCTGGTGGCGCGCGGGGAAAGCGGGGGAACCTGGCGCCAGTTTCCGTCCGAAAACTGGCTGGTGCTCTCGCACGACGAGTGGTCCGGCCTGCTGCCCCCCGAACCGGTAGTGGAACGGAAAACCACCTGGCACGTTCCGCGGGAGGTTTGCGACAAGCTGCTGGCCTGGTTCTACCCGCAGACCGAAGAGGTCAGCGAGATTCCGCGCAGCCGGATCGATGAGGCGGACCTCCGCATGACCGTGACGGAGGTCCAGGACGGCGTCGCCCGCGCCCGCATTGACGGGTCGCTGAAGCTGATGCATTCCTTCTACCCGCATAAGCCCCACGACGATTTTGTCACTTCTAAGCTGGTCGGGTTCATGGACTTCCTTCCCAAGGAAGGCCACATCCAGCGCCTGCGCCTGATCACCCAGGGCGCCGTCTACGTGGACGAGGACTTCAGCGTGGCGCTGCGTTCGGTATCGCAGGAGACCATCGAGGCCCAGAAGTAGCGGTCTGGAAGGCCGATGTTGCGCGGCATCAGGCGCCACCGGGACCACCCGATTGGGGCAATTTGCCCAAATCACCGCCTTGGGTTGCTGGAACGGCACCTCGGCTCTTCCCCGGCCCCGGGGCAGGGTGGCGCACGACCGACTCTGCGGGCTCCCCCAGTTCAGCCCTTGGGCCTGCCGCCGGATCGCCCCGGTGTTCCGGGATTTGCGCTAAGATCCGGCGCCAGCGGACGTCGTTATTCCTTGGGCTGGAGAGATCCGCGTACGGAGCACCGTGCCGCCGCTCCGTGATCCGGAGAGGCCGTTCCTGGATGCCTTTCTCCCGCCCACGGTGGGCCGGGCGCGGGCAGGATGCCGGGAACCTCTGGGCCAACCGGGTGTCTTTAGTGGGTGAGCATGTCGCAAGGTAGCTCCAACCGGAAGATTGCCGGCAGCCTGGTGACGGCCAGCAGCGCCGCGATCTTCGCCGTGTACCTGGCCGGTTACCTCCGGACCCAGTCCGGGGCGGACCAGTTTGCCAATGAGGTGGCTGAGCGGAGGATGGCGGGCAGGGCTTCGCGGCGGGTGGCCTCGGTGCGCGACGGACTGCAGGCGAAGACCACCCTCATCCCGCGCGGGGTGTTGCCCGCTTCGGAACCTCCCGGCGGCGGATCTGCCGCGGCGCCGCAACACCCATGGAAGGACGGCACCTACACCGGATGGGGCTTTTCCCGCCACGGCAATATCGAGGCCGCGGTGATCATCGCCGGCGGGCGCATCGCCAGCGCTGTAATCTCGCAATGCCGCACGCGGTACTCCTGCGCAGTCATCGACATGCTTCCGCCGCAGGTGGCCCAGCGGCAAAGCGCCGACGTGGACTACGTTTCGGGCGCCACGCAGAGCGCCGACGCTTTCTACGAGGCCGTGGTAGCGGCCCTGAGCAAGGCCCGGTGAGCGGCACGGGGGCGCGCGTCGTTGCCTATCCGCACTGAGGTGGCCATGGGCACGCTGGTCACGATTCAGGTGGATCGCTCCGGCGGCGGCGTGGCGGCCGTTATGGATCGCGCCTTTGGCTGGTTCCACGAAATCGAAGACCGCTGTTCCCGATTCCGTCCCCAAAGCGAGCTGCGCCAACTCACGGAACAGGCCGGCAGGCCGGTCGCGGCCAGCGCCATCCTGTTCGAAGCCGTGCGATTCGCGCTGATGGTGGCGGAGGCCAGCGGCGGCGCCTTCGACCCCACCGTGGGCCACCGGATGGCGGTGCGCGGATTCAACCGCGAACACAGCACCGGAGAAATCGCCGCGAACGGCAGCCCGCCCGATGACAATGCCAGCTATCGCGACGTGCTGGTGGACCCCGAGCGGCGCACCATCACCCTACGCCGTCCGGTGACGCTTGACCTGGGCGCTGTGGCCAAGGGCCTCGCGGTGGATGCGGCGGCGCGCGAGCTGGCGCCGTTCGAGGATTTCGCGATCGATGCCGGCGGCGACCTGTACCTGGGAGGGTGCAACCCGCAAGGCGCCCCTTGGACGGTCGGCATTCGCCATCCACGCGAGGAGAGCGGCCTGATCGCTACCCTGCGGGCGTCGAACCAGGCGGTATGCACCTCCGGCGATTACGAACGGCGGCTTCTGGACGCCGGGCCGGACGGCGCCGAGCACCACATTCTGGACCCGCGCACCGGCGCGTCTCCCCATGGCGTAGCGAGCGCCACGGTGGTGGCGCCGGGGGCCATGCTGGCGGATGCCCTGGCCACCGCGGCCTTCGTGCTGGGGCCGGAAGACGGTATCCGGCTATTGGAGCGGCTGGGCGTCGAGGGCCTGATCGTCACGCCGGAATTGCACCGGCGCCAGACGCGAGGGCTGTGCCATGTGGCGTAGCATGAGGAAGTTCCTCCAGACGCCCAAGGGCCTGTTGACCCTTATCCTGGCCGCCCTTATCGCGATGGCTGCGCCGGGACAGGGCGGCGCACCCCTGGCCAACCTGGCAAGCGCGGCCGTGGCAGCCGGTCTGGTGGATGCGCTGATTCTGCGGGTGCGCAAGAGGGCCTGGGAATACCCCAGCGGCGCGGTGCTCTCGGCTGCCATTGTGGTGATGGTGCTGCGGTCGCAGGAGCCGTGGTACGTGCCCACCGTCACTTCGGTGATCGCGGTTCTCAGCAAGTACGTATTCCGCGCGCGCCGGGCGAACGTATTCAATCCGGCGGCGCTGGCCATGGTGGCCAGCTACTACCTGTTCCACGCGGGCCAGAGCTGGTGGGGTGCCCAGACCGACCTGCCCGGACCGGCGCAACTGGTAATGATCCTCGCGGGGGTGTATATCGCCAATAGGGTCAATAAGATGCCGCTAGTGCTGACGTTCCTGGGGGCTTACTTCGGGCTGTTTACACTGACTGCGTTCGCGGGCCATCCGCTGCCGGTGGCCGAAATCTTCCGCACGCCGGACCTGGAGGCGGTGCTGTATTTTGCGTTCTTTATCCTCACCGACCCTCCCACGTCGCCCATCCGCTACCGTCACCAGGTGGTGTGCGGCCTGATCGTGGCGGCGGCCGGCTACGCGTGCTTCCAACTGGCGGGGGTGGTGTACTATCTGCTGGCGGGGGTGCTGGTGGGCAATGTGTGGGAGGCATGGCAACGGGCAAGCCGCCGCGGGGGCCACACTTTCCCGAGGGGCTTGGCCGGTTTTCTGCGCGAGATCGGTCCCTGGCCAGCCAGCCCGGCCAACTGAGCGGGTGCCGCTTATTGCGATCCGCAGGCCGGCAAGCCGGTGTTGCAGGCCGCGCGGCGGGCACGGCTTTTTTGGGGGAAGTCGCCCAAAAGCGCCCGCCCCGGCAGCGCCGCGATCTTCGCCGTGTACCTGGCCGGCTACATCCGGACCATGTCCCGGGCGGACCAGTTTGCCAATGAGGTGGCCGAGCGGCGGATGGCGGGCAGGGCTTCGCGGAGGGTGGCCTCGGTGCGCGACGGGCTCCAGGCCAAGACGACCCTCATCCCGCGCGGGGTGTTGCCCGCTCCGGAATCTCCCGGCGGTGGGTCTGCCGCGGCGCCGCCCCACCGATGGAAGGACGGCACCTGGGGGTGCGCCGGGACAGTGACCTGCGGCGGCTGACGATTCTGTCCCGTGAACCGCCGCACCCGCCGTCGCGCCCGCGTGCGTTTCCCAGCTATCAATCTGGGCGCGACGGTCGCGACCTTCCGCCCCTCTCGATCAACTCCGGGCGCCACACGGAAAGCGCGACGCCCGCCCGTTCTTGCTGCGGACGAAAACGGCGATCCGTCGCGCGGTGGTCGCCAACCCCGGGCCGCGACGCCCCGCTCTCGCGGTGGAATCCACGTCCCGATCGTTAACGAGGGCTGTTGTTGCCAATTCCGGCTCAGAAATCGGTAAAGGCGTCCTGTACGATGCCTTCGATCAATACCACTTCATCATCGTGCAGTGTTTTGAATTCGCCCTCGCGTCGCCTCTTGGATAAGGTGCCCTTGTTTTGCCGGATGAGCATGACCAGGTTTTCCGCAACCCGATCCGGCATTTCCACCGCATCCATGATGCGCCGGATCGCTTGGTCGTGGCGGCGCAGATATTCGATCTCACGCGGCAGGTCGTCCTGAACGGTGCGCCTGACGCACGTGTACAGGAATTCGGCTTCCTCGGTGCAGTCGAAATACCGATAAAGGTCGCCAGTATCGTTAAGCACCTCTACATTGTGCTCGATCGTGGGCCGCCAGTCGATGAACGGCATCAGAGGGCCAGAATGGCCCTGCAGGGTTGAGCGATAGTCATCGATGTGGTCCAGCATGACGGATGAAACCGGGAATACTATTGCCGGTGGCGTAAATTTTCGTTCCGCAAAGACGTGATGGATCAGGCAGCGGTGCATGCGTCCGTTTCCGTCCTGGAACGGATGGACATAAACAAAACCGAAGGCGGTGGCCGTCGCATTCAGAACCGGATCGATGCCGTCGTCGTGCATGCGGTCATTCGCTTCCAGCAAGCCCTTCATCAAGTCAGCCAGATCATCAGGTCCCACGCCGATAAATTCCGGCAGCGGATCGCCGTTATGGTCCTGTTCGCCTAAAAAGGCGCCCTCGGGACGCAGCCCCGGCTGCACGAACCGCGTGTCCTCGATGAGAACGCGCTGAAGCCGGATGATTTCGTCGAGAGTAAGCCGGTTCTTGCCGGCTTGCAAGACCGCGCGGCCCCATCTCTCCAGCCGGTTGCGCGGCGGTCGTTCGCCTTCGATCTCGAAACTGGCGCGGCTGTCGGCCAGCAGCATGAAGCTGGCAGCGCGCGCAACTAGATGCGCACCCGTGCGGCCAACGGTTTCGCTTGCCTTAGCGGCGAGGTCGAGTTCGATGAATTCCATGAGAGTTTTGGTCCGCCGGATCATGGGACAGAATCGAGCGGTGCCCAGGAGATTATCGCGCACATGGTGCCGCCTGGAGGTCCTGGGCTTGCCGGTGAAATAGGCCTTCGGGTCGAGAAGGTCGATGGCTACAGCCCGCGGCGCATCTTCGACGTCAAGAGTGTGGCCGGTCAGGGCTTCATACAGATACCAGGCCCGGCGTACCGGAATGCTAGTGGGCGCGGCCCGGACCAGAGCCGAAAGCTCCGCCTGGGGCACTGCTATGAAGATCCGTTTCAGGATCAAAAGATCAATATCTTCGTGGCGGATGGCGAAGGTCAGGTGATCGGCAAGGGTTTCGCCGGCCCAATACCGCTTATCGAAAACATTCCAACCGCCTTCCTCCCGCAGGCTGCCACTCACATGCCGTTCCGAGACGCAGCTTGGACGCCTGACGGGCGCCGCAATGGAGAGTTCCCGCGCCAAGGCCGCCAGGCCGGCCAATCTCGTGCCCCCAAGAACGGTCTTCTCCTGGAAGACTGCTGGCGGCGCGGGATCAAACTTCATCGTCAAAAATCCTTTATAGGCGTCGAGAAGTGATGTATTGGTACCCAATACCGCCGAAGATTAGTGTAACGCAAGGTTGCATCGAAATCCAACGAGAGGCGTCGAAAAGTAGTGGAAAAGAATGACGCACGTCGATAAACAATGCAAAGCCTTTATTTAGAGTATGTTGTGTCTCGTGTTATCAGGGGAGCGAAGGGGAGCAGAACAACCTCAGACGCCCATCCACGGCGTGCCACGCTTTCCCCATCGCCGGGCGGCGCGCGGGCAGCGCTTTCGCCTTGTCGTGCGCCGTGCGAACCGCCAGCCGAGCCTGTAAGAAGGCAACGTGCCAACGCTCATTGTGCCCTCTGGCGGCACCCTGCTGGAGCTGGTGCGGCTGGACCGGAGCGCCAAGGGGCACGAAAACCTTGACTGACGATGAATTGGGCGTGGTGGGTGCCAGTTTCCCGGCGCAAAGGCGTGTCGGCGCCGGCCGTTGCGACAGCATCCGATATTTGAGATAACGCTCGAGCACCCATCCCCGTAGCGCTCTGATCTTGCCGCCCTCCGCCTTGGAAGCACTTTGTCCGGGGAGTGCGTTATTCGCTCGAAGCTTCCCGGAGCGGAAGTTTCGAAGAGTGCCGGGGACCATTCGCGGATACGGGCACCTCTCGGCTTTGTGCCGGAGCCTTCTCCGACGACGCGATTCCTGTTCCCCTGCCCCTTCCGCGCACGGCATCCCGTGCGGGCCGGCTTGTTTATCCCCTGTAGGCGGTAGTTACCCGGTCGAACCTGCTCCCGCCTCTAGTTTTGCAAGCGATAACGTGCTTGCAAATTCAACAAAACATTTGGAGAACTCAACCATGATGACGATGAAGAACGCGATTCTCGCGGCCGCCCTCGGGCTCGCCAGCCTGACTTTTGCCAGCGCCAAAACGTACAACGTAGCACTCCACGCCTCCATCAAGGTCGGCCCTGCTCAACTCGCCGCCGGAACCTATACCCTGAGCTTGAATGGCCCAGTGGCCGTCTTCACCAACGTCGATACCGGCAAGCGCCAGATGGTGCTGGTGCACTCCACCGATTCGAACGTCGACTATAAGCGCACCGCTATCGAGCTGGTTGACCAGAGCGGCTCCGAAAGGATCGAAGCGATCGAGCTCGAAGACACCAACAGCAAACTGGAGTTCTAAACGGCCCGGCGAGTTCTCCAAGCGCGCGCCATACTCTTTCCCACCGCGGCATTCGGAGGCGGCGCGCGCGCGCACCCGATTGCCACCTGAGCGTACCAGTTACGCTAAAGCTCTTTCAGCCTTCTTGACGGCGTCCTGGTCTACCTGAATAAGCACACCAAACCGGCCGTTGCCGGCGCAAAGGGCCTGGACCGCGTAGACGTTGATCTCCTTTGCCGCCAATTTCGTCAAAACCTCAGCGACTGCACCCGGATGATCGTCCCCGGTGATGTGGAATGCTGTCTGCTTCTTTCCGAGTTCGATCTTGAGTTGCTTGGCGGCCTTTTTGAAGAGCGCAGCGTCTTCCGCAACGAGATCGATTCTGGATTTACTTTTGCCAACCGGGTAGCCCCAGATGCCAACAAAATTTACCCCGGCCTCCTTGAAGGCGGCGAGCAATTGCGCCCCCTTGCCCGGCTTGTTTGGGACAACAACCGAGTAATAGTCAAGCTTTGCCATTTTCAGGTCCTTTCATCAACGGTACTCTTCTCAGTGTATATTGTGGATGCTGCAAGTCGAGTCGGGCGTATTCCGAGCCGGGGAGCATTTGCACGTACAGGGGGGGGCCGCGATCCAGGGCACGTGCTGATGCCAGGTAAGGGTACGGGTAAGTCTCATTGGCGGCGCTGGATTCATTGAAGCCAGCGTCCGCGCCTGGGCGCGAATGCACGATGGGGTGCAGGGGGGCCGATCCCGCGGGCGGCCGTTCGGGGATGAGGCAAAAGCTTCGCGGCGTAGTTTCTCAGAAAGCCCGTTTCACAGCCGGTATCGGAAACTACGTATCGCATGACGTCTGTTCGACGCCACCGCAACCGCTCTCCCTGGAGTTGTTTCCGGGTGGCGCGTCATCGGACCGAGGTCTCCCGGAACATATGGCCGGCGGACCGTGGTCACTCTCCGATTAACCGCGTGCGGCTGTCTCGGGGGTCTCCCAAAACACCGGGCCAGCGGCGCCTGGCGAGCCTTCCGCCGCCCAACTACCTCCCAACAAACCAGTGCACCGGCGCCATCGTGATCCACGGTACGTAGGTAATCAGCAGTACACCCGCCAGCAGAATCAGGTAGAACGGCAAGGTGGCCCGGTAGACGCTGGTCATGGGACGCTGGAAACGATAGGCGGACAAACAAAGATTCATGCCCACTGGCGGTGTGAGATATCCCAGCTCCAGGTTGGCCAGAAAGATGATGCCGAGTTGAACGGGCTCGATTCCAAACCCGGCGGCGATCGGCGTGATCAGCGGCACTACCACGATGATCGCCGAGAATACGTCCATGAACGATCCTTTCAGCAGGAGAAGGATATTGAGGAGCAGCAGAAATACGTACTTGGAATGGATGTGCGCCTGGGTCCAGGCGATCAGCAGCGCGGGCAACTGCGCATCCACAAGGTAATTGGTGAATCCCACCGCGACCCCCACAATCAACAGCACGCCGCCGATCACGGTGGCGCATTCCTGGGCCACGCCGGCATAGTCGCGGCGCGCCGATAGCCCCTTGTACACCAGGCACTCCACGAAGAAAACGTACGCTACCGTGATCGCTCCGGCTTCCACCAGGGTGCCGAACCCTCCGAACAGCCCGATCAGTACGATCACCGGGATGGCCAGCTCCCACTTGGCGGCCCACGCGGCCTGGATCGCCTCGGCCGCTGAGAAACGGGTGTGTTCGGCGCGATTCCGCACGGCCTGGTACACGCCCCATGCCGAAACCAGACCGATCATCAGCAACCCGGGTAGGAATCCGCCCACGAACAACGAATCGATCGGGGTGCGCGAGTAGATGCCGTAAAGGATCACCGGAAGGCTCGGTGGAAAGAGCAGGCCGAGCGACCCGGAAGCATTGATGAGTCCGATGGAGAAATTTTCAGGGTAGCGGGCCCGCACGAGCATGGGAAGAAGCAAACCGCCCATTGCCAGGATGGTCACGCCCGAGCCGGCCCACGTAAAAATCGCGCAGACCACCGCCGTCGTGATCGCGAGGCCCCCCGGCAACCATCCGAGCAGCGCCTGATAGACCCGCAGCAGGCGGAGATTCGCGCCGCCCGCCACCAGCAGGTATCCGGCAAACGTGAACAGCGGAATGGAGGGCAAAACCGGCGAGGCGACCAGCCGGTAGGTCTCGACGGGCACCGCTGCTACCGGAACGTCGGCGTTCCAGAACAGCATCAACGCGACGCCGCCCAGAGTAGCGAAGATCGGAAGGCCCAGCAGGGCCGCGGCCAGGATGACCGCGATTCCGGCGGTGAGCAGCACGGCGCTGTTCGGCGCCGGCAAGAACCCGAATGCCAGCGGGAGGCACAGTCCGAGAGCCGCCCACAGCCTGCCGCGGCGATGGGGCGCCGCGTGCCACACGATGCCGAGCGCGACCGCCAGGAAGCCTGCCGGCATGGCGGATTGGGCCACCCAACGCGGAATGGCCGCCGTCAACCAGCCCCCGCCCAGCCGCTCCGCATTTACGAACGAGGCGGCCGCCCAGGCCAGGCACATGGCGATCGCGGCGCCCACGGCCGATACGAAGATGCGCACACGTCCGGCCCATCGCGCAGGGAGAAACGTGTTGGCGGAAAGCGACAGAAGCTGGCCGGACCGCGCCGCCAGCGCTGCCCCGATGAAGGCGATCCAGAGCGTCAAGTGCTGCACCACAACGGTCGATCCAGGGATGCCCGGCAGTCTCCACTGCCGCGAAATCATCTCGGTGATGGGAAGCAGCGTCATCGCCGTAAGAGCCGCCGCCGGAACCAGACGTTCCAGCGGGATCCAGGCACCGCCTCGCGGGGGGGATAGGCCGGCGGGCGATTCCGCAAGAGCAATCATTTTCGGCCTCCCGCGGCGGACGCGCGGTAATCGTCGCGCAGTTTGCGGACCTCGTCGAACAGGTCGGCGGGAATCGTGCCGCCTCGCAACTTCGGGTAAACCCCTTCCGCGTCTCTGCGCCACTCCGCTAGGGCGGCGGCGTCGACGTGAATGACTTGCAGCCGCCGCTTCTGCATGGTGGCGATGGCTTCGTCACCCATCTTGCGGATGCCGTCGCGCATGCCCACGCCCGCCTCACGAGCAGCGTCCAGCATTGCGGGCCGTTGGGCGGCGGGGACGGATTCCCACCCGCGCCGGCTGATTACCGTGGCGCCGATCAGCGGAGCCCACTTTACGTCGATCATATTGCGGGCGATTCCGAAGGTCTGGTTGAGAAGAGCGTAGAGCGGCGTGGTGGGCACCGCGTCGATCAAGCCCGGTCTGCAGGCCGGTAAGAATGTCGGTGGCGGCCAGCGGCACGGCGCGAAACCCGTTGGCTTTCCAGAGTTCCAGCGTGTCGTTGTCCCCGGCCCAGGTGAACAACTTCATGTTGCGCATTTCCCCCAGGCGGGTGGCCGGCCGGGTGGTAAAGAAATGGACCCATCCCACATCGCCCCAGTTCAACACCAGGTATCCGCGCGCTTCCATCATCTTCTCCAGGTGAGGCGCCACGCGCTCCCGCACATAGTCCAGCTCGGCGTACGAATCGAACATCATGGGAATCTGGAGAGCCATGACGCCCGGCTCGATGCCGGATAAACCTGCGCCGGAGAGGCCGGCCGCCTGAATCTGGCCGATACGCATCTTGTTGACCATGTCCGGCTCATCGCCGAGTACGCCGCCGGGGTAGATGACCACTTTCACCTGGCCGCCCGAGATTTTGCGCCATCGCTCGCCCATGGACTGGAGCGCTTCGTGCCAGGGCGACCCTTCGGGCGCCAGGGTTCCGAGCTTGATGACGGTCTGCGGCAGGGCCGGAGTCAGGCATCCGAGGAGCAGCACTCCGATCGCCGCCCGCACCGTGGATTGAGTCAGGAATTGCGACATTTCAGTTCTCCTTTTCCGCCGCGGCGGACGCTTCGAGGAACAGTTCATCGATCCGGCCCAACAGCCACCGCGCGCGGCGTTGGGCAATCAGGTTGGCCAGCCGCGTTTCGGGATGCTGGCTGGGATCGATGCTTAACGCCCGTTCCAGCAGCTCGCGAAACTGCGCGCGGTTCTGAGCCGGTATGGAAGAGTTTTCGGCGTAGGAAACGAACAGGCTGGCGCGCCGCCCGCCGGAAAGGCTGAGCGCCTGGTCATAGTCGCGCCGCATACGGCTCTGGATCTCCGCGCGGTTGACGCCGGAGCGCGCCGCTTCGATATCGATCAGGAACTCCGGCAGGGCGCCCTCGTTCCAGGTTTCGTCCAGTTCGATGGCCCGCCGGACGAAGGCTTCCACGACGGGCAACTCAGCGATTCTCTCGGGGTCGGCTTTGGAAGCCGAGATCATCAGTCCGTGGGCGGCGGCCGTCCAGTAGAGCAGCGGCACGTTGCGCTTCCGGACACGAGCCAGGGCAGCGGCCGGATCGTTATCCAGCGCCGACCCGAAGCCCGGGTAGCGGACTTCCAGGGCGCGCATGCCGTAGGCCCTGGCGCGCAGGTAGAGCCTTCGCGAACGCCCGCGCAGCTCGTTGCTCTCCTCCAGGTTCACCGTGAAGGCGCGCTCGGCGGGCTGCCCGACGAAAGCGTAGGAGTACTCGGTAAACCCGCTTGTCGCCGCCAGCAGCAGGCCGGTATGGCGAGGCGATTCGGCCAGCAGGCTCTCCAGCAGCTTCAGCGAGAACGGAAGCGCCTCACCCACCAGGTCCGGGTCGTCGTCGCTCTCGAAGGTCGACCCGCCGGAAGCCAGGGCGTCGCCGATTTTGTTTACCGCCATCTTCTTAATGGAGCAGCCGCCTAGAACGAACGCGGCCCCGACAAGCGCGCCAAAGGCCGCCAGCCGGCGAACAGGATTTGGCAGGTTCATTGTGGACCTGCCCCGGCTGCCGGCGCGATACGCAGCAGCCTGGTATGCCGGTCCGCGCTCCGGCCGGTGAAATAGCCGCCCAGGGTAAAGGCGACTGCGGTGACCGTGAAGGCGGAAACGCCCGCAGCCTCCGAATGGGTGCCGTGAACCGCGATTTCGACGCCCGCCACCACTCCGGTAAGCGCGCCGATGGCCGTGCCCAGGATCCGCCCTCCCGTGCTCCGGCGCGACAGCCGAACATCGGTTACAGAGGCACGGGGAATGGCCGTCTGGCCCTTGGGATACTGGCTGGCGTTGGAGGTCTTGCCGATGTCGAGCACCAGCGAGTTGTCTCTCACGCTCAGCGCCTCGCCCTCGACGAGAATCCCTCCGGGAAGCGGAATCGAAACGCGACGGCCGACAATCAGCGCAGCCAGCTCGTTCCACCGGACCTCCGCCGGGGGCGTCGCGGCAGCGGCGGGGAGCATCCCCAGGCTCGGCGCGGCCATCAGAAGCCAGGCGCCGGTTACCAGAATCCTCATCGTTTGCACCTCACCGGCCGAGTATGCCGCTGGGGCCGGGTGGCGGTCCTTCACAAAGGCTGATGATTCTCTGATGAAACTCTGATGTCCGGCTGATCCCTGCTCGATCCTGTGGTAACCTCTTGCTAAGTAAGGGCCTGAAGTCACGAGATCTGGGTAGTCGTAACCATGCCGTTCTCGGCGATTGAAGCATACGAGTTTGGACCGTATCGCATTGACACCGGCGAGCGGTTGCTGTATCGGGATGGTGAGCTGATTCCATTGCCCCCGAAGGTGGTGGGCACCCTGCTCGTGCTGGTAGGGAACGCCGGCCGCATGGTCGATAAGGCCGACCTGATGAAGGCGGTCTGGCCGGATACCTTCGTCGAAGAGGGTGCCCTGACAAGAAACATCTCTCTCCTTCGGAAAACCCTGGGGGACACGGGAGAGGAAGCCGCGTACATCGAGACCATCCCCAGGCGGGGCTACCGGTTTGTGGCCCCTGTGCGCACGGTGGGCGCGGCGGAAACTGCCAGCGGAGATCCGGGCGCGCCGGCGGAAACACAGCCGTCCGCGCAGCAGCCTGCCGAACCGCCGTCGCCGGCCTCACGATTCGCCCCCCGGTTCACCACCAAATGGATGATGTTGGCCGGTATCCTGCTGCTGGCTGCCCTGGCGGCCATCGCCAGGTTCACGGCCGGGAATGGCAGCATGTGGCCGGCTACGCCCGCGGTGGCGCCCGCGAACACCCTGGCGGTGCTTCCGTTTCGCAGCGTCGAGAAGGACGCTTCCCAGGACTATTTTGCGGAAGGTATGACCGAGGCCCTGATCACCCGTCTCGCCAACCTGCGCAATTTGCGCGTGGTCTCCCTGGCCGGCGATGGAAGCGGCCGGAAAGACGAGGCGGCATGGGCTGCGGTTCTCCGCAACCAATCGGTGAAGCGGGTGCTCACCGGAACTATTTTCCGTTCCGGCGGGCGCGTGCGGATCAATGCGCAGCTCAAGGACCCCGCCACCCGGGAGGTGTATTGGGCGAACAGCTATGAACGCGATTTCCAGGACGCCCTGGCGCTCGAATCGGAGGTGGCGGAAGCCATCGCCACCGAGATTCAGGTGAGCATCACGGCCAAGGATCGGGAACGGCTCCGGCAGCATCGTCCAGCCGCGCCAGAGGCGCTCGACGCCTATCTGAAAGGGCGTTACTTCTGGAACCGGCGCACGGAGGACAGCCTGCGGCGAGCCGTGCAGTACTTTCAGCAGGCCATTGCCGCCGACCCTACGCACGCCCTCGCCTATACCGGGTTGGCCGACTCTTACGCGCTGCTCGGGTCGATCGAAATAGACAGCATGCCGCCCAGGAAGGCCATGCCCCTGGCGAAGGCCGCCGCTCAGAAAGCCCTGGAACTGGACCCGGACTTGGCCGAGGGCCACATCTCCCTGGCTTACGTGAAGCTGTCGTACGACTGGGACCTCCCCGGCGCCGAGCGGGAGTTCACCCGCGCCCTGGAACTGAATCCCAGCTCCGCCACGGCCAAGCACTGGTTCAGCCACTACTTCATGGCGGCCGGAAATCTGGCCAAAGCCAGCGAGCTGATGAAGGAGGCGTTTCAGCTTGAGCCTCTATCGCCCAGCATCAACATTGGAATCGGCTGGTGCCTGTACTATTCCCGGCAGTACGACCAGGCTGTCGAGCAGTTCCGTTCGGTGACCGAGAGCGACCCCAGCCTTCCGCTGGCGCATCAAACCTTGGGCATGGCGTACCAGCAAAAGGGACAGTTCGACCAGGCCATCGAGGAGTACAAGCGAGCCGCCGCGTTCTCCAACAACGGCCCGGCGTCGGTAGCGGGCCTGGCGAGCGTCTACGCCGCGGCGGGGAAGGTGGCGGAATCGAGGCAGGAACTGGCGCTGCTCGACGAGATGGCGCGCACCCGTTACGTTCCGGCATTCTACTTTGCTACCGTTCATTACGCCATGGGCGACCTGGCGAAGACCTTCGAGTGGGGCTGGAAAGCCATCGGCGAGCGCTGTGACTACCTTCTGTATCTGCGCGTGGAGCCACGGGCCGGAAAACTGGCCGGCAATCCGGAATTCATTCGCGCCATGGCGGCCCTACACCAATGAGCGCCCTGGCTAGGTGTGCGATGTTGGCCTGCGGGATCGGCGGCATCGGCTGGGCGGCGCGATGCACCACCACCGCGGCTCCCGGCATCCTTCGCGAATACGCCAACTACGTCGCCGCCGCGGAGCAGGCCATGGCAAGCCGGTTCGATTTGGGAGAACTGGCATGGTTGACCGGCCCTGAATCGAAACAAGCGGCGGCGAGGCTCGCGTCCGGCCACCTGGTCCGCTGGAATCTGAGCGACGCGGCTTTCAACGGCCGCCTGGCCGGGCAGAACGGCACGGTGATTCATTGGATCGGGGCCGTGCGCATTCCCGGCGCGAGCCTGGCGAATGTCAAATCGGTGCTCGAAGACTACGGCCGCTATGCCCGCATCTACCAGCCGATGGTGTTCGAATCCAAGGCCGTCCGCAATGGAGATGCACCCCACGCCCCTTGGGATGTGGTCCTCGGGCTGCATAGTTCGTTCCGCTTCGCCTCCCTCTTTCCGCAGCACTATTCGTTCCGCGTGAAAGGAAAGATCGAGGACACTTCCCGCGCGAGCCTCTCCGATTCTTCCGCGCTGGGCGTGCACCTGGGGGCCAGCGAGATTCGCGAATCCGACAGTGGCGTGCCGGGACGAACCGACTTCCTGGAGCCGTATCATGACCACGGAATCATGTGGGCGCTCAACGCGTACTGGCGCGCGCGCCGGCAGGGCAAGGACGTTTACCTGGAGTTCGAGACCATCACGCTGGCCCGGTCCGTCGAGGAGTTCGCCTGCAAGATCGGTTTCGTTCCGGTTCCGAAGGCGGTCGTTTCGGCAGCCATGGATTCCCTGCCGGCGGATTGCGTTACGGTGATACTGGAGGGCACCAAAACGGAATGCGAGCGCCGCGTCCGGCTGAACGTCTCCAGCCAGTGAACCGAATGCCGCTTTCGGACCTGCTGGTGCGGTTGGCCTACCGGCTGGTGGCGCGTACCCTGTTCCGGATTCGCATTCTGGGCAGGGAGCATATCCCCTCGCGCGGACCCGCGCTGCTGGTTTCCAATCACCTCACTTACCTGGACGCCTTCCTGATCGGTGCCTGCCTGCGGCCGGTAGTCCGGTTCCTGGTGTGGAAGCCCTATTACGACCACAAGCTGCTGAATTGGGGGTTGCGGATCGGGAAAGCTATCCCCATCGGGACGGGGCCTCACAGCGCGGCGCGCTCCATCGTGCGGGCACGGCGCGAATTGGAAAGCGGCCAGGTGCTCGGCATTTTCGCCGAAGGATCCATCAGCCGGACCGGAGAGCTGCTCCCGTTTAAGCGAGGACTCGAAGCGATCGTTCGCGGTCAGGACGCTGCCATCATCCCCGTCCACCTCAGCGGACTGTGGGAAAGCGCCTTCAGTTTCGAGGGCGGGCGATTCTCCTGGAAGCGCCTGGCCGGCCTGAGGCATCGGGTGGTGATTTCGTTTGGCCCTCCGCTGCCGCCGTCCTCGACAGCCACGGAGGCCCGGCAGGCGGTCGCGCAGCTCGGTGCAAAAGCGCTGGGTCGCTAGCGGCGGCCAACAGTGACTGCGGCCCTCGTGGGCTAACGCAGCAAGGCCTTTTTTCCAGCCCGGCTCCCAAATTGGCGCTGTTGCGGCTTGTAGAGCGGACAAGCCATAGCCCTGTTCGCCCGCTCCGAGCGGATGGTCGGCTTATTCGGCCAATCTCTGCCCGATATGGTGTTGTGGCACAGTGAGTCACAGAAAGGCAGGCACGCCTCATTCTGCACAATAGAGACAGGGGCCGCAAGCGCTTATTTGCGTTGTTTTTGCGGATCCCGGTCGTTCCCCTGATCCCCGCCAGAGCAAGGGCCCCGCAGGCGAGCGCAAGTCGTTATTTTTACCGCCTATGGCCTGGGAGATGACAAAAACACCACCAGCCGCCCGTTGCTTTAGCCGGCACCCAAAACGTCGTAATCCGTACCTCCCGCGTCTGGTTTGCCACAGACTCGTGAACTCGCCGGCGTCTTGCATGCATCTCAACCCGTATGCCAACCAATAAGAAAAATAAGACGGTGCTGGTCACCGGCGCCACCGGCCGCCAGGGTGGGGCCGTATTAAGGCAACTCCGGCAGCGTGGGTTTCCGGTGCGCGCCCTGACTCGCGATGTCTCCCGGCCCGAGGTGCGGGCGCTCACCGCTCCTGAGGTCGAGGTGTTCCAGGGCGATATGGGCGACCCCAATTCGCTGACCAACGCCATGGATGGCTTGTTCGGCGTCTATTCCGTCCAGAACTGGCACCAGGCGGGGATCGATGGGGAAGTTCGCCAGGGCATCAACCTCGCCGAGGCGGCCCGGCGTTCCGGCGTTACGCACTTCGTTTACAGTTCCGTGGCCAGCGTGGACCAGAACACCGGCATCCCGCACTTCGAAACCAAGGCGCGGGTCGAGGAGCATGTCCGCAGTTCCGGCCTCCGCTACACTTTCGTCCGGCCGGCGTTCTTCATGGAAAACTGGCTCGGTATGCGGCCGGCCATCGAAAACGGCGCCATCAGCCTGCCCCTCGACCCCGCCACGCGCCTGCAGATGATCGCCGTGGAAGACATCGGCGGCGTGGTGGCCATGGCCTTCGAGCATACCGGGAAGTGGCAGGACCGCGCCATCGAACTGGCCGGCGACGAGCTTTCCATGGCCGAAGTGGCCCAGGTCTTCACCCGCGTCTCCGGCCGCGAAGTTCGCTATGTGCAGGTTCCGTGGGACGACTTTGAGAAGCAGGCCGGCAAGGAATACGCGCAGATGTTTCGCTGGTTCCAGGACACCGGATACCACGTCGATATCGGCGCCGTCCGGCAGGAGTATCACAGCCTGATGACCTTCGAGCAGTGGATCAACTCCTCCTGGCACCGCTCCACGCAAGCCGCCCGCTGAGCAACGGGCGCGCCGCGCCGCGATGGCCCCGTAGCCGTCGCGTTCGCCCAAGACAGCCGCACCCGGCTCGAACAATTTGCTATCCTCTGGAAGTTGAGGAGTCGGGCGCATGGCGCTTATTCAATTCACACGCAACCAACACGATCACTCCACCGATAAAGGGTATCAGTTCGAATTCTTTTGCGACCGGTGCGGCAACGGGTTCATGTCGGGCTTTCAGTCGTCCGCCGTGGGCCTGGCCGCCAGCGCGCTTCGCACCGCGGGATCTCTGTTCGGAGGCATCCTGGGCACCGCGGGGTCGTCGGCTTATGAAGTCGAGCGCGCCATCCAGGGCCCGGCTCACGACCGCGCGTTGCACCAGGCCGTCGAAGAAGCCAAACCGAATTTCCGCCAATGCCCCAAGTGCTCGCGCTGGGTTTGCCTGGCCACCTGCTGGAACGGAAAGCGCATGTTGTGCTACGAGTGCGCGCCGGATGTCGAAACCGAGATGGCCTCGGCGCAGGCCCAGGCCACCGTCGACCAGATGCGCCAGAAGGTGCAGGAACAGGACCTCACCAAGGGCCTCAATCTGACCGCCGAAGCCACCGCTCTGTGTCCCAGTTGCGGCGCCCGCGCCCAGGGGGCTAAGTTCTGTCCCGAATGCGGTAAGCCGCTTCGGCCGAAAGGCGAGTGCCCCCGCTGCGGCACCCAGGTGGATTCCGGCGTCCGGTTCTGTCCGGAGTGCGGCAACAAGATGGCGTGAGGCGGATGCCCGCTTACTCCGGGAAATTCCAGTATCTGGATGGGGGCGGCGCGCCGCTTCAGCAGGGCGCCGGCGAAATCAGCTTCGATACCGAAACCTTGGTGGTGACCCCGCCGGCCGGGGCGCCGCTGGCCTTCGACCTGGGCGACGTGGACGTGGTTGCCCCGGGCGAATGGGACTTATCCTTGCAGCTCTACACCGGCCGTCGGATGCAATTGCGCCAGTTCGGCGCGGCGTTCGGCCGCTTGTGCGAGGAGCTGCTGTCCGCCTGGCGTAGCCGCACCGTCCGGTGCCTGCTGCTCGAAGACCTGGAAGAGGTGGGCCGTTTCCACGGAGCCGTCAACGGGCCGGCTGCCGAAATTCGCATTTATGGCAGCAACCTGGCCGTCCTGCCGCTGGGCGGCCCGGCGGTGCAGTGGCGTCTGGCGGATCTGGATTCCGTCGCCTTCCACGAGTCCACTTACACCTACCACCTCCTATCCGGCGACCGGAAACTCGCCATCGGCAAGCTCGCCCAGAAGACCGGGGAGTTCGGCGAGACCCTTCGCAGCGCCATGGATGCGCTACGGCGTCGCGCGGCGGAGGCCCTGCACCAGATGTTTCCGTTTCTAGATGCCGGCCCATTGCAGCAACTGCTGGTGCTGGCGCCCGAGGGCCGCAGCGTGAAGCTGGCCGCGCTGGCCGCCATCCACCCCAGCCTGCCGGAAGCGCTGGTGGCACGCGCGGTCGATCAACCCCTCAAGCCCTACTTCGATTCCCTCCGGGCCCGCTCCGCCGCGGACGCCGTGATGACCGGTTTCAAATTCGTGCGCCCCGACGAAGCCGCGCTGGCGGATGCCCCGGCGGCCGCGGAAGGCGCCGGCGCCGGCGCCGGTCCGCCTCTGTTCTTTTGGTTCTTCTTCCCTCTGGCCGGCCGGGACGTGGCGGCCTGGGAATCCGCCTCCCGCGGCGGCGGCGCCACCTATTTTTTCCGCGCCGGTCGGCCGGTGGAGGAATCCATCCAGCAGCTCACCCGCGGCCTGGCGGTGGTGAATTTCCATCGCGAGCCCATTTACCTCCCCGATGCATCGCTCGAACAGGAGGCGAATTTCCACCGTTACGCCATCGGACGCCGCAAGCTTCCCGAGCTGAACGACCTCCGTGCCGCCTTCCTGGGCCGCGCGATACATTCCTCCCTCGAAGCCTGGGAACAGCAGGTGGCGCAAGCGGCTGGAGTCGGAAGTTGAGCCAGCCGCGGGCGTTGATCGCCGCCGCGTCCGGTAACGGCGGCAACGCGGGCCGAATTCAGCCGGTCGGCGCCTGTGGCCGTGGGTGTGGCTCTGCGGTCGGGCGGCGCAGGCGGCCGGAATCGGAGGTTGAGCCAGCCGCGCGGGCGTTGAACCTAAATCCGGCGGTTGCAGCCCCGCGGAACCGGCAGTGGCCGTGCGCTGCAACCAGTTGCAGATAAAGCGGTTGTCACCCGGAAGGTGATGTGCGCCGCAGTTGGGAATTGCTGGCGCCAGATAGCTCGACGAGGCGGGGCGGCAGGCTAACTGCCGGATTTAGGTTGAACGCCGCCGCGTCCGGTAACGGGGCAACGCGGCCCCAATTCAGCCGGTCGGCGCCTGTGGCCGCGGGTGTGGCTCTGCGGTTGGGTGGCGCAATCGGCTGGAATCGGAGGTTGAGCCAGCCGCCGGCGTTGATCCCCGCCGCGTCCGGTAACGTGCGGCAACGCGGCCCCAATTCAGCCGGTCGGCGCCTGTGGCCGTGGGTGTGGCTCTGCGGTCGGGCGGCTCGGCACGTGCCCTGCGCCGCACTGGAGGCCGGCGGCGCGCGCCTTTCGACGCTCCCTACGGCCGCACGCAGACGAAGTTCGCGGCATCATCCGTGCTGCCGCTACCTTTGTACTCTGCCACCTGCGGATACGGGCACCAGGGGCGCGTCCGGTCCACGCGGCCACCCGTCCGATGCGTGGCCACCACGCTCTCCGGCGCCTTGCCTTGCTCCACCCACTGCTCCATGGGCGTAAGCATGTCGAAGCTGTTGGGTCCGTCACCCCCGCCGCAATGGGACATCCCCGGAGCCATGAAGAGGCGCACCGATTCCCCGGTCTTCTCCAGCCCGCCCAGCTTCGCCTCGACGCTCTCGAAGTAGTGGACGCTGTTCAGCGGGGCGATCAGGTTGTCGCTCCAGCCGTGGTACAGAATCAGCTTGCCGCCGTGAGAAACGAATTTCCGGAGGTCGGGGTCTACGGCTTTGAGCACATCCCCGCGGTCCAGCTTGGCCGCCAGGGCGACATCTTGGCTGGCATCGAAAGTGCGGAAATCCCAATCGGGATTCTGGTGGACGACATACCGGAAATAGTCGGTCGAGATCGGAAAAGGCTCCGGCCCCGCGAAGGCCACCCAGCCGGGTTCGCTGCCCGGCTCCAACCCCGGATAAATCTCGGCGTGCGTGCGCGGATTGGTGAGGGGGCTATAAATCTGCTTCACCGCTGCCACCTGCGCGGCCGTGAGGCAGCTTTCCGTTTCGGCACCCTGGCATAGCAGGATCGAGGGATCGAAATGGCATTTGGTGGGGTCGCCGATGATTCCGTCCGTGAGGCCGTCCACCGCATCGCAAGCCGCCACCGCCGCCTTGTGGACGGCCGCCAGTTTGCCGGCCGTCATGCGGCTGGCGGGGTCTTTCAGCAGGGCCACGCTGTTGCGCATGTCCGAGGAGAGCAGCGCCACCCAGTTGTTGGCCGGAGCGCCGGCAATGATCCCGTTGTAATCCTCGGGGTATTTCTGCGCTTCCTTCAGCCCCTGTTTGCCGCCCGACGAACAGCCGTTCCAATAGGAGAGCCGGGGGCCGCTGCCGTAGAACGCGGCAATCAGGCCTTTGGCCTTGACGGTCATCTCGTGCTCGGAGCGGTAACCGAAGTCGATCAGCTTTTCCGGATGGCCGAGCGCAAATTGCGCCCGGTCCCCGCTGTGGCCCGTGTCCGTGGAGGCCGACGCGTAACCATGCACCACGGCGTTGGCCAAACCGCCGTAGTTGATCGCGCCGCTCCAGCCCCCGTTGCCCACCGCCTGAAGCTTGCCGTTCCAGCCGGCCACGGGCATCCAGACTTCGATTTTGATGTCGGAATCCTTGCTCGGCGTCAGGGTCGCCGCCACGCGGCAGAAAGCCGGCAGGTTGTGGATGGGCCGTGCGGCCGATCCCCCCGGCGGAGTGAAATCGCCAGCCGCCACCGACTGCGCGGCCGTGATTGTGGCCTCCGGCAGTGCCAGCGAACTCAGGCTCTCGCACGGCATCGCCGCCGCGGCAGGCCAAACCAAGACAGCTACCGCGGGCAGGACCTTCCCGTAGCGGTGCACGAAACCGGTGTTGCGCATGAAGCACCTCAACCGCCGCCAGGATCGTCCACCCCGGCCGGTGAGTGCGATTTTATCACCCTTGCCCCATCGTCTTCCGCGGGCCAGCAGGGCCAGAAAAATGCCGCCCAACCCGATCGGCAAGGCTGCGGCCCCCGTCCAGGTTTTAATCCGGTGTGCGGCTCGGGTCGAAAGCCAGCACCCTCCGCAACACCTCGCTCATTTGCGCCGGGGTCCACGGTTTCGGAATCACCGCGTCAAAGCCGTACCGCCGGCAATCGGACATCGCCGCCGTGTCCGAGTAGCCGCTGGACACGATCAGCTTCGCGGCCGGGTCCATCCCCTTCAGGATGGCGGCGGCCTCTATGCCGCCCATGCCGCCGCCTACCGTCAGATCCAGCAGCACCGTGTCGAAGCCCTGTCCGGCAGCCTTGGCCGCTTCGTATAGCGCGACCGCCTCGGCTCCGTCCCGGGCGGTCTGGACTTCGTAGCCCAGGTTGCCCAGGACGGCTTTGAGCAGCCTGCGAAGAGCCTCCTCGTCGTCCATCGCCAATATGCGGCCCGTGCCGGTTTGGAATTCGCTGACTTTGGGAGCCTCCGGCGCGGGACTTTCGAGCGAGGCGGGCAGATCAATCGTGAACACCGTTCCTCTGCCCGGTTGCGAGGCCACTGAGAGATGGCCGTCGTGCCGCGACACAATTGAATAAGCGGTGGCCAGGCCCAGCCCGCTTCCGCCCGCCCGCGTTGTGAAGTACGGGTCGAAGATCCTGGGAAGCACGTCGGCCGGAATCCCGCAACCGTAGTCCCGAATCGAAATCCGCACGCGCGGCTCGGACTTCGGATAGTTCGGGGATTCCACGTTCTCAGCCCGCACCTCGATGATTCCGCCTTCGGGCATTGCCTGCCGGGCATTCAGCAGGATGTTGTGCAACACCTGCCCGATCTGCCCCGGATCCACCCAGGCGGACCGCAGGTCTGCGGCAATATCCACGGCAATGCTGATGGGTGCGCCGGCGCGCGCCAGTTGGACCGCGTCCGTCACCAGGCCGGCCACCGAAACCAGACGCCGCACGGGCGTGCCGCCTTTGGCGAAGGTCAGCAACTGGGAGGACAAAAACGCCGCGCGCTGGCAGGTGCTGGCGGCCTGGTCGAGCATCTCCTGAACCATATGGCCGGGGTCAAGGGCCTTCTTGGCCATATCCAGGTTCCCCTGCACGATGGTCAGGAAATTGTTGAAGTCGTGCGCAATGCCGCCCGCCAGGACGCCCAACGATTCCAGTTTGCGCGCCCGCAACAGCTCCTCTTCCACCTGCTGGCGCTGTGTAATCTCGGCCCGCAGCCGCTCGGTGGACTGGCGCAGTTCGGCGGTCCGCTCCTGGACTCGCAGTTCCAGCCCCTGGTTCAGAGCTTCGGTCTGGCTCTTGGCGGCCCGCAGATCCACCACCAGGTCGCGGTTTTCAAACTGGAGCCGCTGCGACGAATCGATAGTGCGATGGATCCGCCAGGTGGTGATCAGCGTGGCCAGGGTGAAGGCGACCGCCAGCAGCCCCATGGCAACGTGCGTCTCATCGCCCTCGAGAAGCAGACGGACCACCGGAACCAGGCCCGTCGGCAGCAGGAACAGCAGAAATGCCTCCGGCCGGGGCGCCAGCAGCGATGCCGCGCCCAGCATCATTCCGCCCAGAACGAAAACCAGGAAAACCTGGTTCCTGAGGGGGGCATCGGGGTAAAGCAGTACCGCCGCTGCGCCCCAGCCCACGCCCGCCAAAGCGGCGCCCGCCACATAGGCGGCGCGCCATTTACCGGCCTCCCTATCTTCCGGGGAAGCGCCCCGGTAACGTAGAGTCAGTGCGCCCCTGGCCGCCGACACCAGGAACATATACACCGACCACCCCAGAATCACGCCATCGGGAATCACCCGCCACTGCAGAAAGGCCAGGATCGTGACTGCCAGGATGGTGCCGCCCACCGCCACGCCCGCATTGGCATAGAGGAGACTTACTTGCCCGGACAGGATCTCCTGCGTCCTGGAATCGGGCCGGATCCCGGTCGACCTCGCCGCTTCGGAACCAGCTACCATTTACGCCCAAACCTGTAATAATTGTTCCCAAACTATCACAATTCCTTACAAAAGCGCCTCAGGGGTTCACCGTGGGCGCAGTGGGACTTCCGTTCAACCGCGCTGGAAGCGCCCGGGTCTATCTCATGATCTCGATGAGTAACACCCAGGAATTGGTGACGCCTCCGGCAAACGAGAAGACGAACCCCGGTACAACCCAATAAATGCCGCCCGGTCTCCCAAGCAGAAGCAAGCCCCCGGCGACGAAGAACGGAACCGAGCCGCACTGCGTCTGCAGGGTCCGGATGACTTGGATCCGGCGTGAAAACGCGTCTTCAGGGCTGAAGGGGCTTCAACTTGGCTGCCCTGGCGAGAATCTTTTCCGCGAGGCCTTCTATCATCGGTGAAGGTCTGAGCCTGAGCACCGGCCGGTTTTGTGGACGCGTCAGTTCGCCGGGAATGAGGAACAGCTTATAGCGCAGCTTCTGCAGGGTAAGGTTTTGCCAGGACTCATCCAGACAATTTCGCTGAAAAGCTGTCACCAGATTGTAGGCGAGGCGGACGATCTCCAGGTAGAGCGCGTTGGCGGCGAACGACGCCGTTGGAATCTTGCGGAGCGCATAGTCTTCTCGCAGCTCGCAAATCCGTGGTTCCATCCCGGCACGTCCGTCGTAAAAATGCCAGATCCCGGCTGGGGTCAGCGGCATGTTTGTGACCCAGGCACGATAGATGTATCGGCCCATGGCGAACAGAGTGGTCTCGGCTTCGTCTTGTTGAATGAACCTTCGCGCCACCACGAAACGACGGGCCTTTGGCCAACCATGGAGGCGGTGCTCGACCTCAGCCATCTCCCACCTGGGATTCACGGGTTCATACGAGATGCCGGGGAGCAGTCGCTTGAACGCTTGGGTCAAACGAGCGACCACGGCATACTGTGCGGGTCGGGTCTCTAGAGCAACGAACACAGGATTGAAGCCGAAGCCGGCGTCGGCGCGGACTCGCACCTCGCGGATTTCGGGTGGGACATTGGCGAAGCTGGTGTCCAGCAATTCCATGCTGCCATCCCAAGTGCCGGCATTCCCTGGACGGAGTTCGGCATCCCAGAGGTAGGATGAATTGGCCTCTATGCAGAGCAGTGGGTCGTAGGATTTCTTGCCACGATAGCGGGGATTGTAACCGACGGCGGCATTTTCCTGGTTCCCGAATACCGTCACCACCGTGCTGTCCAAGTCGAAGATCAATCGGGAGCGTCGGGCGGGTAGGTGGATGAACGTTTGCAGCAGTCGGTCGTTGACGCGATGCAACTGTTGCCAGAAGGGGTCAGGTGCATTGTGTAAGAAGCGGCGCAAAGTCTGAGGATCAGGGAAACTCGGCAAGCCGGTGAGGTATTGGAAGGTACCGTTGGAACGCAAGAATGACGCGGTTTCCAAGCGATCCAACCCCAGGACGATGGGGTACATCAGGGCCAATACCATCTGTGATAAGTGATACCGGTTGTTGCGTCTGGGGTAGGTCAGGTGCCTGGCCAGAAAATGGCGGAGCTGCAGCACTCGCAGAAACTCATGAAAGAAGTAGACACCGCCGTAATGCGTCAGCCCCGCATGATTACAGGCGATTCTGATATTTCGCGGCGAATACGGCATTTCGCGAATTCCTAACCGACTGTTAGGGATTGGCGAAATTCTACAATATGCTCCCAAAGCCTGTCAACATGGGGTTTGGCGGCTTTTGGGGAGGCAAGAATGCGCCGGATTCAGGGATGATGAGCCACCTTCGGGGATGGCCGGAACGGGACCTTCCGTAGCGGATATGTCCGGCCACTTGAAATCCCCAGGAAAGCAGCGCCACCGCCAGAATCTCCGCGGCGAAGGCCGCCACCGGCTGCCGGGGAACCAGGCCCGCCGTGCAGATGAAGAAGACCTGCAGGAACTGGAAGAGGCTCTCCGAGACCCGGCTCGGCAGCCCGGGCACCCCGATGATCCTGCTCAGATTTATCGAGGCCGCGACGAAAACCAGCCCCGTCAGGGTAGCCGCGGCGCTGGCCTGGACTTCAAAGAGGGTTTGCCACTGGGACAGCGGGAGCATCGGGGCTCAGATCGTATCATGCGGCCAGTACGCGAACCATGGTTACCGCGTACGGCCCGAGCGCGCGGCGGGTTTCCCAGGCGCCGGTCTCCGTGGCTCGCAAAGGCCGCTGCGCCGCCAGCAGCCACGCCCACCGCCCGGCCCCGACGGATTCCCCGCGGAACACCGCGCCCACCCGCCCGTCACTTCAGGTTGTCATTAAACCACTCGATCATTCGCAGCAGCACGTCCTTCTGATGCGCCGGGTTGTGGAACGAATGGCCTTCGTTGGCGTAGACCACCATCTCCGTCTTCACGTCCATGGCCTGTAACGCGCGCCAGAATTCGAAGGACTGCGGCGCCGGGCATTCGCCATCCCGGTCGCCCACCACGATCAGGGTAGGCGTCTTGGCCTTCTTAATGAAGTCGATGGCCGACATCTTCGCGTAGACCGCCGGGTCGTCGTAGACCGACGCGCCGAAATACGGAATCATCCAGGTATCGATGGCGTTCTCGCCATAGTAGCTTTGCCAGTTGGCAATGCCGGCGCCGGCCACGGCAGCCCGGAAGCGGTTGGTCTGGGTCACCGCGAACATGGTCATGAAGCCGCCGTAGCTCCAACCGGTGAGGCCCACACGCTGCGAGTCCACCGGCGCCGTGCGGATCGCCTCGTCCACTCCCGCCAGGATGTCGCGCAGGTCGCCGCCGCCGAAATCGCGCCGGTTGGCCGCGGTGAACTTTTCCCCCTGCCCGTAACTGCCGCGCGGGTTCGGCAGCAACACGAAATAACCCTGCTGGGTGAGCAGCACCGGGTTGTAGCCGGGCCGCGGCCAGGAGGGCTTCACCGACGATGCCGGCCCGCCATGCACCGCCACCACCATCGGGTATTTGCGGTTGGGATCGAAATGGCTGGGGTAGAGCAGCCAGCCCTGTATGTGGAAGCCCTCATTGGTCCAGTGCAGGCTCTTGGCTTCGCCCCACTGCGGCTTTCGCTGCCGGTTTTCCTGGGTGAGCGGCTTCCAGTCTCCGATGCGGCCCGCCCACACCTCCGGCGGTTTTTGGAACGAATGGCGGATCACGGCGCTCCCCGAACCATCCGCGGTCATGGAAATTCCCGAGTCGTCGAACGGCGGGTTGAGGCTCTCGTCGCCCTGCCACAGGCGCTCGGATTGGCCGGTCGCCGGATCAAGCTGCGAAACCGCGCTGCCGCCATCGAAGTGTTCGGTAAAGTAAAGCCGCGGCGATTTCCGGGGCCACGTGATGTTGCTGGCCGACGACGCCATGCCGGTTGTGAGGTCGCGCGCATCGCCTCCCGCGGCGGAGACCAGAAACACGTCGCCGCCCGTCGAACCTTCGTCGCTCATCAGGCCGCCGATGAACACGATCGACTTTCCGTCCGGCGACCAGCGCGGCACCGCCAGTTGCCGGTCGACCGGCGGCTTATAGATCGATTGCATCGCGCCGGTCTCGGCGGACACGGTGTAAAGTTGCGCGATCCACCAGTTGGCGTCGCCATCGCCGCGCGCCGCTGTAGCCGCAAAGCTGCGGCCGTCGGGCGACCAGTCGTACTCGTACACGTACATGTCCTTCGGAGAAAGCTGCCGCACCGCGCCGGTGGCCGCGTCCACCAGGGCCAGGCGCTGCTCGAAGATGCGCGACTCCAGCACGCCCGATTCGAGCGGTACCGGGTCGAGCGGTCCCGCCGCGTGCGGCAGGCTTTCGGTGAACAGGATGGCGATCTGTTGGCCGTCGGGTGACCATCGCGGCTCCGCCAGCAGCCCCGTGAGGTGCGTCAACTGCCGCGCCCGACCGCCGCCCGCGGGCGCCACGTAGAGCTGCAGTTGCCCCTTCTTCTCGTGGTCGGAAAGAAACGCGAGCTGTTGGCTATCCGGCGACCAGGCGACCGGGCCTTCCTCGCAGGCCGTTTTGCCATCGCCCGCCGAAACCCGTGTGCGCGGAGCGATGTAGATGGCCGATTGGCCCGGCCCTCCCAGCGCTTCCACGTAGGCCACGTGCGCGCCATCGGGCGCAATGGAAGACTGAAGGAAGCGATGCGTGGCGGCAATTTCGGCCAGGGCCGGTTCCGGGGGAACCACCGTTTGCGCCCGGACCGCGGCGGCGGCACAGAGAAACAAAGCGAGTCGCATAGGTAAGTTGTGAGCTTACCAAAAAAGCCCCGGCGGCGTTGTCGGCACGGGGCAGCGGCGGAGGTATAATCAGCGGCCCAGGGCAGCCGCGGCCAGAATGGCGTCCAGGGCGGAAACCTGGGTGGCCGCATTCACCGCATCCGAAGGTGCCGACCACAGCACGCCAAACTGGTGATCCGCCGTCTGCACCCGGCAAATCCGCTCCGCGTTGGTTTCGAGGAAAGTGCGAAAACGCGGCAGGGGCGCGGCGGCGTTCAGCACGCCCAGGTTGCGCGCAAAAATGCCCTTGAACTGGACCGCGTCCGCTCCGCACTTCGGCTCGCAGGAATCGTGCAGAATCCCGTCCGTGTCGGTGAGCTGCGCGATGGCCGCCAGGCCGATGGTTTGCGCCCGCTCCACCAGCGGCTTCTCCCCGGTGGCGGCGGCCAGCCCGCTCAGGCCGCCCAGGATCACCCCTTGGTTGTAAGTCCAGGTATTGCGGCCATTGTTCTGGCAGCCTGCGGTCAGCCCGTCGTTGACCAGGCCGCGCGCATTGATCATCCCGGAGGCCGCGAACCACTTCCACTCCCGCTGGGCCCAATCGAGGTAAGCCGGCCGCTTCGCCGGGTCGGCCGCGGCGGCCAGGCCGGCAGCCACCGAAAGGAACAGTTCGTTGGCGATGGCGTTCTTGTAGCGGCGGTCTTTCCGCCACCAGATGCCGCCGCCGCAGGTATCGTCCCAGCCCTGCGTCATGTCCGCGAAGATCTGCTCCGCCATGGCCAGATAGCGCGCCTCATGCGACCATTCGTAAGCGTCGATCCAGGCCAGCGCCCACCAGCCCTCGTCGTCGTAATACTGGTTCAGGAACTTGCCGCCGGCGTTGCGGGCGAAGGTATTCTCGATGGCCGCCTTCACGTCTGCGGAACCGGCCAGGCGCGAATAGCGCACCAGCACCGTGGTAGCATTGGCGGCATTCCACCACCCGGTGGTTCGCCATTGCCCGGTGTCCGGCACGTACCATTTCTGGAGGCTCTCGATGCCCGCGGTGGAGCAGGAGAGCAGGTTGGGCGCGGAGGCGTCCTTGACCTTGGAATCCTGGGGATGAAGTGCGGAAATACCGTACACCAGCAACAGGAGAATAAGGACCGGGTACCGGCTCATGGAACGCTCAGTCTAACCCCAATCCTCGGCGCCGTGCAAACGGCGGCCAAGCCGGCGAAGCCGAAGGATTGTCCGCGGAATCAGCTGCGCCGCGGCCAGACCCGTTTCCGTAGAGTGACCGCCAGTCTATGCAGGAACCCGTGGGGACTCTCGCGCGGAGGCACGGATGCGCCCGTTTCACACATGCCGCGCGTGATCCCGTAGACAGAGAGAAACGCCGCGCCCAAGCCTGGGCGGCGCCCGGAGTCCAAGCGTGCCATACTCTGCCCTCCCCGAGTCTTCGACGTCCGCCGGCCAACTTAGTAGTACAAATAAGTGGGGCTTGTCGACGGGTCGCGTCTCAGGGGTTAAGTCCGCGCCCGGCGGCAATCGCCGGGGCATCGAGCGTCACAGCGGGCCTTAATCCGCTCTGCCGCGCCCGCGACAGGAGCAAGAATGGCCTTGGGGGCGAAACAACGGCTCCGCCGGTCGCTACCCTGGGAACCCGCGCGCCGACTGCCCGGCCAGGGTCGAGGGAAGGAATGCCCGCTTCAAGACCCTCCGCTTTTTCGGGTTACCCTTTCCCGGCTTCGGCGTCTTTCTTCAGGACTAACATTTCCTGCGGCGAGCGCGCCTCCGACTTAGGCTGCGCCCTTTCGGTGACGGCGTTCTCCTTCGGCTTTCTCACGTCGATCACAATCGTCTCGGCGAGCCGGTCCTGTGCACACATCCGATTCCGGTCCCAAAAGAATTGCAGGAACCCCAGACCTAACTCCAGCACCGCAGCTCCATACCCTAGCCCGCGCTCGATGGATTGCCACCGTCCCATGCGTTCGCCTGTAAGCGACACAGCTCTGGTGCGCGCAACCCACTTGCCTGGCGTTTTGCCCGTTGCCAAAATAATTGGTCAATCCCCAATAGAGCACCATCACCACAATGTTCCCGGCTTCGTGAAAGTCCCAGACGATGTGAATGTTGGTCTCATGAAGAAGAAAGCGTCGCCACGAGAATTCAACCGGAAACCAAATGCTCACAGCGGCCAGCAGGTCGACGCAGAATCCGAGGAGCCTTTGCCAGAAGGCTGCCAATAGAATTCCGTTCAGCGAATCCGCACGCGTCTCTACGCGAGCGTGAAAACGGCGTCTCGCTTTCTTCGATTGCTGAGTCATAGGGTTAGTCTAGCGGTAAGCCTTTGGCGAACACCATACCCACCGATCAGGCCGCAGCGCCTCGCGGAACTCGACCGCCCCGGTGACCTTCGCGGATAGCTTATTTCAACGCCGCTGGCCTATGCCCCTTTCCCGCCGGGCCCGGTACGCCTTCGGCGAATCCACCGGCGGGTGCACCCAGGCACACCCGGGGACCCGGTCCCGTCCCGCGTCTGAAGTTCTGAAGTAGACTGAGGGTGTTGCAAGGCAACGGAGGTTCATCGATTATGGCGCGGCTGGCGGCATGCTTTTGTCTGTCCGTTTCCTTGAGCGTGGCGGCCCTGGCGGCTACCCCTGGGCAGAATGCCTGTACCGGCGATCCGAACCACTGGCGGCAGCTTTTCGACGGCAAGGATCTGTCCGGCTGGAAGCACGTGGGCCCCGGTAACATGACGGTGGAGGACGGCCTGATCCACACCCACGGCGGCATGGGACTGCTCTATTGGACCGGCGGCCCGATCGAGAATTGCGTCCTACGGGTGGTCTTCCGCATGCGCGACGAGAACGACAACTCGGGCGTCTTCGTCCGCATCCCCCTGGAGCCGCGCGAAGAGTGGATGCCGGTACACTACGGCTACGAAGTGCAGATCGATAACCATCCCGAACGCTCCAACCCACCGGAGGACGAATATCATTCCACCGGTATGTTGTACTCGCTCACCAAGCCCCTGGCGATGGCCGGGAAGCCGGGGCCGCAGTGGAACACCATGGAAATAACCCTGGATGGACCGCGCACCATCGTCGTACTCAACGGCGTTAAGGTGACCGACTACAAGGAAGGCGATCCGACCCCGCCCCGCAAGTTCAGTTTTGAGCCGCAGCGCGGGCCGCGCCCGATCCTCGGTTATATCGGGCTGCAGAACCACAGCGACAACGACATCGTGTTCTTCCGCCAGGTGGCCATCAAACCGTTGAAGAAGTAAGCAAAGGAGGTTCGTCTATGCAATTCGATTCGTCCCGCCGCCAGTTCCTGCGCGCCGGCTCGGCGGCCGCGGGCGGGTTACTGGCCGCCACCACGGTGGCCCTCGAACCGCGTCTGATGGAGGCCGCGCAATCGGGCTCCGGCGGGAAACTGCGGTTCGGCATCATCGGCGTGGGCATGGAAGGTTCGGGCCTGCTCTCCGCCGCGCTGACCCTGCCGGGCGTGGAATGCGTGGCCGCAGCAGACCTCTACGACGGCCGTCACACCCTGGCCAAGTCCCTCACCGGCAACCCCAACCTGCCCACCACCCGCCGCTACCACGAGCTGCTCGACCGCAAGGACATCGACTGCCTCCTCGCCGCCGTCCCCGATCATTGGCACAAACGCGTGGTGGTGGATGCCTGCAACGCCGGCAAAGACATCTACTGCGAAAAACCGATGTCCCACACCGCCCCCGAGGGCTTCGAGATGGCGGAGGCGGCCAGCAAGAACAACCGCATCGTGCAGATCGGCTCGCAGCGGGTCAGCTCGGCGCTGTGCGCCAAGGCCCGCGAGCTGTACCACGATGGAGCCATCGGCGAAGTGGAGATGGTGGAACTTTCGCTGGGCCGCAACAATCCCACCGGCGCCTGGGTGTATCCGCCGCCGCCCGATCTTTCTCCCCAGAACATGGACTGGGACACTTGGTTGAACGATGCCCCTAAGATCCCATTCAGCCCCGAACGATTCGCGCGCTGGCGCTGCTGGCGGGAGTACGGTACGGGCGTCGGCGGCGACCTGATGGTGCACCTGCTCAGCGGCATGATGTTCACCCTGGGGTGGAACGAGATTCCGCGGTCCGCCTCGGCCCTCGGCGGCATCTTCCGCTGGAAGGATGGCCGCAACATGCCGGACCTGCACGTGGTGCTGTTCGACTATCACGGAATACCCGTTTACGTCCGGCTGGGGCTGGGCACGGAAACCCCGGAATTGGCTCGATTCCTGGGACCCAAAGGCCTTCTCGAAGCCGGCGAGTACCAACTGAGCTACAGCCCGCAGCAGGGCATAGATACGTCCCCCAGCTACTACGCGGCCAGCTTCCCGCCCAAGCTGCACCAGGCCTACATCGAGCAATGGCACGCCGAGCACGATCCGCCGCCCGGACACGAGCCGGTGGCCGCCGATGCGGTCTATCGCGGCGACGATTGGGACGACCTGCGCCCGCACCTCTTGACCTTCTTCCAGGCGGTGAAGACGCGCCGGCCGGTCACCGAGGATGCCGTGTTCGGCAACCATGCGGCCATAGCCTGCCACATGGCCAACGAATCGTACTTCCGCAAGCAGACCGTCCGCTGGGATGAAGCTTCGCGCAGCATCGTGAGCTGAGGCCGCCATCCTGAAGCGTGTGCGCGTGGGACACAACCAAAGCCCCAGCGTCGCCCTTCACCGTCCCGACTTGCCGGGGCCGCGATATATTTCGGCCGATTTCTGGAAAAGCCCCGGCATCGTTACGCTGTTCGACGCGGACGGCAATATCCTGGCGCAGGACGAGCCCATCCACAGCGGCAGTCCCATGCTACCCGTCAACTGGCGCGGCGATGCCGAGGAGTTCGGCCTGCTTTCCGGCAACACCAGGGAGGCGGATCGATCGAAGGCCACCTGCGGCGGGTGGTGATGTTCCCGGACGATGGGCACCCGGCCTGGCGGCGGTATTGGGTCTGACCGGCGACCAGCGGGGTGAAATCGTGCTCTGGGATGAGCGGCGGGTTTGGATTTACACCCAGGACCGGCCCTTCTCCGGCCAGCGGATTTACGCGCCGGTCCGCAACCCGGACTACAACGATTCGAACTACCGGACCACCGTTTCGCTGCCGCGCTGGGAGGAGGTTCGCATCAAGCCGTGACGCGGCTCCGGCCAGCGTTGGCGTTGCCTCCGTCGGCTGTATCTCACACATTCCTAAAGCCCAGGCTCCTGCGTCAGCAAAGGGCGGCGAAATCCCGCTGGAACGGGACCGAAAGCCGCGGCGGCAATTTTCGAAGCGGCTTGTTTTTCCCCAATCCGGATCGGGGCGGTATCGTAAGATAGTTGCATGGTGCGGCTTCTCGGGCTTTTGGTGGCAACGCTTTTGGTGTATCACCATCCGGCCGGTGCCCAGGTGATCGAGTTCGAATCCAATGGGCTGAAATACCAGACCTTGACACGGTCGGGAGTGACGGTGATGTTTGCGCCATTGTCCACTCACATTCATGGGTACGCCATCGTCCAGGTGGCCATATCCAACGGAGCGCCCAGCCCGTACTTTATCCGCCCGGAGGATTTCACCTACATACGCGGCGATGGCACCGCGCTGCACGCCACCCCTGCGCGTACCGTGATCGACATGCTGACCCAGAAAGGCAGCGGCAGCGACGTCATCAAGCTGGTGACCACCTACGAAGCGTCGGTGTACGGCAACGCGCATTTTAAGTCCACCAACGGCTACGAGCAGCGCCGCCAGGCCGCCCTGGCCATGACCTCCACGAAGTTAAAGGCCGCCGCCGCGGCCAGTGCGCTGGCCTTGGTACAGACCAAAATGGCGCCGGGCGACACCACCGACGGAGCCGTGTTTTTCGAGACCGAGAACAAACCGCTAGGCCCCGGCCACATGCTGGTGCGCACCAACACCGACATCTTCGAGTTCGTCACCAACGCGCCGCCCGAGTAATAGAGGAGGTTGGGGTGGAGTTCTGAGGCGGCGGGATCGGGTTGCCTTCCGGTGCCGGACGTCGGCGCTAAAGGCCCGTTGGCAAAACGCCCTCCCCTGTGGGCGATCGCACCGCATCGTCCACCCCGAGAACACGACCGACGTATCCCGGTCGAAACACGGCTTGATCCCAACGGAAACGACTGACCGTCGGTTCGCTATTCGACTTCAAGTAGAATGATTCGAGACCAGATATGTCCCTTCTTCCGGGAGCGTGCCGCGGCCCCTACGAGATTGTGAACCCCATCGGAGCCGGTGGGATGGGCGAAGTGTACAAGGCCCGCGACACGCGTCTCGATCGAACGGTTGCCATCAAGGTCTCCAAAAAAGCTTTTTCGCAACGCTTTGAGCGTGAGGCTCGGGCCGTCGCCGCGCTGAATCATCCCAACGTCTGTCAGCTCTACGACGTGGGGCCGGACTACCTGGTCATGGAGTTTGTCGAAGGGGCGCCCATCGCTTCTGTCGATTCGACCCGCAAGCTGCTCGACATCGCAGTACAGATCGCCGACGGTTTGGCCGCCGCACATGTGGCGGGGATCATTCACCGCGACCTGAAGCCCGACAACATTCTCATTACGCGCGAGGGCCGCGTCAAGATTCTGGACTTCGGCCTGGCGAAGATCGTAACCGCGGGCAACCCGGACGCCGATGCTACCCGCGCCATGACACGCACGGAAGCCGGTGCCACGCTCGGCACCATCGCTTACATGAGTCCGGAGCAGGCGCGGGGGAGTGCGGACCTCACCGCGCAGTCGGACCAGTTTTCGTTCGGACTGGTCCTATACGAACTCGCCGCGGGCCGGCGGGCTTTTCCGCGCGGCAGCGCGGCCGAGACCATGACCGCCATCATCCGCGAAGAGGCGGAGCCTCTGCCGGCAAGCGTGCCTGCGCCGCTGCGATGGATCGTGGAGCGTTTGCTCGCCAAGGACCCCTCGGACCGTTACGAGTCCACTCGCGATTTGTATCGCGAACTGCGGCAACTCCGCGACCGCCTTTCGGAGAGCACGGCGAGCGGGGTTCAGGCGGCCAGCACCGTTCAGATTCCCGAGCGGCCACGCTCGTGGCCGAAGGCCTGGGTGGTCTGCGCGGGCATCGCGCTCGCGTTGATACCTGGCGCTATTGGGTGGATGCTTCACCCGGCCAGTGGAATCGGGAACGCCCGATTCACTCCGATCGAGGTTACATGGGAAAACCCCTCGGATGCCTATTGGTCTCCGGATGGCAAGGCGTTCGCCTATAGCGCCGGACCGGCCGGCGGCCGCCGTTTGTTTCTGCGTTACTTAAACTCTCCTACTCCGGCGGCGTTGACTCCCGGTGCGGAGGTCTGGCAACCTGCCGGGTGGTCGGCGGACAACAAACGCGTCTTTGCCATCGGCAAGAACCCACCGGGTGCCGGCTCACCCCTGGCGCTCTTTTCCGTACCGGTGGTTGGCGGTGAGCCGGACGTGGTCATGCCGATGGACAATCGTTTCATCTGCTTGTTTGCCGATGGAAAAGCTCTCGTTGCCGTCCGCTTCTACCAGGATCGAAAACTCTCTGTTCACACTGCCTCTCCGGTCGGATCGCCGCTGAAGCGGTACACACCGGACCCTTTCGAGACTACGGTCTGGTCGAACATTCCGGAGGCGCAGTTTTCACCGGACTTGCGGTCGATCACGCTCGTCGTGGACGCCTTGGATGGCAGACAGATATGGAAGCTTCCTTACCCTGCCGGGCAGAAGGCCCCGGAGCGCGTATTCCGGAATGTGCCCAACAACGCGTTCGACGGGTGGTCGTGGTTCCCCGACGGTCTCGCCGCGGTGTGGTCTTTCGGAGGCCATCTGCATACGGCGGGTGTGCGCTCGGGAGATCGGAAAGCTGTCACCAACGGAACCCCGTCGGAATCCCAATCGCGCCCGGCGCTCTCGCCTGACGGAACACGGCTGCTCTTCAGCCAGTCCAGGACGGACTACATGATCCTGTCGGCGTCCTTGAGCGACGGGTCGGTCGAACGGGTCATTTCGTC
This sequence comes from Bryobacterales bacterium, assembly GCA_963803725.1. GTDB lineage: Bacteria > Acidobacteriota > Terriglobia > Bryobacterales > Bryobacteraceae > JOPF133. Next base: position 23,230 of record CAWDOH010000002.1, on the reverse strand, counting down.
CGAGGTAGCGACCGGCATGCCCGCCTGGGCGTTGCATCGGAATGCCTTCGTTTACGCGAGCCTGCGAAGCGGGTCGCCCGCCATCTGGATGCGCGGCGAGGACGGGGACCGCCCGATCGTCACCGTCGACTCGTTCCCTCCAGGGACCAGAAACGCATTCATTCTTCCAGCGCTGTCTCCGCAAGCCGACCGCGTGCTTTATACGCGCGGCAGCGACAATCAATTCGACTGGATCTCGTCCCTTTCCGGCGGGCCCCGGTCCGGCTGACCAACGCGAAAGACGTCATCGAGCGCGGCGGTTCCTGGTCGCCGGATGGGAGCCGGGTCGCCTACTGGCAGTTCCGCGATGGGGTAGTCTCGATCATGGTGGTCAGAACCACCGGCGACGCGACGCCCGCGGTGCTCGTTGAGAAGGCAGGAAGTCCGCTGCCGGAGTGGTCGCCGGACGGACAGTGGATCAAGTTCCTCGTCCCGCGGGGCGGCACAAGTTGGTGCCTCATCTCGCCGGATGGCAAGACGGTGCGCAGTTATGGCGAGCCGAATGCGGTCCAGATGACTTTTTCGGCCGACTCGAAACGGTTGTACGGAATCCGGGTGGAACCGGATCGCCGCACCTTGTTTTCACTCGACATCGCGACCAAAGAAGTGAAGACGATTCGGCGAGATCGCCAAAGACTTTACGCCTGCCAGCTACAGCAATCCCGGCATTCGGCTCAGCCTGTCTCCGGACGGCACGAGCATTCTGTATCCGGCCACCAGAAGGAGCAGCAGTCTCTGGATGATGGAAGGATTCGCACAGCCGGGGTGGGTGGACCAACTGCGGGAGATGCGGCCCTGGTGAGCCTCGAAGTCCGCAACCACGTTCGCCACGTCAAATGACAGGGCGCATTGTGGGGATGTGGCGGGGCCAAACAGGCGCAGAATCGCTCAATTGCAAGTCTTCAGATCCCCGCGCAAAGGGCATAGAGTCCCCGTCCACCACAAACCCTGTCGGTGCCTGACGTCGCCTTCGCTCAACCTGCGGTGAGTGTTTTACGCTAGCGGCGCTTCACAACCAATGATCCTAAATCCGGCAGTTAGCCAGCCGCCCCGCCTCGTAGGGCCATTGGGGCCACCAATTTCCAACTGCGGCGCAGATCACCTTCCGGGTCACAACCGGTTTATCTGCAACTGGTTGCAGCGCACGGCCGCTGTCCGCTCCGCGGGGCTGCAACTGCCGGATTTAGGATGATGTAGTGTTCTCGGCTGTTTGCAGTGATTTACGCCCTCGCGTTCTACCGGTCCGGCGCCTCGGGCGGGCGCCGGACCGTCAGCACAGACTTACTGCTGTGCTTGGAGATCCTCGATGGAGGCCTTGAGCAGCCCCACCGCGTAAGCCGTGTTGTGGATACCGCGGCTGCCGTCGTTGTTGACGAACTGCCAGTTGTAGGCTGCCTGCAACTGGTGTTGATTCCAAGTAGAATCAATGGTCAGAGACGTCTTCACCGAGTTGTTCGGCGGCAGCAGCGTGGACAGCTTGTCCAGCAGGCTCTGCACTTCGGTCTGCACGCCTTGGATCACGCCGTCGCCGTTGTAATCGAACAGCGGGAAGTCGAATGTGGTAACGTCCGGGCCGTGGCAGGTCTGGCACGCGGCCACGAGCATCTCCTTCTGTCCCCCGGCGGGAGTGTAGCTGGGTGTAAACGTGTGGTCTCCCACGTGGAGAAATCCGGGATCGGTGGTCGCAACTTCCTGCATGTGGCACGTTACGCAGGTGTTGGGAACCACGAACTGGTGGGCGGATGTAGGCATCTCTTGCCCATAGGTGTAGCCGTTGGTGCCCATCAGCATGTCGGCTTGGGGGCCTTCGTGCGGGCCGTAGTGCGCGCTGCCGGCGGTACTGTTCACATACGTCGAGGCATTGACGCGGGCCTGGTGGCACTGCATGCAGAGGATGCCTTCGCCGGCGGTGACAGCGTATCCCCGGCTATCGTTACCCGTGAGAGGTATGGTGGTGCCGTCCCCCAGCGTGACCGAGATCATGTTACGAATCTGGTTGGTCGTCCCGGTCTGGGTGGCCCCGTGCGGTTCGTGGCAGGCGGCGCAATCGATCGCGTGGTACGCGGTGTCGGTAATCGGGCTGATGCCATCCATGCGTTGAATGAAGCCGGTACCGGTATGGCAGCCCACGCAAGTGGCATTGCCGGCCGGATCGGTGGTGGTGACGGCGTGCATCGAGTTCTCCCACGCCGTCCCCTTGTAGTGGTGAGTCGGGTCATCGTGGCACTGGTTGCACTGGCCGGTGTTCTGGGGAACCGAGATGGCGCTGGTGTCGCCGCCGCTGGCCGCGTGCTGGCTGCCGGGACCGTGGCAGTTCTCACATTGGATGTTGGCCACGTTCTGCAAAGCGACGGGGACCTGGTTCCAGTTGCCGGGTTGCAATGTGGTAGGCCAGACCCATTTCAACTGTTGCATCAGATTGCTGAAGCCGCCGTCGTTCGCGGTGTTGTTCGAATCGTAGCCGACGGTGTGGCACGGCATGCAACTGACGCCGGTGGTGCCGCTGCCGCCGTTAATGCCGGAAGTAAAAATCTGGGAGTGCGGTGTGGTCTCCCAGGGTTTCACCATCTGTTCCGCCGGTCCGGTGTTGTGGCACTCCGCGCAGGTGGTGATGCCCATGTACGTGCCGGCCGTGAGTGTCTGGGCAATCGTGGTAGGACTGGTGGTCCCGGCGGTCACCTCGGCGCTCACGATGTAAACGCCGGCCACATCCGGAATCAGAAGCTGCCGGCCGCCGGCCTGGTAGATGAGCCGGTCGGAAGGCTCGTATACGGGCACACTCGACGTCAGCGGGCTGGCGGCCAGCTGCGCGTTGGACCCGGACGGCTTGGAAACCAGCGTCCAGGTGACGCTGCCGATTTGCTTGGCCGTGAGAGTAGCATCAACCTGGACTTCCAAGTACCATGGTTCGCCCAGAGCCGCGGTGGTCAAGCCGCCAGATACCTGGACTGTGGAAGGCAGCTTGTATAGTGCGAGGTCACCGGTCGTCACCGGCCGAAGCGCGAGAACTGGCGCCTGCAGAGTTGTTTGAGCGTTCAATGTGGCGGAAACAGCCACAACCGCCAGCGCCGCTGCCCAGAGACCAGCTAGCGCTGTCGGAGAACGCCGACGTCTTGTGACACCCATAATTGTTTTTTGCAAAACTCCTTACTCTTGATCTAAATAACAGATATATTCAGACCTTAATATAGTTGAATGCGTGGTCATATGCCATAGGTCTTGTGTAAATATCTGGCGGTTGTTGAATACTTCCACACTTCTCGTCTGGTTGTGGCTAGCCTGCGTGGTAATATTCTGCACCCTCTCGCGTCGTAACCTCGTGCCAGAGGCAAATGGACCTTAGTCCCATTTAAACAGTCCCATAGTTCCGGCCGAACAGGCGCCCGCTCTGGCGCGCAATCGGGTACATGATCCTATTGCATGTGAATCCGCTGCATCGGCAGCCAGTCGCATCAGAGCTGCAGCTCTGAAATCGCGAAGGTCTTCATCAGACCATGAATCGGAGGAGTCGATTCCGCTGTTCGGCGCGAGCGCCGCGAGCCGTTCGGCCAAACCTGATAAATGGGCGGCGGTGTCCGCCGCAACACGCCGGGACGCCTCCACCAACAATCCTTGTTGCGCATTCAGTTGCATCTCTAAAGCTCGGCGACCAGTATGCGGCGATCCGCAAGCTTGCCCTTGGACCTCCTCCGTGCCGTCGGGGTACTCCGCCTCTTCCTCCGCGTCTGGGCGTCTCCGCGTCATGCCTTGCCATCTCCCGTCTCCCCCGCCTCACCGCCACAGGTTCGCCATGGCCGTCACGATCAGCGAATTGGTGAAGTCCACCAGAAACGCGCCCACCACCGGAACCACCAGGAAGGCTTGCGGGGCGGGGCCGTATTTCTCCACCAACTCCTCCATGCAGGCCACCGCGTTGGCCGTGATGCCCAGCATGAAACCGCAGAAGCCCGCCGACATCACCGCCGCTTCGTAGCCGCGGCCCATCAGCCGGTAGCACAGGGTGACGCACATCAGCCAGCAGAGCGCCACCTGCGCGGCCAGAATCACCAGCAGGGGCAGCGCCAGCCGCGCCAACTCCCACAGCCGCAGGGTCACCAGGGCCATCACGATAAACAGGTACAGGGCCACCTTGCCCAGCGCATCCACATCCGGTTGCGAGATACGCAGGAAACCGTAGCGGTCCCCCAGATTGCGGATCACCGCCGCCACAATCATGGCGCCGATGTAAATCGGCAGGATCAGGCCGAGGCGCTCCATCCCCGCGCTCAGCAGGTTGCCCAGTCCCATGGCGACGCCCATTACAAGCACGGTCGCCAGCAGCGCCGGGCGCTCGCCCAGCGCCTCCACCACCGCCGCCGGCAGCGCCTCCGCTTCGGATTTCAGGCCGTGCCGGCGCACCAGCCGGCCGCCGATGTAGCCGCCGATCAACCCGGCCACCGCGATGCCGAAAGTGGCCGAGGCCATGGCCGTGGCGGTAGCGCCCGTAACGCCCATTTTTTCGAACGTGCCGCCAAAGGCCAGCGCCGTCGCCGGTCCGCCGCACAAGGCCACCGAGCCCGATAGAATGCCCAGCCGCGCGTCGATGCCCAGTCCGCGCGCCAAAGCCATCCCCAGCAGGTTCTGCAGCACCGCGCCGAAGCTGGCGATGGCCAGCATTTTGGCCACGCCCGCGCCGCCCTTGCGGATCAGATCCAGGCGCGCGCTCAATCCGATGGTGGTCATGAACGCGATCATCAGCAGGTCGCGCAGTACCACGTCGGCCTCCAGGTTGAGATACCGGCCGTGCAGCGCCAGGGCCGCCAGCGCGTACACCATCCCTCCGGCGATGGACACGGGAATGTTCAGCCGGTCCAGCAGCGGCAGCCGCCGCTTCAACCATCCGCCGATCCACACGCCCAGGCACGCCAGGCCCAGCACCTGCGCGGCGTTCAGCCTCCAGGTTGGTATCATGTTTGCATAGTGTACGCCATGCCCACAGCCCGATTCGCCGGGATGCTGCTGGCCGCTTTGGCGTTGGGCAGGGCCCAGGCGCCCCAAGCCGCCGGTAAGTGCCGGGTGGCCGGGCAGGTGGTGCAGTTCACCGCCGGAACTCCGGTCCACAAAGTCAGCGTGCGGCTCAAGCGGTTCGGCGCCGAGGGCGGCGTGAGCGATACGCCCACTGTATCCAATTACGCCACCACCACCGATGAGCAGGGCAGGTTCTCGTTCGATGCCGTCGCGCCGGGCGTCTACTGGCTGTTTGCCGATCGCATCGGGTACCTGGAGCAGAGTTACGGCGCGCGCGAGCCTCTGTTGCGGGGATCGCCGGTCAAGCTGGTGGCGGGGCAGAATCGCGATGACCTGGTGCTCAAGCTCATGCCGCAGTCGTTCGTTTACGGAAAAGTGGCGGACGAAGATGGCGACATCCTCCCCAATGCCCAGGTGCAGGTGTATAAAGCCGCTTGGGTGCAGGGCCGCAAGCGGTTCGTGCCCGTGGCGTCGGCCCTTTCGCAGGATGATGGCAGCTTCGTGGTGGGCAACCTGCAGGCGGGCCGCTATTATCTGAGCGCCGGCCAGCCCCAGCAGGACGATGCCCCGCAGCCCGACGGGACAAAGTCACGCGACACCTACGGCACCACTTACTACCCCGGTGTGGCGGACCCTGCCGCGGCCTCTCCGGTGGATGTGGCCGCAGGCTCGGAAGTGCGCGGCCTGGAGATCCGCATGCGGCTGGCACGCGCCTTCCACATCCGGGGCAAGGCGGTCAATACGCTGACCGGCGCACCCGCCGCGCAGGCCTATCTGAAACTCACCGCACAGGATACCCAGGGCGAGCCGGGCCATATGGAAATCGGTGCAGTCACGGCACGCGACGGTACCTTCGAATTCCGCGACGTGGCGCCCGGCGGCTATATCATCGGCACCGGGTCGGCGCTGCTGGCCACCACCTTGGAAGCCGGTTTGCCTGCCCAGTTGGGGGCCGAAGGGAAACCACCGGCGCCGCGGCTGGTAGGGCGCGCAGTGGTCCAGGTGAGCGGACAGGATGTGGATAACGTGGTGGTGCCGCTCGGCGAAGGTGCCCTGCTCACCGGCACCGTCCGCATGCTGGGCGAGGAACCCGCCAGGCCTTCGCCGTGGCCCGGTCTGCTGCTGGCTGCGACGGACGGACAGGGCGAAGAGCCAATGGCCGCGCAGATCAAGCCGGATGGCACCTTCCGCATTCCGCGCATCGTCCCCAACCAGTACTCCATCCAGGTGAGCGGCCTGCCCGATAACGTGTACGTGAAGTCCGTCGATTTCGATGGGCGCGACATTACCGGCGAAGAACTCAACCTGACCTCCGGCGCAGGCGGCTTGCTGGAAATCGTGCTTTCACCCGACGCCGCGGGCATCTCCGGCATCGTGCGCAGCCCCGATGGCGAAGCCGCGGCCGGCGCCACCGTGCAGGTCTGCGCGGGCGATGACACGGTGAAGTATGTCAGCTCAGACGAGAACGGCGCATACAAAGTGGGCGGCCTGCCCCCGGGCGATTACCACGTCCTGGCGTGGGAGGAAGTAGACCCCGGCCTGAGCTTGGACGCCGCCTTCCGCGCCCACTTTGAATCGCAGATCGCCGACGTGAAACTGGACGAGCACGCGCACCCCACCGTGGAGGTGAAGATGATCGCCCGCGAAGCCGTCGAGGCCGAAACCGCCAAGCTGAAATAACGATCCTCCGGCCGAGCCGGAGGCTTTTCGGTTGCGGACCCCTCGAAGGGGCCTGATCGCAACCGCCCAAAACCGGAGCGCCGACCGCCAGCACGGATGCTCACGTACCGTCTTCGGGAGCGACGGAAGGCACCTTGCCGGATACGTCAAACTTCTACTGCCTCCCCGGCAGAGCCGGGGGATCTCCCGACTGAAATAGCCCATCCTCTGCGGAACTCCCGCGGGCGGACCGGAGTCCAATCGACAATCCGGTTATGTCCACGAAAGCGAGATCGGCGGCGGTGGGTGTCTTGATCGTGGGGGTAGTGGTGCTCGTGATCGCCGCGGCCTCCGGCGTTCTTTACGAACAGATGCAGCGCGCCAGGGACCGGGAGAACTTTCCGCAGATCGGCCGCTCCGTGAATATCGGCGGCCGCATGCTCAATATCGATTGCTCCGGCGCGGGCCAACCGGCCGTCATTCTGGAAAGCGGCGCCCCGTGGGCCTTCTACAGCAAGCCCAGGGAAATGTGGGAAAACGGCGCCCCGCGGCCGGGCTACAGTTGGGTCGCGATCCAGCGCGAGCTGGCCCCATCCACCACCACCTGCTGGTATGACCCAGCCGGCTCCGGATGGAGCGACCCTGGCCCCTATCCGCGCGACAGCGCCTCCCAGGCTCGCGATTTGCATGCTCTGCTCGAAGCGGCAAGGGTGCCGCCGCCCTATGTGCTGGTGGCGGAATCGTCGGCCGCCCTGGATGCTCGCGTCTTCACGGGCTTCTACCCCGCTGAGGTGGCCGGCCTGGTGCTGGTCAACGGTGTCCATCCGGATCTTCTCATCCGCATTGGGCGCGGCCGCGGTCTGCCGTGGCCCGGGTTTGTGAGCCGTTCCCAGGATGCCAGCGCCCGGATATTCAGCCTGATCGGGCTATACCGGTTTGGCTCGGCCAACCACTCCGCTCCCGCGCCCCCGCCCAAACGAATCGCCTCCGCGGAATGGAACACCATCTGGCACCTGACCCAGGCCCCCAAGGCGCGCGCCGCGTTGATCCAGGACATCGCCTCCCGGAACCGGAGTTCTGCCGAGGCGCGCGCGGCAGGAAGCCTCGGCGGCCGCCCGCTGGTGGTGGTCAGTTCGGAAAACATCGAGGCGGCCTCCGCCCACCCCGGCCTGTGGATGGAATTGCAAACCGATCTGGCCCGCTTGTCCACGCACGGAAAAGCCATCGTGGTCGAGGGCGGCAGCGACCTGGTTTACCGATCGCCTGGCGCCGTCATCGAGGCGGTGCGCCAGATTCTCAGCGCCGTCGGGGACCCCACTCTGCGCTAGTGTGTGCCAAAGGCCCTTGCGCCACCCCCCATTCAGACTGCTGAGTCCAGCCTTGTCAAGATTTTTAAACGAATTTGAAACAACAATTTACAACCAAATCCTGTCACTCTCGACTGGAGTGTGCTAATAATATTCCGTGGGGCCGGGCTTCGGCCCCAACCAATTACTAAACTAAACAATACAAACTTGTTGGAGGATGTTTTTCCATGAAGATTCGTCCGCTCTATGACCGCCTTGTGGTCAAGAGAATCGAGCAGCAAGAGCAGATGCACGGGGGCCTGTATATTCCGGACTCGGCCAAAGAAAAGCCCCAGGAGGGCGAAGTGGTGGCAGTCGGGAAGGGCAAGTGCCTCGAAGACGGCAAAGTGATTCCGCTGGATGTCCAGACCGGCGATCGTATCCTGTTCGGAAAGTACTCCGGCAGCGACATCAAACTGGACAACGAAGAGTATCTGATCATGCGTGAAGACGAGGTCCTCGGGATTCTCGACGCAGCGCCTCAGGCAGCCAAGAAAGCAAGCTAAGGAGTCGAAGAAGAATGGCGAAACAAATTGTATATTCCGAAAGTTCCCGTCAGGCGATTCTGCGCGGCGTCAACCAGCTCGCGGATTGCGTAAAAGTCACCCTCGGCCCCAAGGGCCGCAACGTGGTTCTCGAAAAGAAGTTCGGCGGCCCGAACATCACCAAAGACGGCGTCACCGTGGCCAAAGAAGTCGAACTGAAGGATCCCCTGGAGAACATGGGCGCCCAGATGGTGCGCGAAGTGGCCTCCAAGACCTCCGATGTGGCCGGCGACGGCACCACCACCGCCACCATCCTGGCCCAGTCGATCTTCCGTGAAGGCGTCAAAGCAGTGGCCGCCGGCGCCAACCCCATGGCCCTCAAGCGCGGCATCGAGAAGGCCGTCGATGTGGCCATCGAGGAAGTCAAGAAGCTCTCCAAACCGGTCTCCGGCGACATGATCGCCCAGGTCGGCACCATCTCCGCCAACAGCGATTCCACCATCGGCAACATCATCGCCGACGCCATGAAGAAGGTGGGCAAAGACGGCGTCATCACGGTGGAAGAGTCCAAGACCATGTCCACTGAGCTGGACACCGTGGAAGGCATGCAGTTCGACCGCGGCTATCTCTCCCCCTACTTCGTCACCGATACCGAGCGCATGGAAGCCGTGCTCGAGGATCCTTACATCCTGATCCACGAAAAGAAGATCAGCAACATGAAGGACCTCCTGCCGCTGCTCGAGCAGATCGCCCGCGCCGGCAAGCCCCTGCTCATCATCGCCGAGGAAGTGGAAGGCGAAGCCCTGGCCACCCTGGTGGTGAACAAGCTCCGCGGCACCCTCAACGCCTGCGCCGTGAAAGCTCCCGGTTTCGGCGATCGCCGCAAGGCCATGCTGGAAGACATCGGCATTCTTACCGGCGGCAAGGCCATCATGGAAGAGACCGGCATTAAGCTGGAAGGCGTCCGCCTGGATGACCTCGGCCGGGCCAAGCGCGTCACGGTGGACAAGGACAACACCACCATCGTGGATGGCAACGGCACCCAGAAGTCCATCGAAGGCCGCATCAAACAGCTCCGCGCGCAGATCGAGGAGACCACCTCGGACTACGACCGCGAGAAGCTGCAGGAACGCCTGGCCAAGCTGGCCGGCGGCGTGGCGGTGATCAAAGTGGGCGCGGCCACTGAGACCGAGATGAAGGAAAAGAAGGCCCGCGTGGAAGATGCTCTGCATGCCACCCGTGCAGCCGTCGAGGAAGGTATCGTTCCCGGCGGCGGCGTGGCCCTGCTGCGCGCATCCGGGGTCCTCAAAGACCTCAAAATACCCGGCGACGAGCAGATCGGCGTGGATATTGTGCGCCGCGCCTGCGAAGAGCCCCTGCGCCAGATCGTGGTCAACTCCGGCACTGAAGGCGCCATCGTGGTGGGCAAGGTGCGTGAGAACGCCAACCCGAACTTCGGCTTCAATGCCGCCACCGACACCTATGAAGACCTGGTGGTGGCCGGCGTCATCGACCCGACCAAGGTGACCCGTACCGCGCTCCAAAACGCCGCTTCGATCGCTTCCCTCATGCTCACGACCGAAGCCATGATCGCGGAGATTCCCGAAAAGAAGCCGCCCATGCCTCAGGGCGGCGGCCACGGCCCCGAGATGGATTACTAAGAACCCAACCTCTCCTAATTGCAAAAATTCGCCGCGCTTCGGATTTCCGGGGCGCGGCTTTTTTAATGCCGCTCGGCCACATACAGCTCGTAGGCGCGCCCGTCCGGCCTTCGCCCGCTTGCTGCTGACGCGCGCGGCTCACAATCCAAACCGAGCCGCGACTAATCAGTCGGGAGATCCCCGGCTCTGCCGCAGTAGAAGTTTGACGTTTCCGGCAATATGCTTTCCGTTGCGCCTAGAGACGGCACGCGAGCAACGGCACTGTGCGGGCGGCGCATGTGGTTTTGAGCGATTCCGATCAGGCCCCTTTGAGGGGCCAGCAACCGAAAAGCCTCCGGCTCTGCCGGAGGATCGTTACTCCAAACGGAGCCGCGACCGCAGAGAGCGGACCTTGCGGACGGACAGTTACTTCACCCCGTCGGCCACATACAGCTCCGACCGCACGTAGGTGTAGTTGTACGCGTAGGCCCGCCCGTCCGGAGTGATCTTCGGCATGGATAGCGCGTCCACCGGGACGGACGCCCGCAGTTCCTTCCAGGGCGTGCGCTGTCCGGTAGCCAGGTCGATCACCGAAATCGGCAGCATCCGGTTGTCGTTGTGGTGGGTCATGACGTAGATGGCTTTGCCGTCCGCGCGCCAGTTCACCGGCATACCGTGCGGCGTGAGGCCGGGCACCGGTTTCGGCTCGCCGCCCGACACCGGATAGATGCACCACATCCCGCCGCCACACGTCAGCAGATAGGAGTGCCGGTCCGGAGAGATCAGCGGCATATAATCGGGCGCGTTGGGCGGGCTGGCCGGCGTCACCGTATTGGCGCGCGCGTTCCAGTCGAAGAACTGCCACCCCTTTCCCGTCACGCTGGCGCCCTGCACCAGGTAGTTCTCATCGCCCTCCAGCCAGCCAGCCACCAGGCCGCCGCCGTGATTGGGCAGTTGCTGTATGTGGACATCCACCGTCTCGCCCGGCCCGGTCGGCATGAGGATGAACATGCGCTGGGCCGAGGCCCGCGAGGTGTAGCCGCTCACCCACTTGCCGTCCGGCGACAGCTTGTAAGCCACGCCGTCTCCCAGCCGCAGGGGCGGCGATCCATCTGTGCGCCGCAAATAGATGGCCCCTGTTGTCCCGCCGCTTTCGCCCACCGTTTCGGCCAGGATCTCCGAGCCATCGTCGGAGATGCCCCGCAGGTCGGCCGCTTCCAGAACCGAAAGGTCGCGCTCCTCGGTCGCGCCCGGCGCCAGGCCGCGGATGCCTTTGCGCTCGTCGTTGAGCGAAAACAGCATCCGGCCGTCCGCCGCCAGGTCGTAGAACGCCAGGTAACCCGGAAACCGCGCCGCCACGCGCCGTTTACCGTCCATCCCGATGGCGTAAATCGTGTTGCGATCGTTGGGGTCGAAGGAGCGAAACCAGATTTCCCGGCCATCGCGGCTCCAGGCCAGCGGAGTGGCTTCCATCCCGCTGGTCTGTCCCGAAACCACCCCCAGCTTCCGCACCTTTCCCGCCCGATCCACCGTGTAGATCGCCATGATGCTACCGTTGCCGCCATAGGTGGTGAAGGCTACCTGCCGGCCGCTTGGTGAGATGCGGATGCCAAACGGCCCGAACCTGGTTTCGGTGAGCATAGTGCCCACGGGATATTCAATTCGCCCCTTGCCGTTCACCTCTCGCACCACCGCCAGCTCGGAGCCATCCGGCGACCAGTCCGCCAGCCGCACGTGCTCCAGCAATTCGCGGGTCTGCCCGCCGGCAGTCGAGTTGCGCGCCAGCGTGCCCGATCCATCGGGGAAAATGGTGCCCGTCAGGAATGCCAGGTCGCCCCTCGACGAAACCGCCAGCAGCCGGGCGTCCGGCAGGCCCAGGTCGCGCGATTCGGGGTTGCCGACGGTGGAGGTATAAATGCCAGGCTCGCCGCCCTCCCATGAGGCCGAATAGATCACCATGCGTCCCTCGGGTCCGAAGCGAGCGCTGGTCACCCGCCCCTCGCGGTAGGTGATGCGGCGGAACTCAGGCGGCCCGCTGCTCAGCCGGTCGCGGGCGGCATATCCGCCGGCGAAAATCGCCAGCCCCACCATAGCGGCGGCAATGAAGTGCGAGGGCTTGCGGCGCCGCTTGGGAGGGGGCGCAGCGGCCACCGCCGGAATGGCCGTCTGGCTGCCTGTGGGAGTGGCCAGCGCGCGCAGGGCAAAGGCCAAATCGGCGGCCGACTGAAATCGCAGCGCCGGATCTTTCTCCAGGCACCGCCGCGTGATCGCCTCCACCGGCGGCGGGATCGCGCCGGGAACCTCGCGCGGCTCCTCGCGCAAAACCGCGCTCATCACGTCGGCCGCCGAGCCTCCTTCGAAAGCCCGTTTCCCGCTGGCCATCTCGTAAAGCACGCAGCCGAAGCTGAAAATATCCGAGCGCGCGTCCACGTTCTCACCGCGCACCTGTTCGGGCGACATGTACCCCACCGTGCCCAGCACCATTCCCGGCTGCGACAGCAGCACCGTGGCGGCCTCGGGCCCGGAGGACGCACCCAGGCGTCCCGTGCCGCCGGCGGCCGGCACGTTCTGCTTGGCCAGCCCGAAATCCAGCACCTTCACGCGGCCTGCGACGCCCGCCTGCGCGCTCGAAATCATAATGTTCTCGGGCTTCAGATCGCGATGCACAACGCCCACGGCGTGCGCCGCCGCCAGAGCCTCGGCAATCTGCGTGGCCACCTCCACCAACCGGCGGCCGGTGATGGGGCCGCGATCCATCACGGTGCGCAGCGATTCGCCCTCCACCAGTTCGGAGACGATGTACGCCCGCCCATCGCTCTGACCGACATCGTAGACCGACACGATATTGGGATGGTTGAGCGCGCCGAGCGACCGTGCCTCCTGCTCGAAACGCTGCCGGCGCGCCGGGTCTCCGGCCACCTCGGCGGGCAGAATCTTGATCGCTACCGAGCGGTTCAATCGCCCGTCCCGGGCGCGCCACACCTGCCCCATGCCGCCCTCGCCAATCTTATCCAGAATCTCGTAGTGCCCCAGTTTCTCGCCTGTCATCCTTTATTCCCGTGATTCTACAATGGTAGCGCCCGCGCCGTCCGCTTGCGGACGGAACGCGACACTAAGGGGCCGCGGAACAATAATCTGAACAGATGTTTCGACGTACCCAGCCGCTCCTTGCAGTCGCGGCTCCGCCAGACCGCGCTCTGAGCCGCGCGCGCCAGCAAGCGGTTGGATTTGAATGCACAGAATATTTCTCCGCGGCCCCTAAGCTCGCGGACCGAGCGGGAAGCGCCGCTCCTTCACCGTCGCCACTCCGAGCAATAGTTTCGGAACCGCGCGCGTAAGCAAGCGGTGAGCGGGACAGCATAGCAGCGCGGCGACCGGCCCGCAGACCGCCCGCACACCCTCCGCAGCCGGCCCGCGGCGCCTCTCCCAATCTGCCCGCGCGCCTTGAAAGGATCGCTCCTATCGTGGCATCTAATGGAATAGAGGTGAACCCGTGAAACGTATGATCCTTCCCATTCTGCTTGCCGCCGCGCTTCCGGCCGCCGATTCCAGCATCGCGCCCGCCCTCAACGCCTTTACCACCGCCTCTTACAAACAACTCGCGGGAGGCGATGGGAACCTGATTCTCTCTCCGTTCAACATCGCCACGGCTCTCTCCATGGCCCTCGCCGGCGCCCGCGGCCGGACGGCCGAAGAGATGCAAACGGTCCTGCACCTCCATTACGACCCCGCCTATGACGCCGCGCTGGGGTCCATGCTGGCTGAACTCAGCAAGGCCGGCAACACCGCTGGCAACCAACTGCTCACCGCCAACGCACTCTGGCTGCAACAGGGATTTGCCATCCAGCCGGCCTTTGAAAAAACCCTCGCCGACAACTACCAGGCCCCGCCCACCGCGGTCGATTTCATCGCCCACTCGGAGGCCGCCCGATCCCGCATCAACGCCTGGACCGAAGAGCACACCAAAGGGAAGATCATCATCGTCATCCACCTGTGGGGCAAGTTCTGGATGGCCGCCTGGCGCGGCCGCCGGACGATGACCTGGGTGACCGGCGTGGCCGCGTTCGCTGCCTCGGTCATCGAGTGCTTCACCGGGTATGTGGCCCAGCAGAACTTCGACTCGCAGTGGATCTCCACCAGCGGCAAGGACGCGTTCAACTCGGTCGGGGTCGGCGCGTTCTTCAACGTGATGAACTTCGGCCAGATGCTGATGTGGCACATCGTGCTCCTGCCGATCGTGCTGGCCGCCATCGTCGGTGCGCACGTGCTGCTGGTCCGGGTCCGCGGGGTATCACACCCGATCGACGCGCACGCCGCCGCGGCCAGCGGGACCGGGCGACTGCGCGCGGCGCGCCATCGCCGCGGCGGACGCGGCGCCGTGGCGCGGTCCCAGCCGGCGCTACGACATCCTGAAGGAGGGCGCCATCGCCTCGGTGGTCGTGCTGGCACTGACGCTCGGCCTGGCCGGCCTGCTGTCCTCCCCGGACGTGCCGCCGGTCACGATCGCGACCTGGGCGAGACTGGCGCCGGCCGACTTCCTGGGCACCGCCGTCAGCGAGCTCAACGGAACCAGCGAGACCGCCACCTACGGGCCGCCCTACAACAGCCAGAACGGCAGCGCTCAGTCGCTGCTGTTCGCCCCGGCCAAGATCACCGGCATCACCCAGCCGGTCGATGCGGCGCAGGATTTCGTCATCGGGCCGCTGGCCCAGCTCGCACCTTCCGACCCGGCCATCTCCGCCCCGCTCGCCACCTATCAGGCGGCCTCGGCCGCCCAGCGGCTGAAGTGGGCCAGCGCTTACGCCACCGCGGTGACGAAGGTGAGGTTCGTCAGCGGGAGCCCGGTCATCCCCGCGGCCAACGACGGGCCGGTCCCGGCCCTGATGGCCAACGAGCTCATCCTCGCGCGCAGCGGCGCGCTGGACACCGACCTTCTCTCCCAGCAGCCGTTCTACGGCACGAACTTCACCAGGCCGCTGCTGTTCATCGAGGACGGGCGCTACTTCGTCAACAAGGCCACGGCGATGGGCCTGTCCGGCAGCCAGTGGGGTGTGATGAACGAGACCGGCAGCTACCCCGGCCAGCCCTGGCTATGGCTCTACACGCTGTGGTACCAGGTCCCGGGCTTCTCCACTTCCGCCAACGTGGACATGATCGCCATCTACCTGACTGGCCTGGCCACGATCCTGCTGCTACTTGTCCCGTTCATCCCCGGCCTGCGTGACATCCCCAGGCTGATCCCGGTGCACCGCCTCATCTGGCGCTCGGACTACCGCACAGCGCCCAGTTCGGTGTCCGCTCCGGATCCAGGTGGCGGTTCCGATACCGGTTCCGGCACCCCGGACGCGCCGCCGGCCGGCCAGCCCGCGGCTGGCACCGGGCGGCGGTGACGCGGTTCCGCTGGCGGACGACCTGCGGCCGGGCGGGAGTCCACCCGCCGAAACCGTCCTGGCCAGCGCCTGGTACTGTTCGCGCCGGTAGCGAAGGGGAGGACGGCCGATGCCAGGTCCATTGCAAGTGATCGCCGTGAGCTTCGGTCCCGGTGCCGACTTCCAGGGTCGGGTCATGACCGAAGTCGATCGACTACAAGGCCGAGGAGTGCTGCGCCTGCTCGACCTGCTCTTCGTCGCGAAGACCGAGGACGGCACGATCCAGCGCATGGTCGTCGGCGGCGACGATTTCGGCGCCCTGCTGTCGAGAATCGTGCCGCTTGACGGCGCTGGGCTCGTGGAACCAGCGGCGGACGGCGGCTCGGCGGGCTTCGATCCGGCGGACGCACAGGCACTGGCCGAGTCGCTGCTGCCCGGCACGGCGCTCGCATTCCTGCTCATCGAGCACAGCTGGGCGCAGCCGCTCTTCGACGCGATCGCCGAGACCGGCGGGACGCTGCTTGGCGAGGGCTTCCTGACCGCCGAGGTCGGGTTGCTGGTCGGGGCCGAGGTCGCGGCGATGGAGGAGGCGGCTGAGGTGATTTCGGCCGCGCAGGCTGCCGAGGCCCGCGCGACGCTCCTGGCCATGGCCGCGCAGGCCGAAGCAGCCGAGGCGATCGCAGAATCGGAAGCGATCCGCGCCGCTGCCGCGGCCGACGCCGTCCAAGCGCTGATCACCGCGGGCATCGTGGCGGACGCCGCCGCCCACGAGGCGGTTGCGGCCCTGAGCGCCGCCGGTCTCGTCGTCGCTGCGGCCGACGAAGCGGCGGCCGAGGCTGTCGCTGAGGATGCGGTCGAAGTGCTGGTGGCCGACGAGGCCGCCGCGGTGGCTGGCGCGCAGGCCGCCGCCACCGTCCAGGCAGCATCGATTACCCTCGCTGAGGCGCGGGTCCTCCGCTACCTGCCCACGCGGCTGACCTTCGCGCTCATAGCCGACAAGCTGGGGATCTCCCGCTCGGCAGCGAAGGAACGAGCCGAGCGCGCCTACAAGAAGCTCGGGGTGCACAGCCGCGCCGAGGCGGTCAGCCGGGCCCGTGCCCTCGGAGTCATCGACTAGCGCCGGCCCGCGATCACGAGCGGGCCGCCGGCACGCTTGCGACGTGCCGGCGGCCCGCGCCGTCGGTTAGTGCGGCGCCGTCAAGCCGGGCCGATGAGCGACCCTGGCGCCGTGGCTGGTCAGCGATGCACGTGCGACAGCGGCCCGGCGTCGACCGGGAACTCAGAGGTGTTGAGCGCCTGGATGCCCGCGTGCTGCTCGCCGTTGAACGGGGTCACGGTCGGCGTCGACGCTCCGGGCTCGCAGCCGAGCTTGAACGGGGTGTTGGGATTGCTGAACCACAGCCCCAGGTGGTACTGGTGCGTCGGGGCGAATGTGGTGGTGCCGCCCGGCGACACCGAGAAGGTCTCACGGTCGAACACGCCGCGCACCGTGGCGCTGCCGCTGCCGTGGCGGCCGGCGTTGACGTCGGTCTGGTACCACGACACGCCGAACGGCTTGAGTGGCTGCTGGATCACGAACAGGTCGAAGCCGGCGTGGTGCGGCATGCCGTGAATCGAGATCTTCATGGTGTCATTCAGGCGGCCGGGGGTGATGGTGACCCGGCCGCGGGCATGCGGCAGGCAGGACGCGATTCCCGGCGACGGCACGAGCCGGAACGAGAACGAGTGGTCGTGGCTGGCGACGGTGCTGGCCGCCGATGCCGTGCCGAGGCCCGCGGACACGGCCAGGGCGCTGGCGGCCGCAGTGGCGGCCAGACCTGCGGCGGTCCAGGCCAGGGCGCGTCGGTGGGCGTGCTTGATACTGGGCATGGGTGGTCTCCTTCGTCCCGGTGGCGGCGTCACGAGGCGCCGCCGGCGCTGGGTTCCGGCGCCGGTGAGGCCGGCGACGGGCTGATGTCAGGCAGGGGTACGCAGCGTCGGCACCCGAGGTTCAGCGGCGGCCGGCAGTTTTTTGCTCGGTCACCTCTCAGCCGTGCCGCGCGCCATGAGCCGCGGGCCGCACAGCGCGCGCCGCGCGACGGCGTGCCGCTGTACAATTCAGGCGATCCGATCATGAACCAGCGTGCGGGGAGCGGCTCGATGGCGATTCCTGCGCCACCTGCGCGTGACCCGCACGCGGGCCGCAGGTGGGCACGGGCGCGCTCACCCATGCCGGACGACGACACGATCGTGACGGAGCTGTACCGCACGTACCGGGCGCCGTTGCTCTCTTATGTGCTGCGGCTGACCGCGGGTGACCGGCAGCAGGCCGAGGATGTCGTGCAGGAAACGATGGTCAGGGCCTGGCGTCAGGCCAGCCAGCTCGACCTCGCCGAGCCGTCCCTGATGCCCTGGCTGGCCACTGTTGCCCGGCGTATCGTGATTGACCAGGGACGCCGAAAACGTGCTCGGCCGGCGGAGGCAGGGGACGAAATGCTCGAGAATGTCCCCGTCGCCGACCCGACGGAGGAGCTGCTGCGGAAAGTTGTCGTGGTGGAGGCCATGCAGGCGCTGTCGCGGGCCCATCGCGAGGTGCTGAACGAGACGATTCTGCGCGACCGTACCGTGAATGAGGCGGCCGAGTTTCTCGGCATTCCGGTCGGCACGGTCAAGTCGCGGGTCTACTACGCGCTCCGCGCGCTTCGGCTGGTCCTGGCCGAGCGAGGTGTGTCGGTATGAGCGGCGAGCACACCGACGTCGGCGCTTACTCGCTGGGCTTGCTCGAGCAGCGGGACCGGCAGGCGTTCGAGGAGCACCTGGCCGACTGCCCGGCCTGCGCCGCCGAGGTGGCCGAGCTGTCCGGCATGGCGGAGCTGCTGTCCGGCATCGGCCCGGTCGAATCGGCCGAATCGGTTGAATCGGCCGAGTCGGCTGGGGCGCCGGACGAGCGGCCAGCGGACAGCAGGGTCGTCGAGCTGATCCGCCGGCGCGCCACGGCGCAGCGCCAGCATGCCCGCTGGCAGGTCGTCCTGGCGGTGGCGGCAAGCATCGTGCTGCTGGCCGGGGGTGTGGCTGTCGGCGTCGCGGCTGCCCCGCACCAGAGCAAGCCCGCCGCGTCAGCGGTGGCGCTCCAGGGTCAGCTGCACTCCGCGACGGATCCAGCTACCGGCGTCACCGGAACCATCGGGCTGGTGGCTAAGGCCTGGGGTACCCAGATCACGTTCGACCTGTCGAAGATACGCGGACCGCTGGAGTGCGACCTGGTGGCCGTGTCCAGCACCGGGGAGCGGCGGGTGATCACCGGATGGCTGGTGCCGGCCGCCGGGTACGGGGTTCCCGGTCATCCGGCTCACCTGGTCATCGAGGGCGGCACCGCCATTGCGAAGAAGGACCTTTCCCGCGTCGTTGTCGAGGTGGTGCACGGCCGCACGCTGCTGACCATCCCCGCGTGAGCACCGGCCGGCGCCCCTGCCCGCCGGGAGCGAACCTGGCACGGTGATCTTGGAGCAGGTTTGGGGCAGTGACATCGGGTAGGGCGTGACGAGGCCTCATTTAGCCTTCAGGGGAAGTGATGGACGTGCGACGGTACCTGCTCGTGCTGGACCTGGACGTGCTCGCGGTCGACGAGGAACTTGACCTGAAACCGGTCAATGACCTCCTGGCGCGGCAACAGCAGGAGCCCTGCGAGGTAGTGGTGATGTCCCTGGTCGACACGCGTGAGACAGAGCTGCCGGCGATGGAGATGCTGCTCGGCGCCGGAATCGGGAAGTTCCCCGTAGCTCCCCGGCCGATTCATGACATCGGCGCAGCCGCTGAGCAGCACATGAATCTCGCAGTTCGGCGCCTGCAGGCAACCGGCTGCTACGCCAGCGGCCTGATCAGCGACGAAGCTGACCTGTCGAAGGCGGTTCGATCCGAGACCCGCAGTAACTGCTATGCGGCGGTGATCCTGGCGACCGGCAGGCAACGCGGCTCACGGCTGGCACGCGGGCTCCGCCTGGATCCGATTCACCGGCTGCGGTGGCGGCTGGGACGGCGGCTGATCGTCGTCCCGCTCGGCCCGCGCACCCGCGGGCTGCCCTGACGGCGGCCGGATTCACCGCGGCACGGCGGCGTCGTAGCCCGCAGGCGGCGAGGCCCGCATCGGTGCCTGATTTGTCCGGAAGAACGCTCCGGCCCCGGCCGCCGTCAGCCCAGCACGTACTCGCCGGGGGCGTCGCCGACGGCGGGGTTCCCGCGGCTGCCCATCGCCGGTGGCCGGACCCGCTCGCCGGCCCGTTCCGTGGCCCACCGGGTCCAGTCCTCCCACCAGGAGCCGGCCTGCCGGGTGGCGGCGGCCCGCCAGCCGGCCGCGTCGGCGGGGTGGCCGTCGGCCGCCTCGTACCAGGCCTTCGGACCTGGCGGGTTGACGATTCCCGCGATATGACCGCCGCTGGACAGGACGTACCGGACGTCGCCGCCCAGCAGCCTGGTGGCCTGGTACGACGCGGGCCAGGGCACGATGTGGTCGTTGACCGCGCCGACGACGTAGGTGTCGTTCTTCACCTCCGACAGTGACAGCCGCTGGCCGGCCAGCTCCATCTCGCCCTCGGCCAGCTCGTTGCGCAGGTACAGGCAGCGCAGGTAGAACGAGTGCATGGCGGCCGGCAGCCGGGTGCTGTCGCCGTTCCAGGCCAGCAGGTCGAAGGCCGGCGGATCCTGGCCCATCAGCCAGCCCGACACCACGTAGCTGAAGATGAGGTCGTTGGCGCGCAGCAGGTCGAACGTGCCGGCCATCTGGCTGCCCTCCAGGTAGCCCTTCTGGGCCATCTCGCGCTCCAGCCGCGCGACCGTCCGCTCGTCAGTGAACGCGCCGAGCACGCCGGGCTCGCTGTAGTCGAGCATCGTGTTGAGCAGCGTGATCGAGCCGATCCGGTCATCACCGGTCCCGGCGAGGTAGGCGGCGAGCATGCCGGTCAGCGCGCCGCCCAGGCACAGCCCGGTGATGTCGATCTTCGGTGCGCCGGTGATGTCCGCGATGACATCGAGCGCTGCCCGCGGGCCGTGGATGAGGTAGTCGTCCAGGGTCACGCCGCGCATCGAGGCGTCCGGGTTGCGGTAGGAGATGGCGAAGACGCGTGCGCTCGTGCTGGACCGCCCACTCGATGAAGCTGCGGCCCGGCGCGAGGTCCATGATGTAGTACTTGTTGATCCACGGCGGGCTGGCCAGCATCGGCACCGCGCGGACCTTGGGCGTCTGCGGCGCGTACTGGATCAGCTCCATCAGCTCGTTCCGGAACACGACCTTGCCCGGGCGTGGCGGCGAGATTCTCGCCGATCACGAACGAGCTGGTGTCGACCTGGCGGGGCCGCCCGCCGTTGCTGCAGCAGGTCGCCGACGAAGTTACGGGCGCCGGCCGCCAGGCTGGCGCCGCCGGTCTCCATCGCCCGCTTGATCGCCGCCGGGTTGGTCGAGCAGGAAGTTCGTCGGCGCGAGCGCGTCCAGCAGGAAGCCGGCCGCCAGCTCCGCCTTCGCGTCGGCCACGGCGTCGCCGGCGCCGGCCGCGAGCAGGTCACCGGTCAGCTGGCCGGCGGCCAGGTACGCCTGCCGGACGCGCGAAGAACGCGGGGTTGTCGGTCCATGCCCGGTCAGCGAACCGCTTGTCGTCGGCGACGGCGACCGGCGGCTCGGCGTCCGAGCCGAGCCAGCGCGCCGCGGCGACCGGCCCGATCCTCGCCAGGCTGGCCCAGAACCGCAGGCCGCCGCGGCCGTACGCACCGCCGGGATGCTGCGCCGCGCGCATCAGCACGGCAAGCGTGGACTCGCCGAAGCCCGCCATGTCGAGGGAGCCGAAGCTCGCCCGCCTCGGGCGCAAGCGCCTCCGCGGCCGCCTCCGCCGCCGCATGCGCCTCGGCGGCTGCCGTCCTGAGCGCCGCTGCATGCGCCTCGGCGGCCGCCTCCTGAGCGCCGCCGCGTGCGCCTCGGCTGCGCCGTCCTGAGCGCCGCCGCGTTCGCCTCGGCGGCCGCCGTTCTGAGCGCCGCCGCGGTGACGGCCGCCGAGTCCTGCTTGGTCATGTGCTGGCCCTCCTGGTGCTCGGCTAGACCGGTCCCTGCCCGCGAGCAGGCCGCTCAGACCCGCTCGAAGATCGCGGCGATACCCTGCCAGCCGCCGATGCACATGGTCGTGCGCGCGTATCTGCCGCCTGTCCGCTTCAGTTCATAGCGTGCCTTGACAACGCCGATGGCGCCAGTGGCGCCGCGCGGGTGCCCGAGCGAGATGCCGCCGCCGTTCGGGTTGGTCCGGTCCGGCGGCAGGCCGAGCTCGCGGATGACGGCCAGGGCACTGGGGGAGTGACGCGGTCGGTTTTATTTGCTCTCGCGCCAGTTAACCGAGGTCTGGGACCGGCTGCGGTGCGGGCTCGGGACCGGCCTGCGCCTGGTGGCCTGGCACGTCACGCATTCTGCGCAGCGGCGAGAACAGCACGAACAGGCCCGCCAGGCAGCTTCCGGCGACGCCGACCCAGAGGGTGGGCCGTACCCCGATCGTCGCGCCGAGCGCGCCGCCCAGCAGGCCGCCAAGCGGGAGAGTGCCCCAGACGATCCAGCGGATCGCCGCGTTCATCCGGCCGAGCAGTTCGGGCGGGCAGACCGACTGGCGGTAGCTCAGCTGAGCGATGTTGTAGAGGACAGCGGCGAAGGCCAGCCCGGCCTCGCCGATGGCGAACAGCGCCAGCCGCCAGCCGGGCTCAGCCAGCGGCAGCACCAGCTGGAGGCTGCCGAACACCAGGATCGAGAACCAGATGATCCGGGCGGTCCCGATCCATCGCGCCAGCGTGCCGGACCAGATCCCGGCCGCGATGCCCGCCACGCTGCCGGCGCCGATGAGCAGCCCGGTATAGGCGGGGTGCACGTGCAGTATCCGGACCAGGAAGATGATCTGCAGCGCGCCGACCATGGCGCCGAACAGGTTGGCCGTCCCGGTGCAGGCCGCGATCTTGCGCAGGATCGGGTGGCTGGCCACGAACGCCAGCCCGGCAAAGATCTCCTGGCGCAGCCGCGGCACGGGCGGCGCCAGGCGCCAGCCGCCCCGGCCGCGTCCGGCTGGCTGCCTGTGCCCGCCTGGCTGCCTGCGCCCGGCTGGCTGCCTGGGGCAGGCTCCCTGGCCCGAATGAGCAGCAGCGAGGTGGTCGAGGCCGCGTATGACACGGCGTCGGCCGTCATGGCACCGGCCCTCAGCAGCCCGAACAGGGCGCCGCCGAGTCCGGGACCGGCCACCTGGGCGAAGGACTGGCTGGCGCCCAGCTTGCCGTTGCCGTCGACCAGCTGCGCCCGGCCGACCAGGCTCGGCAGATAGCTCTGATAGGCAACGTCGAAGAACACGGTCAGCAGGCCCGCCAGCAGCGCGACGGCGAACAGCTGCGCCAGCGTGAGCACGCCGAGCGCCCAGGCGAGCGGCACCGAGCCGATGATCAGCATCCGGGCGGCATCGCATCCGATCATGAGACGGCGCTTGGCGATCCGGTCCACCACGACGCCCGCCGGAAGGGCGACCAGCAGAAATGAGATGGTCGAGGCCGCGGTGAGCAGGCCGACCTGGAACGTCGTCGCCTGCAGCTTGACAACGGCCGTCAGCGGCAGGACGAGAATGGTCACCGCCGAGCCGAGTTCGCTGACGGATTGGCCGCCCCACAGCAGCAGGAAGTCCCGGTGCCGCCAGAGCCCCGGC
>CAWDOH010000001.1:0-151528 GCA_963803725.1 Bryobacterales bacterium | reverse complement strand
CCTTTTCCCGCCAGTTGGCGTTGGAGCAAGCTGGTGAGCAGCAAGGCCAGCACACAGTAGAACGCGTGCACTTGGATTTTCGAGTCGGTCCAGTGAAACATCGGCTCCATCCCAGAAAATGGGGGTTCTTCATCTGCTTGAAGGCATCCTCGATGTGGTACTGCGAGCGGTAGGCCAACACGATCTGCTCCTCCGACCAGTCGGCATTGCCGGTAAACAAAATGGTCTTGCCGAACTGGACGCGGCATAGCCGGTCCAGAGCCGCCTGATCGGTACGGAAGGTCAGGTCCAGACCTTTGCCGAGTTGCTGCACCTCGGCTTTCAAGATCTTCTCTACGAACTGAGCGGAGCAGATCGTATGGATCTGCTTTTTCACCGAATCCAGGGTGGGGGCTTTGCCGCCCTTCACCTTGCCCCCGCGGCGGCGTTGCAACTGGGTTTGCAGGTCGCGCAGTTTGCGCCTCGCCTTGCTCAGGTGGGTAGTGACCCCTGGAGTTGTCCGTCGTACAGATTCTGATTGAAAGTCAGCACGATAGTACGCGTTTGACCGAAGACTTTCTTCTCCGTGCGATAGGCTTCCACCCCTTCCAGGCCCACCTGGGAGAGTGTCCGGAATTGTTTGCGGGAGACGGCGAGTAACTCGGCATGCTGCGAGGGGACCAGAGAACCTACGAAATGAAAGGGAGTGTCTTGCAGAGACGCAAAGGCCTCCTCGCTATTGTTGCCCTTGTCAAAGACCAGGGTAATGTGATCGCAGGATTGGGCCAGTTGACGGTAATGGGTAGAGAGTTCCTCGGTGATGGAGCGGAACTCGGTACTGTCGTTGACATTGCCGGCGTAGACCTTGTGGAACAAGGGGATGTGAAAATCGGCGCTGACCAGCAGGCCGAGGCTGACCTGGCGCAGATCCCCGCGCTTCTGCTTATTATGCCCGCGCTGCGGAAGTTCGGCCGCGGTACGGGTATTGATGTAGGTGAAGAAATTGGTGCCGTCGTAGACCAGAGCGCGGAGATCCAGTTGAAACCGCTGGATGAGGCGCTGGGTGATTTGTTTTTCGCATTCGAGGACGTGATCGGCGGTGACCAAATCCATATGGTTCCAGAAGCCCTGGGACGACAGCGCGGCCGGATCGGCAGGCAGCAGACGAGTCAGGACCGTTTGGCGGTACCAGTCAGCAAAGCCCACTTTGCTGGTGGGGGAGACCGCGCGATTGATGGCAGCCAGGAGCAAGTACTGGCCGAGAGAGATGCCCTGGTGGCGTTTGGGAGGAAGGATGGAATCGAGCAACTGGACAAGATCCAATCGCTGAGCAACGTCGAGAAGAGCGGCGACATCTCCGAAAGCGGCGACCTCGGTTTCGAGGGGCTGGGGCGGCTGTTGGGAGCGCTCGGCGGCGGCGACGAGGTCGTCGATTTTGCCGAGGTAGACTTGGCGGACGATTTTGGGCTTGCCGTCGACGCGCTGGCAATAGCGGGCGTAGTAATAGGTGTGGCCGCCGATAATCTTGGGGGTGAGGCTCGGCATGCTTAGGTCATACCATAATTCGCAAAACAAATCCACAAGGAAATGTTCCGGCGTTGCGAAAAAGCAGCAAAAGCAAGGTATTAGGCAATGATTATAGGCCTTCTGGGAGATGCCACCCTCAGGCCCGGCAACCATACCACGAACGCAGATTGCTGGCCAAACAATTAGGTCATACCAATTGCGGCAAAAGAAAACCGCCGTCCGACCAGCAGGCCGCTTGGCTTAAGCCCTTATTCTTCCAGAGGATAGGGCGCGCTGTAAATCGCACGCCCAAGGGCAGGCGGCATAGGCCGCGTCCCTAACTTGTAAACTCCCGCTAGCTGACTGACTTGCCTGAGCCGCGTAATAGCGTACACGTTGATGCCAACCGAGCCGCACAGTAGCCCAATAACCCCAAGCAGTGCTGAATGTCTTCGTGTGTTCAGAGCCATACCACCAGTTCCTGCTTATGCTCACCTATTTGGTTATATTACGCCACCAACTTATTGCGTGAGGTACCTTTAACCCTAGGTAGCCTTCCTCATCACACCCGTATAGATGCTGTCGTACACCGAGAGCCATATCGCCGGACACCGTGCCCGAATTCCGTTCGAGACGACCAAGCACCGCTTGCCCGTCTGACCGGTCGTAGGACATCCACACTTCCTCCTTTGGGCACATAGCAATACCGGCAACATTCTGCACCCGGATCGGATACCTCCCCAGCTCACTTCCATCCAAACGAAATTCAATGTATATGTTAGCGGCCGGAGAATACCATCCGACACGATCCCTGGACGCAATAAATTGTGATCCCTTTGCCCCTTGGGTATGCCGTCCTATGGTTGACCGGAGCAGCGTCGTTCCGAGCAGCCGCCCGGACTGATCGAAGCGTCTGATTAAAGGATAATCTGGGGGTTCCTCTTTGCCGTGCTCGCCAAACTCGCGCCCCGCCGTCCACACCGTCCCATCCGCGGCAAAAATGACCGCGGTCGGCACATATGGTCGCGTGCGGATGACAACTGCGTGCTCGCTGACCGACGACAGCAGTGCAAGGAAAACGACCCCTTGATTCCTATCGTTGTATGCCGATCCCGACACCGCCCACCAGCCATCCGCAGTGCGCGCAAAGCGCGAGCTGTAAATATTCACAATACTTACGTCGGGCAGGCGCAGAGTAGCACTGTCCACTAATAACCCGTAATTGTCATACGCTTGTAATACTGGCGTTCTCGCGCTAAAGCCTTTCACCAATAATAGCGTTCCGTCCTGCCACACTCCGTATGGACCTTCCTCCGACGGTGCCGCCGCCCCGAGTCTAGTCAGCGGAGTGTGTGTTACAGGCGACGCGCTAAGGCTGTACAACAGCACTCCACACGCCAGCACCTTGCCTGCCCGATAAAGCATGATGCCTCCCCATTACTAGCCGCAGCTGTCACACCCAGGATAATTTGGGCCGGCGCCGCAGCCCGATGGACAATCGCACGCTTGCGATTGTCCATCGCAGGGACCGGCTTCTTCGGGGTCGTATACTGTCGTATCGACCTCCTGGCCCCCGCAGAGATCCCCGCAGTTGTACTGCCATCCTCCATCCCGATAGGAACCCGAACAACCAGGGTTTTCCGTACAGTCCTGTGCATGAACAGTAGTTACGGAAAATAGGCGGTCTAGCGCCCTTGCCAATGGTTCCACCGATGAGCTGGAGGCCAGTGTGTACCCGCGTCGCTTGCCGAGAAGCGTGCTCAATGCGTCTTCGGGTCGCGGCTGAATTCCCGCAAACAGAGCGGGAAGCGTGTGGCCGTCGAGAGTTACTAACGTGAGTCGTGGCGCAGCATGACCACGGTTTATTCCGCGCAGAGCGCTCAGAAGCACCGCCGCAGCAAGCAAGAACATCAGAGACTTACGACTAAACATTGAATTTCGACAATGTTTACCAGCCCGTGACTCAATAAAGACAGGGATGTCGAAGTAAGGGGCTGGACAAATCGTTTAGCTTATGTCATCTTCAAATGGATGCAAGCGCCTAACCGCGGTGGCTCCTCAGATCGCGAGAAGGATCTCGAACGGAGAGGCGAGTCTCTGGAGACGCAGTTGAAGTGCGCGCTGGCGGAGAACGAGCGCCTGCGAAAGGAACTGGAAGAAGCGCTCCGTGCCAACAAACGAAGTGCCGCGCCGTTTTCCAAGGGGGAACCCAAGAGTAACCCCAAGCCGCCAGGACGTAAGCCTGGGGCGGCATACGGAGCGCGAGCTACGCGACCCGTCCCCAAACGGGTGGATGAGCAAATCCACGTGCCACTTCCGCCGCGCTGCCAGCACTGTCAAGGTCCGATCATCCTGAAGAACACCCAACCTCAGTACCAAGAAGACATCGTGCGGATGACCATCGTCCGCCGCTTTGATGTGGAGGTGGGGACTTGTGCCTGCTGCGGACGGCAAGCGCAAGGCCGGCATCCGTTGCAGACCTCCGATTCGCTCCGCGTTGGGGAAGTGCAAGTCGGACCAGAGGCCTTGTCGATGGCGGCAGTGCTCAACAAAGAATTGGGGTTGTCGCACGAGCGGACGGCGCGGGTGCTGGAACTGGGCTATGGGTTGAAGTGGAGCCGGAGCGGGGTCTGCCGGGCTTTGGAGCGATTGGGGAATCTGGCGGCGCCTACTTACCAGCAACTGCGAAGCGCGCTGCGGCAAAGCCCGGTGGTGTGGCTGGACGACACGGGCTGGAGAGTGGGCGCACGTCCCCAGAATCTGCGGGTTTTGTTGAGCCAGCAGGTCACCGTT
The DNA here is from genome assembly GCA_963803725.1 of Bryobacterales bacterium. Taxonomy (GTDB): domain Bacteria; phylum Acidobacteriota; class Terriglobia; order Bryobacterales; family Bryobacteraceae; genus JOPF133. The sequence goes on along the minus strand of CAWDOH010000001.1, from coordinate 147,250 downwards.
TACGTGATTGAACCGCATCGCGGATATGCGGAAGCGGCGGCGATTCTGGGAGAGGACTACGCCGGTTTCCTGGTGCATGACGGAGCGCGTTGTTTCTATGGTTTTGAGCAGGCGTTTCATCAGAGTTGCCTGGAACACCTGATCCGGCGGTGTCGCGAGATGATCCAGGTGGCTTCCGTAGCGGCCGCCCAATTCCCGATGGCAGTCAAAACGCTGCTGCAGGAGAGTCTCCGGTTGCGGGATCGCTACCAAGGGGGCGCGGTTTCTCGCCATGGTTTAGCGGTGGCCACCGGGCGGCTGGAAGCCCGGATGGACCGCTTATTGGATCAGCACTTTTCTTGCCCAGACAACCAACGGTTGGCCAAACACCTATGCCACGAGCAGCCGCACTTGTTCACCTTTCTGCGCTGTCCTGGCTTGCATGCCACCAACAACTTCGCCGAGCGGGCGATCCGGCTGATGGCGATGGCACGCAAGACCTGGGGTGGTAATCGGACGGAGAACGGGGCCCGCACACAGCAGATTCTGGCCAGCGTTTTGCGTACTTGCTGGCAGCAGGGAAAAGATGCTTTTGGTCAGTTGGTGAAGTTATTACGTTCCGCTTGTCCGATCTTGCTGGAGATCGTTCCCGCCGGGCCATCACCCTGACTTGCCCTAACAACCATTCGGCTCCCTCCACTCGCTTCGGCCCCGTCGCAACCGCAAAACTTCAAAATCAATCGAACGCGACCGTCCACGCCTACGCCAACGTGTGCCTCACCGCGTGGTAAACATTCTCTGAATTTCTTCCTTTCTGTCTTTAAATGCACTTTGGGCTGGCATTGTCGCCTAACAGAAGGAAACAACGTGCCTTGCCGCTTAATAATGAGGTTTAGCCGTTCTATACGCAATGCCCTCGATAGGATAGTACTGCCGCCCGGCGGTACACGGCTTCATATATAATGTGGCGCAGTAGGCGGAGGCACAATGATTGTACGGCCTGTCTTCTTCATTGCTTTTAGCGTACTACCGATGACCACGACGGCTCAGACCGATACATCAGCCCGGTTTGAAGCGGCGTCACTTAAACCATCCATCAGGGGTTCCGAGCGCCAGAGAGGCATGCGCGGCGGGCCTGGCACTAGGGATCCGGGACAGATTACGTTTGGGTACACATCACTTAAGAACTTAGTGTTGTTTGCCTATGGTATCAAGTATTATGAACTTATTGCTCCTGCGTGGCTTGATCTAATGATGTATGATCTGACCGCAAAGCTCGCGCCGGGAACCACGCAAGACCAAGTCGCGATCATGCTAAGAAATCTGCTCGCGGATCGGTTCAAGCTCGTTATGCATCATGAACGGCGTGGGTTGCCAGCATACATTTTGCGGACCGACAAGCGGCCGCCAAGAATAACACCATCGCCGGAATTATTAGCAAGCACGCCCGGCAACCTCATTGCCGAGGGGTCATCCCCTGACGATAGAGTGGGTACCAGTCGGGGACGCTTGGGTCCCGACGGTTTTCCGGAAGGGCGTGCTGGCTTGTCAACTATTCAAGGGCGGTCAAGACTCGTGGCACATCGGATGACGATCAGGGATCTCATACGAATAATGTCGAGCCGCTTAGACCGACCGGTTGTAGATCGCACAAGTTTGCATGGATACTATGATTTTACTATGTATTGGACAAATGATCGACTACCTGCGGGAAAGGACGCAGTGGATGATGCTGCCAATGGTCCCAGCTTGTTAGTCGCGGTCCGGCAGCAGCTGGGTTTCAAAATAGAATCCAAACGATTTCCGTTTGAGGTCTGGGTGGTCGATCATGCTGAAAAGGTGCCTGTCGCAAATTGATCCTCCCGCCAAAGTCGTGGTTCTTAGGAAAGTGGCCTAAAATGGGCCTCCCGTCGAATTCCTGCGCAGAGCCGAGCGTTCCGAACGGAAGGATCGTAGTGGGTAATCTGGAGGGTATCTCCAGCACGCGTTGTGAGGTTCGGGTCGACAAATTGATCCTCGGTCATTCTGCCGTGGAATTGAAGTGCCTAGCATGTCAGAAGGAAGCCGTCGAGTGCAACGATTTGTAGGCTGGCTGGCGAGATAGTGTCACAAACGGCTGATCCAGCGTCGAATGATGTCGATTCACACCGGCCCGTAAGCTCCCACACCATCTGGCGGATTTACTGGGGTTTGAGGGTTGCAAGATTTTGTATTGCGTTACTCGCCTTAATGGAGACAGCCTTACGCAAGACCCGGCCACGGGCCATTTGGAGCGGACCGAAGGAGGAAGCGCGGTCTGGATGCGTTCATGCGCTGGTGCGCAAAATGGCGTGTCACTTTGCAAAAGTGACAGACACGGCAACTTTGCTTCGTCGAATAGCCGGACATAGTTGGCTCTTATGTAAACTTCTGCGGGCCGTGGGCTCGCTACTAGGCACCCCCTGCCCCGCCCCGGCAAGTGCCCTGATATGCTTCAGGTTTGCCGCCCAATCGCATTCCGCGCCTGCTCTGCCCGTACTGCCACGGCTACGACGCGATCGGCCACAACTTCTGCCGCATGTGCGGCTCCCACCTCAGCGCCGGGCAACCGGACCGGTTGCCGGTTGAGATGCCACTGGAAATCTCCGAAAAGTACTGCGGTCACTGCGGCTCGCTGGCATCGATATGCCAAGGACGACACGCCGCGCCGCAGACAAGCTGACAGCGGGTGCGACCACCCGTGCGCCAGCACGGAAATCCTACAGTCCCACATTCCGGGCTCAGAGCAGCGGCACGTTCTCAGCCGCCGCCGCCTTGTGCAGATCAGCATCGACCGTCGCCAGACCATGACCGCCGCGCAAGGCCAGTTCAAGATAGGCGGCGTCGTAGGCCGTAAGGCCATGCTTGCGGCAGAGCGCTTGCGTCACGTCGAACACGACCGCCGAAGTCGCGCCCTCATCCACGTCTATCGGCAAACGGTTCAGATCGTCGATGAAGGCTTGAGATAGCTCTCGGGTAAGGCGCTTGCGTCTTTCGCCGACCAGGAGCGCGTTCAGAATTTCATGCCGCCAGAAGGGTGTCACCGCCACCCAGTCACCCTGGGCAATCCGCTCTGAAATTTCCAAAGCTTTCTGCGACTCCTCATCGGGAAAGCACCAAGTCAAGACCGCCGATGCGTCCAGGACCAGGCGGCTCACGGCCTGCTCTCATGGAGCAACTCTTTCACCGTCATGCCGCCCAGCGAAAGCCCATGCCGTTTTCCGAAGGTTCCCAGCCGTCTGGCCGCCGCCGCTACGGATTCGTCGGGTGTTTCGCCCGCGGTGCGCGGAGGCAAGCGCCCGCGGAGCGCATCAAGGGCCTAGTCGAGAGCTTCATCGGTGTTGCGCGCCAGTCCGGAATTGATCGCGTCCATCAGCACGCGCTCTTGTTCGGGTTTCAAGATAATCGTCATCGCCAAACCTTTCCGCTTCAATTGTCGCGCAGGCTCACAGACTAAAGCATTCTGCCCCGCTTGTCATGTTCTCTGTGCCGGTGTTGCCAGTCTCCTGCTCACTTCCAATTGGTGTGCCTTCCGCATGATCGGCCCCGGCCAGTGTTCCAGTATTACGTCCTGCCGGAAACCGCTTCCCTGCCCTTCCCGTGCGGCACCCATCAAGCCAGCCTTTAATGTGAAAGCCTGCCGCAGAACCGGGCCTTGGCGACTTCAAGGGGCGGCCCGCTCCATTCGCCCGGCGGTGCGCCGGGCTCCCGTGTAACCCCTGTGAGGTCGGCCCGGTCCGCGGCCTTTCGGGTTTCACAAGGCTGGCAATGGCTCCCGCCGGAGAAACAGGAAAGGAATCCGTCATGAACGATCCAGACTCCACCATGGCCAGTTACGACCGCTACCAGCAGGCCCTGGCCAGGACCAACGCCGCCAACAAGGCCGCGCTCTTCGATGCCCTCGACGCGGCGGGCATCACCGAAGTACAAGCCGACTTCGACGGCGTAGGCGATCAAGGCCAGATCGACGGCGTTATCGCGCTACGCGGCAACGACCGGGCCGAATTGCCTGAGACGACCGTCGGCATCCGCCAGATCGCGTGGCAAGAGACCGAAAGCGTTCCCGCCGAGATGAAGCTTGAGGAGGCCATCGAGACCCTCTGCTACGGCTACCTCGAAGAAAGGCATGGCGGCTGGGAAAACAACGATGGCGCGTATGGAGAATTCCGGTTCGACGTTGCGGCTCGCACGATCACGCTGGAGTTCAACGGACGGTACACCGACATCTATACCCACAACCACACGTTTTGAGGGAGGCGATCATGGCACATCCGTATCACCACGCGCTCTCCAGCGTGAAAACCTGGGGCGGCGCCGTCGCCGACTACCAGCGCATCCACGACTGGTTTGATGAGTCAAAGAAGATCATCGCCGATTTCCGCCATCGGGCCCTGCGTCACCATGCGGAAGGCATCTTCATGGCCGAAACTATTTTCGGACACACGATCACCATCTCCACGGGCCGGGTGATCCCGGTCCGCTGGATCGGCGAGCAGCACGTTCGCGAGGACCTCGGCTTTATCCCGTCCTTTGCCGACTGGGTGAAAGCGATACGGCCGGAACCCTGGATGGGGCGCGCCCGGAAACTCGCCTGAACACTGGCGGGGGGCATGGCGCCATGGTGCCATGGAAAGCTTGGTGCCGCTGGAACACGCAAAAAGGTGGGCGAAGGCGCTTGCAGCACAGCAGGTAGTACCGGCCGCGAAATTCACCACTTGATCGCTAGGTATTTCCGTTCACATGAAATTCATTTGGCACTGTGCCTTCCAGGGACGCCCGGTAGGCGAATAGCGAATCGCCCCCGCTGGTGTTCCCATGGCCGGCCCGGCGTCTAATGGTCGAAACTCCGCCCCCATCTCCATGTTTCGCTTTACTGAAATCCTGTTCAGTGGAAACTTGCCGCCCGGAGGCCGCCGCGGGGGAGCAGATCAGACCATGCCGTCCGGAAACACCACTGGCGGGAGAAGGCGCCGGCCAGCGCCGGACTACTCCAATCAGCTTTCACTTTTCGCAGACGATACCGCTCCGTATCTCGCGGTTGCGGAAGAGCCAGCGCCACAAACCAGTGAGCTGAAGGCGGGGGCCGAGGTTGAACGGCAGGAACCGCCCGGCAGAACCGCCCCGCCGGCAGCTCCGGCCGCGGCGGCGCCGCAGGGCCAACGAACCGCGCCGGGCACTCCGCCAAGCGCCGGAGAGGAGCGAGGACCTGCTCCACAAGCCGGTGACAGCGCACCCAAGGCGCTCCCGGCCGGCGTGGGAGGCGGCCACCAGGAAGTGGACCTTCCCGCTGAGCGGGGACCGCCCGCTGTCCTGGTTCGCGAACCCGACCTCGAACGCACTCCCTCCCGCGATTTCCGCATCACCGGCACACACCGCATCGGGCAAGGCTCCCTCCATGAGAAAGCCCGCGACAACCTCGCCGCCATCCGCACCCTGAAACACCTTGAGACCGAAAACCGCGAGGCCACCGAGGCGGAACAGGCCATCCTGGCCCGTTACAGCGGATGGGGAGCCTTGCCGGGCGTCTTTCGGCCCTACCCTACCCCGGAGTGGCTGGAAACCGCCGCTGAACTGCGGGAACTGCTCACCCCGGAGGAATACGCCGCCGCGCGCGCATCGACCCCAAACGCCCATTACACTTCGCCTGCCGTCATCAGCGCCATGTGGGAAGCCCTGCGGCGCTTCGGCCTCATTCCCGGCGCGCAAATCCTGGAGCCGTCCATGGGCATCGGCCATTTCTTCGGCCTCATGCCAGAGGAGCTGATGCAAGACGGCCACCGCACCGGCGTGGAGCTGGATCCGATCACGGCTGGCATCGCGCGGCGACTCTATCCGGGGGCCACGATCTTCGCCAAAGGTTTCGAGGATACGTCCCTGCCCGACAATTTCTTCGACGCCGTGATCGGCAATATCCCCTTCGGCAATTACCCGGTGTTCGACCCCGCCTATCGCCGGACCCCCGCCGTCACCCGCGCCATCCATGACTATTTCTTTGCCAAATCGCTCGATAAGCTTCGTCCCGGCGGCATCCTGGCCCTCATCACCAGCCGCTACACCATGGACAAGCAGGACCCGACGATCCGGCGCTATCTCGCCGATCGCGCAGGCCTGGTCGGAGCGATCCGGCTTCCCAACACGGCTTTCAAGGCCAATGCCGGCACCGAGGTCACCACCGATATTCTCTTCCTGCAGAAATACGGCGGTGAAAAGCGTGACGGCGAGGCATGGCTTGAGCTGACGCCCATCGAGACGCCGGACGGTAAGCTGTTCGTCAACGAATATTTCGCCCGGCATCCGGGCATGATGCTCGGCGAAATGCGCCTCGCCGGCAGCATGTACCGGGACCGGGAGCCGGCGCTTACCGGCGAGCTGACGCCCGAGCGCCTGGCGGAGGCCGTCGCATCGCTGCCCGCCTCCATCTATGCCCGCGGCGTGGAACCGGGCGGTGCCCGAGGCCCGTCCCCGGCCGAGCGGGCGGAGATCGGCGCCGTCAAGGAAGGAGCCTTTGCCGAGCGCGACGGCGTTATCGTCGTGCGCAACGGCGACCGCCTGGAGCCAGCCAACATACCTTCGCAGGCCGCTTGGCGTGTCCGCGGCATGCTCGCCATTCGCGACGCCGTGCGCCTGGTCTTCCAGACCCAATTGGATGACGCCTCCGAGGAACGCATCACCGAGGCGCGCAAACTCCTCAACGAACTTTACGATTCCTTCGTCGCCTGGCGCGGCCCGCTGTCCTCGCCGGAAAATCTCCGGGACTTCGATGGCGATCCCGACCAGCCGCTTTTGCTCTCGCTAGAGAACTACGATCCCGAGACCAAACACGCCACCAAGACCCCTATCTTCCACCGGCGGACGCTCGATCGCTACCGCCCCGTCGAGCATGTCGAGACTGCGGCCGAGGCCCTCACCGTTTCGCTCAACGAGACCGGCGAGGTCAAATGGGAACGCATGGAGCAGGTCTCGGGCCGCGGGCGCCGGCAGTTGCAATTTGAATTGCGGGGCCTGGTCTACCGCAATCCCGAGGGCGACGTTTGGGAGACCGCCGACCGTTATCTGAGCGGCAATGTGCGCGCCAAGTTGGCTGTTGCCCGTGCCGCCGCCGGCGTCGAACCGCGTTACGAGGCCAACGTCGCCGCATTGGAGGCGGTGCAGCCCGCCGATCTGGAGCCGGGCGATATCGAGGCGCGGCTTGGATCGTCCTGGATTCCCGCGAGCGATGTCCGGGATTTCATCGCCGGGTTGCTCGATATCGGGCCCGGCCAGGTGCGCGTCGCCCATGCCGAGGCCATCGCCACCTGGACGGTCGAGATTGAGGCCGCCGTGAAGTGGAGCGTTAGCAACACCACGGCCCATGGCACGGCGCGGTTCCGCGCGTCAGACCTCATCGAGCAGGCCCTGAACGCCCGGACTCCAACCGCTTATGACGAGCAGCCGGACGGCGTGCGCGTCATCAACCAGGCAGAGACCATCGCCGCCCGCGAGAAACAGCAGCAGTTGAAGGACCGGTTCCGCGCGTGGGTCCCCCCTACGCGTCCATGATTTTCAATTCGACAAGGGCCAGCGCTTTCGCCATGGCCCAATGCCGATCGATCTCTTCAGGCGTGAAGCCCTTCGCGATCAGGTCTTGCGGCAGGCAGCCGCCCTGCTTCCGGTAGATTTCGGCAATGGCCGTCGCCATGCGTTCGGCCGGCCCAAACTTGGCTTCCGGCTTTTCGGTAACCAGATCAACGACGCGCATATCCTCCCCCTTCTCTCCCTTGATCGCTTCCGGCACGGACAGCCGGCAAAACTCCTCAATCAGCCTGGCGAATTCCCCCGCGCGACGCGCGGCCTCTCGCTTCGGGGCCTTGCCGCCGTGAATGACGACAGCGGTAAAGCCAAGCGCCGCGCAGAGCAGGCGCAAATCCGTAAGTGTCATGATTGCCCCCGGTCGCCACCCAGATCGTCGATCAGCTCCACAAGAAAGCGGATCACGTCGTCGTAATCCTTCCGCGCCACGGCGGCGATATCGGCCGCGCCGAAACGCGCTGCGGTGACGTTCCGGATTGTCTCCTGCGTGGTGTCCCGTTCGATCGCCGCCAGGGCGAACAGGTTCCCGATCGCCGTCAGCTCCCGCGCGTTGAGCGTTTCCACTCCGGGCGTATTGCCCTCCGCCGGGCCGGCATGTTCTGTCGTCTGCATAATCGCTCCTTTCAAAATCACATCCGTTGAAAATTGCCCGGCCAGTGCGGCCCGCGGCGAAGAGCGTTTATACAGGATGGTTGTTAACGAACCGTTAAAGCCTTGGGCAAACAGCCAAATTATTTTTGTCTTGCTATTTTCGTCGGCCCATGTAAGTTGAGCGGGTATCCAAACAGCAACTTCTTACCGGAATTTGGCAATGGGGGTTCAGATCAAGGGCAAGCAGGTCGCCGCGGCGCGGGTTCTGGCCGGTCTCACGGTCGAGCAGCTCGCTAATCGCGTCGGCGTGACCCGCAACACCATCACCAGCTTTGAAACCGGCGCGCACCAGCCGCGCGGCGGTACGCTCGCGGAGATCGTAAAGGTTTGCGGCGACGCCGGCGTGGAATTCATCGATGGCGGGGTCCGCTGGATCGGCGACACGGTGCGCATATTTGAGGGCCCGACGCCTATTTGCGCTTGCTGGACGAGGTCTACCAGGCGCTTCACCGGCAGCCGGGAGCCGAGGTGCTTTTCATCTGCGTCGATGACGCTGTTTCAACGCCCGAGATTGTCACCGCGAACGGCCGGATACGTGATGCCGGCATCAAATGCCGCTACCTGACCCATGAGAAGGCCGCACGTTTTGATTTTCCGGTTCGGGATTACCGCCTCATTCCGGAACGCTACTACACCAACAGCGTCATGGTGGTCTTTGCGGACAAGGTAGCCACCCTGAGCGATGACAATAGCGGGACCGTTATCGTCGTGCGCGACACCTACCAGGCCAACATGCTGCGCGGCCTCTTCGAGATGATCTGGCAGCAATGCCCTTCCCCGCGGCCTCCGCCGAAGGCCCGCGCATGAGCACATACAAAGTCATCATCCGCAACAGCCCCGGTTGGCGCAGCTTCGAAGCTTGCACACTCGGCGTCAGTGTGACAAGCCCGAACTGGCAGGACGATCACTTCGGCTCGATCCTCGCTTTTGCGGCCGGTCATTTCAAAACCATCCGCATCGACGTTACGGACCGTCTCTACCGGCACAACTTCATGGCCGAGGGCCTGTCCTCCGCCCTGGCCGAGGACCGCGCCGCCGAGCTGGGCGCCGCCTGGCTGGAACGACACCGGGCAACCATTGAGGCCAGCCCGGTTAAGCCGGACGTGATCCGGTGGGGCCGGTGGTACGAGCACCCGGAATTTCAAGAGACCCTCGACGGCTTCAATCGGGCCTACCAAGCCAGTCCCCTACTCCGCCAGGCGATCGAAAGCGACGTGGAGGGATTCTTTCGTCGGCAGGGACGGGAACCAGGCGCGAGCGATCGGCAGCATAGCCGCGATTATCTGATTGAAGAACTTGCGGTGATGACCCTGCAAGCTCGCGAGCTTGCCGCCCTCAGAATTTACCCCGGCGATCAATTGGCTTGCGTCCATAGCGTCCGCAACGGTCTTGTTGCCGAAGCGCCGCGGGGCCTGGAGCGAGAGCAGTTCGCGAAGGTCAAATTTCACACCCGCGGGATGGAACCCGGACAGGCGCTTTGCGCCCGTGCGCTTCCTGCCCCCGCGGAAACAGTAACACAGCGCCGCACCCAGCTCGCCATGCTCGATGCCTAAGTTTGCGGCCCTGACCCGCTTGCCCATTCCAGCCCGGCGGGCGGGCCTTCGGCCTGAACAGGAACGGGCGCCGTGGTTCGTCCGCCTGGGCAGCAACAAACCGAAGCAGCCGACGAGGGGAAGAATGTCCCTGGAAATTCCGACTATCCCAGGCCCGAGAGAAGCCTGGACATGCTGGTTCCAAGGCCTTTGGCGATAATCCGAAGGCTATTGAGCGTTAGATTCTGCCTTCCCCGTTCAACAGCGCCCATGAAATTGCGGTGGAGGCCGCAAATATCGGCGAACGATTCCTGCGTGTAGCCTCGCTTCTCGCGCAAGCGCCGGATTCGCATGCCGAGCTGGCTCTGGAACTCATCCATTTCCAATAGTTTGGCCGTTCTGGAGGGCATGCATCGACCAGTTATAAAAGGGCCACTTATAAACGGCCCACTTATAAATGTGATAGAGTCGTGATGATCCTCGCTGGAGGTCTGAAGCGCGGATCGGAAAGGAGGCCCACATTGACCCCAATGACTCAGGTGTCGTTTGACGGCGGTGGTGGTGGTGGTGGTGGTGGTGGCGGCGGTCGCTAGACCCCAATTCGCTTGAACACTGGAAGGCCTTCGGGCATCCGCCCACTTTTTGATCGGATGATTGGGATCGGCGTCGATGACGGTCACATCGTAAAGCTTGGCTAGGGCAGTTGAAAGCAGGAAGGCCGAAGTGGTCTTTCCGGCGCCGCCCTTCGGCGATACGAACGCGATCGTCGGCATGTCGTTACCTCTGGAATGCTGTCAACAGGATTATTGTCTTCAGGAGACCGGACGATATCAGATAGCCGTCCGATATCAAGTGGAAATCTGATGGGCGTCAGACGGTCATCCGATATCTAATGGCCTTCCTACTGGTATTGGAAGGCTATCCGGAACCAAATGGAATCCCAATGGATATCCGATAGCTACCAACACAAGCGCTCCTTACAGGGGTGTGGGTCGAGGCCGCATGGTTAGATTCAACGCTACGCCACCGAGGATTAGCGGAGGAGCGCCTTTCCGGTTGCCGAGCCAATACACCTCCGGAAATCCCGGCAAACGCATCCTTGGGCCTCTATTGCGCCTTCGGCACTTTGGGGCAGGGCAGGGGTCTCCGGCCATTCCCGGTCAGCTTCTCGCTGGAGCGGCGCGCGCTTGTGACGGCTCCGGCAGAAGCCGACAAAGGCCGCGGCGGGATTGTCGAGTTTCGGCTTGCCGGAACTGGCCCACCATTCCCGCCATTCGCTTTCAAGACCGTGGATGTCGTAACCTGGCGCCGCCGCGCGTCCGTCGTCATAGGCCTCCGTCGGCAAGGGCGGCAGCGTCTCGCCATCCGAGGGCAGGGGGGTTGCTCCCACCAGGATTCGCGGTTGTGGAATGTGACCTGATCCGCTGGCCTCGTCGAAACTGACGCGGTAGTCCGGCAGATGGTCGTGCTTGGCGATGTGCTTCAACATGTGGCGAAACTTGGTGATCGGGCTTTGCGAACCCGACTTCTTGAGCAGCAGTTCCACCGAGATCGGACAGGATTTTTGCCGGCCGCAATGCTTGCGCGCCAACTCATAAACCCGCCGTTCCAGCGGCTTTCCCAGCCGGAAATAATCGCGATGCAGGGTCAGGACCTCTCGGCCCTGAATGGCGTTGAAAACCCAGTCGGAGAGCTTCATCTCGACCCAGAGTAACCGGCCGTCCAGGCCGTGCTTCCGACGCATCGACGACGCGTCGATCAGGCCGAAACTGTCGCGCTGCTCTTCGTCGCCGGTCATGATGTTGGTCTTGATCCGCGTTCCTGCGAGGCGGTCAATGGCCTCACATAGCGCATCATAGTCCTTCCCGGCAGTGCCGCGATTGGTGAAGATAAGGAGATCGTGGCTCGTGATCCGGACGCGCGGGCCGACCTTTTCGCCGCGCTTCAGCTTTTCCATCAACTGCGAAATGCAATAAATCAGAATGTCCTTGTCATAGATCGTCGCCAGGCCCTTGACGCTTGGTACGATTTCGAGCCAGTTGCCATTATGCTCATAACGGCGAATCGCGGTCTCCGGCTTCTTCGATAGGGAATAGAAGGGATGCTCCATCTGCGGAATGATATCCTTCAGTACCGCATCGGCCACGTCGCAGATGAACAGATCGCCGCCCGTGTGCTTCAACGGCAGGAGTTGCTCATCGGGATTCGGGGTTTCGGGAATGGTCGATTCGGGGTTTCAGGAACAAGGTTTCGGGGTTTCAGGAACGGACCATAAAGATTCCGCAAAGCGGGGCAGGGGGTTAGCTCCAATCGGCCATAGCGTAACACCCTTAACACAGACTCTAACACTTAATAACACCAACCCATCATCAAACCGGCGACACAGACACTCCAGGATTAAGGCAGTAGGAGAGAAAGATGAGGACCGCAACAGGGTAGAGAGCTGGGTGGATGACGCTTCCTACAAAGCTGCATCTGGTACAATTCTGGCACACAAATGCCAGTGCTGATACGATTGAAAGGTGGAGAACGACTATGAAGGTTATGCCGGTGGCGGTCCAGCCCCTTCGCCATATTGCCGATGTCATTCTCGAAAACATGAAGGACGTACCGCCCGAGGTCATGGCAAAGATGCCTAAGGACGGGGCAAACCAGCATGACCATTACATCTACGGCTGGCCCAAGCGCGAGGTATGACCGCGTTTAGCGCTGGCAGGATGAGAAGGGTCCACCGAAACAGGTACGACGTTTTCCATTGTAATGCCAGGAGGTTGATCGTTTGCGCCGATGACGATTTTGGCGTAGACTGCAAGGCGTTAGGCTGGAAGGGAAGCCATGACATCGTTGACCATAGATCTCCAGGACGAGGAAAAAGCGGCGCTGGCGGCCAAGGCACGGGCGCAGGGTCTCTCCCCTGAGCAGTATGTGCGGAACATGGTGGCTCATGATCTTGAAGGGGTTGAGCCGCGCCGGCCTATCTGGGAAGTCATAGCAGAAAATATGAAGAGGGTTCCACCGGAGGACCTCGCCGCGCTGCCTAAAGATGGCTTGAGCCAGATCGATCATTACGTCTACGGTGTTCCCAAGAGAGAGCCGTGAGGGTCGTTTTCGCTGATACGTTCTATTGGGCCGCGCTGACCAGCACCGAAGATCCCGCCCATAGACGCGCCATGGAAATCAGCCGGACTCTTTCACCCGATAGAATAGTCACGACCGATGAAGTCCTCTGCGAATACCTCGCTTTTTTTGCGGGCGCACGCCCCAGCGTCCGGGATCAAGCCGGTAAGAACGTCTCAGGACTGATCAACGATCCCACCGTTTTCGTGGTTCCGCAGAGCCGGGAATCCTTTCTTACAGGCCTGGAACTTTATCGCGCTCGCCCCGACAAGGGGTACAGTCTGACGGATTGCATATCGATGCAGACCATGAAGCGGGAAGGGATCACCGAAGCGCTGACGAATGACCGCCATTTTGAGCAGGAAGGGTTTCGGGCGTTGTTTCGGGATTCGTGAAATACGGATGGCCGAAAATCCTCGTGGGAGCTGGCATCGAGGTTGTGCATCCCGCTGATGTCGTTACATAACCGCGTCGGTATGCCGTGAGAAGGGCCGGCCTTTTGGCGCAATCTTTGAGCGGAGTAATCTGAAAGCAGGTCCATGAACCGTGAAGAGATCATAGCCCGCCTGCGGGACAACGAAGCCGCACTGCGCCAGCGGGGCGTCGCTCATGCTGCGCTATTCGGTTCACGGGCACGCAGCGAGCAGGGGCCGGAGAGCGACACGGACATCATGATCGAAATTGATCCTGACGCGCCTGTCGGCGTGTGGGAATATGCGGGGATCAAGGCGTATATTGCCAGCCTGTTTGAAGGGCCCGGTCGATGTCGTGGACCGCGAAGGCCTAAAACCTTACGTTCAACCTGCCGCGACGGCTGAGGCGATCTATGCCTTCTGACCGCGGGGGAAATGCTCGCGGCCCGCACCGTTGAAGCAAGCCAGTGCCGACGCTATAAATAATCTGCAAGTCCAAAACCCAATGCGGCCCGTGCAACCCTTATAGGTGGTTTCGGCCATAGGAGAAATGGAATGTCTGCGAGAGACTTCATAAATGACACTTTGCTGCCGTGGCTGGAGCGGGAAATCGCCGACGAGGCGCGGGGCAACAAACACTACCTGGCTGGCTTTGAGGATGCGATGAAGGGGATGGTCCATTTCATTAAATCCCAGCGGAATGAATGGGATGTCGGCGAAACGAGCTAGTTCTGCGCGCCACGACTCCCTGCCGGAAGGTCTGGATCAGACAGGTTTGGCGACGAGGGACCGGCTTGACAACCGCCGCCGCCGGTATCAGTTTTTCACTCCCCCAAACCTCAACGGAGGGCGCCATGCCGGGACAAAGGCCAACTTGGAGATTTCTGACGAAAGATGAGGGAGGGAAGTATCACGAACTCGGTGCCGCGTGGGCGACTTCAAAAACCGATGTCTTCAGCGTGACACTCGACCTTCAGGGAACGGGCGAGAAGGTCAAATTTCTCATGGTCAAAGCGGACAGGCCGAACCCGAGGCCACAATCGGCGCCCGGCGAAGAGCCTGCCGCTTAATGGAGCGCCTGCTTACCTGTGCCGCTTACTGGATCGTTGCCAGCCGCCATCACGGCGGCCAATGGAGCAGGGGCTACGCCAAACTCTCCCAACTGTCGCGCATGGGGTACGATCCCGGACTCGCAAGTTGGGAGAAGACACGCGGCTCTGAGGAGCGCGCTGCCGCGGCCAGGCTGCTGGCTCGTAGGCGGCTTGAAATACGGCTCCATTGGTAAGCACGCAAACGTCACTCGGCCTCGGGCTGCAAGACCTTGGGGTGACTGCCGAGATGAAGCTTGCAGCCCACCAAATTCTGCCTGCCTTCAATGCAATGAGCATGAGGCTGCGAAGGAAGCGGATCAGCGTCGTATTTGTTCACTCGCCAGATACCGCCGCCGATCCGATAAGCCTCTTCGACAAGCTGATATTCTTCCCGATCAAACCACCGACACCGCTCGAATGACACCACTATGAAATCGTCACTAGCAGCAACGATAGCCCCTTCAGCCATATACTCGATGTTACCAAACCGCCGGCCATCTGATGTATCCTATTGAGGATAATGGCTGATGCGGACCAGCAAAATCAAATCAAACAAGCGCTGGCGAATCTGCGCTCGCTACTTGTGGAGCTTGAAAACCACAGCGACTTTCTTCTCCGAATTCTGTTTATCCAGCCGCCAACCATGCCGATCTCACGGTACATGGCGATAGCGGCCACCTTCGGCAAGGTCAAAGGTTCATCCCCCGGCGTAATCGTTCCCACGTTGTCAGCTAATAATAAGGCAGCGGTGCTCACGAGCATCTCCCTCGTTCGACTTGGAGTCGGGGTGAGGATTTCGGCTCTTGCAGAATATCTTGGCGCAGATTCAAGCACCAGTCGCGCCGACACCCAAAACAGTCCCCAAACCAGCCATACCAGCACCTCCTACGTCTATGGAAGCCACCGACATGAGCAGAAGAGTCATGGTAATATATGGCCGAAACACAGAAGCGAACAAGGCACTGTTTGCGTTCTTGTACAGTATTGGACTCGATCCGATCGAATGGGAGGAGGCTGTGGCGTTGACCGGCCAAGGAAGCCCCTACATCGGGGATGTTCTCGACAAAGCCTTTCAGCATTCACAGGCGGCTCTCGCCTTCCTGACGGGTGACGACCTGGCGCGGATTGGAACACGCTATCAAACTCCGCACGACCCTCCCGAAGAGACGACTCTGACCCCACAAGCGCGGCCAAATGTCCTGTTTGAGTTGGGTATGGCTCTTGGACGATACCCAGACCGCACCGTCATAGTTTCATTCGGACATACTCGCCAGTTCAGTGACACAATCGGACGCCACGTCGTTCGGCTATCCAATGACCCGGTGAGCCGGAAAAAACTTGCCCAGCGGCTTAAGAACGTGGGCTGCGCCGTAAACATCGAAAGTAAAGACGAATGGATGGCCATAGGCGATTTTGATTCACCAGTACAACATCCCGATCTTCAATCGCCAGAAAAGCAAGTACAACTGACGGTGACCCGTCGCCGTGCTGAACCAGAGACAACCGCGACTCATAAGCCTAAGGTTTGGGTAGAAATCAGAAACGAGAGCAATTCCGTCCTTCAAATCCGACACCGGGGCTCGGAATCAACGGCGGGCGGCATTCGCATAAGACATGGGCCGCCTTCCATGCAACTAAGGCTCGGGCGCACGTTCTGCCCTGAAAACGAAGGGGTTGAGCATCTCTACTTGCCACCTGACCATTTAATACAAGTGTGGGTTCAGCCTAACCCTCAGGAGAACATGGTCGCTCTCATGGAGGATCTCGAACAAAGATGCGCCAGCGAAGGCCGCATTGGCAACATCCTCTTGCGTGTGGATGATCGAGATGTGAAAATATCCGTTTAAGCGCAAACTGGCGATGCATCTCCCGAAAAAGTGATCAGGAGCGGCGCCACCCCGCGACACGCTGCAGGAGTTTGCGGACAAAATCGTTCAGGCTCTGGAAACCGGCGTTAAGCCTTGGGTGCGCCTGTGGGACTCTGAGAAGTGCGTCGGTCCCTGGGCACCGTTTAACCCGACGACCGACCGGTCAACGCTACCGCGGAAATCAACGTCCTGATTCCGTGCGGACATCCCGCAGCACGCCAGCTACATCGCCGATTGGCCGAAGCCACTGAAGCACGACAAGCGGGAGATTATTCGGGCGGCAGCCCATGCTTGGAAGAGCGTGGATATGGTGCTGGGGTTCCATCCGGAATTCGCCACACGGAATGGGCCGGAGAGGCCATCAGAGCACACCGCACAAGCGCCTGTTGCCGCCCTCCCGTGATCGTGCCGGATTTTACTGAGGAGGCAGCGGGCCTTTATATTTACCGTCCCGATCACGGGTCAAAAGTTCCAAGGTCGCTCGGCGAACCGGCGAATCCCACGATGGAGGCTGCCTCTGCACAGCCGGAGGAAGACGCGCAGGCGCATTCTGAACGGACTTCGGATGACGCCGCACAGCGCGCTCGATCCAGCGGCCAAGGCGGTTTTTCTCCTTCGGTGCGGGGCCTTGGGGCATAGGATGATTTTAAACTGCTTGAACAGCAAATTGAACAGCATTCGCGCTGTTCGCAAAAATCCCCTTAGAAACTCAGTGAACTGAATTGATGAAACGAGGTGGGAAACAACGCTATCTGCTTTATTTACAAATAATTGCTAATTTGGGAAGCTGGCATTCTACCACTGAATTACTCCCGCTTTCTGTCAAATCAGCTATTTAGCTGAATCCGTTAGACTTCCTAGACCGACGGTCAGTCTATTCCGTCCATGCTGTCTATCCAATACTACCCGTTTGGATGCCAAAATGGACAGCAAAACAGACAGCACAGCAGCCTGAGAATCCTGCCGAACAGCCCGAGAAGCCTGCTTCCTATGCTGTCCGTCCATGCTGTCCATTTTACTTTCCAAAGCTCGTTCCAGGCACAGAATACCACAACGACAGGATGGGCGGCGCATACCGGTGCACTCCCCTCAAGGGGCGCCCTGCTCACAAATCAACACGCCTTGTGCGTGCAAAACTGGCCGTTCTGATTTGTTCGAAACGTATGACATTTTCGGACAGATCGCCGGGTTGTGCCAACGGTTGTTCCTTCATCGGGCGCCACCGCCATTTCAGTCTGCGGGCTGCCAGCGATACGTGTTCGTGATCCTGAGTCCGGGTCCGCGCGGCTGTTTTTTGCCCAACGCCTGGACATTGTACGACGATGCCTAAGCCCAAGGCACCAATTCCTCTTGAAACCAAGGCGCGTGAAAAACCGTGCGGTTAAGTATTCTGCCTTTGTAGCCAAACAAGAAAAGTAGCATCAGTTCCAAGTACCACAGTCCCAACTGCGACGCTTCGAATGCGAGCCCTGTCTCGCTTCCTTTGGAAGGGTGCACAAGTGCGTTGCGCACCTTCGTGAGAGCCTGCGGACCGTCCCACCCCTTGGTAGCCGCGACCGAGCGGAGATCGCTGAGTTGGCCCGGTATATCTTGGGGTGCACGCATCAGTCCGAGCATCTTCCTGATTTTTTCTGATGCGGACATGTCTTCGACTTGTCGCCTCGGTAGCCCGCCGAGTCTGCAAAGCACGCTCAGCGACAGCGACTCCAGTCCCGATTGGCTCGCCAGAATCGACGCTTCCGAAACGCCCGTTGCGTGATTGGCTGACAGCCACCAATAGATCCCCCATTCCACGGATTCCCTCCACTGTGGGTCCGTCATCTTTTGCCAAAAGCCTGGCAAGATTTCAGCCAGAATCTCCGCTTGAGACGGTGGAAACCAATGGACGTTGCGCGCGACCGGATGCGTCTGAGGGTCGATGTGGGTTATGCCGGGCATAGCATATGAAAGTGCGCCCGAGGAAGACCTGCCCTGCACCAGACCAATCCCTACGAACCTGCCCCATGCGAAGCTCACGAAGTACTGAAACAGAAACAGCATGTCGTGAAGGTCGGCAGACGTTGAACCGCTTCCGTGCGGGCGCGTGAGACGCAGCGAGTGCGTTGGTCTTCGCCAAGGGCTCCCGAGCAACTCGAACGCCTGTTTATCTTTGTACAGTTCCGGAGCCAGTGGTCCTATGGTGACTTTCCACCCGCCCGGAATCTCTAGTGTGAGTTCCTCGCGCCCGTTGCTCGGTCCTCCGCCAAAACTGAATCGACTAAGGTTGTAAACCAGCGCCTCAGCCTCCCCGATCTCGCCCGATTGGGCAAGGATCATCGGTTCGGTCTGGCGAACACGGTACCGTGCTCCGCACCGTTCCCGTCGCGAATGTTGGGCAGACGCTGACAGAACTGGAACTCACGCTCGAGGTTGCGAGCGAAGTGTGCCCGCATTGCGGATCGGTGAATCTGTTCCCGGGCTTTTCCAGAATGCTAGCATTCACCTGTCGGCAGTGCGGAAAGGCCGTTCTGCGTCCGGAGTAGTTTGTTCTTGCCGGCTGTGCTGCCGCGGGACACGGCCCATAGAAGTCCAGCATGGCGAGCATGCGTCCAAGTCAGTCCCAACTTCCCAGAACCGAACTTGGCTACTTACCGGCACGCACGGTTTGTGGATGACGCGTCAACCAATCATAATCGTGAAATGACGAAAGCCGATATCCGCGCGGTTTCCCATACTTGAATAGGATGAGCGCCGGAATGCTCAGTACCGGAACCACGTATTGCAGGAAAATATTCATGGGGATACCGAACATCTCCCGCTGCAAGAATCGGCCGAACATGTTCATCACGACTGCCAGGCCGAGGATCACGAACAAATCTTCGAACTCCATGTACAGGAAAGTCACCTTCGTCGCGAGGTTTCTTGGAACTGGTGTCACCGTAACTGCCATAAACCTTTCCCCCTTGTTGTTTCGACAACTCGCATTGAGGTAATTCCTTTCACCTAACGCCTGCCGTACCTCTTGCCACGAAGAATTCGCCGAGCCGGAGCAGGCCCGAGACCATGAGACACAGGATGGCTCCCAGGAAGTGCCGCGTGTGGCTGAACTGGTGGTGGACCTGCTGCTCGAACAGCCCTCCAAACTTTAATGCCCCCACGGCCACGTGCATTCCGGCGTAGACGGGCAGAATGACATTCGCGAACCAATCCACGAGGTTTAATAGCGAGTTCCAGTAGAGATCCGGGTTATTCCATCCGAGCTGACCCGTAAACTTCTCGAACATGCGTAAGAGGCCGGAGACCATCAGGCACATTAGACCTCCGTAGGCCCAAGCCGAGTACAGATGGTGATAACCTCGTGCGAACTGGATTACCGCGAACGCGATGAAAAGCGCGCCCAGCGTCGGCATGATCACGTTGCCGGCCCAGTTGGTCAGATTCAGGAGTCCGTTGTAGAAAGACATATTTCTTGCCTGTTACATCATTGTCGTGATCAGCTTCCAGATGGACGAAACTGTCAGCAGTCCCAGAGTTGCGCCGACCATTGGCAGTACCGGCTTGTGTGACACGAAGTTCCAGATCGCTCCGATCACGGCCAGCCCAGCGGCGATGGGGCAGAGCGTCCCTGCGAGATAATTCCATAAGCTATCGAGCACATCCGCGGTGGCGGTTGACGCGCCACTGTTGTATCCATTAATCAGGTTTAGCGTTGTTTGAATCGCGAGCAGGAACATTGCGCCGAGAATCGAAGGAAGCGGATGCCCGCCCTGAACGGTGTCGAGTATGGCTCGCAGGACGAAGAATGCCGCGAAGGAGGTCGCGAGCCTGGTCAGCAAGAAATTCTGCACAAAGTTCACGAGGCCGCTTTGGAGGTTCGCTATCCACCCGGTACTGATGCCTCCACCGGGCAAAGACGCAGGTACTCCGAAGGAAGGGAACCAACTGATGAGCTGTGGCAGAGTGAGAAACACGATCGCCCAGAACATCCACTTCGCAAAGTTTCCGCCAACCAAGGCGTCAGGGACGGAGCCTTGCCGTAGGCCGAGACCCGCCAACACCAGGCAGATGATGGCGGCCGATGGCGCAAGCAGCAGCATCAATCTCATGAAATCCGTAATCAGTTGTGGAGGGGCCATAGTCGTTATCTTTCAAAGAGAAACAGGCAGACGCCGCCGGGTCTCCTCAGCCGCGCCTGCCTAAGCGTAGGTTTAAGTGACTCCGGCGGTGCCTTGGGCAATCCAGTATTCGAGCAGTCGGGTCACGCCTGAGACCATCAGGAGTCCGATTGCCGTGAACACCCATTTGCCGAATCCGCGGCCCATGGCGAACGAACCGATCGCCATGAGCGCAGCTCCACCGGCGCCGACGGGCGCGATTACATTGCCGATCCAGTTGATCAGGTTCAGGAAGGTACCTTCGGGTTGCGTACCTTGTTGACCCTGGACGGCCACGTTGACCTGAGGGGCAGTTCCCAGATTCTGGGCCATCAAACCTGCTTGAACCACCAGGACGAACGCCGCAAGCGTGATCGCGACACTGGACTTCCGCCATCGATAATTTTGCGTCATCGGGATTACTTGCTCCTTTCTTCCCCGCTTGGGGATGAAGGAAAAATAGCCCGATTCGAAGATTCGCGCAAACGAATCCTGCCTGGGGCAACTATGGTGGATACCGAAGGAAAGGATCGCAAAAGGGCGAGAGAATACCGCCGGGCGGCGAGCCTCCTTGGGTTCACCTAACCTGGAAGACCCTCAATTACCTGCGGGTGAAGAAATAGTGGAAGATAGCCACGTTCTTGATGAAAGGCCAAAGCTTTTCCTGTCGCGGGGCGCGATTCTCCAGTTCACCGGAACCAGCATCAAGAGGGGGGAATCGGGGGCCCAGAAGGAGAATTCGCAGTGTCGCAATGATCCAAACGAGCGTCGATATCAGGATCAGAAAACCTTCCGCCTTGTTTCGGTTCTCGAAGTCCACGGACGACATCCACCTCCAGAACGGATTCCACTTCAAGAGGTACAAGAAGCCGGAGTAGAGGAAAAACGCCATCGCGAGGCGGCAGGTTTTTTGAACCCAGGATGGTTTCTTCGCTACCGGCCCCTTCAGGATGAGCCACATCGCAACCGCAGCAGCGAACAGCGCAGGCCAAGAAGACATACAGCTCTCCTCAGCACTACTTTAACCCGATCCGGAGGATCCGCCAAATGAGCCGGTGCAGCCGTTCCGCCTCCAATGCGAACTTACTGCTGGTCAGGTGGGGTCTGCGCAATTTGGGTCTTCTGCTGCTGCTGATACATCTGCGTTAGCTCCTGCTTCAGTTCCAGCAGCTCCCGCAGTTCCTGCGCACTCGGGGTAGAGGCGTTAGCGTAGCTCGGATTACTGCCCGGATTGCTGAAGGGAACCTGACCGCCTGGCGACGCGCCAGCGCTCCCGCTGCGGGCGGACTTCGCCAGTACGATACCCCAGCCGCAGATATTCGTCGTAGCGCATGCGCCCGGCATGCTCGCTGTAGTAGGCGATCAGGCCCTGCAGCTTTTCCTGCAACTCCGGCGTCTTGGGCCGCATGCGCTTCAGACGTGCGATCACTTCCTGTACCTTGCCGGCGCGTAGGTCCGTGGCGATCTGACGGACCCAGCAGTCGGCCCGCGACCCCTCTCCGTAATTCAGCCGGGCAAAGCCCCAGGCGTGCTCCAGGGCGTGCCAAAAATCCAGGATTTCGCAGCGCCGCACAAACATCTTGGCCCGGTTCCAGATCCACTCGGCTCCGTCACTGACAATGACGACCAGCGTCTGCGGGCCGACCCAGCCCAACTCGCGTAGCTGGGCATACAGGCCAGCGAAAATGGTGTCGGCATCCCCCAGACAACTCACCAGAAAGCGGCGCACCACCGAATGCCGTCCGGGTGAGGTTTCCACACGCTCTTCCGGCAAGATCAGCACACCGGTTTTGACCTCCTGGAATTGGCCCTCCTCCACTGGGGGCAACGGCGGAAGCGGCGCGCTGCCTTTGCGCCGCCGACGGTGCGGACGCACCTGCATACCCAACATCGCGCCATCTACACCCAGCACCACCACCGACGGTGCATCCTGGGTGGAGGCGCCTTCACTGCGACTGTCGGCATGGTATTGGCTTAACCCTGCGCTATAGCGACCGGCCGACTCGCCCAGTCGCTGGACCACCTTCCAAATGCCCATGGGGCTGACTTTGACACCCAACAGCAACCAAGCTAATGTCGCTGCCAGCGGGTACCGCGCCACTACCGCCAGCAAGGCCAACAGGCGCGCCAACGATCCACTGATACGCCCCGGCTCTACGCCCAACAGATCCAGCAGGGGGCGCCGTTCGTTATGACAGGCTGGGCACCGATAGCGGGCTACCGAAGCGTGTAAGACTCCAAAGCGCGCCACCCAGGATACGGTCTCCGTATCATGACGCTTCATCGGCTGACGGCACTGAGAACAGGCGGGCGTCTGGTTCCGTAGCAAGTCGGCCACCGAGTTGACCTTGTTCTGCAAAGCTTCCAACTGGCGGGACCGGTACTCGATCTCTACTTCTCGCTCCAGCAACATGAACTGCGAGACTTCCTGCAGAGCTGGACGCTGGGGGGCCTGTGCCGGTTCTGCGGATGGCTTACGCGGCTGACGCTGTTTGGCCAAGAGACCCGCTTTCCGCGGGCCACCGCGCGGACCAGTCAGGGTCGCGCCGATATCGGCGACCTCATGTGGCGCCCTTCAGCCCGCTTTGATAAAACAGAAATCAGCATAACTGTTATGGGCTTAAATGTACAGCGCCGCCCCGCCAAAGCCGGCGAAGGCACCTCACCAAATTCACGGCATCCCGAAAACGTTTAAGCACCCGACGAGGCCGTTGCTCAGGCCCGTCCCGTAATGGTAGCCCCCGCCCGATTTCTTGGGCCGGATGAGGATGTCGCCCTGCTGTACCGGCGACTGCGGTGCGAGGTTCACGTACATGCTCGTAGGATACCGCTTCAGGATGCTTCGGCGTGAGAGCACTAGTTGAGGACTATTCGGCTGAGCTGGACTCTTAGGTTGGAAAACTGGCCTCCGGCAGCTCTATCGTGATCTGCATGATTGCGCGTCCCTCCGGTCAATTGTCTCAGGAGCAACTTTCTCGGGCCACTTGGACCCGCATCCAGCACTGGCCCGTGCGCAAAGGCTCGGTATGCTCAGGTACCGGGTTTTAGCGCGCCGGCGGGTGCCGGCCCTTCGGCGCGGGCTTGCGATCGTCCTCCCTTCCGAAGGGAACGGTCTCGCGCGCGGCGGATTTTCTCGGCGCCGGGGCGGCCTTCCCGACGGAGGGAATAGTCACTAAATCCAACTCGTCGTGAACATCAGTGGCCGGCGCCAGGTAGCGCATCGTGGTCTCCAAGGACTTGTGGCCCATCCAGTGCTGCACGGTCCGGACATCGAACCCCCGGCGGAGCATTCCCGTGGCATAGGTCGAACGAAATGTCTTCAGATCAAACTTTGTCGGATCGAGTTTGGCGCGCTTCGCGATAGATTTGCAGTGATCGAGCATGTGCTGTTCGCGGTTTCCCGTTGGGGATGGAAACACAAATTGGCAGTTCGGGCGATGCGTGTGCTTCCGAAGCTCGTCGATAAGCTCCACCGGAGCCGGAATCTCACGATCTTCCCATCGCTTCGGGTAGAACCCCAGTTCCGGTTTTGAGGTCACCCGAACAGTTTGCAACTCGAAGTTCACGTCGCTCCAGCGCAGGAACATCACCTCCTGCTCGCGGAAACCGGTCAGCAGAAACGTGGCGAACAAGGCACGCTCCTGATCGGAGCAGGCCGCGAAGAAGCGGGCAAGCTCGTCATGCCGGTATATCTTTACAAGGGGCGTGATCCGCTCGGGTAGCGGCAGCTCTTTCGTGATTCCGCTCCTACCATGGCGCTTGAGAAACTGCGCGACGATGACCGCGTTGTGCAGGATCGTATTGGATCCCAAGCCATGATCTTTCTTGAGCGTCACGACGAAGCGGGTTAGGTCGTCACCGGAGATCGCGTCGATCGAGCTGCGGTCGCGGAAGAACTCCCCGAAGCGGTTGAGCACGGCTTCATATTTGCGGTGAGTGTTGGGCTTTTTCAGCGCTTCGATCTGCTCCAGGTATTTAGTGATGGCGACGTGCAACGCAGGCTTCTTGACAGTTTCGCCGGCTGTTTCAAACCCGGGGATACCCAGTTTTCGGCCTTCCAGTTCATGGTGCTTGCGCCGCTGTACCTCGAGTGCCTGAGCGGCGGTGACGCCTGCGCTCACTCGACGGCGAGTGCCGCCCACGTACCACTCGACATAGTAGCGGCCGTCGGCGATGGCGTTCCAGTCGTAGTTGCCTTTGGCATTCCGCGGGATGGAAAACATCTTCCAGCGACCGCCAATTTTGATGCGTTTGACGATGTTGACTCGCGACAAAATGTCTCTCCTGCGAGCCGCATCTTTGCGGACAGCAAGGGAGACAGCATATGGTCTAAATGACAGAAAACAAAGGGGGTGGGTAGAAGCTGGCATTCTACCACTGAATTACTCCCGCATGCCCTTTTCTTTCAATGACCTGCGACTGAGCGTTTCACTCTGAACGCTATATGAACGCTATTGTATCAGCAAACTCTCCAGTTCGTTGACCAGCAGAAGACGGCCTGCGACGGGAGACTGAGCATACACATTTAAGGATACATCGACCGAATGCCCGAGCTGATCGGCCACCAGCTTCGGGTCCGCTTTCAACTGGCGCATGAGTGTGGCGTGCGTTCGGCGCATCACCTGAAAATTGCACCAACCGAGGCCGACCGCAGCGAGCTTCGGTTGCATGTTCCGGCGCCAGACATTATCTTTGCTCAGCGCCGTTCCTCTTTCGGAAGCGAAAACGAATGCCGAAGGATTCGGACAACAGGAGAATTCGCGCCATTGCTCCAGGCTCTTTACCAGCCCATCCGCCAAGGCTGCGTCCCGTTCCGAATGATGCGTCTTCGGCGTGTCCACAAGACCACGGTAAACTCTTTGCCGCACCTCCGCGTAGGTTTCCGCTACGCGGCCCCACGTTAGCCCAAAGATTTCTCCGGGCCTCATTCCGCCGATCACCGCCAGTTGAGCAATCAACCGTTCGCGAAATTCTAACGTTTGGAAACCCAAGACAAGTTGCGGAATTGTCATTACCGGATGATCCGGACGTTTCGCTTCCCTTGGCGTGAATAACAGGAGGGCAGGATTAAGCCTGATGTAGCCTTCGCCGATCGCCATGTCGAAGATCTGCTTCAAGTCCCACCGCAGATGATCGACGACCGAAAAGGACATCCCGCCTTTGCTGTCAAGGAAATCTTGCAGCTCGTCACGTTTGAAGCCTGTAAGGGCGCGCTCGCGATACTTCGCGACCAGATGCGTGCGGATGCGTTGCTTATTGTTTTCCGCCGTGCTGGCCTTCCACTTCCGGCTGTAGAAGTCGAAATACGGTCCTTCCACGAAGGGGCCGAAGAGCGTTATTTCCCCGGCTTGCCGTGCCTCTCTGATTAGCTCCGCCAGCTTTTCCTTGGCATCGCTCTTGGTCAAATCCTTAACGAGGCCTAGGGATTTGCTGGTGCGGTTCCCATCAACGTACCACGCACCTATCCATTTGCCCCGCTGTTTACGAACGTATCCTGTCGAGTGCCTTCGACGCATAGTCTCCTATCGCGCTTTCAGGCCTCGTTCTGGCGATGACTTCAGATTATCATTTGCGGTTTCGTTTCGCTCGATCCACGCAGCCAACGCCTCCCGACGCACAAGCATACGGCGTCCAAGGTGGATAGCGGGAATTGGAGCGCAGCCTGGAACGCGACCGGCGATCACATTGGAGATATGGGCTTTCGAGCAATGCAGAAGATCAGCCACTTCCCGAAGGCTGAGGAGATCGAAACCGAGAATGGTATCGGCAGGCATAAATTCATGCGATGAAATTCAGGCGGTTGGGACAGACCAGATACCCATCCTCGTCAATGTCAAGCAATTCCCCGCACACGACGCAGCGCGGCATGTATTCGGCCATTCTTTTACCTGCCGCTGTCGCTGCAACTGTTCCGTCGCCTTCTACAGCGCCGCAGGCACAAAAACCCTCAGCATTAATGTCTCGCAACTCTTCCCATGTACTCAGGTCCAACTGCCCAACCCAACGCTTTCCGCAATCGGGACACGGCTCCCACGGTCTATCGCTGATCCAGCGCACAAACGCATTAGTGAGGGCGATCCATTCTCCCCGGATTCGTCGCCACAACTTTTGTAGTCCCATAAATTCACGCTGGTATCAACGTCCTCATCCGAACTGTCTCCGGGCGGCAATCTTCCGCTAATTGCGCGTTCCAATCTTTAAAGCCAACCGGCTCAATCTGCCGGAACGTCATCGGTCTCTTTGCGGCCTCGAAAGCAATTTCCACCGACCGCGCCAGACGCCGACCGGACACGTCCGCATCCATCGCCGCAAGAATCTGAGATCCATCCGGCATCCGTTCAATCGCGGCTTTGATAAGGCGAGGTTGCGCATTGCTGATCTGGCCGGCAACAGAGGCATACCGCGCCAGAGGCTCATCATTGATGACCGACAAGGATACCGCGTCGATGCCGGATTCGCAGAAGTACAGAGCATGATCCCTCGGGTTGCTTTTGCTTTCGAAAAGTCCCTTCGAGCCTCCGGGGGAGAAGCCTTTGAATTTGAAGTTCCGAATCTCCCACCCGCAAACGCCTTCGTTGTCACGATGGATGAAAGCAGCGTTGCTACGGCGATCCATCATGATCCGGCCAGCCCAGCGCCAGTGCTGAAGCGCCAGAGCAGGAATCCCACGCTCTTCTTCGAGATAGCGATGCCTGGTTATCGTCTTCATTGATACGAACTGATCCTGGATCACCTCGCGGTTTTTTTGGACCCATTCAGCCGTTTCCTCATTGGCGTCCGACTGTCTGCGATAGTCCGCGTTTGGCGGCGCGATCATGCACCACTCGCGCAAACCCTTAATTGCATCCCGAACATTTCGCGCCGATCCGTATTGCAGATAGAAATCGATGACGCTTCCTTTGTCGCCGGACTTCGCGCTCCAATAGAACCATCCCCAGTCCTTCCGAGAGACATAGATTTTCTCACCGGCGCGATTTCTAAAACACTGATGCCCGGCCCACTTATCCTTTTTGTCCTCGAAGAAGCCATGGGCAGCCGCGAATGCCTCGGGGGTCACCCAAATCCGGCCATAGAGGGGAGAATGTTTACCACGCGGTGAGGCACACGTTGGCGTAGGCGTGGACGGTCGCGTTCGATTGATTTTGAAGTTTTGCGGTTGCGACGGGGCCGAAGCGAGTGGAGGGAGCCGAATGGTTGTTAGGGCAAGTCAGGGTGATGGCCCGGCGGGAACGATCTCCAGCAAGATCGGACAAGCGGAACGTAATAACTTCACCAACTGACCAAAAGCATCTTTTCCCTGCTGCCAGCAAGTACGCAAAACGCTGGCCAGAATCTGCTGTGTGCGGGCTCCGTTCTCCGTCCGATTACCACCCCAGGTCTTGCGTGCCATCGCCATCAGCCGGATCGCCCGCTCGGCGAAGTTGTTGGTGGCATGCAAGCCAGGACAGCGCAGAAAGGTGAACAAGTGCGGCTGCTCGTGGCATAGGTGTTTGGCCAACCGTTGGTTGTCTGGGCAAGAAAAGTGCTGATCCAATAAGCGGTCCATCCGGGCTTCCAGCCGCCCGGTGGCCACCGCTAAACCATGGCGAGAAACCGCGCCCCCTTGGTAGCGATCCCGCAACCGGAGACTCTCCTGCAGCAGCGTTTTGACTGCCATCGGGAATTGGGCGGCCGCTACGGAAGCCACCTGGATCATCTCGCGACACCGCCGGATCAGGTGTTCCAGGCAACTCTGATGAAACGCCTGCTCAAAACCATAGAAACAACGCGCTCCGTCATGCACCAGGAAACCGGCGTAGTCCTCTCCCAGAATCGCCGCCGCTTCCGCATATCCGCGATGCGGTTCAATCACGTAAACGGTGACCTGCTGGCTCAACAAAACCCGCAGATTCTGGGGACGTGCGCCCACTCTCCAGCCCGTGTCGTCCAGCCACACCACCGGGCTTTGCCGCAGCGCGCTTCGCAGTTGCTGGTAAGTAGGCGCCGCCAGATTCCCCAATCGCTCCAAAGCCCGGCAGACCCCGCTCCGGCTCCACTTCAACCCATAGCCCAGTTCCAGCACCCGCGCCGTCCGCTCGTGCGACAACCCCAATTCTTTGTTGAGCACTGCCGCCATCGACAAGGCCTCTGGTCCGACTTGCACTTCCCCAACGCGGAGCGAATCGGAGGTCTGCAACGGATGCCGGCCTTGCGCTTGCCGTCCGCAGCAGGCACAAGTCCCCACCTCCACATCAAAGCGGCGGACGATGGTCATCCGCACGATGTCTTCTTGGTACTGAGGTTGGGTGTTCTTCAGGATGATCGGACCTTGACAGTGCTGGCAGCGCGGCGGAAGTGGCACGTGGATTTGCTCATCCACCCGTTTGGGGACGGGTCGCGTAGCTCGCGCTCCGTATGCCGCCCCAGGCTTACGTCCTGGCGGCTTGGGGTTACTCTTGGGTTCCCCCTTGGAAAACGGCGCGGCACTTCGTTTGTTGGCACGGAGCGCTTCTTCCAGTTCCTTTCGCAGGCGCTCGTTCTCCGCCAGCGCGCACTTCAACTGCGTCTCCAGAGACTCGACTCTCCGTTCGAGATCCTTCTCGCGATCTGAGGAGCCACCGCGGTTGGGCGCTTGCATCCATTTGAAGATGACATAAGCTAAACGATTTGTCCAGCCCCTTACTTCGACATCCCTGTCTTTATTGAGTCACGGGCTGGTAAACATTGTCATAGAGGGTCACCTCAAAACCGGCCATATGTAAGCCGCTAAACCAGGACGTTAACTCCGACGCGAGGGCGATTACCCTGCGTCGATGTGAGCAACGTCTTGAACGAACAAAAGAAGCAGCAAGTCATCGCGCTGGGCCGGCTGGGCTGGTCGCTGCGGCGCATTCAGAACACTACGGGCGTCCGTCGGGAGACCGCGGCAGCCTATCTAAGAGAAGCCGGCGTCAACGTAAGAGCTCCGGGTTGGAAAGGGAGTGCTGACCCGCCGACGCCGATCACAGGAACCGACACCGGACCACCTTCGCCAAAACCGGCCATAGCAGTGTCCACCGACTTCGGCGCGGAGTCGGCCACATCAGAGGGCGTCGACGGAACTCCACTGGATGCCGCAGTGCCCGTCGGCGCAGTTCCATCCGATGCAAAACCGGCCATAGCGGTGACCACCGACTTTGGCGTGGAGTCGGCGGCGAAAGCGCTCTCCGCCAGCGCCTGCGCGATCCATCGAGACGCCATCGAACTGGGCCTCTCCCGCGGCCGCAACGCCATGGCGATCTGGCAGGATCTGGTCGATACCCGCGGTTTCACGGGCGGCTACCAGAGCGTCAAGCGTTTCGTTCGCAAGTTGGTCGGCGGTACACCAAAAGAAGCCTGCGCCGTAATCGAGACCGCGCCCGGTGAGGAAGCCCAGGTCGATTACGGCACGGGCCCGATGGTCCGCGACCCGCACAGCGGCAAGTATCGGCGCATGCGTCTGTTCGTATTGACGCTCGGCTACAGCCGCAAGTCGGTTCGTCTTCTGGTGTTCCACTCCAGCACTCAGACCTGGGCGGAGCTGCATGAACAGGCCTTCCGGCGCTTGGGCGGATGCACGCGCGTGGTGGTGCTCGACAACCTCGGCGAAGGCGTGCTCAAACCCGATATCTACGATCCCACGCTCCATCCCGTGTACGCCGACATGCTGCGCCATTACGGCGTAGTGGCGATGCCCTGCCGCGTGGCGGACCCGGATCGCAAGGGGAAGGTCGAGAGCGGTGTGGGCCATGCGCAGAAGACCCCGTTGAAGGGTATGCGCTTTGAAAGTCCTCAAGAGGCGCAGGCCTATCTGGATCATTGGGAGTCGCACTGGGCCGACACGCGCATCCACGGCACCACCAAGCGACAGGTTGCCGTCATGTTCGCCGAAGAGCGGCCGGCCCTGCAGTTGCTGCCCGTCGAGCCCTTCCGCTATTACCAGTTCGGCGAACGCACGGTACATCTGGATGGCTGCGTAGAGGTGGAAGCGGCTTATTATGGCGCACCTCCGGGCTGGATCGGCCGGCGCGTCAGCGTGCAATGGGACATCCGGCATGTGCGACTGCTGCACCCTGGCACCGGCGAGTTGCTGCGCGAGCATCTGCGCCAGGCGCGCGGCGGTCATCGCATCCAAGAGCAGGACCGCCCCAAGCACACGCCGCTGGGCACACAGCAACTGCTGTGCCGTGCCGACCAGGTTGGCGAACAGATCGGGGCGCTCTGCCGCCAGATGCACCGGGAGCACGGTCAGACCGCGGTGCGCCGGATTCAGGGCATGTTGTCGTTGGCCAAGAAATACGGACCCGCCAGCGTCGAGGAAGCGTGCGCCGCCGCTCTGGAGATCGGCGCCGGTGAATATCGCTTCGTGCGTCGCTACCTCGAACGCCATCCGCAAATGCCGCTGAGTTTGCGCCAGGTGGATCCGCTGATTCGCCAACTGACCGAGTATCGCGACTTCATCGAACACAAAACCAAAGGAGAGTAAACGTGAACCTCATCGAATTGCAGCATGCCCTACGACAACTGCGGCTCGGCGGCATCGCCACCGTGCTGGAAACGCGCCTGCATCAGGCGCAGGCGGAAGCCATGGCGCCCATCGACCTGATCTCGTGCCTGGTCGCCGACGAACTGACCCGGCGCGCCGACCGCCTGCTGGAGAGGCGGCGCAAGCAGGCCGCCTTCCGAGATCCGCAAAAGACGCTCGACCACTTCGACTTCAACTTCAATCCGAAGATGAATCGCAGTCTGGTCTTCGACCTCGCCACCTGCGCCTTCATCGGCAAGCGAGAAGACGCATTGTTTCTCGGTCCAGGTGGCACGGGCAAAAGCCACTTGGCCCAGGCTATCGGTCAGGCCGCGATTCAGCAAGGCTACCGCGTGTTCTATCGCGAAGCTCACGTGCTCCTCGACGAGTTGGCCGAGGCCGTCGTAGACGGTATGCGCAGAGAGTTCATGGAAACGCTGACCACGGCGCCGCTGCTCATCATCGACGACTTCGGAATGCGCAAGTTGCCGCTCACCGCAGCGGAGGATCTGCTGGAGATTGTCATGCGCCGCTAACGGTCACGTACTCAAGTGCGGCCCGCGCAGTTGGCGCACCAAGATGGCCGCCGGCACGGCACAGTGAAAAACGGCGACGGGATCTGGGGAGGCAAGATCGGAAAGGAAGAACCCTTGATTGACTTACTTGGGGACTCTGTCCCCAAACCCCTGGGATTTACCGCTTTCGCGCCAGAATGGCTCAATGCTGGGGCGGCTCGATGCCGCCCCCGTCATTCCGGCACCTGGGTCGGCGCTCGGGTCGCATCCCTGCGTTGCCACTATCCTCCGCCCAGGCGAGAACAGTATAACTGGCGCACCCCGCCAAATCAAAAAGTTCTTGCCGCGCCGACCGTCGGCGCGGTACAACAACGTCAGGTCCTGGCCGCGGCCCCATGGCCGGTTTTGAAGTGACCTTCTATGGCCGGTTTTGGGGTGACCACCGAGGGCGAATGACCGCAGGTCTATGTTCGATTTCAGTGCAGAGATTTCGTCGTCACTCATGCCGCGGTCTCACTTCTCTTCTGTCCGGTCCTTTCGTTTCATTTGCCCTTTGGTGCCGTAAGCAACAAAAGGCTTGATTGCAGTTGCCGCGCGGGAGCCGTGACCGGCTGCGCGACCTGTTTAACGCCCGCTGGCCCTGCCACGCTGAACGCCGCCACGGTCGAAAGCAACTCACGCATGACCGCGCCGCTATCCGGCCTGAACTCCGAATAAACCCCGCCGCTCAGTTTCGCCATGCGCTCGAATACCGGCCTTGCGTCGAGAGCGCGGCTGTCGTAATCCACGATTTCATGGAAGATGAACAGGGGCAGGGACCGCTTGCCGAGCCTTGCCGCGAGGTTCAGCAATTCTTCGGGATTGTCCTCGCAGTGATCACCGATGAACACGACGCCGGACAGCTTTTCTTTTTCAGCGAGAGCGAGTTTCAGGACACGCGCTATCTGTGTGTTTCCCGCCTTGCAGCACAGCGACAGCATGGCCCCCGTTACGGCCTCCGCGTCATCATGCCACGCGCCAGCTCTGCATTCATGATCGCCGCGATAGTAAGCCAGCTTCACGGCCACAGCGCCCACGGCCTTAATCGCCGCGAACATCGCCGCCGTCGCCTTTTGCGCCTGTCTCAGACTTTCCGCGCGGCTTGAGGTCAGATCCAGCGCGACAATCAAGCGTCCTGCAGAAAGCCCCCCGCCCGTGTTTCTCCTGTTAGCCAGGCCGAGCCGTTCCATCGCTGCGTTCATCGCCGCCCATCGCTCATCAAGCGATTTGACCCCCTGCGATTTGACCGGCTGATTATTTCCGTTTCGCGTAATCAGTTTGTTGTCCATATGCCTTTACCTCGACCTTCCACCCCACGAACTACCCGGCCCCAACAGCAACCGCCTTGCAGAAGCCACCGCAGGCGCAGCCATCGACGGGGCGCGAACGGGTTGTTTTGTCTGGCCGCGCACTTCCGTCAGAGGAACGCCGACCCATGAAGCGCCGCAGCTTTTGCGGCAGTGGAAGGTATCCCCGACCTTGCGACCACCGCACACATAGGCGTTGCAGTAGCCCGCGCAAAAATGGATACCGCCAGTGCCGCACCACGCGCAGGGCAAGGCACTATCGTCGAATTGCTCCATGGGTACGGAGACATTGACGGAGGCACCACTACCGCCACCGGAAGCAGCCCCCGGTTTCCCTTCCACCCTGACGCTATCCCTGACCCGGAATATGCCGCCCGGATGTTTCGTGAAGCGCAGCAGATTGGGCTTGTCATGCACGGCGCAGACACAGGCCAGCGTGACGATTTCAGGGGCCGGGACACTTCGCCGTGCGAGGCCGAGCCGTTCCATGGCCGCGTTCATCAAGGCCCATTCCTCATCAAGCGACTTGCCCGCCTGATTATTTCCGTTTCGCGCAATCAGTTTGTTGCCCATATGCGTTACCTCGACCTTCCGCCCCACGACCCGCCCGACCATTCAGAGCGGCCCTCACGTTCAGCCGTGCGTTGATGGGTGTCCGGCGCACGTTCCTTTTCCGCTTGCGGCCTTGTCTCGCGTTCCGGGTGATGTTGATGGCTTACCCCTTCGCTTTCCGCCGCGCGCGTAAAATCAATCCGCTCATCCGCCATACGTCACCCTTTCCCCCACTGGCAGCAGTGATAGAGCCAGCCGATATAGCCGATAGGCGAAACCGGCCCGCCCGCGACCATGCAACAGGCAAGATACAGCAGCATGTTGCACAGCATGAACGCCTGCGAAGCGCGCGAATACCAGAGCGCCGCTTTCTCTTTGAGGCTTTCCCAATTCGCTTTGAGACTTTGCCAGTCCATTTCTCTTTTCTCCGTTCTGCCACCGCCTAAAATTTCGCTTCCGGCACCGCCGGCCGTTTGCTCTGGTTCTCTTTCGCTTCAATGGCCTTCCACAGTTCTTGCCAGTGGAGCGGGTGACGCGATGCGGGCACCGCCACCACCACCGGCTTTTCCGCCCCAAACGGCTCTTCCGGCAGCACAACCACCGGCACCGGCTTCGCTTTTGCCTTTGGCCTCGCATCAGGCCGGTATTCCCGCAGTTGCTCTATTTCCGCGTCGGGCTTGATTTCCGGCAGGGTTGCCGAGCCTTTGAGAGGCGGCAGCGTCACACTTCCCGGTTCAGAGCGAGGTGTAGAGCGGCCACCGAACAAACCGGCAACCGCCAGCACACATTCAGCCGCCAGCCCGAGGGCCAGAACGCCGGACAACAACGGACCCGTGAAACTTCTGTTTTGTTGTGACCGGCCCTGAAGCCGGATTCTCAATTCCGTCTCACGAGCCAGAGACTCCGCTAGCTAGGAGCGTTATCTCCGGCAAGACCTGCGCCAGCTTGCCGCGCAAATCCTCGTTTTCCGCCTGCAACGCCGCGACATGCACGCGTACCGGCTGCATTTGATCGTCAAGCGCCTGCCTGATTTCCGGCAGTTCCAGCGCATCGACGAGACGAAGCGGCGTCCCGTCGTCAAACGTCTTTCCGGCCAACATCCGGCGCACGGCGCGGCCCTTGCTCATCGCTTCGGCTTCGTTCTGGTTTCCGATATCGAAGCCCGCCCACACCTTCGAACGCAGCTACAAGGACGATGCCAATAAATGGCACACGTCCGGCAGCTTCACCGGCAACGAATTGCTCTTGCTGGCGAAGGTTGCCGATCAGGCTCACAGTAAGATTCACGAGCTTCGAGCCAGCGATCGTCAGGCGCAGCCGGAAGATCAGGCCGCGTGATAACTCGGGGCAGGGTGCTCTCACGGGTGCCTTGCCCCTTTTTTCTCTCATTCAATGCGTCAACCCTTGCGGAGGACAGTCCGATGACGAAATCAAACGCAAATCCCGGAACAGATACACGAAACGCGGAATCCGATATAGACCGGTTTCTCAGGGAAACTCACGATCTCGCCGACCAGATCCTGAGCATTCACCCGAAACTCCATGCGCTTCTAGAGAAAGCCAACGAAATCCAGGCCCGTCGCCGGTAAGGTTACCCGTCTGCCGCAGCTTCGGTTTCGGCGGGCGTTTCCCTCAACCAACCAGTAAAGGAACACTGCAATGCATTCGAACCAGCCACTCGCATACCGTGAAGAAATCCGCGCCTTCGTCGAAAAGGAATACCCGGAATTAACCGGCGGGCGGATATCAGTCGGCGTCTTGGGCGATCGCTATCGCGTCGTGGTGGAGGGCGCTTCCCACGTCTTGCACACCATCCACATCCCTCTCGAAACGCTCCGATCGGCTCCAATCGCAAAATCGCCGGCCCGGGGGCAGGGTGTTTAGAGCACCTTGCCCCTTTCGCATTGGTATATGAAGCCAAGCAGACCAGCACCGCATTTCTGTTCCTGCCGCCCGAGTAGTCCGCGGCCGTCCGGCTTGTGCGGCGCGAGGCGGAGGTCTATGCTGGCACCGTCCCAAAACCCGGATATAAGGAAAAGGCGATGTACGGCAACGGCGACCATAAGATGGCGTGGAAGGTGGACGGTAATCACGTCGTGCCCGTCGATGACCTCCGCGAGCATTCAGTTACCCGTTGCTGGTGCCGACCTGTCGATGATGACGGCGTCGTGGTCCACAACAGCCTCGATGGCCGCGAGTTGTACGAACGCGGCGACAGGAAACCGTCTTAACCTCATCACCGGTCCGCTCGCGGTCCAGCCCAAACAAAATCTGTTGATTGCTTACAGGTCACGCGGCGGTCGTTCCGCGTCGGGTCTTCAGGCGTTCCGTTCGTTGTGCCGAGAACGCGGGCGGAAATGCGCCAGTGATGAAAAACCTTACAGCCGGTCGGACGCGGGCAGGGGAAACGAAATCCCCGCAGAGCGGGCGGGGATTTCGCTCAAGCAGAAAACCGTCACAGATCGTTGCTTTTTGCTGGCACGCGCAAAAAGACAGACGATCTTGCCAGCTTTCCGCTTGCCCCTTGCGTGCCGCCGTCTGTCGCGGGTTTTTATCACTGGCGCATTCCTGCGTCAGGCACAACGAAGGGAAGTCATCATGTCAGACGCAAAGAAAAACCGACCACATCAGCCTTTTCGCCGCAGTCAGGTGGTCTCGCCGATACCGTCAGGCCGCAGATTTGGCAAGGCGAAATTCGAGAAGCAGACTTTTGACGTTTACCTCACGGACATCGAAACCGGCGACGAAACTTTGGCGATCACGGTCTTTGCGCCAACACGGCGGGAGGCCATCCAGATGGCGAAAAAACGGCTCCAGTCCTCGCCCGTTCTTCGCAACATCACCCATGCGGCCTTTACCGCCGTGAAGGTCGAGGAATGAACTAACCGCCTGACCGCCTGTCGAAGCTTCGGTTTCGGCGGGCTGTTTCGCAAACGTTAAGGAGAGGCAGTCATGCATATGTACTACTGCCCGCAAGGATGTCAGAGATGCGTCAGAGAACCGAAGGAAAAAGGAGCAAGCCCAATGAGCCACGCGCGTTTTACTAACTGCGAGGACGAACATGACGTTCACGAGTGGGAGGACATTTACCGGACAGCCGAAATCCAGCAAGACGAGAAGGGCTTTTGCATATCCGTAGAGTTTGCCAATGGCGAACGCGAGAGGTTCAGCGTCGAACATTGGCAAACGCATAAAGCCGCTCTTCACGCGTTGAAGTATGGCCGGTGGACAGAGCGCACTTTTGCCCCTAACGGCGAGGATTTTGTGAATTGAGAGCCAATGCGGGGCAGGGTGCATAACAGCGCCTTGCCCCAAGACCTGTCATGACGGAGAAGCCAAAGAGCGGGGCCTTAAGGATTACAACATCCGCGCATTGCTGCGCGTCTGTTGTAGGCGCGGAGAATTCTTATGCTGCGCTTCGTTTCGACCTTGACGGCCCTCCGCTACGCTGCATGCCATCAAGGCCCAAGCCCCTGACGGGGGAAACGAAAAACTTCTCCGCTTGCCCCTTAAGGCCCCGGCGCTTTGGGTACCACACATGCCCCCCGCCCGTGTTTCATGCGGCGAGGCGCTACTGCGCCTTGCCGCCTCTTGTGTTTTGGGAGGCTGAAGTACTTTGCATACCTGAAGGACAAGTTCTCTGTATCACTCATTAGTGCTACATCGCTCACAGGGATATGTCTCTTAAGTTCTCTTGGGCATATGACCGAGTTGAGTATTAATGCGTACAACATAAGCGATTTCAGCGACGTTGCATGTATGAACAATATTCAGGTCTTGGAGCTTAGCTCATTTCCAGGTAGTAGTCTTGAGCCAGTTAGTAAGCTTTCGCGACTGCATGACCTGAGAATCTCTCTTCAGCCAGATACGCCTATAGACCTTGCGCCCCTGATAGCATTAGGCAACTTGCAACGCTTTTCGTTTAATCAGTCAATTAGATTGGGGACTCTCGCCCTCCCGATAGACATATCTGCACTACGTGGCCTGAAGAGCTTGGTCTCGGCGAGCTTTATTGGTGCGTTTGTTCCTGATCTGTCTCCATTGAACGATTCGCGTATATTACAGGATCTCACCATCGGGGACCGCTCTATTCCAGGGATTACGGCACTAAGCGACGTACCGCTGAAAAGCCTGCATGTTATCCATGATGAGGGTGTCAGCACTCTGAGCCTGGAGCCAATTGTCACCCTCAAGAACTTGGAAAGCCTGGATATCGCTGCAGGCGTGGACGTGCTGGATGTTTCTCCTCTGCGAAACCTGTCACAACTCTCAGATTTGACAATCACCGGTGGTGCCGGAATGTTCAGCGGTAACCGTCAGGCCCTCCACTTGGAGAGCATTAAGTCCATCGGCGAAATGCATAATCTAAAACACCTAGGACGGGTGTGGCTCTCATCCTGGACATTGACCTCAAGCCGCGCGAACAGCCATCCGTAGCGGACGAAGTGTCAATTCGATAGCAGGCTCCCATCGGTCACTGAGTGCAAAAGCTCGGAGCTGCACGATGTGTTGGCCCGTGTCCGGCTTCCAGCGCGCCCCACAGCGCTTCATCCGCATTTCAAACAGACTCTTACAGGTGGCCTCGACATTGCCAGTACCGAGCGCCAATCCAAGTCGGCGCGCACGGGCATAATTCATGCGATCCGTTTCGCAGCCATGGTTTTGTAGATAGGTGATCGCTTCATGGACCGGATGGTCTGTGCCTACACCTTCATCGCGTCCGGAGACGACCAGTTCCCTGAGAATGTCGGCTGCTGCGCTGCTGCGGTGGAGTAGGGCTTGCTTCCAGCCTCCCAGCCGTTCGCCGGCCGCAGCCGCCGAGTCCTCCAGCGCATGCGCTGCTGCGCTGAGCTTTTCCGTCGTGTGATAGAAATCTACAAAACACTCGAGGTCGTTTCCGAATTTGGGCCTGAAGCCGTCCTCCAGCAGATTCCACATCTCCGGGGCCCCGTCGCACAGCAGCTCAATTTTCAGGTCTGGACGCTTACTC
This sequence comes from Bryobacterales bacterium, assembly GCA_963803725.1. Classification (GTDB taxonomy): domain Bacteria; phylum Acidobacteriota; class Terriglobia; order Bryobacterales; family Bryobacteraceae; genus JOPF133. Next base: position 108,954 of record CAWDOH010000001.1, on the reverse strand, counting down.
CGTAGCGTCGCCACATCGGCCACCATGCGGTCGCGTAAGCCCACGATATCTCCCTCCGGCATGCATCCATAACGGATCGTATATCGGCCAACTCCGGTCTTGTCATGCAGCGTCACCGTGCCGCAATAGGCCATTCGGAAATTGCGTTCCACCGGCCTCTTAGCCGCTCCCTTTTTGGGCCGCCCTACGGGTCGCGGCCGCGGTTCTTCCATCGGCACACTGACCCGGTCTAGCGACACACTCACCGAGTATGCCTCCGCCGGCACTTCCAGGGCATCGATCAAAGCGTCCTCGATATCTTGGTGATCCGCTACCGCCAGTGCGCCCACCACGTGCGCCACTCGCTCGAAGCTGGCTCGTGAATATGGCAGCCGTTTAAACTCTTGCGCCGTCTTCTCCGCTTCCCGCGAGGTGCCTTGCTGTACGGCAAAGCTCATCGCCCGCGCGGTCTGCGGCAACCACCCGTCCCCCACCACTCCCGCGCGCAAGCTAACCGCGTCCACCACCCTGCCCCCAGGCTGTCCACCGCGCTCTCCCGATTGCCGGTACAACGATCGCTCCACCGATACCGAACCCACCATCGTGTGATAGGCCCCCTCACACCGTCCCACTCGCGTGTACCGAACCCCGCCGATCACCACTGCCGGAACATCGATGTCTAGACTCTTCAAGATTGCTCCGTGGGCCGCCAATTCTGTCCTGGAAGCCCCTTCCGCTATCGCCGCTTCCACCGCTGCATAATCCACCGCCTTCCCCCCACCCAGCCGATCTACAGTTCGCTGCAGCATAGCCAGGTGTTCGGCCATCGCCTTTCCCACTTCCACAAACTGATCCGGAACTTCAATCACCATCTTGGGCATCGCATCACTCCTCGTTTTGGACAGCCTTCGACAGCTTGTTCTATCAGATTTTCGGAGATTTGTCCAGCATGAGAGCCACACCCCCTAGGACCTAGGACTTGCGTGGCTTGACATTCGAGATACAGACTTCCTTGCAGGGCTTGGATTGTTAGAAAGCATCTATATCAACCAATCTCCATTAATAAATATCCAGGCGCTTGGGTCACTCCAGTCCCTGCAATCTGTCCAGTTGGCCGGTACCTATGTTGTCGATCACTAGTGTCCGGTAAAGTACTTTGCGAATTCCGCTAACCAGCTTGCCGTCAATGGCATAGCGGGCATTTTGGCAAAAAACGATTTGAACTGAAAACGGACGGAATCGACGACTTAAATCACATTGCACCCCGCCGGCAGAACGGCGGAATACTGGTGGATGAATATTGGCCGAACAGTTTTCGCGGAATTGATTGCCCACCTCTCGCACATCGAATTCCAGAAGTGTGTGACCCGCTATGATGGCGATCGTCACCACAGAAGCTTGTCTTGTTGGGATCGGTATCTGGCGATGGCTTTCGCTCAGTTCACTTATCGCGAGAGCCTTCGAGACATCGAGGCCTGCTTGCAGTCAATGAGTGGCAAGCTCTACCACATGGGATTCCGTAGCCGGATTGCGCGCTCGACATTGGCGGACGCCAACGAGACCCATGACTGGCGCATCTTCGCCGACTTCGCACAGCACTTGATCGCCACAGCCCGGCCGTTGTATGCCGGCGATCCGATTGGCATCGACTTGGATGCAAGTTTGTACGCGTTGGACTCCACCACCATCGACCTGTGTCTTTCGCTGTTTCCCTGGGCTCGCTTCCGGCGGCACAAGGCGGCCGTCAAAATGCATACGCTGCTGGACTTGCACGGCAATATCCCAACGTTTATTGGTATTACAGACGGCAAAGTGCACGACGTCAATATGCTCGATGCGATTCTGCCGGAGGCCGGCGCGTTCTACGTGATGGACCGCGGCTACGTGGATTTCGAGCGCCTCTACGTCTTCACTCTCAGCGCAGCCTTCTTCGTCGTTCGCACCAAATCCAATGTCTTGCTCCAGCGCCGCTACTCGCATCCGATAGACAAGACAGCCGGGGTCCGCTCCGACCACACCGTCGTGCTGACCGCAATCAACTCGGCGGAAGCGTACCCGGAGTCATTGCGGCGCGTGAGCTATCTCGATGTGGCAACCAGGAAGCGGTTCAAGTTTCTGACCAATAACTTGACGCTTCCGGCTCTTACCATCGCCCAGATCTACAAGTCGCGCTGGCAAGTGGAATTGTTCTTCAAATGGATCAAGCAGCACCTGAGGATCAAGGCATTCTACGGCACCAGCGAGAACGCCGTGAAGACCCAAATCTGGATTGCAGTCTCGGTCTACGTGCTGGTTGCTATCGTCCGCAGGAGGATGGGCCTGGAAGCCAGCCTTTACCAGATTCTACAGATTCTCAGCCTCACGCTTTTTGAGAAAACGCCCATTTTGCAGGCACTCCAGGCATCGGACTCCCAAGAAACATTATCCGACTCTGGCAACCAATTGATTCTATTCGACTTGTAGCCGGACAGCAGTGGTTGTCGATATAGCGCCTCTTTTGAATCTTAGGCAGTTGCGCAAACTTGTTTGCCAAAGTACGCCAGCTAGATTAGACGTAATAACAGAGTTACGGCGTCGTGGCGTTAGTGTCCGTTAATAGGATAGCGGCGGTGGTTAACCTTGCGCTCAGGCATCAGGATAGTAACTCCGAAACCTTCCAAACATGTAGCCTCCGCTCCCATCGTGGGAGTGACCCGCGACGATCCATGAGGCTGACGGAAATTAGAGCAGGCAAAGCGGAGTGCGATAGCGGCCCGGTTGCGATCTTCTTTGAGAGCGCCTTGGTCAACCTGGTCATGCGACGGATCCAGGAGCATCTCATCCACAGCAGCGATGCGAGTTTTATCAGAAGGCCGATGATTTTTGTGCCAAGGATCGCGTGGAAATACGCACTCAGGTTCAATCCTCGGCAGCGAGCGCAACGTGTCCGGGGTTCAATAGACGGTAAGATCGGCCTTGTTTGATGAGGTCGCCGGTCGCGCGAATGCGCCGCTGCTCGCCGTGTGCGCGAAGCGCCGCAGCATAGTCATCTTCGGCAAGTTCGATGGAGATCTTGCGGAGATTCTCATCGATCAGAGCGCTCACGGCAACCCGGCCCGAGGGCGCACCCTCGTCGCGATGGAGGTCGATGACGAAGCCCTCTATTTCGACGTCCTCTCTTGGCTCCGTCTCCTTAAACAGCCTGGACGCTTCCGCAAAGACCGGAACCATGTCCGGGGAAAACTGGTACTTGCTTTGCGCCGGCTGATCAAGCGGCCGATTGCGAGACCACGAAATGGCGATCTCGATTCCTTCGGCCGAGCTCACCTGTCCGAGCCCAACCAGAGCATCGCAGAGGTTAGCGCTGACGCCGCGAGGGACGGCTTCGCGAAATGGCTGCACATCGCCCGAGACGGCTGCGCGCTGGGCGGCCAACCGGGCGGCCAACAGCCCCGATGCAAGGGTCTGACTGACTTTTCTTTCGAAGGGATCAGGAAGAACCCCGTCAAGCGGCTCGGGAGGGCGCAAACCCGGGGGAACGGGGGAGAGGATTGTCAGGACGAAGCTCCCACGCTCGGTTTGTCCCATGCGAACACGGCTCAAGTATTCATTGGCTTGAACCGGCTTCCGCGTGGCATAATAGGGCCGCGGATCGATTGCCGAACAGGCGGCGGCGAGCATCATTTCGCGGGCCTCTTCGACGAACCGGACTCCCAGATCCAATGGAATGGAACCGGTTGTGGTTTGGCTGGCGGAAGCCCGGATTCGAATCAAGTCGGAAGAGGACGTCCGCAGGTCGCGCAGGATTTCCAATTGAGAACGCTGCTCGACGTGCTCCAGAGTTCTCAAGACCTCGCTCACGCGGAGAGCGAAATCTCCTGTCTCGTGTTGTAGAGGCACGACGACCTCTTCGTCCTCATGATCGTGGTCCCGGCAGGGACCTCCCACAACGAGGACTTTTCATCGATTTCAGAGATCTGCCGCCAGCCCTGTGCGCGCAGGTAGCCGACCAACTCCAAGGGCCGAATAGTCTTCAGCGTTTCCTGATCCCGGATGGTCGCTCTCATAAAGGTTGCCTATCGTCGATTCGTTGCATCATACGGCTGAGCGCGTCAACGGTAAAGAGATTGGCGCGCGGCACGTCAACCGTTACCGTATTCTCATTGTCGCTCTCCGGAAGCCCCAGAAGCGAAACCCAGTAAGCGCAGCGCCTGAGAGTGAGGCGTTCGGGCATTTGCCCCATCCATTCCTCGATCTCTTCGGGCACGACGACGACAACCAGGATCCGGGGATTGGAGAGCTCCGTCAGAATGAGATCGCGATAATTCTTGATGAGGAGTGGAAAGCGGATGTTTTCCTGAGGGCCGCCGGCGTTGCCCGTGCACTTCAGTTGGATGTCGAGTTTCGGACGGCGGGGGAGACGGTTCGACAGGGTCCAGTCGATACTGTCGTTGTCAACCGAGTTTTGCGCGGCGGAACAGCCGGCGACAGCGGCGACGGCCTCGATAAAGGCATTGGAAAACTGCTCCTGGCGGTGGGTCAGGTGCATGGGTGCGACTTGGGCAGAAGTCGTGTGCTGTTTTGTTTCAGGGCTGCCAATATGGCTCACCATGCCAGAAAACGGAAGTCCGCACAAATGCTTTTCTCGGGCACCGGCCGGCACAGGAGCCAACGTGGTGGTGACGGGCAGTCAGGCGGCTTGGCTGCCCATCCGTTCCAGCGTGTCCCAGAACTCCGGAAACGAAACCGAGGCCGCCTCAGCGTCCCGAATCACCGACTCCCCTTCCGCGGCCAGGGCCGCCACTGCGAAGGCCATGGCGATCCGGTGGTCGCCGAAGGAATCCAGTTCGGCGCCGTGGAACTTCTGCCGGCCAGGGATCGCCATGCCGTCCGGAAGTTCCTCGGCGGCCACGCCCATGCGGCGCAGGTTCTCCACCACCGTGCGGATGCGGTCGGTTTCCTTGATGCGGAGTTCGGACGCGTCGCGCACGGTCAAGCCGCGCTCGCTCGAGGCGCCCAGCACGGCCAGCACGGGGATCTCGTCGATCAGCGCGGCGGTAAGCGCTCCCTCGATCGTGCCGCCTGCGAGTTCCGAGGATTCCACCTCGATCTCGCCCACCAGTTCGCCATGGCGGCTTTCCAGATCGGGAATCCGCAGGCGCGCGCCCATGCCGCGCAGAAAATCGAGCAGCGCGGCGCGGGTGGGGTTCATGCCTACGCCGCGGACGGCCAGCCGCGATCCGGGCACCAGCAGCGCCGCCGCCAGGAAGAAGGCCGCGGAGGAAAGATCCGAGGGTACGTCCAGATCCAGCGCAGCCAGCTTGGGGCGGCCCTCGATGGCAATGCGGTGCGGCGTGACCGTGATCTCCGCGCCGAACTCGCGCAGCGCCACTTCGGTGTGATCCCGCGAGGCCACCGGGCCGGTGACCGCCGTTTCGCCCTCCGCGTACAGGCCGGCCAGCAGCACGCACGTCTTCACCTGGGCGCTAGCCACCGGCAACGCGTACTCGATGGCCGTGAGCGGGCCCCCGTGGATTTCGAGCGGCGGAAAGCGGCCTTCGCGGGCGCGGATGTGTGCGCCCATCTGCTCCAGCGGCTGGATGATGCGCTGCATAGGCCGGTGGGAAAGCGATTCGTCGCCAAAGATGCGGCTGGTGAAGGGCTGCGCCGCCAGAATTCCCGAGAGCATCCGGATGGTCGAGCCGGAGTTGCCGGCGTCCAGATCGGCGGAGGGCGCGCGCAATCCGTCCAGGCCCCGGCCGTGGATGACGAACTCGGTGCCCGTGCCTTCCACCGCGATGCCCAACGCGCGCAGGCATCCCAGCGTGGAATGGCAGTCGGCGCCGGTGGAATAATTGCGGATGCGCGTGGCGCCCTCGGCAAGCGACGCGATCAGGGCGTAACGGTGGGAGATGGATTTATCGCCCGGCAATGACAGGGAGCCGCGCAGAGGGCCGGCGGCGGAGATGCGCTTTTGCATGGAACTCTTATGCTACCGTGGCACCGCGAAGGCGCGGGCCTTGGCGGACCACGGCGGCGCCGACCGCAGAGCGTTGGCCACTTCCTCCACCTCGCGGACCATCAACCACATGGCGCCGTGCTTCTCGTCCATGAACCGTTCGGTGATGGAGCGCGCCAGCAACTCCGCCAGGGGATCGTAGAAGCCGTTCACGTTGACAATGGCGATCGGCCCCAGAAAGAGGCCCAGCCGTTTCCAGGTGATGGCTTCCAGCAGCTCCTCGAAGGTGCCGCAGCCGCCGGGCAAGGCCACCACGGCGTCGGAAAGCTCCAGCATCAGGCGCTTGCGCTGGTGCATATCGTCCACCAGGCGGAGTTCGCTCAACGAGCGGTGGCCCCATTCCAGTTCGTCCATGAAATGCGGCAGAACGCCGGTAACGCGGCCGCCAGCCTCGAGGGCGGCGCTGGCCAGCCGGCCCATCGAACCGGTGGCGCCTCCGCCGTAGACAATGCGGAAGCCTTCGCCGGCCAGATGGCGGCCGAGCCGCGCGGCGGCCTCGTGGTAGATCGCCGGGGTCCGTTCGCTCGAGGCGCAGTATACGCAAACCGTGCGCAGGGATTCGGGCATCGAAATTACAGCATGCCACAACCAGGCGCCGGCAGCGCGGTCCGCGGGCTAAACCGGGTGAGCGGCCGGCTCTGCTACACTATCTCTGTATGGCAATCCCGAATGTGAAGCGGTTCCGGCCCTTCTGCCCGACCTGCAACGACAACTTCACCCTGATGTCGGTCCTGCCCAAGGACGCCGACGTCGATAAGTACCTGGCGGATGCGGTGGCGCGCCACGATCACAAGGCGTTCCAGGAAAGCAAGGTGCTGCACTTTAAGGTGCGCGTCGGCCAGCAGAAGCAGAAGAAGGCCAAGTAGAGGCGCGCGGCTCTGCCGCATGGGGAGACCCGGCGCGCCGGGTCTCAGAACCTCGCCTGCAAGGTCCGCACTGTCCGCAAGGCTTCCTGGTCCACATCGTTATCGGGGTCGGTGGTCAATTTCTGCGCCTCCGCGATGCTGGACTGGTCTCCGCTCCGCGCGAGCACCTGCAGCAGCCCGATCTTCTCGAACTTGGTGCCGTTCTCCATGGGTTTATAGAGGGAATGGAGCACGTTCTCGTTGCGTGCCGATTCCACCAGGAACGGCAAAGCGATGCCCTTGTACGAGGACGAATCGAACGTGTTGATCAGATATTGCAGGGGGCTGAACTCGCTCAGCTCGGTCTTCCCCAGCATCACCATGGCGAAGGCCAGGGAAAGGCGCGGCGAGGTTTTGCTCTCGTTCTGCCAGGCTGTCTGGATAGTCGGTAGGTCCGACGGGTTCTTTAGCCGCGCGAAGCCCTCCGCGGCTGCCGCGCGCATGTTCTCGTCCTTGTCGTTCAAATACTGCGCGTAAATCGGCCGGCTCGACTCGAGCGGTAACATGGAGATCGCCTCGAGGGCGGCGCGGCGCACGTGCGCGTCGCGGGTGTGGTTCATGACGCCGATCAGCTCCGGCACAGCCGATTTATTCAGCAGCAGGCCGGTGGTTTCGATGGCCGCGGCCTGCACTTTGGGGTCGAGATCGTGGAGCAGGAAGGTGATCCGCGGAGCGGCCGATTCGTCGCGGATTTTCTGAAGCGCGGTGAGGGACTCGTAGATGACTTCGGTGCTCTTGGAATGGGCCGCTTGAATGAGGTCGTCCACCGCCGCTTTGGCCCGCAGAATGCCGAGCGCGCGGGCGGCGTTGGCCTGCACATCGACCGAGCCATTACCCCGCGCGAGGGTGCCCAGCGCAGCGATGACCTCGGGCCGCACCACCACGAACGGAGGAATCACCTGGTCGTTGGTATCGGTGAAGTGGCCCTTGATGCCGGTTCCCACGCGCTTCAAACTCGCCCCGATTCCGGTTTGCACGTAGCCCGGAAGATAGAAATTCACCAGCCCGTCGGTAGCGCGGATCTCAACTTCCGCATCGGCGTCCCTGGTGGCCTCGATGAGCGGATCGAGGCTGCGCTGCGTGCCGATGGAGGTGATCTGTTTGACGGCTTCGACGCGCACGTCGACATTCGGATTCTTCAGAAGATCCTGGAGCTTGGGAATGGCCGCCGGACCAGCTTTGGCAATATCGCGGACGTCCTTCGGGCGGACATCCTGGGCCGGCGCCAGCGCAACCAGGGCCAGAGAGAGAAGCAGGGGAGAAAGACGCATAGTTCTATGCTAACGCGGCGGCGCCGGGGAAGTCCCGTTTTCGCCAGCGGAGACGCGGAGATCGTGGAGGCGCCAGGGAGAAATTCAAATTCTCTGGTTCTTCTCCGCGGTTCCTCCGCCTCTCCGGGCCCAGAGGGCACCCCCCACGGTGAAAACGGCTTTACCGCACGAATTCGACGCCCACGCGCTTGGGGATAATGCCGGCCTCGAAGCCCAGGTCGAGCAACTTCTGCACAGCCTGCGGAACGATGGTGCCGGCGTCCACGGTGTAGTGGTTCACGTACATGCCGACGAACTTGTCGGCGAGGCGCGGCTCCAGATCGCGGGCGAACTGCAGCGCGTACTCGAGCGCCTCGTCGTGATTGTCCAGGGCGTACTGGATGCTGTCGCGCATCATACGGCAGCATTCGGACTGGATCTCCGTCCCCAGCGACCGCAGGAGCACGTTGCCACCTAGCGGCAGGGGCAGCTTGTAGGTGGCCTTGAACCACCGGCCCAGGTCAACGATGCGGTGGAATCCCTCGCGGTCGAAGGTCAACTGGCCCTCGTGGATCACCAGGCCGCCATCCACACTGCGCTCGCGGACGGCGTCGGTGATTTTGTCGAAGGGCGTCACCACGGCTTCGAAATCCGGCTGGAAGAGTCTGCAGGTCAGGTAGGCGGTGGTCAGCGTGCCCGGAACGGCAATGCGCTTGCCTTTGATCTCGTCCGGCTCCATGGGCCGCGTGGAGATGATCATCGGACCGTAGCCGTCGCCGATGCTCGATCCGCTGGCCATCAGCACGTACTTGTCCGCCACATAAGGATAGGCGTGATAGGAAATCGCGCTGAGGTCGTAGATGCCTTCCATGGCCTTGCGGTTGAGCGTTTCGATGTCGCTCAAGATGTGGCGGAATGTCACCTTGCTGGAGCGGACTTTCTTGGTCGCCAACCCGTAGAACATGAATGCGTCATCGGAGTCAGGGCTGTGCGCGCTCGTGATCTCCCGCGGTGCGGCCGAGGTCATAGTGGAAAGAGAACTCCCAGTGTACACTAATGCAGCCTTTGGGCAAGACTATTGCGGCCGGTTGGACCCCAGCCGGCGCGCGGGCGCTATGGCCTTGCCAGTACCCAAGAATGCCCAGCGGTTCGGTACCTTCTAGCGCTGGATGCGCGCCGACCCTCCCTTGGCCAATGCGCGCACCTGGTCCAGCGTGGCCATGGTGGTGTCTCCCGGAAAAGTGGTGAGTAGCGCGCCGTGCGCCCAGCCCAGCCGCACGGCCTCTTCGGGCGGCGCTCCCGTGAGCAGACCGTAGAAAAGGCCCGAAGCGAAACCGTCGCCGCCGCCCACGCGGTCGTAGACATCCAGTTCGGCCGTCGGGGCCGCGTAGGATTGCCCGTCGATCCACGCTACGGCGCTCCAACTGTGGCGGTTCGTGGAATGCACTTCCCGCAGCGTGGTGGCCACCACCTTCACCTGGGGATGCTTGGCCGTCACCTGGCCGATCATGCCGAAAAACGCGCTCGGATCGAGCTTCGATTTCGCCGTCACGTCCTGGCCCGGAATGCCCAGCCCCTTTTGCAGATCCTCTTCATTCCCCACCAGCACGTCCACGTTGCGGACAATCCGGTCGAGCACCGCCACAGCGCGCTCCTCGCCGCCCGAGATGCTCCACAGCTTGGCGCGATAGTTCAGATCGAAAGATACTACCGCGCCAGCCGCTTTGGCAGCCTGGGCGGCCTCCACAATGACGTCCGCGGTGGTAGGAGACAGGGCTGCAAAAATGCCGCCGCTGTGAAACCAGCGGACGCCCCCAGCGAAGATGGACGCCCAGTCGAAATCGCCCGGCTTAAGCTGGGCGGCGGCTTCATTGGAACGGTTGTAGAAGACCACCGGGCCGCGCACGCCCAGCCCGCGGTCGCTGTACACCGTGGCCATGTTGGGGCCGCGCACGCCATCGTGCTGGAAGTGCTTGTAGAACGGCTTCACGCCCATGGCGCGCACGCGCTCCGCAATCAGGTCGCCGATGGGATAGTCGGCCATAGCGCTCACAATGGCCGTCTTCATTTTGAAACAATCGGCCAGGTTGGCGGCGCAGTTGAACTCTCCGCCGCTCACGTGAATCAGGCATTCGGTGGCCTTGCGGAAGGGGATAATCCCGGGGTCGAGGCGGTGAACCAGTGCGCCCAACGAAACAAAATCCAGCCCGGTGCCCGCGGGTTGAATCTTCAATCCGTAATTCATACTGTTCTCCTTACAAATCGACTTCGTAGTGCTTCAGAATCTCGGACCAGCGCCCCTGGGCCTTGAGCACCAGCTCGATGACTTCCCGCACGGCGCCCTGGCCGCCCTGGGCGGTGGTGACATAATGCGCCACCCGTTTCACTTCGGGCCGCGCGTTAGCGGGAGCCGCGGCAAGGCCCACGCGCCGCATCACCACCACATCCGTGAAATCGTCGCCGATGTAAGCCACTTCGGCGGGGGCCACCGCGGCATCCGCCATGATCTCCTGCAGGATCGGGATTTTCTCCGTGTGGCCCTGGTAGACGTACTTGAACTTGCACTGCTTGGCGCGTTCCACGGTGGCCGGCGAGTTGCGCCCGCTGATCAGCCCGGTCACAATTCCCAACCCCGCCAGCCATTGCAGGGCGATGCCGTCCTGCGAATCGAAGCCCTTGGTCTCCGCCATGCTGCCGTCGGGAGCGGGAACGTTATAGAGCTTGCCGTCGGTGAGGACGCCGTCCACATCCATCAGAAGCAAGCGGATTTTGGATGCCAGTTCGGTGATATCGGTCAAGAGGCTCTCCAAAAAGCCTGGTGCGCAGACGCGAGGCGCGGAGAAAAGCGCCGGAACGCCTTACACCGTATACGTCCCCGCGGACACGTGGCCGCCTTTGCCGGTCCAGTTGGTGTGGAAGAACTGGCCGCGCGGGCGGTCCACACGCTCGTAGGTGTGGGCGCCGAAGTAATCGCGTTGCGCCTGCAGGAGGTTGGCTGGGAGCCGCTCGCTACGGTAACCGTCGTAGAACGCCAGGGCGGTGGTAAAGGCCGGCACGGGCACTCCGTTTTCCACCGCGCGCGCCACTACCCGCCGCCAGGAACCCTGGCAGCGCTCGATCACCGCGGTGAAATACGGGTCCAGCAGCAGGTTGCTCAGCTTGGGGTTCTGGTCGAAGGCCGCCTTGATCTTGCTCAGGAAGGCCGAGCGGATGATGCAGCCCGCCCGCCACACCAGCGCGATGCCGCCATAGTTCAGATTCCAGTGATATTCCTGGGCCGCCTCGCGCAGCAGCATGAATCCCTGCGCGTAGGAGACGATTTTGGATGCCAGAAGCGCCTGCCGGATGTCTTCCTGGAAAGCCGCTCGGTCGCCCGAGAATTGAAACTTCGGTCCCTTGAGCAGTTTGGACGCCTCCACGCGGGCGTCCTTCATGGCGCTCAGGCAGCGGGCGTAAACCGCCTCGCCGATCAGCGTTACGGGCATGCCCAGGTCCAGCGCGCTCACACTGGTCCACTTACCGGTGCCTTTCTGTCCCGCGGTGTCGAGGATCTGATCCAGCACGTAATTGCCGCTCTCGTCTTTATAGGCCAGGATGTCGCGAGTGATTTCGATCAGATAGCTGTCTAACTCGCCCTTATTCCATTCGGTGAAGGTCTGGTGCATCTGCTTATTGGTCATCCCCAACCCTTCTTTCAGGAGCTGGTAGCCTTCGCAGATAAGCTGCATATCGCCGTACTCAATGCCGTTGTGGACCATCTTCACGTAATGGCCGGCGCCATCCTCGCCCATCCAGTCGCAGCAAGGCGCGCCGTCGGGAGTTTTGGCAGCGATGCCCTGAAAAATGTCCTTGATCAGCGGCCAGGCCTTGGGACTTCCGCCAGGCATAAGGGAGGGTCCGAAGCGGGCGCCCTCTTCGCCGCCCGAAACGCCCGTGCCGATGAACAGCATTCCTTTGCTTTCGAGGTACCTGGTGCGGCGGATGGAATCGGGGAAATGCGAATTGCCGCCATCGATGATCAGGTCGCCCGGTTCCAGGTGCGCCAGCAGTTGTTCGATAAAATCGTCCACCGCCTGGCCGGCCTTCACCATCAGCATGATTTTGCGCGGCCGCTTCAACAGGGGCACCATCTCCTCCACGGAATGGGCGCCGATGATGGTCTTACGACCCTTGGCGGCGTCGTTGAGGAACTCGTCCACCTTCGACACGGTGCGATTGAACGCCACCACGGTGTAGCCGTGATCGTTCATGTTGAGGATGAGATTCTGGCCCATCACGGCCAAGCCGATCAATGCGATATCTGCGGTTGGTTCCATGCAATCTTCTTATAACATATGGCGCTTGCACGTCGCGCGAAGAGAACCAATGCGGACGCTGCTGGCGTCCTCTCGGCGACAGATGCCGGCCAACGGCGTTACCGCCGGCGGCCACACCTGCCGAGTGTTGCCTGCCAGTCTCTATTTCCCGTATTCTAGGAGCGATGGAAGTGCATTTCACTCCGGAGCAGGAAGCCCAGCTTGCGCGGATGGCGTTGAATACAGGCACGGACGCCGAGCGGTTGGTCAAAGAGGCCGTCTCGCGTCTTCTGGAAGAAGGCGCCGTCTTGCGTGCCGTAACACCTCCGGGCGGCGTGGTCGCCGAGATGCGGGCGTTGCGTGCGCGGGTCAAGCCTGATCCCGAAGGCTGGACAACCCGCGATTACGTCCTCTACGGCCGCCGCTAGATGCCCCTGGTCGTGGATGCGTCGGTGGCCCTTGCATGGGCGTTACCCGATGAGAGCAGCGCCTATGCGGATGCCGTTTTAGCCGCGGCTGAGAAAGAAGGACTGCGCGTTCCTGAACTTTGGGCGCGCGAGATTGCGAATGGCCTTGTCCTCGCCTACCGGCGCAGGCGCATCACATCAGCCGATGAGGCGGTATTTCTGGCTGCCCTGTCCCACCTGATCATCGAGGTTGAGGAAGCTTCCGGCGCTCTGCCAGTGATTCGCGATGGAACGGCGGCCGCGATCCGTTATGGGCTTACAGCCTACGATGCAGCTTATGTCGATCTGGCGTGGCGGGAAGGACTAGCCCTCGCCACTCTCGACACGGCGATGCGCAAGGCTGCCGGGCAATCCGGGGTCTCCATTTTCGGGCAGGGGTAGATTCTACTCATACCGCAACGCCCGTAGCGGGTTCACCCTGGTGGCGCGTTCCGCGGGGATATAGCCCGCAGTCAGGGCCACCGCGACCAGGACGGCCGCCGCCAGCAGCATGCTGACGGGGTCGCCGGGGGCGATACCGTAGAGCTGGCCCTGTACCAGGTGCGAGAGCACGTGCGCTAAAGGCCATGCAATCACTACGCCGGCGGCGGTGAGCGCGGCCACTTCGCGCATCACCATGCCAACCAGGCTGGTCCGTCCCGCGCCCAGCGCCAGGCGGATGCCGATTTCGCGCGTGCGGCGCACCACCGTGTAAGCGATCACTCCGTAAAGGCCAATCGCCGCCAGCAGGGTGGCCAGCACAGCAAACGCCATCGAGAGAGTCGCCATCATGCGCTGCCCGGAGAGCGCCTCCGCCACCTGCTGGTCCATGGTCCGCAGGTTGGTCACCGGCAACTCGCTGTCCAGCGCAGCCACTTCGCGCCGGGCCGCGCTCTCCAGGCGCCGTGGGTCGCCAGCCGTGCGAATGTACATTACCAGCGTGCTGGGGTTGTCCATCTGCGCGAAGGGCGTGTAAATCACCCGCGGGGTCTTCTCATCGATGCTGGTGTACTTGCTGGCGCGCACCACTCCCACAATCTCGATGCTCTGCCCGGTCGCGGAGGAAAGAGCCACCCGGCGCCCAAGCGGATTCCCGCCCGGGAAGAAATAGCGTGCAAAAACGTCATTGACCACTGCCACTCGCGGCGCGTCTCGGGCGTCGCGCTGGCTGAATTCCCGGCCTTCGACCAGCGGAATCCCCATGGTGGCGAAGTAGCCGGGGCCCACACGGTCATACCGCGAACTCATGTTTTCGTCGTCCTTGGGGTGGTATCCGGGGATGCGTATGGCCGAGCGCATCCAGTCGCCCGAGATTACCGAAAGCATTCCTGGGGCGGCCGAGCGCACGCCTGGCAGACCCTCCATGCGGCGCGTCAGGTTCTGGGCGAACTGGCGGATGCGCTCGGCGGAATAGCCGTTGAGCGCCGGGTCCACGGAGAACTCCAACAGGCGCTGGCGCCGGAAACCCAGATCGACATGATCCAGATTGGCCAACGAGCGGGCAAACAGCACCGCGCCGCTCAGCATCAGCAGCGACAGGGCCACTTGCGCTACCACCAGCACCTTGCGCGTGCGCACGTGCCCCGCGGTCGCCGAAACGCTGCCGGCCGACTCCTTGAGGGTGGTCGCCACCGCCGGAGCCGTGACCTGCCACGCCGGGACCAGGCCGAAGACGGTGCCGGTGATGAGAGCCACGGCGAAAGCGAAGGCGAACACCCGCCAATCCAGATCGGCCGTCACGGCCAGATCCTCGGAATGGCCCATCAACGCCACCAGTCCACCCGCGGTCCAGCCGGCAAACAGCAGGCCCACTCCGGCGCCGGCAAGCGAGAGAGTGACGCTTTCGGCCACCAGTTGACGTACCAGACGGAACCGGCTGGCGCCCACGGCCAGGCGGATGGCGATCTCCCTTTGGCGGCCCACGGCGCGGGCCAGCAGCAGACTGGCCACGTTTGCGCAGGCAATCAACACCAGCAAACCGACGATGCCCATCAGGATGGTCAGCGGCGCCTGGAACTGGTTGCGAAAATCCGATACCCCGCGCGCCGCCGGCACCAGGAGGAGCGGCTTGGACAGGAATCCCCGGCGGGCGTTCTCTAAGCTAAGGCCCGTGCTGGGCAACTCCATCGCCAGCAGGGCGCGATAATAAGGCTCCAGAAGCGCGCGCGCCTGGGTGGCCGGGATTCCTGGTTTCAGCCGTCCGATTAATTGCAGCCAGAGGATGCGGCGGTTGTCCAGGCCGTTCCATGTGGGGGTCATCTCGGCCTTCATCATGGTGGGCACCAGCACATCGGTGCGCGATCCCAGATCGAAGCCGCGATAGCCCGGCGCCGTCACCCCGATCACCACCATGGGGTGGCCGTTGAGCAGCAGCACCTGGTTGACGATTCTCCGGTTCCCTCCCAGGCGGTTCTTCCAGAAGTCGTACGTCACAACGGCCACGGAGTGGGCGCCCGGGATTCGATCGTCGTCGGGAGTGATGGCGTGTCCCAACAGCATACGAATTCCGAGGGTGGCGAAATAGTTACCGGATACGATTTCCGCCTGCACCTGCTCGCTGCGGTTGCGGTAAGTGAGGCTGAGGGAAGTGGGGAACCGCGCAGACAATCCGGCGAAGGATTCATTGTGGTCCCTCAGATCTGTAAACATGGGATAGGAGAACAGGTTTTCTCCCCATGCCGTCCCGTAATTCGGCTCCGGACTTTGGAACACCAGCAGTTCGCCGGCGTGCTCCACCGGTAAGCGCCTCAGCAGAACCTGGTCGGCCACCGTGAAAACAGTCGTCGCAGCCCCGATGCCCAGGCCCAGGGAAACCAGCGCCACGGCGGTGAACAAGGGCGTCCGCCGCAGATTGCGAAAGGCGTATCGGAAGTCCTGAAGCATCGCTATGGTTGTTATCCTATCAGTCCCGGCGGGCGCGGCGTGAACCCTCCCGGGCGTACTAAAAGGATCACTGGCATTTCTCTTGCCAGTCCCTACCCGGAGGTATAAAATCCCTTGCGCACGCACCGACGGGCCGGGGAGCATTCATGTTCCGATTGCTGGCGCAACTGATTGAGGAAATCAAAGATCGCATCCAATCCGCCGATTGGGTTTCCGTGTTCCTGGATTTTGACGGCACGCTGGTGCCTATCGCGGCCCGTCCCGAGGAACCGCGCCTGGATGCGGACACCGCCGAAGCCCTGAAGCTGATTGCCAGCCAGGAATTCCTCACCGTCACCATCATCAGCGGCCGGGCTGTGGAGGATCTGTACAGCCGCATTCGGGTCGAAGGGCTGATTTACGCGGGGAACTACGGGCTTGAAATCTTCGGGCGCAGTTTGCGCTTTGTGGAGCCGCTGGCGTGGTCGCGGCGGGAGCAACTGGAGGCGCTCTGCGCCGATCTGCAGGAGGAGTTGCGGAGCGTGCCAGGGTCGCTGGTGGAATACAAGGGATTGACGGCCAGCGTCCATTACCGGAGGGCCGACCAGGCGGACATTCCCCGTATCCGTGCCGCTGTTCGGGCGGCGGTCGCCCGCCAGCATGGGCTGTTCCGGGTGAGTTCGGGCAGGAAGGTTTTCGAGATTCTGCCCGATACCGAATGGAATAAGGGAACCGCCGTGCGCTGGATCAACAACCATTTGAATGAAGCGCGATCCCTGTCGATCTACATCGGAGACGATACCAGCGACGAAGCTGCCTTCCGCGAGCTGCCGGATGCCATCACCATCAAAGTGGGAGCCGCGCCGGTCACCTGCGCGCGCTATCAATTGCCAGATCCCGCCGCGGTGCATGAGTTCCTTTTCTGGCTGTCGGCCCGGGAAACTTCGCGGACCGGGCGCCCGTGATGGCCTGTGCGGCGGGTGCCTGACGCCAAGGCGCCTGCTGCTTGTGACCGCGAAATTGTTTCACAGCTCTGATTCAGAGCCGCGACCGACAGGGAGTGTCTGTCGCCCAACCGCACAAATTTCGGGCTATCCGCCAGGAAACCTCGCGGACCAGGTGCGCGTGATGGCCCGTGCGGCGGGTGCCCGCCGCCAAGGCGCCTGCTGCTCATGACCCCGAAATTTGTTCCAAAGCTCTGATTCAGAGCTGCGACCGTCAGGGAGCGTCTGTCGCCCAACCGCACAACATCTCGCGGTCAGCGGCTACGCCCGCACGGCGTTGGCTGGAGCGCCATCCCGCAAGCTATGTTCCTCGCGGTGGATGTCCGGCCCCCTGCCGTTGGAATGCGGCCGGCTCTCGGCGGATTCCAGTCGGATTCCGGCCAGCTCGCCAATCAGGTTCCCAGCCCAGCGGTAGACGTTGTTCTCCTTGATCGCGGTTCGCATCCGGTGCATGCGTGAGCTCTGCTCTTCGGCGGACATGGTCAGCGCGGTATAGATGGCCTCGGCCAGTTCGTCGGTGTCGTAGGGGTTCACCACCAGGGCGTCGGACAACTCGTGGCTGGCCCCCGTGAAGCGGCTCAGAATCAGCATGCCCTGTTCATCCGGGCGAGCCGCCAGGAACTCCTTGGCTACCAGGTTCATGCCATCGTGAAGCGAGGTCACCATGCACACGTCGGCTTCGCGGTAGTAGGCTTCCACCTCCGCGTGGCTGTGGTGCCGGGCAACGAAAACGATGGGCTTCCAGGAGCTGGTCCGGAAGTTCCGGTTGATCCGCTCCACTTCGGCTTCCACTTCGCTCATGAGGTCCTGGTAGCGTTTGATGTGGGTACGGCTGGGGGCGCCGATCTGGATGAACGTGAACTTTTCGCGGAATTCGGGATGCAGCTCAAAAAGCCGCTCGATGCCGCGTAGCCGCTCGGGGATTCCCTTGGTGTAATCGATGCGGTCCACGCCCAAGCCGAGGAAGGGCGGCCGCGCTCCCATCTCGCGATGCAGCAGGGCCTGGATCTCGGAGGAGGGATTGTGGGGCGTCACGCTGTCGCCATTGGTCGCCACGCTGATCGGGAACGGACGCACGATGGTGAGGTGATCGTGGCGATTGACCGCGAAGTGCTCCCAATCGATGCGCGATTCCAAAGCCTGGTCCACCGTTTCCAGGAAGTTGTTGCAGTGCGCCTGAATGTGGAATCCGATCAGGTCCGCACCCAGCATGCCGTCCAGCAGCTCGCGCTGCCACGGACAGATGCCGAAGGCCTCCGGATTCGGCCAGGGGATGTGCCAGAAAATGGCGATGCGGGCATCCGGCCGCTTTTCCTTGACCATACGCGGCAGGAGCGCAAAGTGGTAATCCTGGGCCAGCACCACCGGCTGCACTTCTCCGTGCATCTCATCCAGCAGCACGGCGGTGAATTTCCGGTTGACCTCCTGGTACTGATGCCAATCGCCCGAGCGGAAGATGGGGCGTGTGTGGGCGATATGGCAGAGGGGCCAGAGTCCCTCGTTGGCGAAGCCGAAGTAGAAGCCCTCCTCTTCCTCTTTGGTAAGCCAGACGCGGCGGAGACCGTACTGCGGATGATCCGGCGGCACGCGCAGGCGGCCATGCTGGTCGGCGGTTTCCCGATCGGCATCGCCGGTGCCTTGCGCGATCCAGGTTCCGTCACTGGCTCGCAGCACAGGCTCCAGCGCCGTCACCAGGCCGCTGGGCGGAATCGACCACGCGATCGAACCCCCCTGGTGCTTGTGCTCGTAGGGCTCGCGATTGGAAACGGCGAAGAGGCGGCTGCCATCCAGCTTGGCCCGCACCGCGATGCGCAGCCTTTCGGCGGTCCAGCGGGAGAGGGAGGCGGCACGCAGCCGCGCCTCTTCCTCGGCAGCCGCCCGCGCCGCGTGCAGACTGGTGGCGAGTTGGGTCAATTCACCGGTGAGGGACTGAAAGATAGTCTCCTTGGGCGGCCGGCCGTCAGCGGAGACACCACCCGTGCGCAGATCGCGCAGCCATACGGCCATACGGCTAAGCGGCTTGCTCACCGTCCAATGCACAATCAGCAGCGTAAAGCCCACGATCAGCAGCGTCTGCGCCATGCCGCTCAGGGCATGCCGCCACACCGGCGCCGCGATGAAAGCGGCGTTGTAAAAAACCGCGATCGCGCCGATCGTTTGTCCGTCCTGGCGAAGCGGCGACGCGAAGATGCGCAGGTGCTGCCCGCCGGAATCGTAGTTTTCCGCGCGGTCGCGCCCCGTGTGGATGGCCGTCGCAACCGCCGCGGGCGTGGGCTGCACCAGAGACGCCAGGCTGGAGGTGATGGCGAGACTCCGTCCCGTGTTGTCGTAGACTGCCATTCCGGCCAACTGCTGCTGATGGCGAAACTGGTCGACCAGTGTCTGCAGATCGCCATAAGAATCGGTGTCGAGGAGCCGCTCCACTGAGCTGGCCTGGCTTTCCGCCAATACGATGGCCTGCCGCTGCACTTCATCGTTCAGCGCGTGCCTCTCCGCCTGGACCTGGTACACAGCAAAAGCCATCGAAACCGCCGCGACGGCGCATAGTAGCGAGAGCATCAAGCGGTAACTGAGTTGCATCCGGATCCTTCCCAAGCAGAGATCCTCTCCGGCTCAGAAGACGAGAAAAGAGCCAACGGCTCGCTCGCTGCACGGTTCGTGCCATGCTGACGGTTTCGCGGCCGGCGCCGTGCGCTGCACCACTTGGAAGGCAGGTTTGGCGGAACCGCCAAGCCGCGCGCACAAAGGGGCACTGAGGAACAGTGAAAAAATTACGCTTCGCGTCGCAAAACGCTCGCAAAGCAACATCGTATTTGTGCGGTATCGTCCTTTTGGAACCCGGGCAGAGTGGTCACCTTTTTGCTCCAAGCATTAGACCGGAGGACGAAGCGACATGAGAGAGAAGTTTTGGTGTGTGCTGATAGTTGTGCTCTGCACGGCCGGATGCAGCCGCCAGGCGAAGCAGCAGACGGTCTCCAGCGCGCCTGGCGGACAGGCTGTGGCCGCCACCGCCCCAGTGCCC
This sequence comes from Bryobacterales bacterium, assembly GCA_963803725.1. Classification (GTDB taxonomy): domain Bacteria; phylum Acidobacteriota; class Terriglobia; order Bryobacterales; family Bryobacteraceae; genus JOPF133. The sequence continues at coordinate 89,193 of CAWDOH010000001.1, read as the reverse complement.
GTTCCGCCAGCCAACGCCAACCCCGCCAACCCGGCGATGGGCAATCCCGAGCCAGTGCAACGCCCACCGGTGGAAGCCATGGTTCCGGCGGAGCCCGCGCGTCCTTCTGCACTGGGGCCCGCGGCTTCCACCAGGCGTCACTCGGCTTCCTCCATGCCCTCCCCACCCGCGCAGGCGGTTGAGAACACCGCGGAGGTGCGGGTTCCCGCCGCTTCCTATGAAGGCGCCGGCGAAGCCGCCCCTGCGATGATCATCCCAGCGGGAACGCGGATCCGCGTGCGCCTGGGGCAAACCCTCGATAGCAAACACAGCCGCGCCGGAGAGCGATTCGTGGCCTACTTGGCCGATCCGGTGGTATTCGGAGGCCGGGTAATCGTACCGAGGGGCACCGCTTTTGAAGGGCGTGTGGTGGAGGCTAAGCCTTCAGGACGCCTGAAAGGGCGAGCCTATCTGGGAGTCAGGCTGGATTCGTTCCGGCTTCAAGGCCGCACCTACGAAATTACTACCGCCGACGACCTTCGATTCAGCCGCTCGCACAAGAAGCGTAACATCGAGATCATTGGCGGCAGCACCGGTACTGGGGCCACCATTGGAGCGGTGGGCGGCGGCGGCGTCGGTGCCGCGGTGGGAGCCGGCGTGGGCGCGGTGGTAGGAACCACCGGCGCTTTCATCACCGGCAGAAAGAATGTGAAGTTGCCGGTCGAGACGCCGTTGGTTTTCTCGCTGCGGGGCGCGGTTGCCGTCCGAGGATAGCCGCTCTTGCGATGGCAACCTAACTGCATTCTCCATCTGCCGTAGAAGGAGAATGCCGATGAAACTCATCAGTTGGGGAATCGCTGGACTAACAGTCGCCATGACGGGTAATGTCTGGGGCCAAGCCCAGGTCGCACCCCCGCAAAATGTTCCACTCTATCGCGTGACGGTGATCGAGCGTACGGTAAAAGCGGTCAATTATCAATATCGCAGCGGTCCCACGCAGATTGATTTTCGTGGTACCGTACTGCTGCCCGAAGCCAGGGGGGACGCTGTTGTGGAATCGAAGGCCGGGCGCACGGAGATCGATGCCCATTTCAGCCACCTTCTCGCTCCCGCGCGCTATGGACAGGAGTACCTGACTTACGTCTTGTGGGCAATCACTCCACAGGGCCACGCCAAGAATCTCGGCGAAGTGCTGACCGGCAGCTCCGACAAAGCCAAATTGCACGTGACTACTGACCTGCAGGCCTTCGGGTTGATCGTAACCGCGGAGCCGTACGCGGCGGTGCGCCAGCCAAGCGACGTGGTGGTGATGGAGAATGAGATCCGCCCGGAAACGGTCGGGACGATCGAGCCTATCGTAGCTAAGTACGAATTACTTCCTCGCGGAGAGTATACTTATAACGTTCCGGCCGATCTGGTGGCCGCTGAAGGCAATGGCCCACGGGTGTCGATGGGCACTTACGAACAGCTGCTGGAACTCTACCAGGCGCAGAACGCCGTCCAGATCGCCGGCGCGATGGGTGCGGCGCAATACGCCCCGGACACCTTCGCCAAGGCGGAGAACCTCTGGCACACGGCCCAGAACCTGCAAGCCAGCCATGCCGACCGAAGCCAGGTGATCGGCAATGCGCGCGAAGCGGCGCAGACCGCCGAAGACGCGCGCATCATCACCATGAAGCGCCAGCAGGATGCGCAGATTGCCGAGGCCAAGGCCGAAGCTGATCGGGAGCGCCAGCGTCGCATGCAGGCCGAAGCCGTAGCGCAGGCGGCACAGGCCCAGGCGCAGGCCGCTCAGTCGCAGGCGCAAGCGGCTCAGGCCCAGGCCTCGGCCGACCGGATGATGCTGGACCAGGAGCGCAGCGTGCGCCAGCGGGTCCAGGCGCAGGCCGCCGTTATGTCGCAGATTCCGCCGCCACCCCCGCCGCAGCCTGTGCTGAGCGGCCCCAGCCAGCAGACACGCGATCTGCGCATGAGCCTCTACCGGCAGCTTGGCGCATGTTCTCTCGAGACCATCGACACTCCGCGTGGTCTGGTGGTCACCATTCCGGCAGCCGCGTTCATGGGCCATACCCTCCAAACTGGCGCGGCCAGCCGGGTAGCGCAAGTGGCCCAGGTGATCATGGCTCAACCGGGCCTGATGGTGGAAGTGGATGACAACGGGGAGGGCAACAGCGGCGAGCGGGCCGAATCGGTGCGCGCCGCTCTGATCGGGGCCGGTGTCCCGCCGGGTGAGATTTCCGTGCGAGCCGAGGGCAACAGCCGTCCTGTGGCTTCGATTGCCACGCCGGAAGGACGCGAAGCCAATCGGCGTGTCGAGATCGCCATCTCCGGGCCTGCCATCGGCAACATGCCGTACTGGGATAGAAGCTACTCGATCACGCCGCGCTAATCGGCAAGGCACGGCTAGATAGATGTGGTTACACAGGAGACCGTTGGGTGACAACCTTCCGGTCTCCTGTTTTTGTTTAAACCTGCTTCAACCTATTCCATCCTTTTAAGGCACCCGCCGCTTTGCTGATCCTTCCGTAGTTCACGTTGGCGGGGCTGGTTGGTGCCGTTTTGCTGCCGCCGGACCGCCCAACGGAACCGGTTCCAGGCGTCGCACCTGTGCTTTCGGCGCCCAAGGCGACTAACAGCAGAGGCCTTCACTGAGCACTGCCGATGATTTATCCTAAATCCGGCGGTTGCGGCCCCGCGGAGCGGACAGCGGCCATGCGCTGCAACCAGTTGCAGATAAACCGCTTGTGACCCGGAAGGAGATCTGCGCCGCAGTTGGAAATTGGTGGCCCCAATGGCCCTACGAGGCGGGGCGGCTGGCTAACTGCCGGATTTAGGTTTATAGAATGGCCCTGAACAGCTCGGGCCCCGGCCAGACCACGCCGCAAATGCTGGTCATGCAGGTGACACCCGCTCCGATGTAGCAGCCATGGCCGCACTCCCACAGGCAGAGCTGCGATCGTGATCCCCGCGGTTGATCGTAAGACAACCTAAGGAGGTACCACTGTGCCCTGGCGCATTTTCGCTGCCGCGACCGCCGGATTGAGCTGATAGGGTAACCGCGTTACTCGGGTCGGCCAGATCCGTAGCCTTAATTTAAAGCAGCGGATTCAAGAAGGCGCGCCGCCACCAACATCGCATGGGCCCCCCGAGTCGAGCAATAACCGGGTTGGTTGTGGGAAGGTTATTCCTCCCGGCGAACAGCGCCGCATGAATTCACGGTGGCGCTGCGCCGGGATGAGGTTGTTGAGGAAACGGCCTCGCGGCCGGTTGATGTCACTTGTTATGTCCGGTCATGAGCCTGTCGGCGTTACCGCTGACAGCGGCGTTATCGCCCGCCTGCCGGGACTGGATCTGTGCTTGCCGGGCATCGGCCATCGCTTTGGCTCTCTCAAACTGGATGGCCGCCTGCACGCCACCGTCGCCCGAGTGATTCACTCCAACCTGCTGAGTGGTAGGAGATACGGTTTGCGGTTTGAGGCCCTGTTGCGCCCGGGCCGATTCAATACTTGCCTGGCGCGCGTCGGCAGCGGCTTTGGCGTGCTCGAATTGAATGGCCGCCTGCACTCCTCCGTCGCCCTGGTTATTCACCCCCACCTGTCCGCCGGCATAAACCATTGTCATAGCGGCGGAACAGCCGAGGAGAAGCGTAACTTTTAGTACGGAGTTCATAACACCTCCTACCTATCTTAGTTTGCAGCTTATGGACCACATTGGCGCAAACTACTCATTTCCTTAGGTTGGAAGCCGTTCTGCTGCTTCAAGACGTTGACGGCGGCCCTGCCGGCAAGTAATTTATTCACGACCCGTGAAATTGAATATAGATTTCGGGGCGCGGATTACCGGTCGCGTTCCAGTGAGAGGAGTGCGTCGGCCATGCGATTGACGGCCTTCTCTTCCTGCATCCGATTGGCGTCCGTGCGATGCAGGTCGGCCAGCGTCGGCGCCATTTCCAGGTGGATCAACTCGTGCACCACGGTACATTCGATATCCGGCAGGATCTGGTTGGGCGGCAGGCGGTAGTCCGCGGGATCGAGAACGCGAATCACGGCGGTCTTCGTCTCGAGGTCCCAGTGGACGTTGCCCAGTGTGCGAGGCTTCAATTCTTTGGCACGAGCCACCATCACGGATATCTTCCAATCCTCTAGGTTTAACCGCTTCTGCCACTTCCACAGTTTTTCCGAGGCAAAGGTCTGGGCCTGCAACGTTCGCTCAAGCCCCCTTTGGCGGGACGGGGAGAGTGACTGGCAACGGCAAGGCAGAAACCCACACAGCACCAAAACAAGAATGGTCAGGGGCTTGGAAGGGCATGCTGGCCTACATCCCAACATGCGGTTTATTATACCAGCTTTTGTGCGGATCATCACCCCCGCGGGAGTGTACGGCGAAGCCCTTATAGCCGATTTCCCCAAAATGTCTACATAAGTATTTTTTTTTCAGTAAGTTATAGGAGATTTGCCAAATTCATTTGGCTGTAGAAACGCCGGGGTCACCGGGGAGCGCCGCGATGAATCCGGCCACCAGCCCCCCGCACGAACCCGCGCCTGTCGACACCGTGAAAAACCGGCAGCGGCCTTTACGCGAGTTATCTACGACGCTCACAAAGCCCTGTGCAACTATCGAAACCGCACCGGACAAGTCGCCGGCTGGGACTTAGATGGTGCTGCTACTTCGCCATCGCGCGGCAGCCGCAAATCTGGCAAGCCGCCAACCCGGCTCAGCCCAATCCATCCGGTAGAAACACGACCATGAAGCCAAATCGAAGGCCGGAGTTCGCAGGTCCATCGAGAGTGTGCACGGGTGACTACGGCGAGGGCGACAGGGAGCCGCTGCCCTGCCGGTCGCCTCCCTCTGGAGCAACCGGCCGGAGAGTGCTTCCGCCGTCAGTGAGACACGGCGTGAGGCGTATGTGGCGAGGAAGCCCCTTCCAGCTCCAGCTTGGATGCCAGGTAGCCGGTCAAATCCTTCAGCGCGATCACGCCTACCAGGCGATCCCGGTCCACCACCATCAGGCGGCTCAGCCCCGATTTGCTGATTTGCGCCAGAGCGTCCACGGCATCCGTGTCCGGGCTGATGGTGTTGTCCGGCGTGCACGGTTGCAGCACTTCCCGCACCGTATGCTGGTTCCACTCCTCGCGCGGCACTCTCTTGACTCCGCTGGTGGTTACACAGCCGGCCAATCTTTCACTGCCCGCCGGAACCACCGGAAACATTTTGCAATGTTTCGTGGAGATGTACCCTTCGACGAGGTCCTCGATGGATAGATCGGGAGAAACCGTCACCGGGTCGGTTTTCATCAGGTGGCTGACTGGCTCGCCTTCCAGAGCCTGGCGGATTACCAGTTGCCGGTACGACGACTGGGCCGCACTCCGCAGGAAGAGACCGAGCATAAACCACCATATGGCCGCAATAAAGTTGGTCTCCCATAACTGCCACACGCCCAGTAGAATCAGCAGCACGCCGAACCCGGAGCCGATGGACGATGCTACGCGTGTGGCGCGCGCCAGATTCCCATTCCACTGCCATAGAGCCGACCGCAACACGCGCCCTCCATCCAGTGGGAATGCCGGGATGAGATTGAAGGCCGCCAGCAGCCAGTTGATCCAGGCGAGATAGCCGATCACCCCCGCCACGGGCACGGGCCAAGTGGTTTCCGCGACTTGGTAGATGAGGTAAAAAATCGCTCCGATGACAATGCTGGTAATGGGCCCGGCAATGGCCATCAGGAATTCGGTCTTGGCGTTGCCCGGCTCCTCGCCCATCTCGGCCACCCCGCCGAAAATGAACAGGGTGATCCCTTTCATGGGCAGCCCATAGCGCCGCGCCACCACCGAGTGCGAGAACTCATGCACCACAATCGACCCGAACAGCCCCAGGGCGCTCACCACTCCCATCCACCAATAGTCGCCGGCCGGCAGGCCGCGGTACTGGAAAGGAAAGTAGCCCACCGCCAAGGTCCAGATGATCAGCACGGCGATGAACAGCCAGCTTGCGTCTACCCGTACCTCGAACCCGAACAGCGTGAAAATCGTAATCCTGTGTCCGAACATGGCCCAATCTCCACTCTGGCGCCCGCGGCCGGGCCGGTGCCATGCGTCCCGGCGTCAAGCCCCGTTCCTCGCGTAAGACCAACGTCCTGGCGCGGAACCCGGCAAACGGAACCACGTGCGCAGCGCCACAGGCTCCTCTCTATTCCATAGAGCATGTTCCCGTCCGTGGGATCACTCAACGGGCGGAGATTTACCGGGTATTCATACGTTTGTTGCCGCCCAAGGCGCGTCCGGCATGAAGGGCCATAACCTTCGTCAACGCTTAAATGCCAACGGCCGGCGAACCTGCGACGCACGCCGAACCAACGGTCTGCTCGTGTTGCCCGCGCGCCCCCTTTTTATTGACCCGTTTTTCCGGTCGCGCCCTCTCGAACCAGAATGGCCGTGTTAACTTGAAATCCAGGGCATGCATATTTTGTTCATCGGCGATATCTTCGCCGCGCCGGGGCGGCGGATAGTCGCAGACCACCTACAGGATATCCGGCAGACCAACCAGATCGACCTGGCCATCGCCAATGCCGAGAATGCCGCGGGCGGCTTCGGGATCACCCCGCCCGTGGCCGAAGAGCTATTCGCCCTCGGCCTCGACGTGCTGACCAGCGGCAATCACGTTTGGGACAAGCGCGAGCTGTTCGATTACTTCGCCCGCCAGCCGCGCCTGCTCCGGCCCGCTAATTACCCCGACGCTCCGGGCCGCGGCGCCATCACCATTCAGGCACGCAACGGAGTAGACTGTGCAGTGTTCAACCTGCAAGGGCGTACTTATATGCCTGCCACCGATTGCCCGTTCCGCAAAGCCGACCAGCTCCTCGCGGAGTTGGATCCCGCCATTCGCGTTCGGTTCGTGGACTTTCATGCCGAAGTGACCAGCGAAAAAATGGCCATGGGTTGGTACCTGGACGGGCGGGTGTCGGCGGTCGTCGGCACCCACACCCATATCCCCACTGCGGATACGCGCATTCTGCCGGGCGGCACCGCCTACCAGACCGATTGCGGCATGACGGGGCCGTACCATTCGGTCATCGGAGTGGATACCAGCATCGTCGTGCAGCGGTTCTTAACCGGCTTGCCGGCGCGCCTGGAAGCGGCCAAGCGCGGGCCGGAACTGCACGCCGTCATCGTCGATGTCGATGAGGCCACCGGCAAAGCGCGCTCCATGCGGCGACACGCCATCAACGGAGATTAGAACCGGATGCCGACTTCCCCTCTTCTCCCGGATCTCACGGTCTTCGTGATCCAGGATTTGAGTGCGTTGCTGTTCGGGCTGGTGTTTCTGTTCCTGTACCGCCAGTCGGAGGTGGTGTACTTCGGACTGTGGTCGATTGCCTGGCTGCTGCGATTTCTGGCGGCTCTGTTTGGCTACGAACTGCGGAGGACCGGCGCCGCGGGATGGCTGGCGCCCTACGCCACGTTCGAATTCGCCTTCGTGATCGTGCTGATCTCGGCGGCGCGGGCAGGTTTCGCCTCGGGTATCAAGGACTGGCGCACGGTGCTCCGGCTGATCGCCATTCTCCCTATGTTCGTGGCCCTGGTCTGGGGCATCAGCCACTACGCCGGTCTCGAGGCTTACGACATTTCCGACGCCGTGGTGCTGGCCACGGTCTACTTCTACAACTTCGTCCAACTGCAAAAGCAGCGAGGCATCGGCAGCCGCGTCTTCCGCTTTTCGCTGCTGATGCTGGCGGGCGCCTTCTTCTTCCATGCGCTGCTGCTGGTGTACATCTACCGCACCGGACCGCCTACGGTTTGGGCGCGCTATGTCCACAACGAAGCCTATTACGATTTCGCCCTGCACTGCGTGCTGGCCTTCGCCGCCATGGGCATGTGGAGTGAGAGCCAGATTGAGCGCGTGCGCACGCTGGGCCTGGAGTTGGACAAACTGCGCCGGGATGTTACGCAGTCCCGCGATCTGGACCGTCTGACCGGCCTGCTGAACCAGGCGGCCCTGGCGCTGCGCATTGAGTCATCCCTGCTCCTCGATGGCGTGGTGGTGGTCTGCGATATGGACAATTTCAAAGAAGTCAACGACTGCTACGGGCACCTGGTAGGTGACGAGATCCTGCGCCACATCGGCAGCCTGCTCAAGGCGTCTATCCGCAAGGAAGACGAGGCCTTCCGCTGGGGCGGCGACGAATTCGTCATCCTGTTCCACAACCAGTGCGCCGATGTGGCCGAGAAGCGCATGCAAGATCTGGATCGGCGGCTGCGCGATTTCCGCGTGCGCGGCTTGGGCGTCCTGCCGATTGGCTTCAGTTGGGGAACCGCGGAGTTAGCCGACCGCAGCCTGCGCGACGCGCTCGATGAAGCCGACCGCAACATGTACGCGCGCAAGCGCCTGCGCGGCGTCGAACGGGCCGGAAGATAACGTTATCTCAGGGCGCGCCAACCCGCCGCGTGCGTCAAACAGCCAGGAAGAGTACTGTACGTCAACGTTTTCTGACCCTGGCGAGTCATTACCAATAGTCACTACCGATAGCCATTACTCACTTAGCCTTAGTGAACATTGCCGTACTGTCGCTTAGTGAGCTAAGTTTGATCCCAGGAGTATATATGCGTCTTGTAAAAGCATTCTGGACGGACGATCAAGGGCAGGACCTGATCGAATACACACTGTTGATGGCATTCGTGGCACTTGCCTCGGCTGCCCTTTTTCTTGGCGCGGGCGGCAGCATTTCAGGAATCTGGAGCACTTCCAACTCCCAACTGGCTGTGGCCAACACCTCAGCGTCGGGATCCTAAACCAACCTCCGGCGGTGTGCTGGCTCTGGCGTAGCGGGCCGCCGGTTCCCACAATCCTGGTCGAACGGCACATCGCCTCACTTACATCCCGCCCAATCACCACTTACATGCGATTTCAGACGGCGGCTGATTCCAGCAACCGATAAGCCCGCCGCGCGACCACAGCTTCCTCGTTGGTAGCCAGCGCCATCACCGTTACACGCGAATCCGCGCCGGAGACCACCCGATCGCCGGTTCCCGTCCGGTTGCGCTCCGGATCCAGGCGGATTCCCAGAAACTCCAGCCCCTGGCAGCAGGCCTCCCGCAGCCGCGCGGAGTTCTCGCCGATGCCTCCGGTGAAGGCCACGGCGTCCAGTCCGCCCATGGCGGCGGCATAAGCGCCGATGGTTTTGCGCACCTGGTAAGCAAACACTTCCAGAGCCGCGGCGGCGTTGCGGTTGCCGGCCGCGGCAGCGGTCTCCAGATCGCGCACATCGCCGCCGGACACGCCGGAAAGCCCCGCCAGTCCACCGCCCCCGGCAAGCTGGCGGCGCACTTCTTCGGTCGTCCACCCGTGCCGGTCCATCATGAAGAGCACCGCGAAAGCGTCCAGATCGCCATGGCGGGTGGCGTTTTCCAGGCCCGATTGCGGGCTGAAGCCCATGGTGGTGTCGATCGACCGGCCATCCTGAATGGCGCACATGGAGGAACTTCCGCCCAGGTGGCAGCTCACCAGCTTGATGCCGCGTCCGCCCAGCAGCTCCGCCACCCGTCCCGCGATGTACTCGTGCGATGCGCCGTGAAAACCGTAATGCGCCACGCCCTCCTCCAGCCAGGCCGCCGGCACGCCGTAGAGCCGCGCGCACTCCGGCATGTTGGCGTGGAACTCGGGTTCGAAGGCCGCCACCAGGGGTACGCCCGGCAGCGCTTCGCGAAACGCTTCGATGGCGGCCAGGTAGATGGCGTTGTGGGCCGGCGCGGCGGGCAGAAACTCGCGCAGCGCCGCCACCACCCCCTTGTCCACCATGAAGGTGCCGCGGTAGCGCGGCCCTGCGTGCACCGCCTTCAATGCCACCGCCTGGATGGGCGCGCCACCCGTATCGATGCGCCGGATCGCCTCGCGGTAATCGGCCACCCGCTCGAAGCGGCCCTTGGAGAGCACCTCTTCCGAAGGCATCGCCAGAAGCTGGTATTTCAGCGACGTGGAGCCGAGGTTGGGAACCAGGATGTTCATCGGCCCGCCGTCCCTCAATCCACCAGCCCGAGCCGTTTCAAGGCCGCTTGGGGCTCGTGCTCATCGAAGACCGTCAGGGACGCCTTCTCGCGCCCGTTTTCCAGAACCACTCCGAAGGGGTAAGAGGTGTAGTGGAAAATCGCGGCCAGCCGCTCGAATTCCGTCGAAACGCCGGCGTGCAGTCCTGTTTCAGCCAGAAATTGCCGCGCGAACCGGGCTTGCTCCACCGGAATCGCGATCACCGCCGTGTGGTCCCAATGGTAGTGCGACATGCGCCCGGCCGCATCCACGCAGTGCATGCACTCGGGATTGAAAAAAAACAGAAACACCTTGCCCTGCTCCAGCGAGTAGGGCTTGCCATCCACCACGATGGTGGCCGGCGCCTTCACTCCGGTCTCGCGCGCCGCCGCCACGCCGTAGGAACCCACCGCGAAGACCGCTACCGCCGCGGCCAACAGCGCGGCCACCCGCCGGTTCGCAACCGGACGCGCCTCCGCCGCCCGCACCCACGCGCCCGCCACCACCGCCGCCACCAGCATCACAGCATCGCCGATGAAAAAGCCCGGTCCCACCGCGCGCTTGATCCACGGAAAGCAACTGCAATCCGCGCCGCGCAGCGCCTGGTAATTAATGCCCACGAAAATCAGGAAGGCCACCAGCAGCAGCCCGGTGACCAGGGCACCCCACCGGCGCAGGCGTGGAGTCAGAATCCACACGGCGCCCACAGTTTCCAGGATGCCGAAGCCCAGCGCCGCCGGCAGGCTCAGCGAGGCCGGCACCTTGGCCTGCGCCATGCGCACCGCGGCCCCCTGCGGGTCGGTGAGCTTCCACAGACCCGATGCCAGAAACAGCACACCGATCGACAGCGCGGCCACCCATCCCACGGCGCTTTTCCATCCCGGCAGTTCCACCCGGGCGACCGGTCCGCGCGGCTGTGCCATACTGTCGTTCATGGCCCCATTGTAGCGATTTCAACCGGTTGCGGGCCCAAAGCGGCGCTCCAGGACCCCGAATCTCATGATCCCGATTGCCTGCCTCTTGCTGCTGGCGGCTTCCACCAGCGTGGAACTGGCCGACGAACTGTACCACATACCGCCCCGCAACTGGCGCTACATGGAGCTCGGCTTGAACCAGCGGCCTGCCCTGGTGAACGCCCGCTTTGAAGTGGATGAAGGACAGCCGCGCATTCGCCTGGCGCTGATGCCCCAGGCCGACCTGGAACGCCTCCGCGCCGGACTCACCCCCGCCCTGCTCTCCGTGACTCCCGCCGGCCCCTCCGGCCGCTTGTTCTACGACCTGCCGCAGGCTGGCAGCTACGTATTGGTGGTGGAAAACCGCGGCCCCACCGAGGCCGTGGTACACCTGCGCGTGCTTCTGGATTTTGGCGGCCGGCAATCCCTCACTGTGACGCAGATCAGTCCGCTGCGCCGCGCCGTGGTAGTGGCGCTTAGCCTGGCGGTGTTCTTCGCCGTCGTGACCTACTCCGCACGCCGCCTGCTGCGCGCCATCGGCCGGTAACGGGCCTTGTCCCCATGCCAACGTCGGTGGACCGCAGCCCCATGATCTCCCCTCGCGGCCGCATCTCAGATCCCCGCCGCCGGAGGTAGCGCAGCCCCGCCGTGACCGGCCCAAGTTCGTTGAAGCCGCGGCCGCGTGAGCGACCCTCGCAGCCGCAACTCAGTTCCGCGCTGCGGAGCCGCGCGCGTCAGCAAGCGGTAAGCGCCGCCCGGCCGTGTCATCCTGAACCTCGGTGAGCCGCAGGCCCATGAGCGCCCCCTCTCCGCAGCGCAACTCAGATCCGCGCCGCGGGCCGCAGCGCCCCTCGCTCTCCTCACTTCTGCAAAAAGAAATGCCCCGCGAACATGGCGTCAATGCCCGACGAGTAGAAGCTGCGGACGGCGTCCCGAGGCGTGCAGACCAACGGCTCGCCGAACAGGTTGAACGAAGTATTGTAGAGCACCGGCAGGCCGGTGGCCGCGCCGGCGGCATGCAGCAGCTTCCAGTAGAGCGGATTGGCTTCGCGATCGACCGTGTGGACGCGTACCAGTTCCCCCGCCAGGATGGCGGCCGCGAAGCGCTCGCGGTGCGCCGGGTTAACCCGCCCCACCGTCGAGAGGAAGCAGGCGTTCGACCCAACCTCGAAATATTCGCCCGCCAACTCGGCCGGTACAGAGGCGGCGAATTTGCGAAACGGCTCGCGGTGCTTGATAAACAGGTTGAGGTTCTCGGTGGAATACGGGTCGAGCGGCGAAGCCAGGATACTGCGGTTGCCCAGCGCGCGGGCGCCGAATTCCATGCGGCCGTGCATCCAGGCCACGATGCGGTTATCGTTGAGCTGCTCCACCGCGCAGCGGATCACTTCGTCGGTGGTGAGCAGGTATTGGAACCGCAGCTTGCAGTTTTCCACCACCTGCTTGGTCTCGGCCGCGGTGTATTCGGGCCCCAGGCAGAGCGTGGGCAGGGCTACCCGCCGCGTCTCCCGGAAGGCGCCGTGCCAGGCGTCCAGAACCGCACCCAGGGCGGTCCCGGCGTTGCCCGCCACCGGCTGGACAAACACGTTTTGGAATTGCGAGTACGTCTCCAGCGCCGAGACCAGCAGGGCGTTCAGCCCCATGCCACCGGCCAGGCAAAGATTCCGGCCGCTGCCCGCCATCTGGATTGCTGCGGTTTCGGCCGCCTGTTGGATGCCCGCGGCCACGTGCGCCCGCAAGGGCATCTGGAATGGGTTCGCCTTCGCGCAGACCCAGCCGCTCGTAGAACCGCGCGCTGAAGCCGCCCCGGCCGAGGCGCTCGTTGCGAAAAAAACGACCGATCGATGCGCGGCCCGCGCTCGGACAGCCGCAGAATTTCGAGGAACAGCCCGCGGTAGCGGTCGTCGCCGCACACCGAGAGCCACTGCACCTTGTGCTCCTCTTCGCGTGGCCTCGAATCCCAGCAACTCGGTGACGCGGCCGAAGAGATCGCCAAGCGAATCGGGGACGTAGTGCTCGCGGTCCGAGGGTGATTTCGGCGCTGCGCGCCTGCCAGCGGGCGCCGCATCGGAAGTCGCCGCCGCGGTCCAGCGTCAGCACGGTGGCCTCTTCGAACGGCGAAAGGTAATAGGCTGAAGCCGCGTGCGCCCGATGGTGATCCATCACCAGCAGACGGCTGTCCGGAAACTGCGCGCGCAGTTCCAGGTGAAAATCGGCGCCCGGCAGGGGACGCGCCACAGCTACCGCGTCCACCTCGTCGGGTTTGGCGTGCGGCCAGTTCGAGGCAGGTGGCAATGGAGTGTTCGGGCATCTCCGCCCGATCGCCCCACGGCCGGCGCCGCCGCACCAGCTTTGACTCCTCGACCGCGGCGACCAGTTCGCCGTCTTTCAGCACGGCGGCCGCGGCATCGCCCAGAATGCCGCCGATTCCCAGGATGATCATGGCCGCTTATTTGCCCTTTTCCCGCTTCTCGATCTTGGCCCACGTGTCGCGCAGAGCCACCGTCCGGTTGAAGACCGGCTTGCCCGGCGCGCTGTCCGGATCGACGCAGAAATAGCCCAGGCGCTCGAACTGGTAATGCGCTCAGCACGGGAGGCGTTCGGCCAGGCTGGCTCCAGTTTGCAACTGGTCAGCACCTCGAGCGAAGTCGGGATTCAGATTGGCGGTGAAATCGTCGCCTCTCGGTCTCGATGGGTTCTCCGTAGTGAACAGGTTCTCGTAGAGCCGCACCTCGGCATCGACGGCATGCGCCGCCGACACCCAGTGGATGGTGGATTTCACTTTGCGCCCATCGGGCGCGTTGCCGCCGCGGGTCGCCGGATCGTAGGTGCAGTGGATCTCCGTCACCTCGCCCTGCGTCGTTCTTCACCACGCCCGGTGCAGGTGATGAAATAGCCATAGCGCAGCCGCACTTCGCGGCCCGGCGAGAGGCGGAAATACTGCTTGGGCGGGTCTTCGCGGAAATCGTCCTGCTCGATGTAGAGCACGCGCGAAAACGGCACCTTGCGCGTGCCGGCGGAGGCGTCCTCGGGGTTGTTGACCGCCTCCATCTCTTCCATCTGGCCTTCGGGGTAATTGTCGATCACCACGCGCAGCGGGCGCAGCACGGCCATCACCCGCGCGGCGCGCGCGTGTTCAGATCCTCGCGCACGTGATGCTCCAGCAGGCCGAGCTCGATGATGCCGTTGGTCTTCGAAACGCCGATGGCGCCGCAGAAATTGCGGATCGCTTCCGGCGTGTAGCCGCGGCGGCGGATGCCGGACAGCGTCGGCATGCGCGGATCGTCCCAGCCGCGGACGTGGCCCTCCTGCACCAGCGTGAGCAGCTTGCGCTTGCTCATCAGCGTGTAAGTCAGGTTCAGCCGGTCGAACTCGATCTGCTGCGGATGGTAGATGCCGAGCTGCTCCACATACCAGTCGTAGAGCGGCCGGTGATCCTCGAACTCCAGCGTGCAGATGGAATGCGTGATGCGCTCAATCGAGTCGGATTGACCGTGCGCAAAGTCGTACATCGGATAGATGCACCACTCGTTGCCGGTGCGGTGATGCTCGGCGTGCAGGATGCGGTACATCACCGGGTCGCGCAGGTTGAGGTTGGGCGACGCCATGTCGATCTTGGCGCGCAGCGTGCGCGAGCCGTCCGGAAATTCGCCGGCCTTCATGCGCTCGAACAGATCCAGATTCTCTTCCACGGAGCGGTCGCGGTAAGGGCTCGCCGTGCCCGGCTCGGTCAGCGTGCCGCGGTACTTGCGCACCTCCTCGGCGCTCAGATCGCAAACGTAGGCCTTGCCGGCGCGGATCAACTGCAGCGCCCACTCATACAGCTGCGGAAAATAGTCGGAGGCGTAGAAGAGGCGGCCTTCCCAATCGAAACCCAGCCAGTGGACGGTGTCCATGATGGAATCGACGTACTCCGTGCTCTTCCTTTTCCGGGTTGGTGTCGTCGAAGCGCAGGTTGGTCTTGCCGCCGAACTCGGCCGCCAGTCCGAAATTCAGGCAGATGGACTTGGCGTGGCCGATGTGCAGATAGCCGTTCGGCTCCGGAGGAAAGCGCGTGTGCACGCGTCCGCCGAAACTTGCCGGTCTTCAGATCTTCGAGGATGATGTCGCGGATGAAATTCGATGGGCCGGCCGCCGGGGTTACGTCCGGTGGCTCGGCTGGGAGGCTTCGACGGATTCATATAGCTTTCAACTTTTCGATGGCGCGATGGATTCGATGGCGCGATGGATGCGCTCCAGGCACGTCTCGCGCCCCAGCACTTCCAGTGTGCCAAATAGCGGCGGCGCCGTCTTGCGTCCGCATACCGCCACGCGGATCGGCTCGAACATCTGGCCGGCCTTGATGCCCAGGTCTGGCGGCGGCTCCGCGCAGCGCGCCTTCCAGGCCATCGTGAGTGAATTCGGCGGCGGCGAGCACGCCGAGGCGCGTTCTCCAGCACCCGCAGCGCCATGCGCCGCATCGCCCTTCTTGGGGATCAACTCGGCTGGGATCGTAAGGCGCCAGCTCGTCGGCGAAGAAGAAATCGGCCACCGTGAGCACATCGCGCAGCAGGCGGATGCGCTCCTGAACCAGCGGAGTGATGCGCAGCATCTTCTCCGGCTCGATGGCGAATCCGGCCGCTCGCACCACCGGCAGCAGCTGCGCCGAAAGCTCCGCCACGGGCATGGTGCGGATGTGCTCGGCGTTGAGCCACACGGCCTTGGGATCGAACGGGTCGTCCTCGGTGAAATTGACCACCGCGTTGCTGCGATTGACGCCTTCGAGCGTAAAGGCGTCGATCAGTTCCTGGCGCGTCATCTGCTCGCGATCGTTCTTGGGCGACCAGCCCAGCAGGCACAGAAAATTGATGAACGCCTGCGGCAGAAATCCGGCGTCGCGATAAGTGGTGACGCTGACCACCGGACCGTGGCGGCGCTTGGAGAGCTTGGTGCCGTCGGGCGCGACCAGCAGCGGCAGATGCGCGAAACTGCGGCGGCGTGCACGCCGGCGGCCTCGAAGATCAGCACGTGCTTGAAGGTGTTGGTCAGGTGGTCCTGGCCGCGGATGATGTGGCTGATGCGCAGATCGGCGTCGTCGGCGCAGGAGGCCAGATGGTAAGTCGGCATGCCGTCGCTGCGCAGAAGCGCGAAGTCTTCGATATCGGCGGTGGCTTTCGCCTGCTCGCCGTACACGCCGTCGGTGAAGCGGACGTGCTCGACCCGGTCGCGCGGCACGCGAAAGCGCAGCGCGAACGTCTCGCCGGCCGCGGCGCGGCGGTCGCTCTCCCCGCGCGGCATCTCGCGCATTCCGGGATTGAAGAGCCAGGTGCCCTGCGCGCCCGATTTCTCGCGTTCGCCGGCCTGGGCGGGAGTGAAATCGCGGTACGCCAGGCCCTTCTGAAAGATCGCTTCGGCCATCTGCCGGTGCAAAGCCAGACGTTCGGACTGCCTGTACTCTTCGTCCCAGCCAGGTCCAGCCAGCGCAGTCCTTCGAAGATCGAATTCAGCGACGCCTCGGTATTGCGCTCGACGTCGGTGTCGTCGATGCGCAGGATCATCGTGCCGCCGTTATGGCGCGCATAGAGCCAGTTGAAGATGAAAGTGCGCGCGCTGCCAATGTGCAGAAAGCCCGTGGGAGAAGGCGCGAAACGAACTCGGAGCATGGAAAGTGCCAGTATAACAAGGTGCTATTAACAGGCGCTTCCGTGTAATTTGTGCCCAGGAAATCCCGGCAGGCCGCCACCACTTCCTGGAACCCTATGCAATCGCGTGGATGGCACGCCGAGTGCATTGTAGAAAGCAGTTGAAGTGGCGCGAACCGGTGGGCCGTGGCTCCCTCGCAAGAGAAGCCGCGGCGCCACCGGAATTTTTTTTTGGCACGCCCTCTCTTAGGGCATCAGCACAACGGGTGTGCGCCAGAATGCAAATTTCTGTGCCGTCGGATTAAATACCGATACCTGGCAGGTATACCGGCCGCTGGCTAATTTGGCTAACGGCAGGCTGAATCGCAGCGGCAGCGCCTTCGACTTCGGATCCAGCCCGCTGGTAATCTGCAGCGGCGCCGATTCGAACGCTTTCACCCCGCCGCGCATGAAGCTCACGGTGGCTACCAGCGGCTCGGTGGTCTGGGCCAGCGGCTCGTAGGCCTGGAGGTACACGTACATCTCCTGGCCCTTCCGGAACACGTTGGTCACGCTGGGAACCAGCTTCTTGTTGCCTTCGATCAGCGGGTTGGTGGCCAGCAGTTTCTGGTCGCGCTCGGCGCTGTACACCGCCTGGTTCAAGTCCATGCGCTGGCTGCTCAGGATCACCGAGCTGATAGGCAGCCGTTTCTGCTCGGTGGTCAGATCGGGAACCACGAATTTGCGGTCGTAGGTGCCGATTTTGCCCGTGGTGTTCTCACGGGCCACAAAACGCAGCGAGTAGGAGCCGGGCGGCAGCACACAGCCGGCATCGTATTCGATCGGGTGCTTGGCCAGTTCCTGGGCGGTGGCGTCCTTCAACTTAAAGGGAATACTTTCGCGGAAGTTCTGCACCTGCTTGCCGGCCGCGTCCTTGATCACCCCGATCAGGTCCATGTCGGTGCTGTCCGCGCCGCCGTGCCGCGCCAGTTCCAGTTCGCTGCCCGGAATCTTGGCCACAATGGGAATGAAATAGCGGTCTTTGGCTAAGCGGAAGTAATCCACTTCCATGTCGATGGTGATGTCGGTGATCGGATCGCCCAGCATCAGCGCCTCGGTCAGCGCATTCTCCTTATCGGTGGAGTTGAAATTCTTCCACTCCTTGCCCGCATAGTAGCCGCGCCGGTAATCGAACTTGGAGAACCTGGCCTGTAGCTTGGGGTCCCGCATAGTGATCTTCACGGTACGGAAATGGCCGTCCAGCTTCTCATTCTTGGTGTAGTAGCCCAGGATGTAATAACTGGACATGTCTTTCTGTGCCTGCTGAATTCCGACAGATAGGTCGTTGTTATCCAGCAGCGCTTTGCCACCGGTGTCGGCGGCCAGCGTATACAAGGTCTCCTGTTGTCCCTGGAAATTGCTCTGCGCGGATCGCGCCGAACTGCCCGAATACATACCCGAACCGCCTGGCGAAGCCTTGGTCGCATCGCCCAGCGGCGCCGTAGCCACCAGGCCGCGGGCGTCAATCGGGTAGAACGCAACATTGGAGCGCAAAGCCGCGTTCACCGTGGCCTGCAACTGCGCCTGGTTATCGGTTCCGTTACGCGTCATGCCGCTGGCGAAATACACCAGCGCCTTCTTCTCATTCAGCGAGCCAAGCATCTTCACCGCCGATTCCAGCGCCGATAACTGCCGGTCGGTATTGAAAATGTTGAATTCGGTGTCGTCCTGCGTGAAAGCCGCGCCGGTGTCCGAAGCGCTGTCGTCTGACACCTGCTCGTCGAAGCCCTGACCTTCGCCTATGGTCAGTTTCTTAATATCCTTCAACAGTAAGTCGCGGTCGTCGGTAAAATCCTCCACCACATTGATGTCGTTGGAGAAGGTCATGATGGCCATCAGGTCCGACTTGGTCATCTGGGTCTTTAGAAACTTCTCCGCGGCCGTCTGCGCGCGGACCTGATCGGGCAGCGGCATGGAGGTCATATCGAAAAACATGACCATCAGACGGCGGTCCTTGTACTTGATGTCGCCGGGCTTCTCCGGCGCAATCTGGTTAACCGTTACCGACTTGGGCTGCTCCGGCTTGGCAGGGGCCGCCGGCTTCTCGCCGCGCTTTTCGAGGCCAATAGTCGGCTTCTCCTCGGGGGCCGGCGGAATGGTGGTGTCTTCCAGTTTCTGGAATTCGGCGAAAGACACTTCCTGGGGCTTGCCGTCCTCCAACACCACGAAGTCGCTCTTCTTCAGGCCGGTCACAGGATCGCCGCTCTTGTCCTTGATGATGAGATCTTCGACAACCAGTTGCGTGCTGGCTTCGAACTTGAAACCCTTGGAGGAGCCGGCTTGCTGCACGTTACTATTGCCCTTGGCGGTCGGCTCCGGATTGGGCGCCGCCTGCCGCGGGGGAGCGGCCTGCTGCGCGGAAACGATCATAACCCACGCTAGAAACGTAGCGGTAATCGGTCGCATAGTTAGTTAGAACCTGAATCTCAAAGTCGCTTGAAGGTCGCGCATCGCGTTGGGCGCTTGCAAGGCGCCGAACTGGCTCGATCCCACGGTGGTATTCCAACTTCCAAAACTCACATGATTCAACATGTTGGTGGCGGAGAAGCGCAGAACCAGACTGCGCCGCTCGCCGAGCCGGAAGGTGCGCTCCGCCGAACCGTTGAGGCTGAACATGCTGGGACCCCAGATGCTGTCGCGGCCCGCGTTGCCGAACTCGCCCGGCGGCGGCGCGGTAAAGGCATCCGGATTCAGGGCGCCGTTGATGAAAATCGGGCCGCCCCAATAAAACCCTCGCACCGGGCCGGTGATGCCCGTGCCGCCCAACGCCTCGGATGCCACGGTGGGCGTCAACGGAGCGCCGCTGGCGACCACAGAGGTGCCGGTGAAAGTCCATTCTCTGAAGATAGAGCCTTTGAAACCCCGCATCAAGGCTCCGCCCTGCGTTCCCATGCCGGTGCTGTACTGAAACTGCGTGCTGAGAGTGTTGACGCGAATACCCGCCGTGGAAGCACGTTCCGCGTCAAGGTCCTGCCAGTTCTGGGCCAGCACGGCTTGCCCTTGGCCGCGGCCTCCCGCTGTGCCGGCGTCGTCGACGGCGTGGTTGTGCGCATACAATGCCTGCCAGGAGAAGCCGCTGCGGAACCGCCGCTGCAACTGCAACCAGATATTATTCGAAACCGTGTTACCGCCAGTGCCCAGGTAGTAATAATCGGTGGGGCAACTGTAACCCGCCGAACAGACATACGTGCTGCCCGGAGCAGCCGAATTCGGAATGAACTCCTGCGTCTGGTGAGTGCCCTTGGTGCCCGCATAAGTCACCGTGGCGACCATCCCCCAAACCAGATTCTGCTGGATCGCGGCTTGATAGCTCTGCGCATAACCGATTTGGAAATCAGGATTCACCGCAAACGTCGAAACGCCGGTGCCGGTCAGATTGCAACCGACCGCTCCAGGCGTGCAGAAATACATTCCCCCAGGCGACGGATTGACGTAGCTGGTTGATAGCGGCGCTTGTTGCGACATTCCACCGCCCAGCCCGCCGCTGCTCACCAGCGACTGGAAGACCGAAGTGTTGTAATAGATCCCGTATCCCATGCGGATCACGGTGGTCTTCTTCGTCCAGGGCTTGTAGGCGAGGCCGAGGCGCGGCTGGAATTCGTGCGAATCGGCTCGCATCAGGCTATTGGGCAGGCCATACGCGCTGCCCGGTGTGCATCCATCGATGGCAGCCCCGCAAACCTCGGTGGCCGAAGTGAAGCCGGGACCTACCACCATGTTCACGATGCGCCCATAAACTTCCGTAGTCGGCAACTGGTAATCCCAGCGAAGTCCCAGCCGCACGCTGAGCTTGGTGGTCAGCCGCCAGTCGTCATCCACATACGCGTCGAACCAGCCGTTGCGGAAGTACTTGTCTGCATTGCCGTAAGCGATGTTGTCGTTGTCCGGTTTCCCTATCAGGAAGTCCGCGAAATCGTACCCGCTATTGGTCACGCCGGTGAGCGCGGTGGCTCCGCCGGTGAAAGTGAAGGTTCCGCGCGGATTGGCTTCCGATATGGGACTGCTGTCCACGCGGCGCACATCGCCGCCAAAGGTGAAGTTATGGGTTCCACGGAACCACCGCAACGACTCGCTCAGGGCCGACGTCTGAGCGCGATTGATTGTCGTATTGCTGTCCGAGAGTACTGAAAACCCGTTCGAAAACGACAGGCTCGGTGGTCCCCAATAAGCCGCGCTTTGATCGTTGCCCGTAATGCCCAGGTTACCCGACAGATCCACCCGGTTGGCGAAATACGGTACGGTGTTCTGGATATTGCGGCTGTAGTTATATCCCAAGGTGTTGATCAGCCGGCTGGTGAAATGATAATTCCAGTTGAGTCCGGTGTTATAAGCGGTCTGACGGCTTTGCGTGAACAGGTTCCCCCCGGTTGCCGGATCGACGTAAAGCAAGGGGGTTTGACCCGTCGCATACTGCCACGAGAAACTCCCGTAGATCTGGTTCTTGGTGTTGATGGTGTGGTTGATGCGAGTGTTGATGTTGTTTTGGTCCGTGATTCCGACCAGCCCTACCTGATAATTATATCGCGAGCCCGGCGCGGAGAAGTTCGGCAGCGGAGTATAAGCCAATAAGCCCTGCGCCTCGGGACTGATCATGCTCTGCGGAATCTGGTTATTCGGAAACGGCGAACCGTTGAAACCGATCACCGGGACGGCGCCGGAGGAAGTCAGGGCCTGCGAGAAGTCGCCATTACGCTCGGCGGCCGTCGGCACCAGGGCCGAATTCGTACTGCCGTTCCGCGCTCGGGTGAACTGATAATTAATGGTGAATGTGGTCTTCTCCCCGCTCAACAGGTGGGGAATCTTCAGCGGTCCGCCGAAAATTCCCGTAGTGCGGAAATTGTAAGTCGACGGCTTAGCGGTATCCTGTCCAGTTAAGGAAAACGGCCGGGCATCCCATACGGAATTGTCGTAGATGATGGCAAAGTTGCCGTTATAACGCATGCGGGTATTTCTGCGCCCGTTTCCGAAAGAGTTGGGATTGCGTCCGCCGCGCCCGCCGCGCCCACCGCGGCCGCCCGGTCCGCCCATGCCGCCACCGCGTCCACCGAAGCCCCCGCCGGGACCGCCAAAACCACCTCCGCCCCCGCCGCCACCACCACGCCCGCCGCGGCCGCCGCCGCCCGCCGACATGTCACCGCCGGGCCCGCCGGGGCCACCCACACCGCCCGGCCCGCCCGGTCCGCCCACCCCAATGCCGCCGGGACCGCCAAAACCGCCCGGTCCGCCCATGCCGCCCGGTCCGAAACCCCAATCGTTCGACTGCGACATACCCGCCGCACTGCTGATGCTGCCGTTCACCACAAAGGCATCGTTGGAACTCTGCGCCAGGTCGCCGGACATATTGGCATCGCCGCTTTCGCCCACCCCGCCAGCCCCGGCTTCGCCCGCGGCGGTCACATCCAGGCGCGTGAAATTGCCACCACCCCGAGCGGCCTGCGCTGCGCGGATCGACGGCCGATTGTTATTTCCATTCCCGCTGGCAGTCGTGCTTGGTGCCGCCGCTGTGGTGGCCGGTTTGGTGCCGTTACTCGCAGCCGCGGAAGTCGTCGTCGACGCCGAAGAACTGCCTGTCGCACTCGAATTTGCCGCCGTGGCTGGCGTGGCCGCCGGCTTGGGAGCCAGGGCCGCCTGTAATTCCGCCGCTGTCATTGGCTTCAAATCCCATTGCGCTGGCGGAGCATCCGGCGCAATGCCGATCTCTTTCGTGGACTTGACGAAGCCCAGCATTTCCACGGTGACGGTCCAGACACCGTCCGCCAATTGCGGAAACGAATAAGTTCCATTTTCATCCGTGGTGGTAACGAATTTCTTGTCCCCGCTGGTAGCGGTGACGGTGGCGCCCGGCACCGGCAGTCCGGAGGACATTACCACGCCATGATGCTCCGCGGCCAGCAGGGCCGTCACGGCGAGACAGGCCGCCAATAGGCGCCCGAGACAGTTTGGAATACGATTTGCAGCCATTTGGATACACAATCTAGGCGCAACGGACGCGCGGAATGTTACCGAGGCCCGCGGGCCACGCGGCGGCACCCTGTACGCACCCCGTAACCTGCTGTAACCAAGGGACCGCGAGGTCCAGGATAGGTGGTCGCACAACTCTCGTACCAATGCGCTCCACACCGTCCGGCAAGGTCGCCCAACGCGCTGCTGGACCTCCCCATCGCCCTCCTGTGGCCCCCAAACTACCATCGACACCCCCCCGCTCCGGCTGCGCCGCCGGTCCTTGGCTATCATCTATGAGAGAGGCCGCTCCCCCTGGTCTTCTGTGTACTCCGCGGGGGACGCCAACAGGAGCAAAGGGAGGAGCAAAGGATGCGACAGGACTGGACAGGGTACGCGCGCTCATTGCTACGAATCGTGGCCGGTGTGCTGTTTTCCCTGCATGGTTATCAGAAAGTGTTCGGACTGTTCGGAGGCTTTGGCGGCCATGGCGCCAGCCACATGTGGTCCGAGATGTGGGTGGCCGGCGTGATCGAAATTTTCGGCGGCGCGCTCCTCACGATGGGCTTATATGCGCGTCTCGTCGCCTTCCTCCTTTGCGGCGAGATGGCCGTCGCCTACTTTCAAAAGCACCTTCCGCGCGCTTTTTGGCCGATTCAAAACGCTGGCGAAGTGGTGGTCCTCTACTGTTTCATCTTTGGGTACCTGGCCATCGCCGGCGGTGGTCCCCTGAGCCTCGATCGGGCCCTTCGGCGCAAACGATGACCTGGGATGCCGCTGTGGTAGGTGCCGGTGTCTTCGGCGCTTGGACCGCCTGGCACCTGCGCCGCGCCGGGGCTTCCGTGCTGCTGGTGGATGCCTGGGGCCCGGGCCATTCGCGCGCCAGTTCGGGCGGTGAGACCCGGCTCATCCGCATGAGCTACGGCGCCGACCGGATCTATACGAGAATGTCCTTGCGATCGCTGGTCTTATGGCGGGAGTTGTTCGAACGCACCGGCCAGCCCCTGTTTCATCGCACCGGCGTCCTGGCAGTCCAGCGCGAAGACCATCCCTACAGCATCGCCACGCGGGCAACCCTGGCCCACTACGGCGTGCCCATGGAGTGCCTGTCGCGGGACGATCTGGCCCGCCGCTATCCGCAGATGCGCTTCGCCGATTCGCGCGTATGGGCCATCTTCGAACCCGAGAGTGGCGTATTGATGGCGCGCCGCGCGGTGGCCGCGGTCGTAGAAGATGCCATCCGCGGCGGTGTGGTCTACGAGACACGCGCCATCGCCTCTCCCCGCGATCTCGCCGCCGGAGCGGTAGTGTTTGCCTGCGGGCCGTGGCTCCCCAAGGTGTTTCCGGATCTCCTCGCCGGGCGGATCTTTCCCACCCGCCAGGAAGTCTTCTTCTTCGCGCCTCCAGCGGGCAGCCGTGAATTCGGTCCCGATTGCATGCCCGCCTGGATCGACTTCACCGATCCGCGCGGCCCCTATGGCGTTCCCGACCTGGAATCCCGCGGCTTCAAAATAGCCTTCGACCAGCATGGCGATGCCTTCGATCCGGACACCGCCGACCGCCGCACCAGCGCCGAAAACCTGGCTGCAGCCTACCGGTTCCTCGAAGAGCGCTTTCCGGCCCTGCGCCAGGCGCCGCTCACCGAATCGCGGGTCTGCCAGTACGGCAACACCTCCAGCGGCGATTTCCTGCTTGACCGCCACCCCGGCTTCGAGAACCTCTGGCTGGCAGGCGGCGGCTCCGGACATGGCTTCAAACACGGCCCCGCCGTCGGGGAATACCTCGCCGCCCGCATCCTGCACGGCGCCGAACCCGAGCCCCGGTTTTCCCTGGCCGCCAAGCAGGAGACCCAGAATCGCACCGTATACTGACGCCGTCACAATACTGACGCCGTCACGAACGCGGCTCGCCGGCGCACCGGGGCTGCTCCTGCCCATCCGCAAACCCTTGCAACATCTGCGCCAGCCGCGACAGTTGGCTGAGTTTGGAATCCAGCAGCACCCCCACCAGGTATCCGTCTTCCTCGGCGCGGCAGTACACCGCTTCGCCCAATAGCAGATTGTCTTCCAGCAGGATCTCCAGGGCCGCCCCGGGCGCGACCGGCGCCGGCATTTCCAACGCCATCCCGTTGCCGGAGCCATTCTTCACCATGGCGCCGTGGGTAGACTGTTCCCCCGACAGGATCTTGACCGTCACTGGCTGGCCGGCGGTAAAACGCGTTTCGCGTCGTTTTTCCATGATTACTCATCGGCGGAAAGCGCCAAAAACTGTAGGGTCGCCCCCGCTCGGCCCGCAACCCGCCCCCCGGCCTACGGACGCGTTCCCGGGGCCGCCGCCGCTGGTTTCGCCGGCGCCGGCGCCAGCACCCCACTCTCCGCCGCCATCAGGTTCGCCAGCATGCGTGCGTGCGGGCCGCCCGGTAGTAAGAAGATCCGCGCGTTCGATCCCAGCATCCTCTGCGTTTCCAGCACCTCGAACAGCGCTTCCGCCACCGCCGGCTCCCGTGCAATTTCCTGGAACGCCTGCCCCAGCGTTGCCGGACGAATCGCCGCCGCCTTGGCAAACTCAACCGCTGCCTCCCGCTCCGCCGAGCTGGTGATCACGCTCACCTGGTTGGCCCCCGCCTGCTTGATCGCCGAGGTCACCTGGCGCAGCCGGTTGACCACCTTCTCTTCAATCTGCTTGATCATGCCGGCATCCCGGAAATGCACCTTGCGGATGTACACCGACCCCAACTGGTACCCCCACTCGGTAGACTTGCTGGTCACCTCCGTCCGTACCGTCTGGCTCATGGTGTGGCGCGTCTGCAGCATTTCCGCCAGCGGCATGTTGCTCAGACACCGCACCGTAGCATTGCTGAGGTTGGCCCGCAGCGACCCTCGCGGATCGGTGTTCTTGAACAGGAAACTCAGTGGGTCGCTGATCCACATCTCATACCAGATACCGATTCCCATCGGCGCTCCCTCTTCGGAATTGACCGGCTGGCTGCGCAGATACTCCTGGTCCAGCCGCAGATCGAGCACATAGCAGGAACCCAAAAAGTGAATAAAGAGCGCCTTCAAGCCCAGCTTCTGGGGCAGGAAATAGAGGCCCGGCTCATCCAGCACGCCGGCTACTTTTCCGAACAGCATGTACACCCGGCAGGTCCGCTCCTGGACAATGGCATACAGGCCGAACAGGCGTCCCAAGCCTCGCAGCAGGGGTTCCGCGATGAACAGCACCACCAGCATAATTACTGCGGTTGTGAGGACTACCATGTTATTTCCCTGCCTCCATGTAGATTTGCTGCGCTTTGTCGAACAGCGCCAACCGCACGTTTCTCAGGTAAGCGTCCAGCACGTTCGGGCCGCTCTTGTGCAGCACCGCCAGTTCCGCCGCCAGTGACTTGACCGGCTCCACCTCGGCCTGCGAGCGCAGCGTTTCGATCTCCACCGCGCGCCGCGACTGCACCACCCGCTGATCGGCGGAAGCCTGGGCCAGGCTGATATCGCTGGATACCTGGTTGTGCGCAGTGTTAATAGCCGCCAGGGCCGATTCCACGTCGGGCGGCGGATCGATGCCGGTGATCAGCGAGGCATCGAAGATCACCCCGTAGCGTGCCGGCGTGGCGCGGCACTCCTTGTCCATGTACTCGTTCAGGTCGCGCAGATTCTTGCGCAGGTCGTTAATCGAAATGCCGGTCATTTCGCCCGAGGCCAACGCCGCCACATCTGGAGTAACCGTCGGCGTGGCATCTGCCGGCTGGGATGGTTTGGCCTCGAAATTGGCGATGTGCTGCCGCAGCACCGACACGAAGTACGCTAGAACGTGGACGAACGGCCGCTTGATCCCAAACAGAAACGCGTACAGGTTCGCCTCGCTCACGCGGTAGCGGATCTGCCCGGTCAAACCGGTGTTGAGCTGGTCCTTGGTCACCGCGTCCAGACGCGTGCCGCCGTTGTTGGCATGGGAATCTTCCAGGTCCACTGCCATATTGATGGTCATGGTGGCGATCGAAACCTTGTGAATCTTCTCCCACGGCATCTTGAAGTAAGGCCCGCCGGGAGGAATCACGCGCACCTGCGGGTAACTATACCGCTGGCGTTCCTCCGGACGGAGAAACTCCGCGATGGGGTCATCGAGTGTAGTCTTGTTGCCGGGAACCCGTGCGGCCCTTCCGAAACTGGTCTTGACGGCGCGTTCGTTCTGGGCCACTGTGTATACGCCCATCAGCAAACATCGCAATACAAACCATAGGGCAAATCCGAGAAATATGCCAATTAGAGCTTCCATGAGTACCTCAGCGGTATAGTATAGCCGCCAGCGGTCGAGCGCGACACCGGCGTCAGGGCGCGCAGAAAGCGCCAGATCCGCATCCGCCGGCGACGATTCGCACCTTCTCCATCCCTTCCCCGCTCAACCCTGCCGTGGTCCGGGCCGCCCCACCCGGCGCCTGTCATTACCAGAAAATTCGCCATCCGTGCCAGATGTTGTGTAACGGAACATCGGAAGCGAGCACTAGTTAGGAAAAGGAAACAACTTATGCCTGAGCAGCCTTGTATGGTTGTCGTCCCCGGCAGCACGCGAAAGGCGTTGCCCAACTCCCGTTTCATCGCCAGGTCCAATCCGCAAGAGGAAATCAGGGTCAGCATCTTCGTGCGGCGCCGCCGCCACCTGAGCGCCGCTGCAATCGTTTCCACTAAGGTAGTCGATCGGCACTTTCCCTGTGAATCTCGCGCCGTCACCGCCGAAAAATGCGTGTTCTACGGCGTAGATCCAGCCGACCTGGAGGCCGTCGCCCGGTGGGCCGAATCCCATCGGCTCATGGTGATCGATACCAGCATCCGGATGCACAGAATCATGGCGGAGGGCACCATCGCAACCGTCCAGCGAGCCTTCCAAATCCAGCTCAACGAGTACGAGCACCCCAAGCATGGCTATTTCCGCGGCCGCGAAGGCCACCTCTACGTCCCGCCCGAACTGGCCGGCGTGGTTATCGGCGTTTTCGGCCTGGAGGCGCGCCGTATGGGCCACTCGCTTCTTCCGCAGCCGGTCCGAACCATGCGCGCCGCCGCAGAGAGAAGCTGATGCAGCCACCGCTCCTCACTTCCACTCCCTGTAGAGGAAATCCCGCACTCGCAGGTACCACTCGGCCCCGAACACCCGCGGGGTGAAGACCACATTCTGGCTCAGCAGGTCCAGTTCCCTCTGCTCCAGCGCCTCCGGTCCAGCGATTTCTTTCGGCAGCGCCGCCGCCAGCGCCATGTCCTGCATGGTGCTGCGCCGTATCATCGCCCGCACTTTCTCCGGCTTGCCGCCCGCCACCACCGGCACGCCCGCCTCGTAATCCGCCAGCGAGTGCAGCGCCACCACATCCGCGCCCTGCTCCACTGCCGGCAACGGCCGCCCCTCGCCCGGCGGAATCGGCGGAACGCGCGCCGCCACCACCCGCAACTCCATCGGACGAATCACCCAATCGCCCATCTTGAGTTGCACCTCCAGGCGGAACCGCCCCACCGGCGCGTCCGCCGGAATCCACAAATCCAGCAGGTAGACCCGCGTCGTCTGCCCCTCCACGTGGTCGTCCGGATCGGGCATCGCGCCGAAATCCGGAAGCCGGTACAACTCCTCCAGCCGGTCGGGAATCCAGCCCGCCGGAGTCTTCTCGAAATGCTCCTTGTACATCGCCACCAAGCAGGCGTTTACCGGAATGGGGATCACGTACAGCAGATAGCTTTCGTTGAGCGGAACGCTCACGGCCACATGGAAAATGGTGTGCGCCCCGCGCGCCAGCGCCGGCGACAGGATCTCGCGGGGCGCCAGCGCGCGGTCCGGCGCCACAATCGCGCCAAACGGATCCGGCCGCTGGAATTCCGAGAAGATGTCGACCGATTGGGCATGGGCCGCCACGGCCAGCAGCAACGCGGCGATCGGGATTCGCATTCTTATGCCACCAGGATAGCGCGCCCCCTCAGGCGGCCCTGCCGGTCCGGTTTACACTGGCCCTTATGCGCGTCGAAATTGCCCCCATGAGCGCTTCGGATTGGCCCGCCGTGCGCGCCATCTACCTCGAAGGCATCGCCACCGGCAACGCCACCTTCGAGCGCGAGGCCCCCGAGTGGGACCGCTGGGATGCCGGCCACCTGCCGGTGTGCCGGTTGGTCGCCCGCGCAGAAGCCCGTCCGGTGGGATGGGCCGCCCTCAGTCGCGTCTCGGTGCGCCCGGTCTATGCCGGTGTCGCGGAGGTCAGTGTCTACATCGCGGAAGCCGCCCGCGGCGCCGGCGTCGGCAGCGCGCTCTTAACTGCCCTCGTTGCCGAGGCCGAACGCCACGGTCTTTGGACGCTCCAGGCCGGTATCTTCCCCGAAAATCGCGCCAGCCTCGCCCTGCACCAGAAAGCCGGCTTCCGCGTGGTCGGCATCCGCGAGCGGCTCGGCAACTTGAACGGCCGCTGGCGCGACGTGGTGCTCATGGAGCGCCGCAGCCAGCTCGCGGGAATGTAACTCATCCGGGTCCTAACACCTCCAACTCGGAGGCCGGCAATCGGCGCAACTCAGCGATAATGGAGGCGCCCCGAAATGCATGAATACGACGCCACGCTCAAGCTGTTGCTGCAGCGCTCCGCCGAACGCTCCCTCCGCGAACTGACGGGCACCGCCATCGCCCGATGGCTGAACGTCGAACTGCCCGAATTGGGCAATCGCCGTGCCGACCTGCTGGGAGAAACCGCCCGTGGCGGCCTGGTCCATATCGAACTGCAGGGCCAAAACGACGCCAGCATGCCGCTGCGCATGGCCGAATACTACTTGCGGATATACCGGCAACTACAGAAGTTCCGGCACCAGGTGGTGCTGTACGTGGGTAGAAAGCCGCTGGGTATGGAACACCGGCTCAAGACGCCGCAACTCTCCTTCCGCTACCATCTCATCGACATCCGCCAAATCCACGGCGAGGATCTCCTGAAAAGCGACCGCGTAGGCGATAATGTAATTGCGATCCTCACCCGATTGCGCGATCGGCGGGGTGCGCTGCACGAGATCGTTCGGAAGATTTCGGAGCTGGATGAGGATGCCAGGGGATTCTACCTCCAGGCTCTATTGACGTTGGCTGGTCTTCGCAGCCTTGAGGCCGCGGTGGTGGTGGAAGAGGAGGCAAGAAAAGTGCCGCTTTTCATTGACATTCTGGAGAACAAGGTGCTCGGCCGCGAATTCAAGCGGGGCAAGCAGGAAGGCATCCAGGAGGGCCTCCAGCAAGGCCTCCAGCAAGGCCTCCAGCAGGGCATCGACAAGGGCATCCACGAGGGTCAACTGGCGATGCTGTGTCAGATGATCACGGCTCGTTTCGGAGTTCTGCCGGCCTGGGCCCGGAAGCGCTTGGCTGGCCGGTCGGCGGCCGAGATCCAGGATATCGGCCTGCGCCTACTCAAGGCCGAAAACCTGGAAGAATTGCTGAAGTAGCTTTCAACATGCCGCTTTTCATTGACATTCTGGAGAACAAGGTGCTCGGCCGCGAATTCAAGCGGAGCAAGCAGGAAGGCATCCAGCAGGGCATCGACAAGGGCATCCACGAGGGTCAACTGGCGATGCTGTGTCAGCAGATCACGGCTCGTTTCGGAGTTCTGCCGGCCTGGCCCGGAAGCGCTTGGCCGGCCGGTCGGCGGCCGAGATCCAGGATATCGGCCTGCGCCTACTCAAGGCCGGACGCCTGGAAGAATTGCTGAAGTAGCTTTTAACATCCCGCTTTTCATTGACATTCTGGAGAACCAGCTACTCGGCCACGAATTCAAGCGGGGCAAGCAGGAAGGCATCCAGCAGGCCAAGCAGCAGGCCATCGAAAAGGGCTTCCGGCAGGGTCAACTGGCGATGCTGTCTCAGCAGATCACGGCTCGTTTCCGAGTTCTGCCGGCCTGGGCCCAGGAGCGCTTGGCAAGCCCTCCCGCGGCCGAACCGCCAGAGATCGCGATACGCCTGCTCAAGGCCCAAAGCCTCGCAGAATTGCTGCCCTAACCCTTCGCCCCCTAAGCCGCCGTCAGCCCCAACCCCGCACCCCGCGGCAGAATCAGTTTGCCCTTCTCCACCTTCACCCCATGGAAAGGATCGTTGGCGATTAGCAGGTTGCCGTCCAGGTCCGCATAGTTCACCAGCGGCGAAAGGTGTGCCGCCGCCGTTACCGACACGGAGCTCGAAATCATGCACCCCAGCATCGTGCGCATCCCCATCGCCTTGGCGATCTCGATCATCCGGTACGCCTCCAGCACCCCGCCGCTCTTATCCAGCTTCACGTTCACGCCGTCAAACGCGTCCCGCAGCTTGGGAATGTCCGACGCTCGCTGGCAGGCCTCGTCCGCGATGATCGGAATGTGCACCCGGCTGCGCACCCAGCGCGTCTCCTCGACCATCGCCGCCGGCAGCGGCTGCTCGATAAATTCCACCCCTTGCGTCTCCAGCCAGTTGATCTTGCGCACCGCCTCTTCCTTACTCGTCCAGCCTTCGTTGGCGTCCACTCGCAGTGGCTTTTTGGTCACGCTGCGCACCGCCTCGATGGTCGGCTCGTCGGTCGCAAGCCCCACCTTCACCTTCAAAATCGGATACGCCTCCGCCTCGCGCGTCTTCTGCCGGGTGATCTCCGGCGTATCGATGCCGATCGAAAAGGTGGTCAGCGGCGTGTCCCGTGGGTCCAGGCCGAATAGCGTATAGAGCGGCACGCCCAGCTTCTGTCCCACCCAGTCCATCAGCGCAATATCGATGGCCGCCTTCCCGGCCCACTCGCCCGGCACCTTCTCGAACACCTGCGCCATCATCTTCGCAAACTGCATCGGGTCGGCCCCCAGCACCAGACCGCGTACCGATTCCACCGCCTTCAGCGCGCCCGCGGCATCCTCGTGGTAGCGCACAATCGGCGCGCCCTCCCCGTGCCCGGTGATGCCGTCACGCGAGTAACTGGTGTGCAGCGTGTCGCGATACTGGCTCGACGACATGGTGGTGGTCCAGGTGTGTTGCAGGTTCAGCCGCACGATCCGTGCTTCCAAGCTGGCGCCTCCCGCGGCCCACGCCGCCCGTCCACCCAGCGCGCCGGTCGCCGCCGCCGCCGGCCCCAGCACTGCCGATTTACAAAAACCGCGCCGGTTCATTTCGCCCTCCTCGCTGCTACCAGCAGCGTGCTCCAGTGGGCATCGTTCAAATCGTCGATCTGCACCGTAGGAGTTCCATACGTGGTCGCGTCGATGAACGTACCGTTGCCCAGGTACATGCCCGTATGCGTAATGTGCTTCGCGGAACTGCCGAAAAACAGCAGGTCCCCCGGCGCCAGATCCTTGCGCTCCACCGGCGCCACCCCGCTCCAATCCGCCTGCGGCTGCGCATCCCGCGGCATGTTCACCCCGCGGTGGCGCTCCAGCATCTGTGTGAACCCCGAGCAGTCGTAACCGAAACTCGACGTGCCGCCCCAGGTGTACGGCAGCCCCAGGAACCGCCGGCTCAGTTCCAGCATTTCGGGAATCGTCAGAGGCTTGGCGTCGAAAGCCACATCGCCCGTCTGGATCCACCCCGAGCGGTCGTCGGGCAGCCGCACCTCCACCCATCGATGCGGCTCCGGCTCCGCGACCACCTCCAGCCGGGTCTCGAACGGCACCGTCAACAGCGGCGCGTGCCGCGTCACGCTGGCCTCGCGGTACAAGTGTGCAAACAGGCTCTGCACCTCGGCCACCGGCCCTTTGGCAGCGTACGCCGGCCCCGCACGCAGCCCAGCCAGCGGAGTCCAGCCCGTGTAATCGTCCGCGGTGCGGATATGCGCCCACCCCGCCTGCTGCTCCAGCAGCGCGACATTGGCGCCGTAAATCGCCTGCGACACCACGTCGGCGTCCTCGCTCGGTTTGGAATACATGTTCGCCACCGGCTGCAGCACGACGGCATTCGGCAATGCCGCCGCGAAAAGCGCGACCGCTACAATTCCTGCCATGGGACCTACTCTTCCAGGTTAACCCAATCGCCGCCAAACCGGACACGGCTACCCGGAAATCCGTCTCCTCCTGTGCCGAATCGAAGCTCCGCCGTTGGGCAGCGGGTCAGCTTGACTGATGGCCGGGCCCAGGCCCGGCTACTGGAGATTGGCCCTTTGTCGGACAAAACGAAGACGATAGCCATAGTCTAAGCCGCGACGGTGCAGAGCGTCTCCGATCCCAGCGGAGGTTTCGGTGCGTTCGCGTCCGCGGGTGCCGGATTCGCGAAGTCGCCGATATTCGACGCGGCTTGATCCTGCGTCTGGCGAGCAAAGATTTGATCGCGGAGTAGGTTCAGCAGATCCAAGACTGAAGGGCGAATGGATTTTCTTCTCCATTTTGGTAGGGGCAGATAGGTAGCGGTGCGCTGAAACCCATAAGCTAGGATGGAAGCCAACAGCAGCAAGCTGTAGATGGCCACCTGGAATTGCGGCAGACGGGTGACGGCCAGGGGACTCCAGACTTGGCCCTGGGCCGCGCCGATGAGAGACTTTTCGTCGCGATGATTGCACTCGATTTCCCAGCGGTCGATATAAGCTTGCAGCAGCGTCTGTAGATCCAGTTGGGGATCGGTACAGATCAGGAAAGCCGGCTGGCGGTAGAGCAGTTTGGAGCCCTTGCGGAGGCGGTAGCCCAGCGGCTTGATGACCACCAACAGCAACGGCATATCGGCACCCGCCTTGCGCCAGTAAACCGTGGACAGGATCTTCACCGGGATTTCACGCTCTGCTCCGGCGGCGAAACAGCGGACCTTGACCACCGGCACAGCGTCATCGTGCAAGACTTGTTCGGGCGTAGGCGCCGGCGTGCCATAGCGGCGGGGCCGTCCGCCGGAGCGGGTAGCGGCGGTGGGCAACAAAGCCAGCAACAGTTTGGCATCTTTGCGAATCCGTCCAATGAAAGTAGTACGTTCGGGGAGTTGCCGCAGAACGGAACGGTTGGTGTAGGATCCGTCACCCGATACCAGCAACTGACGCTGTCGGGTATCCGGACGGGCATCCAAAGCCTGACGCATAGAGTGTAAGAGGCGGACCCCCACCTGGGTTAACGCCCGCAGCTTTTTCTGCAGCCGATACTCCTTCTCTTCGGGGCTGACTACAGCTTTCTTCTTGCCTGCTTGGCCACGGGTCTTTTTTTTGGCATTCTTCTTTTGATTTTTCTTGCGATCCCTTTGGTCGTTCCGGACGTGCTGGTGGGCGCCCTTGAGACTCGGCGGTTTGACCGCCGGGGGCGCCGGCTCAAAGCGCACCGGTAAAGCGCGTGCCGGCCCCAGAAACTGGGTGGCCCGCACCAGTAGAGAAACCTGCACGAAGCGCAATCCACGGACCAGATTCACATGAAAGGGTGGCGACAGCGGGTCGCGGGCGTAGGTGGCGCCGGGAATGTGCCGGCCCGTCTTTTTACACAGCGTATCGTCCAGCGCGGCAATCACGGGAGCCTGCGGAGAAGACAGCAGCGCTCCCAGGTGATCGAAGATGGGGTCGAACAAGGCATGTGGATCCCATGCACTGCGCGAAAACAGACGATAGTCGGCGCTCCAGTCCAGAAACTGACGGCCGATAGCGCAAATGGCGTTGCTGGTAAGATGCGTACGTAGGCACAAGAGCAAACCATAAGCCAGGCGATGCGCACGTTGCCAGGTGCGCTGTTGCCCAAAGGCGGAACGCCAGGGTTGCAACAGTTCATCGAATTTCTCCAGTAAGAGCATGGCCAAGCCGGGGCGCCGGAGACTGGCATAAACGTTGGCGCCAATGCGACTGCAGCGGGTACAGCAAGATATCTTTCGAGGAGCCCTGAGCCGCATGGGTACGATCCATGCGTCCGCGGCCTTGCGTCTGGCCTACACAAATCCAGTTGGCGGCACGGTAGCAGGTTCCGGTGTAGGGCCGGTCCACCAGGGTCTCCAGCAGCAAAGGTTCCACGCCGTAGGCGGCCAGCCAATCGGTGAGGAGTCGACGAGCGGCTAAAGACAGGACGTGGCTGGCCAAGTGAGGCACCTCGACCCAGGGCAGAATCAGAAAGCGAGCGTTGTTGACGACATGGGACAGGTTGGCGCGGCGCGCCTGGTCGCTCCATCCGATCCAGTGATCGCGCGGCGCCATCTTCCAAGCGGCACTGGTGAACAGCAGGCAGGCCAGCGGACCCTGAGACGGAGTGCGTACCAGATAGCGCAGTTGTGCACCGTAGGGGACCCGATATCCCAGCGGATGGTAGCGCTGAATATACTGCTGGAACAGGCGGCGGCCGGCGAGATCTTGAATCAACTGCAAGTGCAGAGGCTGGTAGTCGGCCAATCGCCCCCGTAAGGGAGGCTGGGGATCACTCTGCGGATCGTCGGCCAGAAGGCGATGGGCGCCTCGTGGTTTGGTGACGCGCAACTCCGGCAAAGCAGGAAGAGCCTGCATCTGCCGTTTTTGCAGCCACTCCACGCACTCGAGGTTTTTCAGCTTCCCGTTGGGCCGGCGCCAGTCCATCAACTCGCAGATGGTATAGGCCAACTCAGCCTGACTGAGTCGCGGAAAATCGGCGATGATCTGGCGCACCAGATTCAGTTCGCTGGCGGTGAGCACGCGCCCGCAGAACGAAACGGTCTCTTCCAAATGTCCCCTCTCCAGCAGTGGCGGCGCGATCCTGAGGCCGCCAGAAGTAGAGTAGAGCATCGGGGAGCAAAAGTCCAGCGAAATCTGACGCGCCGACTTTACAGCGCAAAGGGCCAATCTCCAGGGCCGGGCCCAGGCCCGGCTTCTGCCAGGAAGGCGCGAACCGAGCTTTCTTCGAGTAACTCGTGATGCGGACAGGAGCGACGCAGGTAAAGGTCACAAGCCGGCTCATCGGGACTAACCGTGTATCCTAACCGCGCCATATGGGCAGGCGCGAATGATCTAACTCGTGTAATCTATTACGCCTGACGAGGTGTAGGAATTGCCGTCGCGAATATAAATCGGTGCTGGATCGACAGTCACGTGAGGATAGCCACGCGTAAGTCGCTGGCCAATTCCAGTGAATCGTCGCGCGCCGTCCATCCAGAAGTCCCGCTTGCGCGAGCACTAAGGCACTCGTACAAACTGAACCGAAGCCGCGGCTCTTCGCGAGGTGCTCTCGCCACCAATCGAGAAAATCCCTTTCAACCGCATTTCGCGAGCACCCACACCCCCAGCAACGAGCAAGGTATCGATCGGCCCCGAGATGCTCCCCGTACGTCTCCGCCGTACAGCCAACTTGCATCGCTGAACACCTCTGCAACGGCCGAAGACATCGAGTGCCCTGACCCTGACTGGGGGCACTGTCACGATCAGGATGCGGCCTGTACTCGGCGCAGCTACTCTTGCCTACACCATTCCGTTTTGCGGTCAGTCGGGCTGGTTGCTTTATGGCTATATGAAGCCCGCGCTGTGAACTCATTCAGGGAGGCGACGCCCTCGTTGGACCTCGGGGGACACCTCGATCCGGTCAGTCAGGGTCACCTCAAAACCAGCCCAGCGCTGGTCTACACGTCCCATTTGCCGCTGCTTACCAGGTTCGGAAGACAGACTTCTTTATAGTCGGGGACTCTGTCCCCAGACCCCTGGGATCTAATGCTTTTCCGCCAGAATGGCTGTCACCTCAGCGAGCCGCGCAGCACCCTTCGCGTGTCGTGGCAACCCCGCCCCAAATTGTCCCTTTAACTGGCCGGATTTCTGGTGATCCCAACTGGCCGGTTTTGGGATGACCCCTGAGGGTTGGAACGAAGATTGTCGATCTCTGCCCGTTCCGAAAGGATAGAAACAATTGCTGGGCGGCCGCCGCGTTGACACATCGAATCATTGCCAGGCATAGCCTTTATTCTTGGATCCGGCGTGAAAACGCGTCTTCAGGGCTGAAGGGGCTTCAACTTGGCTGCCCTGGCGAGAATCTTTTCCGCGAGGCCTTCTATCATCGGTGAAGGTCTGAGCCTGAGCACCGGCCGGTTTTGTGGACGCGTCAGTTCGCCGGGAATGAGGAACAGCTTATAGCGCAGCTTCTGCAGGGTAAGGTTTTGCCAGGACTCATCCAGACAATTTCGCTGAAAAGCTGTCACCAGATTGTAGGCGAGGCGGACGATCTCCAGGTAGAGCGCGTTGGCGGCGAACGACGCCGTTGGAATCTTGCGGAGCGCATAGTCTTCTCGCAGCTCGCAAATCCGTGGTTCCATCCCGGCACGTCCGTCGTAAAAATGCCAGATCCCGGCTGGGGTCAGCGGCATGTTTGTGACCCAGGCACGATAGATGTATCGGCCCATGGCGAACAGAGTGGTCTCGGCTTCGTCTTGTTGAATGAACCTTCGCGCCACCACGAAACGACGGGCCTTTGGCCAACCATGGAGGCGGTGCTCGACCTCAGCCATCTCCCACCTGGGATTCACGGGTTCATACGAGATGCCGGGGAGCAGTCGCTTGAACGCTTGGGTCAAACGAGCGACCACGGCATACTGTGCGGGTCGGGTCTCTAGAGCAACGAACACAGGATTGAAGCCGAAGCCGGCGTCGGCGCGGACTCGCACCTCGCGGATTTCGGGTGGGACATTGGCGAAGCTGGTGTCCAGCAATTCCATGCTGCCATCCCAAGTGCCGGCATTCCCTGGACGGAGTTCGGCATCCCAGAGGTAGGATGAATTGGCCTCTATGCAGAGCAGTGGGTCGTAGGATTTCTTGCCACGATAGCGGGGATTGTAACCGACGGCGGCATTTTCCTGGTTCCCGAATACCGTCACCACCGTGCTGTCCAAGTCGAAGATCAATCGGGAGCGTCGGGCGGGTAGGTGGATGAACGTTTGCAGCAGTCGGTCGTTGACGCGATGCAACTGTTGCCAGAAGGGGTCAGGTGCATTGTGTAAGAAGCGGCGCAAAGTCTGAGGATCAGGGAAACTCGGCAAGCCGGTGAGGTATTGGAAGGTACCGTTGGAACGCAAGAATGACGCGGTTTCCAAGCGATCCAACCCCAGGACGATGGGGTACATCAGGGCCAATACCATCTGTGATAAGTGATACCGGTTGTTGCGTCTGGGGTAGGTCAGGTGCCTGGCCAGAAAATGGCGGAGCTGCAGCACTCGCAGAAACTCATGAAAGAAGTAGACACCGCCGTAATGCGTCAGCCCCGCATGATTACAGGCGATTCTGATATTTCGCGGCGAATACGGCATTTCGCGAATTCCTAACCGACTGTTAGGGATTGGCGAAATTCTACAATATGCTCCCAAAGCCTGTCAACATGGGGTTTGGCGGCTTTTGGGGAGGCAAGAATGCGCCGGATTCAGGTTATTGACGATGCCTGGCATGATTCTTTGAAAGAGGCCGGGTGGCAAGCGCCCAGCCACGGAAAGGCTCGCTCACGGTGCGGCAGATTAAAACGCGACCGGTCCTACCGCTCCGATCCAGCGGCTGACTTTGGTTGGGTCATTCTTGTCCATGTAGAAGAAGTGAGCCATGGAAGGTTTGACAGTGCTCTTGCTGGGGTCGTCTGGTCTCATAGTCACGATTCCCCGAAAGACCTTGAGCGGCCCGCCATCCCAATACTCCACCACGTCATGATGCGCGGTAAAGCCCGTGTCGATGAATGCTTTCAGGTTCTTCCGGATCGCTTCGCGTCCATGCCAATCGGCAACGCCGAGATTGCAAACTGCATCTTCCGCAAAGCAGTCGAAGCCTTTGCCGAAGGTCTTGTCATCGACTTCTTTCCAGAACGCTAATAGCCATTCCGGCGGAGCGGTTTTTGTGAAGGGGACGATATTCTCTTGCGTAGTCATGCTACTCTCCTTGGTCTGAAGTGGGTCACTGATAGGCGCCGCATAGCCGCCCTGAAAGGGAATGGTGGCTACTGCGGCTGCAAGTGCCAATAAGTAGATCGCGGCGAGTAATTCCTGTTTGACCGATGGCGCCCTCCAATATTTAGTCTGGAGCGGATTTCTTTTTCCATTCCATTAACGGGCCGCTCTCGTTGGCGCCTTACGCGCCCCCGCCAACCGCTCTCTCAGAAACGCGCCGATGGCGTCAAGAGCCTGGTTGGCGGCGTGCATTCTTCCGACGGCGTTAGTGAACCCATGGGCCATGCCCATCCACACGTCCAGCGTCGCATCGTCGCCCGCCGCGACGGCACGGTCCACATAGCGGCGCGAATCGTCGAGCAGCACTTCATCGTCTCCGGCGTGCATGCGGATCGGGGGCAGACCGGTCAGATCTCCATAAAGAGGCGAGGCCAGCGGATTCTTCGGATCTGCGTCGCCCAGGTAGGAACCGACGAGTCCGGCGGCCTGGGACTTGAGAAAATACGGATCGGCCTGTGCGCGCGTTTCATAGCTGGCGCCGCTGAGCGCGAGGTCCGTCAACGGCGATAGGGTAACCGCTCCAACCGGGAGTACACCGCCCGACGCACTTTGCGCAGTGGCGATGGAGAGAAGCACAAGGGCCAGATTGCCTCCAGCCGAGTCACCGCTCAGCGCAATGTTGCGTATTCCCCGGTCCACGAGCCCGCCATAGCAGGCCTCGGCATCCTTGACGGCCGCGGGAAACGGATGTTCCGGTGCGAGCCGGTAGTCGGGTATGAATGCCGCTGCTCCGGCTCTCAGGGCGATGTGGCCCACCAGGTTGCAGAATGCCCGGGCTGTTCCCCAGTTAAACCAGCCGCCGTGCAGGTGAAGGATTGCCTCTCCTTCGCGCGTCTCCGCCGGCTTGGCCCACCAGCCTGATATCCCTCCGACGGCGTCTTCCGCAAAGGTAACGCCTTCCGGGGCTTCCACCCGCTCGATCATGCCGTTGAATGGCGCGCGGGCGGTTATACCTTCGAGCTTGCCCTTCATGCCCGCCACGGCGGATCGTAAGGCGGTCTCGGCGGCCGCGTCCTCAAAGGTGAGCGGATGCACGACCAGCCAGTGATCGTTCGCCGGTTCGTTTTTGTGCTTGGCGGATTGCATTTTTCCTGCTTCTTTCGTTTCATTGCTTGGCCGCCATTTAACACAGGCGGCGTTCGCGCATGCTCAACGAAGCCGCCGGACGAAGTGGAGTTCGAGGCCGGACAGTGGAGCGCCGACTTCATGCATTGCACCACCCGTTATGAGCGATCCGAGGTCGATGGCGACAAGTCCCGTGCTGTTGATCAACTCGATCACCATCTGTTTGGCTTCGGTGTCGTCGCCTGATGTAAAGATCACGGTAAGGGGTTTGTTGGGCGAGAAGTCCTGTATCCAGGCCATCGGGATGTTGCTAATCGACTTTACAAGCCGTGCGCCAACCGCCATCTCAGCGACCATCTCGCTAGACGTACGCCCCTTCAATGCGGCCCGCGATCTGGTCACGCCAGCCAGACTAATGTCCGGGGGCTCCAGATGTGCGTTCGTCGCATCGATCAGAATGCGGCCTCGCCAATCAATACCCTTGAGAGCGTCAGCTACACTGACCCAATGCGTAGCAAGAATGACGACGTCGCATTCGGCTGCCTGCTGCTTCGTCCCGGCGATGGCGCCTGGACCGAGATCAGCCACAAAATCAGCCAGTGTCTCCGGACCTCTGGAGTTTGATACGACTATGGTGTGACCAGCGGTTAACAAATGACGGCCAAACGTACGTGTTACGTTACCGGCACCTATAAACCCTACTTTCATGACCAATCTCCTTTGAGCGGCGCTAGTCCGTGCGATCACGAAACACACCTTCCAGATGTCGGGCAAACAGCATCGGCTTCACGATTTTGCACTCTGATATGGGGAGTGGCGAGCAAACGTATGCAAGCAGGGAATGGAAAGACAGGGACGTCCGATCTGACTTGACACGTTGTTCCGAAAGCGTGGCCGTACCCTTGTCGCCTAAGTCCTCCGAAACGCGCCAGCGTACGGTGGAGTACGAAGCGCCTGACTCATCCCCAAAATCGTCCTGAAACTGCCGGATCTCGAACAGTCGAAATCAGCAGTCCTTAACAGTCTGACCCCCACCGCTCCCCACGCTCGTACGACCACGCGATCCGTGAGTTCACCGACCGGTACTGCTCGGATCCCCGCCCAGCCCTCAAGAAGACCGTGGTGACGCGCTACCGGATCAACCTCGAACAGGCCCAATATGCTTCCTCCACTATCAACCTGCGGCTTGCCGCCATTCGCCGGTTCGCCTACGAAGCTGTGGATTGCGGGCCTCTTAGTCCCGACCAAAAAAGCATGGCCTGCGCATCGGGAATTGGTTAACCGCTGCTCGGTTGTGGCCCCCGGAAGGCAGAGGTAGCGGGCATCACCGTCGAGCAGCGAGAAGAGCATTGGGTTATCGCCGATTTCGTTGGCAAGAGCGGTCAGGTGCGAACTGAACCCGTCCCGGCCTGCGTGAAGCCGCCGGTATATCAACAGGTCCGATCTTTCGGGCGATCAATAAGGCCGAGCGAATCGGAACGGGGAGATTCACTCCGAAGGTGATCCGGGGCGCCGTGAAGGCAGGGTCCTCGAGGTGCGGTCTGGCTCGGGTTGCGCCTTACGATCTGCGTCGCACCTGCGCCCGTCTGTGCCATGACGCAGGCGAGAGTTTGAACAGATTCAGTTCCTGCTCAGTCATGTCAGCTGCAAGCAGCACCTCCGAAAATACGGTCAACGATGAAATCGGTCTTGAGCCAGCGACCTCGTGACCAGCAATCTGCCACGCTGGCCGGCTTATCGGGAGTAGCATCACCCGCCGACCGCAAGCGAAACAAGCCAGCGTTTCGTGCCCTAACGCGACTCGCACGCGCAGGCGCTCTCCAGTTGCACATACCCGGGTACGTCAAAGGCGAAGTACTCAGCCAGCAGCAGCGCGACGTTCGAGACCAGATCGGCAAAATGAAAGCGGCAGCGAAGGAGCTCATGCGAACAACTGGGGCCGCGAACATGTTGGCAAATGCCGAGGAGGTCGTGAAACTTGCGGCCGACATGGGAACCCAAGTAGAGGACTCCGTCAAGACCGAACTGCAAGAACTGGATCGCGGAGGCGAAAGCCAGCGAACATCCCGCGCGTGGAGATCACGGCGCGCGGGTCGCGTCGGCATACTTCGCTGGGTCCGCACCATTCCGTCCGGCCAGCAAGATGACCCTCCCGACGCGTTCATTCGGGGGACCGCGCTTGACTTGGTCGAAAAGCACGGCAGGCTTATCGTCATTTCGGACGAGACGGGAGACTTCGTGAGGCAGCGGAGGGACAGACGCGGATCTAAAGGCTCCTCCGAACCACCCCGCACGCACAATCACCTCGCGCAACGCCTGGCAATGACATCAACTGCCGGCCGCGGTGCCAGACTGACCCGCTACCCGCCGTTGAGTCACAGACTTGGTGGCCAGCCAAGTCTTTAGCCCTCAACTGCTTATCCTCTCCGCCGGTCGGGATCGGCAGGTCGCCGTGTTATTCCTCGAATCGGAGGACCCTTTTCCTAATGCCGCTCGACCGCCGACACCTCCCGCTTCCGGCCGAACCCGTTTGCGACAGACTCTCGCCAACGGCACCCCGCCCCGTCAGCCCGCGGCCCCTCCCTCAGACCACTCCCGCGCCCGTCCGGTCCG
This sequence comes from Bryobacterales bacterium, assembly GCA_963803725.1. Taxonomy (GTDB): domain Bacteria; phylum Acidobacteriota; class Terriglobia; order Bryobacterales; family Bryobacteraceae; genus JOPF133. Next base: position 47,151 of record CAWDOH010000001.1, on the reverse strand, counting down.
CCACCCACTCGGCCCAACCAAAATTACCGAACGAAGCCATTTTCGTCCGCATCTCACATATCCCAAGTCACTTCCTCTCCCTCCACCGAACCCACGCAACACCTTCCCGAAGGACCGGCCCTCGCCCACTCCCATGCCAATCCGCTCCGCCACCCACTCGCCCAACAAGAATTACCGAACGAAGCCATTTTCGTCCGTATCTCACACATCCCAAATCACTTCCTGTCCCTGCATCGAACCCGCGCAACACCTTCCCGAAGGACCCGCCCTCGCCCACTCCCATGCCAATCCGCTCCGCCACCCACTCGCCCAACAAGAATTACCGAACGAAGCCATTTTCGTCCGCATCTCACACATCCCAAGCCACTTCCTCTCCCTCTACCGAACCCGCGCAACACCTTCCCGAAAGACCGGCCCCTCGCCCACTCCCATGCCCGTCCGCTCCGCCCAACCAAAATTACCGAACGAAGCCATTTTCGTCCGCATCTCACACATCCCAAGCCACTTCCTCTCCCTCTACCGAACCCGCGCAACACCTTCCCGAAAGACCCGCCCTCGCCCACTTCCCGCGCCCGTCTGCTCCGCCACCCACTTGCCCAACCAGAATTACCGAACGAACCCATTTCCGCCCGCATCTCACACATCCCAAACCACTTCCTCTCCCTCCACCGAACCCACGGAACGCCCTCCCGAAGGACCCGTCCTCGCCCACTCCCCGGCCCGTCCGCTTCTGCCGCCCACTCCGCTCAAAGAAATACCGAACGAACCCATTTTCGTCCGCATCCCGCACATCCCAAACCACTTCCTCTCCCTCTACCGAACCCGCGCAACACCTTCCCGAAAGACCCGCCCTCGCCCACTCCCGCGCCCGTCCGCTTCTGCCGCCCACTCCGCTCAAAGAATTATCGAACGAACCCATTTCCGCCCGCATCTCACACATCCCAAACCACTTCCTCTCCCTCTACCGAACCCGCGCAACACCTTCCCGAAAGACCCGCCCTCGCCCACTGCGCGCCCGTCCGCTCCGCCCAACAAAAATCACCGAACGAACCCATTTTCGCCCGCATCTCACACATCCCAAGCCACTTCCTCTCCCTCCAGCGAACCCGCTCAATGCATCCCACACCACACACCTTGCCCTTCTACCCATCTGGGTGTATATGTAGAAGCTTGAGGTAATCACGATGAACCTTCCCAAATCCGACCTCCCGCAAGGCACCCTCGACATGCTAATCCTACGGGTGGCTTCCCTCGGACCCATCCACGGCTATGCCATCGCGCAGCGCATCCAGCAAATCTCGCGCGACGTCCTGCGGGTGCAGCAGGGGTCGCTCTACCCCGCCCTCCACCGCCTCGAAAACCGCGGCTTCCTGGCTGCCGAATGGAAGGAATCGGAGACCGGCCGCGAGGCCAAGTTCTACCGCCTCACCCCCGCCGGGCGCCAGCAACTCGAGGCCGAAACCGCCAACTGGGCGCGCCTCGCCGAGGCCATCGGACTCATCCTCGGCGAGGGCGCCGTCGAAGGAGGCGCGCAATGAACTGGCTCCAGCGCCTCCTCCACCCCGCCTGCCTGGAAGACCGCCTCTCGGCCGAACTCCGGTACCACTTCGACCGCCTCGTGGCCGATGGCATACGCGCGGGTCTGCACGAAGCCGCCGCGCGCCGCGCCGCACGCCTCGAATTCGGAGGCCTCGCGCAGGTCGAGGAGGATTGCCGCGACGCCCGCGGCACCCTGTGGGTCGAAAGCTCCCTCGCCGACTTGCGCTACGCCCTGCGCACCCTCCGCCGCAGCCCCGGCTTTGCCTTCGCCGCCATCGCCACCCTGGCCCTCGGCATCGGCGCCAATACTGCCATCTTCAGCGTGGTCTATGCCGTCCTGCTCAAGCCGCTTCCCTACGTGCGGCCCGCCGAGCTGGTATCCATCTCTTCCTACATTCACGAGATGCGCGACCGCTTCCCCAGCCTGCCCGTCACCGCCAAGGACTTCGTTGAGTTCCGCCGCGACAGCCACAAACTGGCCCAGGTCGCCGCCATCGGCCCCGCCGGCTTCAATATGACCGGCGCCGCCGGCATCTCCGCCGAGCCCGAGCGCATCTTCGGCGCCCGCGTCTCCGCGAATCTCTTCCCGCTGCTCGGTGTGATGCCCGAGCGCGGCCGCGCCTTCCTCCCCGAAGAGGACCACCCCGGCACCGACCACGTCGTCATCCTCAGCCACAACTTCTGGATGCGGCGCTTTGCCGGCGACCCCGCCGCTGTCGGCCGCACCCTTATATTAGATGGCGCCAGCTACCGGATCGTGGGCGTCATGCCCGCCGGTTTCCTCTTCCCCACCGGCAAGCAACTCCAACCGGTCGCGCCCCTGCCCATGCGCGACGACATCTGGACACCGATTGCCTTGTCCGACGACGAGACCCGCGAGGAGGGCGACTTCAATTACGGCGTGATTGCGCGCCTCGCTCCCAGCGCCACCATGGCCCAGGCGCTGCAGGAGTTGGATGCCATCTGCGCGGCCATCTCGAAGGGACTGCCCCCCACCATGCACGTATCCCTGGGTGCGCAGCTCACGCCGCTCAAAACAATCTACTCTGGCGATGTGCGCCAGGGTCTGCTGGCGTTGCTCGGGGCCGTCGGCCTGCTGCTGCTCATCGCCTGCGTTAATCTGGCCAGTCTGCTGCTGGCCCGCCTTGGCAGCCGCAGCCGGGAATTCGCCACTCGCGCGGCCCTCGGTGCTCCCCGCTGGCGCCTGGTGCGGCAACTGCTCACCGAGTGCCTGGCGATTTCGGTTGCCGGCGCCGCTGTGGGGCTGGCCCTCGCTCGTGTGGGCACAAGCCTCCTGATTTCGCTCGCTCCCGTCGATCTCGCCACCATCCGTTCGGCCGGCCTGAACACCCCCGTGCTGTGGTTCGCCGCGCTGGCCGCGCTCGTTACCGGGGCGGCATTCGGATTGCTCCCCGCCCTCCAAACGGCCCGCCGCGACCTCCACGAAAACCTGCAGGAAGGCTCACGGGGCGCCACTGCCGGACGGCGCTCCAGCCGCCTCCGCCGCACTCTGGTCGCCGTGGAAGTCGCCCTTTCAACCGGCCTCCTGGCAGTCGCCGGCCTGCTGCTGCACAGCTTCGTTCAGGTGATGAATGTGGACAAAGGCTTCAACGCCGAACGCATCCTCGCCACCGACCTGGCGCTGCCGGAGCAGCAGTACGACCAGCCCCGCACCGCGGCGTTTGTCCGCCAGTTGGTGGAGAACGTCCGGGCCCTCCCTGCGGTCACTGCCGCGGGAGCCGTCAATGCGCTGCCGCTGACGGGCGACTACAACACCCGCATGGTGTACCTGGAATCGGACACCCGCAAGCTCCTCAACCGTCCGGTGGCTTCCTACCGCGTGGTGACGCCGGGGTACTTCACCACCATGCAAATCCCCCTGCTGGCGGGGCGCTTCTTCAGCGGAGGTGAACCGGCGCCGGCGGCTATCGTGAGCCTCTCGCTGGCGCGCAGGCTGTGGCCCGGCATTGCGCCCGAGGCCGTGCTCGGGCTCCGCGTGCGCCCCGGCGGCGAGGACGTCAAGGCCATCCCCATCGTAGGTGTGGTGAAGGATGTCCGCGGCGATGGCCTTGAAAAGGAGCCGCTTCCTACTGTGTACCGTCCACATGCCCAGGAACCCTTCGACACGATGACCCTGGTCGTGCGCACGGCCCGGGATCCCGGACGGCTGGCGCCCGCTATCCGCGCCGCCATCGGGAACCTAGACCGGAACCTGCCCGTGCCCGCCATGCGAACCATGCGCCAGATGATCTCCTTTTATGTAGCACGCCGGCGGTTCCAGATGATCCTGGTGCTGCTGTTCGCGACTCTGGCTTTGGCGCTGGCAGTGGTGGGAATCTACGGTGTGACCAGTTACGCGGTCACGCGCCAGACGCAGGAAATCGGACTGCGCATGGCGCTCGGCGCCGGACAGGGCGAAGTGGTCCGCGGAGTCCTTGGCCAGGGCATGCGGCCGGTGTTGCTGGGCCTGGTTGCCGGTTTGGCCGCCGCGCGCGCTGGGGCCGCGCTGGTCCGCGGCCTGCTTTTCGGAGTCACGGCGCTCGATCCGTTGGCGCTTGGCGGAGTGGTCCTCCTGCTGCTCGCGGCCGCCGCTGCGGCCTGTTACATCCCGGCCCGCCGCGCCGCGCGATTAGATCCCGTGAGTGCCCTACGCGCCGAATAAGGAATGGCTACGCGGTCCCTATACCGATTTGCGCTGCCTGCTCCGGCGCGCCGGAGGCCAAACCGGCCAGACGGGCCAAACCGCAGCGACACCCGGCAGCACCGGCCGCAGGCCCTGGCCGGGAGGCCCGGATACCTGGAGTTCGCGGCGCATTCGGTCAACCGCAAGAGGGCGAGGGAGTGGGAATCGAGGCGGCCGTTGAACCTAAATCCGGCAGTTAGCCTGCCGCCCCGCCTCGTAGGGCTATCTGGCGCCAGCAATTCCCAACTGCGGCGCACATCACCTTCCGGGTGACAACCGCTTTATCTGCAACTGGTTGCAGCGCACGGCCACTGCCGGTTCCGCGGGGCTGCAACCGCCGGATTTAGGTTGAATCGGATCGCTCTACCCTGGCGCACGCTGGCACGCTTGGCTTGGTGTGTACCAATAGAAAACGGCCCGCCGAAGCGGGCCGTCTCTCTTACTACGCTTGGATGTTACCGCGGCTTAGAACATCAGCCGCAGCGAGAACTGCACGTGCCGCTCGGTGCCGGCCACGCTGCTGGTGATCACGCCGAAGTTGCCGTTTCCGCCGTACACCTTGGCATCGCCGATGCTGACGTCAGGCTGGCTTAGCACCGCGAAGTTGGTCAGGTTCAGGGCCTCTGCACGGAATTGGAAATGGAACCGTTCCGTCACCCGGAAGTCCTTGAACATGGAGAAGTCCAGGGTTTCGGTGGGCGCACCGGTCATCGACTGCAGGCCCACGTCGCCGCCAGTCGCAATGCCGGCAGCCTGGTTGCTGAAGGCCTCCACATAATCGGCGGTGTTGAACCACTCGTTGGCGCTGCGTCCTCCGGGAGGGGCACTGTTGCCGTTGCCGGTGTAGCCCGAAGCGTAATCGGGCAGGCAACGGTTCCAGACACCATGGCAATTGGCGCCGGACATGGTGATCGGCACGCCAGTGCGTAATGTCAGGATGCCATTCATCTGCCAGCCGCCTACGATCAGGTCGGCCGCGCGATTCATTCCGCTGCCAAACTGCTTGCCCCTGCCGAACGGCAGTTCGTAATTGAAGGCGGTGGTGAAGCTATGGCGGATATCCCATGAGGCGCTGGAATAGGCGGTGTTGTAGTTGGTATTCGTAATCGGCGCCAGGTTGCTCGAGCCGCTCAGCGGAGTGCCGCTGTTAGCCAGAGCATGGCTCCAGACGTAGGATGTGAGGAAATACAATCCGCGGGAGAACCGCTTCTCCAGCTTGACGGAACCCGCGGCGTAGTTGCCATCCCCGAACGACGAGGTCATCGAAAGACCGTTGCCGACCGATTGGCAAGTCGCGCAGGCCGGCTGGATCTCCTGTAAGCTCGCCCCGCTGATGGCGGTGTTGAACGTGCCGAGATTCGGGTTAGTGTCGGAATTCCACAGAACCACCTGGTGCGCCTGGTGGTTGCCTTCATAACCTAACTCGAGGGCCATATTCCCGGGTAACTCGCGCTGAACGATGACATTCCACTTATGCACCAGCGGATTGTCGAAATCCGGTTGCACGCCGCGCATCGAAACGCCGGCGTTGAGAGTGAACGGACTGAGAGGGTATCCGCCCGAGAAGCCGCCCGGCATGTAATCGCAGGTATAGCACTGCGACTGGCTGATACCTACGTAGGGGCTGTTGCCCTGGAAGCGGCTCAGGTTGACGGTTTCATTGAACGGCACGCCTTCTCCGCGGTTGGGGCTGCCGCCCTGGTTCTCTTCGCCGCCGTAGAAGATGCCATATCCGATGCGCAGGACCATCTTGTTCACGAAGTTGTAGGCGATCCCAAGGCGGGGACCGAAATCGAACTTGTCCCACGGGGTCATATAATTCGAAACGTTGCAACGGTTGACGGTCACAGTCGGGAACAACTGCCCGAAGTTGGGTGGCAGGGCCTCATTGCAGTTACCTCCTTGCGGGATGTAGAGGGTATTGTTCTGCAGGTCGTAGTTCGCCTGCCGGCCCCACTGCTCGCCGATGGGCGACCAGAGCTCGTATCGGACGCCAAGGTTCAGCGTCAGTTTCGAGTTCAATTTCCAGTCGTCCTGGGCGTACCCCGCATAGGCCACCTTCTGCGACGAAACAAAGTTGGTGGTAGAGATGGCGCCGCTGTCCACCACGCCCAACAACGCCGACGCCATGGCGTCGCCCGTCAGACTGCTGACGCTCGATCCATTGGAGGCGTTATTGGCCGAAGGGAACGCGGTCTCATTGTTGCTGAAACCGAGATTGCCATGAGGGTCGGGAACCTGGAAGAACGGGAACTTCACGGAGCGGAATTCGAAGCCCACCTTGAAAGCGTGCGATCCCTTGCTGATAGCGACGTTCTGCACGAGGTCCCAAACGTTGTTGTATTCCTTGGTGGGCACCCAGTCAGTGGCTCCAACCGTCGGATAACCGTTGGAAAAACCGATCTGGGGCAGGCCGCCGTTATTGGCCGCCGCGGCCGTGGGGTCGTAGCCGCCAATACCGAACTGCGTGAACAGGTCGGTGCTGGGGTTGGCGCCGATGCGCGATGTGACCAGACGGGTGAAGCCAACGCGGCTTTCCGTCACCACGCGGGGGCTCCACACGCGGGTATAGCTGATCTGCCCGTTGCGGCTGAGGTCGATTTCGCCGGCGCCGTTGAAGCCCGTATCGTCGAGCGCGCCTGGGAGCGGAGCGCCGTCGGTCTTGGATGTATTCGACCAGCTCAAGGATCCGAACAGGCTGTCTTTCTCGCTCACGTGATAATCCACGCGGGCGTCGCCCTGATCCGTCGTCAGAGCTCCGGTGGTGTCGTAGTAATAATCGTTGGTCGGCGCGTTGCCGGTAATGACCGCCTCATTGGGATTGGGATAGAGTTGAATGACCTTAGCCCATGCAGGATCGAACCGGCTCTGGGGAATGATATTCCCAGGGAAGGGCGTCCGCGAAACCGGAATCTGGATGCCGGCGGAGTTCGCTGGCAAGTAAGTCGTGGATGCCGGATCGTAGATCATACCCTTGGCGATCGAGATCGGTGCGCCGTTGACGTCGGTTCCGGTATAAGAGGGTCCCAGGAGGCTGGCGAAATTGCCGGCCTTCATCGCCGCGGTGGGGACGGTCGTGTATCCCGAGTAGCCCAGGTTGGGGACCGAACCGCCGGAATCGGCAATGCGGGTTCCCTGGTAGTCGCCAAAGATAAACAGCCTGTTCTTTTTGATCGGGCCGCCGGCCGTGGCGCCGAACTGGTTCTGCACGAATGGTCCGATCGGTTGGCCCGCGCGATCGTTGGTCCAGGTGTTGGCGTCCAGGTCTTTGTTCGCCAGGTATTCGAACAGGCTGCCGTGCAGCGCGTTGGTGCCGGATTTCAGAACCACGTTGATCACACCGCCGGCCGCGCGGCCATATTCCGCGTTGTAGCCGTTGGTCTGAATGTTGACTTCGCTGACCGCGTCGATGGCAGGTCCGATGGCATAAGCGGTTTGATTCAGGAAGTCGATGGTGTTGATGTTGTTATCGACTCCGTTCAGCAGGAAGTTATTCTGGCCGTTGGAACGGACGCCGTTGGCGGAGAAGCCGCCATTCGCGGCATCGCGGGCGCCTGGTTCGGCAGGCACCACGCCCGGCGAAAGACGGGCGAGGTAAGTCAGGTTGCGGGTCCCGCCCAAGGGGACGTCGGTAACCGTTTTCGCGTCCAGCGCCGCACCCACCTGGGTGCTTTCGGTCTGGAGCAAGGGCGCTGACGCTTCCACTTCGACGGTCTGCTGGTTCTCGCCAATGGTGAGAACTATCTTGATTCCGGTACGTTCACCGGCTGTCAGGATCACGTTGGCTTGTTCGGACCTCTTAAACCCTGGCGCCGTGACGGCGACGGTGTAAGTGGAGGCCTTCAACGCCGGGCGGACAAACTCTCCGACGGTGTTGGTGACGGTGGAGTAAACTTCTCCGGTGGCGACTTCGGTGATGGTTACCTTGGCGTTCGGGACCACACCGCCCGATGGATCGGTAACCGTGCCGGCAAGAGTTGCAAGATCGCGTTGCGCAAACAGTGCGCCCGCGCAAACCAAGACTGACAGGGCAAATCGGAGCCCCGTGAGGTAGCGAAACATTAACCTTCCCCCTCCTCTTCCTGCGCCCGGGCAGGAAATCTCCTGCCCCTCGGCAGGACATACTGGGAGGGAATATTATCACTAACCAAAGCGGTAAGCAATACTTTTGGCGTAAAAAAGTAAACGCTTTCGTATTCCGTAACAATTGCAACACCGACTACCGGCTTACGAAGTCCGGCAGGGGGGCATCGAGTGGGGGAGACCAGGCAACAGGGCGGCGCGGTGGAGACGCCGCACCGCCAGGGCGAGTATCCGGCCGGGTTTGGACGGTGGCGCCTTTGCGTGGCCGGGCCGTGGCTCCGGTTCCGACAGGGCCGGATCGCGACGGCGGCGATCGCAGCCGACAGCACCGACCAGCCCCCGAGCGGCAGCGGCGACCGGCCCACAACCGGCGGTAGCGGCGAGGACCGCGAGCGGGGGCATCGGCGGGGACCGCGAGCGGCGCATCGGCGGAAATCGCCACCACCGGCAAGCGCCAAAGACCGGTGCCAGCGGCATCGGCGGGGACCGCAACCGGCAGCATCGACGGGGATCGTTAGCCGGCGGCATCGGCGGGGACCGAGAGCGGCGCATCGGCGGAAATCGCCACCACCGGCAAGCGCCAAAGACCGGTGCCAGCGGCATCGGCGGGGACCGCAACCGGCAGCATCGACGGGGATCGTTAGCCGGCGGCAGCGGCGGGAACCGCGAGCGGCGCAGCGGCGGAGATCGCCACCAGCGGCAGTGCCAAAGACCGGTGCCAGCGGCATCGGCGGGGACCGCAACCGGCAGCATCGACGGGGATCGTTAGCCGGCGGCAGCGGCGGGACCGCGAGCGGCGCATCGGCGGAAATCGCCACCAGCGGCAGCGCCAAAGACCGGTGCCAGCGGCATCGGCGGGGACCGCAACCGGCAGCATCGACGGGGATCGTTAGCCGGCGGCAGCGGCGGGAACCGCGAGCGGCGCAGCGGCGGAGATCGCTACCAGCGGCAGTGCCAAAGACCGCGGCCAGCGGCATCGGCGGGGACCGCAACCGGGCCTCGGCGGAGATCGCCACCAGCGGCAGTGCCAAAGACCGCGGCCAGCGACAGTGCCGGGGATCGTAGCCGACGCAGCGCCAGGGAGCGCCAGGGACCGCGACCGGCAGCAGCGACCGGGATCGCGGCCGGTGGCGGCGCGGGGGATCGCGGTCGGCAATCGCCGGGGACCGCGACCGACAGCAAAGCCGGTAGCGGCGAGCGACGGCAGCCGGGGGGATCGCCAGCGGCAGCGGCGACCGGGATCGCGGCCGGTCGCATCGGGGGCGACTGCGGCCGGCACCAATCGACCGTCGACATTGGGGGGACTGCGGAGGGTCGCGGGAAGCGGACGCAGTTCCATGTGCGGGGGGCGCGACGAAGGGGACGGTAGGCCATTAAGGAATTTAGAACCACAAGCGCATGGAGAGCTGGAGGTGGCGCTCGGTGCTGGCCACCGAGCTGGTGATCACGCCGAAGAGACCGTTTCCGCCGTAGGCCTTGGAATCGCCCAAGCTGAGATCGGGCTGGCTGAGAACGGGGGTTTTGAAAATATTGAGCGCTTTGGCGCGGATCTGGAAATGAAAGCGTTCCGTGAGGGAGAACTCTTTGAACATCGAAAAGTCCAGCGTTTCGGTGGGCGGTCCGGTCATCGACTGCAAGCCCACATCGCCACCGGTGGCAATGCCGGCCGCCCGGAATCGCGGGCGCCGTTTTCGGCGGGGACCACGCCGGGAGAGAGACGCGCGAGATAAGTTAAGTTACGGGTCCCGCCGAGAGGAACATCGGTCACCGTCTTGGTATCCAAGGCGGCGCCGACCTGGGTGCCTTCGGTCTGGAGCAGAGGCGCCGCCGCTTCGACCTCCACGGTCTGGCCCACCTGGCCTACGGTAAGGGCGAAGTTGACCGCGGTACGTGCGCCGGGTGTGAGGATCACATTGGCTTGTTAGGCAGTTTTGAAGCCAGGCGCGGTCACGCTGACGGTGTAAGTGGCTGCCTTCAACGCGGGGCGAACATATTCGCCGACGCTGTTGGTGAGGGTTGAGTAGACTTCACCGGTGTCGACTTCGGCGATGGTTACCTTGGCGTTAGGGACAACCCCACCCGAGGGATCGGTAACCGGTTCCGGCCAGAGTGGCAAGATCGCGTTGCGCAAGTAATGCGCCCACGCAAACCAGTAGTAACAGGGCTATCCGGAGCCCCGCGACGCAGCGAAGCATTTACTCCCTCCTGTTCCTGCTCCTGTTCCTGCACCAAGGCAGGATTATGCGACGACTAACTTGGACTGAATCCTATCACCTTGACAAAAGCGGGAGCAATAGCTCGAAGGTATCAAGTGAAGCGTTTTCGTATGCTAGTAAACAGATGCAAACAATGGAACCGGGGGTTATGAATTATGGAAGAACGGGCAGCCGGACCGAAGCGTTTTCTATGAGGCCTGGAGGGGCGTAAAATCAAGATCTAATGGCGCGACTTCCACGGATGGCAGGAGTGTTGTGGTTGTGCTCGTGGAGCATGCCGGCCCAGAAGAGCGGGGCGGCGCTTCCAGGAAATGGATATGTGGATTCGAGCACCTGCGCGAAATGCCACCAGGAGATCGCCGCAAATTACGCGCACACGGGAATGGGCCGTTCCTTCTTTATTCCATCGAAGGCCAATACCATTGAGGATTATGGCAAGGCCGAATACTACCACGCGCTCTCGGACAGCCATTACGCCATGACCATTCGGGACGGGCAGTACTTCCAGAAACGGTGGCAACTGGACGCCGCCGGCAGAGAGATCAACGTGGAAGAACTGCGGATCGATTACGTGATGGGGTCGGGCAACCATGCGCGCTCGTATCTGCACCGGACGGAGCGCGGGATGCTGATCGAGTTACCGCTCGGCTGGTATCCTGACAAGGGTGGAGAGTGGGCCATGGTGCCGGGGTCGGATACCGAACATCCGCAGACGCGCCGTTTCGTTTCCTATAAGTGTATGTTCTGCCATAACGGCTACCCGGCCATTCCGGCGGGCAACGCGCTGCCGGGCAGCGACCCGATATTTGCGGGGGAACTGCCACAGGGGATCGATTGCCAGCGATGCCACGGCCCGGGCGCGGAGCACGTACGAACCTCCGGCCGGGTGAAGATGGTGAATCCGGCCGAGCTGAGCGAGGAGCGGCGGATGGAGGTGTGCATGCAATGCCACCTGGAAACCACCAGCGGGCGGATTCCGGCGGTGCTGCAGCGCTTCGACCGCGGCACGTTCTCCTACGTTCCGGGACAGCCGCTGGCGGACTTTGCGATTCATTTCGATCATGCACCGGGCACCGGGCACGACGATAAATTCGAAGCGGTCAGCTCGGCGTACCGGCTGCGGCAGTCGCGCTGTTTTCTGGAGAGCGGCGGAAAACTGGAATGTGCCACCTGCCACGATCCGCACCACATCCCGCGCGGCGAAGATGCCCTGCGGCAATATTCCGCCGTGTGCCTACAGTGCCACACGCTGCCGCATCCGGCGGGCATCACGGCGACGGCGGCGGATTGCATCACCTGCCATATGCCGAAGCGGCGGGTGGATGACGCGCCGCACGTGATCATGACGGACCACCGGATCGAGCGGCGCGCGCCGGCCAACGCGCTGGTGGAATTCGCCGAGCGGCCGGCCGAAGAATACCACGGTGAGGTGGTGCCGTATTATCCTTCGCCGCTGCCGGAAACCCCGCGCAACCAGTTGTACCGGGCGGTGGCGCAGGTGGGGCTGGGAAACAATGTGGCGGCGGGGATGCCGGAGCTGGTGCGGCTGATGGACGAGGCGCAACCGCACGAGCCGGAGTTTTACATGGTGCTGGGCGACGGCTGGAAGAGCCTGGGAAAGCCCGCGGAAGCCGCCGCGGCATACCGGCGGGCGCTGGAATTGCAGCCCGATTCGCCACGGGCGATGCGCGCGCTGGCGGAAGTGGACGCGGCGCACGCCGAACAGATTCTGGCGCGCGCGGTGGAGGTGGCGCCGGACGATCCGGAATCGTGGTTGCGCTACGGGGTGCTGACGGGGTCGGCGGAACGGATTCAGAAGGCCATTGCGCTGGACCCGTGGCTGCCGGATCAACAGCGCCGACTGGCGGAAGTGACGCACTCGGAAGCGGCGCTCAAGGACGCGCTGGGGACCGATCCCTTCGACGATGCGGCCTGGGACCTGGGCGGGCGGATTCTGGCGGAGAAGGGCGAGTTTGCGGGGTCGTTTTTCGACTTCCAGCGGGCCATCAAGCTGCGGCCGGCGGCGCGGTACCTGTACGATTATGCGCTGGCGCTGGTGCGCGCGAATCGCTTCGACGACGCGCAAACCCAGGCCGAAATGGCGGTACACGCGGACGGGAGCCTGGTGGAGGCCCACGAATTGCTGGGCGGCCTGTATACGCGGAAGAAGCAGTGGCCGGAAGCGGCGCGCGAGTATGCGGCGGAACTGGCGCTGGCGCCCGGACTGGCGCGGGCGCAATTGCGGCTAGGAACGGTGCTGGCGGCGGAGGGCGATGCGGAGGGGGCGGCGGCGCATTTCCGCGAGGCGGCTAAAAGCAACGATGCCGCGGTGGCACGGGAGGCGGCGGAGGCGCTGCGGGAGATGGGGATCCGATAGTGGCTCATTTCGCATTGTGAACCGGCAGAAGAGCGACCGTCTCTTCAATTGTCCACACATGATCCGCAATGCCGGCAGCCACAGCCGGGGTGGTCTTGAGGGTCTGATGAATTCGAGCGAAATTATAGTACATCATGTGGAGCGAAATTGCAGCCGCGTGGTTCTCCAGCTTCTTAGAGAAGGCGTTGGTCAAACGGGTGAAGCGGCGCATCCCCATTCTCATGGTGAGATTCTGGCGTTCGATGTAGCTGGTGCTGATATGGTCCGAGTCGGGCTCGCCGATCATAGCCTTCTTTTCGCAAGCCGTGCAGATTGCCGGGCTGTAGCGCTTCTCGCCTTCCGGGTCGATTCCGTAGACCTTGATCAGTTTGGCATAGTCCACATTTTCACCGAACGCTTTTACGATTGCTTTGTAATACATTGCCAAGCCGTCAGAGGTAAGCTGCACGCGATCTGCAAGGCGGGATGCCAAGTCGGAAATGAAAACCTCAGCGGTCTCAGGAGTGCGCTTGCCAACGGTCCAGCATGGCACCAGTTTTGTATCGGCATCAATGGCGGCCCAAGTCCACGCATCGCCGGTGCCGTCTGCCACGCCTTCCTGGACGTTCTTTTGTTTGCAATAGCAGAATGCCCAGACTTCATCCGCTTCCACGTGTGCGCAATTCAGGTTTCGCAGGGTGATATCCTGATATTCAGAGCAGGCAGCCCCCAGTTCCACCAAAAGCTTATCGATTGTGTTGCGCGAGACACCGGCAATCCGCGCCGTTGAGCGCATCGAGTTCCCCTCTACCAGACATCGAACAATGGCGGCCCGCACGGAGATGCTCAGGGTATTCATAATGAACATTATGCTTGACCGAACTAAAGTGTCAAGCATAATGTTCACATATAGGGTGAGTACCGGATTTATTTGCCATGGTATACGTTGGTAACGAACACTATCGTGGAGAGGCTACCGAAAATGGGGGTAGATTCCGTGAAACTTTCGGCGGCGCAATTGCACTATTGTTGCCGGCGCTCGAAGTGTACGCCTCTGGAAAGGTACGGCATGTAATTGGATCTGAACACTAATGCTTTTCGAATCGTCAATTCGTTGACTACTGAAAATAAAGAAGATCCTCGTTCATGCGTTGGCCGGATCGGTGGGAAAAGCGGCGGACCCGCTAGAGCAAAGAAGCTAACCCCCGAGCGGCGAGCGCAGATAGCCTCGGTGGCATCACGCGCACGGTGGGCAAAAAAACACGCTGGTGGTCCGGGGCAAAGAGACTAAAAGGTCGGGCAGAATCGTCCGATAAGAGACTGAGGCGAAGGAAAATGATCGATCAGGAGTATAGCCAGAGTCCGCTCTACGGGGCCATGGCAGTGTGTAGCTCTACCATTGCTTGGCTTGAAGCAAAGGAACGGGAGCGGTCTGATTGGGAACTACATGCCCATCTCAGCAAACTCGGTTTCGCAATCCAGCATTTTCTGGATGCCCAGGCGAGGAAAACGGCCAAATCGAATACGTCCGAGCCGCGTATTGAATTCATGGTCTGTTGTCTTGCTGTTGTCACCTCCCTGACCGCGCAGATTATCCGGTGGACTCGCTCCGACCTCCACAACGCCTCCGAACGCTTCCGGGAGCCAATTTCATTTCTCTTGGATCAAATTGAGGAAATGATGGACCGGGTAGACGATATCTCTGAGGCGTGGGCGATTCCGTTGGACCATGAGCTTTCCGCCAAACTCAGCGTCGCTATTGATCAGATAGACTCTACCAAGACGGATATCCCTGATTGGAGAGATGCGCTTGAGCTTATATCGGATTGACATTGCGTTCGCACCCTTCGTTTCCGAGTACAAGTCTGCCTTGAAGAAGTTTCGGTCTTTCAAGAACGATTTGACGGAGGCGCTTACGGCACTGGAATACGATCCTAAGTCCGGGGACCAGCTTCGCTACACGGCCGACAATGTGTTCAAGGTCCGGATCAGCGTTAAAGGACAAAACATCGGCAAGCGTGGCGATTCCGACTAATTTACCATGTCGATGCGGAGCGTAAAGTGATAACGCTATTAGCTCTTTACTTCAAGCCTGACACGCCATCGATGTCAGACGCCGAGATTGCAGCCCGGCTAGGAAAATTTGCGGAATACGTGAAACAAGATCCGACGCTTCTGAGGCCTCCCCCTTCAGTTTAATTGAATGGCAAACTGAGCCACTACCGGAAACCGATAGCCATGTGGTTGCTATTGCTCAGGGGGATACTGGCGGCGGTGCCGGCGGCGGAGGGCGATGCGGAACGTGACGATGCCGCGGTGGCGCGGGAGGCGGCCGAAGCGCTGCGGGGGATGGGAATCCGATAACTATGCGGTTGCTGTTACTCGGGGGGATATTGGCCGCGGCGGTGCTGGCGGAACTGTTCGCAGTGGGCGCGGAGGCTCCGGCGATCCGCTTCATCGATATCGCGGCGCAGGCTGGCCTGAACGTCCCGAACACTTTCGGCGGCAAGGAGAAGAAAGAATCCATTCTGGAGAGCACCGGTAACGGCGCGGCGATTTTCGATTTCGATGGCGATGGCGCCAACGACATCTTCATAGGAAACGGGCCGCCCTCGCTTTCGGAGCTGTATAAGAACGATGGAAGCGGACATTTCACCGAAGTGGGGCGCGAGGCCGGGTTGACGCGCACCGGCTGGGCGCAGGCGGCCTGCGTGGGCGATATCGACAACGACGGGCATCCCGATTTGTTTGTGACCTACTTCGGGCACAACAGCCTGTACCGCAACCTGGGGAACGGCAAATTCGAAGACATCACCGCCCCCGCCGGGCTGCCGGTGAGCGGGACGCGCTGGGGATCGGGCTGCGCCTTGATTGACTACGACCGCGACGGGCGGCTGGACATTTTCGTAGCCAACTACGTGGACCTGGACCTGGCGCACGTTCCGAAGCCCGGCAGCAGCAAGACGTGCGAGTGGAAGGGCATGGCGGTGTGGTGCGGGCCGCACGGCCTGCCGCCGGGGCACAACGCGCTGTACCACAACAACGGAGACGGAACCTTCACGGACGTTTCGGCGAAGGCCGGCATTCTGACGCCCGGCGGCTGTTACGGCCTGGGCGCGGTGACGGCGGATTTCGATAATGACGGCTGGCCGGATATTTACGTGGCGTGCGACCAGACCCCCAGCCTGCTCTACCGCAACCGGCACGACGGAACCTTCGAAGAGCGCGGCGACGCGGCGGGCGTTTCGTACAACGCCGATGGGGCGCTGCAGGCGGGCATGGGGATCGCGGTGGGGGACTACGACGGCAACGGGTTTCTGGATATCGCCAAGACCAATTTTTCGGGCGACCGGCCGTCGCTTTACCGCAACGAGGACGGCCAGTTTTTCGAGGATGTTTCGGAGATGGCCGGACTGGGGCGCCATGAGCTGCTGGGGTGGGGCGTGGCGTTTCTGGACGTGGACGAAGACGGATGGCCCGACCTGGTGATGGCGAACGGGCACGTGTATCCGGAGATTGACCGGTCGCCGATTGGGGAGACGTACCGGCAGAAGACGCTGCTGTACCGCAACCTGGGCAACGGGCGGTTCGCGGATGTTACGGATTCGGCGGGACCGGGATTTGCGCCGCTACGGCCGGCGCGGGGACTAGCAACGGGCGACCTGGATGGTGACGGAAGGCCGGAGATTGTGATTGTGAACATGAACGAGAAGCCGGCGCTGCTGAAGAATGTGGGGGCGCGGCAGAATGCGATTGCGATCCGGCTGACGGGAACGCGGTCGAACCGGAGCGCGATTGGCGCGCGGTGCACGGTGGAAGCGGGCGGGCGCAAGCAGATGGCGGAGGTGGTGAGCGGGGGGAGTTACTTTTCGCAGAATTCGCTGACGCTATACTTCGGCCTGGGAAAGGCGGAGAAGGTGGACCGCATCGAAGTGCGCTGGCCGATGGGCGAGACGCAGGTGTGGACGGGGGTGGCGGGCAACCGGACGGTGGGGTTGACGGAGGGGAGCGCGGCGGTGGCGAGCACGGGGTGGAAGCGGTGAGCGGGCCCGGGGCTACTGGTTGGTGGCAACCGATTTGGCTTTCGCGAGCGTGACACTTACCTTCACCGACGCGCCGGCCGGTACGTTCACGCTTTGCGAATCATGCGCCGGCGCGCCGGAGAGCGACGCCGTGACGGCGAGTTCGTGAAGGCCCGGGGCGACATTCATAATGGCGCACGTTTTGCTGGTAACGGCGGACTTGCGTAGCTCGCCATCGACGCTGACGCTGAAACCGGCATCGGTATCGAGCACATTCTCGACGGTGAGATCGATGGCTCCGTGCCGGGTCGAATCGGCGGATGACTTGGCATCCTTCTGCGCGGTCTCAACCGCGGTTCGCGCGCTGTCCATGGCCGCTTTGGCCTCTTTCTCGAGCTGACTGAGATTGGACTGGAACTCCATCACCCACGCCTGGGTCTCCTTTTCGACCAGGGCGCGGGCGGCCACTGAGAAATCCTGGATTTTCTGGAGCAATGTTTCGAGGACCGCACCGGACGGTGTGACACCGGCCAGACCAGCCGTCGCTTTGGCCCAATCCAGACGAAAGTTACGGAGCAGGGTTTCGAGGGACATGCCCGTTGAGATGTACCGCATCCAGCCGGTGGAGTATCCGAAATACTTGTCCAGGGCGAGGAATGCGGCGGCCAGACCAAAGCAAAGATACCCGATCTGGTTGATTTGCAGGTTACGGAGCTGCCGTTGGGCTTCCGGCAGGCGGTACGAGAAAACGCCCGTGGCGGAGACGATCGGCAGGAGGCCGCCGAGACCGGTAGTGAAGAGGGTGAGCGATTTGAGCAGTTGGGATGCCCAGGCCTTCCAGGGCTTTTTCGCGTAATACCAGTGAATGGCGGCCTCAACGTCCTCTTCGACGTATTGCCGCAGCGAGTCGAGGCACGCCGCAACCTGGTCCGGTTTCCAGGATGGGGCCTTCCACTTGGGCGCCTCAATGTTGTACGAGCGGGAGAGTCGTTTGCGGATGTCTACCCAAGTCCACATATTCGCCTGACAGCAGATTTAGAGTACCTCATTGGCCGACCGAATTGGTGCTGGCGGGGTCGGGGGGTGGGGGAGAGGTGGAGCGACGGATGCCGAGTTGTGCCCGCTCCGATATCCTGGTTATATTACTGGATACACGAAGGGGGGCGGGGTGGGCACGACGCCGCAAAGGCGAGCACTGAACAACTACCGGAAGCGCCTGAAGCAGAGCGGGATGGCACGCTTCGAGGTTCTGGGACTTGACGGCGACCGCGATCTGATCCGATCGCTCGCTAAGCGGCTGGCCGGCGATGACCCGGATGCGGCACGGATTCGCGCCAGCGTTCGCCGCACGATTTCGGGAGAAGGGCGCAAGAAGGGCGGCGTTCTAAGTGCGCTACTCCGGTCTCCTTTAGCCGGCGCCGATCTGGACCTCAAACGCCCGGTGACGCCGGGACGCCCGGTTGACCTGTGAGCCGGAGTCTGCTGGACACCAACATCATCCGTAATGTGACGAAGCCGAGGCCGCCGGAAAGCCTGGTGGCGTGCATGGCGGACCAAGCGGACGAGGACTTGTTTATTTCCACAATGACCGTGGCCGAGATCCGGCGCGGAATTCTGGAGAAGCCTTCCGGAAAGAAGCGCAGGGAGTTGGAGCGTTGGTTTGCCGGCCCCGAGGGCCCGCAAAGGTTGTTCGCCGGCCGGGTGCTTGGGTTCGATGAAAAGGCCAGCCTGGTTTGGGCGCAACTGATGGCCGATGGGACGGCGAAAGGGCGGCCACGAAGTCCGTTGGCCATGATCATTGCCGCGATCGCCGAGGCAAATCATTGCGTCATCGTCACCGAAAACGAAACTCACTTCGTAGGGCTGAAGGTATTCAATCCCATGCGGGGGAAGTGAGGAAGGGGCAACGGCGGTTGTGGGGAGTAAGCGCCCGGAAGCGGAATTCCTGGGGCGCTGGGCTTCCATTTCCGCGGAATCGGCGTTAGGCGTCTAATTCCTGGCAGGCATCCTTTCGATGTTATCGACGACCAGCAGATCCACCGGCCCCTTGCGCGCTTCGAGCTTGAGGCCAAGCTGCTCCTGAAGGGCCGTGAAGATGGTGGGACCGGAGTCGTTAGAGTCGCGCGGGGCTTCGGCCGGATTGTCTCCGCCGGCTCCCGGGCCCTTGGGACCCGGCCCCATGCTCTCAGGAGAGAAGTCGAGCGTGACGTCGTAAACTCCCGTAAGTCCGGTTTTATCGACGACCGGGCGGCCCAGCGCGATGTTCAGAATATCAGTCAGGCGAGCCATAGTCACGGCATTGCCCTGGATGCGCATGCGACCGTTGACCGTAGCCTGGATTCCCAGTTGGCCGTGCGGCGTTCTCAGAAAGCCGTCCTTGCCCCTTTGGGGAGGTCCGGGCAGAGGGGCACCCGCGCCTTGGGCCGGCGCTGCCGTGGTCTGGGCCGCCTCCTTTATCTTTATGCCGCCCTTGGCCACCACCAGCTCGTAGATCGGGGCGTTTTTGCTCTCCTTGTGCAGCTTCAGCTTGAAACGGTCCGCCAGCAGGTTCTGTAGCATGATCCGGGCATCTTCCCTGGTGGCGCCATCGGGAACCTTGGCGATGACATCGAAGCGGCGGCTATCCATCCAGGAAGGGCCGGAAACCTGGAAGCTCTGGACGTCATAGGCGCGCATGATCAGCACTCTCAGCGTCATATCGGTGAACCGGATCCGGCTGGGATCGGGGGTTCCCGGGCCGCCGCTCGCGCTCCCTTGAATCCGGCCCATAGATTGCGGAGCGGCCGGCTTAATGGAGGCTACTTCGAAAGTGAGTTTCGGGTTGGGCGGCTGCCCCAAGGCGATTGACGCGCAAAGGAGCACGGCGGCACTGGTCGTACGGATAGCGGTGTCTCCTGTGAATGCTTTCGACGCATGAATCCGGCGAATGTTTCGAAAAGCCAATTTGAAAATCCGAAAATTCAAATTGACGGTTTGCCGCCGGAAGGGCTGAGACCGGCGAGCGGCTCGGCCCGTGACAGTAAGACCTTATATGTTGCAAGCACGGGGAAATTCGAGAGGACAACGCAGTCTACGCCCAGCGACTAACTGTTACGGCGCCACCTCGCACGCGTTCCAAACCATGTGCTTCACCACCTTCATTACTCCTTCGCGGTGAAACGGCTCCTTTTTGAGGATCTCCTCGACCTCCGCCCAATCCTTCGTCGCGAAAACGATCGCTGCTGTATGGTTGTCTGTCATGGGGCCGGCGGTAATCACCTTGCCGGATTTCATTAATCCCCGCATGTAGTCAAAATGCTCCGCCTGAAATCGCGCGCTGTTCGCCGCGTTCTCACTGAATTCCGAAAGGACCAGCGTCCGTTGCGGACATCGCATGCCAGGCGGGGGCCCCTGCCCCGGTGCAAGAGCGGCCAAACTGAGCAGAATCACGATGGTGCGCATGTTCCGATCATAACGCCCGCGCGCATCAAGGAATAAGCCGGCGCGATCCGCCATGTCCCAATTCCCCTGCCCTTCGCTGGCGGCCGCCTGCGCTACCGGGCGGCCACCAAGCCTAACCAGATGTGCTTAGAAATCGCGTTCAGCGCTTGAAGGCCGGTCAGACTGACGTTCTCTGCGAGCCGGGCCAGATACTCAGGGCTCCAACTTACCAACCGATGCGGACCTCCAACTGAAGAGTGCGCTGAGCGTTGGCGGCGGTAGCGGCGCCAAAGCCTGCGTTCGCCGGCGTCGAGCGGCCGGAGTTTATGGCGCTGCCAGTATACTCGGGGTTTTCCAGGGTCATGCTCGTCGGGTTGTTGAATGTAGCTGTATTTTGCCGGCCAGTGACGTACTCGGCGTTTACTGCGTTGAAGATGTCCGTCCGGAACTCGAAGGTTCTGGACTCCGTGAATTTCCAGAAGTGGAACCTTCGCACGACGGACAGGTCCGGGATCGCGGTGGGACAGTATCGCAAGGGATTGCGGCCCGACTCCATTTCGACGCTGCCGGGGAGCGGCCCCGTTACAGCCGATTCATTGTACCCGGCCAACCGGCTGCCACACCCGTTGCCGAGGCCGGAGCCCAGAACATCCATGCCGCCAAAGTCCGGAGAACCGGTTATGTTGACATTGGATCCGTTGGTTTGGTAGGAGTAACCGGGAGTATAGGCCAATCCCGATTGCACCGTCAGAACGGAGGAAAGCTGCCAGTCCTTCGTCAATTGGTGAATGAAACCGCCTCTGCCTCTAATGCCCGGGGCGAACCAGGTGATATTGGCCTTCAGGAAATTCGGTATCGGATCCAGGGTCGAATTCAGGGCCTCGTACGCCGCCTCATCGGACCGCAGTACCAGCGCGCCGTTCTGGAGCGTGTACCGTTGGATCAGGCCAGTGTTGCCCTTGAGCTCGATCCCGCGCGTATAATTTAACACGAAAGAGACGTTGTCCCTCAACCGCCGGGTCAGGCTCAACTGGATCGAGTGATAAACGTTATGGAACTTCGTCGCATTCTCCGCGATCGATTGAAGACCTGGGTACGGCCGGAGCAGATTCGTCGCGTAAGACGTCGCCCCTGGAACGCTCGACGTGCCGAGCGTCGGGTCCTGATACTGCGGCAAATAGGCCGTGCCGAGGGGCACCTGGTTCTCGAGTTGTTGCGATCCTCCCTGCGTCGCCCCAAAGCGGTTATACGCGTAGTAGCCCACATAGGACGCATCGAGGACCATCTGGCCGGGCAGCTCTTTCTGGACACCCCCATTCCATTGGACGGTCGACGGGATCTTCGCGTTGTATTGGGTAACAACCATCTGCCCCACCGGCAGCGGGCTCAGCCCCCCTTGGCCGACCGTCTGCAATTGCCCGTAGTACAGGTTCTGATCCGTAACGGGTGTACCGTCGGCCGCCGTCACGCCCACGTTGCCCGGCGTCGAGAATACCGTGTTCCCATCCGGCCGGTCGTAGAACAGTCCGGCCCCGCCGCGGATCACCCAACTGGATTTACCTTCCACGTCGTACGCCAACCCGAACCGCGGTGCGACTACCAACGGCGACCAGACGTAGTTCGAGGTTGGGATCCCGTGACCCGCCTGAACGATCCCGTCCAGCGGATTGCCCACGCCTGGAATCGGGGTCCCGATCAACACCTGCGTGTTCGCGCCCCCCGAAGTGAGGACCTGCCCGGTGATCGGATTCATTGCGTCGCGGGTGTTGCCCGAACACACCGTCGCGCCGTTGCTGCACCCCGCGGTGTAGAGCACCTCCGCGTTTGCCGGGTTATATGCGTGTGCGCCGCTTCCAATCGGGAAGAAGTTCGACTCCTGGTCGAACTGATCGGCTTGCGGCGTCATATGTGTGAACCGCATCCCGTAATCCAGGGTCAGGTGGTTGGTCACTTTCCAGTTGTCCTGGATGTAACCCTCCACGTTGTTATAGAGGAAGCTGCCTTCGACGTACGTCGACTGCTGCAGGTACTGATCGAAGACCCCCAGGACCGCGTTCGAGAAACCGAACCCGCTGTCGAGGGGGTTGTTGGTGTCATTGGCGAAGCTCACGTAGCCCTGCCAATACAGGTTCGAGACACCGCCGGCGCCCGTGTTCTGCGCCTTCCAACTGTGGTTAAAGTAGAACCCGCCCTTGATGGCGTGCCGCCCCCAGACCTTCGTTAAGCTGACTGCGACGTCCTGCGTGTGGTTGACGTTCAGGTAGCTGGGGAATATCAGGCTCGGCGGGGCGTCTCCGATTAAGCTGCCAAAGCCCCAGGCCGGCGGCATGTTAAGCTGGCCGTTGGTATACTCCGGGGCCTTGCTTCCTTGGGTCTGCAGGATCGAGTAGGCGTAATAACCTGTATCCAGCTTGCCCGCATTCGGATACAGGTCCGGGAAGGCGCTCAGAGTATTGTTTTTGTTGGCCGCCGCATCCGCGAGGACGCCGCCGGGCGACCCGCCGCCCGCCAACTGGTTCTTGATGGTGCCGTAGGTCCCCTCGAGGACCAACGTCGGCGAAATAATGTAGTCGACGGTGGCCGTAACGTTGTAAATGATGGGCTTCGGGGTGTAATTATCGTTGAAGCCGGGGATCGAGCCCGGAATCGCCACCGGGCGGGCCGTCTGCATGGATAACGCGGCGTTGAACCGCAGCTTCGGTGTCATATTGTAGTCGAGGTGGACAACCGGTTGCGTTGTTAGCTGAAAGTACGAGGCCCCCTGTTCCGCATAGTTGTAGGCCTCTCCCGCCGTTTGCGTCAGATTCGGCAGCGGGTATTGGTTGAGCACCGCTACGCCCGGGGCATACAAACGGCTTTGCGGAATGATGTTGCCCGGGAAAGGCGCGCCGGTCGTATTGTCAACGATCGGAGCGATCGGCACGCCTTGATTGTTGAGGCTCTGGGAAAAGTTGCCTGCCCGTTCGAGCGCCGTCGGCAAACGCAAAAAGTTGCCTATGTTGACATTTGTAGTCGACGGCCGGAACTCGTCCGCGACGAAGAAGAACAGTTTATTTTTCCCGTTGAAAACTTTCGGGATGTAAACCGGCCCCCCTATGGTGAAGCCGTAGGTGTCCGAATAGCTATACGCCTGTGGCGTGCCGTTCTTCTGATTCAACCACGTCCTCGAATTCCAGTTCGAGCTCGTCCAAATACCGTAGGCCGCCCCGTGGATTGCATTCGTGCCGCTCTTGGTCACGGCCGTAATTTGGATGCCGCTCGATCTGCCATATTCCGCCTGATAGCCCTGCGTGAGGACTTTCACTTCACCGATCGACTCGATGTTCAGGCTCAGCATCTGGCCGTTGTTGCCCGTGTCCATGGCTGAGACGCCGTTCATCATGAAGTTGCTCTCGTCGTTCGTGTCGCCAATCCGGCCGTAGTAGCCATTCGAGTTCAGAGTAACGCCCGGAGCAAAGACGATCGCATTCGCGAAGTTCGAGTGGGCGATCGGCATGCTTTGAATCGCAACCTCTTCGATAGCGGCAGAGCGCTCACCGCTCTGGGTCTGTACGGCCGTCGCCTGGGCTTCGACGGTGACCGCCTGGTTCGTTGCGCCTACTTCGAGCGTTATGGGCGGGACGCCCACGCGAGCGCCGCCGGTAACCAGGATCCCCGTTACCCGCGTGGTCTTGAACGCCGGGGCGCTGGCCTCGACGGTGTACGTGTCAGCGGTGATATCCGGGAACACGTAATCCCCTTCTTTGTTGGTCTTGACCGGGGCGATCCGGTTCCCGTGCACCTCGCTGATGAGGACTACCGTCACGCCGGGAATGACGCCTCCCGATGAATCGACGACCCGTCCTGTTACCGAGCCGGTCGTAACCTGCGCCGGCGCCAAGGGCGCCAGTAGGAACAGCGCCGCGACCAGGCCGGCGATGCGACTACGAGTGTTGCGTATCATACTTTCTCCTCCCGCCCGATCTTCGAGGATCGGGACTCGGCGCCGGGTGGAGACACGCTCAGTTTGGGTCTATCCGATGTGTCCCGTCGGATGAGACTGATTACCCGTACGCCTTGGTACGCCTTGGTACGCCTTAGTACGACTCAGTTAGCTGGACCGCAGCGTTCCCATTGGCACAGCCACTGGCCCCGAACAGCAAAATTCCCCTCTGGATATAAACCAGCAAGAGTATACACCCTTTTCGGTAAATTGACAAAAAAAATTTACCGGGAGTTACCCGGACGGCCGAGGGCGCAAAAGGGGTAAGGATCGAGGCTGCCGGCGTCTTGCCGGACGGCTCGGACTGGAATACCTACAACTCCAGTAACTGGGCAGTCGGCGCCACTGACCCGGGCTATGGCAACCCGGTCCTGGATGGATTCGACTCGGTCGATTTGCCGGATGGCGAATACTACGTGTACATGGCCTCTAATGGCGACCCGGGCGCCACGGCGGTTCAAAATCACCCTGGGATACAGCGGGGGCAGCCCGGTTGTGGAGGTCTTCACGGATGCCAGCGGGGCTGCCAATGCGGGCGCCTAAACGCTGGTTTCCGGTTCGGGCTTCACGGCAAACCTGGCAACCGGCCCGCAAACGACCTACACCGCTGTGGGCACTGGCAGGTCTATCATTCCA
Organism: Bryobacterales bacterium; assembly: GCA_963803725.1. Classification (GTDB taxonomy): domain Bacteria; phylum Acidobacteriota; class Terriglobia; order Bryobacterales; family Bryobacteraceae; genus JOPF133. The sequence continues at coordinate 22,214 of CAWDOH010000001.1, read as the reverse complement.
CCGGTACAGCCAACTGGATCATCGATTTGAATTCGGGCACCTCGGCGCCGGAGCCGGGTTCGTGCATCCTGCTCGCCGCAGGCCTCGCCGGCCTCGCGTTGCGCCGCCGTAAGCCCTCCGCCTGAGGGGTTGTCCGCCGGGCCCCCACGACGCCTCCGCTCGGCAAGTCCAAAAAGGGTAGACAATTGTGGTCATGATGCCGAAGCTCCAGCGTTCGCTGTGGATTGCCCTGGTCCTGTCGGTGAGTGTCCACGCTCCGGCGCAATCCAGGCGCGCGAACGACCTTGCCATCGGCAAATTGCTGGTTGCGCCGCGGAACGCGCCCGACCCCAATTTCGCCCGAACGGTGATCCTGCTGGTGCAACATGACGACCAGAGCGCGGTGGGCCTGATTGTCAACCGGCGGACGAAGATTCCGATTTCCAAGGCCCTCCAGGAGTGGAAGCCGGCCGAGGGCAAGTCCGATCCGGTTTACATGGGCGGCCCGGTGGAGTTGGACGGGGTACTGGCGCTGCTGCGGTTGGCCACCAAGCCGGCGGAGGCGGCGCACGTCGTTGACGATGTGTACCTGGCTTCCACCCGGGCCCCGGTGGAGAATGCTCTGGCGGCCGGTTCTGGACCTGGCGAACTGCGCGTCTACCTGGGCTACTGCGGGTGGGGCGCCGGCCAACTGGAGAATGAGGTGGAACTGGGCGGGTGGTACATCTTCAGCGGCAATGGCGCCCTGGTGTTTGACTCCGACCCCGACACTCTCTGGTCGCGGCTGATCACTTTGACGGAACGGCGGATCGCCCGCAACATGGCGCCGGCGGGCCGGCGTGCCCTTCATCCGCCAAGCACTTCTCGCACCTTCCCGACCAGCACCTCGGCCGTGACCGGCTTCTCCAGCGTTGCGGCTGCGCCAAAAAGCCTGGCTGCCTCCAACAGGGTTCCTTTGAGATATCCGGACATCACCAGGATTTTGAGATGGGGAAATTTGGATCGCTCCCTTTTCAGGACATCGAATCCATCGGGCGGGGGCATGCTCAAGTCCAATATCAGCAGGTCCGGCATGCGCTCCTCTATATGAGCCAGAGCCTGCTTGCCTGAGGTCGTGGCGGTCACGGTATAGCCACTCTCCTCCAGTATTCCTGTAAGATAGCGAATCAACTGGCGGTCATCGTCCACCAGTAAGATCTGGGGGGGTGTATGCATAGGCCTAAGTCTCTTGAATCGATCCGACTATCACGCGGGCGACCGCACTCAGCAACTTATCCGGTTGAATGGGCTTGGCGAGCAATGCCTGGGCGCCGAAATGCTCCCCCGCCAGAAGGGACCCTGAGAACTGCCCGGACATGGCGATGATTTTCAGACCTGGCCGGGCTTGCCGTAGCGCGCGGATGGTTTCGCTGCCCTGCTGCTCCGGCAGGGTCAGGTCGATGATCACCAGGTCGACCTCGGTAGCTTCGACCTCTCTGGCCGCCTGCGGGCCATCCGGCGCCTCCAATACCTGGTAGCTGACGCCAGTCAGGAGTTTCCGGAGGAGACTGCGGACTTCCGGCTGGGCGTCCACCACCAGGATCGTCCCGGCCGGGCGGGGTGGACCCAGTACGGCCCTCACTTTTCCGGCCAGGGCCTCCGGAGAAAACGGCTTCTGAAGATAAGTGCCCGACAATTCCAGGCGATCGGTAACTACACGCTCGCTGTAGCCGGACATGAAGATGACTTCCATGGACCGCCGCAGCGGTTTCAGCCGGAGGGCCAGTTCGGACCCGGTCATTCCCGGCATAACTACGTCGGTGAGCAGCAGATGAATGGGTCCGGCGTACCGTTCGGAGTATAGCAGCGCTTCCCCCGGATTGGCCGCTTCCAATACCCGGTACCCATAACTCTTGAGAACCTGTCCGGCCATCTTGCGGAGTTGTTCCTGGTCTTCCACCACGAGGATCGTTTCGGTCCCCCGCAACGAGTCAAGCGCCGCCTCGGGTTCCAGCCGCGGGTTCATTCCGGCATCGATCCGCGGCAGGTAGATCGTGAAAGTGGTGCCTTCCCCTGGCTCGCTGTAAACCCAAATCGATCCGGCGCTCTGCTGAACGATGCCGTATACCGTTGCCAGGCCCAGCCCCGTCCCGTCTCCTGGCCTCTTGGTAGTGAAGAACGGCTCGAAAATGTGGGATAGCACGTCTTTTGTCATGCCACTGCCGGTATCGCTGACTTTCAGTTGCACGTAAGGGCCGGGCTTCACGTTGGCGTGTTGCTGGGCGTAGCTCTCCTCCAGGTCGACATTCCTGGTTTCGATGAGCAGCGTTCCGCCGCCCGGCATGGCATCGCGCGCGTTGACCGCCAGGTTCATGAGAATCTGGTGCAACTGTCCCGGATCGGCCAGGATCCAACCTAACGCGGGGCTCAGCGCGAATTCCAGCCGGATATCTTCTCCGATCACTCGCGCCAGCATCCTGCCGACCTCGGTGATGATGTCGTTCAGGTTCACCTCGCTGGCCTGGGTAACCTGCCTCCGGCTAAGAAGCAGTAACTGCCGGACTAACTCGGTGGCACGTTGCCCGGCCTGCCGGATCTCGGCGACGCTCTCGTGCATCGGGTCGCCCGGAATCAGCTTCTTGAGCAACAGGTCGCTATACCCGTTGATTACCGTGAGCAGGTTATTGAAATCGTGCGCCACGCCTCCGGCCAGCCGGCCTACGCTCTCCAGTTTCTGGGCCTGTTGGAGCTGTTCCCGAAGCTTCAACTGTTCCTCTTCGGCCCGCTTCCGCTCGGTGATGTCCGACCACGCGCCGACCACCTCGGCGGCCCGGCCCGCCTCATCGCGGATGAGCCGCATACCGTAGCGGATCCAGATATAGTGGCCGTCCGCATGCCGAAAGCGGGCCTCCCCAACGCTATTTCCGCGGGTAAACAGGTCGGCGTTGGATTGCGCCCAAAGCTTCTCCAGGTCGTCAGGGTGCACATTCGCGCGCCACCACTCCGCGCCGAGGGCTGCCTCGGGCGGATATCCCAGAATCTCCAGCAGGTTGTCGCTGATCCAGGTGACACCATGGATCTGGTTGTCCACAATCTCCAGCGCGAACAGCACAGCCGGACTGGACGCGACCACATCTCGCAACCTCTGCTGGGCCGAGAGCCGCTCGTTGGTGGCAGCCAATTCGGCGGCCTTCTGCGAGAGCGTTTCCACCATTGCGATTTCGTTGGTGACGTCTTTGGAGATGAGCAGGTAGCCGGTGTGTTCGCCGGCGGCGTCAAAACGCGGTGTCAGAACGGCGCGACTCACGAACCGCCGGCCGTTCTTGCAGACCCGGGTGACCAGACCTTCCCACTTGCCCTGCCGCAAGGCCTCCTTCATCATGCGGCCCGGCAGGCCCGCGACGACGTCTTCGGTGGGGTACAGAATCTCCGTGGCCGAGCCAAGGACCTCTTCGGCTTCATAACCGTAGAGCCGCCGCGCCCCCTCGTTCCAGAGGAGGATCTTCCCGCCCCGGTCGTTGCCGATGAGCGAATACTCGGTAGACGACTGCAGGATTTCGGCTATGAATGCCAGCGCGTCCTCGGGGCGGCTTCCCACGAAAGCTGCATCGAATAGCATGACTGAAGAATCGGTGCGGAGTTGTTCCCAAGCGGTTGGCGGCCGATGGCTTGGCTCCGATCCATATTTTAAATGCTAACCAGTCTCAGGGGGGATTACTATCCGTGCCACTACTCAAATCGAGAGCCAAAACTTCACGGCTGCCGGCACCTTCGGTGCTATTCGTCAGGCGGAATCAGGCCATGGCGTATCGCGTAACGAATCAGTTCCGTGTGGTTCTGCAGGCCGAGCCTCTGCACTAAGGCGGCGCGATGATTCTCAACGGTCCGTGGGCTGATTTTGAGGCGTGCAGCAATCTCCGCATTGGTCTTGCCCTCGGCCACCAGTTGCAGCACCTCGCGCTGCCGCGGCGTCAGGGTGTCGTGGGGATCGAATCGGCCGGTCTTGGATTGCTCAATGTAGGCATTGATGGCAATCTCGGTCACTGGCGGACTGAGGAAACGTCTGCCCGCAGCCGCCTCTCTCACGGCGCGGACCAGACTCTCCTCAGAGCAGCCTTTGAGGACATAGCCAATGGCGCCATTCTGCAGCGCCTGGGCGACGAAAGCACTGCTGCTATACATGGACAGAATCACGATCCGCGTCTTTGGGGAGCGCTCGTGGACAATCCGCAGCGCTTCCAGGCCGCTCAGCCCGGGCATCATTAGGTCGAGGACCAGGACATCGGGTTTCAATCGCTCTACCAGGCGGATTGTCTCCAGCCCGTCCGCCGCCACGCCCACAATCGAAAAATCCGCCGCGGACTCCAACAGAGTCTGCATTCCCCGGCGAACCACCGGGTGGTCGTCAGCCAGGATAATTGAGGTGGCCAAGAAGTCCTCCCGTAGGGGTTCACGCGACAGTAGTCTCACCGGCCGGCAGTTCGGCGGTGATGGTCGTCCCGGCTCCCGGGGAAGATTCGATGTTCAGGCTGCCGCCGAGCAGCCCGATGCGTTCCCGCATGCCCATCAGGCCGCTGCACCTCGGCGCTTTCAGAGTGACTTCCGGATCGAATCCGCAACCGCGGTCTGCCACCTGAAGCTGCAGTTTGCCGGTGTCGGTCCAGAGGCGCACCGTTACTCCCGCCACACCCGCGTGGCGCGCGGTGTTCGTAAGCGCCTCTTGTATCACCCGGTACACTGCCGTCTCCACTGGCGGTGCAAACCGTCCCGCTACTCCCTGATGCTTGAAGTCTACCAGAACCCCGGTCTGGGCAGTATATCGTTCAAAGAGCGCCAGGAGCGCCGGTAGCAGTCCAAGCTCGTCCAGGTCGGCGGGCCGCAAATCGAACGAAAGTCTCCGTATCCTGCCGAGAAGGTCGTCCACGATGGTCCGCGCCCGCTCCAATCGCGACGTGAGTTCCTTTCCCGTCGCGTCTTCACTGGGTCCCAACAGCAACCGCAGACCCGTGAGCATCTGCCCGATCTCGTCGTGAAGCTCACGCGCCAAGTGCTTCCTCTCGGTCTCTTGAACCTCCATCAGCCGGATGGAAACTGCCTGCAGCGCTGCCTCCACCGCTTTGCGTTTGGTGATGTCGCGATACATGGCATATACGGCAGTCGCTCCACTGGGCATAGTAACCGGCGCACCGACCATAAGAACGTGCAGCCGGCTGCCGTCTTTCCGTTGCCGAACCACTTCCTCCTCCAGCCGCTGCCCCTGCGCCAAGCGTTCGGTGTAGCTCTGAGTCCGATCTCGCATTTCACCTGGTACGATCAGATCGATGAGGCGGCGTCCCAGAGCCTCTTGCGGAGTGTAGCCAAAGATCCGGGTGAACTCGCGGTTCACACGGAACAGGCGAGTGTCGAGATCCATCAGCGCGTTGGCTTGAGGCGCCTGTTCGAGTAACCCGTCCAGTAAAGCATTCCGCTCCCGAAGGCGGGCAACGATCCCCGTAATCACCCAAGCGGTAATTAAGAAAGCAAGCGTTGCCACAATGTCCAGCGGGTTCTTAGCCCGTAACGACGGGAGCAACGGTTGAACGAAATAATTCAAGGAGCAAGCCGCTATCAGGGAGACCGCGGCGGACGCAACAAAGCCACCCCTGTGGGACACTAACACAATCACGATCAGATAGAGAAGACAGATGGTCCCGGGTCCGATGCCCGGCGACGGGAATCTCTCGCCGGGAACCTGGACGGCGACGAAGGTGATTAGCGCCACGCCGGCGACGCCAAAGAGGAACTGTTTGGCGGCATGCCAGAATCCGCGCGGCGCGGCTGCTGGCACACGCGGCCCGTCAGACAAAGAACGTCGATCGTCAATCCCTCTCATCGGTCCGCTCCATTCTGGCTATGGACCGGGCGCCATGGCCACGGCCTTACGATGCCAGTTCCGGATAGGCTGCGGCTGCTAACCAGCCACGCTGTCCGGACAGAGCGGTGAACAGGAGCCACCCGTTTTGTCAGATTCAGCGCAGGGCAGAAAGCCATCTCTGAGATTACTGCCGGCAGAACCACCAACGGGTGATCGTGAGACCCGACCATTACGCCGTGCAGAGGTGCCATGGTGTCGGTCCGTGGTCAAGAAACTATTGGGGAATAGGTAACCTGCTTGAGTATACATCGGACCTGGCTGCTGAGTCCCGGTAGCGAGGTCAGTGAGGTCCTGCCGGCGGCGTTCCCGGCAGCCGGGAACCCGCGAGGAGGCGCCGCGGCTGGTTGGCGAAACGATGGCGCTAACTTATCGCGGGCAGGGGACGCTCCAGCGCATTGGCCTCAATTTGCGCCCAACTTTTGTTCTACGCTGTTAATCTTGTCGTCCATAGTCTGCGCCCGATCGATTCGAGTGCCGAAGCGGAGGCTGGATGAAATCCGCGGCGCGCCCATGGCGTGCACCACCTCGTGACAGCGCTTGATGGCTGCGAACACCTGGTCCCATTCGCCTTCGATATTGGTACCGTACGCGTGCAGTCTGGTCTTCAGGCCGGCTTCGGCGAATATCCGCTCGCACGCCGCAACTTCCTTTGAAACCGACACACCGATTCCGATTGGAATCAGGCACAGATCCGCAATAACTTGCATGTTCACCTTTCGACACTATTGTCCTCCCAGTCGGGCGTGGAAAGGCGTGGGGCGGGGACTGCGGGAGCGCGGAAAGGCACGCCGCGCTACGGCGGCGACGCGGACCTTCCGGCTGGGCGAGCGGGAGGGAGGAGCGGCGGTGCTCACTGGTGGTGAAAGCTGGGCGCGGAAGAGCTTCAGGCACGGCGGCGACCCGCAGTGCTCTGGCGTGGGGCGGGGACTGCGGGAGGACGGGTTGGAAGTTCCGGTGAAGGCCGGGCCGCGGGAGAACTTCGCGCGCAGTGGCGACGCGGACGGTGCCCGGACGTTCCGGGTCAGGTGAGCGGGAGGGCGCGGCGGCGCTGACTGGTGGTGAAGGCTGGGCGCGGGAAGGCTTCAGGCGCGGCGGGGACGCGGACCTTCCGGGCTGGGTGAGGGGGAGGGAAGAGCGGCGCTCACTGGGGTGAAGGCTGGGTGCGGGAGAACTTCGGGCGCAGTGGGGCGCGGCGCTTTGGCGGGAGGCGAGGAGTGCGGGAAGGCGGGATGGAACTTCCGATGAAGGCCAGGCCGCGGGGGGCTTCGGGCACGGCGGCGACCGGCAGCGCTAATAGCGTGGGGCGCGGACTGCGGGAGGGCGGGTTGGAAGTTCCGGTGAAGGCCGGGCCGCAGGAGAGCATCGCGTGCGGCGGGGACGCGGACGGTGCCCGGACGTTTCGGGCTGGGTGAGCGGGAGGGCGCGGTGCTCATTGGTGGTGAAGGCTGGGGGCGGGAGCTTCAGGCAGCAGGGCGGGATCTTGCAGCGCACTGGCGTGAGGCGCGGACTGCGGGAGGGCGGGTAGGAAATTCCGGTGAAGGCCGGGCCGCAGGAGAGCTTCGCGCACGGCGGGGACGCGGACGGTACCCGGACCTTCCGGGCTGGGTGAGCGGGAGGGAGGAGCGGCGGTGCTCACTGGTGGTGAAGGCTGGGTGCGGAAGAGCTTCGGGCAAGGCGGGCGACGCGTACCGCAGTGGCGTGGGGCGCGGACTGCCGGAGGGCGTTCGGGCGGCGCTACGTCGCTACATTTCCGCGAGTGGGAGTGGGGGGAATCCCGGTGGCGCCCGAAAGAATGTTTGCGGTTGGCCTTATCAAGCGGCCCACCGCTGTCGATATGAATAGCCAGGAGTATTGTTTTCCAAATGACATCTGAAACTGCTTCTCCGTTAGGGAGAGTTCGCGTTACGGTGCCGTTCAAGGCCCGCTCCATCGACACCGGTGATCCAGTGTGGTTCCCGCAAGGCGCCGTGCTTTGGCATATCGAGATTGGCGAAGAGTTGGCGCAGTTTATGGAGATCGGCGGGAAGGGACTGTACGAAATCCCGAAGTACGAGTTCACCTCGTGTATTAAGAAGCTCTCCCGATAGGTTGTACTCAACCATTCCGGCTGCCTGCCATGGAACCGGATACCCTCTACTCCGCTAAAACCGCTCCCCAGTGCAGCCCGGCGCCGAAGGCCGCGAAGACCATCGGCGCCGCGGGCGCGCCAGTCTGCCACCATTCGGCGGCGGCGATCAGCAGGGATGCCGACGAGGTGTTGCCGTAGCGGTCCACGTTGATGAAGAATTTCTCTTCGGCGACTCCCAGAGATTTGGCCGTCCGCGCGATCAGGTTGCGGTTGGCCTGGTGCATCAGGTACACGGCGATTTCGGCGGGCTGCTTGTGGTTGCGGTCCAGCAACTCCAGGATGGTCCGCGGCACTTTGCGGGTAGCCTGCATGATCACGCTTTGGCCGTTCATGTGAATCGGCCCGGCCAATTCCAGGCGCAGAGTGTCGGCGAAGGCGCCGTCGCTCGCGAGCAAGGCATCCGTAATCCGCGCGAATCCGGCTTCGGCGCTCACCAGGCAGGCCCCGGCGCCATCGCCAAAAAGGATGGCGGTGTCGCGGCCGGCCGGCTCCAGAGAGATCGCCCGCGACATGATCTCGGACGCCACCACCAGGATGTTGCGGTAGCGGCCGCACAGTTCGGCGGCCAAGGCCAGCCCGAACAGCGACCCGGCGCTGGCCAGCGGCAGATCGATGGCCGGCACGCCGGGCAGTTCCAAGCCGGTGCCGATGGCGGCGGCTGGGCCCGGAAAGCGCCGCTCGGACGATCCGCTGGCCACCAGCAGCAGCCCAACTTCGCGCGCTGCCACGCCGGAACGGGCCAGGCAATCCTGGGCGGCGCGGATTCCCAGGCCTTCTACGGTATCGGCCGGCGCGGCCCAGCGGCGCTCCTGGATGCCGGACATCTGCACAATCCAGGCCGGGTCGCAGTCAACTTGCGCGGCTACTTCGGCGTTCGTCACCACCCGCCCCGGCAGGTGGCAGCCGAATCCGCGCAGGTGGGCTCCGGTCACTGGTGGCCTTGCAGGTAGGTTTCGATCCGCACCACGGAATCGAAGCGCCGGGGGGTCAGGTCGGAATCCGGAATGCGGATGGAGAATTGCCGCTCCAGTTCGGCCACCAGATCGGTGAGGGTGAAGGAGTCGAGCAGGCCGGACTCAAACAGCGACTCTTCGGGCGAGGGGTCGACGGACTGCCCGCCAACCTGGCGGATAATGGCTAGGATCTTACTTCGCTGGTCCATAAGGAATCGGCATCTGGTTGGAGATTTCCAGGCGGGTCTTGCGGTAGGCGTCGTACTGGCTCATCAGGTCGGAGAAAAGCGCGTCGCCCAGCCGGTGGTAGCCCGAACCGGTGAAATGCACGTAATCGACCTGGCCGAGTCCGGAGTAGACCCAGTCGCGCATGGAGCCTTTGCCGCCCATGCGCTGGCGGGAATCCCAGAAGGTGGCGCCGTTTTCGCGGCAGGCGGCCTGCTCGGCGGCGATGATGCGGTCGACGCCATCCAGCGGACGCCAGGCGCCGCGCACGCGGTACCAGCGGTCGGTTGGCCCCAGCACCAGGATCGAAGCAGCCGGCGCATCCTGGCGCATGCGCTGGAGCAGGCTCGAAAACATGGCCTCGTAGTTTTCGTAGTTCCAGCTGGGATCGCTGGCCTCATTGGTGCCGTAAGCCAGCACGATCATTCCCGGATCGCGGCGCTGCAAATAGGCGGCCAGCATTTTCTCATCCCACTTCATGATCACCCCGGCCTCCGCGCCGTTAATGCCGAGGGCCTCGTAGGTGACGCCGGTCTGCTTATCGGCCACCCATCCGAACAGCCGCACGGAGTGATAATCAAGCGTCTTGAGGGTGAAGCGGTGCAGGCCGGCGGGCACCGTGTAGCGCACAAAACCGGGACCCAGCTCGCCCGCGGTGTGGATCTTGTCCAGAAACTGCTCGCCATCGTACAGCGCCATTGTGCCGCCATCGGGCTGCTGCAGATAGTAGACTTCCAGGAAATCGCATTCGGTATCGAGGTACACCGATTGGCCGGGGCGATCGGAGGTGATGCTCATGCCGCCCAAGCCCAGAAGGCCATCGCCCGAGGCGGAGCGGAAACCATCGGAATGCCAAAGTGCGGTGCCGCCGCCGGGCGCATCGAGGCGCCGGTAGCCCACAAAGGGATGGCCGGCCAGCGAGAAGCCCGACCCGCCATCGCCGAACTTTTCCTTGAAGCTGTCGCGCAACACGGCGGTCCATTCGTCGGCGGCGGTGTGGGAGTCGCCGTAATGGATGATGTGCACGGGATCGTGGCTCAGGCCGCTGCCTAACCGGTAGAGCTGTTCGAAGATGGGGACTAAAGCGCCGGGCTGTTGGAACGCTCCGTGGATGGAACCACCCAGGTAGGCATTGACCTTGCGCAGCGAGGCGGCGCGCATGGCGGCGGTGATCCGCGGCGCAGGTGCGGGACGCGGTTTTTTGGCGGCTATGGCGACAAACGGCGCAACCGACAAGGCGAGACCGCAAAAAACAGAGATTTCCTTGGCCGTCGAGTGGCGCCCTCGCACAACTACTAGCGTACCGCGGCTCTGGCCGTGGTTTGCAACATCTGGCGCAATTTGTAGCGATTTAGTCCAAAACCGATCTCACGGGCGAAGAGGGTAGCGACCAATTTGCCGCCGCCGGGGGTGGGATGAATGAAATCGCCCGCCACCAGGCGCGGCTGGGCGGCGTACCAGCGGGCGATGGTTCCCTCGCCTCCCATGGCTTCGTAGGTATTGAAGAATCCGCAGCCGGTCTGGCGCGCGACGCGCTGCTGGATGGCCACGATGCGCGGGATGTTCGGCATGGTCTCAATCTGCCCTGAATCCGCGCGGTAGCCGCGGTCCATAGGACTCATCACCAGGATGGAAGCGGCCGGCAGGGCGGAGCGGATGCGGCGGATGGCCTCGCGGAGCTCGACCTCATACTGCCGGTCGATGAAGGCGGTGAAATCGGCTTCATTGGTGCCGTAGTTGATCACCACCAGTTGCGGATCGCGCTCGCGCAGCTCCGCCGCCCAGTGGCCGGCATTGAACATGCGCGAGAGCACCGTGATGGAAGCGCCGTTGAGGCCCAGGCTGTCATAGACCACGCCGGGGCCGGGCTTTTCCACCGAGACGCCAAAAAGGCGCACGCTCCCCTGTTCCACCAGCAGATCCAGCCGGGACGCTCCGTGGGCCACCGAAAAGCCGGTGCGTGCGGCCACTTTGGAGAGGCCCGCGGTGTTCACGCGGCCCAGTGGGACGCCATCGGCTGAGACGCTGAAGACGCCGCCGCCGGGCTGCATCAAAAACCAGACCTCAAAGCTGGTGTGCCGGTGATCTTTAAACACGATGTGGCTCTCGGCCCCCGTTTCGCCCGTGAAACTCACGCCGCCGAGGCCGAACAAGCCGTCGTGGGCTTTGAATTGGGTGGCCGGCGCGATGTCCCATCCGTCGGAGGAAAGCTCCACGCCGTTGTGCCCGTACCAGGCCCACGGCTTGCCGATGAGGACGTAGCCGTGGCCGGCGCTGCCGAAGCGCTGCTGGAGGAGCGCGCGGACGTCGCCGGTAATGAGGTCGGCAGTGGTGGGCGAATCGCCATAGTGTACGATGCGGGTGACGGCGCCGGGGCCGCCTTTTTCGGTGCGCCAGAGGGAGGCGTAGAAATGGTCCAGGGAGCCGTCGGCATCGTCCAGCAAGGGAGACGCGAGGGCCGGCCGGATGGCGCATGGGCGGTTCGGATCGGTGTGCCGCACCATGGGACTGAAGGGAACCAGGGCGGGGTCGAAATCCACCAGGGCGGTGGCTTCGGAAAGCTCCGGGGCCTTCACCGCCGGGCGAACCTCGCGCGCGCCTGCCAGCAACAAACCGAGGGCGGCGATGACCAGTGCGGTGCTGAGCGGGAAGCTGCGCATGGCTAAAACCGCGAGTAGACGAACGGCGCGCTGGCCCGTCCGCCCAGAAACTGGAGCGCCAGCGCTACCAGGAACAGAGCCCCCACATGGACGTAGGAGGGGCTTTGCGCAAAGCCATCCAGGATGCGGGAGTACCGCGCCTTGGAGACAAAGAAAGTGGCCGCGGCCAGCAGCATGACGCCCACCAGCGGGGCGGAGAGATTATCCACGCCGGGGTCAGCGAAGCGATGCGGGACAGCAGCGCCTGCGCGTTGGCCAGGCTGCTGGCGCGGAAGAACAGCCAGGTGAGGCACACGAACTGGTAGGTGACGAAGATTAGCGCCGCGCGCTTCCAGAGGCCGATGGGCTTGGGACGGCCGCGCCAGCTTCGGAACCCGTGATTGACCGCCAGCGCCAGCCCGTGCAGCAGGCCCCACACGCCGAAGGTCCAGGCAATGCCGTGCCACAGGCCGCCCAGCAACATGGTGATCACCAGGTTTATGTAGGGCATGACCTTGGTGCGCTTGCCGGGCAGCGAGAAGTACAGATAGTCGCGCAGCCATTGCGAAAAGGTGATGTGCCAGCGGCGCCAGAATTCCGTGACGCTGATGGACTGGTACGGATGGTCGAAGTTGATGGGCAGGCGGACGCCCAGCAGCAGGCCCACGCCGCGGGCGATATCGGTGTAGCCGGAGAAATCGAAATAGATTTGCAGCGAGTAGGCGTATACCGCCGCCAGAACTTCGGCGCCGCTATAAAGGTTGGGCGTATCGAAGACGCGGTTGACCAGGTTCTGTCCCAGGTAGTCGGCAATCAGCGCCTTCTTCAGCAGCCCGAGGCCGATGAGGAAAAAGGCGCGCCCGCCATCTTCGCGGCTGAGCTTGGCTGGCGCGGCGAACTGCTGGATGAGGTCGGTGAGCCGGGTGATGGGCCCGGCCTGGAGGGTGGGAAAAAACGAGGCGGCCGAAAGGTAGCCGACCAGGCTGGTGGTGGGTTCGCCATCACGGCGGTAAAGGTCGATGGTGTAAGTGAGCGACTGGAACACGTAGAAGGAGAGGCCCAGGGGAAAGATCCAGTCCCAGCCTTTGAGCAGCAGGCCCATGTGGCGCGAGCCGACCAGGATGCCGAGGTTGAGGGCCAGGCTGGCGGTCACCAGCAGGCGGCGCAATGCGGGGCGGCGAAAACGCCCCAGGCCCAGGCCGATCAGGAAATCGGCCGTGGAGCACACCGGAATCAGCAGAACGTAGAAGAGGCCGAAATGGGCGCAGAACAGGTAATTCGCCAGCAGCACCACGGCCAGGCGGAGAACCCGCGAACCGGTGGCGGCCCAGGAGAACCAATAGAGGAGGAAAACCGCGGCTACAAAGAAAAAATAGACCCCGCTACCAACTTGCACAAAACACCATTCTACCGGACGCGGCCCGGCAGCCTGGCGTTACGGCGGTTAGGCGCGAGCGATATGGCGATATCAGGTAGATCGTCCGGCTTGCGGCCCGTTTCCGCGCATATGTTCGACGGGGACTGTGTGGCCCCACGAGATTTCGTCCACGGGCACGCCGAGGGCCTCGGCCAGACGCCGGCGCTGCTCCGGGCTGGGAGTGAATTGCCCCTGCACGATAGCCTGTACCAGTTTGCGGTCCAGCCCCGCGGTTTTGACCAGTTGGGCGACGCTGCCGCCGGTTTCCTCCAGCCAGCGCGCGAGAGGCTTCATGACGGCAGCCATCTTACCACGGCCGGACGGCGGGAAAGACTAGACGGCCGCGGGAGCAGGTTTCTGAGGGGCTCTTCGGTACCCCGGCCCTCCGAAAACTGGATGGCCCCTTGCCGGGGTTGTTATCATGAGCTAATGACCCCCGCGGCCACGAACGCCGAAACCACGCGCGCGCCGTGGTACCCGGCGGCCTGGTTTGGGTTACTGCTGCTGATCTGTTACGCCCCCATCCTGCGAGCGTTGATTTACGCCTGGATTCACAACGAGGACATGGGCCATGGCTTCTTCGTCCCGCTGGTGGCCGGCTACATCGTGTGGCAGCGCCGCGATGAGCTGCTGGCCCTCAAACCGCAGCCAAGCTGGTGGGGCCTGGGGCTGGTACTGGTCGGCGCTCTACTGCTGGTGATCGCCACGCTGGGCGCGGAAGTCTTTCTGGCGCGCCTGTCCTTCGTGGTTACGCTGATCGGCATGGTGTGGATGCTGGGCGGCCCGCCGTTTCTGAAGAAGCTGCGCTTCCCGCTGTTTCTGCTGCTCTTCATGATGCCCATTCCGTCAGTTATCTACACCCGCATCACCTTCCCGCTGCAACTGATGGCCAGCCGCCTGGCCGAAAATGCGCTGACGGCCTTCTCCATCCCGGTGCTGCGCGAAGGCAACGTGCTGGAGCTGCCCAGCCAGCGGCTGGATGTGGTGGAAGCTTGCAGCGGCATCCGGTCGCTGCTCTCGCTGACTTTCCTGGCGCTGGTCTACGGGCACTTCTTTGAGAAGAAGACCTGGATTCGCACGGCCCTGTTTTTCGCCACCGTGCCCATCGCCATTCTGGCCAATGCCGGGCGCGTCACCCTGACGGGCCTGGCGTCGCTGATCAATCCAGCCCTTACCGAAGGAGCCGTGCACGAGACCATGGGCCTGATCACGTTCTTCATAGCGCTGGGGATTCTGATCGGCATCCACCGGTTGCTGGTGAGGATCGGCCGGTGGCCGGCCCGGAGGCACCTCGGTGAACTTCCTGCATAGCCAGTACGCTCGCGTGCTGAGCGTGGCCCTGCTGTTACAGGGCGGGGTCTTCTACGCCTTGGCCATGCGCGCGGAGAAGACTCCTCCGATTGCGCCGCTGTCCATGTTTCCGGTCTCCCTGCCGGGCTACCGGATGGTGCGCGAAATCCCCACGCCGCCGGAAATTCTGGAAATCCTGAAGGCCGACGATACCCTGACCCGCGAGTACGTTGGCGATACCCGCACGCCGATCATCTTTTACATCGCGTTCTTCAAATCCCAGCGCTACGGGCAGGCGCCGCACTCTCCCAAAAATTGCCTGCCCGGGGAGGGCTGGGAGCCCGTGGATTCGGCCACCATCCAGGTTCCCGTGACGGGTTGGCCGCGGCCCATCGCGATCAACCAGTTCGTGGTGGAGCATGGTGACGATAAAGAGGTTACGCTGTACTGGTATCAGAGCCACAACCGCATCATTGCCCACGAGTTTGCGGCCAAGTTCTGGCTGGTGGTGGATTCCATCCGCTACAACCGCAGCGACAGCTCGCTGGTGCGGGTGATTGTGCCGGTGCGCGAAAACGATGTGAACGGCGCCACGCGGATCGGAGTGAACTTCGTTCAGGCCATGTTCCCGGCGCTGCTCCGCCAGTTGCCACAATAGGGGCGGCGGCCGGTCGCGGCCTCTCACCGACCGGAAAGCTCCCCGCGGCTCGCGGGCCCGCATCGAACCCTAAGAGCGCCGGCCGCGACCTGGTGTGCTGTCCCGCTAAGTGCTTGCTTACCCGCGTGGCTCTGAAACTAGCGCTCAGAGCCGCGAACCGTGGGGGAGCGCTTGTCAATTCTTGGCTCGGACACGGCACCAGGTTTCCCGGCCGAGGTCTCTCAGCGGGCCACAAAAAGCGCCCGGGCCGGACAGGCGTCCGCAGCGGACCAAAAAGCGCGCCCGCCGGTGCCGGCCCGCAAATTTAACGCTCACTTTGGATACTTTTCGACGCTGACTTTGGTGCCTTGGGGGGCGGCATTTTGCGGCCATTTTGCCGTTGTTCCCCGGTCTGGGACCATCTAAACTGCCAATTTCGGGTTCAGTAGTACCGGTACCAGCAGCTTCTTTGTGTAATTGGGCACAAAGGGCGGGAAAAGAGAAAGGCAATTGGGTGTACGATCCATGAATGAAACCTATTCGGATGGCTAGAGGATGTCCGTAGCCCTACACGTTCTCTACATCGGGGACGGCGGCGCCGGTGCCGTACACGCGGAGCTGACCCGCGGCGGCTACGAGCCCATTTTCCAGCACGTCTCCGGTGAGGCCGAACTGCTGAAGGCCTTCTCCTCGCGCTTCGATATCGCCATCAGCGATTTTGTGGTGGGCGACTTCGGAGCCCTGGCGGCATTGCGGATCATCCAGGACCGCGGCATTGACCTGCCCCTGATCGTGGTTTCCGGAAAGGCCGACGAGACCGACGTGCAGGCTGCCCTGAAGGCCGGCGCGGCCGATCATCTGGGCCGCCGCAACCTGATGCGCCTGAATGCCGCCGTGGAGCGCGAGTTGCGCGGCGTGCGCATGCGGCGCGAACGCGTGCGCCTGGAAGAGCAGTTCCGGCAGGCCCAGAAGATGGAGGCGGTGGGCCGCCTGGCGGGCGGGGTGGCGCACGATTTCAATAACCTGCTGACCGTGATCACCGGCTACAGCGACATGCTGCTGGCCAGCCGCGATTTGAAGGATTCGCAGCGCACGGCGCTCGAGGAGATCCGCCGCTCGGCCGAACGCGGCGGCGCTTTAACTCACCAGCTTCTGGCTTTCAGCCGCCGCCAGCCCATGGAGGCGCGCTCGGTGCGCATCAACGAGCTGGTGATGCAGCTCCAGAAACTGCTGCGCCGCCTGATCGGCGAAGACATTGACCTGGTGACCATTCCCACCGCCAGCGAGGATTCCGTGGAAGCCGACCCCGGCCGGCTGGAGCAGGTCATTATGAACCTGGCGGTGAACGCGCGCGACGCCATGCCGCACGGCGGCCAGCTCACTATCGAAACCGCGCTGGTCAACCTGGACGAGACTTTCTCCGCCAAGCGCCTCGGCGTCCGCCCAGGCAGGCACGTGGTAATCGCCATCACCGATACCGGCGTGGGCATGGACGAGAAAACCCAGAGCCACCTGTTCGAGCCGTTCTTCACCACCAAGAGCGCCGGCCAGGGTACGGGGCTGGGATTGGCCACCGCTTACGGCATCATTCGCCAGAGCGGCGGCGCCATCGCCTTCCAGAGCGAGGTGGGCAAAGGAACCAGCGCGCGCATCTACCTGCCGCTGGCCGAAGCCCGCAAACGCGCTCCGGCGGTGGAAGAAGCCGCCCCGCAGACGCCCCTCACGGGCGCCGAGACCATCCTGGTGGTGGAGGATGAGACGCGCGTCCGTAAGCTGATGGCGGGTGTGCTGGCCGCCCGCGGCTACCGCGTGCTGGAAGCCACCCGCGGCGAAGAGGCCATCCGGCTCTGCCAGGAGCATTCCCCGGAAATCGACCTGGCCGTGGTGGATGTGGTGATGCCGGAAATGAGCGGGCCGGAATTCGTCCGCCGCGTCTGCCCGTTGTGCCCGCACATGCGCGTGCTATTCATCTCCGGCTACACCGACGAGGCCATCGTACATCATGGCATCGAGGAATCCGGCGCGGCGTTTCTGCAGAAGCCCTTTTTGCCTGACGCGCTGGCCCGCAAGGTCCGCCAGGTGCTGGATTCGCGCAGCAACTCGGCCAACGAGTGATCGCCGGCGGGCCGCCGTATTGCGAGCCGCCGGCGCAACGGGCGGGCGGAGATTAGTGCTTGGCATTATAGATCCGGCCGCTTAACTGGTTCTGTTGCTGGTTCACCTGCTGCTTCTCACCGGTGGTGAGCTTGCCGCCATTGGCCTGGCGATCGGCCCGGACTTCCTGGTTCGTCCCTGCCTCGCCGTTCTCCAGGTGCGCGGCCTGCCCGGCGCTTAGTTTGCCCGAGGCGATGCCGTTGCCGATCCGCTGTTGCTGGTTGGTTTGCCGCTGGCCCACTTCGCTCTTGCCGTAATTCTGCGTGGCGGCATTGTGCTTGTCGGTGTAGATCTGCTTGCTGAGATGGTTCTGCTGCTGGTTGACGGTCTTCTTTTCCTGGCCGGTAAGCTTACCGCCGTCGGCACTGCGGTCGGCTTTGACCTCGTGGTTGATGGCCGACTCTTTGGTTTCCAGATTGGCCGTTCCGCGGGCCGTCAGGGAACCGGACTTGACCCCCTGCGCGATGCGCTGTTGCTGGTTTTCGGCACGCTTGCCGGCCTCGGATTTCTGGGCATAAGCCGCAGTCCCGGCGGCCAAAACGGCCGTGAACGTAAAAAGTAGTGAATGTTTCATCGGAATCTCCTATCCGCAATTCCTGTTTGCCTCATTGGCATCACGACTGGTTAAGCGCAGTTGAGCGCGGAAAGTTTCTGCGGCGCGCGTTAATGATGTTTCATGGAGTTTCATGGGACCGGGCGCAAAACTTTTTCGCGCGCGCCGGGTTGCGGTTGAGCGCGCCGCCTGGGGAAGTACGCGTGAGGAATAAGTTGGCGGCCGAACTACCCTTACCTGCTGCCCTGAACTTGCGCCCACCCCGGCACTATGCTAGTTTTGAAAACTATTCTTTTCCGGCCGGTGGAGCAGGTGTGCCATGGGCTTCGTGTTTATCGAAACATCTAAAAACGATGAGGGTCGCGGTCATCAATCTGGTGCGGTCAAAGGATCGCCGGGAATGGATGGAATGCAACCTCGCCCGAATCGGATTGAGATTCGAGATCTTTGCCGGAATAGACGCATTCCGCGGGGAACACGCCGGCATCTCCCGATACAATGAGGCCGCCGCCCGGCGCGACCTTCACCGCCCTATGGCCGCCGGCGAGATCGGCTGTTTCGCCAGCCACTACCTTCTATGGCAGCGATGCATGAATGCGCGAGAACCCTTTGTGATCATGGAAGACGATGTGGAAGTGGACGACGGATTTCCTGTCGCGCTGGACATCGCGTCGAAACTGATTTCGATATTTCCCTTGATACGTCTTGGTCTCACCAGGGAAGGGGACGGCACGGCGCCTGTCTTATGTCTCCCTGACAACTTTGAACTGGTTTCGCTTGGGTCGTGGAGCTTTGGCGGTCAGTGTTACATCGTGTCTCCTGTTGGGGCGAAGGCGCTGCTGGAACACGCCGCGGTCTGGTCGCTACCGGCCGATATCTATCTCGATCGCACCCGGATCCACGGAATCGGCAATTACGGACTACGCCCGTACTTCGTGAGACATGCAGACAAATCCGCCGGTCTTCCCTCGGTCATCGGGGACGAGCGCTATGGCCATTGGCCAGCAGAGGGATCAACCGCGCGAGCGTAGGCTTTACCGCCAGACGGGCGGACCGGATGTCGTAGTCTAAGACTATGCGCAAAATCCTTTCGAGCGCCCTCTATGCGGGCCTGGGCATCCTGCTTCTCCAGGCCGCCGAACCCTCGCTGCGAATCGAAGGCGTCTCCGGCCGCGACGGCGTCGCCAAGCCGCCTCTCACCCTCACCCTGAGCGACCTGGCCGCCATGCCCCGCGCCAAAGTCCAGGTGCGCACCCACGACAACCAGGATCACACCTACGAAGGGGTGCCGCTGTTCGAGATTCTCAAGCGCGCCGGACTGCCGTCGGGCGAGGCTCTCCGCGGAACCCTGCTCACGCGGTACCTGCTGATGACCGCGCACGATGGCTATCGCGTGCTGTTTTCGCTACCGGAGATGGACCCGGCCTTCAGCGATACCCATGCCCTGCTGGCCGACCGCATGGATGGCGCGCCGCTTCCCTTGCAGCAGGGGCCATTCCGCCTGGTGATTCCCGGCGAGAAGCGTGAAGCCCGCTGGATTCGCATGGTGGAGCGAATCGACGTGCTGAGCGCGCCGGAGGCAATGCGCTGAAACCGGTTCGGCCCGCGCCGCGACCGCATCGAAGATTGGCGGCGAGAATTGATCTTGCAATATCGCGAGGCGCGGAGTATGGTCACAGGGAGGAGGGGCCATGGAAAAATGGAAGCGTCCGCTGTTGGCGATTTGCGGGTTTGCTCTGCTGGCGGCGGCCTTTGAACGCACCACCCAGCAGGGGGTGATGACCAATGCCGCCCGCGCGTATCTGAATGCGTTGACCCCGGAGCAGCGCGCCCGCACCACGTTCCCCTTTGAAAGCCAGGAGCGTATGAACTGGCACTTCGTTCCGCTGGAGCGGAAGGGAGTGGCCCTGCGCGAGATGAACTCGGCGCAGAAGCACCTGGCCGAGGCGCTGCTTTCGGCGGGCCTTTCGGAGCAGGGCATCATCAAGGCGCACACCATCATGAGCCTCGACCAGATCCTGAAGGAGATGGAGAAGGGCACCGGCCCCGAACGCGACCCGGAGAAGTATTACATGTCGATTTTCGGCGACCCGTCCGACCAGGGCACCTGGGGGTATCGCTTCGAAGGCCACCATATCAGCCTGAATTTCACGATAGCCAACGGCCGCATTGCGTCCTCTCCCAGTTTCTTCGGGGACAATCCGGCGGAAGTCAAGGAAGGTCCGCGGGCCGGGTTGCGGGCCCTCATGCGCGAAGAAGATATCGGCCGCGAGCTGATCAAATCCCTCAGCGAGCAGCAGCGCCAGACGGCGATTGTGGATAAGAAGGCGTATAAGGACATCATTACTTTCGATTCCCGCAAGGCCGCGCTGAACGGGCAGCCCAACGGTCTGCCGGTGTCCAAGATGACGCCCAAAGAGAAGGGCATCCTCACCGAGCTGGTGGAGGAATACGCCGACGACTTCCCGCCGCAGATTGCGAACATGCGCATGGAGCAGTTCCGCAAGACCGAGGCCAACGCGTGGTTCGCCTGGGCGGGCGGCATCGAGAGCGGCCAGCCGCACTACTACCGCATCCAAACGCCTGTGTTCCTGATTGAGTTCGACGACACCCAGAACAACGCCAACCACATCCACTCGGTGTGGCGCGATTTCAACGGCGATTTCGGCGAGGACCTGCTGGCCGAGCATTACCAGGCCAGCCACCAGTAAGCGGCTTCCACGAGCGAGAGCAGTCGGCCGGCCACCGGGGTGATCCCGAAGCAGGTGAAGCCGGCGGGGATCGAAGGGCACTCCTCCTTATTGCACGGCCAGCCGGTAGGCGTTCTTATAGTAGGTGAACGCCGACTTGTAGTCGTTGCTGGCGAGCGCGGCATCGCCCAAGCTCAACGATGTCTGGGCCGATCCCACAGACTGCCCCGCGGCTTGGAACTTCTGGATCGTGTTCACCACGATTTGCCGCGTCAGTTCGAGGTATCCTCCATAAGCAGCCGGAAGTTCAAACGAGCCTAACCCTCCGGAGCCGGCCTGGAGTAATTCCGACTCGATGGCCAGCTGCATGTTTAGCGCCTGGTTGGCAGCCTGGGTTGCCTGCAGGGATGCCACAGCGGCCTGCACCTGTGTTGTGATCTTGTTATCGATGTCCGTGTTGGCCGCCTTAATGTTCGTATCGATGTCTGTATTGGCAGCCGCAATGTTGGTATCGACGTCCGTGTTGGCGGTTGTGAGGTGGCCGTCGAGGGACTTTCCAATGGTTAACAGGTTGGCGTAAACATCCGCTGATCCCCGTATAACTTGTGTCGATCACGCTTCCGGTCAGGTCGTCGTCGCAGAAGTGAATCGCCTTATCGATCGCGTCGGCGATGACCGCTAAAGCGTCCAGGGGGATACAGGCGAGGCTGGCATTCTCACCGAGGATATCTTCTTTGCAGGCATCCTGCGAAAAGTCCTTGATCGTATCCGCGATAAAGCGGGTGGCATCGTACTCGAGAATCACGTCGGACGGTATTCTGGTGATCACATTCGTCGAGGGATCCACTTGATATTGGAGTTGCTGATTCGATCCCGGATCGATGCTGCCAGTCGACGCCGATGTCGACGAACCTGAGCCGCCCGTGGCGCCGTATCCGCTCTGACTTACGTTGCTCAGTGGCGACGAGGCCATGCCGGTGTTGCAGAAACCGGAGGGAGTGGGAAACTCAGGTGAGGCCGCGGCCATCGCCTTGGCTTTTGCGGTGTTGCCCACCGAGGCCCCGGCCCGGGCTTCCATATAGGACTTGATTTGCTGCCGCGGCCCTATGAGCCGGCTCTTGATCCCCGAAGGACTAAGCCCCCGGCGAAGAGCGTTGAGCGATTGATACGGCATCTGTTGGATCTGCGTTTTGGCTTGTTGCAGGCTGTCGCTGTCCACGAGACCGGGCGGCGCCAGGGTTGCGAACTGCTCCATGGGGAATGTTTACCACGCGGTGAGGCACACGTTGGCGTAGGCGTGGACGGTCGCGTTCGATTGATTTTGAAGTTTTGCGGTTGCGAGGCTGAAGCGAGTGGAGGGAGCCGAATGGTTGTTAGGGCAAGTCAGGGTGATGGCCCGGCGGGAACGATCTCCAGCAAGATCAGCGGAACGTAATAACTTCACCAACTGACCAAAAGCATCTTTTCCCTGCTGCCAGCAAGTACGCAAAACGCTGGCCAGAATCTGCTGTGTGCTCCCGTCTTCCGTCCGATTACCACCCCAGGTCTTGCGTGCCATCGCCATCAGCCGGATCGCCCTGCTCGGCGAAGTTGTTGGTGGCATGCAGCAATACGGTACCGGTTCAGCGGCGCCACATAACATAACCATTGTGACAG